>NZ_WHLZ01000009.1:0-1255 GCF_046532895.1 Rickettsia koreansis | reverse complement strand
GAAAGAGTAGCATTTAAACATTCTATAAAAAGTGGTAGAGGAGTGGTGGAACAGACTCCACAAGATCAAAAAGCGGTACGAGAAATAGAGAATATTAGTCAAGAAATACAAGATAAACTAAAACAATTTTATACAATAGATATATAATAATTATAATGTTATTATATAATGATTATTGAATAATATATTTTAAATATGAAAAAAATAAAAAGTATACCAAATCCTAATGCTATTTCAAAACTAGAATTTGATTTTATTCAAAGTAGTGACCCACAAATCCCACAATATCAAGAAAAAAAAGATACATATAAAGGAAGAATGATCTCTATGTCAGATTCATTTTACTTAAAACTTAATAATTACTTAAAAAGCAATCCAACTGAAGGAAATAGATCTAGTTTTATGGTAAGAATAGTTTCAGAATATATTGATAAAAAACAAAGTAATATATAACGATTATTTATCTATTATATATATCATGTATAACTATTATATAATAATATGTTAAAATTCATTAGATACTAGAGTTCTGTTAATCATAATATCCAAAGAAATACAGTAATAATTGGCTAATTTTATAATGACAGGACTACTTAGGATATTTATATTACTACCATCTTTTATAAAATCATGAATAACAGTTTCGCCAAGTTTTAATTTTTTGGCTAGTTGATAAGCGGTTATCTTTTCTAAGACTAACTTATTCTTAATAAATGAGATAAGGTTTTTTTGCACTTTGTGTAAAGGTAATTGTAAAAATTGTTGTTGCTGTGCATTACACAATATATATTGTTTTCGTCCTATAACTTCATCAATAGAGCAATGAAAAAAATCAGCTAGAGTAATAATTGTCATAAATTCAGGATTATTTCTAGAAGCATTAATAAGCCTAGTCACTGTTGGATACGTCATATTAATTTTTTGTGCAAAGTCTTTTCTTTTCAATCCAAGTTTAATTAAATTTTTCTTTAAGAATTTTTGTATAGGAATTGACAATTTCATAAATCAGACTCAGTTTTAATTAAAAAATACCATGCCCAAGGTAATTTTTCTTGACACACTAAAATATATTTAATAAAGTAGAAGTATGAGGTAGCAGAGATAGCTGATAATAAAGTAGAAACTACCTTATAAAAAGAAAAACCAGTAAACACTGAAAACTTTGGACGGTTTGTGTTTACTGGTAAATGCAATAACCCATAAATAAATATGAGGTCATTTATGAATATATCACATCATCACTGTGTTGGCAATA
>NZ_WHLZ01000008.1:0-1506 GCF_046532895.1 Rickettsia koreansis | reverse complement strand
ATAGACTGTTATTATCACCACAGCTATTATGGCAATTACTATTACAACAACTCTTGCTCCTTACTCAGAAATAGTTATAGCTGCTACTATTATGTAGAGTTGCTCAAGGGATCTCATCAATGGGCGAGATTATGGGAGCTCAAATTTATTTAACCGAAATCACAAAACCTCCTACTCAATATTCAAGCGTGGCTATGATTGTCGCAGCATCTACTGTAGTAGGCGTTGCAGCACTCGGTATAGCATCTATAGTTACCAGCTATAGTTTTAGTTGGCGTATAGCCTTTTGGATGGGAGCAGTTATTGCTGTGATTGGACTAACTGCACGAACTACTTTATAGGAAACTCCTGTATTTGCAGATGCAAAACACCAACTTCAAGAAAGCTTAGCTGATGCTATTGAAAAAGGAGATATAAATATAAAAAAACCATTTTCTGCTACAAGAAAAGGTCAATAAAAAAACCTGTTTGGCTTATTTTTTAATTGAATGTGCATGGCCTGTATCATTTTATTTTACCTACTCACATTGTAGTAATATATTAAAAAATACCTGTGGTTACACCAGTGAACAGATCATACATAATAATTTTATTGTCTCAATAGTAAATTTAGGTTCATATATAATATTAACTTATCTATAAAATATATCCATTAATTCTTATAAAATTTAAGTTATTAATATTTTGGTTATTTGCTTTATCACGAGCTTTAATGTTTGCAGTTTCTTCTTGTAGAACAATTTACTTGATAGATTATTTTAATCACTGGGGATTATTATTCTTGATTATTCCAATTCTAATTGGTTATAACATTTGGAGTAAATCATTTTATAAAGCTAGAGGAGGAAGCAGAGAGTTATTATTAGAAAAAGCTTTGTGTCTTTCAAGTTCAATATTAAAAACTTTTAGGCATAACTTAGCAAATTCTCGTTCTAGTTTATAATTTATATTAGCAGCGACCAAAAGAAAATTTATTAAAGTCTCTTCAATAATTTTTCTAGCTTTCTCAGGTGATTTAACTCCCAAAGTTTGCACATTATGAATTCGGTCAAATAATTTTATTAATTCCGTATTGTATCTTTTCTCTTTAATTAATCAGTTTAGGCTTTCTCCGCTACTTATCTTCCCGTAAGATTTAATTCTAGTTAGACCTTCTACGTGTTTTGCTACTTCCGGTCCAAAAATTTCGGTAATTGTTTCTTCAGTTAATTCTGCATCCTCAATAGTATCATGAAGTAACGCAGCTTGTAGCATAATAATTGTGTCTTTGTTACCTCAATCAGGTGCGAATAATAAGGATCGCCTGATTGATGCATTTAAGAACCGTGTTACGTGCATAGTAGATACCTTTTTTGATTTCGAGTATATCTGAGGAGTATATCTATAGGATTTGCTACTTTAGTATTTAAATATTCGAGTTTATCAAGTAATTTTTTACTATAAACACAAATTGCAAACTTTTCTTTCCAAGAGCCTTATATCTTCCATAAAAGTTATTTCTTATTT
>NZ_WHLZ01000007.1:0-3762 GCF_046532895.1 Rickettsia koreansis | reverse complement strand
GCACCTCGTAATAATAGTATTTAGAGTGATTAGCTTTGTGCTCGGAAAGTAGTTTAATTAATCCTAAAGGCTCGTCTCTAACCACTTTGTAGGTTATAATTAAATCTAAATTTAAATCAGATATGAAAGCTCTGTTTGGTTGTAACTTAAAGAAAATTGCTCCACCTCCTAAAAATGGCTCATAGTAATCTTTAAAATTAGTTGGCATGCGAACACTTATTGCCTTTCTTAAACTTCTTTTGCCTCCAACCCATTTAACAAAAGGTCTTGGTATTTCTTTATCTATTTCCTCAAGGGGTTTTAATTTTAATGATGGGTGGTGTAGGTGCGGAGTGGCAATACATTCTACATTTTTCCCAACTACCTCTGTATTGCTAGCATACTCAAACAGAGTGCTTGCTTTCTTTGTAATATCACATATACCCGTACTCCACCCTCTTAACCCCACATCCTTCGCTAAGTCTGCGTATCACATGCGAGTAATTATTTCTGATCCAATCCGCCATAAACCTTGTTGGCATTGTTAGCGTTAGTGTGCCAGTTTCCCTGCATTCTTTAGTCTCTGCTTTAGAAAACCAAACCCCGTCTATCACCGCCCCTAATTCCTCAATCAGTCCTTTCCTGATTTGATGCCATGCTGTGTTTTCTTCTATTATATCTAATCCCTTACCAATATCTAAAATTCCAATATCTTGGCTATTAGAAATAATATCAGGTTCTTTGATTTTAGAATATTGCTTTTCTATCGCTTCTTTTCTTTCCCCTTTTCCCCTGCCACCTTCAGAAGATCCTTCATCTCCAATCACAGTCACATAATAACCGTTAATACCATACACTGCTTCTATTTGCTCACTTAAAGTTGCTATTTGTCGCTCACTTAAATCTAGTCGGTTTGGGATTAACGCAGTAATAAAACTATTATCATGATTTGTTTTAAACTCAACTTGTGTCAGTATCTCATATGCCACATTAGTACTAAATCTTCCTGATATCTTCTTCCTTACCTGCATTTCTTTGCTGGTATCCAAGGAATTCTCTATTTGGCTTAGGTATTTCTCATATTCTAGTAAGTTTTGCTCTTCCGAATTAATGTTACAGCTGAACCTAAATGTTGTATGATTTACAAGCGGTCCTTGATGCTTCTCATTCTTTAGAATCTTTGCCATATAGCTTAAGAATGTAAATTTGTTCTTAAATCTCTTCTCAGGATATTTGATGTAGAGCTTCAGTAATAACTGATTCACAAAATTATTGCTGAATTCTCTACCAGCTCTAAAGTTAAGCGTATCTACATCTTGTTCTGAGAGTGGATAGAAATGCCTTAATTCCTTATATTCAGATATATCTTCGATGATTCTTGCAGCAGACTCAGAGGTAGTATTAGAACAAGATGGTTTAGCCTTAATAGAACTTTCAAAAGAATTGTTATAAGATTCAGATGGAAACGAGCTTTGCTCGTTTCCCAAAAACTCTTTTTTAGCATCTATATAATCTATATTTTTAATAATACTATTCTTTAATACAAAGTCTTTATTATATAATTGACCAGAATCAGTGCAAGCAGGGTCGTATTTAGTGCATTCCCATTCCTTAGAGGATTCCAAGGTTTTATTGTTATTGTATTCTTCTTCATTTTGATCGCTAATTACTGATTCTTGATTGTGATTATTAATTACTGCTTGCTGTTGACCTATATGTTCTTCTTGGTTATTCTGTTCTGCCTGGTTATTTTGTTCATGCTGATTATGGTGCTTGGTGATGAGAGAAACATTAAGCACTGATATCTTCCATAAAGATTTATCAGCTCTGCTGTTATGATCTTCTGTATCTTTTATGAAAAATCTCTGTTTAGAGATAAAATTATGATCTTCTAAGTCTTTCAATGCTTTAGCCAAGCTATTTCTATGCAATTTAAGTTCTTTCTGTAATTCTTGATAAGAAGTAACAATAGAGTATGACTTATAGGTTAAGGCACTATCAGAATCGTCATAATTGTACTTATTAGCAGAAGATTTATAAATCTTAGTAAAAAGATATAATAATATGATCTTAGATATTGCAGAAATACTACAATTAGAATTTAATTGCTTTAAGAATTGATAAGATACTCTTATAAACATCTTAGTTTCTTCAAGATGTTGTCTTTTTCCTTCTATGGTAGGTATAAAGGTTTTATCTATAAGGTCTAAACTCTTAGAGTTATTTTGGTGTACTGCTTCATCATTTATGTCACAAAGAGCAAATCTATCAGGTTCGTATTTAAGATCATTAAAAACCTTATCAGGTATTGTTGTGGTAATAATGTTACGATTATTCTGTCCTTTTTCATTCTTATCTCTATGGATAAGAAAATATCCTTTATCCTCTAAAGATTTTTGTAGAACAAATACTTCAGCTTTAGAACAAGATAGCCTAGAAGACCAGCTTTTAGCAGGTAGCGATATAGATCTATTACGTCCTTTAGAGGAGTTAATATAAGAAAGAGAATCAGCTAAGATATAGTACATCTTCTCAAGTGAAGATAACCTAGAGCATGATAATATGTGAGATAATAAACACCCAGTTATTGGGATGTATGATTGATTCTTTGTGGTATCAAGGTATTTATGTATACCTATATTCTCACTTGACCTAGCAAGTGGGTAAAATAATTGCATTTTATGCTCCTTTTATGGAGCTAAGTACCTAAAAACCTTGACTTTTTATTATTATTTATGTAATATCTTTTTATAAGAGATCCGGGTAAAGATTATCTTATCAATAAATAAGGAGCGAAGGTTGTATACTTAACTCCTTATTTATTCCTTGTTATTTTCATTAATTTCATTAAGTAATACCTTTTCTTGAGCTAGTTTTTCCTTTGCGGCTTCTAAAATCCACCTACTTCTATCTGTAAGTGCAAAATTTTGTAAATGAGCATCTAAATCTTTCAGAAAAGACTTTGGCATAGATATCATTACTCTTTTTACATCATGTTTTAATATAGCCATAAACGTCAAAATTATATTTTATATTCATAATAATATTAAACATAATGTAATGTCAAGTATCATAATACAATATATTACACTTTTAAAGTGTAATATATGTATATGTTAAATTAAACAATACATAAAAATTAAGTTGATTATATTATTACAAGGTGTTATTAATTAATTATTATATATCTATTATATAATAATTAATTAATCCAAATATAATCCATATAACATTATGTATATCATCACAATTGCCAGCACAAAGGGTGGAGTAGGAAAATCAACATTCAGTCTAAATTTAGCTACTGCTTTATTAAATCAAGGAAAAAAGGTTGCATTATTAGATGCTGATGCTCAAGGTACTGTCACAAAGTGGTCTAAGGTTCGAGATTATATGATTGAAGCTGGTGAAAAAATTAATAAGCTTTTTGTAGCTGGAGTACGAGGTGAGGCTTTATTAGAAATTGCAGAAGATAAAAAAAAACAAGGTTGTATCGTTTTGATTGATAGCCCAGGAGTTGATGACTCAAATATGAGAAGTTCATTATTGAGAAGTGATGCCGTGATTACTACTTGTTCTCCATCACCAGTAGAATTGTGGGAGGTAGAATCATTGATAACTATTATGAAAAAATTACAGTTAGTTCAAAATAGAAAAATCCCACTATTTTTATTATATAATAAGGTACCTACAATATACTCTGATACTGCGATAGCAGAAGCATCGTTGTTTTTTGAACAAAATAATATTATGCCTCATTATATTCTGCAATCTTATATTAAA
>NZ_WHLZ01000006.1:0-10109 GCF_046532895.1 Rickettsia koreansis | reverse complement strand
TGTTTCTAGCATATTAATATCTCAATATTAACTTTAATATATTATGTTTATAAGATTTTTAAAAGTGTTTCTAGCATATTAATATCTCAATATTAACTTTAATATATTATGTTTATAAGATTTTTAAAATAATATATAACTTAAAATTAATGCAAGAAGATTATGAATATTAATATATTTTATTTTTTAATTGGATATGCGGTAGTATAGACAGCTTCTAAATGCTTTATACTTGTTTTAGTATAGTTTTGTGTAGTAGATAGACTTTTATGACCTAATAGCTCTTGAAGAGAGCGTAAATCTGCACCATGCTCAAGCAAATGTGAAGCAAAACTATGTCTAAATGAATGAGCAGTTAAATGCTGCGGTAAACCATAAAAATGCTTTAATTTAATTAATTCACGATTAAATACCGATGGTTGCAATTTCTTACCCTGCTTTCCTCTAAATATGGGTTCATTATCACCTAACTTATATGGCAATATTTCTAAATATTGGGTAATTAAATTTTTAGCAATCGGTAACCACGGAATTATTCTTTCTTTACTACCTTTACCTATTATTCTTATAAATTCTAGATTTTGTAGATGAAGTTTCGTAATTGATAATGCTTCCGATATACGTAGACCTGAAGCATATATAAGGACAAGTAGGGCTTTATTTCTAAGTTCTACCCATTTAACATTCCCGTATTCTTCAATATGTTCAAGTGATATTACTACATCATCTTCCGATAAAGCTTTTGGTAACAATTTAGTCTTTTTAGGAGATTTTATAGAAAAAATTATATGACTATTTAATTGTGTTGTTTTCTCTAAAAACCTATAAAAATTTTTTACTGCAGATAAACCACGTGAAATTGAAGAAGCGGTAAAATTATCACAGTTACGTTTTGCAAGCCAACTTCGGATTAATCTTATATCTGCGGTTTTAATATGATTTATCGTTACAAGCTCTGAATTATAATAATTCATAAACTCAAGAAAATGCTTAAGGTCATTATTATAAGAAATTGCTGTATGATTAGAGTAATTTCTTTGCAAAACGAGGTATTTTTGCCACTTATTTATTAATGCTTGAATTGATGTATCTAACATTTATAAAAACTTAACTATTTTTAATATTATTCTTAATGCTAACAATTATTGATAATTTTATAAATGTTAGCATGAATTGAAGGTTTATGTTTACATATACGTAACCTATAAAACATAAAAAATTTTTTAGGAGAATGAATAATGTGAAATAATACACAATTTTTAGATTTAATGAAATCCTATATGAATCCAGAATTTTATATGAGTTCTATGAAAAATATCCTTAGTGTAGATCTTGCATCTATCACAAATACAATGCCAAGAGCTATGAATATTCTTTTAATAACTAACCAAATTGCTACAGAAAGCATGCAATCTTTGCTTAAGAAAAATTCCGAAATTATACAAAATAATGTTAATACTATTTTGAATACTACTAAAGAAGCAGCAACTTCTAAAGATTTCAAACAAGCTAGTGAATGTCATCAAAAATGTTTAAAATCTCTTTATATCTTTTAGCTACTAGATGCCTGCTTTCGCAGGAATGAGATAGTGGGATCTCCTATCAGTTGCTCGCCTTTCTGTTTAACCAATTTTGTAAATAAGATTCTGCTAGCTCCTGATCTTCTATAATAATTACATTTTCAGCATTACGTTTATCGGCAGCAGCCGTGAAATTAAACGAACCGGTTATTACTTTCTTTTTATCAATAATTATAACTTTATTATGAGCGATTCCTGGTACTTTATCTATACCTACATCAATTTTTGCTCGTTGTAATTCATGTAATTTAGAAAATTTTTGCTTTAAATTACTACGATCAAGCAATATTCTAACCTTTACTCCTCGCGCTTGTGCATTAATAAGTGCAGTAGTAATTAACGCATCGCTCATACCGTATGCCTGCATATAAATAGATTCTTTAGCTTTATCTATCTGATTGGCTATAAACTTAGTACAACCGGCAGGCGGAGTAAAACATGTACTAACTTTACTTCTTGAAAGCTCTGAAATATTGTAATGCTTTATTTGCAAAGTAGATAAAGCTAATGATTTTTGACTTATTAGATTAGTAAAATAATCCGGATTCTGTCCATAAATACCTAAAGCAATTCCCAAGATAAAGGCAATAGATATTTCTATAAATTTATTATTTTTTCTCTTCATGACTTATTTATATTTTAGGCGTTGCATAGATCGGCTTTTCCGTCATTGCGAGGAAAATTACAAAGTAATTGACGAAGCAATCTCATGAGATTGCCACGCAGCCTATGGCTGCTCGCAATGACGATTTAGTATCCTTTAGTGCCAAGATATTTCAAAAAATTAACAATTAATATAAACAGTAGACGAAGTTTAATTTGAAAAATTGGCGTCGTTGTTTCATATTTTTTGATCCTCACGTACTAGTACTAGTATGTACGCTGCGGTCCAAAAATATGAAACAACGACGCCAATTTTTCAAATTAAACGAGTATACCTTATATCTTTAAACTATTCCACATACTATTAACCTTGTCGATAACTTCCTGACTCATTTCTATTTTTTTACCCCATTTTCTATTTGTCTCAGGATATATTTTATCGGTTGCATCTATTCCCATTTTACTACCAAGGCCTGACTCAGGAGATGCAAAATCCAAATAATCTATCGGGGAATTATCTATAAAGCTCGTATCACGCCTTGGGTCGCTTCTTGTTGCTATTGCCCAAATTACTTCTTGCCAATTACGAACATCAATATCGTCATCTACAACTATAATAAACTTACTATACATAAAGTGCCGTAAGTAAGACCAAATCCCAAGCATTATTCTTTTAGCATGACCGGGATAGGATTTTTTAATCGATACTACCGCAACTCTATATGAACAACCTTCAGGTGGAAGCCAAAAATCGACTATTTCCGGAAATTGTTGCTGCAATATAGGAATAAAAATTTCATTTAATGCTTCACCTAAGATTGATGGCTCATCAGGCGGTGCTCCTGTATAGGTGCTTAAATATACTGGATTTTTCTTCATCGTTATTGCGGTAACCGTAAATACAGGAAATTCCTCAACATCATTATAATATCCGGTGTGATCCCCAAAAGGACCTTCAGGTAAATACTCCTCTAAACTTACATAGCCTTCTAGCACTATTTCACTATGTGCAGGTACTTTGAGGTCAATAGTTTTGCATTGTACCAACTCTACTTTTTTATTACCGAGTAAACCAGCAAAATTATACTCCGAGATATTCTCAGGTATCGGCATAACTGCTGCCAAAGTTACCGCTGGATTTGCCCCGATAACGATAGCAGTAGGAAAAGGTTCTTTTTTTGCTTCTTTCCAACGTTTATGATGCTCTGCTCCGCCCCGTAACTTTAACCAACGCATCAATAGCTTATTTTCTGAAATAACCTGCATTCTATATATGCCAAGGTTGTAATTATCGATTTTATCTTTTGTTGGACCTCTAGTAAATACTATACCCCAAGTAATTAAAGGAGAAATATCATCCGGCCAACATCTTTGGATCGGCAATATATTGATATTCGGTTTGTCAATGACGATTTCATGACAAGCTGCTTTTGATACGGTTTTAGGAGACATAGCAAATATACGCTTAGCAAGTGGTAACATTGACAATGTGTCTTTAAAAGATGCGGGAGGTTGCGGCTGTTTAAGGAATGCTAGTAAAACGCCAAGTTCTCTTAATTCTTTGGGTGACTTAAGTTTAAGCCCCATACAAATACGATTTATACTAGCATAAAGATTAGTTAGAACAGGTATGTCGGACTTAATGCCGTCGACTTTTATAACATTTTCAAAAAGTAATGCAGGTCCGCCTTGTGCTAATACTCTTCTACTAATTTCAGTAATTTCTAAGTTAGTTTTAACCTCAAGAGCAATACGCTTTAACTCACCGTTTTTTTCTAAAAATTTTAAAAACTCCGGTAAATCTTTAAAGCTCATAGTTTTTTTTGTTTATAATGTGCGGCTTATTTTATCGTCATTGCGAGCAGCCATAGGCTGTGTGGCAATCTCATTAAAGATCCTGAGATTGCTTCGTCAATTACTTCGTAAATTCCTCGCAATGACGATACGGTATGACCTGATGGATTTCGCTACTTACTAAAATTAGCTTTTACCTGCATATCATTCTGAATGATTGTGTAGTTAATTAGCTCATCAATTACAGAATTTTTAATATTATATATTATATTTTTTTCTGAATTGACATGAATATTTTTAGCTGTTAATTCATCGACACTGCTAGATTTAATATGTGCAAAATATACTTCATCACCTACTTGAAATACAGGCGTATTACTTCCTATTTTAGTATTAAAAATTGATAATAATATTTCAGGAGTTAGTGTTAGATCATTTTCCATTTCGGATCTAATATAGCTTTTTTTGCTTATTTTTATTCCGGTAGCTTTAAGCTCTTTTATGTTCTCTTGATCTGAATTATATTCCTTTGCTAAATCCTTGATAATTTTTAAGTTTACATCTGCAATATTCCGCTTTATCCAAGCTTTATTTACCTGCTCTTTAATAGCATCAAATTCAGGTATTTTTGCCGGCTGAATAGATTTTAATTCTACCAATATAAGATAGCTTTTATCCTCTGTTTCTATAGGATAAGATAATTCACCTTCCGAAAGCTCAAAAATACTATCGGCATTTTCAGCAATTATTTTATCTTCAATAAGCTCTGCATAACTGATATAGTTAACGTTTTGTATCGGTAGCTTATATTTTTCGGCAATTTCAACTAAGCTAGAACCGGCTGCCGTCTCATCTTCCAGCTTTTTAGCAAACTCCATATTAAGTATGTCGATTTTTTGAGCCTTTAATAAATCATGTAATTGTTTTTGTACCGCTTCAAAACTTTGATCACCGAATTCATCTTTATTTTCATTATAAAATTCTAACAACTCATCTTGAGTAACTGAGACTTTTAAATCCTTAATATTAGCTTTAATATAAGAAAAGCTGCGTTTCTCAGGTACCTCAAACGCGGTTTTATTATCTTGGTAAAAATCCTTTAATTGCTGACCGGTAGGAGTAGGGATTTGTAAATCTTTCGGTTTATTTTGTAAATCTATTTGTATTAATTCTACTTCTCTTTTTTCAGCCATATAATCTACTATATTGTCAGTCATAGCTTTAGGAACATAGAAACTTTCTATAAAAGTACCAACAAAAATATTTTTTAGAGCTTTTTCTTTGAAGTTTAATAAATATTTTTCTTCATCCATATAAGAATTTCTAAAATAAGTTTTAAAAATTTTTATATTGAAAACACCTTGCTCATTTTTAAAAACCGGTGATTCTTTAACTAAAATTTTAACTGTATCATCACTGAGATCTAAGTCATAATAACTCACTAAATAATCTAAGACATTATCGTAAACAAGCCTTTTTAGGATTCGGTTATCAATATTTAACTGTGCTATTTCTTCATCTGTTAAACTTGTCCCCGTTTGCTTACTTATAGAATTAATTTCTAAAGATTTTGCTCTCAAAAAATCTTCCTGGGAGATATTTTTCACATGAGAAAAAGTAACAATATCGCCGCTTCTTCTTCCATTTAATACATCTTTAATACCAAAGCCGACAAAAGCAAAAGCTATCATTGCGAATAAAACCCGCATTATAAAACTATCGGCAGTTTTTCTAATATTATCTAACATAATTTTTTATTTAAGTTTTTATCGTCATTGCAAGGAAATTATGAAGTAAGTGACGAAGCAATCTCAGGATATTTGACGAGATTGCCATGTCGCTTCGCTCCTCGCGACGTTTCTCAAGACTACATTATAAAGCAAAAAAGCCTATATAGTCAAACTATATAGGCTTTTTTTATGATTATAGAACGGTTAATTAAAAATTAACACGAACTTTTACACTACCTTGCTGAGCGAAATACTTACTTCCGATATTGGTATCGTAGTTAATCCCGTATTCCATCATTTTATGCTTAGCAGTAACACCGACACCGACATCAAAACTTGTTTTGCTTTGCTTAAAGCTGTTGGTTGGGAGAGGAGCAGTCATACCTTGTAATCTTGCATCAATCGCCGAAACTTTATTCTTAAATGCATAATCGACCATTGCGTAAAGCTCAGGTGTTAGCACTATTTCATTGACATTGATATTACTTGATACTTTAGCACCGAGTAAACCGTCGAAAGTATTATAGTTCTTGCCTTTAACGGTAAGATTTTGGTAAGTAGTACCGGTTTCCTTATAGCCCTTATCTTTGATAGTCGAATATCTAAGCCCAGCTAGCGGTGTTAAGTTAATATTCTCAGGCATCATATAGGTATAACCAGCCATTAACTGACCTGTATAGCTTTCGGATTTATACTTACCGTTTGCAGTTTGATAACCGACAGTCTCTAGTGCTGTTGCAATAACACGTCTTGATTTGCTTCTTATCTTATTATCTGAGTAAGATGCTATAGCTTCAACGAAGAGATTTTCATAAGGTACATTATATAAACCGTATAAAGAATAGATGTTACTCTCTACCTTATTTTTATCGCCCGTTTTATTATTTTTTAGCTTAATGTCAGTATCGGATCTTGTATATGCAAGTCCGAGTGCTAGATCATCGCTAACGAAGCCGTCAAAACCTATAGTGCCACCAGTTGTATCAGACTTATAACCACTTATATTGTTACACATCTTCTGCGTTGCATTACCGACAAACGGGCTTATCCACGCACCAAACTTAGCATCCATATCTTCATCACCGGAAGAAACAGGACCTTTATTCGCTACTTGTACTTTATCCATTCTAGCATTTAGAGCAGTTATATTACTTGATATATTACTCGCTACAACTTGATTATTAACGGCAGCTATAGTATCGCTAGGTTTTACAACATCTTGCATGAGATGAGTTGTAGCATCTGCTTCCTGTAGCGGTGTCATTAGACCAAAGTTATTGAAAGCTTGACGTGCATCTGAACCATTGGGAGCATCCTCCATTAACTCAAGCGATTTCTTTATATTTGCAGCATTTGGGATATTTGCAAGCGGTCCACCCGGTGCAAAATCTTCAGCTATAACATCTGCAGCTATATCCTCTGCAAATAACGTTAAAGTCGATGCATCAAAAGTAAAGTCAACAAAACGGTTGTCATTATTAATAGTTATTTTAACATTCTCTTTAGGAGTAGGCTTTAAATCACCTGCTGTTTCTGCAGATATTACCGTATATTTTGTATCTGGGCTTATATTATTCATGTCGAAATTAGTAGCAGTAACAACAAGTGCTAAAGTTGAAACCCCTAATAAATCAAGAGTACTACCTGATTTAATTAAGATATTACCACCTGACTTAGCTGCTCCATCAAAAGTAGTATTTAAGGTTAGCGTATCGGTAAAGCTACCGGTGCCAGTATATGTTACGTGATTTGCACCTAAAGTAAGTGTAGTACCGCTACCTGTTATATTACTATTAAAGGCTAGGCTATTGCCGAAATTAATAGTAGCACTATTAGCCACAAAGCTGGTAGCTGTTACATTTTTAGCAAAACTAGTGATAGAACCTTTGGCTAAAGTAACCGCACCTGTATTAGTGAATGTATTGGCAAAACTTGTAGTACCGCCAAGTGTCGCTGTACCTTTTGAGTTAACACTGCTTGCAAAACTTGTAGCACCTGCCGTTGTGATATCACCAACCGAATTAGCCGCAGTCCCTACAACACCGCTAACACTACCGCCATTCGTGAAGTTTAGCTTCAAAGCCTGACCACCGGTTTTATTTATGCTGCCTGTTAAGTTAAAGTTTGCAGGTAATGTTAAAGTATTTGTGCCTGTACCTTGGATTTCGCCGATTTTAACGTTACCGCCTTTGGCAATAGTTACATTTCCTGCACCTACTTTTAACATAGCAATCCCGTTTACTCTATTAAGATTACTTGCACCTAAAACTATTAACGTACCGTTATTAGTACCGCCGGTATTTTGGACTGCTCCCGCAACACTTACATTGTTATTTAATGTTACCGTACCGTTTTTTGCATTAAAATCTAAGAAACCGCCAATATGACCGGTTTGAGTTAATTGAACAGCATCATTAAATAAAACTACATTTGCCTTAGTAGCTCCAAGTTCTAATTTACCTGTAATATCAAGCTCTATATTTGTTGTATTAAAAGTGGTACCTGCCGCACTGCAATCTCCCGCTCCTTTGAAAACTATAGTTTGTAACTTATGAGCTCCACCAAACGTCTTGCCTCCGGCTATCGTTAATTTTTTTCCTGCAGTTACAGAATTTAATATTACTACACCCTCATTGTCATTATCAGGATCTATATTCGCACCTAGTGTGATCGTACGGTCGTTTCCTGAACTATTTTGTAATATTAATTGAGCATCCGCATGTGCAAATTGAATATTTCCTGCCGGTATATTTAAATTACCATTATTTGCATCAATCGTATAAGTAGCATTGTTTATTTGTATAATACCAGCATTAAATGCTGTACTACTAGTAAAATCTGCATTATTGTTAATACGCACGTTCTGTATACCTTCTAAATTTACATCGTCAGTTATTGTAACGGCATTATAAATAAGTAAAGTGTTAAATTTATTACCGCCTCCATCACCGATATTTCTAGCGGTACCTGCTACATTACTCCCAATGTTCAGGCCATTAACCCCACCATCAAAGACTACATTACCTTCATCAGCACCGGGAGCTACTAAATCAGCTGCTAATAATATATTTTTTACTCCGCCTCCGGTTAAGTTAGAAAGTACTAAAGCAGAATCTAGAACTCCAAAATTAATATCTTGAGCATTTAATATAGTAACATCACCAGCACTTGCATCAATTGCAAAAAGATTACCGGCTCCAATATTGATTTCTGCAACTGTTCCTATAGTTGAATGATATGCCGTAAGTGACTTTGTATTAACATTTAATATAGCGTTATTGCCGTTTGCTATAGCTCCTTTAAAATAATAAGGGATTGTGTTACCACCACCATCAAGAGGTCCGTTAAACTCTAAAGTACTCCTGGCTCCAAAATCTATATTATTCGCAGCTAGGCTTCCTCCAGCTTTTAATGTTATTCCTGCTCCTACATTCACTGTTGCTAATGCTACCGTATTACCTATATTGCCAGTTACTGTACTATTACCGGTAAACGTTGCTATACCATTATTTGCATTACCGGTATTATCTATCGCTCCGGTCACCACTACAGGATTCGTAAATGTCACTGCTGACGCAGCATCTGTTAAGTTTATTGCATTCGCTTTTACCACTCCGCCTTGTACTTGTAGCAAACCTGCTCCTACATTCACTGTTGCTAATGCTGCCGTATTACCTATATTGCCAGTTACTGTACTATTACCGGTAAACGTTGCTATACCATTATTTGCATTACCGGTATTATCTATCGCTCCGGTCACCACTACAGGATTCGTAAATGTCACTGCTGACGCAGCATCTGTTAAGTTTATTGCATTCGCTTTTACCACTCCGCCTTGTACTTGTAGCAAACCTGCTCCTACATTCACTGTTGCTAATGCTGCCGTATTACCTATATTGCCAGTTACTGTACTATTACCGGTAAACGTTGCTATACCATTATTTGCATTACCGGTATTATCTATCGCTCCGGTCACCACTACAGGATTCGTAAATGTCACTGCTGACGCAGCATCTGTTAATTTAGTCGTAGTAGCTTTAATAACCGCTCCCCCTAACGTGGCTTTACCTGCTCCTACACTTATCGTGGCTAATGAATTTGTATTACCTATATTCCCACTTACTTGACTTAATGCACCATTTAAATTTAAGACACCTACATTATCACCACCTGTGGTGTTATCAATCGCACCTGTTAATACTGCATTTGCATTTGTAAGAGTTAATACCGACGCAGCATCTGTTAATTTAGTCGTAGTAGCTTTAATAACCGCTCCCCCTAACGTGGCTTTACCTGCTCCTACACTTATCGTGGCTAATGAATTTGTATTACCTATATTCCCACTTACTTGACTTAATGCACCATTTAAATTTAAGACACCTACATTATCACCACCTGTGGT
>NZ_WHLZ01000005.1:0-60101 GCF_046532895.1 Rickettsia koreansis | reverse complement strand
ATCTATAGGATTTGCTACTTTAGTATTTAAATATTCGAGTTTATCAAGTAATTTTTTACTATAAACACAAATTGCAAACTTTTCTTTCCAAGAGCCTTATATCTTCCATAAAAGTTATTTCTTATTTTTTGTTAATAATAGTTGATTACAATTAAAGCAAAAGTTAAAATTGTAATAATAAATAATTTTTTAACTTTAAATAGATTAATAGCTTTTGGTTACATTGTATTTAAACAACTATCATTTTACTTTATTAGCTGCTTTAACTTCCACTTCCTCGTACAATTTATACTTTGCTATTTTTTTTGAAAATCTAGTAAAAATAACGGCAAAAGTAATAAATAATGTGGAAAAGAATTACAGTAGAATTCAGAAAGGTTCCGACAAGATAAATTTAAAGGCGAGCGAGCTAGGCGTATATTAATATGTGAGCAAAGGCGATAGTACAAAATTTGCTTGTATCAAGCTTTATGAATTATGCTGTATATGAAAGATTCTAAAAACTCGTACGGATCAGGAAATTTATTCAGTGTCATACCATGGCTTGTTGACCACGATATAGCATTATTACGCGGATCGATTCCGCCCATGTCATCCTAGTTCGCTTGACCGCAGGTTCCAAAAACAATAAACCAAGTAATTTATAATGTTAATACGTAACTATGGCTAAAGCAAGATAAAACAGATATAAACTGTCATACCGGGACTTGTTCCCGGTATCCAGAAAACCTTAAAAAGTTTTGGATCCCATGGCTTGACCACGGGATGACAAATTAATAGCATACCATTTTTATTTAACCCTAGCTATATCAATCTCTTCTCGTTTTCTTCTTGTCAACGAATTAACGTAAACTTTATTAGACTTCTTCAGAAATAAGGATTTAGAGAGGAATTTGAAAGAGACACTTCACTTTGAACCGAAGCGTACATACTAGTATGTGAGGATGAGTGGTAAGGATCGACGTACAAATTACCTCTAGAAGTAGAATTTCCGAAGAGGTCTATTATGACACTGAACGTGTTTCCTGATTTACACGTACTAAAAAATGCTCAAATTTAGTATTTTTGTACTGGATTATTTCGTCAATTACTTTGTAATTTTCTAGCAATGGCATTAAATTATTAACTAATATATACTTAGTTAGAAATGCCATTTCACAAAGATACTGTTTTTCTTGATAGGTTTAACTATTGTAACATTTAAAACTGAAAAACTTGAGTTTAAACTTCCTTCATTGTTTGATATTTTCGTTGAAATACTAAAAACTTTTGATTGGTGGGCGATGACGGACTCGAACCGCCGACACTCTCGGTGTAAACGAGATACTCTACCAGCTGAGCTAATCGCCCATATTTTTTATTAATTAGTAAAATAACATCATTTATAATTCATAAAAAGTATATAAATAATTTAGCAAAATTTTATTAGTTTTTGCTTTTAAATTACTATAGAGTGTTATTTACTTTCAAACTTTTTATTTGCCTTGATAATCTGCTGATTTTTCTTGAGGCGGTATTTAATTTAATTATATTTTTTTTTACACCTTGCATTATCTTAGACTGAGCAACAGATAAAGCTATGTTAGCATTTTCTTTATTACCAAGACTGATTTCATGTACAACTTTCTTTATAAAAGTTTTTATTGCACTAGATCGTTTTTTATTGATTAGAGTTCTTTTTACTGTTTGTCTAGCAGCTTTTTTTGCTGAAGAATAATTAGCCATTACCGAGTCCCTTATATTTTAATTTTTAATTTCTTCATTAGCATCTTGCTGTATATTTCCTTTAGCATTAATATCTCTATCTACAAATTCAATATATGCTATCGGTGCTAAATCACCATAACGGAATCCGGCTTTTATTATTCTAGTATAACCGCCAGGTCTATCTTTATATCTGGTACCTAAAATATTTATAAGCTTTTCTACTGCTGTTTTATCTTTTATTTTTGATAAAACGCTTCTTCTTACCGTTAAATCAGCTTTTTTAGCTTTAGTAATTAGAGTTTCAATATAAGGTCTTAATTCCTTAGCTTTTGGTAAAGTAGTTTTAATTTGTTCATGGGTTACAAGTGCTACAGCCATATTAGCAAGCATTGCTTGCCGATGACTACTTGTTACATTTAACTTTCTACCTTTAATTTTATGTCGCATTTTTTAGTCCTTAATTATAAGAATCTTCATAACGTTTAGATAATTCCTGAATATTTTCCGGTGGCCAATCCGGTACATCCATACCGAATCTTAAATTAAATTTTGCCAATATTTCTTTAATCTCATTTAAAGATTTTCTACCGAAATTTGGAGTTCTCAGCATATCGGATTCCGTTCTTTTTACTAGATCCCCTATATATATTATATTATCATTTTTCAAACAATTTGCAGATCTAACCGATAATTCCAATTCATCAACTCTCTTAAGTAAATAAGGTGAAAATGGTAAAGCATCAGTTTTAACTTGCTTATCTTCTTCCTGTTCTTCAAAAGAAATAAATAATTGTAATTGCTCCTGTAAAATACGTGCAGCTAAACCTACAGCCATTTCAGGTAATACATCACCGTTAGTTTCCACAAACATAATTAATTTATCATAATCGGTAACCTGACCTACCCTAGTATTTTCTACCTTATAAGTAACACTCTTTACCGGATTAAATAAAGCATCTATAGCTATTTCACCAATAGGTAAATTATCCTCATAACTATTTGTGCTAAGTACATATCCTTTACCAACCTTGCAAGTTAATTCCATTTCAAGCTGCTTGTCCTTAGCTAGATCACAAATTACATGATCCGGATTCAGTATTTCTACATCATGACCTGTTTCAATCATACCGGCCGTTACAACACAAGGTCCTGTTGCTTTTAATTTCATGATACGTTTTTCTGCAACATGCATTTTTACTTCAATACCTTTAATGTTTAAAATCACTTCCGATACATCTTCTTTTACACCGGGTATAGAAGAAAATTCATGTTCTATAGCAGGGATCTTTATAGAAGTGATAGCTGCTCCTTGTAAAGAAGAAAGTAATACTCTTCTCATAGCATTACCGAGTGTTAAACCAAAACCTCTTTCTAAAGGTTCAACTACAATTTTAGCTTTATTATTGGTTTCTGGAAAATTTTCATACGCGACTTTATTCGGCTTTATTAAAGTATTCCAATTTTTACTTAACGATAACATTTAATACCTATGATTCTCTTATACTCTTCTTCTTTTTGGCGGTCTTACTCCATTATGAGCAATTGACGATACATCTAAAATTGATGTAACCACAAAATTTTGTCCGAATAAAGCTCTCATTGCTGATTCACGCTGAGCCCCCGGTCCTCCAATCCTAATAGAAATAGTTTTTAGACCATATTCTTTTGCTTTTTCCGATGCTCTATCAATTGTTACTTGAGCTGCATAAGGTGTTGCTTTTCTTGCCCCTTTAAACCCATTACCTCCTGCCGATGCAGAAGAAATAGTATTACCTTGGATATCAGTAAATGTTACTATAGTATTATTAAATGATGCGCGGATATGCACAACACCAAGAGTGATAGTTCTTTTCTTTTTCTTAACTTTAACCGTCTGATTCATTATTTATACTCTATACTTAAACTATTATTTTACAGCTTTTTTCTTTCCGGCTATCGCAATAGCTTTACCTTTTCTAGTTCGAGCATTAGAATGCGTATTCTGTCCTCTCACCGGCAACTTACGTATATGTCTAAGTCCTTGATAACATCTTATATCTTTCTTTTTCTTAATATTAAGCGTAACTTCTCGTCTTAAATCACCCTCAACTTTATACTCACTTTCAATAATATTACGTAAGCTTATTAACTCTTGATCTGTCAGTTCTTTCACTTTTTTATCTTTCGATATTTTTGCTTTATTACAAATCTCTGCTGCCATAGTAGGCCCAAGACCGTAAATGTAAGTTAAACTCACAACTAAACGTTTATTATCAGGAATATTAACACTTGCAATTCTTGCCACAAATAATCTCCAAAATTTTACTGGTAACTAAAAAATAATATAAAAATCTTTGATAAAGTCAATTTATTTTTAGTATTTTCTGTATATCAATTTCTATTTCGTGTTCATTTTTACTTCCATTAACTATATAAAAATTACCACTATTTTTATAATAATCTATTAACGGATATGTTTCTGTTTTATATACTTCAATTCTTTTTTTTATTACTTCTTCATTATCGTCTTTTCTATAATCAAATGTACTTGAACCGCAAACATCACATACATTATCAGTTTTAGGCTGCAAGAAGTAACTATTATATATTTTACCGCAATTTTTACAACTATATCTTCCTAAAATTCTTTTAATTAATAATTCATCTGAAACATCAAAATATATTATTTTAATTTTTTCTTTAATAAATGATTCAAAAAATTTTGCTTGCTCTAAATTACGCGGATATCCATCTAATATGTAGCAGTTTTTATATTCAGAGGATAATAAAAAATTTTTGATTACTTGATTCACTATTTCATTAGGGATAAGCTCCCCTTGCTTCACATAATTATTAATTAACTCTGCTGCACTAGTTGATGTTTTAATAATTGTTCTAAATATATCACCGATTGCTATATGTGGTAAATCAATTTTTTTAGCTATCTTTTTTCCTTGTGTGCCCTTTCCCGCTCCTGGAGGACCTAAAAAAATTACTATCACTATTTAAGCTCATTTTGAATTTTTTAATTTTACTTTCTTCATTAAACCTTCATACTTACTACTAAATAAGTAAGTTTGAATCTGAGTCATAGTATCAAGTACCACGTTCACTACAATTAAAAAACTCGTACCTCCTAAAGAAAGAGAGATTACATATTTATTCATTAATAGCTCCGGAATTACACATATTACACTTAAATATATCCCACCTATAACCGTAAGCCTTGTAAGTATATAATCAAAATAATCAGACGTATTTTTTCCTGGTCTTTTACCTGGAATATAAGCGCCGTATTTTCTTAAATTATTAGCAGTTTCTTCAGAATTAAATACTATTGCAGTATAAAAAAAACTAAAAAACATAATTAATGCTACATATAATAAAATATATACAGGTTTTCCATGCCCTAAGTAATAAGTAAGCATGCCCATAGTTTCTGAATTACTATTAGAAAAATTAGCAAGCGTAGCAGGAAATAGTAAAATTGAACTAGCAAATATTGGAGGTATTACACCAGAAGTATTTAACTTGAGAGGCATATGGGTTGCTTCACCTCCATAAATTTTATTTCCTACTTGTCTTTTAGGATACTGCACCAATAATTTTCTTTGGGCTTTTTCAAAAAATATAATTATAGCTATTAATACAACTACTCCAATACAAACAGCTATCGCTATTAAAGGCGATAATGCTCCTTTTCTTGATAATTCAAACATACTAATAATAGCACTAGGTACTCCCGAAATTATACCTATAAATATGATTAAAGACGTACCATTACCTATTCCACGTTGTGTAATTTGTTCTCCTAACCACATTAATAGCATCGTGCCTACAACTAAAGTAATTACGGTTGTAACTCTAAAGAAAAAACCCGCTAAAATTACTACAGGACCGGTATTTGTTACAATCGACTCTAAACTTATAGCAACTCCATAAGCCTGAAAAGAAGCCAACAGAACCGTTAAATATCTCGATAGCTGATTTACTTTTCTTTTGCCGACTTCCCCTTCTTTTTTTAAATTTTCCAAAGGTTTATATGCAACTGACATTAATTGGATAATAATTGAAGCGGTAATATATGGCATAATTGCTAAAGCAAAAATGGACATTCTACCTAGCGATCCTCCGGATAGCATATTAAACATTCCGAGTATTCCGGATTGATTCTTTGCAGCCACACTACTTAAAGCAATTGAATCTATACCAGGTATAGGTATAAAAGCCCCAAATCTACATACTATAAGAATGAGAATAGTAAAAACAATACGACTAACTAAATCATTACCGGATTTTTTAGAAAAATTCTGCCCCATATACTATAATAATTTTCCACCTACTTTTTCGATTAAATCCTTAGCTTTAGAAGAATAAGCATCTAATTTTAATGATAGAGGAGCAGCAAAATCATCACTACAAATAGATAATAATTTCACTAATTTCTTATTATTTTTATTATTCACTACTCTGGCTTCTACCAATTTTTCTTTCGTAATAGTATCATTAGCACTTAAACGCCCATCGGCTAATGCTTCTTCAATATTATAAATATTTATTATATTGTATTTTTTAGTTGAAATACAATTAAACCCTCTTTTAGGTAGTCTTTTGATCATAGGTGTTTGACCACCTTCAAAACCTTTTATTGCAACGCCGGATCTAGATTTTTGACCTTTAATTCCTCTACCGCCGGTTTTTCCTTTACCACTACCAATACCGCGTGCTATTCTTTTCTTATTTTTTTTAGCACCTATATTATTATATAATTCATTTAATTTCATTTAAAAACTCTAATTACATATTTTCTATTTTTAACAAATGCTTTACTTTTTTAACCATCCCTTTGATTGAATTAGTATTTGCAAGAATAACGCTCTTATTAATTTTGTTTAAACCAAGCCCAACTAATATCAATCTTTGATCATACTTACGACCTATAGCACTTTGAACTTGAGTAATTTTTATATTATTGATCTTATTATTCATAACTTCACCTTACTTACGCAACATTATTCATTAACTTGAATGTCAGCAGATTTTACAGATATTTCATTTACTTTTTTATCTCTTCTCATAGCAATAGATTTTGGTGATGCAAGTTTATTTAATGCATCAAATGTTGCAGAAATCATTGCGTAAACATTCGTTGAACCTATTGATTTAGCAACAATATCATGAACGCCTAAAGAGTCAAAGATTGCTCTCATAGATCCTCCAGCTATAACGCCTGTACCTGCTTTAGCTCTTCTTAAAATCACTTTAGCAGCTCCACTTTTACCGACAACGTCATGGTGAATAGTCCTATTTTGATATAACGGCACTTTCATCATTCTCTTTTTAGCGGCTTGTTTTGCCTTGCCTCGAGCTTCATTTACTTCTTTAGCTTTTCCGTGTCCTGCTCCGACTCTGCCGGCTTTATCACCGACCACTACATAAGCAGAAAAAGCAAAGCTTCTACCACCTTTTACTACTTTTGTAACTCTATTTACATCAACTAAAACTTCACTTAAAGTCTCGTCATTTTTTTTAACTTTAGACATTACTACAACCTTATAACCTAAAATTTTATTTTCTCTCTGGCTGCATCAGCTAGAGCTTTTACAACACCGTGATACTTATATCCACCTCTATCAAACACTACGTCTTTTATCCCTGCATAATCAGCTTTTTTTGCTATTTCTTCGCCTACTTTGATAGCATTTTCAATATTACAATGAGATTTTTTTAATTTTTTTATTTTCTCATCTAAAGTTGAAGCAGCAGCAATCGTTATAGACTTAGAATCATCAATAATTTGTGCATATATATGTCTACCTGACTTAAATATTGATAATCTAACTCTATTAGATGTTTTAGATATTTTATGTCTTATTCTACTTCTTCTTTTTTCAAATTTTAGCTTAGCACTATGCATATTTAACTCTTAAATTTAATTTTTCTTACCTTCTTTACGCGGTATAAATTGATTTTCAAATTTAATTCCTTTTCCTTTATAAGGCTCAGGTGGTCTCTGTTTTATAATAATTGAAGCAAATTGTCCTAATTTTTCTTTATCTGTTCCCTCAAGAATAATAATGTTTTGCTTAGACATCTCTATTTTAATATCTGAAGGTATTTCAATTTTTGTATTATGGCTTTTAGCAAGCATTAAATTTAAATATTTACCTTTTACCATCGCCCTGTAACCGACTCCGTTAATTTCGAGTTTAAGCTTAAAACCTTCTTTAACGCCGGTAACCATATTTGATATTATGCTTCTTGCAGTACCCCACATAGCACGTGCATTTTTATTTGCGGCTAAAGGTTTTACTAAAAGCTTATTTTCTGCCAATGAAATTGCTATATTACCTTTAAAAGTTTTTGATAATTCGCCTTTAGGTCCGGATATTTTTACTTCTAAATCATTTAAATCAATTTTTACACCTTCAGGTATAGTAATTGGCAATTTTCCAACACGTGACATTTTTTTACCTTAAAATACTTTACAAATTACTTCGCCGCCGACATTTTTAATATGAGCTTCTCTATCAGACATAACACCATAAGGAGTAGAAAGAATATATATACCCATATTATTATAATATCCTTTCAAATCTTTAATAGCAGAATATACTCTTTTTCCAGGCTTTGATACTCTATGAATTTCGCATATAGAAGCATCGCCATTAACAGAGTATTTTAAAGCTACCTCAGTATAACTAATGTTATTTTTTTGAGTAGTTATATAATCTTTTATATAACCTTCTTTTTGCAAAACATCTAAAATTGAAGTTTTAATTTTAGAACTAGGGAAAGAAACATTTATCAATTTGCTTTTATAAGCATTTCTAATTCTAGTTAACATATCTGCTACATTATCCGTCATTGACATATGATTTACCTATCGACTTTTTACCAACTTGACTTAACTACACCGGGAACTAAGCCTCTGCCTATTAATTCTCTCAGCTTATTCCTCGATATACCAAACTTTCTTGTAACACCTCTTGGTCTACCTGTAAGCTCACATCTATTTCTTATTCTAGTAGATGATGAATTTCTAGGTAATTGTGCAAGTGACATTACCAAAGCAAAACGCTCTTCTAATGAAATATTTTTATCATAAATTTTACTTTTTAGTGCTAAACGTTTATTATGTAAACTTTGTGATTTTTTTTTCCTACTTTCGTTCTTTTTTATAGAACTTACTTTTGCCATTATATATATCCTAAAAATTAATTATAAAAAGGTAAATTAAACCCTGATAACAAAAATTTACTTTCTTGATCTGTTTTAGCAGATGTAACGATTGTAATATCCATACCTCTTATTGTATCGATTTTATCGTAATTAATTTCAGGAAAAACTATCTGCTCTTTTAATCCAAAAGTAAAATTCCCTTTACCATCAAAACTTTTATAAGAAAAACCGCGAAATTCCTTAACACGGGGTAATGCAACAATTACTAACCTCTCTAAAAAATCATACATTCTATCTTTACGTAATGTAACCTTGCAACCTATTTTCATATTTTCACGTAACTTAAAAGTTGCAATAGATTTTCTTGCTAACGTTACAACCGGCTTCTGACCGGAAATCAAAGTAAGATCATTTACTGCATTATTAATTACTTTGGAATCGGCTGTTGCTTCCCCTACTCCCATATTTATAACAATTTTCTTAATTTGCGGTATTTCGTGTTTATTTTTATAAGAAAATTTTTTTTGTAAGTTTTCAATAATTTTTTGCTGATATAATTTTTTAAATCTTAACATTATTTACCTTCCTTACCAATAATTTCCCCTGATTTCTTTGCTACTCTAACCTTAGAACCGTCTTCTAAGAATTTAAAAGCTACCTTGGTAGGGTTACCGGTTTTTGGATCGATGTGTGCAATATTTGAGATATGTATAGGTAATTCTTTAGTTATTATCCCGCCTTCACTCATTTGATTAGATTTAGTATGCTTTTTTACTAAATTGACTCCAGAAACAATTACTTTACTGTCCTCCGGGAAAACTTTTAATATTTTACCTTTTTTTCCTTTGTGCTTTCCGGTAATAACAACAACTTCATCACCTTTTTTTACTTTTAATTTAATCATTTATAACACTTCCTCTGCAAGCGACATTATTCTAACATATTTTTTCGCTCTAAGTTCTCTTGTAACAGGACCAAAAACTCTAGTACCGATAGGTTCATCTTGTTTATTCAAAAGCACTAATGCGTTTTTATCAAATTTTATTGTACTACCGTCAGGTCTTACTACTCCAGTCTTTGTACGAACAATCACGCCTTTATAAACATCACCCTTTTTAACCTTACCACCGGGTATAGCGTCTTTAACAGATACAACTATAACATCACCCAGCTTTGCCACCATATGGTGAGAGCCACCTAAAACTTTAATACACATAACTTTTTTAGCACCGGAATTATCTGCAACTTCCAAGATGCTCTGCATTTGAATCATAAACTACTTCCAATTTTTTATACACGAGAAATAAAATAAACAATCTACCTTATAAAGTCAAAGATTAAAAAACTTTATTCCCCATTTACCACTACCCATGTTTTGGTTTTTGAGATAGGCCGACTTTCAATTATACTAACTTTATCTCCTGCTTGATATTTATTTTCTGAATCATGAGCAGCATATTTTTTAGATACTTTCACAAATTTTTTATAAATAGGATGCTTAAACTTTCTTTCTACTTTTACTGTAACCGTCTTATCAGCTTTTGAACTTATAACCACGCCTTGTAACACTCTTTTCGGCATTTTAATATTCCTCACTATTAGCTCTTTTTGTTAATTCAGTTTTAATACGTGCTATAGACTTTTTGACTAACGAAAACCTACTAGTATTTTTTAAATCACCTAAAGCTTGTTGAAATCTTAAATTAAACAATTCTTTTTTTAAAAGATTAAGGTTTATATAAAGCTCTTCTATTGTTTCAGTAGATAACTTACTTCTTAATAATTTTAAATCATTCATAACGTCTCACTATCCTTGTTCTAACAGGTAATTTTACACTTGCAAGCTCCAAAGCTCTAAGTGCAACATTTTCTTCTACCCCTTCAATTTCAAACATAATTCTTCCAGGCGAAACTCTAACTGCAAAAAATTCAGGAGAACCTTTACCTTTACCCATTCTTACTTCGGCAGGCTTTTTAGAAACGGGAACATCCGGAAAAATGCGAATCCATAATCTTCCTTGCCTTTTCATACATCTAGTAGCAGCTTTTCTTCCTGCTTCTATTTGTCTTGCAGTAACACGCCAACCATCTATAGATTTTAGACCAAATGATCCAAAAGCAAGCGTCGTACCTGCTTTTGCTTTTGAAGCAACCCTACCCTTATGAGCTTTTCTAAATTTTTGTTTTTTCGGAGCTAACATTTTAATACTTTAAATTAATTATATCTTTTATTTTCTGTATATTCACCTTTATAAATCCACACTTTAACCCCTATAACTCCATAAGTAGTTATAGCCTCAGCTGTTGAATAATCAATATCAGCTCTTAAAGTATGTAACGGCATTCTTCCTTCTATATACCATTCGGTTCTAGCAATTTCAGCACCTCCAAGTCGTCCTGAACAACTAACCCTGATACCTTGTCCACCTTGTTTAAATGAAGCCTGAATTGCTGTTTTCATGGCTTTTCTAAAAGAAACTCTTTTTTCAAGCTGTAGTGCTATAGTTTGAGCTACTATAGCAGCATCTATATTAAATTTTCTAACTTCGTGAATATTTATATAAACTTCTTTTAAAGAAGTCATTTTCTCGATAGCTTTTTTTAGCTTATCAATTTCACTACCGTTTCTACCGATAATGATATTTGGTTTTTTGGCATTAATATTAATTATAATACTTTTATTAGAAGGGCGTTCAATTAAAACTCTGCTAATTTGAGCTTGATTAAACCCCTTATTTATTAAATCCCTAATTTTTAAATCTTGTATAAAAAGAGTTTTATAATGTTTTTCTGCATATAATACGGAATCCCAACCTTTAATTAAAGTCGGTCCAACTCTAAAACCATGTGCACAAACTTTCTGCCCCATTTTAATTATCCTCTTTTTCTGTAACAGTTATATAAAGATTACTAAAAAACTTATTTATTCTAGTTGCTCTTCCTTTTGCTCTTGGCATAACTCTTTTCATTACTAAAGCCTTACCTACAGTCGCTTTAGTAATAACCAATCTATCTATATCGAGACCTAAATTATTTTCAGCATTTGCAACAGCAGATTGTAAACAATCTTTTACAACTTTTGCAATTCTTTTAGGAGAAAAAGTTAATTGTACCAATGCTTCAGATACTTTCATATTTCTAATAAAGGCTGCAACTAAATTGAGCTTCCTTGAACTTACTCTAATAGATTTAGCTTGTGCCGTAGCAAAATTTTTATTTTCCTGTACCATATAAATCTTTATTTTCTTTTGACTTTTTTATCTGCTCCATGACCGTGAAATGTTCTAGTAGGAGCAAACTCACCTAATTTTCTTCCAACCATTTCTTCATTTACAGAAACCGGAATAAATTTATTTCCATTATGAACAGAAAAGGTAAACCCTACAAAAATAGGTAAAATTGTTGATCTTCTAGACCAAGTTTTAATCATTTCAGATTTACCTGATTCCATTAATTTTTGAACTTTCTTTATTAAATAACCGTCTACAAAAGGCCCTTTCCATATTGAACGTGCCATACTAATACCTAATTAATTTAAAATCTATTTTCTTTTCTTTACGATAAATTTTGAAGTACGTTTATTTTTACGTGTCTTCTTACCCTTTGTTGGGAATCCCCAAGGAGTAACAGGATGGCGACCTCCTGAAGTTTTACCTTCACCACCGCCATGAGGGTGATCTACAGGATTCATTGCTACACCTCTAACATGCGGTCTCCAACCAAGCCATCTATTTCTACCTGCTTTGCCTAAATTAATATTTTTTTGATCCGGGTTAGATATACTACCTATAGTAGCTTTACAATCTAAAGGTACTAACCTAAATTCACCTGATCTTAATTTAATCTGAGCATATCCTGAATCTTTACCCACTAGATCTACTGAAGTACCTGCAGACCTTGCAATTTGACCGCCCTTACCAACTTTCATTTCAACATTATGTAAAGTAGTACCGATAGGAATGCATTTTAAAGGTAAACAATTGCCTATTTTTATATCAGCATCTTGACTTGATATTACTCTATCACCTACAGATAATTTTTGCGGTGCTAGAATATAAGAATATTCCCCATCTTCATATTTTATTAAAGCAATAAAAGCAGTTCTATTAGGGTCATACTCTATTCTTTCAACAATAGCAGAAATATCGATTTTATTTCTTTTAAAATCAATAATACGATATAATTTTTTGTGTCCTCCACCTCTGTGCCAAGAAGTAATTCTACCTTGATTATTTCGTCCACCGGTTTTAGATATACCTTTGGTCAAAGATTTTAAAGGTCTGCCTTTCCATAAACTAGTTTTATCAACTTGAACTAACTCTCTAAGAGAAGGAGTAATTGGATTAAAGTTTTTTAAAGCCATTTATTTAATTCCTCCGGCAAAATCGATATTATAGTCTTTTTCTAATGTAACAATAGCTTTCTTTCTATTGATTTGAGTCCCTATAATGCCTTTAAATCTTTTCTTCTTACCTTTAACGTTTAAAATATTTACTTTTTTTACTTTTACTTTAAATATTTCTTCTATAGCCTTTTTAAGGGTAAGTTTTTCAGCAAATTTATCTACATAAAAAGCGTATTTATTTTGTTCCGAAAGGATTGTAGTTTTTTCTGTAATAATAGGTTTTCTAATTAAATCGTAGTATTTATAAGAACTCATCTTAACCTCTCTTCTAAAACGCTCACTGCTTCTTGTGATAATAGGACATATTCATGTCGTATTATATCATAAACATTGGCTCCTATTTGTGGAACAATCACAGTATTATAAATATTTTTTGCAGCTAAAGAAAAATTAATATCTACTTCATTTCCGTCTATTACAAAGAAACTTTTCCCTTGAAATTTGTTTAATATATTTACAAGAGCAGAAGTTTTAGGCTTATCTAACTTTAAAGAATCTATTACTAATAATTTTCCTTCAGCACATTTTTCGGATAAAGCATGAATTAAACCAAGTTTTCGTACTTTTTTAGGTAATTTTGTTGCATGACTACGTACTCTAGGTCCATGAGCTACACCACCACCACGCATCTGTACCGATCTAAGGGAGCCTTGTCTTGCATTACCTGTACCTTTTTGCTTAAAAGGTTTTTTTGTGGTTCCTAATACTTCTGATACTGTTTTAGTTTTGTGGTTACCAGACATTGCCTTAGCTCTCTGCCAATCAATAACCTGCTTTATTATATCATCTCTGATAAATTCAACAGCAAATATATCTTCATTTAAGCTAATCTCACCAACTTCTTCATTAGCAAGACTTAATATTTTAGTCTTCATCTTGATTTAACCTTATACAGTCTTATATAAAACTTTTATATAAATAATATTGCATGGCGTTTTGTTAATTTGATAATCTTTAACCTCAACAAACATGTCTAAATATCTATTATACAGTTATTGAAATCTTTTTTATTGCATCTTTTACTGAAAGATACGAATTTTTGTGACCGGGTATACTACCCTGAATCATAATAAGCTTACGCTCTTTATCAACGGCAAATATTTTCAAATTTTGAATAGTAACTTGGTTACATCCCATATGACCGGCCATTTTTTTGCCTTTGAAAACCTTTCCTGGATCTTGTCTTTGTCCTGTAGAACCATGCGAACGATGGGATATCGAAACACCGTGAGAAGCTTCAAGACCTCTAAAATTATGTCTTTTCATACTACCGGCAAATCCTTTACCTATAGTAGTTGCCGTTATATCCACAAATTGTCCTGCCGTAAAATGGTCTACTTCTAGACTTGCTGCTATATCAATAAAATTCTCTTCAGAAATTCTAAATTCTTTTAATTTAGTTTTAGGAGATATTTTAGCATTAGCAAAAACTTGTCTCATAGATTTGGTTACTCTAGATGTTTTTTTATCTTTTATACCTATAACCAAAGCATTATATCCATGTTTTTCTAGAGTTTTATGTCCTACTACTTGACAATCATCAACTTTTACTAATGTTAAAGAAATTCTTTCGCCTTTATCATTAAAAACACTAGTCATCCCAATTTTTTGAGCAATTATACCGGTTCTCATTTATTCCCCACTCTCTAATTCAATCACTACATCAACACCTGCTGCTAAATCAACTTTACTTAAAGCATCGACAACCGCCGGATTCGGATCACCTATAACTAATAATCTTTTATGCTTTCTAATTTCAAATTGCTCTCTTGACTTCTTATGTACATGAGGAGACCTATTTACGGTAAATCTTCCAATTTTTTTAGGTAAAGGAATAGGACCATTAATGTTAGCAAACGTTCTTTTAACAGCACTAACTATCTCTTTTGTAGCTTGATCAAGACTACGGTGATCAAATGATTTTAAACGAATTTTGATTTTATTTTTCATTCAGTAAACCTAATATTTAAACAGCAAAATGTTTTTTTAGACATCTTTCCAAACTGTACTTCTAGAGGTAATTTGTACGTCAATCCGGCACTCGAATCCTCACGTCCGTTATATACGCTGCAGTTCTGCGTTCCGTACCTCCTTCAAATTCTTCTCTATAAGCCAGTTCGGGAAAATGTCTATTACCTCTTAAAATATAAATACCTATTATTAAAAAATAATAGGTATTTATAAAATCAATTAATTATTTATTTTAGTTACTACGCCGGCACCCACTGTTCTACCACCTTCACGTATAGAGAATTTCAACCCTTCCTGCATCGCAATCGGTTTAATTAATTCCACTGTAAAAGTAGCATTATCTCCAGGCATAACCATCTGCTTATCAGCAGGCAATTTTATTGTACCGGTAACATCTGTTGTTCTAAAATAGAACTGCGGACGATAGTCATTAGTAAATGGGGTATGACGTCCACCTTCTTCTTTACTAAGCACATATACTTCAGCTTCAAACTTATCATGCGGTTTTATGCTACCAGGTTTTGCGAGAACTTGTCCTCTTTCAACTTCTTCTCTTTTTGTACCGCGTAGTAATATACCGACATTATCCCCGGCTTGTCCTTCATCAAGTAATTTTCTGAACATTTCTACACCGGTACAGGTAGTTTTTTGCGTATCTTTTAGACCGACTATTTCAATTTCCTCACCTACCTTAATTATTCCTGACTCTACTCTACCAGTTACAACAGTACCTCGTCCTGAAATAGAGAATACATCTTCTATCGGCATTAAGAAAGGTTTATCCGTAGCTCTTACAGGCTGCGGTATATAGCTATCTACTGCATCCATTAGCTCATTAATAGCTTTTTCACCTTCAGGCTTTCCTTCTAAAGCTTGAAGTGCAGAACCTTTAATAATAGGTATTTCATCACCCGGGAAACCATATTTTGATAATAATTCCCTTACTTCCATCTCTACTAGTTCTAATAGATCAGGATCATCCACCATATCTATTTTATTTAAGAATACTACCATAGCAGGCACACCTACCTGTTTTGCTAGTAATATATGCTCTCTAGTTTGCGGCATAGGACCATCAGCAGCAGAAACTACTAATATTGCACCGTCCATCTGAGCGGCACCGGTTATCATGTTCTTTACATAGTCAGCGTGTCCCGGACAATCTACGTGTGCATAGTGTCTATTTTTAGTCTCATATTCTACGTGTGCAGTGGAAATAGTTATACCTCTTTCTTTTTCTTCAGGAGCAGCATCAATTTGATCATACGCTGTAGCTTGTGCTCCACCTGTCTTAGCAAGTACTATAGTTATTGCTGCCGTTAAGGAAGTTTTACCGTGATCTACGTGACCGATCGTACCTATATTAACGTGCGGTTTAGTTCGTTCAAATTTTGCTTTTGCCATATTATTACTCTCTGCAATTTTTTAGGTTTAATACAAGTTATTTTTTTATAAGTGCATTTTTTTGCTAAATTTATTTATTACCACTATCTCTGGAGCGGGTGATGGGAATCGAACCCACACAGCCAGCTTGGAAGGCTGGAACTCTACCATTGAGCTACACCCGCATTGTGGCACTATTAATAAAATAATTTCAAAGTTATTTTGTAACAGTGCTATATCAATTTTATTCAGATTTATAAATATACACAATTATGTTTTATTTTTATTTAAAAATAAAACATAATTTTAAATAAAATGATATGCTTCCCTGAACCATTTAAGTGGTGGAGGGAGAAGGATTCGAACCTTCGAACGCTTACGCGGGCAGATTTACAGTCTGCTGCCATTGACCACTCGGCCACCCCTCCTAAAGAACTTTACTGTATTAAATAGACTAATTCACTGTAAAATACAATATATAATTAGTATTAGGACTTAATAAAACTTCTTGCCGAATCATCAAATAAACAAATAGCAGCTTGCACATTTATTTAGTTGTAACTTTCTATAATAAATTGTAGTTTCTGTCAAGAACAAATTACTGACGGTTTTCAATAAGATGCAAAATAAAAAACTTGATTCTAAACATTGTTATTATATGTATGGGAAACATCCTGTATTTTCTGCTCTAAATAATCCAAAACGTCAAATTGACAATATTTTATGCACTAGGAAAATTTTTGATACAAACAAAAAATTAATAGGTACTAGATCTTATGAAATTGTTAATAACGATATTTTATCTGAATTACTGGAAAACCAAACACATCAAGGAATAGCTGCAAAAATTAGACCAATTTTTTCTTACAATTTAGAGGACATAGATATAACAAATCCAAAATGTAAAATTGCGATTCTTGATCAAATAACAGACACACAAAATATTGGAGCAATTATTCGTAGTGCCGCTGCTTTTGATATAAATGCTATAATATTACCTCAAGATAATTCTCCAAATGAAAGCGGTGGCATTGCTAAAGCGGCTTGCGGTACTTTAGAATTAATACCTATAATTAAAGTTACTAACTTACGCTCATGTATGAATTATCTTAAAAAACACGGCTTTTGGATTATAGGTCTAACAGGTTCTGCAAATGACTACTTTACCGATAAATTAATTTCCGACAAAATAGTATTGGTATTTGGCTCAGAAGATAAAGGCATACGAAGATTAGTTGCAGAAACATGTGATTATTTAGCCAAAATCCCTATTTCTCAGAGAGTAGAAAGTCTTAATGTATCAAATGCCGCTTCTATAATTTTTCATTCATTACATAAATAATATTTTTAATAAATCAAATATTGTTTTTTATTTACTTCGATATAAATATTTAGTCTACTAAAATTAAAGTCATAAACTTTTATTATATCAATTAATTTGAGAGAAAAGTCATGAAAAGGGGACCAAATGAACAAATTATCCAGAGTTTTGAAAAACAATTAGACATATTTATAAATGCACTTACAGAAAAAGAGATAACAACAGCTATATTAAACAATTTTTTTGATAAAGTGATCAATAACCTCAAGAATGAAAGATTAATTAATGATACTATATTTGATATATATCAAGGTAAAGCAGTAATTACTAAACCTATATATTCCGATTATATAGCATCTTCCGAACCTAAATATAACGAACATTGGCAAAAATTTTATAGTTTTAATCGTAATCTTATGATAGAAAGCACATTAATATTTATTGCTAAGAATCTAAAAAAAGCTTCTTTAACAGACAAATTATATTATAGCTTTGCTAAATTAGCCCAGCAATTAGACTTAAATGCAGTAAGTGATCATTTTATGAAAAAAATAGATAATTATATAACATTTAACAATTTATGAAAAATTATAGAACCGAAAGTGATTCTTTTGGAGAAATTCAAATAGAAGAAAAATTTTATTGGGGGACTCAAACTCAAAGATCTTTAGAAAATTTTAAAATAGGCAAGCAAAAAATGCCTGAAATTTTAATTCGTGCTCTTGCTATTTTAAAAAAATGTGCAGCACAGGTTAATCATGAGTTTGGTAATTTAGAAGCTAAAATCGCTATAAGTATAGATAAAGCCACGGATAGAATCTTAGAAGGCGAATTTGAGGATAATTTTCCTTTAGTAGTTTGGCAAACAGGTTCAGGAACGCAAACAAACATGAATATGAACGAGGTTATTGCCTCTATTGCCAACGAAGAATTAACAGGCAAGAAAGGCGGCAAATCTCCGGTACATCCTAACGATCATGTTAATAAAGGACAATCATCCAACGACTCTTTTCCAACCGCTATGCATATAGCAACCGTACTTGCAACTAAACAGCAACTGATACCAGCTTTGAATAATATACTTACCTCTTTGCAGGATAAGTCAAAAGATTGGGACAAAATCATAAAAATAGGACGTACCCACTTGCAGGATGCAACTCCTTTAACTCTTAAACAGGAATTCTCTGGATATATTACACAAATAGAGTATGCTTTAGAACGCATAGAAAATGCACTACAAAAAGTTTATCTACTGGCCCAAGGAGGCACGGCAGTCGGTACAGGTATGAACTCAAAAATAGGCTTTGATATAAAATTTGCCGAGAAAGTGGCAGAGTTTACTAAACAACCCTTTAAGACGGCTCCTAATAAATTTGAAAGTCTAGCTGCTCACGACGCACTAGTAGAATTTTCAGGAACTCTTAATACTATAGCAGTTAGCTTAATGAAAATAGCAAATGATATAAGACTGCTCGGCTCCGGTCCAAGATGCGGTCTTGGTGAGCTACATTTACCTGAAAATGAACCTGGTTCTTCTATTATGCCCGGTAAAGTAAACCCTACACAAGTCGAAGCTTTAACAATGGTGTGCAGTCAGGTGATGGGAAATCATGTTACGGTTACTATTGCCGGCTCAAACGGACATCTTGAACTTAACGTATTTAAACCCGTAATAATATACAATATCCTACAATCTATAGAGCTGTTATCCGATAGCGTAAATAGCTTTGTTACTCACTGTGTTAAAGGATTAGAACCCAATATAGCACGCATTAATGATTTACGTGATAAATCTCTAATGCTTGTTACAGCTCTTAATCCGCATATAGGCTATGATAATGCCGCAAAAATTGCTAAAGAAGCACATAAGCACGGGATCACTTTAAAAGAAGCAGCTAAAAAACTCAATCTTCTATCGGAAGCAGAATTTGATAAAATATTAGTACCTGAAAAAATGGTTGGTCAATCTTAGATTTTATATAAAGATATTAATTTAAATTATTAATATTACTGTATAAAATCTTATAAATAGGATAATATTAAATTAGTCTATTTATTAATGTGAAACAAAATTTATCTAATCAAATTAGCCTACTCGAAGCAAAAACTCATTTTTCTGATCTAATACAGCGTGTACAAGACGGAGAGCAAATTACCATTTGTAAGCATAATACGCCGATTGCAAAAATTATAACTCAAAAACCTAAAATGGACAATATAGTAGAGCAAATAAGAGAATTCCGCAAAGGCAAAACATTAGCTCCTTATACTATTAAAGAGCTTAGAGATGAAGGTAGAAAATGGTGAATTCTCAACCGTTTATAGCCGATTGCTCCATAACTGTCTCATGGTTCTTTTATGATGAACGTGATAAATATTCAGATTTTACATTAGCTTATTGTTATAAGTTTAGAGTGATAGTACTGCCTCTTTGGAGACTTGAAGTAACTAATGTAATATTAATAGTAGAAAACGTGCTAGAATAAAATCAGTAGAGGTTATTAAAATAATAGATTTTTAAACTCTCTCCCCCTTAATATATCAAATTTAAATTTTTCCATACATGAAATTAAACTGCAAGAGCCAACAATCTTACTGCATATGATACAACTTATTTATTAACTGACATGCATGAAGGACTTCCTATGTCCACTAACGATAAAGCATTAATCAAAGCATGTCATAATAACGGCATTCCCCTATTTATATAGTGAATTAGCTTGAATTATGGACAATTTCTATATCATCTTTTATTTTTTTAAGGGCATAGCGAATACCGTAAATGGATTAGTATTAACGGTATTCGCTATGCCCTTAAAAAAATAAAAGATGATATAGAAATTGTCCATAATTCAAGCTAATTCACTATATAAGACAATAATCCATATTTTTCATAAAAAGTTTATGGAAATTTCTAAATCTTTTATTATACTTAAACATTAATTATATAAAATAAAAGAGTATCATGGTTTTAAATATCAAAGCTCCTGAAAATATAGTATTAAAGCCGACCATTACAGTTTTCGGCGTTGGGGGTGCAGGTAGTAATGCAGTAAATAATATGATTAGTGCTAATCTGCAAGGTGCTAATTTTGTAGTAGCTAATACTGATGCACAATCGCTTGAACATTCTTTATGCACTAACAAAATACAACTCGGTGTTTCTACGACTAGAGGTCTTGGGGCAGGAGCTTCTCCTGAGGTTGGAGCACTTGCTGCTCAAGAATCAGAAAGCGAAATTCGTAGTTACCTAGAAAATAGCAATATGGTATTTATTACGGCAGGTATGGGCGGTGGTACAGGTACCGGTTCTGCACCGGTTATTGCACGCATTGCTAAAGAACTAGGCATCCTTACGGTTGGGGTAGTAACTAAACCTTTCCATTTTGAAGGCGGTCATCGTATGAAAACTGCCGATAAAGGACTTATTGAATTACAGCAATTCGTTGATACTCTAATTGTAATACCGAACCAAAATCTATTCCGTATTGCTAATGAACAAACGACGTTTGCCGATGCTTTCAAAATGGCAGATGACGTATTACATGCAGGCGTTAGAGGAGTAACGGATTTAATGATTATGCCGGGACTTATTAATCTTGATTTTGCCGATATTAAAGCAGTAATGAGCGAAATGGGTAAAGCAATGATGGGTACAGGTGAAGCTAGTGGCGAAGATAGAGCTATTAAAGCGGCAGAATCTGCAATTTCAAATCCACTGCTAGATCATAGCTCAATGTGCGGTGCAAGAGGTGTATTAATCAATATTACCGGCGGTTCCGACATGACCTTATTTGAAGTTGACAACGCTGCTAATAGAATTAGAGAAGAAGTAGATAACCTTGATGCTAATATTATTTTCGGTTCAACATTTAATCCGGAATTAAAAGGAATGATCAGAGTATCAGTTGTTGCTACCGGTATTGATGCCGATAAAGTACCGACATATAAACCCGCAATAGCTGAAACTACCAATATAGTTCCTGAGGAAACTTATAATAAAGCTATAGCACAACCTACACAAATAGAAGAAATGCCTGATTTTAACAACTACAGTACCGAAAATATTGAAATTACCGACTCTCCAATAAATCAAAATTTTATCGGAAATGAAAAAGAGCTAGGGTTACATGCCAATACTTTCAACAAATCTGAAGATGACTCACCCAAACCATCATTTTTAGGAAAAATATGGGGTTCTCTGCGTGCTTCAAATAATCAAACTTTAGAACGCAAAAACGTTGTTGTTAGTACTCTAGATCAAGATAATAAAGAGTCTGATATTCATGACATACCGGCTTTTTTAAGAAAGAAACGGGATTAGATTAGAAAATGAATATAATTTCAGAACAGCATAAAAAAAGAATTATTAGAAATAACTAAAAATTTTCCTGCAGATACTGCATCACTAATAAATTATGTAGATAAAACATTTAAATGTCACATTCATGATTTATCTTTATCGGATCAAAAAGATTTAAAGTTTTTTATAGCAAAAAGCTTTGCAAATCAAATTGATGTTTGTAAAACTAAAGAACATGCTCAAAATTTTTTACAAGAGTTACACGAGCTATTGGAAGATTTATTTGAAGAGATATTGGAAGATAAGCCTGTATATAGTTTAGACATTGACGGAGCAACATACTATGCCACATTAGATTTTACCGAATTGAATCAAAATAATATGCTGAATACAAGATTTAGCGAAACCTCCCTTGATTTTCATTTAATAGAAACGCTACCTAACTTTTCTAGTGACAAACAAAAATATAAGGCTGAACTAACCTTTACAGAATTAAAACAAAATAATTTTGCAAAAATATATTTGGAAAAACAACAATATTATTTCCTAAGATTATAAACCTTGAAGAACAAAAGTTACCATAGATATATTAAATAATTTATTATTATTTAGGTGCTTATAATAAATGTAATTTTTTTGAATCCAATAACGGATCAGAAATATATTTTAGATTACCTAATAATGAAAGGCTTGCCATGAAAGTTTTTAGTTTAAATAATCACTATATTAAAAGAAAATAAATTTGAAAATTCTATATTATTTTTAAGTACAAAAATAAACGAAAATGGTGATGTTGACTATAGTGAAGGCTTTAGTACTGATATAGCCAATGGTAAAATAAATTCTTCTTATATAACTCCTCTAAGCGAGATAATGGATTCTAATTAAAAAAATAATCATATGCCAAATAAAATTATACTATTTCTTATATCATGTTTTTTAAATACTGATTTATTAGCTGATACCGATAAGCGGTTAAAAGATATTGCACCCTATCCTACACCACTTGAAAATCAAAAGCGTTACGTAATTCATTTACCTACAGAGTCCAATGAAGAAAAGCTAAAAGTAGAATTGCAAGCAACAAAAAATGCAATGCAAGATTGTAATCGTGTTTGGTTTGGTGGTAAGCTGGAAACAAAAACTTTAGAAGGATGGGGATATAATTATTATATAATCGCTCAAGTTAGCGATCACCCTGCTAGTACAATGATGGCATGCCCAAACGTAAAAGCAACCATACAACCGGTTAGTGTATTTTTAGGCGATGAAACATTTTTAAGATATAATAGCAAACTACCTATCGTAGTATATGCTCCAAAAGATGTTGAACTACATTACGTTATTTGGCATCAAAATGATACAATCAATTCTGCAAAGTAAGAATAGGACCATACTATTCTTCAAAAAAATTTAATATACTATATGACATTTATCGCGAACAGTCGTAGACTGCGTGGCAATCCAGAAAAAATAATAAAAAATTCTGTAAATCAGAATTTTTTACTAGATTGCTTCGTCGAAACTTGCAGTTTCTTCTTGCAATGACGAAGACTAACCTATACAACAAGGTCTGTAGTCGCTCACAGTTAGCATACTAAATTACTCAAAACCTTCCTCTACAGCTTCAACTTCTTGCACTTCCGGTACAAAATGTTTAAGCATGGACTCAATGCCGTTTTTTAAGGTGATGGTGGAACTAGGACATCCAAGGCATGCACCACGAAGTGCTAATTTAACTACACCGTTTTCAAAGCCTTTATATATTATGTCGCCGCCGTCTTGTGCAACAGATGGACGCACCCTAGTTTCAATAATCTCTACGATTTGCTTCTCTATTTCCGAAAGCCCATCAAGGTTATGATTTACATTATCTGCTTTGGTGTTTTCTTCAAATACAGGAAAGCCTGAAACAAAATGATCCATAATAACCATTAAAATTTCAGGCTTTATAACTTGCCAATTACCTTCAGCTTGTTTAGTTACTGTTATAAAATCACTACCGAAAAACACCGATTTTACATTATTAATATGAAATAATGATGCTGCAAGTTTGCTTCTTCCTTTTACTTCAGCAAGCTCACTAAAAAATACCGGCTGATCACTACTTATTTCCTGCCCTGGGAAAAATGTTATTGCATCCGGATTTGGAGTATCTTCAGTTTGAATAAACATAATTAAAGCACACTAATAAATTTGTTGATTATTATAAATTGATAATACTACTTTTACAATATATTTGTATTTAGGCATTTTTGCATGGCGCTCAAAAGTATGTCATTCCTGCATCAGCAGGAATCCAATACTACCTATCCACATCATTGCGGCGAGAAGGCATTTTTATGCCGACGAAGCAATCTCATGCAATTGAAGAGAGATTGCCACGTCGCTACGCTCCTCGCAAGGCATTGTTGCAGGGACCGGTAAAGCACTCGGTGTCAAGCCACGGGATGACAGAGGTGAAATTGATCCACACAACAACGCCTCCTCGCAATGACAATTATAAATATTGTGCTAGATTCCCGCTTTTAGCTAGAAATAACATAAGGCGGCAAATATCTAATTAATATATAAGCCGGTATAAAACAAAATCCTGCTACAATAAAGAAATAAGTCCAGCCTAAATAAGTAGCTGCATAGCCTGAAATACTACCAAATAATATGGTACTAATATAAGCAATAGAAGTAATTAAAGCAATTTGGGTTATACAATATTTAGAACTACAGCATCTTAATTGGTAAGAAAAAAACGGCGACATAGTTAAGCCCTTGGTAAATTCTTGAAAAAAGACCGCTATATACAAACTTGTAATATCTCGATTATAAAAATAGAGAAATAAAAAAGATAGGCTAGATAAAGCATGATATATTAATGCTCTTTTAAACAAATAAGAATATTCATATTTTCGGCACAAAAACCCACCTATAAAACCTCCAAGGATTGTAGCACACATACCGAAAGCTTTATATCCAAGAGCTAAATCTTTCTTCGTATACCCAATATCGAGATAAAACATATTCGGCATAATTGACAGAAAATTATCTTGAAGACGATATAGAAGCATAAAACTAACAATTATTAGCCATTTAGGTTTCTTGACAAAATCATAAAAAGCATGCCAAAATCTATCAAAATCATTAATAATTATCTTATCTTTAAATTTAAGCGGATAGATTATAATTAATAGTAATGACGGTATACATAAAATTGCCATAGCACGATAAACATCTTGCCAGGATATGATAGTAGATAAATATAACGCTCCTGAACCTGCTATAAGTATACCTATTCTAAAGCCTGTAGTACAAGCTGCCTCACTTATGCCCCAATTTTTATTTGTAATCAGTAACATCTGTGATGATTGAAGTAACATATCATAAATGGACGAAAAAAATGCCACAGCTACTAAGCATAAAGCAAATGGTATAAAATGAGTGTTAGGGTTAAAATTTGTTAGAACATATACACAAAAAATACAACTAACCAAAGCAATAATTAAACAATATTTATATCCCCGCTTACTTAAAGGAGCAAAACTTACTTTTTCAAGCAAAGGACCCCATAAAAATTTAAATATATGAATAAAATTCACTAAACTCAAAAGCCCGATAGTGATTTTATCAAAACCGGATTCTCGAAGCCAAAAAGAAAGAGTTGAACCGGTAAGTAAATAAATTAAACCTCCAGGAAAAGAAATTATTAATATAAAGAAAATATTTTGAAATCGTGAAAAATTTAAACTTATGAATTTATCCTCCTTTAAAATATACGGTTGTCATTCCTGCGAAGGCATTGCTCGCATGGATATCTAATCGTCATTGCGAGCAGCCATAAGGCTGCGTGGCAATCTCATGAGATAATAATAAACTCTTGAGATTGCTTTGTAAATTACTTACGTAATGTCCTCGCAATGATATAAATGACGTAAATCTAAACTACGATACTTTCTTTCTTTTATTACCGTAGCTGTTACCATCAAAGGTTCTTTTACGGCTACTATCAAAAGCATTAAACTTTTTACCGTCACCGCCGGCTCTTTTACCGAATGATCTTTTACGATTATTTTTATCACTTCTAAACTCACTACGTGGCGTAGATTCTCCTTTATTTACTAGACGATCGATTGCACGCCATCTAATAACATCATCAGGAGAAATAAAAGACAACGCATATCCGGTAGCCCCTGCTCTACCCGTTCTACCTATCCTATGTAAATAATCTTCAGGACACATAGGTAAATCATAATTAATAACATGCTGTGTATGAGGAATATCAAGCCCACGAGCCGCTACATCAGTTGCTACCATTATTCTATGGTTTGACTTACGAAATGATAAAATTACTCTTTCACGTTGACGCTGACTTAAATCACCGTGTATAGCTTCTGCTGTATGATTTTCATATTTCAACATTTTAGCTAATTGATCGGCAGAGCGTTTAGTCTTCACAAAAATAATGACCGATCCTTCCCTATTACCAAGTTGTTTAGTTAATTCACTAAATTTTTCTTTATTAGAAACATGCATTGATTCCTGTTTTATTTCTGCAGCTGCTTTATTAGTAGCACCTACCATAATACGTACCGGATTGTTTAGATATTTTTGAGAAACAGCAATAATATGTTTTGGCATAGTAGCGGAAAACATTAAAACTTGTCTTTTTTCCGGTAAAAATTTATTGATTTCTTCTAATTGTTCTTTCATCCCCATATCAAGCATTCTATCCATTTCGTCAAGTACGGTTATGCCTATACGATCAATTTTTAGACTTCCCCTATTTAAGTGATCGATAATACGCCCCGGTGTACCGATAATCACTTTTGGATTCTTTTTTAATTGCATAAATTGTTTAGGCATCGGTTCACCGCCTATCAAAACTGCACTATTAATTTTATAGGATGTAGTTAATTTATTTAAAGTACTGTGTATTTGCGTTGCTAATTCTCTAGTCGGAACAAGAATTAAAGCAGTAGTTTTATTTTTAATAAATGAATCAATTAACGGCAATAAATAAGCAAGAGTTTTGCCTGAACCTGTTTGGCTAGAAGCGAGTATGTCCGATCCCACCATTGCAACCGGAATCGATTGCTTTTGTATTTCAGTCGGCTCAGTTATATTCATTGTCTCGAGAGCAATAATTAATTCTTCAGATAAATTAAAATTTTTCATTATATAATCCAATATAGTTTTAAATCAAAATATGCACATTATTGATTAGACCTCTTAACATAACTCATTTCTTAAAGATATATGAGACATCGACACTGCTCTCTCATCCTTACATACTTAACTATGTACGCTGCGTAGAGTAGCAGTTCTTATTCCCTTTATAAGATAAGTTATGCAAGAGATCTATTGTATAAAAAATAAGTTATAGTAAATTAAAATAACGACTTATATAATTACCCTGAATCAAAAAATATGCTTAAGCTAGATTACAAAACACCAACTAAATATATAAAACGATAATGAATAATGAAACTATTTTAGAATCTTATTCAAGCCAGAATAATATTATTAGATTTAGGGCATTTTCATGCCCTTTAGTAAAAATAATTTATTATACTTAAAATTACATAGGTTATTATAAGACAAAAACAAAATATTTACTATTTTGATAAAGATGACTAGGCTACCCTAAATTATAAACAATTTTGGATAGCTGCTTTTGGTATTATAAATTTATTTAATTCTGAGGTTAACAGCATAGGCTTTTCCTTGCTTTTCTTCAAGATCAAAAATTATATCTTGTCCTTCTTCAAGGCTATGTAAACCTGCTGCGTCTACGGCTGATTTGTGTACAAACACATCTTTGCCGCCATTTTCTTGTTCAATAAATCCAAAATTCTTTGTAGAATTATACCACTTAACTTTACCTACTATATTTGTAGCCATAAAAACCTTTATTAGATAGAAATTACTCATTTGAACTTAACACACGCTTATAATAACTAAAACTTAAATTTTACTTTAAGCCTTACTTAAATATAAAAGCCGATAAAATTCATTATGCAAAACTACCTTACCTTGCGGCATTTGTCAATAAACATGTCAATAACATGCAAGAGAAAGTATTACTTCCTGAAACTAATCTATCATATTATTACTATTTTGTCACTATTTAAGTTAATTATCTAATAAATTAATGAGTAAACTAACGATTTTAAAGGTGTTTAATAACTTTTTCATATCAGACTAATATATTAACGATAAAAGTACTTGCTTTTTCGTATTTTTTTTATTAATCTGCCCACTTAGCAAATGCAACCTTAATATCCACAGCTGCCCGCGTGATGGAATGGTAGACATAACGGACTTAAAATCCGTGGAGCGTAAGCTCTTGCCGGTTCAAGTCCGGCCGCGGGTACCATTGCCATTTTTAGGCAAATTCACCAATGTATCAAACAGCGAACGCATCATAAAGTCAAGCTTTTCAGGTTTCAATATTAAGTCCCCAAATATTAAATTTACTAAACGTCTTTTTTCGCTCACGCTGGAACTTTTAAATATCTTATAGGCACTTGAGGCTGTTGATATCAAGGAAACCTGTAGCGATAACCGAAATTAATGCGTAGCTGTGACCCGAATGTATTAATTCGCATCGCAACTAGATATTATGAGTGAAACTGATTTAGAGATTGCCACAAAAAACTAACCACCAAGCCAATGCTATTTAATATGTTTGCTTTAGCTGAACATTTGCATAAGACAATTGTCGCAATCAAGCAAATTACAATAGACGAATAGCATCACTGCTTCGCTTATTTTAGACTAAAGAAATCTAGCAAACAGAATAATTGAAAAGGCAATAAGTAAAAGCTTTGCAACGTTTTTTACTTAATAATACACACGCTTTAATAATGTTGTTTATTATATTGTACTTCAGAATTTGTAGGATCAAGTTCAATTGCTTTATTATAAGACTCAAGAACTAAATTATATTTACCTATTAAATAGAAAAAGCCGTATTTTTGAGTAAGATAGATTTATTAAATATATAATTATTGACTTATTCCCTCCCCCCTATAAATTACTTCTCGCACATGATAATTAAACTCTATAATTAATATATAAGCTAATTTTAAAGAGTTAACATATAAAGAAGAAGAAATTTTAACCTCTGAGTCTTATATTGATGAAGAGGAAGAAAAGAAATTAAAAGCTCAAAATGCAAGGAAAGAGCTTAAGTTAATACTAATAACTCCTGGAATAGTTTTGACTAGTTTTTTAACTTTCTGTTATTTCTTTTTTAACTATATAGATGAAAAAGCAGCAGAATATAAACTACAGCAAGAAGCAGAAGCAAAAAAGTTAGATAAAGCTGAATGATGCAAGCTATAATATTTCAGCAATTCTCAAATAATCTTGAGGGGCAAGATTTTCAGCACGATAATTATCATTGATTTTCAACTGAGTTAATACTTCATGTATATTAGGTATAAGATTTTTCAGTGATGATTTGATCATTTTCCGTCGTCCTGCAAAAGCAAGCTTTGTTATTTGCTCAACTTTATTTATCAGAGCAATAGACGGCGGATTTTCTAAAGGTATTAGTTTAACTATCGCAGAATATACTTTAGGAGGTGGATAGAAAGCAGTTGGCGCTACGTCAAAGCACTTTTCCACTTTAGCTATTAGCTGACATATTACCGATAATCTGCCATATGCTTTAGTTGAGGGTATAGCACAAATACGTTCTACTACTTCCTTTTGTAACATTAGCGTCATACTAGTAATTAGCCGTGCTTCTTTCAGCCATCTAATCACTAACTCAGTACCTATATGGTACGGTAAATTAGAGATTATAGTTACTTTATAGTCAATTGATTTAGACTCGCCTATATCGTTCGCTCTCCTATTAGTTATAGGCTTCGCTTCTCGCTTCTTGTATGCAAATCCAACTGAATTGACTGTATCATAGCTTAAATAGGTTAAATTTATTTCAAGAGCATCTTGTTTAATAATATTTAGATTAGGATAATATTCTTTAATCTCATTAAGGAGCGGTAGGCATCTCTCATCTGTTTCTATAACAGTTAAGGATTCAGGATTTTTCTGCAATATTGACCTAGTTAACCCTCCTGTGCCGGGCCCTATTTCTAATACTCGGCTATTTTCTGCCAGGTTACTTGCACGTACGATTTTATCACATAGACTACTGTCAAAAATAAAATTTTGTCCGTGCTTTTTAAGAGGATTAACTTGATGTAAAGCTGCGTGTTTTGCAATTGAAGGAAGCATAGGGTATGTCATTCCCGTGAAAACGGGAATCCAGTAAAACATATAAAAACTTGTTTTTATATGTTTGTTTTTATCAAATATAATTCTGTATTAATAATCAAGGTTATTTTTCTGGATTCTCGCCTACACGGGAATAACATAGAATAACACACACTAAGACGGCAGCATTATTTTTATAGCTGCTTTCTTACGCATATTTTCAAACATTTTTTGTGCTTTTTGCGAAATCTTTTTATTGGTTAGGAAATTTACTACATAATTATTTTCATCTTCATTAACATTTAAGATTTTTTTGCTGCACACTAATGTTATTTCAAATTTGTTATTTACTTCAAAAACATTACTTGCTTTATCAGGAGTTAAGTCCTTTACAATAGTTTGTTTGACGCCTTCTATCTTGCTAAGCTTATCGGTAATAATTTGCATAGTAGCAAAATTATCATAAAGCGATTTTTTAACATCCGCACATTTTTTTAGTCGATTTTTCAAATTATTCATCTGCGTAAACGCTTTATTGCCACCATCTTTAGATGTAAATACTTGCATTGAAATTTCTACGTCTTTTTGATCGCTAGATAAAATTGCAACATCTATTTCTTTATTACTTACTTGTACCGATCTTGATAGACTTGATAAAATATTCATTTTAATCAACTCGGATTTAATTTGGGAAATAAAACTATCAGGATTAACTGATCTGCTTTTTAGATACTGAAGAAGAGAACCGTGAGGCATTTTATTACGATCTTCAATAGACTGAATAGCGTTATCTATCTCTTCTTGCGGAATTTCTCTATCTCCTGCATATTGAAAAAGCAAAGATTCGTCAATTAAGCTCTTAAGTGCTAAGTCACTTAGCTGCTTATCTTGAGCAGGCGTTAGACTTTCAACATTATTTAGTGCCATAATCATTTTTTTTCTAGCACGGAACTCATTAAGAGTAATAGGTTCATCATTTACGGATGCTACTATATTCGGTAATGATGCTTGTGCTACATTAAAAGTAAAAAAAACGGTAATGATTAATAATAATTTTCTCATGTGATACTCTGAATAAGTGACCAGTAAGTAGACGAAGTTTTATTTGGAAAAGAGCAAGGAGTCTATAAGTCAAGGAGCGGAGCGTACATATTTAGTACGTGAGCACCGCAGAACTTATAAGACGACATAGCCAATTTTTCAAATAAAACGAGTATACTCACATGTTTAAAACTTTTAAACCGATAGAAATAGTCGGCGAAGAGGTAGTCTTTTTGATTCCTCTACTTCCATCGGCTAGATAATCGGAATAAATCTTTGCAGTAATTCTAACACAATCTTTAGCATATGTCATCCTAATAGTTCGAGTAAGTAAATTTGGAGATCGTCTAGAGAGATCAATGCGTACACCAAAGCCTATAGTCCAATTTTCCGCTAGCTGATAATTTATGTCTCCATAAAATTGTCGTACTCTATTATTTGAAACCTTTATACTTTCTACAGAATAATATTTGTTAAGATTGGTAAGCTGAATAAAACTACCTAGAAAGTTAATCTTCTCATAGTTAAAATTTCCTCCCACTTCATCTCTAATAGGTCTGAAATATCTATCTTTCCGAAAGCTATAAAACACTTCTAAATTATTAGAAAGATTACCTAGTATCTGCCCTACATTTTCCCTATCATCAGCCGGCAAATCTATACTATATCTTGTATTACGGGAGTGTCCTAAAAATAATTTTAAATAATTTTCTTCTTTAGCAATACTAGTATTTAAGCCATAACTTAATCTATTACTGAAATCATGGCAATCAATACCACTATAACGATTGGATAAAAAGATATTTTTTTCGGATAATTCATATTTAGCAGGATCAATTATAACAAATTTTTTATCTTTCTTAGATAGTTTACGTCCCATAGTAAAAGAAACTACCGGCTCAATAAGTAAATTTATTGTTTTTGTTATATTGCCTACTAACGGATAACGCCATAAAGTTTGCAATTCCGGTATATTCCTTTGAAATGATTTACTTTCTCTCGGCTTATCTACATCAGCCCATCTAGCAAGATAAAAATCGCCTCTATCTTTAGCAGCAAAATCAAAAATTTGTCCTGAAGCAGTCAGCACATTATGTATAAAGGATAGTTGCAAAGAGGTTCTAGCAACTTGTTTTCCTATTCTTTCTTTGTACATTAACGTATTATTTTCAACAACGATATGGCTGTTGTCATTATCATTCAAATTTATCACGTTTTTTGTATTGATTTTTGGTAATACTATAGGATCGGTATATTTACGATCATTAATACCTAAGCCTTGAAAACTTAATCCTTCCGCCGAAAAATAATCAGCCTCATGAATTTTATTTAAGAATATTTTAGAAGTTAAATATGAAGCGTAGTTATTATAATAATTTTTTAAATAAGCTTTATCCGATGTACGCTCCACCCTGAAACCGTAATCATAAACTTTATCGGTACTAATAAAATTACCACTTGCTATATAATGATAAGAAGACACTTTTTTATTTTTCACTACACTTCCATCTTTTTCTAGAAAATACGGTAATTTACCGTAACTAACTTGAAAATTCATATTATCGGTATCATTCAGGCGATAACGTGCTTCTAGCTCATAAGTTTGATATTTACTAAAAATTCTTGGAGTGAGCGTAAAATCCATATTAGGTTTTGCACGTAGATATAAGGGGATGCCAAACCCTTTATTTTTGACGTCAGGTACCAATAATCCAGAAGTTGCAGGGGCCGTATGAGTCGGATGAAAAAAATACGGTAAGTAACAAATCGGTACACCGTATACTTCAAAAAACACGTTTTTATAAACTACTCTATGCTCTGCGGAATGAACATAAGTATCCTTAGCAGCAATTTGCCAAATAGGGTTTCTATTACAAGTAACATCACAAGGGGTAAACTCGGCATGGTGCAGCTTAAGATTATTTTCATCTATTCTTTCGGCAAGTTTAGCAATTAAAAGATTATTATCACCGGAAAGCAAAATGAATTCCGATATGATACCTTTCTTAAATTCATCTTTTAAAACCGCTTTGTCTCCCTCTATTATCCGATTTTGTTTATCCTTAATTCGGATATTACCTTCCGCCCATAAAATATCGTTTTCTATATCATAAAGTAAATTATCTGCCGTTAATAAATACTCATCCATGATAATTCTTATATTACCTTTAGCATACATCAAATCCTGATTTTCATTATACTCTACGAAGTCAGCTATAATATTGCTTATTTTAATATTTTGACCATTCTTAGAAAGAGCGGCAAAACTTACCAAAGAAAATATTATGATAATAAGCAAACATATTATTCGCAGTAGCATTTATATTAATAAATATATTTTAATTAGTAAAAAATAATAGCAAGCTATTAGCAATATATCAAATAATAAAAAATTTTGCTTGCTCTTTTGTAGTACAAGGTTATTCTATGGAGATGATAACCATCATTGCGAGGAGATGCATAGCATCGACGTGGCCATCTCATGAAGTAGGATAAACTTCCTGAGATTGCTTCGTCAAAACTTATAGTTTCTCCTCGTAATGACGAATAATGTGTTACCCTCAGCGCAAAAAACCAAGTACTAATAAAATGCTAGACAATTTCATTGCGCATCAAGCAACCAAAGAGTTTTCAGTTAGTGAGATTTCTAATAAAATCAAAGAGCTATTAGAAAATAATTTTGGCTATATTAAGGTAAAAGGCGAAATTTCAGGCTTAAAAATAGCAACCTCAGGTCATGCTTATTTTAACTTAAAAGAAAATACCGCCATTTTAGCCTGTACTTGCTGGCGTCCTATTCTTACTAAAATCAAATTTCCTTTAAATGACGGCATAGAAGTAGTAATTAGCGGTAAACTCTCAAGTTATGCAGGTAATTCACGTTATCAATTATCGGTAGATAATTTGCAACCCACAGGACTTGGAGCTATGCTGCAAATTCTAAATGAGCGTAAAGCAAGGCTCGAGAAAGAAGGCTTATTTAATAAAATACGTATTCCTATACCCTTTTTACCTGATAAAATAGGCGTTATCACTTCAATAACCGGTGCTGTTATTAAAGATATTATTCATCGTATTCGCGAACGTTTTCCGACTCGGATAATAATATGGCCGGTTAGCGTACAAGGCAAAAATTCTGGCAATGAAATTGCTGAAGCAATTGAAGGATTTAACAATTTAGAAGAGGTAAATAAACCACGTGTTATAATCGTTGCTAGAGGTGGCGGTTCTATAGAAGATCTTTGGTCATTTAACGATGAGATATTAGTACGTGCTGCTTATAACTCAAAAATTCCTATTATTTCCGCAGTAGGTCATGAAGTGGATTATACTTTAATAGATTTAGCAGCCGATAAAAGAGCTCCAACACCGACTGCTGCCGCAGAATTTGCTGTACCGGTACGATCTATTTTAAATAATACGCTACAATCTTATGAAAGAATATTATTGAATAATACTAGCCGGTTAATGAAATATCACGAACAAAATATAGTAAATTACGATAAAATACACAGATATCTCTCTCACTATATAAATAATAGGCAGCAATTACTGGACGAAACCGGTTTTAATTTACTAGATGCTTTACCGTGCTTTATTGAACTACAAGAAACAAAGATTAAATCTTTTTCTAAAAAAAGAGTTAACCCTGCTAAAATAATCAATTACAAAACATTAGAATTAACACATCAAACAGCTTATCTATCAAAATCGGCAAATAATACTTTGAAAAACTTTGAGTATAAATTAGAATTAAATAGTACGTTACTTGCAAGCCTTGATTATCACAACGTATTAAAACGAGGTTTTGCTATAGTTAAAGGAGAAACTGGTAATTTTTTATCTTCTAAAATTACTGCTGCGAATGAAAAAATTTTTAATATTAAATTTTCTGACGGTGAAATTAAAGTAGTTCGTGCTTAAAGGCTTTGGTTTTTATCGTCATTGCGAACAGCCGTAAGCTACGTGGCAATCTCATGAAATAATGATAAGCTCCTGAGATTGCTTCATCGCATTACTGCGTAATTCTTCTCGCAATGACTACTCGGATATCCACGCAACAACAACTGTTCGCAATGACGATAAAATATTGCTACGGAATGACATTTTAATTCTAAAAAAATACAGACCATGAAAAGTTTAAAGCTTTTTATTTTTATACTTCTCATTTCTAAAAATTTGTATGCTTTAAGCATAGGCATGAACGAACAACAAGTAATTTTAGAATGCGAAGGGACAGCTGATAAAAAAACTTTGATAAATGCATGATATGTAAATGAGCCTTATCAATCATTAATTGCTGCTTCAAACGGTCATACTACCGTTTCCGGTATGGATATAGAATTAATGAACGCTATTGCTGCAAAAATTAGGTATCAATATTGAGTACAATCAAGATAGCTGGTATCAAGATCAATTAGATATTCAAAGCGGCAATGCCGACGGAGCTACTTATACTACTGAGAGGAGTTGCAATGGTTATTATTCACAAAATTGAGCCTCTAAGTTTTTGGGGACCGTTTTTTGCTTTCATTACAGCTAATTGCGGTGCAATATTACGAGATTTTATTATGAAAGAAAATGCAATTAAGAGGATACCAAGAGGAGTTAGTATTGAAATCACTGTATTTATGAGTTATAGCTTTTAGCATATTATTAGATATGTACAGTAGTAATCCAAATTATCATACAAATATTCAATGAATATAGTAATTGCCGGAGCATTTATTACTAGTCTCTTAGTTTATCATTTTGGTTTTCTTGAGTGGCGATTCCGTAATGCAAAATTAGAAGATATAGAAAAACAAACATGAAGATAGCTACTTGGAATATTAATTCCATAAAAACAAGACTTAATTTATTGCGTCATTTTTTATCTAAAGAAAATCCGGATATTTTATTATTGCAAGAAATAAAATGTGAAACCGCAAAATTTCCTTTTGATGCATTATCCGATCTACCTTATAATTCTTATGTTCACGGACAAAAATCATATAACGGCGTTGCTATAATTTCAAAGTTTCCTGCCGATGAAATAATTAAGGATTTTCCGAATAATGACTGCAGTGATCAAGCAAGATTCTTAGAAATAAAATTATCATTACCTATAGGGTTTTGTAATATAATCTCGCTCTATGCTCCTAACGGTTCATTTGTCGGTAGCGATAAATTTGTAGCAAAACTAGCATTTTATGATAATTTTATCAATTATCTATCAACTAAAAAATCTTTTGACGAAAAAACTATCATAGGCGGTGATTTCAATATTGCACCGTTCGATATAGACGTATATTCACCTAAGCTACTGGCTGAAACTACTTGTTTTACTGAGGTTGAACAAAAAAAATTACGCACTATTCTAAATTCCGGATTTGAGGATTTATACAGATTAATGCATCCGAGTAAGCAAGAATTTTCATGGTGGGATTATAGAGCCGGATGTTTTGAACAAAATAAAGGTATGAGGATTGATATGATTCTTGGTTGTAATAATACTATTGACTATTTAGAAAATTGCTATATGGATTATAATTTAAGGACTCAAGAAAAACCTTCAGATCATATACCGGTAATTGCGAGTTTTAAGGGATAGTCAATGTGGAATGTTGCTATCTTAGCCGTATGTCATTCCCGCGTATGCGGGAGTCCAAAAAAATAGCTTTAATATTGATATAGGAGTTACATAATTTGATAAAATAACCATATAAAAACAAGTTTTTATATGATTTTAATGGATTCCCGCCTACACAGGAATTACATAGACCACTTTTTAAAAATAAATATATGTCTCCAAAATTCATGACATTTTACGAAAAATATATGATGATTGTCGGTACAATCGGCAATTTTATGTTCTATGTACAGGCTCATAAGATTTTCACCTGCCAATCTTCGGCTTCTGTTTCTATGCCCGCCTTTACTATAAGTGCTATTGCTCTTTGTAGTTGGCTTATATACGGCATATTAATAAAAAATACACCTATTATAATAGCAAATATAGTAGGTGTTATCGGGGCATTATTAGTTCTCTTAACCATAATAATATATTAATAATGACTAAGAAAATCATTACTTTAGTTGGTCGTCCGAATGTAGGCAAATCAACGCTTTTCAATAGATTAAGCATACGTAAAAAAGCTATCGTGCACAATTTGCCAGGCGTCACTAGAGATAGAAAATATACAGACGGCAAAATCGGCTCTTTTGAATTTTTGTTAATTGATACCCCAGGACTTGACGAGAATCCTAATAGTATTGGAGAGAGGTTAATGGAGCAGACTACTAAAGCAATTTTAGAGGCAGATTTAATTTGCTTTATGGTTGACAGTAGAAGCGGAATATTACCTGATGATAAGCTACTTAGTAGTTTTGTTAGAAAATATAATAAGCCGGCTATATTGGTAGTTAATAAATGCGAGAAAGCTTTTGATTTTGATAAAGAGTACTACAAATTAGGGTTTGATAGTATGATAGCTATCTCTGCCGAGCATGGCACAGGCTTAATTGATTTATATGACGAAATTATTGCCAAGTTACCTGAAGAAGAATCAATCGAAACAAATATAGCCGATCCAATTAAAGGAGATTGTTTGCAGATAGTAGTTAGTGGCAGACCTAACGCCGGAAAATCTACTTTTATAAACGCTCTTATTAATGATGAAAGATTATTAACCGGTCCTGAAGCCGGTATTACTCGTGAATCAATTGAAATTGATTGGCAATATAAAAATAATCATATTAAATTGATTGATACGGCGGGACTCCGCAAGAAATCTACTATTACAGAGTCTTTAGAAAAATTATCGGCATCGGATACTATTAACAGTATTAAATTTGCTAATACCGTAATCTTAATGATTGATGCTTTAGCTCCTTTAAAACAGCAAGATTTAAATATTGCAAGCCATGTGGTAAATGAAGGAAGAAGTATAGTTATAGTAGTGAATAAATGGGATTTAGTTAAAGAATCCGAAAAAGAAGCATTTCAGGAAGAATTTTATTATCAGATAAATACTCATCTGCCTCAGGTTAAAGGTATCCCCGTTCTATTCATTTCAGCAATAAATAAACACAATATTGAACAAGTGCTAGATGCTTGTCTTAAAATTTATAAAATTTGGAATAAGAAAATAACTACTAGCAAATTAAATGAATGGCTTAATTTTACTACGGAAGCACATCTGCTGCCTTTACAAAAAGGCGGCAGAAGAGTGCGTGTAAAATATATAACTCAAACAAAAACCCGCCCTCCTACTTTCAAGCTATTCTCCAATAATCCAGAAAAGATTACCGATAGCTATACTAGGTATTTAGTAAACAATATGCGTGAGGCTTTTGACATGCCGGGCGTTCCTATTAGATTCATTTACGTAAAAACTAAAAACCCGTATGTGTAGTTTAAAATTAATTAATAACAGTTTAGTTATTAGCACCGAAAAATCTGAATTAGATATATTACTAGATAATATTACTGATTCTAATTGTCATCATGAATTTATTAAGTAATGATAAGACTAAAGGTAATGAAATATGGTAACTTATATACTTTAACCAAGCTGTAAATTAGATAAGTTCGCTATTCCAACTACACTTATTTTTTCTGTTTTTTTATATGTATTATTCCCGGCGGTAACAATATATAAATGTTCTAACTGCAAATCGGCAAGAACGGTATGCATTGATTTAGTAATACTCGGAGCATCAGCATTTTTTACTTCAAAGCCGTATTTCTTACCATTCTTAATAATTAATAAATCTAATTCTGCTCCTGTTTGCGTGCGCCAAAAAAATACTCTGCATCCGTTTTAAATTTACGTATTAACTCCTCTATTACAAATCCTTCAAATGAAAGACCGCGTTTTGGATGAACATACCAATCATGTTCGTGAATCCCTAATAATGCATGTAGTATTCCGCTATCTCGTATATAGACTTTTGGTGCTTTCACTTGATGTTTTGAGATATTTTCATACCAAGGTTTTAATAACCAAATCATAAAAGTTTGCTCTAATATTTCAGTATAACGTTTGATAATCATATCCGTTAAACCGAGCGACCTTCCAAGCTCATTATAATTTAATAATTGCCATGATTATGAGCAAGCATCATCCATAACTGCCTCATTACATGTGCATTAAGAGATATTCCTAAACTAGGCAAATCACGCTCGATAAAACTAGTGATGTAGCTATTACGCCATCCAAGACTTTGGACATAATTTTTTTCTAAATATGATTTAGGAAAACCACCTCTTAACCATAACTCCCTAAAATCATTTATCTCTATTAAATTGAACGGAGTAAGCTCCGTATATTCAATACGGCCGGCTAATGATTCTGAAGATTGTCGCAATAATTCTCCAGAAGCACTACCTAATATTAAAAATTTTTTGTTTGAACAGTCAGCAAGAACTCTTAAATAAGGAAAAATTTCAGGTTGTCTTTGAATTTCATCAATTACTATTAAACCGTTTAAAGGCTCAAGAGTTGTTTTAAGATTCTTAAATTGATCTAAGTGAGCTGGATCCTCAAGGTCAAAAAAGTAGCTCTTTTCATCTTCTTTAAGCTGTTTAATATAAGCGTGAGCTAAAAAGTAGTTTTACCATATTGCCTTGGACCGAGAATGGAACAAATAGGGAATATCTCAAGGGCACCTGTGATATGTGTTAAATAATAATTTCTTTCTATCATCCTTGTAATTTCATAATGACACTTTGAATTTACAATATAATTTTAAGCAAATAATAGCAAGATGTTTCTAGGTCCTCTACCGGATTTTCCTATCTCTCTTTGTCTTTCTTCTAATACCTTACTTGTATGCGGTCCTACCGCTTCTTTATCTTTACTAAATTTACTTTTTCCTAAATTAACTATAGTTTCTGCTACTACTCCTAGCACTTTTGGATCTGATAATCATTTTAACGCCAGCAATAATAATTTTACCGTATTCATGTTTGCTAAATTTATCGGCAATTTGAATTAATTCAGGTACATGTTTACCGGCTATCTTTACTAATTTTTCACCGTCTAATTTTAATTTTTGACCCTTAGGTGTTTTATTTTAAAACTCATCTACAACCGGTCCTAAACTACTTGCATGTTTTGTTAATAGTTCAGGAAGGTCTTTTTCAATTATTTTGCTTATTTCCGGATTATGGTTTTTAATTTGTATCAAAGGACTAATCAATTCCTTTATCTCTTTTACCTTTTCTTCTTTTGATTTCTCTTCCTTTGGAAATGGCTTAATTAACTGAAATTTTTGTATTATATCAGCAACTTTATCGCTATCGGGAAGAGCGAGACTTGCAAGTTTAGTAATTGACGGCAGAGCATCTTTTAAAAAAGGCGTAGATGCATCTCATGCCTTATGTATAAACTCCGTGATCTTTCCCTTGTGATTCTATTCTTTCCGTGACTTTAGGATGTTTTAAAACATCTAATATATCCTGTTTATTACTATCTAAATATCGCGGTAATTTTTTTCTAAAACAGGAGATAAATTATCAATAATTTTTTTGGCATTTTCAACTAACTCTACTATTTGAGGTTTTTTGCCTTTTAATAACTCTTTTTTAGTTTCAGTATCTAACCCTTCCATATTTAGGTTAATTTTAGTCCAACGCTGATTTTCTTTAAGCTGACTATAAGCTTTTATAGCTGAAGGAGTACTTTCAATTAATTTTTCGCTAAAATTTACAAGTAGTGCTACTGTATTTGCAATTAATTCAGGTTTAGCGATTTTTTGTGCTTTATTATTGATTATATTTTCCGTAATTTGAACTACCTCCTGATTATCAGGATTTTTTAAAATTGTACTAAATCGTGATTAAGAAGGGGTTTACTTTGTCTGAAGTAATAATGTCATGTATATTTTTAATATAGCACATTGAGATGACGCGTTTTTTTGTTTAATATTCTTATATATTTCTTGTACTTTTGGGTTTAAATCGCTTTCTAGTGCTTTAGATATTAAATCTACTACTAGTGTAGATAATTCTCTGATAAATTTAGGACTTATTTTGTCTAATACATTTATTTTTTCTGTTTCGGAAGTTTGAAAGTTTTTTGTTATTTTGCTAAGCCTCTTATTTAAAATAGGCGTGAGAAGATATGGGATAACTTTAGACTGTAAAAGAGTTTCTTTTGAACTATTGGATATAGTTTCGGAATGTAAAACAGAAGCACATTTTTTTATAAGCGATGCTGCATCTGCTATCATCTTGCAACCATCTTCAATAGAACCTACACTATTGGTAGCACTTCTCGCTTTTCTGAGGTTATTAAGCTCCAATGCAAGATCAGGTAAAACTTGAAGTCTCCCAGGTAAACTGCAATGCACTAGGAACATTCCCGACTGCTTGGATAACACTTTGTATTATACCTAAATTATCTTTATTAAGATCTAGATATCGTTTATTTAACTCATCATATTTTTTGTTACCTGTGTCAGCTCCAAGAGCTAGATATCCAACTTGAACCCACGAAAGGTTTTTATATTCTTCATCAAGCTGTTGCCTTATATTATCAATGGATTCCTGCTCTTGCTCTTGGCTTTTAGAAATTTAAATACCTTTATATAATTTAAAGGTTTATAAAATTTTACTTTTTAATTTTTGTTAATTTTAAAAGTCATGGTTATCTTGCAATGGTTTTTACTATAATTTTTCATTTACCGGTAAATCCATACTAACCTCTCTACACAATAAAACAATATTCTCCATTACCTGAGGATCTATATCCGGGTTGTTATACTCTTTATTTTTCTGAATCCAGTTGTAATAGTAAGGGTCAGGCCATAATTCCATGATTTTCGGTAAAGATTTTTTCTGTATAGTACCGACATTATACTCGAGTTTTAAAACTTCAGCCGGCATTCACCCTACATCACCGATAAAATATATTGCTGAGAAATGCAAAATCGATTTAATATTATTATCGGGATCTATATGGATTTATAATATTCACGTTGTACATCATTAAGCAATTTCGCTACTATAAGTGGTTTATCAAGATATTTTTCTACTAAAGCTATATTTTCTAAGTTTTCGGGGCATTGAACAATTTTATCTAAAGCCGTTAATTTTTCAAACTCTTCCTCTCCTATTTTTTCTTTTAGGTCTCTTTTATATTTTTGTTCTTTATCTGAAGGAAATACTAATTTATCATTTTTACAATCAACCAAAAAAGGAGTAGTAATAGGATATTTAATAAATAAATCTTTTAGTTTCATAATAATAAATTTCTTAATATATAAGGCTATAATATTAATCATTTTTATATTTCAAATAATATCCTCTAGACTATCTAGGTCATGCTTTACCAATCGTAACAACTTCGCTTCAGGGCTTAGATTTTTCACGGCCCATTTTTTAATCCAAGGTTCGGCGAGCTGCCACATATTAACATTACCGTCTAACTGTCTGCCTATCCCTTCCACCATTATTAAAGTCTTTTGCAATAGCAACAACTCCGGTTGTACTTCCATGCCGAAATCTTCCGTGATTTTAAATAAATGTGCAAGCAGCTTACCTATGGAAATATTTTTTATGGGCGTCCCTACTATAGGCTCGGTAACTGCTCTACAACTTTGAGCGAATAAAGCTAAATCGGTATTTGATGGGATGTAGCCGGCTCTTAAATGTACTTTAGCAACTAATTTATAATCACGCCTTAAAAAGCCAAATAAACTTTCGGCAACGGCTAAACGATCTTTTTCTTTAAGTCTGCCCATAATACCGAAATCAAGTAAAATTATCTTACCTTGCTTATTCACTAAAATATTCCCTGCATGTAAATCAGCATGAAAAAATCCGTCTCTATAGGCTTGATTGAAAAACATTACGGCAAAATCCTGAGATATTTTTGCAGGCTCTAACCCCATTTCCTTTAGTAGCAAAGTATCATATATAGAAGCGCCGTCTAACCACTCGGTGGTTAGTATATTTTCTGATGTTAAATCCCAATATATTTTAGGGATTATCACATTAATATCATTTCGCATATTATCCGTAAGCTCAGAAGCTGCTGCCGCCTCTAAACGTAAATCAAGCTCAAATTTCATAGTTTCATGAAATTTATCGACTACTTTAATCGGTTTGAGCCTTTTTGCTTTAGAAAATTTTGAGATAATTTTTGCAAGAAAATATAGCAGCTTAATATCTCTGTTATATTTTTTATGAATACCCGGACGCAAAATTTTTACCGCAACATATTCACCGGTTATAAGTTGTGCTTTATGTACCTGCGAAATTGATGCGGCAGCGATGGGGGTATCGTCGAGGTGTAAGAAAGGGAGGGCGTCATTGCAAGCAGCCGTAGGCTGCGTGGCAATCTTTTGTTTGCTTGCTGAGATTGCTTCGTCGACATAAATGTCTCCTCGCAATGACGTTATCAACCTTCTAGCCACCCCACCATCAAACGGAGGTAGCTTATCTTGCAGTAACCTTAAATAACCTGCTATCTCTGCTCCTACTAAATCGGCTCTTGTCGAAAGAGTTTGTCCAAATTTTATATAAATAGGTCCAAGATCACTTAAACAATCTATTAAGCGTTTGCCGTAATCTTCCCGTGATTTTTTTATTAACGAGACCGGAGCAAAAAATAAGGCTAATATATAACCGATAAACCTAAAATATTTAGGGCTTCTTGAATCAATTAAGATTTGCTTTTTACTGATGATACGAAAAATACGTATTAAATTAAAAAAATTACTTATCATCTATTATATACTCCGAAGTAAAATAAAGAGTAGTATACGAAGATCAACTTCAAGAAGAGCAAGGAGTTCACAAGTCGAGGAGCGGAGCCGTATACTTGAGTACCACAGATCTTGTAGAACGACGTAGCCAATTTTTGAAGTTCATCGAGTATACGCACTGTGGATAGCAACTATCCCGCCACTTAGATTTTTATAACCGACTTCCTCAAAACCAGCGTCTTTAATCATTATTCTAAACTCGTCTTGTGAGGGGAATAAAGCTATACTTTCGACCAAATATTCATATGCCTCTTTATTACCCGCTATCATTTGACCAATACTCGGTATAATATTAAATGAGTAGAATTTATAGAAATCTTTTATGTACCCTTCCTTTACTTTTGAAAACTCAAGACATATAAACTTGCCCATTGGCTTTAAAACTCTACATGCTTCCTTTAAAGCCTTATTTATATCAGGTACGTTTCTAATACCGAATGCTATAGTATAATAATCAAAACTATCATCCGGAAACGGTAGTTCTTCAGCACTGGCTACAGTAAATTGAAGATTTTGAAATAAATTCAGATCTATTGCTTTTTTCTTAGCTTGCTTTAACATTTCTTCATTAATATCACTTAAAGTTAAAGAGATATTATTAACTCTATCTCTTGCTTTTTTAGCAAGTTTTAAAGCAATATCACCGCTACCGCTAGCAACATCTAATATATGAGAGTTAAGATTTGGAATTTGCCTAATAAATTCATCTTTCCATAAGCGATGTAATCCCAAACTCATTAAGTCATTCATTAAATCATACTTATCAGCGACATTAGAAAAAACGTTATTTACTAAACCTTGTTTTTTAGTGTAGTCTACTTTTTTAAAGCCAAAATTTGTTTGGTTCATAGTTTTTTATTATAAATATTAGTATCAAATGCCGGAACTTCCTGAAGTAGAAACTCTTAAAAACTCTCTAAAAGATAAGCTAATCGGGCTTATTATAGAAAATGTAGAGTTAAAAAGAGATAATTTACGTTATAAGCTATCCACGCTTTTAGCTACAGAAATCTTAAATACTAATATACTGGATGTTAGGCGTCGTGCAAAATATTTAATTATAGATTTTAATAATGATTATTCTTTAATAGTTCATCTAGGCATGAGCGGTAGATTTACTCTGCAATCTGCTAATTATAAAACTCAAAAACACGATCATGTGATTTTTGATTTAAGTAACGGCGAAAAGTTAATTTTCAACGATACTAGACGATTCGGTATGATTTATAGTTTTAAGACTGATCTCTTAGAAAAAGAATTTTTTAATGATTTAGGCATAGAGCCTTTTTCTGATTTATTGAAGTTAGAATATCTAAAAGATAAGCTACAAACTAAAAAAATACCAATAAAAAACTTGATTATGGATAATAGAGTTATAGTCGGAGTCGGTAATATCTATGCTTCCGAAAGTCTTCATTTAGCTAGAATTCATCCGGATAAATCAGGTAGCGATTTAAGGGATGATGAAATAGAAAATTTAATTAAATCGATTAGAGATGTGTTAACTAAAGCTATAACTGCCGGCGGTACTACTCTTAAAGATTTTGTAAACGGCGATAACAAACCTGGTTATTTTACTCAGCAACTTAAGGTTTACGGTAGAGAGGGACAAAGTTGTTTAAGCTGCTCTAGCACTATTATCAAGACAAAGCATTCAGGCAGAAGTACTTTTTATTGTAAAACTTGCCAATATAGTTAATTGACTTGACATATTTTTTAAAACTATTTATAAAGCTCTTTATTATTTATTCAGTTAATAGCTGTAAAATATATATGAAAGTAGACTCCTTGCATAACCTATCTTATAAAGAGGAGTTTGAAGGAGGCACGAAACGCAACACCGCAGCATACAAAAAGGTACATGAGGATGCGAGTATTGGATCGACATATATCGCAGATACTTCAAAAGTTGGGAGTCAAATAAGTGGTGAGCCTGTACAGCGTATAAAAATACGTGAGCACAGGCAAATCCCAAAATTTAACTTACCAAATCTTGAAGTATCAAAGGTATACAAATTACCTTTAGAAGGAGGTTATGCAAGGAGTCTAATAAAGCCGGTGATTATGGTAGGAGGTAACAGTAAAAGACTATGGCCTTTGTCATCTAAGGATAAACCGAAACAGATATTGAGTGATCTAACTTTACTTCAGCAAACATTAAACTGAAATAAATTTTTAGGACAACCTACTATTATTATTTCCAAAAAATATGAATCAATCACTAAAGAACAAACAACAGAAATAGATGTAGAAATAGCATTAATTACTGAGCCTTTACAAAAAAATACTGCCGTTTGTGCCATTATTACGGCATTATCGGCTACAGCACAAGGATTTGATATTGTAGTGTTACTACCTTCAAACCATCATATAGCGGATGATATAAATTATCTTAATACCATAAATAAAGCTTTACATTATGTTAATGAATTCGGCATTTGCACTATGGGTATTCCTATAAATGTTATAAGTGCCAAGTATGGCTATATAAACACAGGATTATCAATTGCAGAAAATGTTTATCTAGTTGATCATTTCATTGAAAAACCTATATTAGAGCAAGCAAACATTTTCAAAGTAATGAATGTTTTTGGAATTCAGGAATTTGTGTATACGATGTTAACTTCTTCTTAAACTTAGCAATGAACCTTCAACCTGATTTATTCTGTATTGCAGAAAAAGCATTTAATACTGCCGTAAAAAATGAGAATAGTTTGGCCATAGACAATGAGGCTTATAATGAAATCGCAGCAATTTCTATAGGCAATGCCATAATGGAATATACGGGAATGGTCATGATAAAAGCCGATTTTGCTTGGAACAATCTTGGTACTTGGCATTCCTTATTACAGGTCAAACACCGGAATATAAACGATAATTATTGCGAGGGGAACGTAGTAACAAGCAATACTACAAACTCTTTCATTAGTTCTAATAATAAATTAACTACCGTAGTAGGTCTTGACAATGTCATAATTATCGATACTATGAAAACGGTCTTTTGGTTGCCGATAAATCAAAAATGAATGATCTAGAGAAAGCTACAATCCTATTTACTGCTCTTTTTAATGGAAAATCTGATTCATCACCGAATTATGAAATATATGAAAAAGCTTTTCTAAATAATATTTTATCTTCTGAAGAAATAAAATTAGAAACTATGAAGGGAAATAACGAAGCTTGTTATATTCTTGCTAAAACTTACGAAATAATTAATCGTAACCCCCAAGATGAATATAACTCTATGTTATTAACATTGATTGGAAGTAAATTAGGAAATACAGAATGTACACAGCTTGTTTATTCATATCCTATTTTATTCTATAGGACAGCTTAATATCACTTTTGATGATGCTATATTATTAACTGCTTACTCCGATACTTTAAATACTTCAATGTTAGAAGACTCAAATTATAATAATATGTATAACCTTGGTTGAACACCACTAATATTCAAGGCTATTGACATAGCGTTATTGCTTATATATCCTATTTTTATGAGTTTAAACCTCATCATCCAAATATAGCTAATCTTATACACTTCAAAAATCTGTAAGTTATAGGAACAACTTAGTAATAAAGCGGTTCATTTTAGTTGAGTTACAACATGGAAAATACTACAGAAAAACAAATAATAATATCTGAAGTCAAAAATGATGAAGACATAGATGAAGAAGAGAAAAGGTTAAAAGCAGAAGATTCACGAAAGCAACTTAAAGCAATACTAATAACATTTGGTATTATTTTGACCGGTTTTTTAACTTTTACTTATTTCTTTTTTAATTACATCGAAGAAAAAGCGGCAGAATACAAACAACAACAAGAAATTCAAAAAACTAACAAGAGTTGAATATTAGATTACCACACTTCTCCTTTAATTATGATCTTGTTGTATGGCTACGATGTCATTCCAGCAAGGTATTGTTGTGTAGATCCCACCCCGTCATTGCAAGCGACTGAAAGGAGCGTGACAATCCAGAAAAAATAACACAAAAATGCTGTAAATCAGCATTTTTTACTGAATTGCTGCGTCAATTACTTACGTAATTTCCTCGCAATGACGAAAAAAACAATCCACGCAGGCAATGCCCGCTCGTAATGACTATTTTTAAGTTTAGATTGCTTAAAATTAGTTTTATCAAAATCATAGATAAAATCTTTGATCATAGGCACTATAAAATGTTTAAATTTTCTTCCGCTAAATACCCCGTAATGCCCTGCCCCTTTTTGTAAATGGTATCTTGGCATTGATTCAGGTATATTTGAACAAAGTTTTAAAGCAGCTTTTGTTTGCCCTACCGCTGCAATATCATCTAATTCCCCTTCAATACCGAGTAAAGCACATTTAGTAATATGTTTTAAATCGATCGGATGCTTCTCAGAAACTAATTTACCTCTTGCTAACGAAAATTGTTAGAATACTTCATCTATAGTTTGTAAGTAAAACTCTGCCGGCATATCCATACCTGCTAAATACTCATCATAAAATTAATAGTATGATCGGCTTTTTTATAGTCAGCATTTAATAAACTTTGCCATAATTCTAAATGTGAATCTATATGACGAAATAAGTTTAAACTCATAAAGCCGGCAAGTTGGAAGAAGCCGGGATATAATTTTCTACCATGTCCGGGATAGTTTGACAGCACCTGCATTGTAACAATTTGGCAGAACCATTCTAAACTTTTACTTTGAGCGAATTCATTAACTACCGTGGGATTTTTTCTAGCATCTATAGGGCCGCCCATCAAAATCATCGAACTCGGCACATTTGGACTATTACTCTCCGACATTAAGCTAATGGCGGCAAGCAGTGGAACAGTAGGTTGGCAAACTGCCATAGTATGAACATTCGGTCCTATAAAATTGACAAACTCCATTACGTAATCAATATAATCATCCATATCAAAATGCCCTGCTTCAAGCGGCACATCACTGGCTTCCGTCCAATCTGTAATATGAATATCGGTATACAGTAATAATGCTTGTACTGTTGTTCTAAGTAAAGTAGCGTGATGTCCCGCTATGGGTGCTACTATTAATAATTGAGGTAATTCTTTTTTAAAACCTATTTTCTGAAAATGCCTTAGTTCACAAAAAGACTTTTTTAGTATCACTTTTTCATTAATGTTATAGGCTTTTTATCTCATGTTAATATGCTTCTTTTAGAATTTTTATACCTAAATGCATTGGAGCAATTTGTGCTCTAAGCCCCTCTAATATATAATATGTATAATTAGTACTTAAATCACAGTTAATCATAATTTATCCACAAATTTAAAAATAATTAATATAAATAAATCTAGTTTAACACTAAAAATTCTCAGTACATTAATTTTAGGACTCACGGCTTAAATTTTTATAAATGCGTGATAATAATGGTCTATATATAAATATGTTTATTTTTTCTTCTTATTTTGCTTAGGAATTTTATTTACGTAGTCATTTAATATTAAACCAAGTACTATCATTTACTTTCTGTTTTTTATAGAATGTATCAATATTATTTATATAATTTTCAAAATCTTTATTCTCTTCTGCTAACCTATTAGCCATATTCCAATCTATTTCCGGTCTTTCTCTAGCAGGAATTGATATTTTACTATCTTCAGGATTTTCTATATCTACTAAAATAAATCCTATACCATGCCTAGTATCATTTTATCTACTTTCAATTAAATCAGCAGCAACTAAATAACCATAATGTGCCCATGAGAAATTTGATAAAGCCTGAAAAAAAGATTCTCGTAAATTACTACGATTGATAATTTTTTTTGCTTAAAAAGACCAAAGCCTTGCTTGTTTTCATGCATAATATTTAGCACAATCTTTAATTAGTAAACTCCTCTTTTCATTAAGAACTTCCATACCTACTCAATCTGGGGTAACCATTTATTATTACCTTTAGTTCCTTATTTATTTAAAGAAAAATTATGCTTAATAGGCATATTATGAATCTTCAATTTGTTTTAAAGATATAATGCCAGTGCATCACATACTTGCACTGCGGTTATTTTATCTTCTTTATTTGCATTTATTTTAGGTTCTGTGGCTTGTTCATTATTGACATAGTAATCAGGGTTTTGTGAATTAACACTTTAGCTTAGGTTTTAGCTCTATTCTAATATTAGGTTCTTGTCTTCGTTCAGCAGAAAGCTTACTACTGCTAATTTCACCTGCATCAATTCCTATAATCTCCTTATCTTTTTCTTCTTGAGTCTTGCTTCGTCAATGTGATTTTCTATAAGCCATTCAGTTATGCCATAAGAAGTAAATTTCTGATCTTCATGTACTTTTAAAAAACCAATGATGGTATTTTTGCGATTAAATTCCATATCAAATATACTAATAATTGAAATGCTATAAAATATACATGTTATTTTAAAAATTTCAACTTTAAATTATCAAACTTGATGTTTTTATAAAGTATTATTTATATATTTTTCAAATTTAGAAAATAATGTTTTGAAGTTATGAGTAGTAACATTTGCTACTTCTTTTGATGTTATATTTTTGAGTTCGGCAACTTTTTCAGCGACATACCTAACAAATGCCGGTTCGTTTTGTTTGCCTCGCATAGGCGTAGGAGCTAAGTAAGGAGTGTCGGTTTCTATTAATAATCTATCAAGCGGTATATATTTGACTATTTCTTGTAAATCAGTAGCATTCTTGAAAGTTATAATCCCTGACATTGAAATATATAAACCGATATCTAGCATTTTTGCCGCTAGATTTTTTGAAGAGGTAAAGCAATGTATTAAACCTGGAAATGTGCTGTTACGCATTTCTGAGGTTAAAATGTCAATAGTATCTTCGTCTGCTTCTCTTGTATGAACAATAACAGGCAGGCGTGTACTAGACGCCGCATGTATATGTGCTACAAACAAATCTTTTTGTAATTTTTGATCGTAAGGCTGATGATAATAATCAAGCCCCGTTTCACCGATTCCGATAATTTTCGGATGCTGGGTTAGCATAATAATTGCCTCAGCATCTGAGTTCGGGAAGACGTAGTCTTGACGTAGCAATCTTGTCCAAACTTCCTGAGATTGCCACAGCACTTGCAGTGCTTCGCAATGACTAATAAAAGAATTCACTTCACACGGATGCACCCCAACACTCGCAAAAACATTTTCATATTTTGCAGCTATCTCTAAAATAATAGGTAAATCTTCAATTTTAGTGCAGATAGTTTGCATATACTGCACATTATTTTCCAATGCTCTTTGGATGACAGAATCTAAAAGCACTGCGTCATACCATGGTTTGACTACGGTATCTAGAAAACAACTCATATTAGTTGTTTTAATACCCTCACTAGATCCCGCGATGCGATCGCGGGATGACAAGTTACTACGTAAATTAAGATGACAATGTGAATCTATTAACATATTATACTCTTAGTAGGTGTGTCATACTGCGGTCTCGCCACGGTATGACACACTATTCAAATTTTGGAAATATTATGGTAGGTTCTAAAATATTGCTACCCGCTGTTAAAGTATAATCACGTATTAAATGCTTAAATAGACGTTCTTCTTTATTTACCCCTAACTGATCAAGCATTTTATTTGCTGAACTCGGTATAAACGGCAGAAGCATTATCGCAATATAGCGTAAAACTTCTAGTAAAGCGTATAACACTTCTAACGTTTTATCTGGATCGTTTTTTTTCAAATTCCAGGGTGCTTCGCTATCAATATAGATATTTGCCTCTTCGGCCAAATTAATAATATTTTCAAGAATTTTATTAATCTCTGTTTTGTCCATCAATAAAATATTCTGCTCGACAAATTTACTTGCGGTTTTTAAAATCGGTAGCTCATATATTTTATCTATAACACCTTGCGTAAGCAAAGGCACTTTGGCGTCATTATTCTTATAAACAAAAGATGTAGTACGCTGTAATAAATTACCTATTTTGTTTGACAACTCGCTATTAATACGGGTAATTAAATTACTACGAGCAAAATTGCCGTCCGCACCAAAAGTTACTTCACGCATCAGAAAATACCTAACTTGATCAACACCGAATTCATCAATTAACTTAATCGGATCAATGGTATTACCAAGAGATTTAGAGATTTTCTGCCCCTCATTCGTCCACCAGCCATGAGCCATAATTGTTTTCGGCAGCGGAACTTCTGCAGCCATTAAGAAAGCAGGCCAATAGACGGCATGAAAACGCAAGATATCTTTACCGACTACATGTAAATCAGCCGGCCAAAACTTACCATAATTACTTTGTTCATCAAGATAACCGAGTGCTGAAATATAATTAGTCAGTGCATCAAGCCAAACATAAATTACATGTTTTTCATTATTTGGCACTTTTATTCCCCAATTAAAAGTAGTACGCGATACCGATAAATCTTTCAAACCTGATTTAACAAAGCTAATTACTTCGTTACGCCTTGATATAGGTCTGATAAAATCAGGGTTTGCTTCATAAAACTCAAGCAATTTATCCTGCCATTTTGAAAGATTAAAGAAATAGCTAGGCTCTTTCACCCATTCAACTGGAGCACCCGTCGGTGCTAAACCGTCCCTCGTAAGTTCCGACTCATCAAAAAAAGCCTCATCTCGCACTGCATACCACCCTTCATAAAAACCTTCATAAATAGTGCCGTTATCTAGTAATTTCTGCCAAAAAACAGCTACAACTTCTTTATGCCTGTGTTCCGTTGTTCTGATAAAATCATCATTGGAAATATGCATAGCAGTCATCAGATGACGAAAACTCTCTGATGTTTGATCGGTAAATTTTTGTGGGTCAATATTTTTATTAATAGCTGCTTTTTCTACTTTTTGCCCATGTTCGTCAGTACCTGTTAAAAACATTACATCGAAACCTCGAAGTCGCATGAAACGAGCGATTACGTCACTTGCAACGCTAGTATAAGCATGACCGATATGGGGAATATCGTTAACGTAATATATAGGGGTAGTAATGTAGTAAGTATTGTTCATAAATGCTTTTTTATTAACTCATGTACTTCAAGTGGACTTAAATCTGAAGCTTTAATTGTTTTGATTCTCTCAGGAAATCTATTACTTAATTCTTTAAAGCAATAATAGATTTTTTTATAAAAATCTATACCTCTTATGTCAAATTTATTGTTCATATTTCGTGAATTGACTCTCTTAATAGCAGTATCCGGCTCTACGTCAATAAAAAACGTAATATCCGGCATAAGAGAAGGCATTAAAGTTTTGTGCAGATTATAAACTAAATCTATGCCGTTTTCTAGCTCTAATCCTTGATAACATGCAGTTGATTCAACAAACCTATCACATATTACAATATGTCCCTCTTGTAGAGCTGGTATAATTTTCCGTGCCATATGATCATAACGTGCTGCCATAGCTTGTAATAGCTCGGACATGGGTAGTAATTCTTCATGTACTAGAATTTCACGCATTTTTTCGGCTACAATAGTACCACCGACTTCACGAGTTAAAATAACGGGAGTATTTTGAGAGTGTAAATATTCATAGAGCATTTGAGATTGAGTAGATTTGCCTATCCCTTCCCCTCCCTCAAATGTAATAAACTTTCCTTTTTTCAAATTATTCATTCATTACAATTACTTTAAGCTATAACTTTATAATCATATCTCTTAAAAAAATATTTACAAGGAAGATTACATACTTATATACTCCTACAAAACGAAGAGCTGTTATACGAAGATCAACTTGGGAAAGAGTAATCGGTCTGTAAGCCGAGGACTTACAAAGACATTGTCACCAATGTTCCAAATTCATCGAGTATAATCCATTATAAATTTTAAATTATTAATATATGAATAATTCATTAAGTAAAAGGGATTTTTCGATCCTAATCGGTAATGCGATGGATCATTTCGATACTGCACTTTATGGGTTTCTTGCTCCGCTACTTGCTGGTATTTTTTTTCCGAATCATGATAAAGGCGTTGCTTTAATACTTACCTATAGTGTTCTTGCTGCGTCTTTATTTACACGTCCCATAGGCTCTTATTTTTTTGGCGTAATTGCTAAAAAATACGGCGGTGTTTTTGCTTTATCTTACTCTTTAATCGGCGTTGCTTTAACAACTAGCCTAATCGGTTTAATACCTTCACATGCTCAAATAGGCTGGCTTGCACCGCTATTATTAGTGTTGCTTAGAACATTGCAAGGAGTATATTCCGAGGGTGAATGTGCCATTGCTAAATTATTTATTTTAGAGAATAAAGAAGCAAAAAAAGCGTTTAAAGCTTCTTACCTTTATCAAACATCTACTATGGTCGGTATTATTCTTGCTTCATTTATCAGTACTATAGTTTTAAATGTAGAGTATAATACATATTGGCGTTTATGTTTCATATTTGGCGGGCTTACAGCACTGATAGGTTATTTTTTAAGAAAGCGCGAGGATATTGTAGTCAAGCCCTCATTGTCATCCCGCGGCTTGACCACGGGATCCAATAAAAAAGATAAAATTACTTTACGTAATTTTTGGATACTGTGGTCAAGTCACGGTATGACACCTGGGTCCTCTCCTCGCAATGATATAGTATCATCACTATTACAAGACTTAACTACAATTTGGAACTGTAAACTAAGTATCTTACGCATTAGTTTTGCCATAGGTTTCTCATATATGACTTATATAGTGCCTTTCGTCTTTATGAATAGTTTTATTCCGCTTATCACTGATATATCACTCGAAATAATGATGAAATTTAATACTGAATTTCTGATTTTTGATATGATTATGATTCCGATAATAGGGCATCTAACAAAAAAGCTACATTACCTTAAAATACTAAACTGTACTCTTATTTTAATGAGTTTAAGCATAATTCCTTTATGGCTCTGCTTGAATAATGCATCTATATGGTATGTTAATTTTGTACGTATTTGGATTATAATACTCGGTGTCGGGTTCTTGGCACCTTTGAACTGCTGGCTAAATGATTTATTTAAAACTGCCGATAAATATATGTTAGTCGGTATCGGCAGTAGTATAGGTGCTTCATTAATCGGACGTCTTACTCCGTCAATCTGCCTAATGCTATGGTATGTAACCGGCAACTCTTTATCAATTGCGGTTTATATAACCGCAATATCGATGGTCACTTTATGGGCTGTTAGAGGAGTTGTTACACGGATCAATGTCATTCCTGCTTTCGCAGGAATGACATCAAGAACATTATCTAATCCCGAACAAGACTGTTATTAGGAAAAGAATTTAATAAAACACCATACTCAAAACTAATCCGATATAATTATTAGCTCTGAATCTTGTCGTACAATTGGCAGGATTTTCAATATCAAGAGTTGCTACTTGCAATATCAGTAAAATTAAAGCAGCTAAAATAGGTAAATAGTCGATATTATGATTAGCCATTTTTGTTGCTAGAATAAATAACAATATAAAACCTATATAACATATATAAAGCCAAAGCTTAAAATGCTTGTTCTCTAAATATATACTTAACGATTTCACTCCTATTTTCTTATCATCTTTTATATCCATATATCCGTAAATCGTATCATAACCGATGGCCCAAAAACAGCATGCTAAATACATAATAATCGCTGCTATATCAAGTGTATCCTGAACTGCCGCATAAGCTATTAAGGCCCCTAGCTTAAAGGTAAATCCCAAAAAGATTTGCGGGAAATACGTAATACGTTTCATTAACGGGTATAGGCTAATCATTATTACCGCAAAAAAACCTGTATATATGGCTGTTTTGTTTAAAAGTAGCAAAATACAAAGTGAGATAACGCTAAGCATAAAGAGTATCAAAATAGCATAAGAAACAGATAAAGCCTTGCTAGCTAAAGGTCGCTCTTTAGTCCTTGCAACATGCTTATCAAATTTTCTATCAAATATATCGTTAATAATACACCCGCTACTTCTAGCTGTTATACTACCTAAAATAAATAATGGTAATAAATGTATTAACTCCGTTCTTGAGGGGTTTGCAAGCAGTAACCCAAATAAAGCAGGAAAAAAAACCAGCAAATAAGCTACCAGCTTATCTGCACGCATTAATTTTAAAGTAAGCAAAAGTTTGTTCAGGATTAGCATATTAAACCTTAAATTTAAATAAATATGGATATTATAGATAATTTAAGATAAAATACACCACGAAATAAAGCTACTAGATTTTTATGGCTAAAAAATTAAAACATGATTCATTAGTAAAAATAATAATGAACGACCCGGTAGCAGCACAAGAATTTTTGGAATATTATTTACCCGATGATTTTAAGAGTTTAGTAGATTTATCAAAAATAACGGTAGAACAAGAAAGCTATATTGAGGAATCTTTAAATAAGAAATATAGTAATATAACATATAAAATTAGCACCAATAATAAAGAAGAAGCATTTGTTTATGTATTAGTAGAAGCCCAATCAACAATTGATTATTGGACGGCTTTGCGGTTATGGAAATATACACTATTATTATGTGAAAGACATAAGCAAGGAAAGGATAAATTACCGCTAGTTTATAATTTAGTTATTTACAACGGTAAAGAAATTTATAATGCTCCAAGAAATCTGTGGAGTTTATTTACTGATAGTGTGATGGTAAAGAAATGAATGGCGGGAGATTATCAATTAGTAGATTTGCAAGCTATGACAGATGATGAAATCGTCAAGAAAAAACATTTAGGTATGCTAGAATATATGATGCAGCATATCCATATGCAGGATATGATAAAACTATGGGAGAAGTTTTTAACAGAGTTTAAGCATATTATAATATTGGATAAAGAAAAAGGTTATATTTTACCTAAGATCGTTCTTATGGTATACTAACACAAAATTATCAAAACAAAAACAACCGGAATTAGTAGAAGTATTGGATACACATCTATTACCGCAAGATAAGGATACTATTATGAAAACTATCGCTGATACATATAGAGATGCAGGAAAGGTGCAGGGTATTGAGATAGGCAAAGCTTAGGGCAAACATAATAAGGCAGTAAATTATAGCGAAGGAAATGTTCAGTCAGGGCTTTAAAATTCCTGTTATTGCCAAAATTACAGGTCTTCAAGAAACTTTTGTTCGCTCAATTGTAAATAAGTCATTAATCATGCAAGCACCACTTGCACAAATCCTAAATATCCATATCCTCCCAAAGAAAAGCATCTATTGTCATAATCACATATAACCTTTATAATAATATTCTTGAATCAACTACAAAATCTATGAAAGAATTTCCAAAAAATTATAATTTTACCGAAAATGAAAAAAAGTGGCAGCAAATTTGGCAAGAGAAACAAATTTATGCTTATAATCCAAACGTTGCAAAAGAAGAAACCTATGTAATCGATACTCCGCCTCCGACAGTTTCAGGGCAGTTACATATCGGTCATGTTTATAGCTATACGCAAACCGACTTTATTGTACGTTTTCAGCGTATGATGGGTAAAAATATCTTTTATCCTATGGGTTTTGACGATAACGGGCTACCGACCGAGAGACTTGTTGAAAAGCAGAAACAGATCAAAGCTTATAATATGGATCGATCTGAATTTATAAAAATTTGCGAAGAGGTAGTAGAAAATGAAGAAGAAAAGTTTAGAAGTCTATTTAACCAAATAGCTTTATCGGTTGATTGGAGTTTAGAGTACCAAACTATTAGTCCGTTATCACGAAAAATATCACAAATGTCTTTTCTTGATTTAGTACAAAAAGAGGAAATTTATCGTGCTAATCAACCGATTTTATGGGATCCGGTAGATGGTACAGCTCTTGCCCAAGCCGATATTGAGGATAAGGAAAAAACCTCTTTCATGAATTATATTACATTTAAAACCGAGCAAGAAGACCCGCTTACTATAGCCACTACCAGACCTGAGTTATTACCGGCTTGCGTAGCCGTATTTTATCACCCTGACGATGAACGTTATAAGCATCTAGCAGGTAAATCAGCTATAACCCCACTTTTTAATGAGCAAGTTCCACTGCTTGCTGACCCTTTAGTACAACAAGATAAAGGTACGGGACTGGTAATGTGCTGTACGTTTGGTGATCAAACGGATATTACTTGGTGGAAGACGCATAATCTACCTTTAAAAACTATTATCACTAAAAAAGGTACAATAGACTTCCAACATGAAACTTCTATAGATGGGTTGAAAATTAAAGAAGCTCAAACAAAAATAATAGATATTTTAAAAGAACAAGAGTTGCTTATTAAACAAGAAGACATCACTCATACCGTTAAATGTGCCGAAAGGTCAGGTGCTCCTCTTGAGATACTAACTGTACCGCAATGGTTCGTTAAAACTATATCACATAAAGAAGAATTGCTTAAAAGAGCGAATGAGTTAAATTGGCATCCTAAAAATATGAAGATTCGTTTAGAGAATTGGATTAATGCCATTAGCTGGGATTGGTGTATAAGTAGGCAGCGTTATTTTGGTGTGCCTTTCCCTGTTTGGTACTCTAAAAGAGTAGGTGAGGAAGGAAAAATCTTATATGCCGATGTTACGCAGCTGCCTATCGATCCGTTAAAAGATTTACCTATGGGTTATAGTAAAGAGGAAGTAGAACCTGATTATGACGTAATGGATACTTGGGCAACAAGTTCCGTTTCGCCTCAACTTTCTACTCATGGGATTTCTGACGATTTCGCTGTTAATAAAGATAGGCACGATAAATTATTTCCGATGGATTTAAGACCTCAAGCACATGAAATTATCAGAACTTGGGCATTCTATACTATTTTAAAAGCTCATTTACACCAAAATACTTTGCCGTGGGAAAACATCATGGTAAGCGGTTGGTGTTTAGCTGAAGATCGAAGTAAAATGTCAAAATCTAAGGACAATGTTTTAGTTCCTGAAAAACTGCTAGAACAATATGGTTCCGACGTGATACGTTATTGGTCGGCAAATTCAAAGCTAGGTGCTGATACCGCCTATTCTGAAGACGTTATGAAAAACGGCAAAAGGCTTGTTAACAAGCTATGGAATGCCGCTAAATTTGTTTTTATACATTTTGATAAACTGAAAGGTGAAGATAAAAAAGCGAGTTTACTCGATATTAAAGAAAAAATCACTAACGAGTTTGATAAATGGATGGTTAATAAGCTAGTGGAATTAGTTAAGCTAGCTACAAATGAGTTACAAAACTACGAATATGCAAATGCTATGCATCTGACGGAAAAATTCTTTTGGGTGATATTTTGTGATAATTATTTAGAAATAAGCAAAACAAGAAGCTATGATGAGGAACACAAAAATCCACAAGGACAATATAGTAGCATATTAACTTTATATCATGTTATGCAAACGTTACTGAAACTATTTGCACCTTTCATGCCGCATATTACCGAAGAATTATACCAAATATTATATAGTGAAAATTCTATTCATGTTAAAGGTAGCTGGGTTAATTACAGTGACTTAAATTATGAAATCAATGCAAAAGGAGCAGAAGGGCTGCTTGAAATAATAGATATCGTCAGAAAATTCAAAGCTGAGAAGCATCTATCTATAAAAGCTCCAATAAAATTGCTTGAAGTTAGCGGTATAGTATTATCTGCAGAATTAGCAGAAGATTTAAAAAACGTCACATCGGCAGAAGAAATACAATTTGAGATGAAAGATGATAAAATTAAAGTCAATATTATCCTTTAAAAATATTATAGGTTTAATATTAATTATATTTGCCGGTATATTTTTTTATGCTTATATATTAGAACATGACTGGCGATATGTAACCTTAAGTGATGAACAAGTGAAAAAATACAGGATTAGTGAGAAAAAAGCTATTGCCCTTTATCAGTTAATGAAAGACACTCATGAGCTACTTGGTAAGAATAATATTAATTATT
>NZ_WHLZ01000004.1:0-63354 GCF_046532895.1 Rickettsia koreansis | reverse complement strand
GCACTAAGCTATTAGCAGATCATGGAACAAATCAATCAAAATATCTAGATCCTGACTACTTTTTACCAGCTAGTCAAAGAACAAGCTACTATAGCAAAAAGTACGGCAGATCAATAGGCAGAATATCACGAATAGTATCCGTAAGTCTTTTATCGGCAATGATGCTCACAGTAACATTAGATGCCAAAGCACAACCAGCTATAGAACCAAATCAAAGTTTTCTATTTGGTAAGGACTCTGCAGGAATTAGCACTAACGTGTCTTCACCACCAATCATGCCGCAATCTCCACCACCAGCTCCTCCAATTCCGCCTGTGCTACCTGCTATACCTAATTTAGTCAGTGACACAAGTATAGGAGGAAAATCAGAAAATAGGTCAGCATTGTTTGAATCGATAAGGAATTTTGGCAAAAACATACTAAAAAAGGTAAAGAAAGAGCCAAAGCCTAAGGTATTAACTAGCGACGGCGGGGATTTAATGAGTCAACTGTATGATACGCTTGAGAGAAGAAGAAATGGTATAGCTGGAGGGAAGAATGGTGCCAAGTCAAAGAAAGTGGTAAAGCAAACTCCTAAATTAACATCTGAGGAGCAAGCACGGAAGAAAGCGGAGAATTTAGCAAGAGCAGCAACAATTCGGGAGCAGAACAAAAAGAAATGGGAGGAAGCGGCTAAGAAGAATGAGGAGATAGCAAGAGAAAGACGCCGAGCTGAAGCTGAGGCAGTTAAAGCAAGGATAGAGCAAAAAGCAAAGGAAAGAGGCGAGAGTAGGGAAGGTGTAGTTAATGGTATAGATCCGGCACTACATCACAACATAGTATCAGATTTAAGATCTGAGATAGCAATCTTAAGAGAGAAGCTAAAAAATCAAGGTATCAATAATTTAGCAGGGACACTAGGCGGTGGAGGTGGAGCAGAAGAGCCTATATACAGCAAGCCTATAGATACTATTAGTATGGCAAGTAGCGTTACGGAATACTCTGAACCTTGGCAAGATCCTGATACTGAGATAGGTGAAGCATTTGAAACTGAATTTAGTACACCAAATACACAAAAGCAATTTGAGCCATCAGCACCTCCTCTATCATCATTTAGCAGTTCAGAAGACTTACATATTTCAGAAGCCGATTCATTAGGTGAGGAAGAAGCGAAAGTAATAAAAATGCTAGATGAGGCAATAGAAGATAGCGGCTATAGCGGATCTATTTGTTCCAGCGTTGGTGATTGGAGTGAAGAGGATAGTATTTTAGATACAGACGGCTACGATACCGTATACACAAGTAGCAGCAGTAAAAATTCTAACGATGACAACTCAGAATGGGAAACGGACTTTTCTGACGATAGCAGCGACGAGGACGGGATACCATTTTCGCCACCTGCGACTGAAGAGAAGAAAGCGGAGCTTGACATCATAAGAGAGTTTCAAGTATCGGAGCTATCTTCAGCTGTTGCAAGTAACGATAGCATTAATGAAGCCAATAGCTTGATTTGCAGCAACATCAAGAAGAGATGCTACGAACAGCAAGACGTCAGGTATTAGAGCCAGCACCTGTTGTTGGCATAAGAGCTACAAGTAAGCCAAGGAAGTTTTGGTATGATCCAAGTTTTACATTAACGGAGGATATTAAACTACCTGACGGCAAGATATTACATAAGGAAAGAACAAAAGTGAATCCGCTAGATCACATGGTGTTTGATCGTGAGTTAATATTTATTGATGGAAGAAGTCAGGAGCAAATGGAGTGGCTTAAGAAGAGATTAGAGGATACGAAAGCAAAAAATAAAGAGAAGAATAACAACGAAAACAATAACTTAGAAATTCGGATAATTTTTGTAGGTGGAAAAATACTGGAGTTACAAGAGGAGATAGGTAGAACATTATATTTTGATCAAGCAGGGGAGTTAACGAATAAGTTTGGTATAGAGCAAGTACCGGCAATAGTGGTACAAGACGGCAAGAGGCTTAAGATATCTGAGATCAAGATTTAGATTAGACGTAAAATAACTGCTAGGAACGAATAGGAAATGCAGCGCCGCTAGCAGCCAAGAGTCATAAAGAATAACGTTAGTAGGCGACAAGAAGAAGAGCAGGAAACCTACTAACATAAATAAGTTAAAAGTAATAATCAGCAAGAGTCAAGAAGAATTTAAAAAATAGGTAATAAGGTAATCATGGTAATAAAGCAATATAGTGGGAGTGATGGTACTAGCATTAATATTCAAGGATACGCAGAGTTTTTAGAGAAATTAAAGAATCGAGTTGCTACAAGTAGATTGAGAGCGGCTAGAGCAGTTAACACGGAGCTCATAACACTTTACCATTATATTGGTACTGAGATTTTAGATCGTCAAAAGAGATATGGCTGGGGTTCTAAAGTAATAGATAAGTTAAGTAAAGATTTAAGAGCAGAGTTTCAAAATTTAAAAGGTTTTAGTCCTCAGAACTTAAAATATATGAAGCGTTTTGCAGAAATATATACATTTGATGAAATTGGTCAACAGCTTGTTAACCGATTACCCTGGGGTCACAATATCATTTTGATGTATATGGTTAGGTGATAAACAAAAGCGACAATGGTATATACAAAAAAGTTTAGAGTATAATTGGTCTCGTAATATTTTATCTATGCAGATAGAAACAGATTTATATGAAAGAGAAGGTAAGGCTATTACAAATTTCAATGACAGACTTCCATCTCCTCAATCTGATCTAGCACAACAAACATTACGTAATCCATATATATTTGATTTTTTAAGTTTAGGTAATGAAGCTCATGAACGTGAAATTGAAAATGCATTGATGAGCCATATAGAAAAATTTTTACTTCAATTAGGTGAGGGATTTGCTTTTTTAGGTCGTCAATATCCTGTTCAAATTGGTACAGAAGATTTTTATATAGATCTACTTTTTTATCATATAAAGTTACGCTCATTTATTGTTGTGGAACTAAAAGCCGGTAAATTTAAAGCAGAATATATTGGCAAGATGAATTTTTATTTATCAGCAGTAGATGATATTTTAAAACAATCAGCAGTAGATGATATTTTAAAACACCCAACGGACAATCCAACTATAGGATTAATTTTATGTCGGGATAAAGGAGAAAGAATAAAAGTCGAATATGCTTTACGTGATATGAGTAAACCTATAGGTCTAGCGGAATATCGTTTTACAGAAACATTACCTGAAAATATAAGAACAATACTACCGACCATTGAAGAATTAGAGGAAGAATTATCTAAAGACTTAAATATAAAAGGAAGTAAGGATAAAGGGTAAATATAGGTTATAAAATAAGATGGGAATAAAGGGATTTCCAATCTTGAAGAGAAAGCTTGGCGGCAGACTTCAAGATTGGATGATTAAGCAAATAATCATACTGATAATGGCAATTTTCATGCCTTTTTCAGTATCTGCAAATATTACATGTCAGGGAAGATTTGTCAATCCCATAACGGATATATGCTGGTCTTGCATATTACCTATTTCTATCGGAAGCATAAATATTGGTAAGGGGATAGCTCCTAAAAAGAGAGATACTAAGAATCCAAGTAGTCCTATTTGTATGTGCACCAAGGCAAATATTCCAACGCCTGGAATATCGATAGGTTTTTGGGAGCCGGTGCGTTTAGTAGATGTGACAAGGACGCCATATTGTATGACTAATTTAGGCGGTGTATCTCTTGGTAGCGATAATAAAAAAATAAGTAGTTTTAATAGGAGTTATGAAAGTAGCAGCTATAGACATGATAGTTTCTATCATGTGCATTACTACGCTTATCCATTAATTTACTGGTTAGAGTTAATAACCTGCTTAGAAAAAGGTAGCTTTGATGTTGCTTATATGTCGGAGTTTGATGTGACTTGGAACGATCCAAAACTACAAAGTTTATTAAATCCTGAGGCTATTTTATTCGGTAATCCCGTAGCACAAGCGGCATGCAGTATGGACTGCTCTGCTGCAACTCTTAAATTACCGATAGATAGCATGTTTTGGTGCGGAGGTTGTCTTGGCAATATGTATCCTTTTAGCGGAGCAAATGCGGATCATGAGGGCGGAGTGCAATCTAGTAGTTACTGACTTTAAGAGTTCTTGCAAAGCAGCATAGATTAGGTTTAGCAGATGTAACTTCAACAAGTAGCTCTAAGGTAAACGGAGCGCTATGCCGCAAGTCTAAAAATTTAAAGATTAAAAAGAGCCAGTACAAGCTACAGATGGTGAATCCGAAAGCAACAACTGGTGGTAAGGATATTGGTTGCTGGCCCGTTGGTCTTACTGATACTGCCTATAGTAGCTTTCGTGAATATCCGTATAAAGGGCAAGATTTTGGTTATTTAATTTGGAGGAAAAAGAATTGCTGCGCACTCTAATTTTAATGATTTTATCCGTTTATTGCACGTCCAGTCTCGGGAGTGTTTGGGAGGTATCTAAAGAAGATATAGAGTTTGCTGAAAAACTCCAAACGCAATTACAAAACACGATAAATAAGGGACTAAAGGACAAATATCAAGAATTTGAGCAAGTATCTAAAAAGCTAGGATCTACAAAGCATGAAACTTTAGGTGCTGCAGATGTAGTAGATACACTAGGCGAGGCAGAAGAGGGCGACACAAAACTTAGAATCTTTGTAAGTAGCTCTATGAGCTTAAATTTACTACGTAGCTATTACAAGGAAGCACAAAGATATGGGGGGCATTTAGTATTTAACGGTCTACCTAAGGGGAGCTTTCAGGAATTATTAAGGCTTGCCCAAGAAATAGTTGAAGGTAACGACATCGGCGGTCTTGAGCTTGATGATGAAGCATTTAAATCTTTTAAAGCTCAGCAAGTGCTGGTGATAGTACTAAGCAGAGAAGCGGAGAATTTGTTTGACGCAGAAGATGCTGCTACTAGGTACGACTCTATACAAGGAGCTGTATCAATCAAGTACGCTCTAGAGGAATTTGCTACTCGTGGAGACTTAAAGGAGGAAGCAAAGCAGAGGCTAGCACAATGAAAGTAAAAACTATTGCTGTATTAATGCTGTTATGGGTAGCTATGCAAATTATGACCAATATTGCTTTTGCTCAATATTTAGATGAGCAGTTAGAGACCAACATCAATAAAGTTGATCCATTATTTGAGCGAAGCGTACCAAATCTAGAAGAGTTTAAAGCAACGGTAGAGCAAGATCAAAAGGCAATAGCAGAGCAAATTGGTCAGAATAAGATGCCTCCTATAGCTGATTCAGGCAAGATCGCACATGAGAGAGCAAGATTGGAAAGTTTGGATGTATTAGAATTAGATAGCATTGCAAGAAGGGAAATGGCAAAAGACCCATTTCACAATGAAATGTTCGTGGATTTAAGTAGACCGGGCATGCAGGCACATTTAGAGGATGCGAAGAAAATAGCAAAAGGCAGCTCTAAGATGATAGGGAACATCATAGCAAATCTTAGGGATATAGGAGTGGATTGTAAGACGGTTAAAGGAAATATTGAGAGAGATCCTGAATATTTCATGGAACTTAAGCAAGAAGTAGATAGTACAAGACAAGATACTATCTATGACCAACATTTCTGCGAAAGACTTAGAAACATTTACAATTGCAGTGATGTACTGCACTTAAAATGCTTAAAGGAGGAGAGGCAAGGGCAACCTTGGCAGGAGAGAGCAATTGATATATCAGGTGAGGAAATATGCAGAAATCACCATCACTTTCTGAGTCAAGGGGCTTTGTACAAGAAGGACAGAAGGGGACGAAAAACAAAGAAATATTTCTATATGAATATGAGGCAGGATCATTCTGTGCAGCATCAATTAAGGTCGATCATAGCACCAAAAATAGGATCGGAGCTTGAGCAAATTAATGAAAATATAGGCATTAATCCTATAGGTAGTGGTGGTGTTAGTGAGTGCCAAAGATATGAAGTTAAGTGGGCTGTATATCATTTCAAATACCAGTACCGAGATTGGAAGAATATTTGTACCGCGTGGAGTGAAGTATGGTATGAGCATTGCAGGTTAAAGAATTAGGTAATGATGAAATATAGCATAATGATTAAACAATTACTTTATATCTTTTTTGCTGGATATTTAATTACATCTACGGCATGTGTGGCTAATGACAGCTTTAAATCAAATTACCCATGTCGAGACATCCAAAAAGAATGCATATCAAGTGGTACAAGGACAATTGATGGATATGAAGTATATAGGGATTGCTGGGAGTATTCAGTTGAGAAAGTGTGTGATTATCCAAGCAAGGATGATTGTAGTAAATATTCGCATTGCTATTTCGTCTCTACTTTGGAGTGTTTACTTACTGATTCTCTAGGTAATTGCGTTAATAGGAAAGAGGAATATTCCTGTAAAAGATGGACCCCGATAGTTAAAGAAAGCACAAAAGCAAGAGTAAGACTGCAGGAGAAAGAAAGGCAGGAAGGGATAATTTGCGAAGGGATTCCGTGTATTGACGGTAACTGCGTAGATCATAGGTTCTTAACCAATGGCGAGATGATGGATTCTATATCTAAATTATATGCGGTAAGTCAGATGAAAGCAGGGGATGGTGTAAATATTAGTCTTTTTAAAGGAAGTAGTGATCATTGCAGTAAAAAAGCGACAAGTTACACCAATTGCTGCTCGGCTAGTTTAAAAGGTTGGGGCAGTAATGTCGGGGCAAAATGCAGTAAAAACGAGCTGCTACTTATAGAGAAGCGAAAAAAGAATTTATGTGTTTATGTAGGCAAGGAAAGCAATAAAAAGGTCGGCGTCACAACTCTTGTAAAACACCATTATTGTTGCTTTGGCAATCTGCTTGACAAGGTGGTGCAAGTGCAAGCAAGAAAGCAGTTAGGTCTTAGTTTTGGTAGCGGGAAAAATCCGGATTGTCGGGGGTTAACGCTTGAAGAGATAGAAAGAATTAACTGGGATGAGATTGATTTTACGGAATTCATTGAGGATTTAAAGGTTAAATTCTTTAGCAAATATAAAATGCCAGGAGGCGATGATTTAAAAGAGAGAATTAATAATAGTTTACCTGATATCAGGGAATTTGATGGCAATACACAAAATCAAGATAACAATGCAAGCGGGTGGAGAGTAGGAGAAGAGTAATGAAATGCAGCATAATTAAGAATTTAGTAGTTGTTTTTCTCATTTGCACGCAGGCGAGCGTTGCTGCAGCTAATGGATTTTTTCATCAAAGATATAGAGGCTGGTTATGGTTCGAAGAACGTGAACAACAAAGAATAAATGAGGAACAACAGCAAGAATTAGAGAAAATACAAAAACAAGAACAAGAAAGAGCTAAAGCAAGGTCGGAGGTAGAGGCGTTTAGCAAAGAGTTAGATGACCTAAAATATATGATGATTAGATATCCTGAAAATCTTGATCATGTATATGCCTATAAAAAGAAAGAAGCTGAGATGTTAGATAGTGCATTAAAATTAGATCATTCATATAGGCTTGTGAATTTACTACATCCAAACGACGTAAATCACAAAGAAAATCCAGTAAATTTATACGGTCGCAAAATCCATCAGCAAGAAGAGCAAAAGGCAAAAGAAGAGAAAATAGCTGTGCTTGCACACAATATAGAATTGTTTTTTGTCTTTAGTAGCGATTGTCCTTATAGCACGCAGGCAGCACCTGTTGTTCACGGGTTTGCACAAAAATACAAAATAGAGACAGAGGCACTTAGTACTAATGGTGAGAAATCACAATATTTTAAAACACATTTTAATCAGGAGCTAATAAATATGCTTGGAATAGAGTCAGTACCTAGTTTGATTTTGGTCACCAAAGACGGCAAGACTAGATTTGAGATCGCAAGAGGAGCGGTATCTTTCAGTGAGCTTGAAGAAAAAATGCTTCTTGCTCATGAAATATTAGAAGATCAAGAGCTAAAGTCGCAGCGTGCAGTAGAGCAAGAAGAAAATAGCAGAGTGAGGTTTAAGAATGATTAGCAATAGTTCATACAAAATGAATCTAATACGTAAAACAGTAAGGAAAGCAAATATCTTACTACATGCTTTACTGATTCTTGCACTGCTGCAGTCAACTTCAGCATATGCCGGCATTGAAACCTTAATGAAAAGCGTAATGCCATCAGGGACATTATCAAATAATAGTAGAGCTGCTCTAATTAAGGATCAGTTGGGAGGGCATCTAGTAGGCGGCTCTATGATTGTAAAAACGCCCGGTATTGATGATATATCACTAGGGCACTTTACTCCGCCAACTTGCAAATTAGGAGGTCTTCCTTGTAATGCTCATTTTGACTTAAGAATGGGAGCATTCTCATATATCAGTAGCAAGGAGATGATGGAGAGTATGAAGCAAATGGCACAGAATGCTTCAGTATATGGCGGTATTATGCTCGTTAAAACTATGTGTCTGCAATGTGAGAATTTAATGACATGGATGGAAGGGGTAGGACACAATGTTAGTGACATATTAAATGTAAATTGCGAGCGTATGATGGCACCAATCACCGGTACTATGGATAAGCTTGCTAAATCTGCTGAGGCAAAGCGTCAGGCAGATTTATACTTAAGCGGCAACTCTAAAGATTCTGCAGAAATAGTACAAAGAGCCAAAAAAGATAGCGATACTGACCCAGCAGAAAATAACCCGGAGCTTAGAACTCAGTTAGGCGAGAATTTCAATTTAGTTTGGAAGGCTTTGAGCAAAACGACATCTCAAACTGGCACTACTGAGCTTAAAGAGTTGCTGATGAGTATATCCGGCACAATCGTCATCCAAAAAAAGGCTTGCCGCCCAAAGTATATAGCTCTCTTGCCGAGCAAGAACTGATAGAGCAATATATGGGAGTAAGTGGCAAGAGCTCAGGTCAGATTACTTTATACGCCTGCGATGAGACAAAATACTGCTTAAATCCAACTAAGCAGCAAAAAACCTTTGCAAGTAGTGATACGCTGCATTCCAAATTATCCAAACTAATCGAATCAATCACGATAAAAATCGAGCAAGATAAAGAAAATCCAGGTCTCACTGAAGAAGAAATGGATTTAATCGATCTCTCGAGTTTGCCGCTGATCTCTAAAATAGAGATGGATCTAGCGATCTATAAGTCTAGTCAGAATATCAGTGTTAAGAGTCATGATTTCATAACGCATTTATGCTACGACGTTGTGACCTCACATCTTGCTAAATTACTAAAAAAAACCTCGGACGCAGTAGAGGAATTATCATATGTACAAATCTCTGATACGGGGATATTTGAGCAATTTGCAAATAATACAAGGGAGATTATGCGAAGTATTTCGCGTGCCAAATCAGACGCTTATAAGCGATATGATTTAATTGGTCAAATGAAAGCACGACTTCGTCAAGATGAGAGTTATTTTCAAACTCAGTTTGAAGAATATGACCAAGATAGCAAATTAGCGGAATAATAAAATAAATAAAGATTAATTATTGAGATAAGAGGCAGTCATGAATTTAACTATCCATACATACGGCTATATTGATGCGATGTATAACACATTACAAGCTATCGCAATGTTTCATCAAAGTGATGCTTACCTATATTTGGTGCAAGGAGTGTGGTTTTGCATGGGATGTTTTTACGCTGTGCATCTTGTGCAGGAAGTACGCATCTTGGGCAATTCAAGTCTCATATTTATAGAGTGCTTGGTATTTGCATCATTGTTAACGGATTGTTACTGCCATCAACGCATATGGTTATTAAAGATCATATTTCCAAAGATACCGCAAAAGTAGATCATATACCTCTTGCTTTTGCTGTCCCTGTTGGAATTCTAGAAGAGTTTGGCTACATCATAACAAGAGGCTTTGAGCAAGCTTTTAGACCATTTAGTAATCAAAAATTTGATTATTTTAATTATGGTCTGCTTTTTGGGCAGAGATTAAAGCAGGAAGTTAAAAACGTACGGATTAAAGATCCAGTAAACGTCAATAACATGCGTAGTGCTACCTGCAATGATTGGCTACAGCTTCACGAAAGAAGAATTATTTGCAACAGATAATATTTGGAAGTTATTGAAAGAAAAAGCAGGTGGCTTAAGAAGAGTCAAGTTATTCGAGCCAAAAACGCGTCAATATGAATCGATGACCTGCAAAGAGGCGGTAGCATATCTCAAGCGACATTTATTTCCGCAAGAGGAGGAAAGAATATTAGTAAAATTCGCAAGTAGAAGCTTTAATCAAGCAAATGACAGTGGAACGTATTTCAATTATGACGGGAAAGGACATTTAAAAAAACCTAATTTAGAAGCAAGTTTATACTTGAAACATTATTTTAAAAATAACATTAAGAAAGCTTATGGGGTCGGTAGTGCCGAAGATTTGTTAAAGCAGCAAATGATGATTAATACAATATCAAACTTCAGAAGTGGCTCATATGCAGTTGCAAGAGCTCGCATGCAGCATGAGAGCAGCAGCTTAATCGGGAGTGATATGGCAAGTATTTATCTGCCATTAATGCTTGTGGTATTTAAATGCATTGTCTATGGGGCGTTCATCTTTGTTGTTCCGATGATTTTAATGAGCGGCGGATTTACTAAATATATGACATATCTGGTAATTATTGTATCGCTGCAGCTATGGCCGGCGTTAAATGCAATCCTTAATATGATTATGGAAACTTATAGTGACTTTTCTGAAGGATCAAGGCAGGTAATGAGTTACGCAGCTGTTTCTACAATGTACAAAAAAATAGATACGATAGTTACTATTGCCGCGTCACTGTAGATGTTAGTACCATTTTTATCGTTTTGGTTAACAAAGCTTGGAGGTGACGGCATCATGCATTTAGCAGGTAATATAGTTGGAGGCGTGCAATCTGTATCAGGAGGCGTTGGATCAGAAGTCGCAACTAACAACAAAAACTTTGATAATTACAGTAGTGGTAATCAGCAATACGGCAACACAAGTGCCAATAAAGTAGATACCAGCATGCAGTACTTTGATGGTACTAATAGAGCTCAATATGCAGATGGCACAGGTGAGTTTATTACGCAATCAGGTGAGCAAGTATTCTCAGGTGGTAGTGGTCAACCTTCCTCTACTGGTGAAGCACGTTATATCGCGGGTGAAGGTATAATTGCAAGTCATGAGGCAGGCATCAGAAATGAGCAGCAATTAATGTCAGGAGAGCAAGCAAGCTTGTCGACAGTACAAGAACAATTGGTTGCTCAAGAAGCTTCGGCATTGCACTCTATTATGCAAAATACAAAAACTGATACTGGTTATAACATCGATACTTCTACTGACTACGGTAAGGAATTACAGAAAACATTACAAGAGATCGATAAGTTAGACAGCTCTAATAATTATGGTTGGGAGCAGAATGCTAAAGCCTACACACAAGCACAAGCAAGTGCTGGAATACCAAGTGCGTTAACAGCAGGGATACTTTCTGCTCAAGTAACAGCTGGTGGGGAACTATCAGCTAGCAACACCAGTTCTCAATCCGATATGCAATCTAGAAGTCTTTCGGAAGAAAATGCAACTCATGCAAAGCAAGGTATTTCCGAGCGTACTAATAATGCTGAGAGTTTCTTAGAAAGTTTAGGGGTTGATAAAAATACGCAAGATTCAATAAGAGAATCTTATCAACAAGCAGAAAGACTAGAAAATTCAATTAGCACTCATAAGAACAATATAGATAGTCATAATCAAGGTATTAATCATACACGCAGTAACTCTGCGAATTTTGATAAAGATATGTATCAAGATGTATTAAATGCTTATCAAAATAGGTATGGGGGAACAGCAATAGAAGCACAAAGAGAGGTAGCAGCAGGAACGTATAGGGCAAGAGCAGTCTTTAGAGATATAAGCGGTTCTGCAGCACAAAGAAATTTACAAGAGATACAAGGAGTAGGCAGTAATATAGCAAGTTCTAATAATGTAGATAATTTTGTTCAAAATCACCAGCTAGATAATAATATTGGCAGCAAAAGAGATGAATTTGCAAGAGATCATGGTATTAGAACAGATGCAGAAGTGATAAGCGGAGAAATCACAACTAAAGGAGATAATCTTAAAGCCCAACATGATACAAGATACAATGATAACCTTAGTCAATATGACGATTCTCATCAACACATAAGTGATCAACAATATGCAAAACAGCTACAAATTAATCAATATAAAGAGGATAGAATTGGTAAAGGAAAATTTGGAACTGTTTTTGGTGCTACGGATGGAGTAGGTAGACCATCAAGTCATAATCCAGACAGTCATAATAAAAAGCAGCATGAACCTAAGAAACAACAAGTAGTCGCTCAATATACGGATCCACATAAACCATTTGATAAAGATGAAGCACAAGCTTTGATGGATTCCGTTAGTAAGAACAAGGATCAAGGGTGAGGACGTCGAGTGAGTGCAACATTAACGATCGCGATAATAAATATTACCGGGACGGTAAGAATATAATGTGCTGTTACGCCAACCAATATCAGTGTTGTTCAACGTAGAACTATGTAAATGGTTAAAGTTATTAGCACTTTCTTTAACATTTGCCATGACAGACCAAACTTTACGGTTAAATAAAATAGAAATAGGACAGTTTTTAAATATGAAGAATAAAGTAGGAATAGCGAACAATGATGGAATAGCAATAAGAGCTGAAATAGGATCAGACACCTTATATTTATCTAACAGAAGACATATTAAAGCAAATGATCCGATGGTACTAACAATAACAAAAAAAGCCATAGGTAGATCTTTTGGTACCTTTAACTCCCGACCTTCACTATTTACAAAAATATTTTCCTTAACAAAGGTAACCTTGGAACGGGACCATACTACTAGTGGAACTCCAATTAATGTAATTAAGAACACTGCAAGTGCCAAGTATGAGAAACCTTGTTCTGAGTTAGCTTTAGGAGCAAGTAAGAAAGATACTAAAGTGCCAGCAGACATACCAAACCAAAAGATAAGATTCCAAAAATTATCCTTGCTGATAGGTTTTTTAAAAATACTATATTGTTTTTTACTACTGCTCATATCATACCTAAAAGTTAAACATCATACATATATCTTACCTTGTTTAGTGCGACCGTGCAAATTAATACGGTACTTTTTAGCATATTTTTTAATTACTTTAGGCACTCATGCTTGTTTTGCATCTGATATGCCACAGCTAATACAGAAAATAGAAAAGGAGCATGAAATTCCAAGTGGTTTACTTGCTGCTATTGCAAGCGTTGAGTCAGGTTTAAAACCTTATGCAATCGGTGTGTCCGGTAAATCTGTTAAAGCGAGTTCTAAAGAAGAAGCAAAACAAATCATCAAGCAGTATTTAGCCAAAGGCATCACTAATATTGATATAGGCATCATGCAGATTAACTGGCGATGGCATGCTAAAGAGTTTGATCAAGATTTAGATGATATGCTCAATCCCTTGCAAAATATCATGTACGCAGCACAACTACTTAAATCATTACACGAAAAGCATCAAAGTTGGCAGAAGGCAGTAAGATACTATCATTCTGCAAAGGATGAACATCACCGTAAATACTCAAAAGCGGTATTAGTATCATGGTTAAAACAAAATTAAAAATAAATTAGTAACATATAAATTGCTTTTTTCATAAAAAAGTGTAATAAATAAATTACACTAAAAGTAAGGTTAATATGAAATGGAAATGGTCATTTAGAAAATTAATGTGTGAGCAACTAAAACAACAACTAAAACCTTTTGATAATATCACCATACCGGCGGAAGGGTGGATTAAAACAATAAGGCAAGCAATGGGGATGACAGCGTTACAATTAGCAAAAAGAAGTAATCTTAGCAGACCAAGAATTTTACGTATAGAAAAAGATGAAACGTTAAAACATGTGACATTAAGCACTTTAGAGAAGGTAGCAGAAGGGCTCGGTTGTAGAGTAGTATATGCTTTAGTCCCGCAAAAAGACTTATTAACTGCAATAGATCAGCAAGCAGAACAATATATTACAAATCAATTGCACTCTATATCTCATTCTATGTTACTCGAAGATCAGAAAGTACTTGATAATATGCAGAAAAAGCAAAAAGAAATTCTTAAAGAAGAAGTACTAAAAAATAATATAAAAGACATTTGGCAATGAAATTTGATTACCCAGAGGGGGCGACTCCTTTAAATGCTGATGAGGTTCATAACCTAATACCTAGACATTTAACAACTCAACATGAATTAAATGAATGGGAACAATTTAATATTGTACAGGCAGAACAGTGGCTTTTTAGACGAAAAAGGAAGGATATATATTCATTAGAATTTGCCCAAAAGCTTCATCACAAGATGTTTGATCAAACTTGGAAATGGGCAGGTGAATTCAGGAAAACACAGACAAATATAGGTGTACATAGTGTATATATCGCACAGGAATTAAAAAAGCTGTTTGGAGATGTTTGTTATTGGAAAGATCACAATGTGTATTCCATACGCGAGATCGCTGTAAGATTACATCATAGGTTAGTGTTCATTCATCCTTTTCCCAATGGTAACGGAAGGTTCTCGAGGTTATTTGCAGATTTTGTAGCAATTAGCAATAATCAACCGCGATTTGGTTGGGGTAAGGGTTCACTAACGCAAGATGGTGTAGTTAGAAAACTATATATAGAAGCACTAAAAGAAGCTGATAATTTTGATTATAAAAAACTTATAGAATTTGCAGATAGTTAGGAAAATAGGTACTAAAATGTTAGATGATTACACCAGAGGCGGACAAATATTCATCCATAAAGTAAGGATGTTTAGGCAGGTTATTGGAGTGTCAACATTTTGGTCTTTTGTCATTGCAGCTTTGTTAGTCGTTTTCTTAACTCTGCCACAATATAAAGCAATTAATATATTTGCTGCTAAAACATATATGCGAGCATCTTTTGTAGATTTTATTTGGGATATTACACCTAAAATATCTGAAGATTCAAAGAGACGTAAGCCAAGGATCGATATATATGATCTATCTATAGATAAGGCATCAAGGAGTGTTAAAGTCACAACTATCTTAAATACGCCAAAATACAAGCAAGCCTATATGATGCTTAAAGATTATATAGCAAGTATCCTTTTCCTTGCTGCAGGTAGTACAGTCTTTTTAGTGTTTCTAGTGTTTATGATATGGAGCAAGTTTGGTAAGACTGCAAGGGCAACAAAGCATATCAGCGGCAGCACAATTAAAACCGCCTCAGAAGTAAGAAAATATCTCAAAAAACATAATTTAATAGGTAAGTTTCACATCGGTGACATGCCTTTAATCAAGAACACAGAAACTAGACATTTCTTAGTTACAGGTAGTACTGGTAGCGGTAAAACGAATCTCATTAATACATTACTGCCCCAAGTAAGAGATGCAAAACATCCAGCTATCGTAGTAGATCAGACCGGCGAGATGATAGAGCAATATTATGATCCAAATAGAGGCGATATCATATTTAATCCATTAGATGCTCGTTCTCATTCATGGGACTTTTGGCAAGATGCAACATCTAATAACGTAGCAATAGGCGAGGTAGATCCAAGACTTGAGAAATTTGCTAAAGTTCTTTTTTCTTTCGATAAACGGAGTACTGGAGGTGGCAATGATCAGTTTTGGCAAAATAGTAGTGAGATACTATTTACCTCATGTGTTGAGAGTTTAATCAAGAAAGATTGCCGTACTATTACTGCTCTTAAAAAGATACTTACTAAAGTAAATAGGCAGGATTTAGCAAATTTACTACAAGGGACAAGAGCAGCTAGATATTTTTCCAAAAATAATACTACTACTGCAGAATCTATTTTGTCTGTCATGACTACCTCGGTAAGACCAATTTGTCTGCTGCAAGATAGCAAGCAGCAATTTTCTTTAAAGCAGTATTTTCAAAATATTGAAAAAGGTAGTAATAGCTGGCTTTTCTTATCGAGTAGTCCGTCGCAACGGGAAGTGACTTTACCGCTGCTTGCCTGCATCTTAGAACTTGCAGTCTCTTATTTAATCGAGTCAGGCATTAACGAGCAAAGACGTATATGGTTTGTAATAGATGAGCTGGCAAGTCTTGGTCGGCTTAATTCTCTTTCAACATTACTTGCAGAATCACGTAAATATGGTGGTTGCGTGATGGCAGCCACCCAGTCTTTAAACCAACTCTTTGACAAATATGGTCATTATGCAGGCAGTACTTTGTTTGATCAGTTTGCTACTAAATTCATGTTTAGAAGTACCGATCCAAGTACTGCTCGTTTAATTACTGATATATTTGGCAATATGGAGTATGCATCGCAGCAAAAAAAATACCTCATATGGAGCTCACGAACATAGAGACGGCGTCTCATATACAGAGCAAGAAAAAAGAAAATCCTTAATCACAACAAATGATATAGCAAGCCTTAAGGATCTAGAATGTTTTGTAGGTCTTCCTGAACCCCAAATACGGATAACAAAGCTACAACTTACACCAGCACAAGTAGAACGCAAAAACAAAGGCTATATTCCTTTGTCGTTGTCTGAAGAAGCGGCATTAGAGCAAGCATTAAAAGAAAAAGTACCAAGCCATGATAGCGATACTGAAAATACCCCACTAGGTTCTATGGCAAGTACAGATCACGATATTAATGATGATATTAATGAAATATCTGATGCAGAGTCAGAAGCAGAACTAGAGGATACACGCCCAAGAAAAATCGTTTTCAAATTAACCTGAAACTTCAATATTAACACTAAAAATGAGGAATCAATATGAAAAAAGAATCAAATAATCAAAACCAAGATTTAGAAGAAAAACAAAATATATTAGAGATATCGGAAAATACTAGCAATGCAACCAATAGTGCAGAATCATCACAATTAGCCACTCCTCTCAATGTAGAACCGAGTATTGATGACGACGCAGTGAACAAATTAAAGAATCAATTGAGTTTTTCTACTAAAGCACTGGAAAAGCAGCAGCAAGAATTGAGCAAAGTGTTATCTAGTAGCGCAGAACAACTTAATGATGCAGTCAAAACGTTTGACAAAACTATTACTGCCCAAAAAAATCAGTATGAGATACTACAAAATGAAGTTGGAGTTTTAACTGTATTACCGGAAAAAACAAAAGAAGCAGTAACAAATATCATACCGGATGTTGCAAAAGAACTGGATAAAATCCAAAAAGAATATACAAAATCATTGCATGACTCATATAGTACTATCATCAGTGGCTACGCAGAGGAAATACAGAAATACAAAACAGAAATAGATCAAGTAAGTCACGGTTTAACATCTCATATCACAAAACATATAAGTTCAGTAGATCAAAAACTAGATGAATATAGTAAAAAACTATCTGCTAGTGCTGCTTATGTTGTCGAGTGCAGTAATTATTCTTTTTTAAAGAATATGTGCCTAGTGGTGTTATTTTCGGCAATAGTAGCAGGAGGTACTGCATATTTAGTAACTACTAAATTTCCAAGATATTTGACTGTCACAGGAGCAAATAACGTTACAATACAAGATTGTGATGTCAGTGTTTTGGGAAAAGCTAAAGATCCTGACAATCTGATGGATAAAATGACAAAAAAGAAATAGATTTAAAAGACTCGCAAAACTGATATAATGGTTATTAATTTAGGATTAAAATATATTATGAAACATAAATTATATAAAACTTTTCTTACGGTAGCATTTGTATTATTTTCATTCCAAACAATTGCTGGTAAGAATCAAGCTGCTCTAGAAAAGCAGGGTGATTCCTCATACATTAATATATCTGTTACTGAACAAATGGATGTACAGGAAGATTTACTAATATCCAGTATACGTATAGAAGAGGAGGGCGTAGATCCAAAATCTGTACAAAATGCGGTTAATCTTTCAATGGCGGCAGCAATAAAAATAGCCAAACAACCGGATATTAACGTCTCTACAGGACAATATAATATATATCAATATGATGAAGAACAAAATACCAGTAATAAAGAGAAACGGTTAAAGAAAAAGAAGTGGCGTGGCAGTCAAGTATTATCATTACAAAGTAGAACACCTGAAGCATTATTATCAGTAATCGGACAATTACAAAATGAAGGCTTATTAATACAAAATCTGAATTATACATTATCTAATGATAAGAGAGATGCTATAAGAAACTCTATGATTGAATCTGCTATTGCAAAACTAAAGCAACAAGCTACGAGAGTTGCAAAAGCTCTTGGTCAAGAATATAGTAGATTTACTATGATAAATATTGATACTAGATTAGGTGCGCGACCTCCAATAGCGATGTACAGAAATGCAGCACCTGCTTTAGGTATGATGTCTGACGCCGCTGTGATACCATCTGCAGAGCCGGGTACAAGCACAGTATCGATCACTGTATCCGCAACTGCATTGCTTAAATAGAGTAATGCAATTTATCTAATACTAAATTAGAATACATTGTAGAATATTAAATAAATCAAGAAGAACATGCGTCAAATTAGTTTCATTTTGCTCACAAGCATTTTATGCATATCATGCAATACCACAAGAATTGTTAAAATCCTTGAAATTAATAAATCTGCATTTCAATATGAATCTATAGATTATCAATGTGAAAATGGCAGAAATTTAAATGTACAGTATTTGAATAATGATATTAATAATATTGCATTAATAAACTTAGATAATAATGTCATTATATTCAGCAATGTTGTTGCAGGTAGTGGCGTACGTTATGCTGCACAACAATATATATGGCATACAAAAATTGATTATGGTATTCTAAGTGATGAGATATCTAATACTAATTTAGTATGTCATCAACAGAAGTTAAAAACTAATAAGTAGATATAACCATTAGTGAAACAGCGATAATAGTGCATTAATACACCATTGCATATATCTTGCAATAATATTATCTCCTGTTAAAGGTAAAAACACTATAATATACAATAATATACCAGAACAAAACCAAGTGAGTTTCTGTGCAAACTCTTGATTCTTATGAATAATACTGCTCATATAGAGGATGCTACCATCTAATGGAGGTATAGGGATTAAGTTAAAGAAACACAGTACTAAGTTCACTACTAATATATATCCCAGTATATTATTGAAATAAGTTATAGAGTAAACCTGAAATATTCTAAGAATCAAAAAGATTAATGCAGCTAATAAGAAATTAGATAAAGGTCCAGCAAGACCTACAAGTATCATATCGCGTTTAGGTTTTTTGAAATATACAGGATTGTAAAGGACTGGTTTTGCAAATCCGAACATCGGCATACCAGTCAGGTATAGTCCTATTGGTAGTAATATACCGATTAATGAGATGTGTTTTAATGGGTTAGGAGAGAATCTACCCATATTTTTAGCTGTTGGATCACCAAGGTAATAAGCAGTGTGTGCATGAGCTATTTCATGTATTACCAACGAAAACACAAAAATAGCAACATAAACAAAAAAATTTAAGATATTCATAGTTATATAGTAGTTCAGACTTGCTTAAGTCATTCTGAAGTCTCGAATGTAAAAGCAAGTAGTAATATTAGTTACAAGAAAAGACGTGAGGAATTAAATGAGCTAGTAAAGCGTCATATAGAAGTGAAGAAGCAAGCTCACAAGAACAAAGGATAACGTTTATAGGATCTAAACGGATTATTGAGAGCCTGAAAGCTTATTAATTTCCTGAATCGATATCCCTGTAACTTTAGAGATAAAAGCGATATCGGAGCCAGCATTAAGCATATTTTTAGCTACTTCATATTTCCCTTTAGCTTCTCCAATCTGCATGCCTTGAGCAATACCTTCATCAATATATTTATCAGCAATAGTTCTCATAAGTCCCTCTTGTTCTTCCTTTTTTAAGTGTTTTGCTATGATCTTAGCTAACTCTACTTGTTTATCTTCAGATACCTTAGCATCACTATACCATAATAACCACTTAATGTAAATGTAGCCATTTTCCTTATCTATTTCAATACTACTTTCAAACTTCTCAAGTAGACTTTGCCATAGATTTAAGATATCACGAGCCTTGATATGTTTAAGCATATACTCCATCATACCAAGATGCTTATTTTGTTCTATCTCATTATCACTTTGTTTTTGTAAGTCTACAAGTAAATACTCGCCGCCCATCATTTCCTTAGCAGTCTTGCAATCTTCAAATAACTCCCAAAAGCTCCTTGGAGCATTATAAGGCTTATCATTTGCATATACTACTATAGGACATATTAGCGGGAGCTTATTATCTTTTTCTTCTGCACTATTACTTTTATTTTTATTGGTGTCCTTATGCCTTTCGCATAACAGCAGCATATATTGCCAAAGTCTAAAGGCAATCCAGTAATCGCTACTAGATTGATGCTCTATAAGCACGTATACGTACGCTTTGTCATTATTAGCGCTTTCAGCAGTACTATCTTTAATATTATCATTTTTTAAAGAAACAGAGTACACGACATCGCTGAGTCTCTTTCTTAAAGTCTTCAGTAACAAAACTTTCCTTTTCTATTTTGACACTATTTAAGTTAATTTTATTCTTAAATGTCACTGGCAAATAATGCTCTAGAAACTCACGAGCAGCTACAGGCTCGCTCATGACCTTTTTAAATAGCTCATTTAGTAATACATCCTAATACTACAGTATTATTACCATATTTATTATTAATTTTATCTAAACATTCTGTCAGAGATGTATTTCTTTTTTTCTGTTTATCCTCCATCATATCTCCAAAACTTAACTGATTATCAAGCTCTGTTAAACTTGTAAGAGCAATAGATATTTATGCGGTAATAATTTATTATTATTTTCTATATAAGGATTTATTAGATCCTGCCATCCTTGAACAAATATTTTAGAAATCGATATATTATCCGATAACTTTGCTACCTTAATACTTTTCTTTAACGTTTGCCTATCTGTAGTTTGAATAGTTATTATAATTCGTGACGCTTGAAGCTTTTTTGCTCTTAATCTATAAGTCGCTTTCTGTAATAAACTTAAAGCCACTATTCGGGCTGATTCAACATTACGTAAGTTTGGAGCAAGTACCTGACTATGACCTATTGTATTACTTGCTGTACTCTCATTAGATAAATCATAACCACGCAATAAATACCATAGCTTTGCACCAACAATACTACCCCATTTTTTCTTGAGTTCTTGTTGTGAGCACTTGTATAACTGCCCAATTGTTTGGATTCCATAACCTCGAAGTCTACTATATGTACTTTTGCCTACTCCTGGTAGATCATTCAGATGTAACCCCAACAATCTCTCCGGTATATCTTCGGGACATATTACTACTAAACCATTTGGTTTTTGCATATTAGACGCTATTTTTGCTAAATAGCGGTTAGGAGCTATACCTATCGAACATCCTATACATTCACCAACATTACTTCTGATCGATTGTTTTATCAGGTTTGCTATATTAATAGCATTACCCTGATTACATAACTCTCCTGTAAGTCTGCATGCTGCCTCATCGATTGATAATATCTTATCTACATGTAAATGTTTCTCTACCTCTGCAAATATGGCTTTATGATATTTTGTATATTCCTCATGTTTAGATACAACGCACACTAGCTCAGGATATATCCTTTTTGCCTCAAATATTTTAGTGCCAGTACTAATACCAAGTTTCTTTGCTTCATAACTGACAGCAATAGCACTGGTACTATCAGACAGATTAGCTACTACTGCTATGGGCTTACCTCTAAGCGTATGATCTAATTGTTGCTCTATTGTTGCAAAATAACTATTCATATCTATATAGAGCCAATTTAATCGCTCCACTTTAGGTAAATTAATCATATTAAGTACATACTTAATTTTATACTACACTTCACAAAAACTGATGGTACCGCAAATCCTTAAAATCTCATCGTCATTGTATGTTCTAACTCTCTTTCTAGACGTAGCTCTTTAACTTCTGCCTTTACCTTTGCAAAGGTGGTAGCTATTTGCTTCTCATCTACAAAGCTAGGCATATTATTTTGCATCTCATGCTTCATATATTTAAGCGGGCATGTATATTTCTTAGTGCCTACCATTACATGCTCATCATCTAATAGCTGTTTAATATTCTCATTATGATGATTCATATAATGTTTCTCACATGTTTTACTTAAATTCTTAAGCGCGTTTCGACTATCATTAGAGTTAAATTGATTGAGTATATCTTGATCATTTAATATACCATGTTTCTTAGCATATACTACCATATTATGCATATTTGTAATTAGCGTGTCTTGCTCTATAGTCTTAGCATTTGAGATCGCAGATAATATACTACTATCATACTTCTCTGCATATTTAAGCTTGCCATCAAGAGACTTAAAGAACTCATGCTCACGGCTAATTGCAGTTAACATTTCATCGGTAGTTTTGGCATCTACTTTATCTTGTCTGATCTGCTGATGCTGAGTTTCTAACTGATGACGCTCTAAACTGCTATCAAAATGCTTATAAGTCTCTTCTAAGTCCTTACTATCTTTCAGCTCTGCTAATATGTCTTGCGTACTAAGCACACCATGCTGTTCTACTGCTGCTACTACATCTTTTAATTTAGGTAAAAGTTCTTGTTCCTTGTATTCAAGAGCTTGTCCCACTAGATCCACAAATTTATAATTAAATGTTGTATATTTAATATTGCCATTTTGTGCTATAAAGAACTTTTGATCCTTCTCTAAAGCTACAAATATTTCGGCTACTGTTTTTGCTGCCAATATCTCATGTTTGATTTGCTCCGTATGTGTTACTAAGGTCTTGCGTTCTGTTTCCTTTCAATATCGGCGAGTCTTGTCTGTTCTAGGCGTTTTTGACGCTCCGCATAAACCTTATGGCTAGTAGCAACTTGCTCGTATGATCTTTGCTCCCAAGCTTTAAGCGTGCAATGTTCTTCATATACTGAATTTGCAATCTTGTTTTTGTCAGTAGCATCTAGTGCGTATCTATTACTATACTCTGAGATAGTGCTATACAAATCTCGTGCTATCTCTTTGTGGTGACTATAAGGTAAATCATTGATATTCATGCCAAGCTGAGCTGAATGTAGGATAGATACATCACGCACTATATTTTTGTATAACGTTACTTTTTCGTGTGATTTGCCAAAGTTTTTTACCATCAGTTCCAAATAATCTCTGTATACTGCATTTGTACCTGCGATACCGCTATATTCTAGTGCTTTTTTCTCATATAGATTTTGTGTATCATCTATTAACTTAGCTCTTCGCTCTATAGTTTCAATATCAGGAGTATTATTGCTACTTAAACCCTTGATACTGCCACTTAAACGCTCGTCACGCATCGCAAGACTAGTTAATATATCTTGATACATTGGTGAGTCATATTTTAAATAGTCATGTGCAACTCCTCCCTTGCCTGTTGCCTCTAAATATTTAACATCATTACTTGATTCTTCTGAACTAAAGAAAGTAGCAGCTTTAAACTCATTAGCACTTAAGCTTGTGATTTTCTTAAGCTTAACTATCTTGCCTTTAAATACTTCCTGCCAAATATTACGCTCAACTAACTGCTGCGAAGCATCTGAAGCATTAGTACTCTGTAGTACGTTCTGTATTTGCTGAATATCTAAATGAGCAGCTCTTACATTTTCAATTGCCTCTTTAACATTTGCAATTGTCATACCATCAGGCAATTTGTCTGCTAAATCCCATTTCTCAGGCAATAAGTCTTTGTGTATGCTACCATTAAACTTCAATTGAGCCGGATCAACAATACTGACAAAACCTATATGATCATTTGCTTTGTTTAGCTTATCTTTAATCACCTCTGCAGCTTTAAAGCCTGGCTGATCATTTTATCGGGCCATATTATTACATCCCGCCACTGAAGCTGACTCCAATTGACTCTATCTGCAGCGTTACTGCCGCCCATCCACGATACTACAGCGTAATCAGGAAGTATTTTAGATGCAGCTAAAGCGGCTTTTTCCCCCTCTACTATCAATATAGGTTTACTGCAGGTAGCAGCTTTCTCTATGCCAAAGATAGGTTTATCACCTTTATCAGTAAATCCTTTACAACGCCAACTATACTCTTCTTTTGCAGCATTGTAGCAGTAGGTGACAGGTAGCGTTTGTTTCTTTCCGTCTTCTTTGCCTACAAAACGCACTACATAGCCAAGTAACTTGTCATCAGCATCTTTGTAAGCGTATACCGCCTCTAATGTGTTATGCTGCATCATGCCTTTTAGATGCTTATTTGGATCAAAGATATCCGCATTATTGATTTTGTCTTGAGCAACTATCCACTGATTTGCCATTTGGAGCTTGTCTTGCTCTACCCCTTGTTCTTTATTGGCTCTACTAGATGCAAGATGAGCACGGTAATCATAACTATTTGATTCTGTCCTTAGCTGTGCAAGTTCAGCAACAATCTCAAGTGATTGACGTTTGCTAACGCTTGCTCCTTCTTGTACAAAACCAAAGATATTACCGCCCTTCCCGCTGCTGTGACGTATCCACGTACCTTTGCTTAGATTCATGCTAAGACTTCCCATACTAATCTCAGAGCCGCTTCTCTTTATAGCTCCTACACCGCCTCTAATAGATGCCGCATATTGCCTAAATATTCTCTCTATATCGCTACTGGTCAGAGCGTTCTGTACCTTGTCAAAACGAAGTACCGGCTCTTTTGTGCGAGTAGGCTCTCTTCTACGACTCGTACCTTCGCCAGTATTTGACAGGGTATTAGTTTTAGAATTAGTGATTACGGATTGTACATCCTCTTGTTCTACTACTGCTCTATCCGGTTCATTAATCCTTGTATATTGCTCATTTTGGTTATTATAGTACTCGCAAAGCAAATCCTGTACTTCATCACTCTCAATTAAAGACTTGAAGCTGTTAATATTTAAGCCGCTACCTGCCTGCATTGTCTTTAAACTACCTAAGAACTTCTCTTCTGCTTTACTTGCTTTTAAAGAGGCAAGAACATTTAACTCTTCTTGCAGAACTACGATTTTCTGCTCTTGCTCTTTTATTAAATCATTATCCTTAATTTCACTGAGCCTTGCCATACTATCCTCATATTTTAGAAGCTGCTGCCCTAGTTTACCTACCTGCTCTATAGATTTACGACGGCTAGAGCTTACTCCAAATATCATGCCAATACCGATGCCAGCGAGCTTGCCAAGCATTGATGGATTAGACTGAACACGTGAGATTAATTCTTTTACATCTATATTAGAGTTAGCTGCTTTAACTGCCTCCCACTTCGCGATGATTTCTTCTCCTTCCTGCTCGTAAATACGTCCTAAATAATGAGGAAATAATGTTTGAACAAAATTACCGGTAACTTGTTCCTCTTGCTTAAGATCACTTAAAACCTTCTGACCTTCAGCTAAACCACATCTTTTAAGCTCTATTAATTCTTTATTATCCCAATTATAGTTATCAATACCGGCAATATAGCTATTTACTAAGCTCATTAGCTTGCTATTTGTTAAGGCACTAGAATCATGCTGGTCATTACTTATTACATCCCTTGCAAGCTTAATAAGACTTATGTATGAACTACAGCTATTTAAACTACTATGCGTAGATATGTCCTTTAGATAATATTTATATGTGTCATAGCCGGCATGTTTGCGTAGCGTCTCATAGTTAATATTTAATTGGATAGTCCTCTCGCCCATTAATACAGAGCTACTGTTCAGATTAATATTTTCTTGAATTAGTGCAAGCCTAGTTGATATTCTTCCGGCTATTTCCTCTAATTTCTCTTCGTGCTTTACCGATTGCTCTTGTACTATCGCAATCTGCTCTTCTAACTGAGTTTTCCGCTCCTCTAACTTGCTAAAATTCTTCTCTCTTATTAAGGATCTAGCTTCTACTTTGTTCTCAGCTATTAATTTGCTGATATCTCTCTTTTCAAGAATTAAACGCTTAAATTCATCTGCATTCTCAGTATCAATTACGCTAGAGTAGCTATCACAAATAACTGAAGCATAATCTCTTAAAACATCTTTTTCTAATTTTAGTTCCTCAAAAATCTCTTTAAGATTTTCGTAAGGCTGCTCGTTTAAACAAATAGCGATGATTTTGCTTTGATGTTTGCTATCAAGCTCCTTGAAGTTAATGCACGCCTTACCATCAATATATGTGATACCTTTTGTTGCTTTTGGCTCTAGGCTATCTTGTTTACTGCTGTGTACATTCTCTGATTTTTCCTCTTTTGCTTCTTTTAAAATATTTTCAATAACGTATTTAAAGCTATCCTCGCTAGTGCTAAGAGCAATACTGTATGGATCAATCTTTAAATCTTTGATGTTTAAATCTAATTCAAAATCAATAGCAGCACTTGTATCGTCTAATTTGATACTCTTTAAATTAGTAGCCTGACTTAGAATTTTGCTATGTAATCTTGTAATATTACCAGTAGCCTCGATATCTCTCTTCCATTCACGCATCTTACCGTGGCACTCAAAGACTCGTGATCTTGCTTCTAAATACTCCTTGATGATTACCTTATTACCATCTAATGTGCCACCCTTGCCATAGTCTATTGCAAAGCTATTATTTGCTCTTCTGCTAACTGCAAGCGTTAAGCCAATTAGCCAGTTAGGTATTTCTTCCTTTACTTGAACTGTATATTCTTTCCCTGCAGAATTAATACGCGTCTCATCTCGCATCTTATAGCTGTTAATCTTAAACTGATTCCTAACTTTCTCTACGTCACTATCAAGACGCTGATACACTATATTTTCTAACTCTTTAGCGGACGCATGAAGCTTAACTTCCTGTCTATGATGTGACATTAATACTAAAAATGCCTCATAACCAATAGAGCGGTCAAAATATACATGCATGCGGTCCACCGTCTCGCCTTGCAATTTGTAACCAGTTAATGCGTATCCGTGATTTAGCTTAATCCTTCGCTTATTATTTGCAGCGTCACAATATTTATTATATCCTTTGATCCATCTGCCTTATTTACTAATATTTTAAGTAATCCGTCGCCATCACTCTCGCCTTTACTACTCGCACCACCACTAAACGATTTAACCGAAGGCTTGATTGACAATATTGTTCCAACTTCTCCATTACTAATACCGTATCTCAAACTATTCTCTTCAAATACAACCTGATCGCCTTTCATCAGCGGTAGCATTCTGCCACCACTGTTAATTAATACTTCAGCTCCCTTTAACACTCCGCTATGCTTGAGCTCCGATCTTACACTGCTGTTAAATTCAGCTACCTTCTCATTCGTATACGCTCCAATTGCTATACTTCTAATAGCTATTAAATCATCTCGTTTAAGACTCTCCATCTGCTCAGTATATTCTTTAGCAAATGATGCAACTAAGCTAGTTTTAGCCTCTTCTTCGTTATCCTTGATGTTAAAGACATCTAGTTTTCTATATATCTCGATAGCTTCCTGCATTGCAAAGCGTCCCATAGCTCTCGTCGCCTGCCTATACTCTTCTCTTTCCTGTCTTCTAACTTCGGTGAGCTTAACTCCTCCTGCAATTTTACGAGCTTTGTTGAACGCTCCAGTCATGCCAACAGCTGTAAACTGGTTATTATCTCCAACAAGTACTAGCTTTGCCTTAGCCCTTAGAGCCTCATGGGCTAAATAGTCCATATTAGCAAGCTCTATCATGCTTGCCTCATCAACGATCAATACAGTTTTACTATCAAGCACATCAGAACGTAAAAAGTTCAATACAGAGTCACAACCAATAGATTTTAAATATTCCTCCTCCTCATAATATTTACTGCTTAAATCTATTTTAAAGTCTCCTCCTCTTGATTCTTCTATTTTCTTACGAAGCAAACTCGTATTATCGGCGATGATGCCAGCATTACGACTTAAGACCTTAGCAGATACACTGCTTGGACCAGTACCTACTACCTTAAAGCCAGCTACTTTGTACTGACGCACTATCTCTCTCATCACGAAAGTCTTACCAGCTCCAGGATTTCCTTCAAGTACGCTAATATCAGAGCCATTACAGACCGATAAGATCGCTTCTATCTGCTCAGTCTTGAAACCTAAACCACTTCCTATCTTATCATTAAATTTATTTTGTAGGTTTGCTCCTACTACATTTACTAAGTCACCTATTTGTTCTTTAAGACTGTTTCTCTCTCCAATAGTGCTATCTAAAATATTCAGCTTATGTTCGCCCCGAACATTTAACTCCTCTATAGCAGACACATAACGACGTTCTAAATTTACTCTTGATTTTAAGGAATACAGGGTTCTTCCCATCAAATCTTTCTGATCCATCAACTCTATCTTGTCAGATACAAGTAGCTGATTGTAAAGTCTTAAAAACTCCTCTCCATATTCCTTGTTTAAGTGTTCGATGGCTGGGTTATTAGTGCTACTAGCTACTGGATTATTACTTACGCTTTTTGATGCATTTTCACTACTGTCTTGCTCCTGAATGAGCCCTTTACCAAACTCTCTAATAGCCTCGTGCTCCTTCGCAATATCACTGCTTTTTGATACTAAATGCACCATTAAAGCATCTGATAATGCTATAGCAATATCCTCTTTAGTAAACACTGGCTTTGTATATGAAATACGACCAAATACTATTTCAGGATTCTCATATATCTTCTTTGCATTCTCAGCTATGATCTCTTTGTTTTTTGCCTCAAGCTCCGTAGCCTTCATATAATGAGCAGGCCCTTTATGACGCATCGGTTTTTGATCTATGCCAAGTGTCTTATATGACTTAGCAGTTATCCTAAAAGGCAAACCTGCTTCCTCATATACTTTGTTAATTTCGACCTCGCATTGATTTCTAAAATCATACATTGCCTTAATAGTAAATAGATCTCTTGCTTTAACCTTACTAAGTATTACTTTGCCATTCTCTAAACGCTCCAATCTTCTTGTTAAATGCTGTAAATGCATATGTGGATTATTCAAATTATCGTAGTGAATATTAACATCGCATACTATACCTCGTGCTACTAAATTCTTGTTTACATATTCTTCTACTAATTTAATATTTTCTTCCCTACTAACTTCACGCGGCAAAGCAAAACAAATTTTTCAGCAGTTCTAGAATCATCCCTTGTTTCTCTTGCTTCTGCCGTGTTCCATAGTGTGCTACTAAAGGGTTTTAAGGGGGGCTGACTGCCCCATTAAATGATCCCCCGTAATATCTGTAAAAGAAATGTGTTTAATACTTGTTTTTGTTTGACTGTATACCTTTTTTGTTGGTATACTGATTTAGTATTAAATATCAAAGATTGGATTAAATTTTTAAAGTATGAGGAATAATGGCAACTAAGGCTTTAGGTACAGCTACCAAACTTGCTAATTTACAGCAACTTAAAAAAGAACGTATTGCTAAAATAGAAGCACAACTAGCAAACCAACAAACTCAGTTGCTTCAGAAGCGTAAGGAAGAATTGTTCAACATCTTTAAAGCATGTAATGCTCTGACCATTGACGATAGATTGCTAATAGGATTTCTAAAGTTTGTAAAAAATGTTGATAATAAAAATCATCCTTTTTTAAATGAATTAAAAGAGGTGCATAAGAAATCTAAGATGCCCAGTAAACCACAATCAGGAAACGTCAAAACTGATTAAATTAATTACAAAAAAATTATGGTATACTCGTATGCAATTACAAAAAGCAATTACTTTTGATCGTAAATCTGACGCTAGAAAAAAGATTATGCTAGGCGGATTATTTGTTAAAGCAGGTCTTGATTATTTACACCCTGATAATGCTCATATTCTTTACGGAATGCTGCTTGATTGTAAAGAACAATTAATTATTAATCCGAAGATTATAGATAAGTGGAAAAGTAAAGGTAGAGAATTGTTAATCTCGAAATATTAAATTATAATTGATGGAGCTTTAGTATAAAATATTTAAATACAATAATGAAGGGTTTTAGTGTATGTACATAAGATATTATCAATATTATTGTTATTATTCGCATGTAATAACACTGAAAATAACATGCAAGTTAATACTCCTTTCCAAGTAGCAATTGATGCGATGGGTAAGGATTTTCAAATTGAAATTAGCAATCTGAATATATCGCAAGAATTATCCGCTATTGGATCCCCTAATTCAGCAAAAGTAACTATAGAACAATTTAGCTTATTGGATGATTCAATCAGTGCAATAAAAGACATTTTTGTTCTTTCTTTTGATCATGGTCAATGGATAATACAAGAGAGAAATACTTTATATAAATGTTATCATGGTAGGGAGCTTAATGCATTTTCTTCTGCACTTTGTAAATAGTAAGTTATAGGAACAATATTATGTTTACTCAAAATAATTTATACTAAATATATTATTAATATTTAACCTTATGTACTGGCTTCTTTTAATATTAGCAGTACTTTTTGAAGTGGCTCTTGCTATTTCATTAAAATATTCTGATGGCTTTACAAAACTTAAACCAACTCTCCTGTTTATTTTCTTTGGAGCATTAAGTTTTATGTGCCTTTCAAAAACTCTAAATAAAATCCCTATAGGTACAGCATATGCTGTGTGGACTGGTATTGGTGCTGCTGGTACTGCAATATTGGGTATATTTATCTTTAATGAACCAATATCTATATTACGATTATTCTTCATTACAATTTTAATAATATCAATAATTGGACTTAAATTCTCTTAAGGTTACTATCATTATGACTATTAATAATACTGATATACTGCATAATCAGAAATCTAATACAAGCAATTATTATGAATATTATATTATGATTGTAGGTATACTTGGACAATCTATGCATTATATACAAGCATATAAAATATTCTCAACTCAATCTGCTGAGGATATTTCATTACCAGCATATCTTATTTGCTTATTTTTGCTTATTAACTGGTTAATTTATGGTGTGCTTAAAAAAGCAAAAGCTCTTATTTACGCTGAAATACTAGGTATGGTTGGATGCTCTGCTATTATTATAGGTACTTATCTTTATAACTAATTGACATGGCTTATTATTGGATTAAAGACCATAAATATTATAGATTAACTACTCAAGACAATCTCTTTGGTACTACTGATCTTATATGTAACTGGGGCACTTTGTACTCTAATCAAGGCAATTATAAGGTGATTCATTGCACTACCCAGCATGAAATAGATACGCATATTAAACGTATCGTTAGGATAAGGAAATCAAGAGGTTATATCCTCATACATACAAATATATTATAAATACTTAGTAATAGATAAGAATGCACTATAGAAAAAAATACCTCACTTTGATCACCTGGATTGTAGCACTCGTAGCGATTGGATCGATTATTGGTTCTTTAACTATAGCAGAAATTAGCACTTGGTACAGTACCTTAAATCGTTCACCTCTGACACCGCCAAATTATGTATTTCCAGTCGTGTGGAATATTTTGTACAGTGCCATTGGGGCTTGCGGGTGGGTAATTTGGCGTACTACGACGTTTCCAGTACTGAATACTATCAAAACTTTGTATGTAACGCAGCTTGTTTTAAACTGGAGCTGGACCCCTTTGTTTTTTTACTTTCACCTGATCAAAACTTCTCTTCTGATTTTGATTTCCATGGATATTATAGTTGGTATGCTAATTTTGCTAGCTTATCCAAAAATAAAAACAGTATCTCTTCTTATGATTCCATACTTACTATGGATTCTAATAGCCACATATTTAAATTTGTATATATGGCAGTATAATTGATTCATATATGGCTCTGTTGTCTTCTATTGCCAAGTGGAGTGAATATAAATAGCATAAGGAGCAAAAATTAGCAGTATGACTATACCACAAAAACTTTTGAGACATTTTAAGGTTTTTAATAAAACTATATGAATAAACAGGATGTTAATGAATATATATCCGGCATCATAGAACGTATTACTTATCATAACCCTGATAATGGATTTTGTGTATTACGTATTAAGGTAAAAGGTCATAGGGATTTAATCACCGTTACAGGTAACATACCATCTGTACTAGTAGGAGAATATATAAAATGTAGTGGTATTTGGTATAACGATAGAAATCATGGTAAACAATTTAAGGCACATTTTATTAAATCATTGCCGCCTGATACACTAGAAGGTATAGAAAAATATCTTGGCTCTGGGTTGATTAAAGGCATAGGACCATATTTTGCTAAGAAATTAGTATTAGCATTTAAAGATAGAGTGCTTGAAGTTATTGAACACGAGCCTCATCTTTTATCTACTGTTGAGGGGATAGGTAAGGTAAGAGCTAACTGTATTTGCAACAACTGGCAGGCACAAAAAGTCATTCGTGAAATAATGGTGTTTTTACAATCGCATGGCGTGGGTACTACTAGAGCCACTAGAATCTACAAAACATATGGTGATAGAGCGATTGAAATAGTGTCAAATAACCCTTATCAATTAGCTAAAGATATAAGAGGTATTGGATTTATTTCAGCAGATACCATAGCTCGTAATTTAGGTATTGATAAGAATTCTTTAATCAGAGCCAAAGCGGGGTTAACGCATACATTACTTGAAGCGACGTCAGATGGTCATTGCGGCTTGCCTAAAAAAATATTACTACAAAATATTCAAAAATTACTTGAGATAGAGTACGATATCATTGAGCAGGCTATAATAGAAGAAGTAGCGTCAAATGTATTAATAATTGATACTATTGATAACGTTGAATCTATTTTCTTAACTAGTTATTACATATATGAGAAAAACATTGCTAAAATACTAGTCAATTTAACAAAAGCTCCTGTTACTTGGGGCAAAATAGATACCGTTTCCGTTCTGCCATCAATAGAGCAAGAGTTAGGTATTACGCTTGCAACAAGTCAAAAAACGGCTATAGAAAAAGCACTGCAGCATAAGTTGATGGTTATTACGGGTGGACCAGGAACAGGGAAAACTACCTTGGTTAACTCATTACTTAGAACATTATCTACGCAGCATTTAAATATTAAACTATGTGCACCCACTGGTAGAGCAGCTAAACGCTTAAGTGAAAGTACAGGGCTCGAGGCCACCACTATACATAGATTGCTTGAAATAGACCCTGCTTACGGAGGGTTTAAACGTAATGAGGATTTACCATTACTGTGCGATTATCTAGTAATAGATGAAGCTTCAATGGTTGATATATCACTATTTCATGCATTATTAAAAGCCCTTCCACACACTTCAGCATTACTAATAGTTGGCGATGTAGATCAACTGCCTTCTATAGGTTCTGGGCAAGTATTAAAAGATATTATCAATTCTAGAGTTATACCGACGGTCAAGTTAACTGAAATATTTAGACAAGCAGCAACAAGCAATATTATTATTAATGCTCATCGCGTGAATAATGGCATCTTACCTGATCTTACGTCTCAAAAAAAAGAATCAGACTTTTATTTTATAGAGGCAGAACATGGAGAAGATATCATTAATAAAATTATTATGATGATAAGAGAGCGTATTCCAAATAAATTTAATCTTAACCCTATAAATGATATTCAATTATTATGTCCTATGCAAAGAGGAGGCGTAGGTGCTAGATCATTAAATATTGAGTTACAGAAAATACTAAATCCAAACTATAGCAATGGCATAACTAAATTTGGTCAAACCTTTGCCATTGGAGACAAGGTTATGCAGACGGAAAATAATTATGACAAGGAAGTCTATAATGGGGATATAGGGGTTATTAATAATATAAATGAGCAGGACCAAGAAGTTACAATAAACTTTTATAATCGTGATGTGGTTTATGATTATAGTGATCTTGATCAAATTACTCTAGCCTATGCTACTACGATACACAAATCTCAAGGTTCGGAATATCCAGCAGTAATAATTCCGCTAACCATGCAAAGTTATATGATGCTCAAACGCAATTTAATTTACACAGCTATTACTCGCGGCAAGAAGCTAGTTATAATAATTGGACAGAAAAAAGCATTGGCTATAGCTATTAAAGATAATAAAACTTCTTTACGTTATTCAAAGCTACAGGAATGGTTAACAACTTATTAAGTGTAGAAGTCAAGATTTAATACTTAAAGAAACTATACAGTGTCTTGGGCAAGAAGCGATAAATCGAGGCTTTTGATAATTGATAATATATTAAGATTTTTGTGCTATTGAATTTCTCCCTTCCACTACTTATATTTTTAGTGTGAAAACTTACTTAAGTGAGTTCACAAATCTTATGTATTATATAAATCCTAAAGAGGTATATATGCTATATAACAATATCAAATCATATTTGTTCTCTTGTATTACTGTCATTTTATTGGCTAATCCGGTTATTGCCGCTGATAACTATAGTAAACCTGATAATAAGGCTCAGACTGTTTACTTGCGACATCCTCCCGACTTACGTCCTTTTTCTGCTTTGGATTACTACTGGGATAGTATATTCGATGATAAACTCTCTACCTATAGCTCAAGTTCTTTAAAAAGTAGATTTATTACTAAAGATAAGCAATATATCCTAGTATTAGAAGTACCAGGGTATGATAAAAGCCAAATCAAAGTTAAGGTAGGCAGTAATAAATTATTTGTTACAGGAAATATAGAAAAAGATAATAAATCTGATGCTTCAGATGATTATAAAAATAGAAATTTTAATTATGTCATATCTTTATATGAAGATATAGATCAAAATAATATCTCTTCAAACTTAAAGAATGGTATCCTGACTATTACTCTACCTCGTATGGAGGTTAAAGAAAAAGATGCAAAAGAAATACCGATTCAATAGTTGATAATATTTTTAAATTTTGCTAAGTTAATACTAAATCAATATTTATTAAACGGAGGTACTGATGTCTTTTAATTTACCACGTATTAGAAATAAATCAGAATTACAAACTAACGCTAATAAACGAAGTTATGTTGATGATATTTTGAATAACTTCTTTAATGAAATAGCTTCATTTTCTTATTCTTACCCTATCTCTTACAATGACAGAATGTTATCACCTCGAACTGATATTACTGAAAATGAATCTGAATATCATTTAGAACTTGAATTACCAGGTGTCACGCAAGATAATATTGATCTTAAAATAGATAGTAATATTTTAATTATTGAGGGCAAAAAGGAACAATCCTCTGAGAAAAAAGATCATAATTATCATATGCAGGAACGATATTATGGTTCCTTCTCGCGATCTATTAGTTTACCATCTAATATCGATGAAGAACATGTAGAAGCAGACTTTAAGGACGGTATATTGTCTATAAAAATACCTAAAAAAGAACAAAGTAAGGCTAAGAAAATCAAAATATCATAATAAATATCATAATATGTAATAGTGACAACTTAACCTACATTGGTGCCGTGCTGCTTTTCTTCTTTTAGAATTTTATAAACAGCAGCACGGCTTATTTTCATTTCTTTAGCTAGTGTTACCCCTTTAATTCCTTCTGCATTTAATTGTAACAATTTATTCCTGTCTATAATGCGGTTGCGACCAAACTTAATACCTTTAGTTTTCGCCTCTAACCTGCCTTCATTAGTTCTTTCAAGTATCCTGACTCTCTCGGCTTCTGCTATTGCACTAAGAATTGTAATAACCATTTTTCCTGTGCTACCTTCTGTACTAATACCATCATCAAGAAAACGCATGGCTACACCTATTTTGGCAAACTGACTAACTAGGTTAATCATATCGGCAGTATCTCTGCCTAAACGATCTAACTTGGTAATCAATATTACATCCCCTTCTTCTACCTTATGTAATAAGTTATTTAATCCCGCTCTGTCTAAGTTACGACCTGTTGCTTTGTCATAGAATATTCTTGATTCTTTTACTCCGGCATCTTTTAAACGTTTTATCTGTATGTCTAAAAGTTGCTGATTAGTTGATACCCTAGCATAGCCAAATAATCTCATATTGCTTTTAATATATTGTCCATTATATCGATTAGTAGACATCTCTGTCTACTAATAACGTTTTTACGATTTAATATACAGTATATTTAGTACTTTTTCTTATGTCTACTAAATTATAACTTCGTAGACACCATGAAAATCAAAAATGTTCCAAAACAAAAAATAATGCGTTCTACTTCTATCCTGAGACACAAGATTTTTTTAGTCGTTTACAACTCAAATTTTAAGTTGTTAATACTTTGATATATGAGATGACTATTCAAGACTTTTTAAAGTACGAAGAGCACCGTCAAGTTAAGTAAATTAGGGTACCGTCAAGTTAAGCAAGGTATAAATCATTCATTGCAATTGCTCAATATAGCTGATAAAAACAGTTATGGTTTTAGACCAAAACGATCTGTGGCGGATGCAATTGAACAATGCTGTAATTGCTTGTGCAGGAAAAATTCAGCCTCGTGGATATTTGATGGTGATATTAAATCCTTCTTTGATCAAGTGAGTTTCAACTGGCTAGAAAAGACGGTCAGAAGTTAAAATTTCTTACGAAGCCTACAAAGGCTTCTGTAAAGTCTTTTCTTGCTGATATCAAAGCTACAATCAGAGCCAACTTTGGATCAACGACAGAGGACTTAATCCGACTGTTAAACCCAAAGATAATTGGTTGGAGTAACTACTATAGACACTCAACTGCTTCAAACATCTTTTCTTATATTGATAATCGAATTTATAAGATGCTCTATAGATGGACACGAAAAAGACACTACAATAAAGGATTCCATTGGATTTATCAAAGATACTTCCAACGTATGGATTCCTTAAGAAGGTGGCATTTTCATGCTAAAATTAAGAATAATGATAAGAAAAATATTACTACTTCTTACCTAAACTTGAAATTAGCCGGTGATACCAAAATTAGACGTCATACTAAGATACTTGCAGATGCTCAACCTTATGATCCTAGCTATTTTGAATATTTTCGAAAACGCGAAGAATATAAAAGATCTTTACCATCTGTTACGAATTGTAGCTGGGTCTATCAATGCCTTATAAATGCTCGAGCCTAGTACGGTGAAAGTCGTATGCTGGGTTCCTCGGAGAGTGGAGTGCAGTAATGTGCTCTGCTTATCCTACCTAAGAGATTAAATGAATTATACGTTGTTACATTTGAGCTAAATTATTTTGTCCAAAGTCCAATTCTGATTGATAAGTAACATTTATCCTATAGTAAGTGAAGAATTTTGATACCATGGTTTAAATCTTGTATAAAAATCATCGACACAACAGAATAAACTATCGTAATCTATATTCATTAGGGTAATGTTTTTTGGTTAAAAAACTCTAAAATACCCTATAATTAACGTAAGTTTTGTATTAATTTGCCTAAATTATAGTTAATCTCTTCAGCGTACTGTCTTATACACAGTTGGGGATAAATATTTCAAAACTTGAGTCATTGCATGAATAAAATATTGATAACAGGAGCAGCTGGTTTAATTGGATCAACTTTAGTAGAGAGATTAGAAAAGCATAATTATGAAATAATTGCCTGTGATATAAGGTTAAGGGATAATCCACTAAGTTTTTATTCTGAACAGATAATACCACTGCTTAATGAATGCAGTGGTATTATCCATCTTGCAGCAATTTCAAGAGTTATTCATGGAGAGCAATATCCAGATTTATGTAATAAGGTTAATGTTGAAGAAACAATAAAATTTTTAGAACTATACAAGGTCATGCCTCATAAACCTTGGTTTATTTATGGAAGTAGCAGAGAAGTATATGGAGAACAAAGCAAATTACCAGTAACAGAATCTGCTCCTTTAAACCCAGTAAATAATTATGCTAATGGCAAAGTATTAATAGAAGAGTTTATAGCAGATTTAGAAAATACTGGTTCTAATGTAGCAGTTTTAAGATTTTCAAATGTATATGGTGGTTTATTAGATCATTATAGTAGAGTAGTTCCTGCATTTTGTATTAATGCATTAAAAAACGAACCTATAAGAATAGAGGGTAAGGGATGCGTGTTTGATTTTACTTATTTAGAAGATGTAGTAGATGGCATATCTTTAGCTGTGAATCATTTGCAAAATGTAAAGTCTTCATTACCACCAATGCATTTTACTGCTAATAGACCTTGTAGTTTAGGAGAATTAGCAAACATAATATTAAAACTAACTAATAGTAATTCCAAAATTGATATTTATCCTTCAAGAAATTTTGATGTAAGCTGTTTTTATGGTGATTTTAGTAGAGCCAAAGAATTACTTAATTGGTTACCAAAACATTCTTTAGAAAAAGGCTTAAACAAATTCATAGAAAAGCTTAAGAATGGTAAGAAAGAATGTCCTAAGAATTTAGATATGGTAATATATGAAAATATTGAAAGTTATTCATGGCTACCCGCCCTATTATAGGGCTGGTTCTGAAGTATATAGTCAAACTCTTGCTCGCAAACTATCTGACAACCATGAGATACAAGTTTTTGCTAGGCATGAAAATAGCTTTTTACCCAGCTTTCACTACAGTACAGTCTTAGATTATGGAGATCCTAGAATTTTATTACATTTGATTAATATACCTATAACTAAATACCGTTATAAATTTATTAATGAAGAAGTAAATATAAGATTTGAAAAAATAATAGATGATTCCAGACCTGACCTTATTCATTTTGGTCATCTAAACCATTTATCGTTAAGTTTACCTGAAATTGCCACAAAAAGAGGTATACCAATAGTATATACTTTACATGACTTTTGGTTAATGTGTCCAAGAGGAAGATTCATTCAACGAAATTCTAAGGAATTACTACAACTTTGTGATGGCCAGGAAGATAAAAAATGTGCAACAGAGTGTTATAAAGGATATTATACAGGAGATGAAGGATTGTTAAATACAGAGATAACTTATTGGCAACAATGGGTTTCTACTAGAATGAAACAAACCAAAAAAATAGTTGAGTATGTTGATCATTTTGTTGCTCCATCAAAATTCTTGATGAATAAGTTTGTTAAAGAATTTAATGTCCCGCATACAAAAATTTCCTATCTTGATTATGGTTTTGATTTAAATCGTCTAAAGGACAAAAATAGAATACCAGAAGAAGATTTTATTTTTGGTTATATTGGCACTCATACTCCAGAAAAAGGTATAGATTTATTGCTTAGAGCTTTTTCCAGTTTATCAGCAAAGGCTAAGCTTAGAATTTGGGGAGCGTTAAGCCAAGAAACTGCTGGACTTAAAGCTATAGCTAATCACTTTCCACAAAAGGTCAAAGATAAAATAGAATGGATGGGAAATTACGAGAACGAAAATATAGTTACAGAAGTATTTAATAAGGTTGATGCTATTGTTGTTCCATCAATCTGGGGAGAAAATTCTCCGTTAGTGATTCATGAGGCTGAGCAATTAAGAATACCTGTCATTACTGCTGATTATGGTGGTATGGCAGAATATATCCAAGATGGAATAAACGGATTATTATTTAAGCACAGAGACACAGAAAGTTTATCAGAGAAGATGGAAAATTTAAGTATAGATAAAAATCTATATACTAAACTTACCAAAAAAGGTTACCTTTACTCCAATGATGGTAACGTACCTTCTATAAGTGAACATACTATAGAACTTGAAAAAATCTATTTTAATACCATTGCAAACAAGAATAAATCAGTATCTACAAAGCCTGGGCCTTGGAGGATTACTTTTGACACTAATCCAGATTATTGTAATTATGCTTGTATAATGTGTGAATGTTTTTCCCCTTATAGTAAAGTCAAAGAAAACAAAAAAGCCGAAGGAATTAAACCTAAAATAATGCCAATTGCAACTATTAGGAAGGTAATACAAGAAGCGGTTGGGACGCCTTTAAGAGAGATCATCCCTTCTACTATGGGAGAGCCTCTAATGTATAAACACTTTAATGAAATAATAAACATATGTCATGAATATGGATTAAAATTGAATCTAACAACTAATGGATCCTTTCCTGCTAAGGGAGCTCAAAAATGGGCAGAGTTATTAGTACCCATTTTATCAGATATTAAAATTTCCTGGAATGGGGCTAGTAAAGAAGTAAATGAGAAGATTATGATTGGCTCAAAATGGGAAGCTGTAACAAAAAATTTAAAAACCTTTCTTGACGTGCGAGATGAGTATTTTTCTAAAACAAAAAAACGGTGTAGTGTTACTTTGCAATTAACATTTTTAGAAAGTAACCTACTAGAGTTGTATGATATAGTGAAAATGGCTATAGAGTTAGGCATTGATAGAGTTAAAGGGCATCACTTATGGGCACATTTTGAAGAAATTAAAGATTTATCAATGAGAAGAGATGAAGCATCAATAAATAGATGGAATACTGAAGTAAAAAGATTATATGAATTAAGGGATGCTATGTTATTGCCAAATGGCAAGAAGATAATATTAGAAAATTTTACTATCCTTGCTAAAGAAGGAGTAGAAGATTTAGCTCCAGGTGGCCCATGTCCATTTTTAGGTAAGGAAGCGTGGGTTAATCCTGAAGGAAAATTTAGCCCTTGTTGTGCTCCTGATGAGTTACGAAAAACGCTAGGAAATTTTGGTAATGTAAATGAAGTAAAATTAGAAGATATATGGCAGAGTAACCAATATAAAGACTTACAAAAAAACTATTTTAATCATGAGTTATGCAAGACATGCAATATGAGAAAACCGTTGATCAGTTAACAGAGAGTAATAATCTTAATAGTCTAAAGCTTATTAAAATTTCACCTTGCAAGCAATTCCACACATTGGAGGGAAAACCATTATATACAACAAAATTTCTTCATGTAGAGAAATTTCATGAACCAGGACTTGCTCCTGTGTATGATAAAACAGGAGCTTATCATATTAATTTAAAAGGAGAAGCAGCTTATACTAAGAGGTTTAGTAAGACCCATGGATTTTATTGTGAAAGAGCGGCGGTAGAAGATAAAGCTAGGTGCTATCATATAGATTCTCATGCTAACAGAGTATACAAGCAATCATACCAATGGGTTGGAAACTACCAAGAAAATATTTGTGTAGTAAGAAGATCTGATAAATTTTACCATATTGATCTACATGGTAATAAACTTTACCAGGAAGTATATGATTATGTTGGAGATTTTAAAGATGATATTGCTGTAGTTTATAAGGATGGTAAGGCTACTCATATTAATCCTCAAGGAAAATTAATACATAATAAGTGGTATAAACAGCTAGGTATTTTTCATAAAGGATTTGCTATAGCAGAAGATAATAATGGTTGGTTTCATGTAGATATAGTAGGTAATGCAATTTACCTACAAAGATATAAAACAATTGAGCCATTTTATAATGGACTTGCTATTGTTAAGGCTTACGACGGTACTTTAGGACAAATTGATACCACAGGCATAAAATATATTATTGCTAAACCAAAGCCAGAAGCTCACTTACATAAGATTTCTGCAGAGCTTGTCGGTTTTTGGAAAACCTATTTAATGAATGTTGCCATTGAGCTTGATTTATTAAATAGCTTGCCAGCCACTACGGAATTATTATCTAAGCAATTAGGTATTATTGAACCAAATTTACAAAGATTACTTAGAGCTTTGTGGGAAATAAAGTTGATAGTATATAACCCAAATAAAAATTTGTGGCAAGTTTTACCAAAAGGAGAATTGCTAAAAAATAGTTCATTTTTGCCTCAGGCAACAAAAATGTGGGTAAGAGTTGCTACTGAAAAAAATTGGCTAAAAATAACAGACTTATTAAAACAAAAAACTATATATTCATTTGCGTCTTTTAAGGAACAAGAAACTTCTTTAAAAATAAAAACAGAATTTTATCAAGCCTTGATAGGTTACACTAAACTTGATACTAGGGAATTTAATAACAAAATAAATATAGCAGGCAATACAAATATATTACTATTTGGCATACATTCTTTGGCTTTAATTGAAGTCCTAAGAAATAAAGATAATAACTCTACAAATTTAAATTATTATAATGATCAAGAAATTCCAGAAGAGTTGGTAAAAGACTATAATGTTAATCTTATTACTCAAGGTAATTTAGCAAAAAATTATGATTTAAGTATATTTTGTCGTTTCTTGCAAAATTATGATGATGAAAAAATACTATCTTATTTTAAACTCGCAAAAGATAAGAAAATAATGCGTATTTTGCTAATTGAAACTATTTTAACTGATAATTCACCAATTGGGGGTACTGTAGATATCAATATAATGGTTGAAACAGGTGGAAAATTAAGAAAATTGGATGATTGGGAAGCAATATTAACACAAGTAGGTAGTTTTAAAATATTTGATGTTTTGTCTTTAACTGATTATTTATCAGTTATTGATATCAGGTATCAATAATATGAAAAAATTGCAAGATGATGGTTTTTTTATTATAAAAAATCTTATTTCTTTAGACTTGATTACTTGGAACTTAAACAATATTAAAAGCAAAATCGCTGGATCAGCAGAAGAACTTGGTATATCTGTTTCAGATTATCTAAATTGTACTGGCAGATGGGTTGCTCCATCACAAATTACTAGAACTATTTCAGATTCATTAAATGATATCATTAAAGATAAGCTTGAAAAATTATTGCAATGTCAAATAGTAAATAAAAAATCAAATGTTATATGTAAAACTGCTGATCTAGTTGATGCTGTGCCTTTCCACCAAGATATTTCTTACAATCCTGATAATCCTTATCACTTTTCCGTGTGGCTTGCGTTAAATGATGTATATGAAGCTTCAGGTGCTTTGCAAATTATAAAAAATAGCCATAATTGGAAGATAAAGCCAGCTATTGATTTTTGGTCACCATATTTTATCGATAAATATTCAAATAAACTAACTAATCAACAAACTATAACATTACCTATTTCAGCAGGGGCGGCTATAGTTTTTAATTCAAAATTATGGCATGGTAGTGGAGAAAATTTAGATGCTAAAGATAGGTTTGCTTATGTTACACGATGGGTTATAAAGGATAAAGAATTTTCTGTCATCCCAAAAACTAATGGCTTAGGTTTTGGGATGTTTAATTGTGGTTCATTAACAGAAGAGATTCTTAAAAAGTCTTTATTATATTTTAATAAGTACCCTGATATAAAGGAAAATAGCAAAGAAAAACTTATAAAAACTTGGTTATCTTATCTAGAAAATAATTCTGATATTTCTGAAATTGATATTATTAAAGCTAGTAAAGATTTATCAAAATTACTTATTCTGAATCAAGCTGCTACACTGCATAATGCTGGAGATATTTCTGGAAAAATACATAGAAATCTATGGTTTTCTTTGCTCAATTTTCTAAATGCAAAGGTCCAAGTAGTAAAAATCTGAAATTATGATGAATAACACTACATTGCATAATTTTAAGAAAGTTCTCTTATTTATCTTAAATATATTATCTCAATTCAAGGTAAATATAGCAATAATGTTTTTGGTAACTTTAATGTGGGCTATTGATTTATCTTTGAGAAAGTACGTGGTAAAAGATATTTTAGATACAGCGATAAAATATCAAGACAATAATGTTGTTGAACATCTTTTTTTACCTATAAGTATTTATATTTTTATGGCGTTGTTTATTACTACTATTTTTAGGCTTTATGGTTATTTTGTAGATATCAGAATGGTTCCTTTACTTAAAGCAAAAATAGCTTATAGAGCTTTTTATGCGTTATTAAACAGAAGCCATTCTTACTTCATAAATAATTTCCCAGGCGATCTAACGCATAAAGTAAATAATCTAGTTGATAGTACAATAGAATTAATTAAACTATCTATAGATCGTTTTTTTGCTTATAGTTTAGCATTAATTTTTGCTATTTATATTTTATCGTTAGCCAACATAAAGTTTGCTATAGCTACTTTAATTTGGGTAAGTATTTTTATATTAGTTTCAATTTTATATTTTCAAAAACTAAGTAATTTAGCTAGTCACTATTCAAGTAGCACTACTAAAACTACTGCAAATCTAGCTGATAGTTTATCAAATATAACAACAATACGTCTATTTGCTAAACAAACTTATCAGAGGTTTAAATTTTCGCAGATTTACCGGAAAAAAATAGACGCAGAAAAAAGAATGCAATGGGCGTATTTCTGGATTTGGCTCATATATGGTTATTCATTTGAATTATTACAAGCTATAAGCCTGTACTTGTTAATTTATGGCTATCAATCAGGAGAGATAGGAATTGGAGATATAGCCCTTGTACTTGGTATTAATATAGCAATAGTAGAGTTTTTAAACCAACTTACTAGAGATTTGACTCAATTTTCAACTCATTTTGCTAGAGTTTCGGATGCCTTGTCTTCTATAAATACTAAATTGGAAATTATAAATAAAGAAAATGCAACAGAACTTGAAGTCAACAAGGGAGAAATAAAATTTCAGCAAGTTTTATTTTTTTACCCTGATAAAAAACCTTTATTTAAAGATTTTTCAGTTACTATTAATCCTAAGGAAAAAGTAGGTATAGTAGGTTACTCTGGTAGTGGTAAATCTACCTTTATAAATTTAATCTTAAGATTATTTGAGATTAAAGCAGGAATTATACAAATTGATAATCAATCTATAGTTGATGTTACTCAAAGTTCTTTAAGGCAAAAAATAGCTGTTGTACCTCAAGATTTGATTTTATTTCATGACACTATTTTAGAAAATATTCGCTATGGCAATAATGAAGCAACTGAGCAAGAAGTAGTGCAAGCTGCTAAATTTGCAGGCATGCATAAGTTTATCAATAGTTTGCTTAAAGGTTATCATACTATAGTAGGCGAAAAAGGTGTGAAATTGTCAGGAGGTGAGAAGCAAAGAATAATAATTGCTAGGGCTTTTCTTAAAAATGCTCCAATATTACTTCTTGATGAGGCAACAAATCAGTTAGATTCAATAACAGAAAAAGAAATCCAAGAAAGTTTATTTAAGTTAATGCAACATAAAACTGCAATTGTTATAGCTCATCGCCTTTCTACTCTTCTGTATATGAATCGTATTTTAGTATTTGATAATGGTACGATAGTTCAAGATGGTAGTCATTCTGAGTTGGTTGTACAGAAGGGATTTTATCAGGATCTATGGAATACGCAAACAGATGATATATTACGTTATTAACTAATAATAATTATAGTAATCATGCAAAAAGTAAAAATCATAGATTTAAGGAGTGACACCGTAACTTTACAAACCCCAGAAGTTATAAAAGCAATGAATACAGCCGTTGCAGGAGATTTTGCTTATGGTGAAGATAAAAGTTGCAACGATTTAACTGAATATTGCAAACACTTATTTAAAGTAGAAGATGCATTATTTGTTACGAGCGGTATGCTTGCAAATAGATTAGCCATTGCCAGTCAAACAAATCCTGGAGATGAGATAATTACTCATTATAATTATCATATAAATTTTTTTGATAGTGCTGGTAATGCAAAAGTAAGCAATATTGTATTTAATTGTATAAATAATACTAGTGGGGTTTTGGAAAACAAGGACATAGAATATGCTATTAATTCCAAGCCAAGGTATAAAATTTTTGCTCAAGTTAAACTAGTTACCATAGAAAATAGCATTAATGGTTTTAATGGCAAAATTTATCCATTTGAAAAACAAGTAGAGTTATATAAATATTTAAAGTCTCATAACATAAATCTTCATTTAGATGGGGCTAGGTTATTTAATAGCCACGTTGAAACAAATATTGCTCTAGCAGATTATGCAAAATATACAGATACATTAAGTGTTTGTTTTTCTAAAGGATTAGGAGCTCCATTTGGATCAATGCTATTAGGAAAAAATGAAATTATTGAGAAAGCTAGAAAATTACAAGTTTGGCTAGGTAGCGGATATCACCAAATTGGCTATTATGCTAATGCAGCAAAATATGTTCTGCAGCATAATATATTCCGGCTTAAAGATGATAATAAGCTTGCTACATTATTTGCCGATGGCATCACAGAAATTCAATATATAAAATTAATCTCTCCATATCCTGAAACCAATATAGTCACCTTTAGCATAAAAGAATTGAATATTACCAATGATGTGTTTCTAAATGCATGTCAAACTTATGGCTTGTTATTATTTCCTTGGCTCCAGTATCATATTAGAGCGGTGATTCATCTAGGTATAACGAGATCAGACATTGTCTATGCTATTGATAGCATCCAAAAAGTAGTATCGTTTTATAATCACAACAAAAAATAATATGCAAATACAAATTGATTTCTTCAGCGATACAAATACTAATCCTTCTGTTGAAATGAGGAGGGCTATGGCAAGAGCCGAAGTTGGTAATGAAGTCGCAGGCGAAGATCCAACTGTAAATGCATTAATCAAAGAAACCTGTAAAATATTAGGCAAACCTGCTGGAATATTTTTAGTTTCAGGTACAATGTGTAATGTAATTGCATATAAAACTCATATTAAAAACCCAGGAGACTATTTAATACTTGATGAAACATCACATCCATTATTAGTACAATCTGGTCTCATTGCCGGTCAAGCACATGCCACTCCATTACCAATAAAAGGCAATAGAGGTATATTTACGATAAATCAAATTAGAGAGTTTATTGTTTGTCCTAACTTAAGAAACATACCAAAGGCTAGATTAGTATCAATTGAACAAACCACAAACTTTGGTGGTGGTGCTATATGGTCTTTAGAAGACATTAAAGATATTTCCAAATTATGTAGAGCAAATAATGTATTAACTCATTTAGATGGAGCTAGATTATTTAATGCTTGTGCTTATACTAAAATTGCTCCAAAGGAATATGCAGATTATTTTGATTCTGTGTTTATTGATTTTAGTAAGGGACTTGGAGCCCCTATGGGTGCTGTACTAGTTGGTAGTGAGAAATTTATAGAGCAAGCTTGGTACTATAAATTTCAAATTGGTGGTGGAATGCATCAAGCTGGTATTATTGCAGCTGGGTGCTTGTATGGCTTAGAGAATAATATAACTTCCTTAAAGGAAGACCATAAAAAAACACATTACCTCGTAGAATGTCTAAATAATATAGAACAAATTGCTATAGATCCAAATTTGTACAAAACAAATATAGCATATTTTACATTAGTCAATACCTCTATATCTGATAAGCAATTAGTCGATATATTAATAACAAAATATGGAATACGGATGCCTATCGTATTAGATAAGATCAGAGTTATAACTCATAATGATATAAGTTATAAGAATATTGATACCACTGTATTGGCTATCAAAAAGATTTTAGATGAGGACGTCAGAAAGTTTGTGTAGAGCCTTTTATAATCTGACAGCACTTTTGCTGCTTAATTGTAGAAATCAAGATTTGATCTTACAGAACTACTTAATTTTGTAAAGAATATTCTGAAGTAGTAACGAGCCGTATCTTTTTACGTATACTTCTATTTGCAATAGATTCATTCTTGATTGGCTTTTCTTAAAAAACCAAGTTTATTACCAGAATCTACTGCAAATTTTTCTGCTGATTTACGAGCATTTCTAATAGCCTCTTCAAGCATTGCCGGTTTTATATCGTTAAACTTTGTAAAAATATATGATGGACCATTGTAATCTGATGGATTATAGCCTTCAGAACCTAGTGCTATACCTCTTTGCACTAATAGATTTTGTAATTTTGTGACTTTTTGAGCTAATGCAACATTAGAAGTTTTTAAAATAGTGGTAGAAGTTATTATATAACGATATTCTTCAGAATTATTATTACGATAAGACTGTGCTAACAAATCAGTCACAGCATAATTACCAAAATCGATCTCTTCTTTTTTAAATCCTTGTTCTATCAAAAAACTAACTAGCATATTATGATCTGATTCAATCTTTTTATTAACTTCGGTCAGATTATTACCAGTTGCTTTAATAGTAATGGGCCATATAGCAAGATTGGATATCACCTCTTTCTCTGAAAGACCTTTTACTGTTATATTCCTATCAAGAGATTTTGATTTTAAAAAAGCATTTCCTACAAAATAACCAGAGAAAGCAATGCCAATTGCCAGTATAGCTGCAGCTATAACACGTTCAATCTTACATTTGACACGACAAGTACCTACAAGATTATTATCGCAAGATGAGTCTTGTCCATTTTGTTCTTGCATTTATTCCTCAGATAATACTTTCTGTATATGCTTAAATGATTTACTATAAATTTGATAAATATCTTCATCTTTCATTTTCTCAGAGTTTCTAACTCTGTTATCACTAACTTAGTATGGCAAGTAGCGTTACGGAATACTCTGAACCTTGGCAAGATCCTGATACCCCGATAGGTGAAGCATTTGAAACTGAATTTAGTATGGAGCAGCAAATTGAGCCGACAGCACCACCGCTATCAGTGTTTAGTAGTTTAGAAGACTTACATATTTCAGCAGATGCTTCATTAGGCGAGGAAGAACGAGTAATGAAGATGCTAGATGAGGCAATAGAAGATAGCGGTTATAGCGGTTCTAGTTGTGGGGGCGTTGATGATTGGAGTGGTGAGGATAGTATTTCAGATACTGGTGGATATGACACTGTATATACAAGTAGTGGTAGTGAATATTCTGAGGATAGCAGCGATGAGGACTGGATACCATTTCCTCCGCCTCCAACAGCGGAAGAGCTAGTAGAGTTAGAGCAACTTTCTGAAGTATCAAATCCTGAGCAAACACTTACGGCATCTATATCATCCGAGATGCAAGAAGAAAGCGAGTATCATGTAGATAGTGATATCTTGACCCAAGAAACAGTAGCAAAGGACGACCTCCAAAACTCTATTACTGAAGCAGATGATGCTGCACCTAGCAACGAACCTTGCGTACAATCTACCTCTATGAGTCAGGAAGAGTTACGTAAGAAAGCCGAGGCAACATCTGCAATGCATAACCAAGCACGGAAGATGAGCAAAATATCTAGTAAACAGATCAGACACCGTATATTTGCTAGAGATATAGTAACTGCTGCTGTAGCTAGCGGTGATGATGACGCCGATGACGCAGCTGAAAAAACCCACGGCTATAGCATATGGAGTAGTGGCACGCTTGGCAGTAACAAACAAAAATCTAAAGCAGACTCGAATGGCTATAGTAGCAAAATAGCTGGCGGCACTATTGGAGCAAACATTAACCTTGAGAATGATTTGCTACTCGGTGCTAGTTTTAGCAGGTTTAATAGCCGTGTTAAATATCAAGATCAAGGCGGGTCAAGTGATTTACGAAGCAGCGGAACGAGTGCAAGAGCTAAATATGATACCTATATATTTAGTCTATATGGATCACGTCCAGTAAGCCGCAATATGAGCGTGGCGATCATAGGTTCAGCAGGACATAGCAAAGGTAAAAAAGTAAGATCAAAGTTAATGAGCTTTGAGCCTCATCTTAACTACAGAGTAGAGATGCCGCGAGAAGTAACGCTAATACCTCACATTGGATTAAGATACGAATATGAGAAAGTAAGTCGTCACAAAGCACAAATAGCAAGTAGCTGGTCTATAGAGTGTTCTAAAAAGAGTTACCAAGCCTTAAGCGGTGAGATAGGCAGCCGAGTAATATTTAAATCCATCAGACTAAACGAGGATGCTGTATCTAATGCCATATCTACAACATCAATAACACCAACGGTACCGTCAAGTTAAGCAAGGTATAAATTAAGTATTGAGCAATTGCAATGAATGATTTATAGAATAGCAGTAATAATTTATGCCTAAATTTTACCGTTATATATATTACTCACGCCCCGAAGAGACATCGTTTTCCAGCAAGCATTATCAGTCATGGAGTATGGTTATATCATCGGTTCAATAATAGTTACCGAGATGTTCAAGAACAGATGGCCTATCGAGGTATTATTTTAAGTCATGAGACTGTAAGATTTTGGTGTTGCAAGTTTGCAGTTTATTTTCAAGATGTCATTAGAAAGAGCGATCGGAAACCAACTGATAAATGGCATTTAGATGAGATGAATATTAAGATTAAAGGCGAAGTATTTATATTATGGAGAGCCGTTGACTCTGAGGGGCATGAATTAGAAGTATTACTGCAGAAGCGTCGTAACAAGAAATCAGCTATCCGCTTTTTATCAAAATTATTGGGTAATTATCCAGTTCCAAGAGTAATTGTTACCGATAAGCTCAGGAGTTACATTAAACCGGTTAAGCTTATGTGTCCTAAGACTAAGCATCGCACTCATAAGAGATTAAATAATCGTGTTGAAAATGCTCACCAGCCAACTTAGGTGAAAAGAAAAGATATTAATTAAATTCAAGCATCCTAATTCAGCACAATGTACATTATCACTGATGGGCAAAGTCAGAAATATATTTGCCATAAATGTTGGAAGATATACTAAAACAGCACCTGAGCGAAGAATTGCATTTGCATCCGCTAAATCCATTTGGGATGAAGCTACTAAAAAACTTCTTGCTGCCTGAAATCTAAAAATATAATACTTTTTGATACTATTTTACTTAACTTGACGGTGCCTAAAGATGACAGCTAAACTTGAGTCTTTAGGACTGCTGAAGGTCTTTAGAAGAAAAAGAAGCAATGGTATGGATTTAGCTAATAAGTTAGTTCCTGTGCTTCCTGATAGGGTGTACTCGGTAATTAAAGATTCACCTACTAACTTAAAAGTAAGTAATAGTTCTAAATTAGATCACGAGTCTAATTTGAAACATATTTTAAGAACTAAGTTATTCGTTCCTATTGAGCCTGAATTTATGAAAAGCTTATTTAAAAATAATTTACCATCTAAGTATAAACTATTCTTCTTAAACTGTATGATGTCTGCTTATAGGAATTTTATGCAAAACTCCAATGGCTCTAACATGCTTTCTTTTTCTGCCACATCTCATGAATTAATACAACAAAATAACATGAGTAAAAGAACTCTGTTTAATATATTCAAATATATCAAACAACAAGGTGATAGCTTTTTTTTAAAAGTGGAGCATAAATATACTAAATCTGATGATATGGATTGTAATAGATATGACAAATCTATTTTTAATATATCTATTAATCCTTTAGTATTTCCTATTTCTCAAATTAGGAAGTCTCAAACAGAAGAAATTACAGAATTTAATCATGAAGAGTTACAGGGTAATAACTCTCTTGCTTTTCCTGATACCTATAGGGATTTTAGAGAGGGAGTGCAAAAAAAGCAGCCCTTAATAATAAAGAATACGTATAGTAAAAATATAGATTATATAGATGCAAATTATATTCAATCAAAAGAAAGTCTTAAAAAAGAGTTTTTTGAAGACAAGCAAAGCTTGTCTTCATCTGAATCTTATAACAATTCTTCTTTTTTAAATGATTCTAGTAGTAGAAACAGCAAAAACATATCTGAGCAAAAAGAACAATGGGCAGAACTAAGATATTTCTACCCACTCTCAGAAAAAGATATAGATACACTTAACTTTAGAGCACATAGAGAATTCAGTAATAATTTTGTGAATCAGTTATTACTGAAGCTCTACATCAAATATCCTGAGAAAAGATTTAAGAACAAATTTACGTTTCTTAGCTATATGGTTCAGATACTAAAGAACGAGAAGCATCAAGGGCCTTTAGTAAATCATACAAGCTTTAGATTTAGCTGTAACATAGGAACGATCGAGCAAAACTTACTTAAATATGAGAAATACCTAAACAAAATAGAAAGCTTATTTGATACCAGCAAAGAAATGCAGGTAAGGAAGAAGATAGCAGGAAGATTTAATACTAATGTGGCATACGAGATACTAACACAGGTAGAATTCAAAACAAATCATAATAATAGCTTTATAACGGCAATAATCCCAAAACGACTAGATTTAGGGGGGATACAAACAGAAAGTTTAAGCGAGCGGCAAATAGAGATATTAAGCGAGCAATTAGAAGCAGTATATGGTATCAATGGGTATTATGTGACAGTGGTCGGAGATGTAGGATCTGCTGAAGATAGCAGTGGGAAAGGTGAAAGAAAAGAAGAGATAGAGAAGCAATATTCTAAAATCAAAGATATTGGAATTTTAGATATCGGTAAGGAATTAGATAAAATAGAAGAAAACACAGTATGGAATCAAATCAGAAAGGGATTGAGAGAAGAGTTAGGTGAGGCTATAGATGCGGTTTGGTTTTCTAAAGCAGAAGCTACTGAGGATAAGGAAAAGGGTATGCTAATCCTAACAATGCCAACAAGGTTTATGGCGGATTGGGTTAAAAATAATTATTCACATGTATTAAAAAGACTTAGTGTAGGATGTGGAATTAATAGGGTGGAGTGAACAAAGCAATAAACTATTATTAACATAAATTTTCTGTTAAACTAGATAAATAACATATGAGGTTTTTATGACAGATATCAAGAGTATGATTATACTTAAAGGTATTAACACTGATGATACCAGTGCAAAGAATATGATAATGATAAATGAGTTAAGGGATATAACGACAGATTGTCTTAAGAAGCTACAAGTAATTAGGAAAGATTTAACATCTGCGTACATAGTAAGTCAGCATATTATCATTAACGAGGATGATAAATATGAATTTAAGCCTGAAAAGGAAGTCAGGGCAGAAAATAAACAACACTTAGATCTTGATAAGGTGCAGAGGGAGGAAGAAAAAATATTAAAAGATATTCTTGATACCATATTTTCTCAGAAAACAGTTGAAAACAAGCAACAAAATAATAAGAAATCAGCTTTAAAAACCGATACATCAAATAGTACGAAAAATATTTTTGTTAAAATAAAGAATTTAATAAAAAAATTGATTAGTAGTTTATATCCTAAGGAAAAGGAAATAAATGTATCTTCAGAAACCAGTAATAACCACGTGGACCTAATGGAGCAGAACGTAAAAAATATTAAAATATATAATAAAGAGCTAGATAAAAGAGTAGAAGCACTAAAAAATATTGATTTATTACAAAAAAAGATAAGCCAATATAAAGAAAGGGCAGTAGATCCTAAAGAGTATAATAAGAAAAAAGATTTTGTGACTGAAGTTATACAGCGTAAACAACATGTTGGACAAAGTAAAATAAATACTAGGTAAGTAACAAATGTTAATATGTTCCAAAACATTGTTCTTATTAAAATGTTCCGCTAATATAACAAAAAATCGTTTTAGGAATAAGAAAATATGCTTATCGGATACGCAAGAGTCTCAACGTTAGATCAAAACCCTAATCATCAAATTGATGCTCTTAATGAGGCAGGATGTAAAAAAATATTTACAGAAAAAATATCAGGTGCAGGTAAGCAACGTACTCAATTGCAGGCAGCTCTTGATTATATGCGTGAAGGCGATACGTTTGTAGTTTGGAAATTATCTCGCCTTGCAAGATCGCTTACGCAAATAATCAGTACTTTAAAAATCCTTGAGGAGAAAAAAAATCGGCTTGCATGTAATTACCCAAAATATAGATACTTCAACAGCAGAAGGAAGACTTTTCTTTCATATGAATGCAGCATTCGATCAGTTTCAGCGAGAGATTATTGTAGAAAATACCAAAACCGGCTTAAAATCTGCCCGTAGAAACGGTAGAATTGGTGGGAGACCTAAGTTTATGAGTGACGAAAAAATGCGTACGGCAAAAGCTATGCTAAAAGATAATGAAAATTATCCGTTTATTTCTGATATTATAAAAACGCTAGATATAGGTAGGACAACCTTTTATAGATACTTTCCTCCAGAGTCTATAGAGCAACTTAGAACCCGCCAATAAAATCCTATTGGTAATTTCGTTCCTTTCTGAAGAAGATCCATTAAACATACGGGAAGATTGTACTAAAAAACCTAAGCCTTGAGGTGCAGCATTGTTGTAAAGAGCTGCAAGTACTTTAGGAGCATCAGAGCATTGGGAAATATGTATTTTCATGTTTAGGAATCCTTTTTATTAGTTAAATTTATGGTATTGAGTTCAGAAATAGAGAGTCCAGTAATACGTGAGACCTCAGGAATTGAAAGCATATTTTTAGCTACTTCCATAGTTCTTTTAGCTTCCCCGATTTGCATGCCTCGAGCTTCTCCAATCTGCATACCTTGTTGTATTCCTTCTTCTTTCCAATGATGAGCGAGGCTAGTCATAAGTTTTTCTCCTTGCTGGTTATTTAAACGGCTTTTAAGTATTTTTTCTAGTTCTATTTTATCAGATTTTTCAATTTTAATCAATGTATAGGTTAATATCAGCTCTAGGTAATCAATACCAATATTTAGTTTTTAGCCAGTTCAGGTAATAGATCAGCTACCTCATACCATCTTTTAAGTAGGTCTCTTTCATGAATATGCTTCATGAAGAATTGCAGTATCCCTGCCCAAGCTTTTTTCTTTAATTCCTCATCAGGAATATCATGCACATTAATTACTTGGTGGTCTTTAGTCCAAATATCTTGCATAAGTTCTTTATGCTGGCACAAATCCCAAAGATTCTTTGGAGCATTATATTTCTTTGTTCCATTGTAGAACACAATGGGGTAAACAAAAGGCAAATGTTTAGATTTAGGATTAAGAGTTAGATGTCTTGCTGCAATATCCGTCATATACTTAAAGAGTCTAAAAGCCATGAAATGATCAGGAGTACTCTGATGCTCTAACAGAATCCAAAGATATCCTGTATCATTTTTAAAGTTAGCAGAAAATAGAATATCAGATATAGAATGTTTGAGGTCGGCTTCAACAAAGCTTTCTTTTTCCATCTTAAGGGTATGGGAAGAGAACATAGCCTTAATTTCTTTCGGCAAATGCATCTCAAAGAACTCTTGGGCAACAATTGGATTTTCTAGAGCCTTACGAATAAGGGCGTCATGTTTTGGACGCTCAGCAGTCACATTATCGCTAGTATCACTAGCATCGCTATTTGTACTTAAGTCTTCTTCCTTGCTACTACTAATATCTTTTTCATTCATTGCTTTGGATCTATTTCGTTGCTAACAGTTTTTGCGGCATTAGCAACATTTTTAGGCTTCTTAACTATGACTGGCACTTCTTTTTCAGTAACTAAAGCTGCAGGAGAGCCATCAAGATTAAACCTCCTAGCTCCTTCTACCAGTTTTTCTTTATATTTAAAACTACCACAATATCTATGGAAAAATCTATTTAATTGATTATTCGGAAATTGTCCATTTAATATTTTCTTTAGTTCAAGATCTATACCGATGGCAAGAGGCTTAACCTCTTCAGAGAACACTTCCGGATAATCGGTTTGCAAATTAGTTAAGATACTAAAATATTCCTTTTTGCGTCTTTTCATCTTGTCTTTTAATATTTCTTTAGGCCTTACTACTACCTTTTGATTTGATGCTTTTTTGTTACTCGATACAGCCTCTTGTTTTTTACTCTTTTTTGTATCGTTGCTTTTGGCTTGAGTGGTACCTATAGACGCATCTTTTTTATCAGATGTGGCAGGTGAATTACCTGTATCTTTGACGTCGCTTTTAGGTTTTTCAAAGACTACAACTTTCTTAAGAGCAGGACCTTGCATTAAAGAATTAGCATTAAGAGTTAATGGTTTTGCTGTCAAATTAAGTTTCAGCTTAGATTTTCCAGTAGTTGCCATTGTGTTCATATGCATCTCTTGTTAGTTAGTATTTTTACGTAATTTAGACTTATTGGAGATATTTAATAACTCCTTATATCTTTATTAGTGACAAATTTTAGAAATCCGATTAGTAATTTATCGTCAATATCGACAGCAGAAAATTTATTAAAGATATTAAATATCTCTTCTTTTCTTTTAGTTAGGAGGGATGATAATTGTACATTTAACTCTGCTTCAATCTCCCATTGCTTAATTTATACCTCCCTTAACTTGACGATGCCAGCCTGAATTTTTCGAGAAATATAATTATTTGGAATATGATTCAGTCACTGAATTATAATAACATTTGTTTCTCTCAAGCTTAATTTTATAAGATGTCGGAAAACAAGTGTTTTCCGACATAATAGCTATCATCTATTTACAAATCCCCAAAAATAAGCTATTTATATACGACAAACACTGTCGTATTGCAGCACTGTACGACAATCAACTAAAAAGGGTTTTTCATACATGTTAGTCGGATATATGAGAGTTTCTAGTGAAAATGATCGCCAAGTGTTCGATCTTCAATATGACGCACTTATTAAAGCAGGGGTAGATCCAAGACATATTTTTCAAGATAAGGTAAGCGGAGCAAAAGATAATAGAAAAGGATTACAAGAAGCTCTTAATTATTTACAAGATGGCGACTGTCTCATTGTATGGAAATTAGATAGACTCGGACGGTCATTGTCTCATCTCATTACACTTATTGATAGCTTTAAACAGAAAAATATTGGCTTTAAATCCATAACCGAACAAATGGACACAACAACCCCTCACGGTGAGTTTTTATTCAGTGTGTTTGGGGCTCTTGCTCAATATGAACGAGCACTGACTAAAGAACGTATTATGGCAGGTTTAAAATCTGCTAAGCAACGGGGAAAAACAGGAGGAAGACCACGGGTTATCTCACCTGAAAAAATGCAAGCAATTAGTGAAACACTGAAATCCGGCACAAGCAAAGCTGCAATATGCCGGACATTCAATGTTAAAAGAACTACTCTCTATGATAATCTAGAAAAAATGCACCGTTGTCTGTAAGATTAAATTTGGAATCGCTGTTAAATACTATTTATTACCTTCTTTGTACGGTGGATTTACTATAATCTTGAATCCAAATAACTTATTATTAGGATAAGTGATGAAATCACAGAGCCTGATTTGCTTTTGTAATTGTGCCTCAACACGATTTATTTCTAAGGAAGGGGATATATCTACCAAACATCTAGCTATATTTTTAATAGCAGTTATTCTAGTATCTCTATCTATTTCGCTACCATGTAATTTCCTTACTAAATCCCAACCGGACAATTTTTCTTTTTCTACAAGAACAAGTGCAGTTGTAATAAGTAAGCTACCATGCCCCTACACATGGATCAAATATGCTCTCCATATTATAGTTATCTAATAATGAGAATGCTGCATAAAGGGCTACATCGGAGGGAGTAAAAAATTGGGCAAATTCCTTTTGAGCAAGGGTACAGTTTGGCACTGTATGGATGGCGGCTAAGATATGATCCCATTTTTCAAATATTGTCTTTTTTTTGTCTGAAATCTGTACCGCATCCGTAAACAACTCTTGGCATACCTTAGGGAGATTGTCAAACCAATTAAATATTCTGTGCCTACTTAATGTAAGCTCAGCTTCTTTTTTTGATTAATACTTGTTGGGTTACCATCATTTAAAAGCATCATACTATATGCATTATTTCATTTCTTACTTTCTCTTAGAGTTAACTATATGACATTTAACAGCGATGGTACAAGGTCAACAATTACATTGCTATTCATATTATGTACTCTTGCTGTATTTCTTCACGCCAAAATCTCATGATTTGAGACCTCGTCGTCTATCCCTTCAAATTCCATGGACTCTTGACTGGCTTCAATGCCGTAACTCATATAAGGTGCAAGTACACTCTCTGCCTCATGTAATTCCATTTCTTTCACTACCTTTTGCCATTCTGCAAAATCTAATATTAGTTTTTCTAATTCCTGATTGCTATAATCATTCATTGCAATCAAATACTGTTCAATATTTTCCTTTAAATCAGGATTCTCATTTGCAAATGACGTGAGATACTGCTTAATACCGTCAAGTATCTGCTCTCTATTGTCATTGGTGATAATAGGGTTACTTACAGTATCATCACTATCATGTCTATTAGCATCTTCATTACTATTTGCTATATCATCAGATGTAACTGTTATAGCTTCTTTATTTACAATAGTAGAATCATTACAACTATTATCTAAATCTAAACCGGCTTCTATTGCTACCATTGCATCTTCTGCTGCTTTTTCATGGGTCATAGCTTTAGTCTCGACCTCTACATATTTTACTAAATTATCACATAGCTTCTGTAATTGCTCTGTGTGATCCTCTATATACTTACAACCTACCGCCACTAATGCGTCTATGTTTTTAAGGCTACTATTATCTAAACTACTTGTCGCCTTTGTAATAGGTAGCTTTACTTCCACAAACTCATCTTCTCCTGGTAAATCGCCCCTTACTTCTGCTGTAGCACTATCTTCGCTGCTTTGCATTAAACGACTAACTAACTTTCCTTTAACAAGCCATCCTATTACTCCATCAAATCCTATCTTTGGTATTGAGCTACTACCTGATGTATCTTTATCAAAGTTAAGCGATAATACCATAGTAGCATCAAGTATCTTGGCACTCTCTTCCCTACTATGACCGCTCTTTAATATTTTCAGTGCCTCATATGCTGGTCTATTAGACCCAAGCCCCCCATCTGCATATGCATAAAGTGCATCCTCTTGGTTCTCATAACCTTTAATATGCTCTTTATTAGTCACAGGCTTAAAATATGTAGGTGCTGCAGTGGTCGCTAGTAATACGTCCTGAACTCTAATATGCGGACTATAAGAATCATGACTATCAAATATCTTACCTCCTTTATCTAGACTTGCTAAATCAGTAACAGGGATTATTAATCTAGATGTTGTATCATCTAATCTTAATCCTGCTAAATGCTGTTCTAATATTTCCTTTAATGGTCCTTGACTATGCTTATGCGTAAATATTTGTTTTATTCCATCGTACCAATAATGGTCAAATATCTTCGGTGCTGCGTCTATAAATATATCTAAAGCTTCCTTTGCACTGTATTTAGGTATGTTTGATCCAGGCTCTTTTGGAATAGTTAACAATGCTCCAATGAGACCACCAACACTAGTGCCGGTAATAATAGGGAACAATTCTGATATAGATTTGCCTGTACGCTCTTCTATCTCAGCAAGTACCACTAGCTCTGCTATCCCCTTCACTCCACCACCGGATAATGATAATATCCGGTTACTCTTTATAGATTCTGATGTACTATCATTCTCTGCAGCGGTATTTTTAATATTATCCTCGACTTCTTGTTTGATATGTTCAAATGTTTGTTGTGTGTGTATTTCTGTTGCCATATTTTACCTTCTTCTATCCTAAATCTAAATCATTATAATATTTTGTGATAATCTTATGGTTAGTGTTGGTGTGCTTAAAGCCGTTACCTTAATTGTCTTTATGCGGTTTGGATACTTGTCAGCTAATGTTCTAAAACCATTATGAATCTTCTTGTAATAATCTAAGTCTTTAATATCAAATCTATTATTTCTCAAATTACTGCCACTATAGTTATTACCATTACGGACTCTAACTCTCTCCATCGCTAATGCTGGCTCTACATCAATAAAAAACGTAATGTCCGGCATTATAGGTGGCATGAGCTGCTGATGCAAGCTGTATACTAAATCCATACCTCCATCAATCTCTAAACCTTGATAACATGCCGTTGAGTCAATGAATCTATCGCATATCACCGTATAGCCCGCTTCTATTGTGGGAAGAATCTTTTTTACAATATGATCATAGCGTGCTGCCATAACTTGTAATAACTCCGACATCGGCAGTAAATCTCTATGTACCAAGATACTTCGCATCTCTTCAGCAATTTCTGTGCCTCCAGGCTCCCTAGTTGACATAACAGGAATATTCCGAGATATGCAATATTCCTTTAACATGCGGCATTGTGTGGATTTACCACTGCCATCTACACCTTCTAATGTTATAAATCTGCCACGTTTAACTCTATTGGTGCTATTCATGATTATTACCGCTATTTAAATACAATCTACCTGATCTCACTTTTCTTCAAACTGCTTAAATATTCTAAAAACATTTAGATAACTGCTACCTGCTGCAAGTGACAAGGCAGTATCTCCTTGATGATCCCTAAAATATATATCAGCACCACGAAGCACAAGCTTTTGTACTGCTTCTATATCTCCTGTAGCTGCAGCTCTCATTAATTCTTGGTTAAGCTTCTGTCTTTCTACCTGTTTCATACTCACCACCTGTGATAAAAAACTTAAATATTTGTGTTTTAAACCTATGAAGATAGTGTGGTAGCTATATGCACTACCACACAGGCATTGGTTCTTAATACTCACCTAATAAATCTGTCTTAGTTACATCATCAGTCACAGCTTCATCATTTTCTGTATTAATCAGCAACACTGAATTATCAACACTCACAAATCCCGCCCTATCCTGTACTTTTTGCATAAACTCTTTAATCACTAATACGTGCTTGTCCATCAGTTCTTCTACTGCTTCCTTTAAACCTAACTCACCAGCGTAACGCGATATATGTCCTGATACCACTAGCTCTTTCATACGCTGGCTTAAGCTTTTGCCGCTTCCATTATCACTGATGTTTCTTTCTTCAATATTTTCAGATTGTTGAGATGAGTTATGGTTTATAATTGCACTTCTCAGATCCTTAAAATTATATCCCTGTCTCTTTAGTGCATTAAACTCGTCTGCAATATTGTAAGTAGCAACAGCATCATCTGCATACTCTTTCATCTCATGACTCCTAGTATCTACAACATTCTTTGGCTTAGCTGCTATCTCATCTGCAAATCTTGCATATATTAGTTTTCTAATCTCTGCTGAATCTAGTAATTGCGTAGACTTTAGATTTTCTAAATTCTGAAGATTTGGAGTGACAATACTGAATTTGTCTTGCATTAAAGCTGTGTTTGACTGACTCGATAATGTCTTTAAAAAGCTAAATTCTTCACTTGCATCCTCTACATATCCTTTGCTTTGTGTACTATACTTGAACACACTGTTAATACTTGCAGATGCTACCTGCTGTATATTTCTTGCCGCATTATATATTTGTTTTACTGTTCTTGCTATTTTAAACATCACGTTTCTCCTTTTTGCTGTTTGTTAATTTTTTATTTGCTGTGCCTTGCGTGTTCTTCAAACTTAATCCTTAAGTATTCTGCTCTTGAAACTAAAAGTATATGAGAGGGGCTATGCTAGCCCCCTCACACTCCCCCGCTATATCTGTAAAAGAAAAAAGAGAATGGGATGGAATAAGATGAAACATCAATAATATTGCCTCTGTCCAAATATTTGGCATGTATACTTATCTCATAAAGCCAAAGCTATAATTATCCCCTACTTTTAATCCTGCATATTGCCTATGATGACTACATAGCTTTATTGCTTTGTGAGTCACGACATTCAATTGCATCCCTTGATTCCCGTTTTCTTCCCTCTTAAAGCCCGCAAGCATATTATGTTTGTGGTATATTCCTTCTGAACTCACGTAAGCAGATACCGCTTTCTGTAAAGCCTCAAGTCCTTCAGTCCCATTTCCAAAAGCATAATAACTACTAGCAAGGCCATAGTAATATGCTCCCTCCCATGGCTTGAACCCTATTGCTACCTTAAAACTTTCTAATGCTTCCTCGTATCTCTTAAGCTTATGAAGTGTATTTCCTTTGTAATAATGAAGACTTGCATTTTTTGACTCTCCCATCAAAAGCACCCCAAATATCTTCAAAGCTTCTTCATACTTACCTTGATCTAAATAATTAATGCCTTTCTTAAAACATGTTTTTTGCTCCTCTTCGCTCAATCTCATACTGCTTCTTTGGATATAATTCTTATTTTTCATATATTACTCTCACTTTGTTCAATAATACTTTTGCTATTAATGAAAACGGGCTTTTGTTAGCTTCATGCACTCTCGCTTCCTTAATGTTACCGCATAGTCAAAATCATCCTTCTCAAAACAATATAAAATACATTCCTTCATAGTAGGTTCTAACGCTATTGCCTCATCTATCATTGCTATAGCCTCCTCATCTCGCCCTAATTCTTTTAATATTTGAGCGGCAAAAAAATAATAAATATTGTCTTTGGGACTTAGCTCAATTGCTTTCTTATACGCTTGCAAGGCTTCCTCATCTTTTTGATTTAATTCTTGTAAGAGAACCCAACCTTTGCTTGCATACAATTCTTCACCACACTGATTTTTCTTTATACCTATGTTAAAGCATTCTACCGCTTCCTCCAATCTCAGTTAAACACCATCCTTTGTCTAAATATACGTCCTGAAAATCAGGATTAAGTTCTATGACCTTATCATAGGCTTTGATTGCTTCTTCATATTGCTGAGATATGTGTAATATTATTTTTGCTTTTAGAGCGTAAGCTGCCGCAAAATCAGGTTTTAGCTCTATTGCCTTGTCACAAGCTTCAAGTGCTTCTTCTGTTCTAAGTATCTCTTTTAATACAACCGCTTTCTCAAAATATCCTTCTGCGTCACTATATGTCGATTCCAACAAATACTCAAAAACTGGAGATGCATATTTTAGTTCTCCAGCTCTAGAATAACTCCTGTACAATGCCAATAGTTGTCGACTTGTTAAGAGTTGGTATGCTTCTTGTTCATTTCTTTTTTTCATTGTCACTCCCTCCTCTATAATTGATTTCATAATTAAACTTACTGCTTATTTAAACCTTAGGTGGTTCACTGGTAATCTTCACTATATCCACTAAATCCTTTTCTATTCCAAATGCTCTAAATATATGTTCTTTCATATTCTGATACGCTATATCTTTAGGCGATAAGGCAATAGCCTTATCTATCATCTCTATTGCTTCTTGTGATTCTTCCAAATCCGTATAAACTTGCGATGCCATATAATAATAAAACCCCTCTTCAGGTCTTAATGATATTGCTCTTTTGTATGCCTCTAAGCTCTCATGGTATCTACCCTGCTTTTGCAATATCATTCCCACATAATAATTTGCTTGTTCATTCTTAGGGTTTAGCTGTAAACATCTTCTAAAATACATGAGTGACTTATGATCACCCTGCTCTCTTCCAAACCAATACATCCCTAGTTCAAAATATTTGCTCCAAGTCTCGTCTGCCTGCTCTTGTTCTTTAGCCATACTATTACCTACTGCTCCTTCTATTTTGCATCTTTGAAGCTTGTTGATGATTGCCATCTCTAACTTGTCTAGATTTTTATTAAATTTTATTAAATATTGAATTTCTGATATTTGATGAAGAATCTTGCTGCACAGCTGCATCACTATTACCAATACCATTTACACCCTCACATCCTGTAGCAAGCCTAATACCTTCCTTAATGCTTAACACCTCCGATAATGTATGCAGCAAAGCAGTAATTGTTTCTGTATTCTTACGAATACTAGACAAAAACATCCTGATTGCTTCCGCGTACCTTCCAAGAAGACACAATGTTATGCCGCTAAAATAATATGCTACGTAATTATCGGGATGAGCTTTGATTGATGATTTAAAGCAACATAATGCAGATCTATAGAATTTTTGTTTGTTTGGAGATTTTTTCAGTAACAATAATTGCTTGCCTAGCTTTAGCCACGCATCATCTTTACCGAGTTTTAAAAAACTTATTAATACTGTGATTGTTCTAGAGGTAAATGATTCTGATGAGGATTGGGTATTATAGTCATGAGATATACTAATTAATCTTGCTGCTTTAGATTCAGTTTTAGCTTTAGTTTTATATTTTGTACTTTTTTGTGAATGAGGTTTTTGTGGTGACTCGCAAGAGCTGCTAGCGTTCCGAGAGGTAGTACGAGCTAAAGTTTTGTAGGGGCTAGCAAAAGAAGTAGGTACTACCCTACTAT
>NZ_WHLZ01000003.1:0-80109 GCF_046532895.1 Rickettsia koreansis | reverse complement strand
TAGTATTATTAATTAATTGTTTCCCAATTCTATTTACTATATTTTCTGTGCCGCCTAGTTCTAATTTCTTTTTTTACTGTATCGTTTTGTATTCCTTATGATCGTTAGTATTTGTATTTTCAACTGTTTTTGTTAACACGCTTTTATGAGTAGTTATTTGTTCCGGTTGTTTATAAAAAGGACTATGTGCCCTATCTATATCTTTTAGTATACCTACTATTATATTTTGTGATGTTATTGCTTCACTAAGCTGATTAAATCGCTGTTGTTTTTCTTGATCGGTAAATCTAAAGTAATTCTTATCTTGTAGTAATGCGTTTAATGCTGCAGTTTAAATAGTTTGTTTATATCCTATCTCTGCTAATGCTTGTATATTTTTATAATTCCCTATATCTGCTTTTTGTGTTTCTTGATTAATATTATGGTTTAGCTCCTTAATTAACTTTATCCTATCCTGGGATTGACCGAATCTTTAGAACCTTTTAATGATTGTAATCCTATATTTATTGATGAAATTATTTGTGCTACATTATTACCGACTATAGCTGCTGATATCCCCGCCACGTTATATTATTTATTCCATTTGTTATAACCGATGCTATAAATAATGATTTAGTACCTTTATTACTTTTGTCTTGCTTTTGTTGCTGCTCATTATGTATTATAAATCATCTTTACTTTTTACTGTTTCTTGAGAAATTATACGCTCCAAGTTACGCCTTTATATAACTTCTATATCATCCATACTTCTAAATATTATAGGCTGTTTTTTAGGTACTGTGTCTATATTATTGGATGATGCCTTTACAATATCTAAATCTTTTTCTAGTGATTGTGCATATTTATTTTCTTCTTCTATAGGTCGTGCCATTCTATTCGCTCCATTTGTATGCCTTTAATCTGTTTTAGGGTGCATTATAGATAATTATTAAAATTTGTTAATAATTATCTATAATTAAATTACTTAAAATGCAAATTTAAGGTAAATCTTTATCATGAATTAGTGTTAATAGAGCAAAGAGAGATAAATAATAACATAAACTAACTAAAAGTGATTGTATTATTAAAAAATTCATATATTAATTAAAATACAAAGTTATTTATTAATCATTATGTCAAATACACCTAAGTTAGAAAATCACTATAATAAATTGTTACAAGATATTATGCTTAAAACATTAGAGCAGAATAAAACTGTAGAAACCTATTTAATACAAGAAGATTTTAGTAGTACTTTAGATGAGCTGCAAAAGATAAACGCACAGCTTGAAGAATATTGTAAGATTTTTGCTCTGCTTGAAAGAATTAAAACCGAATTAGCTGAAGAAGATAAAGTATATAACTAATTTAATTTATATAAAAGGTGCAAGCAGCATTTCGCCTTTTATATTCAATAATAATTTCCTGCTTCAACTGCTAGCTTTTTAAAAGGTGATATACCGAGGCTATACCCTATAATAATAGGAATTACTATCATCACCAATCCTAAATTATTAAAACGTTCTGTTAAATAAACAAGTCCAAAAGAACTAATTACATACATAGCGGCTCCTGAATAAGTATATATAAAGCTAGCATAGGTAAATCGTTTTAAAACCGGAAAACTTTTATAAAATATTGGAATTGCTGGAGATTCACTTGGAGAAAAAGTAACTACAATTAGTGGAATTAAGAGAATTTGCTAACCTTGCGTTATATTATCTAATATTAATGGACTAGATAGAAGAAAAGTTAAAAATATTACTAATTGCGTTTTTAAAATTTTTAGTGGATGAAATTTTGATGTATTACTGCTTCAGTGGTATAGTGTAACGAATCTTTAAGTATATTACTACAATGAATATAAGCAAAATAAAACCATACTGGTTGTGCTAGTTGTATTAAAAAATAATAGATTGCATTCTTCTTATTAACTTTTCCCTGCCATACAGGATTATTTTTTATCGTTGCTACATCAATTATATTACTATCTTTTATCGTTTCTTGTATTCTATGCTTAGCATCAACAAAATCCGGTGTTTCTAGCAAAGTAGTCCTAGCAGCACTACCTATTAATGCAATTCCTGCACCTACCCAAAATGCGATACGCTAATTAAAGCCATAGGATGTAACTAAGGTTTCTACGCCAAGGGCCACAGTTAATCCTAAGCTAGCACACACCCCTACAAATGCTACGGTAGGAAAACGTTTAGGAACTCCAACAGATTCCGTTAAATATAATTCTGCTCCTACTCTTGCTCCCATGGATGACATACCTTGTACTATACGGCATATTGTTACTATCCAGGCGGCACTAGCACCTACTTGGGCATAAGTAGGAAGATTAGCCATAACTATGCAAGAAAATGACATTAAAATAGTGGTAATAATGACTGTGGATTTCCGACCTATATTATCAGCCAAATAATAAAGCTCCTAAGGGTCTAAAAATAAAAGTAGAACAAAAAGAAAAACTGCAAGAAGTCGATTAACGTGAGTATCATATTGCGGAAAGAAAAGCTCATTAATTAGTACTGCCATATAAACATATAGCATAAGATCAAAATATTCTCAAAAAGTACCTATAGATATTAAGCCTATGCCTATAGCCCGTTTTTGTTCTTTGTTTAAACTTTTTTGTTTTTTTTCGTATCCCAACACAATTTTTTCTAAAAAGTTAATTTATAGCAAGGTTATATTGAGAAGATTTCAAGTCAAGGAAACAGTTACAATGTTTTATGATTATACTTATTTAAAACTTCTTTGACTAATGAAGTTGTTATTTTTCTTTTGGAAATTAAAGCAAAATAGTTAATATTGTCTAATATTTCTATAATTTTAGAATATTCCCTAGGCAAATTTACTAAAAGAAAATCTATTATTTGTCCGGATATTGTTACCGAAGAAATAGCAAAATGCTTAAATATTAGAATTTTGATTAATTCATCGTCAGGTGAGTTTAATAGAATACTAAGTACTGATTTAATACGTGAAGATAAATCGGGTAAAGTAAAATTTCTGCTTTTATCAGATGCGGTAAGTAAAAGATATTTTTGTTTTTCGTTAATAATATTAAATATATGAAGTAATGTCGGCTCTTGCCAGTTTTCAATATCTTCAATGATGAAAGCATTATATTTTTCTGAAATTTCTTCATTAAAAAAAATATCTTTAATAATATAGGCATTGCTTAAATTTTGCCATATTTTGGTTAAATAAGTTTTGCCTGACGAAGAAGGTCCTTTAATTAATAAAGTAAATTTATAAGGGTTAACGCCAAAGCCGCACTGCCAATTTTTTATAATATTATAAGCTTGATCGTTAGAACTAGAAACAATAAATTCATCAGGATGATATTTATTAGAAGTAATAAAACGAAATATATATTGCTGCACTGTTATAAGAATTTTTTAGTCGTCTATTTGGTAGAATTTGCTAGATTTATAAAATTTAATTAGATTCAAAAGTAAAATTTTTGTAATCCCTGCAATCGGTATAGCAAAAAATATTCCAATAATTCCCAATAAACTGCCGCAGGCAAAAATTGAGAATATAATCCAAAGAGGATGCAACCCTATTTTATCACCGATAATTTTAGGGGTGAAAATATAGGACTCGCAAATATTTCCAACTAGATAAATTATCATTATATATAGTAATTTGGTAGTTACACCAAAAGTTAAATAGCCGATAATTAGAGTTAAAAGAAACGATATAAAAGTACCAAGGAAAGGAATAATAACTAAAAATCCTGTTAAAATGCCAAGTAAAAGAGCGAGATCAATACCTATTACGGTAAATGCAATACTATAATAAGTAGATAATAATAAGCAAATATTTAGCTGTCCTCTTATGTAAGCAGATAACAGATTATTAATTGCCGATAATATTTCAAGGATTTTCGGTCGGGTTTTTATAGGTAATAATGATTTCATGTTTGCAATAATTTTAGCCCAATCACGTAGGAAATAGAATAATATTATAGGTATAAGTAAAAATAAAACAAATATGTTAATAGTTATAATAGTATAACGCCAAAAATTATTAGCAATACTGCCAAGTATAATAAATATATTATTTATAAAATTGCTTAAAGAATTCTTGATTTTATCGGCAATATCAGGTTCTATCGAATAAATTTTTACCATTATAGGTGGTAATATTTCTGCCTGTAAATAATTGTTATATTTTGGAATATTATTTATAAAAGTAAAAATTTGTCCATAAATTATCGGCGCCAAAATAGTTAAGCTTAAGAAAAATATGCTCAAAAATATCAGATAAATTATGCTTGATGCAAATTTATTTGATACTTTAAATTTTGATGCGATAAAACCTATAGCAGGTTGTAGTAAGTAAGATATTATAAATGCGATAAAAAATGGCTTTACTGCGTCTGAAATTAGCATAAAACCGCTGATAAAAAGTCCTAAAAAAACTAGCCAAAATATAACGGTTCTATTCATTATTATTTTCCTCATTTTCTATACGAAGATCAACTTCAAAAAGAAGCTAGGAGTTCACAAGGCGAAGATCACAGCATATACTTAATACGTGAGAATTGAAGCTCTTGTAAAACGACGACGCCAATTTTTGAAGTTGATCGAGTATTAAGGTTTTTTAACGACTTGTACGGTAGCAGGACGAAGTAGTCTATCTCTAATTTTATATCCTGATTGCATTAAAGTAATAATACTATTCGGTGCATGATCAGGATGTTCTATCTGCGCAATTGCATTATGTAAATTATAGTCGAACATTGATCCTATTTCCGGCTTTATTTCTTCAATATGATGTTTATGAAAGACTTTGTCTAGCTCGTCTTTAGTCATCTGAATGCCTGCAATAATATTTGTGACTTCTACATCAGAATTTGTCGGTTTATGTGCTAATGCTCTTGAAAGATTATCACTAACATTTAGTAGTTCTTTAGCAAATGTAGCAATTGCATAATCTTTTGCTTCGTCACGTGCTTTTTCTAAACGCTTTCTTGTATTGTCTATTTCAGCAGTAGTTCTTATTAGCTTATCTTTTAGCTCTTCAATCTCGGCTTTTAACGCTGTTATCTCCGGATTTGCCGTTTCCACTACCTCTTCAGCAATATCATTTATTGTTTGTTCATTATTTTCTATATTATCGTCTATCATATTATTTACTTTATATTTATGTTCTTTTTTGAGATATATATATATAATAAAAATTTTTTCAATGGTATACTCTGTTTAATTTGAAAAATTGGTGTCGTTGTTTCGTATTTTTTTATCCTCACTTACTAGTATGTATGCTGCGGTCAAAAAATATGAAACGCCTTACTCTTTTCCAAATTAAACTTCGTCTACTATTTATTTTTACTTATGGAGTACAAATTGTATTATGAGACAGTCAGGAAGAAAAAGCAATCAATTACGTCCTATTTCATTAGAATTATCCCCGCTTATTAATGCGGAAGGTTCATGTCTTATTAAAATCGGTAATACACATGTTATGTGTAGTGCTACTTGTGAAACTACCGTACCGCCATTCTTGAGGGGACAAAATCAAGGCTGGATTACTGCCGAGTACGGTATGCTTCCTGGTTCTACATCACAGCGTATTAAAAGAGAAGCGGCACTTGGGAAACAAGGTGGAAGAACGCAAGAGATACAGCGTTTAATAGGTAGGGCGATGCGATGTGTAATTGACTTGAGGAAACTCGGCGAGAGGCAAATTATCATAGATTGTGATGTTATTAATGCTGACGGCGGTACTAGAACTGCAGCAATAACAGGGAGCTACGTAGCATTGCACCTAGCTATTAGGTCCTTGATGAAAAAGAGAGTTTTAAAGGTGAACCCGTTAATTAGTCAAATTGCAGCTATTTCTTGCGGTATATATAAAGGTGAGGCGATACTAGATTTGGATTATTTAGAAGATAGTGATGCGGACGTGGATAGTAATTTTGTGTTTGCAGGTAACGGTAATTTAATCGAAGTACAAGGCACGGCAGAGAAAAATCCTTTTTCCGAAGAGCAGTTTTTAGCAATGTTAAAACTTGCTAAAGGCGGAGCTGCGGAATTATTTACACTACAAAATCAGGTACTGCTTGGGTCTTAGAAAGTTGTTAAGTGGATCAGTGTTCTCGTCATTGCCAAAAATGCTAATTTATAGCCTTTTTTTATTATTGCTCTGGATTGCCGCATCGTTTTGCTCCTCACAATGACGGTGCATGTATCCACGCAACCAATCTTCCACGAGAAGAACGTATTTATTAAGCGTATGGATTATCATCAAAAGCAATATGTTCACCTGATAATATGATTATCTTATCTCGATTGGTATTATTTATAAATACCTTATGATTAAGATCTGTGACTTTAATCACTACTATGTGGTCCTAAGATTAATTCCGCAACACTGCCTAGGCTTTCAAACGTAACACGCTGATTAGCTCCAATTGTTGTTTTATTTGGGATATATTAATATTTGCTGTTCTACTTTCTTCGGTAAAAGTAATGGTCCTATATTTTGGATAGTTCATATTTTCCTCTTTGAATGAATTTTAAGTTATAAAATCATTACTACAATATTCCATATACTACTTCAATTAAAAATTTTTTAACCTAGCCCTCTACTCAATTTATAATTGCTATTATAGTGTATTTTTTAAATTTAAGCGGTATGGTATTAAGATTATATTATTGTCATTTTTTATATTAATAAGGTACATGTTTCGGCATGGTTGTTAGAGCAGGGAAGATATAGATATATTGTAGGAGGGTAATAAAGTTAATAAGATATCAAAAAACGAGAAAAAGCAAAGAGAAGAAGCCGTTTTATACATAAGAGAAAGAGTAGCTTATCTATGGGAATACCTCAAAAAAGTACGCGATCAGCCGAGTCTTCATGCAAAAATCTTACGACAAATAAAAAGATTAGAGCAGAAGATAGTAGAATTATCCTCTGATCAATATGAGCAATTTGTAAGTAGTACTGTAGAATACAGTATTACCGATAATCAAAATATTGGAGTACATTTTTTGTACAAAGAAGATAAATTTTTGAATGAAAAAAACATAAGTACGGATGCTTCTATTTACTATAAATTGAAGCTATTTGAAGATAAAGATTTTATTATTGCGGCTCAGCCTAAAATTTTAATGAGTAAGAGTAAAAAAACTTAAAGAAGATTTTTTAGGCGAGATATCTCTAATAATGGGAATGTCTAAAAATATCCGCCCTGTTACTATTTTTAATCAAAATATATTTAGCTTTGGACATTCAATTAATATTGGTTCTAAGAAGATGTATTATAATTTTTCTACTTGTGAAGGGATTAATAATGCTTACAAGTTTTACAAAATACCATACTCGGCAAAATTACGGCTATGTATATGATAGTTCAGTTTATGAGCAGTTAGGCATTGCAAAGATAATTAATTGGGGTAAAGAGAATAGAAATTTGTTAACTGCTCAAATCGGTCATTTTTGGGATCGCAGTCTTTCAAATTAAGAAATATAAAATATCAGGTATAAATTTTTCAGCATGGTTAGATGTATAAATGAAGATATAATATTACAGATAATCAGAGATAAAAACTTATTAAAAAACAAGCTACTAGTTTAAAAGCTATGATCGAAGAAGCAATTATCGATAATGAGATAATGATTGATATATTATATGAAAATAGAATATGGCCGCTAATAAGCAATATTTCTTATATTAAAATTTATAATTATTCTTATATACAAGCCTATGTAGTGAATGGTTATTGTAATATGAAGATGTTCACGGTAATACAATAACTGCTATAAATGCTCTAAAAATATTGTTGAGTAATAATAATATTTTTAGATCTATAATGCTGATCAAGAAATATTATTTTTATAAATTATTAGAAAAAAATTTTGCCCATTTAACTAGTATCAAAGCAAAATATGCTCTTGAATTTAAAGTCGGACCGATTATTACTAAGAATATTAATTATACCAATAAAATAATAATATTTTTCGTCGTGTTTATAGCCACATTGATTTATCTGCCGGTTTTATTTCATGTTGCTAATAATATAAGCTATTGTTTGCAAAATATTTTAAAATCTCTGTTATGTATAAGGGCAGTAAGAGAATCGCATTCGGTAGGGTTGCATGGATTGAAAAGCGTATTCGGTGTCATACCGTGGTTTGACCACGGTATCCAGAAAATAATTAAAAATACTAATATTAGTATTTTTAACTGGATCCCGCGATCAAGTTGCGGTATGACAGAGGTGGAATCGCTTCACAAAACAAGTAATACTAAAAATCATTCGGTGGAATCACAAAAATTAATTATCCAAAAGATAAGCTAGGCGTTAAAATTATTATCGAAGATGACGATTATCTAATGATTAAAGAAATAGTGTTATATAATTTACCGTCTTATTTTCATGTTATATCTGTTCCGAAAAGTCTACCAAGAACTAAGCCGAAAGCCCTTAATTATGCTCTAGAATATTCACGTGGCGCGTATCTAGTAGTATATGATGCTGCAGATAAACCTGAACAGCTACTTAAAGCTCTAGCAATGTTTAAAAACTTGCCTCTAGAATATGCTTGTCTTCAAGCTAAGCTTAATTTTATAATAAAAATGAGAATATTTTAACCAAAATATAGAATATAGTTTATGGTTTGAATATATCTTGAAAGGATTAAGTTTGCTAAAACTTTCTACACCTCTTGGGGGTACTAGTAATCATTTTAAAACGGATATATTAAATAAGCTTGGCGGATGGGATTCTTATAATGTAACAGAAGATGTCGAGCTTGGTATAAGAATTTACTCACAGAACTATAAAGTAGCTATTCGTGATTCCTATACTCTAGAAGAAGCTCCGAATAGTTTAGGTAATTGGCTAAATCAAAGATCACATTGGATTCAAGCTTTTTGCAAACATTTTTGGTATTTAAAGCACAAAAAGATAAATGCCAAAAGTTTACTTTATTGCAAGTAATAACAATTTATATTTTCATCGGCTTATCTACTTATAATTTTTGGAGTTTACCCTTTATAATATTTTCTATTGTTATAAATAAAAATTCTATCTTTTATATCTATATGGTACAGCTCTGTATATATTAAAAAATTCTTTAAAAAGCAGAAAAGTAAAATTTCAGTATATAGTAGCTTTGAGCTTATGGGCTAGTTATTTTATATTACATACTGTAGCGTAAGCAGTATTTGAAATAATTTTCTGCCCTTTGAATTTGAAATGGAGTAAAACTAAACACGGCACTAGTTTAGAGGATTTTGAGAAAGAATAGACCTCTAATAAAAAAATTTTTATTCTTGCCCCTTGAACTAACAAAAATAAAATATATATAGTATGTACATTTAAAGATTTAATAATTGGAGGTTAAAATGTCTTTTAAACCATTACATGATAGAATTGCAATAAAGCCTATCGAACAAGAAGAAAAAACTAAAGGTGGAATTATTATTCCGGATACTGTAAAAGAAAAGCCGATGCAAGGTGAAATAGTAGCCGTAGGTAATGGTATTCGTAATAAAAAAGGCGAAATTCATCCTTTAGAGCTAAAAGTAGGCGATAAAGTTTTATACGGTAAATGGGCAGGCACCGAAATTGAAATTAACGGCACAAAACTGATCGTTATGAAAGAAAGCGACGTATTTGGTATTATTAATTAATTATTTTAAGGAGAAATTAAATATGGCAACAAAACTTATTAAACACGGCTCAAAAGCTCGTGAGCAAATGTTAGAAGGCATTGATATACTTGCAGATGCAGTAAAAGTTACTTTAGGTCCAAAAGGCAGAAATGTACTTATCGAGCAATCATTCGGTTCACCGAAAATTACAAAAGACGGTGTGACGGTTGCAAAATCGATCGAGTTAAAAGATAAAATTAGAAATGCGGGAGCTCAGCTATTAAAATCAGCTGCTACAAAAGCTGCAGAAGTAGCCGGTGATGGTACTACTACAGCTACAGTACTTGCTAGAGCTTTGGCTCGTGAGGGTAATAAGCTAGTAGCTGCCGGTTATAATCCTATGGATTTAAAGCGTGGTATGGATTTAGCGGTAAACGCAGTAGTAGAAGAAATTAAAAAATCCAGTAAAAAAATTAATAGCCAAGAGGAAATCGCACAAGTCGGTACTATCTCTTCAAACGGTGATAAGGAAATCGGTGAGAAAATTGCTAAGGCAATGGAGGAAGTCGGTAAAGAAGGCGTGATAACCGTTGAAGAAGCAAAGAATTTTAGCTTCGATGTTGAAGTAGTTAAAGGTATGATGTTTGATAGAGGTTATCTATCACCGTATTTTGTAACGAATTCCGAGAAAATGGTTGCTGAGCTTGAAAATCCTTTCATCTTACTATTTGAGAAAAAATTATCAAATTTACAACCGATGTTACCTATACTTGAGGCTGTAGTACAATCACAACGCCCGCTATTAATTATTGCTGAGGATGTTGAGGGCGAAGCTCTTGCAACGCTTGTAGTCAATAGATTACGTGGTGGTTTAAAAGTTGCGGCAGTAAAAGCTCCCGGTTTTGGCGATAGAAGAAAAGCAATGATGGAAGATATTGCTATCCTAACTAAAGGTGAGCTTATTACTGAAGATTTAGGTATGAAGCTTGAAAATGTGAGTATTAAGAGTCTAGGGACGGCAAAAAGAGTAACAATTTCTAAAGAAAATACCGTAATTGTTGACGGTAACGGTGATAAGAAAAATATTGAAGATAGAGTATTACAAATTAAATCTCAAATAGCTGAAACTACTTCTGATTATGATAAAGAAAAACTACAAGAGCGTTTAGCTAAACTTTCCGGCGGTGTTGCCGTATTAAAGGTTGGCGGTGCTACAGAAGTTGAAGTGAAAGAGCGTAAAGATCGTGTTGAAGATGCACTTGCTGCTACAAGAGCGGCAGTTGAGGAAGGTGTTGTTGCCGGTGGCGGTGTAACATTACTTCATGCATCACAACCTTTAACAAAGCTTAAAGTAGAGAATAAGGATCAACAAGCAGGTATTGAAATAGTAATAGAAGCTTTAAAGGATCCGCTAAAACAGATTGTTGAAAATGCCGGTGAAAACGGTGGCGTAGTAGTTGGTAAATTACTAGAACATAAGGATAAAAATTATGGCTTTAATGCTCAAGATATGCAATATGTCGATATGATTAAAGCAGGAATTATTGATCCGGCTAAAGTAGTGCGTACTGCACTTCAAGATGCTGCTTCTGTTGCTTCGTTAATTATTACCACGGAAACTTTAATTGTTGACGAACCTTCTGATAAGGCAGAGCCAATGCCAATGCGTGGCGGTATGGGAGGCATGGGTGGTATGGATTTCTAAGTCTATATCTCTATAAGATAGGTTATGCAATAGATCTAATAAACCTGTTTTATTGTATTGCTCGTTCCCCTCATTGTAAGGAGGCATTGTTGCGTGGACCGCAAAACCTGTTCAATGTCATATCGTGGCTTGACCATGGTATCCAGAAAAAAATACTAATAATATTAACATTTTAAACTGGATCCTGCTACAAGCTCGCAGGATGACAATTAAGAAACTGGTCCACGCAGGCAATGCCTGCTCTGCAATGACGATTTTAACAACGTGCTGTACAATACATTATTAAGTCGCAGTAGGACACTGAAAAACTGATTTATGCAACAAATGGGTTTTAAAGTGATTCTTTGCCTAATTTGAAAATAAACTCTTTAATAACACTCTTCCTCAAAAAATAAAATATAGAATTTCTTGTAATTATTTCAATAAATGAGAGCAAATATTTTTTAATTATAATAGCTCAACCTTTGGTATTTATCCTATATAAGGCTGTTAACAAAATAATTTTAAAGCCCATTAAATTCTTTTTAACTGCAAATTATAAGATTTTTTTGAAATAGGGATATTTATTACTGTAAAAATCTTATTAATTTTCGTTTAAAAATCTCTTTAATTATCAATTAAAGTTATTTTGTTAACAGCCTTATATAGGATGATCAAAAGGTTTAAAGCGGTTTTACGCTTTAATTATTAAGAATAGATTTCTTGTTGCAGTTATAGGCAAGGTTAATCTATAATGTATAGATTCGTTTAATTTAAAAAATTAGTAATAACAGTTTCTAGCTTTTGGTCGGTTAAACTATGCTAACTAAAATTAGTAAGGTTTTAGAAAAATTACTATTTTTATTTTAAAAAAGTCTTATAATTTATACAGTTAAGAAAGACTAAAATAAGATAATTTAAATTTTATATATAAAACTTAAAAAATGAGGTTCTAAAAGCAATCTAAAGGATAAAAGATAAAATAATAGGGTAGGGTAGTGCGAAGCTCGCCACAAGCTTAATTTTTCCTATTAATATCAACTAAAGCTGGGTTTTATTAATATTTACTAAAAATAGCAAATTAATTAGAAATATTAATAGAACTTAATTAAGTTTATTGCTTTAATTGGTGTGTAGTTATTCGTAAGTATAACTATTAACTGAATTAGTATAAATTAAAGAGGTAGTTTTGCTTCAAAGGGTTATTAAACATTTAAATCACAATTTATCTAAACATGATATTGCTGCTCAAATAATAGGTAGGATCAAACATCCAATATCAATTTTATATAAATTATATCGTAAGGGTATAAAGTTAGAAGAATTAACAGATATTTTTGTGATAAGCATAGTGGTAATAAATGAAGAGAAATGTTATAAAGCTTTAAAAGTAGTTCATGATCTTTATGAGTATGAAAAGGATAAATTTAAAAATTATATTCTTAATCCTAAGCCAAACGGCTATCAATCTTTGCATACTATTATCACAACTGAGGATAATTATAAAATAGAGATACAAATACGTGATCGTAAGATGCATTATCATGCAGAGAGCAGTGAAGCTGCACACTGGCAATATAAAAATAGTTAATAAAACTTAATAAAAAGAAAAGCATTTTTTATTTATTCTCAAATATTTTTTCACTTTAGTGGTTTATAACTTCTTGCAATGTATTAAAAATTTAGTAAGCATTATTAATTGCAAAGATAGATTATTATTCAATCTATTTTTATATATTGCAATACAATTGAAATTAAAGGTAAATTATGACTAAAAAACTAGTGGATAACAAAATAGCTCCTAATAAAGCGGAGTACGATAAGAAATTTTCGCATGTCTTAGGTATTACCCCATATCATGGGGCAGTAACCTTACCGAAGACAATGGCTTGAGTTTGCGAAGAATTAAAGTTGTTAAAGGATAGCTCACAGAAAAATGAGATGGAAGGAGGAAAAAATCCTTTCCTGGCTATGTGGACTTTCCTGATGATACTCTAAGTACACCGACAATTCAAGAGGGGCATCTTCTTAGCGGTGGAAAAGAAGATGAGAGAGATTCTGTTAATTATACTAATGCAGAAATGTGATAACTTTCATCTGACAAAACATTTTATTGGAGAGATGGAAGCAAGTACCATCATGTTCATAAAGTAAAAGCCGGTGACAAGTTTGATATACATTGGGATTATAACATGGCACATAAAACACGTGGTTATACATATGCGATCACTGATCATCCTAATGACTTTTCTCAAAGACTAACTTTGAATGAGCTTAAGACATTTTTTGAAAATATAAGCCAAGAAAAACCATTTTGGAGCCATACATTACCTGCTTCTACGGATCATTCAACAATTCTTCTGGAAAGAGAAGCAGGATTTCGCGTTCTTTTCTTTTAGAAAGATGGATAGTCGCTAACCGGCATGGCATTTCATCAATCATGGGTTCTTGAATATGAAGCAAGTTTAGGCGGTGAAGGGCCTGGCCATGGACACTATCATCACGATGCTTAATTAAGCTTTAAAGCAACTTAGTAGCGAGTGGTTATGCGCTAAGCGACTCAAAGCTTTGTTGTTCGGATACCCAAGTCGTCATTGCAAGGAAAAATTGAAAATTTTGACAAAGCAATCCCGGACCAAAATCTTGAGATTGCCACGCTCCTTTTAGTTGCTTGCAATGACGGTTTAGTATCCACGCAACAAAGCTTAAATTCTTGCGTTACTATCTACTCAAAGCTTTTAGGCCTTCCTTTAAGCCGTCTTTTATAAATGAAATTTTAGCTTGTTTGCCGTCTGCGGTAATTAGTTCTATATAATTATCGTTTGATAAAATCATGTCTAGCTCGTCTTTTGTAATAATAGCTAAAGCCTGACAGCCGTTTACTGTACAATTGAGGTATTTTCCGGCTGCTATTCGTTTGTCACCACTATTAATAACTGTACCTGCCGGAATTTGAACATTTGACGGGACTATTTCTATTATTTTTAATTCCTGTTCTTCTTGTTCCCCATTAAAATAACCTATGTGATAAATGGCTAATATTTCCTTTTCTTTATCTTTCTCTAGATTATTAATTTGTTGTGATAAGAAGCAAAGTTGTTTTTTCTCATTATTAAGAGTACAATTTAAAGTCCAAGCTCCGTACTTTTTTGGTGCTGTTGATGCGTTGACGTTTTGTATGCTATACAAAACAAAAGTGCCGGTTATTATAAATAATCCAATAAAAACAAAAGCAATTTTTTTTATACAATCTTTCATATAATTTTTAACCTTTTTAAAATATTTTCTTTTCCTAAAATTTCTGCAATCTCAAATACGCTAGGTGATGCAGTCATACCTGTTATTAAAGCTCTTACCGGTTTCATAATGTCATTCAGCTTTAAGTCGTTTGCTGCTGCTATTTCTTTAAATTTATTCTGTACGGATTCCTTATCAAACTGCTCAAGTTCGCTTAAGTTTTCTATAATTTGTTTGATTAAATTCTTATCGCAATTTTCTATAATTTCTTTTGAATCTTGGTTGTAGATGATAGGAGAATCTACTAGATAAATTTGAGCAAGGCGTGTTAGTTCTAGTAATGTTTCACTTCTAACTAACAAACTTGGCATTGCTTGTTTAATATAGCCTATTTCTTGCTCACTAACCTTAAACTTCTTTGGCAACTCTACTGCTAGGGGTAATTTGTACGTCAATCCGGTACTCGCATCCTCAAGTATGTCTATATACGCTGCGGTTCTGCGTTCCGTGTTTCCTTCAAATTCCTTCCTATAAGCGGGCTTCCGAAGAAGTTTATTATAATTTTGTTCCAATATCTCTACAATCTTTGAAGTTAAGCTATCATTGTCAAGCATTCTTAAGTAATGAGCGTTAAGGCTATTCATCTTAGCAAAATCAAGCTTAGAAGGTGATTTACCGAGTGAATCAAGATTAAACCAGTCTATAGCCTGAGTCATTGAGATAATTTCATCATTGCCGTGACTCCATCCAAGACGCAGTAAATAATTACACAAACTTTCCGGTAAATACCCCATATCCTTATAAGCTTCAATGCCTAATGCTCCATGCCTTTTGGATAATTTTGCTCCGTCTGCTCCATGAATTAACGGTATATGAGTCATGCTCGGTACTGCATATCCGAAAGCCTGATAAATAGCGAGTTGCCTTGCTGCATTTGTTAAATGATCGTCACCTCTAATAATATGAGTTATACCCATATCATGATCGTCTACTACAACGGCTAGCATGTAAGTAGCAGTGCCGTCTGCTCTTAATAGTACCATATCGTCTATATGAGAGTTTTCAATTACTACCTTACCTTGTAAAGTGTCATGAATTGTTATACTACCCTCTCTTGGAGTTTTTAGACGTATTACCGGCTTAATATCAGTAGGATAGATAGATGGATCTTTGTCACGCCACTCGCTATTAAAAATAAAATGCTGTTTATTTTCTAAAGCTTTTTGTCGCTGTCTTTCTATTTCTTCTTGGCTAGTAAAACAATAATATGCTTTACCGTTTTGCAGTAATTTTAGTGCGGCTGCTTTGTAAAGATTATGACGTTTAGACTGGAATATAACCTCACCGTTCCAATCAAGCCCTAGCCATTTTAGACCTGAGAATATAGCTTCTACCGCTTCTTTAGTTGACCTTTCTTTATTAGTGTCTTCAATGCGAAGCAAGAACTTACCGTTATGATGCCTTGCGAACAAATAATTAAAAAGGGCGGTTCTTGCCGAACCTATATGTAAAAACCCCGTCGGTGACGGAGCAAATCTAGTAATTACGTTATTATTCATTTATTATCTTTTTTAAATATATACTAAGAACTGTGTCATACCGTGGCTTGCCACGGTATCCAGAAAACAACTAAACATACTAATATTATTAGTATGTTTAACTGGATCCTGCGATCAAGTCGGCTGTGTTGCATGGATCAGTTTTTGCGTCATTGCGAGGAAACTGCATAGCAATTGATGAAGCAATCCAGTAAAAAATGCTAATTTTTAGCATTTTTTTATTATTTTTCTGGATTGTCACGCTCCTTACAGTCGCTCGCAATGACGATTCGGTATTCATGCAACAAGGCTGATCAAGTTAGCTAGGATAACACATACTCTTTCTCCCCAAACACATAAAATAATTTACGTCTATATCATCGCTTAATTTCCACTCATTTTTAGCCGGATCATATACCAAGCCTTTCAGCTCTTTAATTTCAATTTTGGTATCCGTAAGCATTTCGTAAATTTCCGACGGTTTTAGGAATTTGCTATAATCATGAGTGTTTTTTGGTACCCAACCTAAAATATATTCGGCAACTATTATTCCAAGTATATAAGCTTTTTTAGTACGGTTAATTGTAGAAATTATTGCCATACCGTTTGGCTTAATATGCTTCACCAAATTTAGTATAAATTGCTTTACGTTTTCTACGTGTTCAATAACCTCAAGACAAATTACCACATCATATAGCTTGTCACTTGCTAATTCTTCTATAGTAGATTGTAAATAATTTATCTTTACGCCGTTTTCCTTAGCATGAGCAGTTGCCGTTTCAATATTACTTTGCAGTGCATCAATGGCTGTAACGTTAAAACCTTGAGCCGCTAAAGGCGTTGCAATTAACCCTCCACCGCAACCGACGTCTAATATTTCTAATTTAGAAATATCGTTAGACATCTTCTCAAACTCTACTTCTAGAGGTAATTTGTGCATCAATCTGCTGCTCGCATCCTCACGTACTTCTATGTACGCTGCGGTGCTGTGCTGCATGTTTCCTACAAATTCCTCTCTATAAGCGAGTTTGGAAAGGTGTCTATTGTAATGCGTAGTTATTTTCTCTATTATATATTCAAGGCGAATAGGGTTTATTCGGTGTAAGATACTGAATTCTCCGTCCTTATTCCACCAATTATGAGAAATTTTCTCAAATTTTTCTAATTCTTTTTTATCGATTGAAGACATAGTCTATGATTCTTTCCAATGTCATCCCGTGGCTTGACCACGGGCTCCATAAGTACAGCCTAAGAACTTCAGTGGATCCCGTGGTCAAGCCACGGGATAACAAGAGGCCATATAACAAACATATATAATATACTCAGATGACTTTAATAATACTAGCCTTAATTTTAATTAGCTGCATATTTGCCCCGCTTGGCTGCATTGCCCTATGGAAGAGATATATTTATTTCGGTGACGGGCTTGCTCATAGTAGTTTTTTAGTGGCTAGCATAAGTATTATAGCACATGTTCCATTAATATATTCAGGAATAATAGTTGCAATTCTTTTTTCGTTTTTTGTGTTTATTTTTAAAAATAATTCTGAAAAAAACGCAGTTATTAATTTGATTTCTAGCTTTATGCTAGCTGTTGCTTTAGTTATTAATTATTTTACTTCTTTGCAGAATAATATAGTAAATTTGTTGTTTGGGGATATTTTATCCGTATCTTTTAATGATTTGATGATACTTGTAATAGTGCTAATAACTATTATAGGCTTTATAGTATATTTTTATAATCAAATTCTTCTTATCATTATCAATAGAGATATTGCCGTCATAAAAGGCTTAAAGGTGAATATTATTGAGCTAATATTTTTACTTCTTCTCTCATTATCGGTATTTTCTGCTATAAAGATTGTTGGAGTACTTATGGTAACTGCTATTTTACTTATTCCTGCAATGATTGCACGGTTTGTAGCATATAGCCCCTCCCAGATGATTATAATATCAATTCTTATATCTTTATTTATTAATTTTTGTGCTGCATTTAGCTCTTTCTACTTTGATTTACCTTTAACTCCATTGTTTATTATATTAGGTACGTTTATTTATGGTTTGTTGTATTTAAAGTGATTATTATGAACAAAAGTGAATTTACTGAATATGTCAAAGAATTGTTAGAACAATATAGTTCAGTAGCCGTTCGTGTAATGTTTGGTGGATATGGTATATATAAGGGTGGTGTTATGATAGGAATTATTAAGAGCAATGAATTATATTTTAAGTCAGACCTAAGCACTTATGAATATTTTCAATCTTTCGGTTCTGAGTCATTTGTATATCAAAGTAAAGGTAAACTTGTAACTCTATCATATTGGAAGGTGTTATCTGAAATTATGGGGGATCAAGAGTTATTAGGTAAGTGGTTTAAATTAGTTTTGAATGCTGCTATTAATAGTCAAAAGAAAAAATAAATGTTGCCCCGTGGTTTGACCGGAGTTGTTGTGTGTGACGTTTTTTTCCGTCATTGCGAGAAGACGCCATAGGCGTCGACGAAGAAATCTCAGACACGATTTCTGAGATTGCCACGCTCCTTGCAGTCGCTCGCAATGAAGTTAGAATCTATACACGTTTTTCATAATCTCAAGATAATCAATTTTGCCGCTTGTAAGTAGAGGTATTTCTGAATCGGTAATAATTACTTTCGGTAAATGTAGTAAAGAAATTTGAGCTTTAGATACAGCATCTGCAAAGTTCTCTCTATTTATATTGGAACCGGTAGTAAGTAAAATAATCTTTTCTTCGTGCGTTTTATCGGGAATAGAAATAGCAGCGTGCAAGGAATCAGGATCAATTTCGCTTGCAAGTTCTTCAATTTTTGTAAGAGATATCATTGCCCCTGCTATTTTAGCAAAGTGTTTTAAACGTCCTAGAATTGTTATATATCCTTCAGAATCGATTTTGACTATATCGCCTGTGTCATACCATTCTTTATAAGTACGGTGACCTTCTAAGTCCAAGTAACCAAGCATGATGTTAGGACCCTTAATGAATAAACGTCCCCCTTCATTTATTCCCTCTACTTTCTCAAGCTTATAATCAATTTTCGGTAATAATCTTCCTACCGTGCCTGCTTTATTATGCATAGGGGTATTGCAAGCTATAATAGGTGAGGCTTCTGTAATCCCATATCCTTCAAAAATACGTATGCCATACTTATTAAGCCAAAGTTGTCGTGTAGATTCTTTTAATTTCTCGCTACCGGCAAATATATAGCGTAATGAGTAAAAATCATATGGGTGCGCGTAATTAGCATAACCGTTTAAAAAAGTATCGGTAGAAATTAATATAGTTGCTCCAATATCGTATATAACTTCAGGAATGCTACGATAATTTAGTGGAGAAGGATATAGAAACAGCTGAATACCGTTGAAAGTTGTAATAATTGCACCACTAAGACCAAAACAATGAAATAGCGGTAGCGCATTAAATACTATATCTTCAGGGCTAAAAGGTACTTTAGCAGTGATTTGATATCTATTGGTTTGTAAATTTCTGTGAGATAATAATACGGCTTTAGGTTCACCTTCAGTACCCGAAGTAAAAATTATCACTGCCGGTTTTTCGTCATCACGATTACGACAAAAATAATTGTAATAAGTTTGGGCACAATAACTTCCTATTTTTGCTTTTAGTTTTAGAGCTGTACCAATCTGATTTTTAAAATCTTCTAAATATATTATTTTAATACCGAAATCTAATAAGTTAGTTATTAATTCATGTAAATTTGCTTTCTCAATAAATTGTTTTGAAGTGTAAACTACTTTAATTTGTGCAAGTTTACAGGAGTTAATAATAGTACTTATGCCGCTGCTCCAGTTAATTATAGCAGGAACATAACCGCTAGATTGCATAGCGTAAAAAGTAATTAACGTATTCGTGGTATTAGGCAACATTAAGCCTAAATTTCTGCCAAAGATATTATTCTTTTTGATTAAATCACCTAGGATAAAAGATTTTAATATTAAATCTCGATAAGTAACCGCATTATTTTCAAAATCATCAACTATTTTTTTCTTAAATCCATGAATTTTAGCAGCTTCTATAAGAGATGAGAATACAGTATTTTTATAGTCTGAACTCTCAAACATCATGTCAGCCATGATATCATAAAGAGTCCTAGATATATAACTGCGTCGTTCTTGATTGCTTGTAGCATCCATATTAGCGAATTTTACCGGCGGTAAAACGGTTATAGTAATTTTAGGAAATATTTTTCTTTTTAATATGTTTTTTAATTTTGATAAATGAGTAAATTGAGTACCGTCTATTCTAACCGGTAAGACGGTAGCACCGGCTTTATCGGCAATCATTCCCGGTCCTTCATATATTTTCATTAAAGAGCCGGTAACGCTTATTCTACCTTCAGGGAAAATTGCTACTTTCTGATCCTTTTGTACTTCTTTTACTAAAGTCTTTATTGCCATTGGGTTACTTGGATCAACCGGCAAAGTTCTTGCCATACGTAAAAACGGTTTAATCCACCATATTTTTTGTATATCAGGACTAATTGCAAAAGTCATTTCTTCTCGTAAGTAAGTAGCAATTAGCGGCGGATCTAGATATGAAATATGGTTAGCGACCACTACTACTTTTTTACCTGCTTTTTGAAAATTTTCAAATCCTTTAACTTCAACCTTATACATAAGATCAAAACAGATTTGGAATATTCTGCGCAATAGCTTAAATGGAATAATTTTAACTTCAGGTATTAAACGGTAAATATGTATAGTAACAATTATATTAGCTAGGCTAATAAATAATATAATCCAGGGTATAGTGAAATTTAGGTAAAATAATAAAGATAGAATTATTGTTGATCCCACCATGAAAATGGAATTGATAAGATTGTTAACGGCAATAATTCGACTACGATGAGTAGGGTTTGCGTAATGCTGTAATATCGCAAAAAGAGGAACGATATATAATCCGCCTATTGCCGCTAAGAACAATAAATCTATAACTATGCGCCAATTATGTCTTTTCGATAAAAATACTAAAATACTTTTTAGCTGAGTAGGTTCGTAGTTAACTGAGCTAATTCTACTTGCAAAGAATAAATCAATACCGAAAATACTAATGCCTAGGGCTGAAATAAATAGATATTTAACGGTAATCTCATCTTCAAATATTTTGCTACATAAAAACGCACCGATCCCAACACCAAGCGAGAAAACCGCTAAAAATAAATTAGCAACATTTTCATCAGCTTTAAAAGTTATCTTAGCAAGTAAAGGTATTTGAGAAATTATAGCAGCTCCGATAAACCAAAACCATGAAATACCAAGTATAGCTAAATATATCTGTTTTTTTGCTTTGGCATATTTAATCATATTTATGCTTTCATCTATAATATTAAAATTTATTTTAATATCACGATTTACATTTTTAGATTTTTGGGAAAAAAGGCCTGTAATAAAGCCAAGAAAAGCGATGGTAATTAAGGAATAAATTATAAAATTATTGCTGATTGTATAATAGCTGCCGATTATAGTACCGATAAAAATACCGATAAAAGTTCCGGCTTCAACAAAGCCGTTAGCTCCAAGTAGTTCGTCTTTATTTAGGTGATCAGGTAATACGCTATATTTGATTGGACCGAAAAAAGTAGAATGTATACCCATTAAGCCAATAGAACAAAACAGGATTAACAGATTATTATGATGAAATCCATAAATTGCAAAGGCAATTATACCGATTTCACAAATCTTAATAATTTTAATAAGATTTGCACGCTCGTATTTATCGGCAATTTGTCCTGCTATGCTTGCGAATATTATAAAAGGTAATACAAAAGTAGCATTAGCAATTAAAACAAGTAGATTATTATATTTACTTAAAGCTCCTGACATACCATAAGTTATAAGGATTACCAGAGCATTTTTTAATATATTATCATTGAGACAACCGCACAACTGCACTATAAAATTCGGTAAAAATCGTCTATCTTTGAAAAGATATAATTTGTTTGTGTCCATGATATAAAGTATTTTAAATGCCAATTTTATTGGGTGACTCTTATGTCATTCCCGTGAAAACAGGAATTCAGTAATTAAAAAATATAAATACAGTAAGTTTTTAAAACTAAAAACTTGATTTATCTCGTTTTACCCTGGATTCCCGCCTATGCGGGAATGACATAAGCAAGCTATGCAACAAAACCTAAACTCCCCAAATATTAGCAATTTATATTAATATGTCAAATGTGGTGCTTATTTACTTTTTGTTTCTAAGCGTCTTGATTTTATTAATGCATCTACAAGAGAAATGTTTTCGTCCGTAGAATCAGTGTAATTTTTTACTATTGTTTGTATATGCAGATAAAGTTTGGTTTGTAGTATCTTTCGTTTTAACTTTCTTTCTTCTTTGTAAATTCTTTTTTAAGGCAGTTGATAAATTATCAAATTTAGCCGGTGATTTGGCTTTTTTCGGTGCTTCTTTGATAGCTTTGGTAGATGACATAAATAATTATCTTTTCACATTAGCATTATTATATTATATTATGGATATTTTGGAAAATAAAACTATAAGTAATCTATGAATCAAAGTAATATAATCTCTCCTGAGTTACTGGATGAGAGGAGAAATATTGCAAGGCAAGGGGGCGGTGAAGCTAGGATCAACGCACAACATCAAAAAGGTAAGTTAACTGCACGAGAACGCATAGAAGTATTATTAGATCCGGATAGCTTTACCGAAACAGGTATGTTTGTATCCCATAGATGCGATAATTTTGGGATGCAGGATAAAAAGTTTTTAGGTGACGGTGTTGTAACGGGACACGGTACGATAAACGGTAGGTTGGTATTTATTTATAGCCAAGATTTTACTGTACTCGGCGGTTCTCTCGGCGAATATCATGCTAAGAAAATCTGTGATATTATCAATCAAGCTATAGAAACTGGTGCTCCCGTAATCGGTATTAACGACTCAGGGGGAGCAAGAATTCAAGAAGGGGTTGATGCTCTAGCCGGATACGGTGAATTATTTCAGCGTAATGTTTTAGCGTCGGGTGTCATCCCTCAAATTACTCTAATTATGGGCCCTTGTGCCGGTGGTGCGGTATATTCTCCTGCCTTAACCGATTTTATATTTATGGTTAAGAATAGTTCTTATATGTTCGTAACCGGTCCCGATGTAGTAAAAACCGTTACGGGTGAAGAAGTAAGCCAAGAAAAGCTCGGCGGTGCTAGGATGCATACCACTAAAAGCGGTGTTGCCGATCTTGCATTTAACAATGATATAGAAGCATTGCTTGAAATTCGTAAATTCTTTAATTTCCTTCCATCATCCAATCGTAGTCCTCTTCCTGTTCGTTCGACTGTTGATCCTGCCGATAGAGTTGATATGTCTCTTAGCACGTTAATACCTAACACTCCTAATAAACCTTATGATATGAAAGAACTTGTTGAGCGTATCGTTGATGAGGGAGAATTTTTTGAACTACAACCTGATTTTGCTAAGAATATCATTATTGGCTTTGGTTATATGGAAGGTTATCCGGTAGGATTTGTGGCTAATCAGCCTTTGCATTTAGCAGGATGTTTAGATATAAACGCCTCAAGAAAAGCAGCAAGATTTGTTAGATTTTGTGATGCTTTCAATATTCCTATAGTAAGCCTTGTTGATGTGCCTGGATTTCTGCCTGGTACATCCCAAGAGCATGACGGTATTATTAAACACGGGGCTAAGCTGTTATACGCTTATGCGGAAGCTACAGTGCCGAAGATTACTGTAATTACCCGTAAGGCTTATGGAGGTGCTTATATAGTGATGAACTCCAAGCATCTTAGAGGCGATATAAACTATGCTTGGTTTAATTCGGAAATCGCTGTTATGGGGGCAGAGGGCGCAGCCGAGATAATATTTAAGGAAGAATGTAAAAATCCTGAAGCTAAAAAACAAAAAATAGATGAATATAGGAAAGTAGTAACTTCGCCTTTTGTTGCGGCATCTAGGGGATATTTGGATGACATTATAAGACCGCAAAATACCAGATGGCGAATATGTAAGGCGTTAAATTTCCTGCGTACTAAAAAAGTAGAACTGCCTTGGAAGAAGCATGATAATTTGCCGCTTTAGCTGTCATCCCGTGGCTTGACCACGGGATCTCAGAATACAGTCTGTGACACAAGACCCCGTGGTCAAGCCACGGGGTGACATTAGGATACAAAAAACTATGAATAAACCATTATTTGATAAAATTTTAATTGCTAATCGTAGCGAGATCGCCGTTAGGATAATACGTACCTTAAAAAAGATGGGGATAAAGTCGGTTGCAGTATATTCTGAAGCAGATACAAACTCAATGTATGTGCAGCATGCAGATGAGGCTTATTATATAGGTGATTCCCCTGCAACGGAAAGTTATTTATCTATTAAAAATATTATTTCGGCGATTCGTGAAAGTGGCGCCAGCGCAGTACATCCAGGTTACGGTTTTTTATCAGAAAATCCAAATTTTGCCAATATTCTTAAAAGAGAAGGTGTTGTTTTAATAGGACCGAGTGCCGGAACTATTAAAAAAATGGGTGATAAAATCGAAGCAAAAAAGATAGCGATAGAAGCCGGAGTTAGCACCGTGCCAGGTTATATGGGAACTATAAACGATGTTAAACAAGCTATAGATATTGCTAAAGAGATTGGTTTTCCGGTAATAGTAAAAGCGGCTGCCGGCGGCGGTGGGCGTGGTATGAGAGTAGTGAATAATCCCGCTGAAATGGCCAATGCTTTTGAGTCGGCAAAGCTTGAAGCAGCCAATAGTTTTAGTGATGATAGATTATTTATTGAGAAGTTAATTCAAACTCCCCGTCATATCGAAATTCAGCTCATTGCCGATCAATACGGCAATAGTGTATGTCTCGGAGAGCGGGAATGTTCAATACAGCGTCACCATCAAAAAGTAATCGAAGAAGCACCAAGTTCTTTTATTACTGAAGATATAAGGCAAGAAATGTATCGGCAGGTAATATCCTTATCTCAAAAAGTGGGATATTATTCGGCCGGTACCGTTGAGTTTATAGTAGATAGCAATAAAAATTTCTATTTTTTAGAGATGAATACTAGGTTGCAAGTTGAGCATCCTGTTACTGAGCTAATTACCGGTATAGATATCGTTGAAGAGATGATACAAATCGCAGCCGGCGAGAAATTATCATTTACGCAAGATGATGTAAAATTAAAAGGTTGGGCATTTGAATCACGCATTTGTGCCGAAAACCCAAGCCGAGGTTTCTTACCTTCTAGCGGTAGAATTATAGCTTATTCCGAACCTGCAAAGAGTCCTAATATCCGTATAGATACAGGGATTGGGCTTGGCGGCGAAGTAAGTATGTTTTATGACTCAATGATTGCAAAATTATGTACTTACGGTGAAACAAGAGAGCAGGCAATTGAGCTAATGCATTCTGCTTTGAGTTCTTATATAATTAACGGTATTGCTCATAATATCAGTTTCTTAGAAGCGGTAATGCTACATCCACGCTTTGTTAGCGGCGATATTTCTACTGCCTTTATTCAAGAAGAATATCCTGACGGTTTTTCTGGAGCTAGTCTAACTTCAGAAGTAACTACCGTATTTTTAGCAACGGCTATTTTTATTTATATATCGGAGCAAAGACGTGCTTCTTTAATTTCCGGCAATATTAACAATCAGGCTAACAAAATAGGTACAAGGTGGGTAGTAACTATCGATGATAAACTATTTCCTGTATTAATTACACCTGTTGAAAACGGCTATAATATACGTCACGAAAGCGATAGAATATATATTCGTAGTAACTGGAATTTAGGTAATGAACTTTTTACGGCTATAATTAATGGTAAAAAGACAAATGTGAAAATTGAGAATATCAGAACCGGTTATTTATTATCGCATGCCGGTATTAGCGTAAAAGCCTTTGTACGCTCTCCTCGTATATCAGAACTTGAAGCGTTGATGGTCTCAAAAGTAGTGGTGGAAGAAAGCTCTGAACTACAAGCTCCTCTAAGCGGTCAGATTGCTGTGATAAAGGTGAAAGAAGGGCAGGAAGTGACGGCAGGACAAGAAATTATGATTTTAACTGCTATGAAAATGGAAAACTTGATTCTTGCCGAAAGAGACGGAAAAATAGCTAAAATTTTTGTTAATGAAAAGGATAATGTTGTAAGAGGGCAGGTATTATTAGAATTTGCTTGATATATTAGGTTCTGTAAAGGAAAATTCAATTATTTATATTTTCAGATATTTTTTAGTGAAAATTAATAAGATGTTTGCAGTAATAGTTGTTCCTATTTCAAAACAATCTTATAATTTGCAGCAAAGAAGAGCAAAAATAGATTAATTTAATTTTCCTTCACAGAACCTAATATATTGTTTTTCGCTTATAATTCGCTACTATAGTAAACTCAGCTCCATTTTATGAAAAGCGTAAGGGTATAGCCTATATATTAATAAGCAAGACAACGAACAACGAAGTACAAAATGGAGATCAGTAGATAAATGATCTTTGTTTACCTTATTATATGCCTCTACAGCTTCTATAAATTCTTCTTGATTGAAGGTAACACTCTCCTAAATAATATTGTGCTTCTTGATAATAATTAGAGCTTTTGTGTATTTTACTATACATGTCTATAGCTTCTTTATAATTTCTCATTCCTAAAATAATTATTTCCTTCCGTAAGATTTGGATGAGCCATGGTTCCTCCGTATTTTAATTAGATTTTTTTATAAAAAAGTATATATTATCATGAAATATGATTCTCATGTTTCGTGGTAATATATATCTAATAAATGTGCAAGAGGTTTTGTCGTCATTGTGAGGAAAAATTGTAAGTTTTGATTAAGCAATCTAGTTAAAAATACTAATATTATTAGTATTTTTAACTAGACCCCGTGGACAAGCCACAGGGTAACAATTAGGAAACTGGTCCACGCAACAACGTCTATGCGGGAATGACATAAGAGCAGGCAATGAAGCAATCTTATTGTAGGAATGACATTATTAAAGCTCAGAATCAAATATTTTTATATCACCGCCTAAAGACGTTTCTTCATCAAGTCCCTCAAGGGCAAAAGTGCGAAATATACCTGATTTAGAAGGAGTATGTTCTAACCTAGAGCCTGTGTTAGGTTTTTCAGTTTCAACCTTAAAATCAGAAACATAGCCCTCGTTTTCTACTACAGTATTTGTATTTATTGGAATTTTCTTTCCGCTAGAATAATCTTCTAACAGTGCTTTAATTTCTGCGAAATTTTGTAAATCTTTAGATAGTTGTTTTTTGAATTTAGAAAATTTTTGCTTTATTTGTTCTGATGATAAATTCTTATATCCGTCATAATGTGATGATATACTTGTTTTTAATATCCTCTCTAATATATATTGGTGGTTAGGATTATTAGCTTTGTCACACAATGTAGAAATCTTAGTGATTTGGGTTAGTTGACACGATACATCGCTATGTAAGTTATCTTTTTCCCATCCTTTAACATTATAGTTAGCACCGTGTTTAAGTAAATATTTTACTATTGTGATCTGCCCATACTCTGATGCAAGCATTAAAGGTGATACATCTGTATTGCCGTTAATCGTTGCCCCTGCATCTAATTTTTACCGCATTTAAATTACCGTATATTATTGCTACTGTTAGAGCTACATCTAAATTAGCATTTTTAGATAAAAGATATTTTGAATTTCTTTTCTATTTTTTAAATTTGCGGTGCTTAATGGTGTGTTAAAACGATATTCAGTATTAACATCAAAACCGTATATTTCAACAAATTTTTTAATTACTGCAAGCTTATTTTCTTTTATTGCTTTAAAAAAGATTTGCTTATGAAGATCGTTTACATTTTGACCACCTTGTGCTGCTTCTTCTAAGGTTGTATTTAAATAAGTTGCTCCTTTTATTAAAAGATCACATGTAATGTCTATATAGACATTACATGTGATCTTTTAATATTTGTAAGGTTCTTCCAAACCGGCAGTAACATTTAGTGTATTAGAACCATAATGACTAAAATTTACATTCGCTTCTTTTTCTTCTACAAAATACTTTACTAAAATTAAACTTTTATTGTGTATTGCTTGTATTAGGCTGGGATTAGGTTCAAACGTAAGATGATTAAGTAAATATTCAGCTTGTGCATTATTGTTTTTAAGTGCAAATTCTAATGCTTTGTATTGCCTTGCGATGTAAGGTCTTCCATGAGATTTATTTTATTTAAATTCGGATTATCTAAGCTAGCTATAATCTTTAATTTTGTCCCGTCTTTAGGATGAAAAACGTATCAAAATATTGTTTTAAATACCCTAGAGTTATTACATTTTCTGTTTTAGTAGTTTCCGGCTTAGTAGTTCTTTTAATTTGAGAACCCCCTGGAACTGTGTGTGGAGGAGTTGTGCATGATAATTTACCTTAAATTAATTTATAGCATGCGTACTATAGATTAATCTAAGTAAATTATCAATATCTTAATTGATAGTAAAATAATTTACGATTTCTTAACTTTAAGTTGTATTTGATGGTTCTCTAATTCTACTTTACTTACATAATCAGGCGTGAAATTTTTAGCAAACTCGCCTAAAGTTTGTTCTTTAATAAAGTCTCCATAATTATCAATTATCTTAGATAAATCAAACTCGCTTATTATCTCAATTAAAATCCTGTCAGTGATAGAGAAATCGGCATCTTTTCGAGCCTGTTGTATAAAGCGTACAATGTCTCTTGCGTATCCTTCTGCTCTTAACTCAGGTGTTAGCTCTAAATCAAGTATTAACAAGCTACTATTATTCTCAAAACTTGCTGCTCCTTTGATATGTGAATACGGCTCTAAAACTAGCTTATATTCGTCACTATTTAAGGTTTCACCGCATATAGCTAAACCGCCTGCGATAGCTTCCCACTCACCTTTTTTAGAAGCGGCTATAATCTCTTTCATTTTATGCGGCAAACGTTTACCAAGCATTGGGAAATTAATCGATAGTTTTTTGCTTGCGTAATTCTCTAGATCGTCACGATAAATTACTGCCTTAACATTAATTTCATCTTTAATTAAATCTTCAAAATCTTTGAGGTTGTTATTATGTTTACTGATAATAGCTATGCTAGCAAGTGGCTGCCTTACCCTGATATTTTCAGTGCTTCGGATAAATAGGCTATTACTGCAAATATCAAGCACGTTATCCATATTAGCAACCAGCTCGTGATTTATTTCAAAGTCTGAGAGAGTAGGGTAGTTGCAGAGATGTACGCTAATCGCGTCATTGCGAGGCACTGAAAGTGCCGTGGCAATCTTATTAGATACTCCTGAAATTGCTTCGTCAAGATTTGTGTCTTTCCTCGCAATGACGTTTGATTTTCCTGAGAGTACCGTGTCGTTACACTCCTCACAATGACGTAATCCCTTATATATCGCTTCCGAAATTATAGGCACTAGTGCCGACATCGCAATAGCCATGGTGTCTAAACATGAATATAGAGTATTATAAGCATTTTGCTTATCTGTATCTTTTTCGCTTTTCCAAAATCTAGTTCGGCTTCGTCTTATATACCAGTTATTCAACACTTCAAAAAATTCTGAAACTGCATGATAAGCTGTTTGCGTATCGAAATTATCTAAGCTCTCTTCAATTTTTTGTACGGCTATTTTAAGCTTAGATAATATATAAACATCAAGTACGTTTTTAGAGCTAAAATTAAGCTTGCCTTTAAGCGAATCAGCATTAGCATACATCGTAAAGAAATGGTAAGCATTCCATATAGGTTTGATAAATAGACGAAGCGTATCAAATACCATTTTGCCGTCTTTATCAATTAATAGCTCCTGACCTTTAACAACGTTTGAAGATAACATCGTAACTCTTAAAGTGTCAGAGCCGTATTTATCAAATAGCTCCAGCGGATCGGCGTAGTTATTAAGACGCTTTGAAAGTTTTTGACCTGTAGCGTCTAAAATTACGCCGTGGCATATACAGTTTAAAAACGGTGGGCGATCAAATAAAGCGGTAGATAGCACCATTAAGGTATAAAACCATCCGCGTGTTTGAGCTGAATACTCAATTATAAAATCAGCCGGAAAATGATCCTCAAACCACTCTTTATTTTCAAAAGGGTAATGGGCTTGCCCATATGGCATTGAACCGCTTTCAAACCAGCAATCAAACACGTCTTCTATTCTACGCATTGTTGATTTACCGGTTGGATCGTCGGGATTTGGTCTTGTCAGTTCATCGATAAACGGACGATGTAAATCAGTAACTTTAACACCAAAATCTTTCTCTAATTCCTCTATAGAGCCGTAAACGTCTATGCGTGGATATTTTGGATCATCGGACTTCCATACAGGCAGCGGCGTTCCCCAGAATCTATTACGGCTTATCGACCAATCACGAGCATTTTCAAGCCACTTACCAAATAAATTATCTTTAACATGGAAAGGTATCCAGTTAATTTGCTGATTTAACTCTACCATTCTATCTTTAAACTGCGTAACCTTTACGTACCATGACGGAACAGCCTTATATATAAGAGGCGTATCTGTTCGCCAGCAATGAGGATAATTATGAATATACTGCTCGGTTTTTAGCCAATTTCCTTGCTCTTTCAGTTTGATTATTATTTTGTCATTTGCATCAAATACTTGTAAGCCCTCTAAATCAGGAATTTCTTTAGTGAATTTACCGCTATTATCAACAGGACAAACAAGCTCAATACCTTTCGATTCACAAAGTATTTGGTCATCTTCACCAAAGCCTGGAGCCATATGTACGACTCCCGTGCCATCACCCTCAACTACGAAATCGCCTGCAAAGATCTTGAAGCTGTTTGGATGATTTTCGAAATAGTCGAATAAAGATTTATAGTTCAATCCTTGAAGTTCTGAGCCTTTAATTATCTCAAAATTTTCTTCACCGCTAAGTCCTAATTCTTTAGCATATTTAGAGACGGAAGAGGCAGCTATTATATAACAAATATCATTTTTAGGGACTAATGCATAATCTATATCACTACCGACTGCTAAGGCTAAATTTGACGGCAATGTCCAAGGTGTCGTCGTCCAAGCGAGTATACGGTATTCTTTAAAAGATCCTGTGGTCGTAGCCATGGGATGACATAGTACAAAACTCACCGTTACAGCTTTATCGGCTCGCTCACGATAAGAATTATCAAGTCTTGTTTCAAAATTAGAAAGCGGTGTTTCGCATGCCCAAGAATAAGGCATTACCCGCATAGATTCATACAATAACCCCTTATTATATAACTCCTTAAATGCCCAAAGTACGGATTCCATAAAATTCTTATCCATCGTTTTATAAGAATTTTTAAAATCCACCCATCTTGCTTGACGAGTTACATATTCTTCCCAATCATTAGCATATTTCATTACCGAAGCTCGGCAATGTGCATTAAACTTCTCTATACCAAAATTAGCTATTGCAAGACGTCCTGAAATGCCAAGTTCTTTCTCTGATTGCATTTCAGCAGGAAGACCGTGACAGTCCCAGCCAAAGCGACGTTCGACTTTCTTACCTTTTACGGTTTGGTATCTAGCATATACGTCTTTAATAAAGCCGGTAAGCAAATGACCGTAATGCGGCAAACCGTTTGCAAAAGGTGGGCCGTCATAAAAAATAAATTCTGACTCTCCGTTCCTATCATCAATAGATTTTTGGAATATATTATTGTCTTGCCAAAATTTTAGTATCTCTCGCTCTAAGCCTGCAAAATCAGCATTCGAGCTAACTTCAGGATAATATTTAGTATTTGTCATTATTTTAGAAATTATTTTTAAAAATATCTTAATTATATGCAAGAGAGGTCATAATACAAGAATTTTTAAGGTATTTAAGAAAGTAATAAGGTGTATTACAGATTAAAAGATGATATAGAAATTTTGTCTAACTCAATTCATTTCACTATTAGTTACTACCTATCGTTTCAGCTTCATAAGCCGATAATATTTGTGCTTCGTATCCTAAATACTTCCACTCTTCATTTAAATATTTAAACATTACTTCAACTCTAGTATATTTTGTTAAATCGCTAAGGCACTGTGCTTTAGAATCACTTTCTAATTTATTACTTAAGTTTAGTAGGAGCTTTTGTTTTTGCTCTAAATTAATAGTTTTAAGAGCTAGCAAAATCGCAGATTTTAAATATTAAATTCTTTATTGTTATCTATATACTATTAATATCTTCATTATATTTCACTTCGTTAAATTTTTTCACTTGAATCTCTTTATACTCAGGTACATTCTTATTCTTTATCGTCTCTTTCTCTATCCGTGCTTTTTTATAAATTGGCTCATAGCCCTTAATTTGCATTCATACGTTATAATTTAATAGTTGGATATATAAATTGGTTTTGCTAAAGAAATATCATCATAAGTTTTTAATTTTTTCCTAGGTGGATAAGTATATATTGGCTTCGGCTCGATTTGTTTAGTTTCTTCTATAAGCTCTTTGTCTAAATATTGTTGTTCTTCGGTATAGGCGATGTCTTTTAAACCTACATATTTCTTTTCTGTTTTATAAGAATAATATTTGTCATCATTTATCTTCTCTTGAAGATCTAAATTATAATTATTTTTATACGCTTTAGCAAGTTCAGAGAAAAGTATCTTTAGTGTTTTTGAATTTTCACCGAAATAACTTATAGGGATAACTTGATTATTAACTAATGTTCTATCATGTTCTTTATTAGAACATTCTTTTTTAAATTGAGTTTTCATATTATGTGAATTAGCGAATCAAAACAATATTGCAACTTAATTGTAAGCTAGCCCAAGCTTTGTCTGCTGTATATATCGGATAATTTTTCCTGTCCTTTTTCTTCCGCAAGTAAAGCCATCAAGGAAGAAGAATCAAGAATTATTGTTATGAGAAGACATTATTGGGTTACAAGTTAAAATTTAGAATTTTCTTTATTCGCTTCTTGATATTTCTGCTTTAAAAATTCATCAACAAATGATTCTGATTTAGAACCATGTTGTTTAAACAATGCTTGAGCTTCTTTTACAGCCTTATGACAAGTGATTAAATGTAATTCATTATTAACTTTATTTATAAGTTTCAATAGCATTTTTATATTTGATATGGAGTTAATATTACCCATTAAGCATATCTACGTAAACATTCTAACTATGGGGATCTTTGAAGGGGCGAGTAATTTTTTCATCTGTGAGAAAGTTTTTACTATATTTGCTACGGCAGTCTCAATCAATTTATCGGTTTCAATATAATTTTCCGATTCGTCTTGGATATAAAAAAGAATAGATGAAACATAAACCGAGAGCAATAAGCTTCTTTTGGTATAATAGTTAAAATCAAAAGATTTATCACCGGCATAACGCCAAATAGCATCACAACTACGGAATGCAACTTCAGTTCCTTGTATTGGATTTAATGCAAAATAAGCGGCATTCTTACTATGAATAATAGGAAGTACGGTTTTGACCCTAATCTTTACGGCTAAAGATATTTTTTCTCTTATTTTTGATGGTTCTGCTATTATCTTTAAGCTTTCTAGCATAATATTATCTAAATACTCTTCCAAGAATCCTACTATTTCGGATAAACCTTCTGGAAAAACTATTAAGCTATAGCCTTTTGCGAAACCGCATTTTTCTTCTGCTTCTTTGAGTAGTTTATTATTCCATTCATTAAACGGTAATAATTCTAATAAAGATTGCACGAAGCTTATTTTTTTGATATGGTGTTCTTCTTGAATGCTCATATTTTTAACCTTGACATATAACTGAATTATAGGGTATAGTTCAATAAACCACAATATCTTTTAAGGAGAGTAATTTTAGTGATATTAGTAAATGTTCACGCCGGTAATTGTGATAATACGCTTAAGAATTTTAAGAAAAAGCTACAAAGAGAGCTTTATTTTCGTAAGATGAAAGAACAGCGTTATTATGAAACACCTTCAGCGAAGCGTGTTCGTAAAGCACAGGAAGCAGCAAGAAGACAGAGAAAATTTGCTCGTAAAAAAATGTTTGATGAATAAAATTGCAAACAATTTTCATACTAAATATAAAGCTAGAAATATATAATATTTCTAGCTTTTTTTATTGTCATCTAGTTGCTTGACCATGTGTTGTACGAACGTTCAAGATGTCATTCCTGCGAAAGCAGGAATCCAAAAAATAGCCATACAAAATTTTACGTATTTGATGAAATAAATATAATAAAAAAAACAAGTTTTTATATGTTTGACTGGATTCCCGCTTTTGCGGGAATGACATAAAAACAATCAATGCAACAACACCCCGCTTTTGCAGAAATGACAATAAGATACTTAAAACTTGAAATATTTTCAATTAGCTTTTTTTTATGTTATAAAGAACTGTTATAGTCATATAAACAGTATCTATGCTTAGTTATCTTAAACAAAATTTACGTTCTTATTTTTCTAGTAGAGTACTAATTTGTACTTTAGCAACAGCAGCTATTATTTTTGCTTGTGCTACTTTTTATGTGATATCTTTAGAATCAAAGAATTTTAGTACGATTATTGGATTTTTATTAGTTGATTTAGTAATTTTTTTAATTTTAGGTGTTTTACTAACTCAAAAATTTTTTACTAAAAATAATGATAACGATAGTTCTAAATTACAAAAGCGTATTGTAATTGCCTTTAGTTTAGTTGCAGCTATTCCAACTATAATTGTTTCGGTATTTTCTGTTTATTTTTTTAATCTTAGTGTTCAAGCTTGGTTTGATAAGAAGATTTCTACGGTTCTTGATCAATCTGTGATAGTTGCAGAATCTTATATTGCCGAGCATAAATTACAGCTAAAAGAAACGGCTTTAGCCGTTGCTGAAGATTTAAGCGATATGTATTACGATTTAATTCACAATCCCGCTTTATTTACTAAAACACTTAATACTGAAGCAGAGATGCGTTCGCTTGATGAGGCTATAGTTTTAAACAAATCTACTAATACTATAGTAGCTAATAGTTATTTAAGTTTTTCATTATCATTTGCAACTATCCCTGCACATTTAATTAAAAAAGCGGATTTAGGTGAACCGGTGGAAGTAAAATCCGATCCAACCACAATAAGGATGCTGATTAAATTAAAAGAGTATAATGATGTGTATTTATTAGTTGGTAGATTAGTAGATAATAAAATTATCGACCATGTAGATGCAACTAACGGAGCAGCTGCCGAGTATAATAGCCTTAAAAATGAAATAGATAATATACAGATTAAGTTCTCTATAATGTTTATCTTTATTGCCTTATTACTGCTTTTTGTAGCTATAAGTTTCGGGGTTATATTTACTGCTAAAATAGTAAAACCTATTAAAAAATTAGTTACTGCAACCGATAACGTTAAAGACGGCGATTTAACGGTACAAGTGCCTGAAAATGAAGTAGATAAAGACGAAATAGGCACGCTTTATGTGGCATTTAATAGAATGATTAAGCAGCTTTCTCGCCAGCAGCGTGATTTAGTTATAGCACAGAGGGCTATGGCTTGGTCGGATGTTGCAAAAAAAGTAGCCCATGAAATCAAGAATCCGTTAACTCCTATTTTACTTGCTTCTGAAAGATTGCTGAAGAAATTTAGCCCTGAAATTAAGGAAAGGGTAGAATTTGAAAATTATTTAAAAATGATTATTCGCCATACTAACGATATTAAAAATATAGTATCCGAATTTGTTCTTTTTGCACGTCTTCCTGCTCCTAAATTTACGAAGAGTGAATTAGTTTATTTAGTTAAACATATTGTTGAAGCACGTAAATTACTTAATGATAATATTTTGTATAAATTTGAGTCTAACGTAGAACAATTTGATTTTATGTGTGATGCTACCCAAATAAATCAAGTTATGATCAATTTATTGAAAAACGCAGAAGCGTCAATAGAAGGACGAGAATCCGGGAAAATAGAAGTTACTATAGATGTTAAAGACGATTTTATTAGCGTTGTTGTAACGGATAACGGTAAAGGATTCCCGCCTGAGCTAATAGGCAAAGCTACTGAAAGCTATGTTACGACCAGCAGTAAAGGTATGGGAGTAGGGCTTGCTATAGTTAAAAGAATAGTCGAAGAACATTGTGGCATGCTAGATATAGCAAACAGAGAAGCAGAGGGAGCAATAATCGATATAAAATTTGATTTAAAAGAATTGGATTTAAAGGCTAAGCGTTTGGAAATGTAGGATTTTACTGGAGGATGAAGTTCTGAAAGAAAATTTAGAACCAATTATTTATCACCTAATATGAACACAAATCATAAACAAAAAGCAAAGTTATGAATGTAGAAATCACGGAGTTTTTAGCAAAAGAGCTTATTGCAGAACAATCCCCTAAATGGTTTCATTTACCTATCAAACCGGTTGAATTTAGTGGTCATGATAATAGGACCTTTCATTTAGGCGATGAAATGTTAATTAGATGACCAAGTGCAGCAAAATATGTAGGTGCGGTTTCAAAAGAACACAAATGGTTACCAATATTAGCACCTAACTTGTCATTTCATATCCCTAAGCCTTGAGCTTTAGGTAAATCTTTAAAAAATTATCCTTGGAATTGGTCAATATATCAATGGATTGAAGGAAAAAGTGCAAATAGCTTTGATACTAGTAGCTTAAATTTATCTCTAATTGCTTCTGATATAACAAAATTTCTAAATGAATTACATAAGATTGATATAATTGATGGACCTGTTCCAGGTACTCATATAACTTTTGGTGTGGAGGTGATCTTGCAGATTATGACCTTGAGACAAAAATAGCAATTAAAAATTTAAAAGATTTGGTTGATGCAGATAAAGTTCTATCTGTTTGGGAAAAAGCATTAAAATCTCAGTGGAATAAAAAACCTGTATGGATTCATGGTGATTTTGTAAGTGGTAATATTATTGTAAAAAACGGTCAGCTTAATGCAGTAAGCGATTTTGGAGGTATGGATATTGGTGATCCTGCGTGTGATTTGGTAATAATTTGGACTTTTCTGCAAAATGAAGCAAGAGAAATTTTTAAAGAACAGCTAGCATTAGATGATGATACTGGGGCAAGAGCACGAGGTTTGGCTTTGTAGAAAGCTTTAATTGCTCTACTAGATGGTCTTTATGCTGTTAAGAATTTACAAATTATTCATGATATTTTATATGAGCATGAAAAATTATGATTGAGATAGCTATTTATAAATACTATATCAATGAGTAATAGACATCTGCGAAGTATATAGACTAGATTTTAACTAAAGTTTTATAATTATTATAAACCGTTAAAGAAGGATCTAAATCTAGATATATAGAACAAAAATAAAAAAAATAAAATAATTTCAAAATTGTAGTTGACATAGCTGATTATATTGCATATAACTATACCTACACAAAGCGATACATGAAAAAAAGTCGCAGCTGTTTTTAAAAGTAAATAATTAGATATAGATAGTGACAGTAAACATGTACATATCACAAAAGTGATAATTAAACCTGTCAATTTTTAAAGTAAAACTGACAGAATCAAACTTGAGAGTTTGATCCTGGCTCAGAACGAACGCTATCGGTATGCTTAACACATGCAAGTCGAACGGACTAATTGGGGCTTGCTCCAATTAGTTAGTGGCAGACGGGTGAGTAACACGTGGGAATCTACCCATCAGTACGGAATAACTTTTAGAAATAAAAGCTAATACCGTATATTCTCTGCGGAGGAAAGATTTATCGCTGATGGATGAGCCCGCGTCAGATTAGGTAGTTGGTGAGGTAATGGCTCACCAAGCCGACGATCTGTAGCTGGTCTGAGAGGATGATCAGCCACACTGGGACTGAGACACGGCCCAGACTCCTACGGGAGGCAGCAGTGGGGAATATTGGACAATGGGCGAAAGCCTGATCCAGCAATACCGAGTGAGTGATGAAGGCCTTAGGGTTGTAAAGCTCTTTTAGCAAGGAAGATAATGACGTTACTTGCAGAAAAAGCCCCGGCTAACTCCGTGCCAGCAGCCGCGGTAAGACGGAGGGGGCTAGCGTTGTTCGGAATTACTGGGCGTAAAGAGTGCGTAGGCGGTTTAGTAAGTTGGAAGTGAAAGCCCGGGGCTTAACCTCGGAATTGCTTTCAAAACTACTAATCTAGAGTGTAGTAGGGGATGATGGAATTCCTAGTGTAGAGGTGAAATTCTTAGATATTAGGAGGAACACCGGTGGCGAAGGCGATCATCTGGGCTACAACTGACGCTGATGCACGAAAGCGTGGGGAGCAAACAGGATTAGATACCCTGGTAGTCCACGCCGTAAACGATGAGTGCTAGATATCGGAAGATTTTCTTTCGGTTTCGCAGCTAACGCATTAAGCACTCCGCCTGGGGAGTACGGTCGCAAGATTAAAACTCAAAGGAATTGACGGGGGCTCGCACAAGCGGTGGAGCATGCGGTTTAATTCGATGTTACGCGAAAAACCTTACCAACCCTTGACATGGTGGTCGCGGATCGCAGAGATGCTTTTCTTCAGCTCGGCTGGATCACACACAGGTGTTGCACGGCTGTCGTCAGCTCGTGTCGTGAGATGTTGGGTTAAGTCCCGCAACGAGCGCAACCCTCATTCTTATTTGCCAGCGGGTAATGCCGGGAACTATAAGAAAACTGCCGGTGATAAGCCGGAGGAAGGTGGGGACGACGTCAAGTCATCATGGCCCTTACGGGTTGGGCTACACGCGTGCTACAATGGTGTTTACAGAGGGAAGCAAGATGGCGACGTGGAGCAAATCCCTAAAAGACATCTCAGTTCGGATTGTTCTCTGCAACTCGAGAGCATGAAGTTGGAATCGCTAGTAATCGCGGATCAGCATGCCGCGGTGAATACGTTCTCGGGCCTTGTACACACTGCCCGTCACGCCATGGGAGTTGGTTTTACCTGAAGGTGGTGAGCTAACGCAAGAGGCAGCCAACCACGGTAAAATTAGCGACTGGGGTGAAGTCGTAACAAGGTAGCCGTAGGGGAACCTGCGGCTGGATTACCTCCTTAAAGACTAAATTAGTATATTACTTATACAAATATAAGTAATTACTCAGTCCAAATATTTACTGTCACTATCTTTAACTAATTGTTTGCTTTTAAGACTATAATTTCTTTTCTTGTTTCAATTGCCTATATCTCTTCTCAAAAACAAATACTGTTTTGTCTAAAGAAAGAATTAAAGTAATGAGTAACAAAACTTATTTGCTTGTATACTCATTAGACTTATTGCATATACTCCTTTTAAAGGTAGTTTGTCCACAGAATCTAGTAATGCTTGACATATTTTATAGTAACAATATCTTTTTATTAAAATTTTGGAGATATTTAGATTAACTTATGAAAATTGCTAAATTACAGGCAAAGATACTTTTTTCAGCATTAAATAAATGGAATAACGCCGGTTTACTTGGATAATACAACTATATTACTTAAACACGATATAGAAATATTAAATTTTGATTGGAAGAAATTAGCTAGATATTCTTTTTGGGTTTCTTGAATATGTATAGTTAATGCTATTTTGTCTGATCGTTATCTACACGAATTATTAGAATATATTTTTAATGTTTTAATGCCCCGTATCTGCCGAAATTTATTACCTTATCAACTTTATCGGGAATAATTTATTTTGTTGGTTTTAAAAGACAGCAACAAAAACCAGAGAAAATTTTTAGCAATGGGGCAGTATTATTTTGAGGGGGGTCTTAACCACTGTTTGTGCTATTTATCAACTAGGAAAAGCATTTGATTCAGGGAGTGGACATTTTTCCATTTTATTGCTTTTATCTTTTATTGTTTATGCCATATTAGGATATTTCTCTAAATCAAATTTAATTTGGTGCGTTGCTTTAATTGCACTAGGTAGTTGGATGGGAGCAGAAACCGGGTATATGTCAGGATGGGGAGCATATTACTTAGGTATGAATTATCCATTACGTTTATATTATTTGGAGGAATATTAGCATTTTCTGCTCTTGCACTAGAAGAAAATAAAACATTCAATCATTTTACTCAAGTAACTCTTGTAGTTGGTTTATTATACTCATTTATTGCAATGTGGTTATTATCAATATTTGGAAATTATGATCCTGAAGATTATTACTTAAAGCCGGTAAAGCCGATAGAATTATTTCATTGGTCTTTATTATGTGTCTTAATGGTGTCTTAATGTCTGGAGTAGCTATTTATCATGGTTCAAAACAAGATAATTCGGTAACTAAAGGATTCGGGGTTACTTTTTTATTTATTAATTTATATACAATTATATACAAGATTTTTTGAATACAACTCATAAAGCAGTATAAAGCAGTATTTTTACAATTCTAGGAATAAGCTTTTGGTAGCTTGGAAGTAAAGCAGAGAAAATTTGGAATCTTAAAGTTCTGCTTTTGTAAGGCACGTATATATTCAGATAGAACTTAAAAAATTGGCAGCAATGTCTTTGTAAGTCCTCGAATGCCGAACATTTCATAACTGCTGTTGTTTCTTGTCTGTGGCCTCTCTGCTCTTGTTAGCTATAAATTATAAGTTTTTTTTGAAATAGGATATATCCTCTCAAAAATATTATTAATTTTCGCTAAAAAATTTCTTTAATTATCACAATTAAAGTTATGGATAAAATATATGAATTACTTAGGATATGGTGGTATTGCTCTTGGAACAATACTTGCATAGTAATATCATTTAATGTGAATAAATCAATATTAGGGGCTATCATTCATGCATGGATTTTTTGGATGGTTTTATATTGTATATTATTTGTTATTTAGAAAATAGACTTCTTGCATAACCTCCTTCTAAAGGCGATTTGTACGTCGATCCGGTACTCGAATCCTCACGTACTCTTTTGTATGCTGCGGTTCTGCGTTCCGTGCCTCCTTCAAATTCCTCTCTATAAGCGAGTTTCCGAAGAGGTCTATTAAAATCTAAATATTTCTTAGAATTACTTTACTTAATTCATAATTCAAGTGTGAGAAGTTTATCTCTTCAAATCCTTTTCTCGGTATAATAATCATTGCAAATTTTATAGCCTTAAAGCTAGAATCACTAACAATAATTCTAATTATATGTCGTATACGCCTTTTAATTTTGTTGCGAACTACAGCTTTTTTATTTAGCTTTCTGCTAACTTTGATTCCTAAAAAGGTGTTATATTTTGATTCAAGGAAGCTTTTTGGAAGTTTTGTGGCGATTACCAAAATAAAATATCTCTCATAGAGCTTCTTTCCAAGCTTATTTATAAGCTCAAATTCTTTTTGATTTTTTAAAGAGGTAATAGACAATTTGGTAAGTCAGATTATTTTAAGCAGATAATTTATGTCTGCCTTTAGCACGACGTTTTCTTAAGATTGCTCTTCCAGTTGGAGTCGCCATTCTAGATCTAAAACCATGTCTTCTTTTTCTAACTAAATTACTAGGTTGAAATGTACGTTTCATAATATTTACACCGAACGAAAATAAAAATTAATTATTATAAATATGCCATCCCGTGGTCAAGCCACGGGATGACATTAAATACTCAAATATGTGCTTTTGCTTTTTCTACGATACTTACGAATCCGTCACTGTTATTGACGGCAAGTTCTGCAAGTACTTTACGATCTATATCGATTTCTGCTTTTTTAAGAGCTCCCATAAATTGAGAGTAAACAAGCCCATGTTCTCTTACTGCTGCATTTATTCTTTGAATCCATAAGCCTCTAAAATCACGTTTACGGTTTCTACGATCTCTATAAGCATATTGGAGGGCTTTTTCTACTTTTTCAATAGCTACTCTAAAACAGCTATTTGCTCTACCTCTATAGCCTTTGGCTAATTTAAGGATTTTCTTATGTCGACTTTTGGAAATTTTTCCTGATTTTGCACGTGTCATTGCTTTAGCTCTTAGTTAATTAATTTATACCGTACGGTAAAAAATATTTTTTAATATTATATCCGTCTTGAGGACAAAGTATTGTAGTTCCTCTAAGGTTACGAATTTGAGCTTTAGTACGACGACGCATAAAATGTTTTTTACCTGCTTGAGATGCAATAACCTTGCCGCTAGCAGTAAGTTTAAAACGTTTTTTTACGGCAGATTTTGTTTTTAATTTAGGCATATTGTTCCTTATAATTGGTATTTCTAGGTTGAAACGGTAAAACATTAGGCATACCAAAGCCATATTACCGATGAAACCTAGATAATAGTTTTTTTTATTAGTTATTGCAAGATTTTTTTATAAAAATGTACTATAATGTTTTTAATCAATCGATAATAATTTAAAAATGTTTGGACAAAATCCTAAAAGAAGCATATTAAACGGTGACGGTACTCGGTTAGAGGTACAGTCTATTTTTAAGACTATACAAGGGGAGGGGATTTTTGTAGGTTGTCCTGCGATCTTTATTAGGCTTGGAGGATGTAATCTTGCTTGTAATTTTTGTGATACGGAGTTTGAAGATTTTGATTTAGTAGATATAGATAAGATTTTGAATAAAGTAGAAAGCCTGGCATTAAATTCTAAAAATGAAAAATCGATTAATTTAGTAGTAATAACCGGCGGTGAGCCGATGCGTCAACCTATAGAGTTATTATGTCAGAAGTTATTAGACCGAGATGTTAAAGTTCAAATAGAGACTAACGGTACGTTATATCGTTCTTTGCCGAAAGAAGTGTCTATAATTTGTTCGCCGAAGGTAGGTAAAACCGGTTATAGTAAAATAAGAGAAGATTTATTGCCTAAAATTAGTGCGGTGAAATTTATCGTTGCTAAAAATATTTTAGAATATAGTCTCATACCGGAAGTAGGGCAAACCTCTTATAATATACCGGTTTTTATTCAACCTATGGATCAAAACAACCAAAGACTTAATGGCGAAAATAATGAGTTAGCAGTAAAATTAGCATTAGAGAGCGGTGCTAGATTATCTCTGCAAACTCATAAATTTTTAAATATCCCATAGATTTAGGTCGCCGTATGACCCCTTTGCATCACCTAATAATATTACTATTCCAACGTTACCATTGTCAGAATTAGAAGGGTAAAGCTATTTAAAAATTTTAATTATAACTATATAATTTCCCTAATTGTCTTTGTTGTTCTATAGAAGGGAAAGGTAAGATAATTTTGTCAGCATCTATGTTGCTTTTTGATGTTGATGTTATCATAGATTCCATTGAAAACTTTCGGTACAGAATTGTTGGAGTTGTGCTACATGTAATTACCTGCTTTTCATTGTCTAAATTAGAAACCTCCGCATTGTCTGCTTGTTCTCTAGCATTTGTTTGGTAGCACATATGTAATATACTAAACTAAATCTAAGTGAATTTTGCATTCCGGTTCTTTAATTTTTAACAAGAGTATTGATGCATAAGAATCGTCATCTTCACTCTTGCTGTCACTCCTAAATATAGTCAGCGTCAGAAGAGTACATAATAGATTCAAGGAGAAAATCCTTATTATATCCTTGGCAGCAATTTCTTCTCCACAGTTTGAGGGATTTGCAATATGCTTAGGTTGTATCTGTTTCATAATTTCCTTACAAAATAATTTCGGTTAGAACTAAATTTCTTTTCAATATCCAATAAATTAAAGAATTTTAACTAAGGAATATATTACTACTATATTCTAGTCAAAAATTAATTTACTTGAATTTTTAATTGTACTTAAGTATAATAATGAAGATTTATAATAAGTTAATATGGAGTAATAATGAGTGAAATATTAGAACTTGAAGCGGAATCCCGCACGGAATTCGGTACGGGAGCAGCAAGAGCATTAAGAAGAGCAGGGCGTGTTCCGGCTATTATTTATGGAGCGGCTAAAACACCTGTTAGTATTTCTTTGGAAGAAAAGGAAATAACTAAATATTATAGAAAGCCGGCTTTTATCTCTCAGTTAATTAATTTAACAATTGATAAGAAAAAATATAAAGTATTGCCGAAGGCTGTAGACTTACATCCTGTTACGGATATAGTACGCCATGTTGATTTTGTCTTTTTAGAAGAGAAAACCCAAAAAATGGAAGTACCTGTAGTATATGAAGGGAAAGAAAGAGCTTTAGGCGTTAAAAGAGGTGGATATTTTAATATAGTAAAAAGAAGAGTTACTTTATTATGTGATGTTAATAATATCCCAAGAAACGTAACTATAGATGTTACTAATATGCCTATGGCTACTTCGCTAAAATCGTCAAAAATAGAATTACCAAAAGGATGTAGTTTTGTTACAAAAAAAGAATTTGTCCTTGCAACTATTATAGGGCGTAGAGGAGCAAAAACTGAAGCTGAAGGGGAACAACAAGCCGCTGAAGCAGGGAAGTAAGATAATTTTCACGATAAGGACTTGCTTAGATACTTAAATCGTTATTGCGAGGATTTGTAGGCGTTGTTGTTTGGCTCGTTTTATGCCATTCCTAGCTAGAAGCGGGAATCCAGTAATCTTTAATTGTCATACTGCGAGCTTGTAGCGGTATCCAGTCTTTGTTAATTTTTTTCTGGATACCGTGGTCAAGCCATAGTATGACATCGGGTAGGTTTTTCGATCCACGCAATAATGCTGAGCTAAGAATGACATTATTCTGTACTTCTTGCAAATCAATACTTCTTCAAAAATTTTCTATTACTATTTACTTAGGTAAATTATTATGATTCTTGTTATTGGTCTTGGTAATCCAGGAAAAGAGTATCAATATACGAGGCATAATGTCGGCTTTATTGCTATAGAGAAAATAGCAAACCAATATAATTCATCATTTAGTACAAAGAAAAAATTCAATTGTGAAATTGCTGAAACTATTAGTGATGGACAAAAGATAATTTTTATAAAGCCTACCACCTATATGAACTTGTCCGGTAAGTCAGTGATATCGGTGAAAACATATTATAATATCCACCCCGCAAAAATCTTTGTTATTCATGATGATATTGATTTAGAAACAGGTAGAATAAAATTTAAAACCGGTGGCGGTAATGGCGGGCATAATGGTTTAAAGTCGATTGATGGGGTTATAGGTAATAATTATAACCGGATTAGGATTGGAGTCGGTAGACCGCAAAATAATCAGGATGTAGCAGATTACGTACTTAATAATTTCTCTAAACCGGAGTATGAAACAGTAATGCAAGATATAGATAGAATCACTAGTAACTTTGGTTTAATATTAGAGAATAAGTTAGAAGAATTTAAGAATAAGATAGCTGAATATGATATATTCAATGTTATTCCTACGACTTGATCGACGTTGCTGAGTGGATACCAACTCGTCATTGCGAGGAGATGCGTAGCATCGACGTGGCAATCTCGTGCAGTAGTATAGAATTCCTGAGATTGCCACGTCGATGCTACGCATCTCCTCGCAATGACGGGAAAACGATATTAAAACTAAACAGCAAAGAAGCAAAGATTTATGACACAAAATTTTGAAATTGTTTATGCTGATGCAATGGATAGAACTCATAGAACTATAATTATTGAGGCTTTGAACAAAGATGCTAGAGAACAAAAGGGGTTAGTAGGAGATATTGAATCTTTTTCATTTTCCTGTTTAGATCAGGATAAAAATTTTGTTGTAGGAATTAGTGGTATGAGTTTTTTGGGGGGATTTTACATTGATTCACTCTTTGTTAATGAAAATATAAGAAACTAAAATTATTATGGTACTGTACTAATGCAAAAGGCTGAGGATTTAGCACGTGAACGAGGCTGTAATTTTATTCATCTTGTTACTATGGACTTCCAAGCAAAATCGTTTTATGAGACACTGGGGTATAAAATTGAATTTGCTATGCACGGTTACGAAAAAGATTCTATAAAGATTCTATAATGTATTATTTACGGAAAAATTTATGACACTAAAACTCGGAATTGTTGGGTTGCCAAATGTCGGTAAGTCGACATTATTTAATGCCTTAACGGCAAGTCAGGCTGCAGATGCCGCTAATTATCCGTTTTGTACTATTGAGCCTAATAGCAGCAAAGTTTTAGTGCCTGATGCGCGTTTGCATAAACTAGCAAGCTTAGCCGGAAGCGGTAAAATTATTCCGTCTTATGTTGAGTTTGTCGATATTGCAGGGCTTGTTAAAGGAGCAAGCAAAGGGGAGGGGCTAGGCAATAAGTTCTTATCTCATATCAGGGAAGTCGATGCAATACTGCACGTACTGCGTTGTTTTGAAGATGAGGATATAACGCACGTACATAACAAAGTCGATCCGCTGCATGACCTCGAGATTATTGAAACGGAATTAATACTTGCCGATATAGAATCGGTTGAAAAGCGTTTAACTACAAGTGCAAAACGCTTGAAGTCAGGCGATAAAGCAATGGCAGAGCAGATAGAGCTGTTAAAAGAGGTTTATAAGGTATTAGGTGAGGATAAACCTGCAAGAGTGCTAAATGAAGCTTTAAGAGTTGATAATTTAAAAAAATTGCAGTTAATTACCTCTAAGCCCGTTTTATATATATGTAACGTACTTGAAAAAGATGCAGCTATAGGTAATGAATTTACAAAATTAGTAGCGGAAAGAGCAAAGAAAGAAAATGCTAAAAGTGTCGTAATTTCTTCAAAAATAGAAGCTGAAATTGCTTTACTTGAAAGCATGGAAGAAAAGGAAGAGTTTTTAAAATTTATAGGTTTAGACGAAACAGGGCTTAGTAAAGTCATTAAAGAGGGGTATAATCTTTTAAACCTTAAAAGCTTTTTTACTATAGGACCAAAGGAAGCCCATAGCTGGACTTTTAAAGACGGCACACTTGCACCTGCTGCTGCCGGTATTATTCATACCGATTTTGAAAAAGGTTTTATCAGAGCAGAAGTTATCGGCTATAAAGATTACATAAATCTCGGTAGTGAAGCAAAAGCCAAGGAAGTAGGTAAAATGCGTTTAGAGGGTAAAGAATATAAAATGCAGGATGGGGATATAGTACATTTTAGATTTAACCTTTAAATAACGATCAGCTATGAAAACAATTTGACCAAAACGGTCTCTTGAAGTTCAAGATAGGCTTGATTATATAGTGCAGCAAATTTTGGCTGTTGCCAAGGATAACGTTGCCTTGATTATCTTGTATGGCTCGTATGCTAGGTGATTGGGTTAAAGATATGTATACAGAAGATCATATTACTTATAGTTATACAAGTGATTTTGACTTTTTAGTAGAAAAAAAGATAAATTTAAGGAGCATGTTACTTTAAGGGGAGAATCTAAGATAGAAAAAAGGTTAGAACAAACAGGCTTAAGAAAAGCCGAGGTTTTTTCGCTAGAACCTTGGATAGACAAGCTTGAAAAAGGGCGTTATTTTTATACCGACATTAAGAATGAAGGTATTTTTTTATATGATAGTGGCGAGCAGCTTTCTCGAGCTAAAAATTTGCCTTGGAGTGAAGTAAAAGAAATGGCTAAAGAAGATTATGAATACTGGTTTGGTAGAGGCAAGAGTTTTTTTATTGATTGTAAATACCCATTAGAAAGAGGTGATTTTAGTAAAAGTGCTTTTGAGCTGCATCAAGCCACTGAAAGTGTTTACAGTAGCATTTTATTAGTTTTTGCCTGTTACAAACCAAAGTTATACGATATAAGAAAGCTAGGTGTATGATAAAAATTATAGAATTAGCAGAGAGCAGTTACTTTACTTGATTGAGAGAATATAAAGATTAAAAATGATAATGGAAAAAATTTGTTTGGAGCGGATTAATCGATAAAACTCGATGAACCGAAATAAAAAAAATCATTTATGAAAATTATTGCGAAGATTCCGGCATGGATGCTTCTATGCTTATTTATTTTATCACCGACTACGGAAACAATTTATACTTCAGGATTACCGAGTTTAACCAAATATTTCGGCATTGACGGCGGTCTCACTCAAATTACATCTACATTATATTTTCTAGGGTTTGCTCTTGGTATATTATCACTCGGCAGATTATCGGATATTTACGGCAGGAGACCTATAGCTTTATTAGGGCTTTTTATTTATGTTGTATCTTCAATTATTAGCATTTTTGCAGTTAATATAGAAATGCTGATGATAGCTCGTTTTGTGCAAGCTTTCGGCGTAAGTGTAGGTTCTGTTATTGGGCAGGCTATGGCTAGAGACTCCTATCAAGGCTTAGAGTTATCATATGTCTATGCTAGCTTATCTCCGTGGCTGTTATTTATCCCTTCTCTAGGTTCATCTATAGGGGGCTATATTATAGAATATTCAAGTTGGCATTATGTTTTTGTATTTTTTAGCCTTACCGGTACTATATTATTAGCTTTATATTATAAAGTTTTACCTGAAACAAATTCTTATATAGATTTTTCCCAAAGCAGTAAATATTTTGAGGTTTTGCAGGTAATTATTAAAGATAAAATTCTTTGGTTATATGCTTTTATCATCGGTGCATTTAACGGCATATATTACGGTTTTTTCATAGAAGCTCCTTTTATTTTGATTGATAAAATGAAAGTTTCGCCATCTTTTTACGGTAAATTAGCGTTTTTGTTATCTTTTGCCGCTATCTTTGGAGGCTTTTTAGGAGGGTATTTAATAAAAAAACGCCATGTACACGATAAAAAAGTTATGGGTTTAGGATTTATTTTTAGTTTGTGCGGTTGTATATTATTTGCGGTAAATGCTTTTATATTAGAAGTTATTTCAACGAGTCATAATCTTGCAATCGCTATGATATTTGCACCGATGATGATTCATATGGTTGGGCATAATCTACTGATCCCTATGACGCTTCGTTATGCACTGAAGGATTATGCTAAAGTAACAGGTACAGCAGGATCTATATTTGGTGCAATATACTACGTAGTTATCGCTGCTGTAACTTATTTGGTTTCTAAAATACACGGCACAACGATAAGCAATTTTGCTTTATTATGCTTCGTTTTAAGTATTAGCTCTGCTATTTCGTTTTACTGTATTTGGATTTTATATAATAAAAAGTCAAATATTCCTAACTAAACACAGGTGTCGTCATTGTAAGCAGCTGTGGTGTTGTTGTATGGCCCGAAGAAAGCGTTGATGTCATTCCTGCGAAAACAGGAATCCAAGGTAAAGCGAGATAAATCAAGCTTTTAGTTTTAAAAGTCTAGCATATTTATACTTTTTTGACTGGATTCCCGCCTACACGGGAATGACATTAAGAAAGTTAGAGATAACCTGGTATATCATCTGTATGCTCTTCACCCTCAAGAGTCATATCCTCTTTTAAGGTTTCCATACGACAGCTACTAAATACATCAAGGTTATGCTGCTCGGCTTGCCATTTTAAGCTAGCTTCTTTAAAACTAACAATACCTTTTTCAATTTCTGCTAATGTCAAATTTTTTATTTCGTGTAAAAAATTCTCTATATCTGCTTTTGCTTCTGGATTTTTTTCGATGAATGGATTAAAAAACTCCTTGATACCTGCTAATAATTCTTTTTTCCCAGGTTCTATATCTTGAGAATCTAGAGCTTGAGCTAGCGGTATATTAACTGTATCCTCGTTGTTTGCTATATCCTCTTCCTTTTCAAAACTTTTATCAAGTGTGTTATTAGAAGTATTAATATGGAATAACTCTTTATAAAAATTATTCATGACAATTTGGTCGTTAGGGTTATTTGCATTATAATGATTTATTATTTTATCAATAGCTTCTTTAAACTTTTCATTATAAGGTGCATCTCTAAAGGTGGAGCTTCCATATATAGATTTTTTAGCAAATTCTTTTAGTGCTTGCAGATTTTCAGTACTAGAATTACTCATCTCAGCATGTTTTTCCGGAATATAAGTAGCTATTTCTATTAATTTATTACCAAAAATGCTTTGAGCGGTTTTTTCATCAGCTTGTTGTGTTGCTGCTAATATTTTACTGGGCATATTATTTTTCACTAGTTCTAGCATGCCTCCGCCGCAACAAACAGTTTGGTAATCATCATTATTTTCTTCTTTTAATGATAAATACAAAGCGTTGTCTATGTGATAGTGATTTTCCTTTAATAATTTCCATGTTTGTAAGGTTGGGTCATTAGCATATATTCCACCATCAATAATTGTATGTGATTTAGTATTGGTTATATTATGGAAATTGTGGCTGGGGAAATATCCAGGTGCTGCAGTGATGCCTTGTATTATATCTGAAATGTAATAATCATTCTCTTCACTTTGTCTAGCATCTATAGTAGAGAAGGTTATAAGAGGATTTTGTTTATTATTTAGATCATAACCTGTAACTACAACATCACCGATTAAATCCTTGAGGGTATAATCCTTACAATATTCTTTCAATAATTTTACTAATGGTTCAGGAGAAAATTTATGGCTGAATAAGCCATTAAAACTCCAAAGTTTTCTAAAAGTGAATCCTACCGGAAAAATATTGTGTGCCATTTCTTCAAACAGTTCTTGAGCTTGCTCTGCACTGAATAAAGGTTTCCCGGGATTATTAGGATTCGGTAAATTAAGCAAAATAGAAATAAGTCCTCCAACACTGGTCCCTCCAGTAAAATCGAATATCTCACAAGTAGGCTTACCGGTTATTTGCTCCATTATTTTTAATTTTTCTAAATGGATATTTCCTTTTACTCCACCGCCTTCAAATAGTGCTAAGCTAATCTTATTATTGTTTATATCTACCATAACTACCTTTCAAAAATACTAAGCGAGCAAAATACAATAAAAATTAACTTTTGTCAATAAAAACTTATCTGTCTAAAGTCTAAACTGAAATTTAACTTATAAAATAAATTGTCACTATTAGTAAAGAAAACTTAATTAATGATTAATATTTTAGTATATAGCTAATATTATAACTACAATGGTATAAGATATGCTAAGTCATCCTAGTAATATAGATCCTCAGTTATTAGCTCAAGAAGTAAATACAATGATGCCCTTAGTAGAGAAAGATTTAGCTGATGTTGAAGATACAATAACTTATGGAAAAGAACAATTATTTAAATTTGTTAAAGATAAGAAAATTATGGAAGCTTTGGCATTTATGTATTGTTTTGAGGGAAATACTGGACAAACTTTAGATATTAAAGAATTTTGTACTACAAATGATTTATTGTATAGAGATGATTTCAGTGCCCTTACGGAGACACTAGATACTTTCACCCCCCTTATAGGGATATTTTTTTCTAAATAATTTAACACTAATTCTACTATAAATAATAATGCTAAAATACGAAAACTTTGATAGCTCCTCTGATGAAGAGTTAAAAGAAAATTATACTTTACCTAAGTATCTTAATTTTTTACTTAAAAATATACTAAATATTAATTATATATATAACTCTGAAGATTTTAAACTGAAGCTAGGTTTAGTATTATATAATTTAGCTGATAGATTTTTTAAATATTCTACTATTAGAAATATTTATAAAAAAATTAAATCTGAAATATTAGTTGTAGATAATGAGTATTACGAAGAAAATTTTAATATTATCAAAACTGCTTTTAATAAACATAATTATTTAAAGATTATAACAAAGAAAATATAAGTGATAAGGATTATCAAAAGCTATTGCACTGTGTATTTAATCCAAATCACTCTATTCCTAAGATATTTGCTTTAGCAGACGGTATTACTGCTCAGTATGCAAAGAAAGTATTATTACAAGAATTGCAAAACAGTAATATCAACTTAAAAAAGTATCAGTAATAACCCATACATAATTCTAAATGACTTTTAGCTTTTGCTGAAATGATTGGCAGGAATAATAAAATCAGCTAAAGCACCGGATTTTAGAAGAAATAAATAGTAATTTATCTACTATATGTAAGATCTCAAATACTAAAGAAGAAACTTTTACAATTAATCATATAGTACATTATAAAACCGGTAATGTACAAACAGATGTACCTGGCTTAGGAAAGTATGATGAAATTTTATCTAAATTTGAGCAAGAACACGAATATAAATATGCTATTATAAAACGTATATTTGAAGTTGTGCATGCTAAAGCATCGACACAAAATATAGAAGCATTACCGCGAAAACTAAATTACTTTGCAGAAAAGTTAACACATTGGTTATTTATGCTTGCAACGCATAGAAATAATGCAACCTTATTTACAGCTCCTATGTTTTTAGCACTTATTGATAAAAATAGTATATTTATTATCATATAAGGAGTTTTTTCCTATGTCTGCTGAGCATGCCGTTGCTCAAACAAGAGGTATACTGAAACACTATAAATATGTGTTACCAAATTCCTGTCCAATAGATTTATGACACTACAAATGTACAAAATGGTAATCTATTACTTATTAAAGAAGGTAATATATTAATAGAATGGCTTAGTAAAAAATTAAATAATTATAAACTAGCAAATATAGCACGAATATTTGACATCTTAGCTTCAATGTAATTTTACAAAAATATGGATAATGTAAAAAGCAATAATATAAAATCTTTTTTAGCAAAAGTGCATAAATTAGAGAATTGTTCTATAAATTTGTTAAATGCATTAGACCAAAATTTAACTGCTTTAATTCTTAAAGTAAACAATATAGGAGAAGGAGAACGCAATTTAAAGTTTACAAAACTAAATTGCTTGAAAAAAAGGATTTTTCTCAAGATTTAAAGGATTTAATTGAAATAACCTACTTGGAATTTACTGAAAGCTTAAAAAATATTGAAGGGTTTTTAGCTCAAAAACACTCATCTCTCAAGAAAGAAATTAAAAAAATCCTACCTGAAATTCTACAAATTTTATGTGCTAAAATAAAAGCATGGTATGATATTGATGCACCTGAATATGCTAAGAATGTATTACAAGATATTACCCCCAAATTTAATCAAACTATTTCTCCTACCTCGTCTCAAAAGAGATTAAAACTTTCCTTTTCTAAAAGATATATATGATTCAAATGATGATAATAATCAAACTTTGGAAACAACTGATATAGACAATAGTATGAAAGAATATTTTAAACTAATTGGAGAACATAACTAATACTATATACGATTAAAAACAGTATTAATATTATGGTCTTTTTGAGGTCCTAGAACTTGGTAGCTAAGAGTAAATGAATCAGGATTTAAAAATACATAGGTAGTATTATATTGATCTTTACCACATAGATGATTGCCTGTAGCTTGTATACTCAAATGATTTGAAGAATTGTTTCTGCAAAACTTCGGAGGACTCGCATGCTTACCTATTAAGTATGGCTGTGCGTACTCGCTCCTCGTTTTACATTCCAATTCTCCAAATCATTTGAGTATACCCTGTCTGCATAAACAAATTTTAATTGATAAAATAAGCTCTTTTCAGGAGCAATAAAATATTTTGTAATATTACTATTCTTAAAAATATATCTATTCCACGCTAATCAAGAATATAGATATCTATATTCTTGATTAGCGTGGATTTGATAATCGTAGTCGTGATAGTGAATTTGTAATTCCTCTTTCTAGATTAATTCATTTAAACTTTTAAGTAAGAAATATGCTACCCCCTCACCGTAACCATAATTATCTATAATTCTGTTAATTTGGTATTTTCCGGAGAATCTTGAAAAAATTTCTTTTACTGAATGGTTTTTTAAGAGCATTTGATATATATCTATGTCATTCCTGCGACGTTTTGGCTTTATTGTATGGTTGTTTATGTCATGCCCACGAAAGCGGAACTCCAGTAATTTAAAGGTTATACGCAATAAGTTTGTACAATTAAAAGCTCGATTTATTTTGCTTTACCCGGGATTCCCGCCTTCGTGAGAATGACATCGAGTCGGTTTTTCGGACCATGCAACAAAGTCAGCTTGACCACGGTATGACATTTAGTTCTGCAATATTTTCATTAGCAAATTAATCTCTTCGCGTAATTCTATATCGTTTTCCAGTAATTCTTCTACTTTCTTAATAGCATGCATAACCGTTGTGTGGTCTTTTTTACCGAATTTTTTACCGATATCTGCAAGACTTTTCGGCGTTAATGCTTTACTAAGATACATGGCTATTTGACGCGGTCTTGCAACTTCTCGTAATCTCCGTGATGAAGACATATCGGATAACTTAATATTATAACGGCTAGCTACCTTTTTCTGAATATCTTCAACGGTAATTATTCTTTCATTAGAACGCAGTAAATCCCGCAAAATATTTTGTGTGTTTTCGAGTGTAATTTCTTTTAAAGTAAAATTAGAATGAGCGATCACCTTATTTAAAGCTCCTTCAAGTTCTCTAACGTTTGAAACGATTTTAGATGCTAAAAAATCAATTACGTCTTTTGGTATTTTAACGTTCATCTGCTCAATCTTAGATTCTAGAATACCAAGTCGTAGCTCATAAGTAGTACTATGAACGTCGGCAACTAAGCCCCATCCAAGACGAGATTTTATCCGATCTTCAATATTATCTAAATCTGAAGGCGATCTATCACAAGAAATAACCATTTGACGGTTATTATCAATCAATGTATTAAAAGTATGGAAAAATTCTTCCTGTGTACTATCTTTACCGCAAATAAATTGAATATCATCAATCATTAACACGTCAACCGAACGAAATTTCTCTTTAAACGAGATTACTTCTTTATTACGCAGAGCTTTAACAAACTGATACATAAATTTTTCTGCCGACATGTATATCACTTTGCGGCTTGGATTATTCTGCTTGATGTACCAACCGATTGCATGCATTAAATGAGTTTTACCAAGCCCTACGCCGCCATATAGAAAAAGCGGATTAGACTCAGAAACCGCACCTGATGATTCCGCAACCGCTCTTGCGGCTGCATAAGCTAGCTCATTTGGGGCTCCAACCACAAAATTATCGAAAGTAAAACGTACGTCAAGGGTTGAAAAGATATTTTCCGAATTAAGCTCACTGCTGCCGATATCGGCAAAAGTCTTAGTAGGTAATTCTATAACTGTTTGGGTTGTTCCAGGTAACTCTTTAGTAATTATTTCAATTGACTTAATGGTATTATTATAATGTTGAAATAGTTGCAATATGACCATAGAGTACTTGGATTTTATCCAATCTCTAACAAAGTTAGTAGGGGCACAAAGAATAACGGTATTTAATGAAGACTCTATAAAATTGACTTTACTAAACCAGCTATTATATAGAGTTTCACCGTAATGATTGTAAAGATCTTGAGCCACGTGACTCCAGACATTTACATAATTATCACCTTGATCCGTTAAAATTATTTGGTTAGTACTCACTTAAAACTGCCACGGTAAGTTATTTTGTTTCCAGCCTTTATCTTGATTATTTCCTTCAAAGCCGTCACTAATATTATAACAATTTTTATAACCTATATTAGTTATAAAGTTTGCTGCGATAAATGACCTATATCCTGAACGGCACAGAAAAAATATTATTGCATGAATTTTATCGTTAACGATAGATAAAAAATTATCTTCAAAATCTTTATTCAATTGCCAACTTAGAAAGATCACCTTATTTTTATTATCTAAATGAGGTATCCCCACTTGTTGCCACTCTTCTCTAGTTCTAACATCTACAAGAAAAGCATTATCATTTGAAATTAGCATATCATAAGCTTTTGTAGAACAGATATTTTGAACCGACATATTTACGCTTTTTTGCTGTTATTGATAATACAAAGTTAATAGAATTTTACCCATGTAGAATGGATTTATTAGAGTGCTGAATTATTAAAGCATTTTAAAATGATCTTGGTATATGATTATTTTAATAATATTATTATAAAAAAATTTTGCAAGATGTTATAGATGAATAAATTAAATAAAAACTCTTTACAAAAGAAACTTTTTTACCGTAGTAAAAATCGCGGTTGCAGAGAAATGGATTATATACTCGGTAGCTTTGCCGAAAAGTACCTATCCTTAATGGATGAAAAAAAACTTGGAAGCTATTCTTTAATACTTGATCAAAATGATAATGATCTTTATAATTGGATTAATAATAAATCTTCTGCTCCTTCTTATCTAGATGCCGAAATAATTGATAAATTACGCAAAATAGCAAAAATATAAACTCCTGTAGAATGTTACAACAAAAATTTCCGGCTGCTGCCAAATCTTTCTTTGCAATTGATAATTTTACTAAGAATCTTAAACAAGATTTCATCTTGAGTGCGAGTAGTGAAGAGGAGGCGTTGCAATTATACAAGCAAGCTTTATTTTTTTCTTCTAATGAAAAAATTTATTACTTTCCAAGCTATAATACCATCCCTTATGACCATACGTCACCAAATGCAAATATCTTATCTAGACGTGCAGAAACATTAACCAAGCTAACAACAAATAATAGTAATAGCAAATTACTCATCACTCATACAGCGAACTTATTAAACAAATTACCGCCGAAAGATTTTTTTTCTAAATATTTTTTGAAATTATCCCCTAAAATGAAATTTACTACGGATGAGCTTGCTATGTTTCTAGTAGAAAATAGTTTTACAAGAAATGCGAGTAGCATCGATGCCGGGGAATTTGCGGTTAGAGGCGAAATCATTGATATAATATTGCCCGGTCCTAAAGCTTATAGAATTCATTTTAGCTGGGGTTATATTGAATCAATAAAAGAATTTGATATTGATACGCAAATTTCGACTAAATCCTGCAGGGAGCTTATTATTAGTCCTGCAAATGAGATAGTTTTAAATAGTGAAACTATAGGTAATTTTAAGAATAATTACTTACGAAATTTTGGAGTTAATCATACTGATAATGCTTTATATGAGGCGGTAATATCTGGAAGACAATTCACAGGATATGAACAATTACTTCCGTTATTTTACGATTCCTGCTCTAACTTAATAGATTATTTAAACGATCCTATTTTCATATTCGATAATTTGTCAAAACAAGCCATTTTAGAATTTGAACATAGTTATAACGATTTTTATTCGGCAAGGTCAGAGGCAAATAAACTTAAATTTAATAGTTTCTATCCCACCCTTGCACCGACTAGCTTATATTTTACCGCTTCTGAAATAACGGAATTACTAGAACAAAAAAATAATATACTACTTACTTTTGAAAACTCAGAGCAAGCTAGCTTAATTGAAAATATAGCTGCTACAAGTTTTATAGAAAAGAAAACAGTTTTCGATAAATTATTTGAGGTTATTAAAGCAAATTCTCATAAGAAAATTATTATAGGCTCAAGCGTTTTAAGTAGTTTTGAGCGAATCAAAAGCATAATTCAAAATTATGAATATAAATATAATGAGATAAATAAATTAGATGAGGCTAAGGCTTCAATGATAAATGTCGGGATAATTCCTTTAAATCAAAGCTTTTATACGAAAGAATATTTATTTATTACCGCTAGCGAATTATTAGAAGAAAAACCTAGCTCTACAAACACTAACAAAAAACTTAAAAATATCTTGCTGGAGCTTGATAATTTAGCTGAAGGCGAATTGGTTGTTCACAAAGATCATGGAATAGGGCAGTTTTTAAAGCTAGAAGCTTTAGAAATTAAAGGCAAACCACATGATTTTTTAAAGATTTTATATGCCGGCAATGATAAATTATATATACCAGTTGAAAGTATAGAGGTAATAAAAAAATACGGCAATGATAATGCGGAGCTTGATAAGCTTGGTAGCGTTTCATGGCAAAGAAGTAAGGCAAAGCTTAAAAAGCGTATAAAAGAGATAGCACTGCATTTAATACAAATAGCAGCTAAAAGGAAACTTAATAGTAGTGCTTCCGTTGAATTTGACCTTGAAGAATATGATAAATTTTGTGCTAATTTTCCTTTCAGCGAAACGGAAGACCAATTAATCGCTATAAACGATATTAAAGAAGATCTAAGAAACGGTATGTTAATGGATAGGTTAATATGCGGTGATGTTGGGTTTGGTAAAACAGAGGTAGCAATGCGTGCCGTTTTTATGGTAGCAAAATCTCTAAATGAACATTTACCTCAAGTAGCCGTAGTTGTACCGACAACTATTTTATGTAGTCAACATTTTTCAAGGTTCATAGAAAGGTTCAAAGGTTTTGGTTTAAATATCAAGCAATTATCTAGCGTTATTAGTTCTAAAGAAGCAAAAATTATAAGATCGGAGCTTGAAAGCGGTAAAATAAATATAATAATAGGCACTCATTCTTTATTACATAAAAATATAAAATTCTTTAATTTGAAATTGTTAATAATCGATGAAGAACAACATTTCGGTGTCGGTCAAAAAGAATGTCTTAAATCGCTAAAATCCTCTTCCCATGTACTTGCAATGTCGGCAACACCGATTCCTCGAACGCTGCAAATGTCAATGATGGGTTTAAAAGAACTTAGCATTATTGCAACGCCGCCTCTAAACAGGCTGGAAGTTCGTACCGCGGTGATGCCGTTTGATCCTGTTATTATCAGAGATGCATTATTACGCGAACATTTTAGAGGCGGAAGAAGCTTTTATGTAGTTCCAAGAATTAAAGATATAGAGGATATCACAAAACAATTAAAACAAATCGTGCCGGAATTAAGCTATAAAATAGCTTACGGAAAAATGACTCCGAGTAAAATTGATGAGGTTATGAGCGAGTTTTATGCCGGCAAATTCGATATACTAGTCTCAACTACTATTATAGAATCAGGAATTGATATAGCCGAGGCAAATACCATGATCATACATAATGCTGATATGCTGGGTCTTAGTCAGCTATATCAATTGCGTGGTCGCATAGGTCGAGGTAAAATGCGGGGTTATGCCTATCTAACGGTAGCAAGTCATAAAAAGATGACATCGCACTCCTTAAGACGCTTAGAGATAATACAAAATAGTTGTGCTTTGGGCTCAGGTTTTACTATTGCAAGCCGTGATATGGATTTACGAGGTTTCGGTAATTTGATAGGTGAAGAACAATCAGGACAAATTAAAGAAGTAGGTACAGAACTCTATCAAGAAATGCTGGAAGAACAAATAGCTATTTTAAAAGATGAACCGATTGTTTCAGAACAACCCTTTATCCCGACTATTAATTTGGGATTATCCGTCTTTATTCCAGATAATTATGTAGCCGATGCAGCTCTTAAACTTGGACTATATAGAAGAATAGGTAATTTAAGTAATGAGATAGAAGTAGAGACATTTAAAGATGAGATGATTGATAGATTCGGTTTACTACCGATTGAATTTAATAATTTACTTGATATTGTAAAAATAAAACTATTATGCTTTAAGTTAAATATTGAAAATCTAGATTCAGGAGATAACGGATTTGTGATTAAATTTTATAAAAATGCCGATATGACTGATAAAATTTTAAAATTCGTTAGTACTTACTCTAATCAGGCAAAAATCAAACCAGATAATAAATTAGTATATATCAAGAAATTAGTAGATAAAAATATAATTGTTGAGGCAAATCAACTACTTTGGAATTTATCGGAGGTGTAGATTCGATGTCATTCCTGCTCCGTCATTGCGAGCAGCCGTAGGCTGCGTAGCAATCTCATGAAATAATAACAAACTCCTGAGATTGCTTCGTCAATTGCTATGCAATTTCCTCGCAATGACAGTAACACGTTTTTAACATAATAAATATGTCCCATAACCTAAAGCAATTATTTCAACAACATAACGTAAAAGGTTTGTCGATTAATTCTAAAACCGTTAAGGATAAAGACGTCTTTTTTGCGATTAAAGGACGGAATACTGATGGAAATGATTTTATTAAGGATGCTTTAAGCAAAGGTGCAGTATTAGTAATTACGGACAATAAAAAAAATATTGTTATAGATAAAGTAATTTACGTAAAAGATGTGCAGGCAGCTTTATATGAAGCCATAGAAATATTCTATCCTAAAAAACCAAAGGATCTAATAGCCGTAACCGGTACTAACGGTAAAAGCTCGGTAGTATCCTATATAGCTCAAACATATTCATTACTTGGGAAAAAAGCAGCATCTATAGGTACGATAGGGGTAGAAATATTTGGCTGCGTTAATCTTATAAATGATGTACCGGAATTAACAACTTTAGACTATTTAAGCTTTAGAAAAATTGCTCATAATTTAGCTGAAAATGGTATAGAATATTTAGTTTTTGAAGCTTCTAGTCATGGTCTTGATCAAGCAAGACTTAGGGACATAAAAGTAAATATTGCATGTTTTACTAGCTTTAGTCAGGATCATCTAGATTACCACCATACAAAAGAAAATTATTTATTAGCCAAACTGAAATTATTTATAAATCATTTATTACCGAACGGCATCGCAATATTAAATTCTGATATAGAAGAAATAGAGTTTGTTAAAGATTATCTACATAATCATAATATTAAATTTATAACCGTTGGGAAAAAAGGTGATTTAGAAATAACTAGAATTAACGGTTCTTTAAAAGGACAAAATATTAATTTTACATTTAATAATAGAGAATATAATTTTAATACCCCGATAATTGGTAGCTTTCAGGCTAGTAATTTATTAATTGCTGTTCTTAGCATTCATTATATTGGTTTTGCTTTTGATGATGTTATAGATTCTTTAGTAGAAGTTAAAGCAGTAAAAGGCAGAATGGAGAGAATAGATAACACTAATATCTTCGTTGATTATGCCCACACTCCGGACGCTCTTGAAAAAGCTTTAACGGAACTGAAAAATATTAAATTACGTGATAGTAAGCTAAGCGTAGTTTTTGGCTGCGGCGGTAATCGTGATAAGGCAAAGAGAAGTCTTATGGGGCAAATAGCCGCAAAACGTGTCGATACCATCATAATTACAGATGATAATCCACGCCATGAAGCCCCAAAGCTTATTAGAGCTGAAATCATAAGTGGTATAGAGAAAGCAGATTATACAGAAATAGCCAATAGAGAAGAGGCTATTAAATACGGTATAAATAATTTAAAACAAGATGATATCTTATTAGTTGCCGGCAAAGGTCATGAAAATTACCAAATTATAGGCGATAAGAAATTACCTTTTGATGATGCTGAAGTTGTGAGGAAGTGTGTAAAAGTTTGTCATCCCGTGGCTTGACCCATAGTACCGGACAGTTTTAAAAAAACTTGATGTCATCCCCGCGGAAGCGGGGATCCAGAAAAATAACTTCAATATTAATACAGAAGTTACATATTTGATAAAATAAACATATAAAAAGCTTGCTTTTTATATGTTTACTGGCTTCCCGCCTACGCGGGAATGACATAAACAAGCCATACAACAACACATAAATAACAAAAACATATATGATCTGGAACTCTAAAACTTTAAGTGCTGTTCTCGGTATAACAATCTCTAATTCTATAAATTGTAATGAAGTGCAATTTAATTCCAAAGATGTTAAAAAAGGTGATTTATTTATAGCACTTCAAGGCAATAGAGATGGTCACGATTATGTTCTAGATGCAATAGATAAAGGAGCAGCAGCCGTAATTATTAGTAAGCGAGTAGAGATCAATTATAAAGATAAAATTATCTTAGTCGATAATTGTTTTGAAGCTCTACAAAAAATGGCTTTATATAAACGAGAGAATTCAAAAGCTAAATTTATAGCTATAACAGGCAGCGTCGGTAAAACTTCTACCAAAGAAGCACTGAAAGTATTATTACAACATGATTTTCTAGTTTTTGCTAGCCGAGGTAACTTCAATAACAAACTCGGTATGCTTATTAATCTTGCTTCAATGGCTGATGATACGGAATATGCTATTTTTGAGCTTGGCATGAACCATAAAGGTGAAATAAGAGAGCTGGTTCAAATATTAAAACCGAATATTGCCATGATTACTAATATTTCGGAGGCGCATTTAGAATTTTTTAACTCGCTTGAAGAGATAGCTGAAGCTAAATGTGAGATTTTTGCAAATTTTAGCAAAAATGATATTGCCGTTATTAATGCCGATACTAATTGCTATAACAAAATATTATCGATATTAAAAAACCTTTCTATAACCGATATACATAGTTTCGGTAGATCAGCTAAAACTTCAGCAGAATTAATTTTATATGAGAATCTAGGAGAGCAAGTCTACTTAAAGTATAAGATAAATAATAAAGTCTTAGATGTAACGATACCGTTTATTCCTCGGCATTTTACCGAAAATTATACTAGTGTACTTTTAATTATCGATATATTAGGTAAAGATATAGAGATAGCTGCAAATCACTTAGCAAATATTTCTCCTACTAAAGGAAGAGGGGAAATTATCAATATACAAAATTGTCGTGTAATTTGTGATTACTATAACGCAAGTCCGCAGTCAATGAAAGCTGCATTAGAATATTTAAAACAAGTACCTGCCGAGCATAAAACTGCTATAATAGGCGATATGCTAGAGCTAGGGGAAAATTCTAAACGATTACATGAGAAACTAGTGCAGTACATATTAGATGCCGCTTGTTCTAAGGTATATTTAGTAGGAGTAAATACTAAATATATTGATGATTTACTACCTTCCAAAATAGCTAAAAAATACTTTAAAAATGTTGATGAATTAATTACACATATTACGGATTTATTTGAAGGTAATGAGCTTATTCTAATAAAAGGGTCAAGAGGCGTAAAACTTGATAAGATTGTTGATTATTATAAATAAATACACTAGGATATTCTTAATATTATGTGGTTTTGTTGTCCGTCATTGCGCGGAAATTACGTAGTAATTGACGAAGCAATCTCAGTATGTTTGACGAGATTGCTGCCGCGCAGTCTACGACTGCTCGCAATGACGATTTGGTATCCATGCACAATGAATAACATCAAAATATACTTTTAAATTTAAATCTACAAATGTTATACAATCTTTTACTTCCTCATATCCATAATTCACATATAGCTAATTTATTTCACTATATTACTTTTCGTAGCGGTCTTGCTATTATTATAACTCTAAGCCTTAGTTTTATCACGGGTCCGATATTAATAGAATTTCTGCGATCTCTTCAAAAAAACGGTCAGCCTATACGCTCAGACGGACCTGAATCGCATCAAACAAAAGTAGGTACCCCGACAATGGGGGGCATTATGATTATTTTGTCTAGTTGTCTTTCTACTTTATTACTTGCTGATTTAACGAATAAATATATTTGGATTACGTTATTTGGTTTTATTAGTTTTGGTATTATAGGATTTATGGATGATTATGCTAAGGTAACTAAAAATAATCATTACGGAGTAAGAGGAAAAAGTAAGCTTTTACTTCAAGGAATTATTAGCTTCATTATATGTGTTTTACTAGAATATCTAGATAAAAGTCCAAGTCATTTACTTAACGTACCGTTTTTTAAAAATTTAAGTTTGGATCTTGGTGATTTTTATATAGTTTTTGCTATATTTGTTATAGTCGGCTCTTCTAATGCTGTGAATCTAACGGATGGGCTTGATGGTCTTGCTACCGTTCCTATTGCCTTTACTGCCGGTTCTTTTGCTTTAATAAGTTATTTAGTAGGAAATCTAATTTACTCGAACTACTTACAGCTAACCTATATACCGAATACCGGAGAGTTAACGGTGTTATGTGCGGGATTAGTCGGTAGCTGCCTTGGATTTTTATGGTTTAATGCGCAACCGGCAGAAGTTTTTATGGGCGATACCGGTAGTCTAAGTCTTGGCGGTGTGCTTGGTATTATTAGCGTTATTACTAAGCATGAAATAGTTTTAGCTATAGTCGGCGGCTTGTTTGTTATTGAAACGGCATCCGTAATTTTACAGGTATATTACTTCAAAGCTACCAAAGGAAAAAGAATATTTAAAATGGCACCGCTCCATCATCATTTTGAAAAACACGGCTGGGCAGAATCAAAAGTCGTAATAAGATTTTGGATTATTTCAGTTATATTTGCTCTTATAGGCTTATCATCCTTAAAATTACGTTAACTACATTCGTTTATCTATCTTTTATTTATCAAAAATACATTACATAAATTAACTTTCTCTTTGCTTTTGTACAAGAAATTTGCTATAATAATGATATTAATTTATAGTAGGTGTATGGCATGGTTAAAGAAATAGATATAAATAAATTATTAGCACAAGAAAATAATGCTTTAAATACTATATTAAGCCAAGTAAATGAATTATGCGAACAAAATAAGCAGTTGCAAGGTTTAATCGAAATACAAAATGAAACTAAAGAACTAGAAAAAGAACATAATAGATCGCTGCCTTGGTTTAAAAGATTTGTAAAAACAGTTTCTAATGTAAAGTATATTTTGATAAAAAGTGAAGAACAATTAACAAATGAAGCAATAAAGTATAATAATAAAATATTAAAAGATATTGATAATAAGATATATAATATAGTGGAAAAATCTGCACCTTTAAAGCAAGAATTACAAGAAGAAATCGCAAAAAATTTTAAGGATTTAACAAAGAAAGATTTATCTAAAGATCAAAGAGCAAGATTATCGGAAGTATTTTTTAGTTATAAGAGTAAACCTGAAAGATTCTCAGCTCTACATATGACAAATCCCTTACAATTCATTAATGCTGAAGCACTAGAGAAACAATATAATTCTTTAAATGCTACAAAACAAAACATCCAAAATTTAATATCCGAAAATTCTAATATCAGAGAACTTAAAGAAATACAAAAACAGGTTGCTGAAATTAGGGCAGAAGTACCTTATACATTTTTTGAAAAATTAAATAATATTTGGCAAAATGTTAAAAATGTTTTTGTAAATAATAGTGAGCAGGTTTTAGCAAAAAACAAAGAGAGTAATACTAGAACAATTAGAAAGATTGAGGAACAATTATATAAAACGAAGCATAAATTTGAGGAATTAATTGAAAATAAAGAAAGAAATATTAAGGATATAATTGCAAAATTACCTGACAATGAGGAGTTACAAAAGATAGTAAGTAACCTTACAAATCACATGGCTTCAAAAAAAGAACCAATATTAGTAAATTCGTCCCTAGCTAAACCTTTGGAAAATAATATAACACCACCGCCTCCTTTACCGGAAAATAACATTCCACCCCCACCACCACCTCCTTTACCGGAAAATAACATTCCACCCCCACCACCCCCACCACCGCCTCCTTTACCGGAAAATAACATTCCACCCCCACCTCCGCCACCGCCTATGCCTACTATGGCTCCGGCTCAGACTGATACATTATCTAAGCCTGTAGAAGCTACTACGGTTAAAAAACCAGAAAATCAACCACGTCCTTCTATAGATACTTCTGATTTAATGAGAGAAATAGTAGGGCCAAAAAAACTAAGAAAAGTTGAAACAACGGATGTTAAGGTACAAGATCCTAGAGATTTATTGCTGCAGTCCATAAGAGGTGAACACAAACTAAAAAAAGTTGAATTTGACCCTAATACAGGAAAACCGGTTGCACATTCTCAGAGTAAGTCTGCTCAGAATGTTAACAAAATGAGTGGAGTTGCATCAATTTTAGCACGAAGAGTTGCTATGGAGATGAGTGATAGTAGTAGCAGTGAAAGCGATAGTGGTAATTGGAGTGATGTTAGTGTTAATAGGAAAAAAAATCTTAAAACTAAAGGAGAACGAGATGCTAAAATGACTACGCATGCTCAAAAAATTAATAATAGGAACTCACAAAAACCATCATTTGTGAGATAATAATTAGATAATAAATGTCATTCCCGCGGAAGCGGGAATCCAGTAAAACCTATAAAAAACTTGTTTTTTTAGGTTTATTTTATCAATTAATGGTAATTTTATAGCAGCATTAAAGTTATTTTTTGGATTCCCGCTTCCGCGGGAATGACATAAAACACCATATAAATCTACCCTTTAAACTTCTTAGTTATTTCAACTATTCTTTTACCAAAGAAATTAGCAGTTTTTAAATCGCCTTGAGTAGGAGTAATATCAGGAGAAGATTTGTGGTTAGATTGAGTCATACGTCCTGACCAGCTACCTAAGCGGTTAATTTTAATTTTATCGGGATCAGGCATCTCATGATCGGAAAAATTCGGAGCAGCTTCAGCTTGCCCGACCCAAATCATACAATGCTGCATAGCGAAGTGCAATAGCTGCTGAATATTGCATAACTTATCACCTGCATAAGAAGCAGAATTAGTAAAAGCTGCAGCTATTTTATCTTGCCATTGTTGTTGTGTGCCCATCTAGTTGAGGTAGCTTCCATAAATATTTTAAACGCTCTGGCTAAACTACCCATATAGGTTGGGACTCCAAAAATGATAGCATCTGCATTGTCTAATAAATCCCAATTGAGATTATCAGGTTTATCTTTATTTATTTGTATAAGAAACATTTGCTCCTACTTCTTGTATGCTCTTATTTAGTTCTTCAGCTACTTTTGCAGTATGACCGTATCCACTATAATATACGATACTTTAACCATTTTATTCTCCATATTATAAATTAACTATAAACTCGGCTTCAGTTTTAGACTTTATTTCTTCAATAGTAACATCGTCAGCTTGTCTAACTAATATCATTTCATCTTTATCAATATCAAAAATTCCAAGATCGGTAATTACTCTGTTAACTACTTTTTTACCTGTTAACGGAAAGCTGCATTCTTTTAATAATTTAGCACCGCCATCTTTTGCGTTATGTTCCATTATAATAACTACTCTTTTGGTGTTAGCGACCAAATCCATAGCTCCTCCCATACCTTTAACCATTTTACCTGGAATAGTCCAGTTGGCAAGATCTCCTGTTTGTGAGACTTGCATAGCACCTAAAATAGTTAAATCGACATGCGAACCTCTAATCATCCCAAATGAAAAGCTACTGTCGAAATAGCTGCTTTCAGGAATAGCAGTAATAGTTTGCTTACCGGCGTTAATTAAATCAGGATCTTCCTCTCCTGCGTAAGGAAATGGTCCCATGCCAAGCATACCGTTCTCGCTTTGAAATATTACATTCACTCCTTGAGGTATATAATTTGCTACATGCGTAGGCATACCTATACCAAGATTGACATATAATCCGTCTTTAAGTTCCTCTGCTGTTATTTGATAAATTTCTTCTTTGCTCCAAGGCATATCTTATTTTTCCCTGACAGTTAATTGCTCAATACGTTTCTCATATTTTTCACCTACTATTAATCGCTGTATGAAAATATTAGGTGTGTGAATATTGTTAGGGTCAAGCTCTCCCACCTCAACTATTTCCTCTACTTCACAAACTGTAACTTTAGCGGCACCTGCTATGACTGAATTAAAATTTCGTGCAGTTTTATTGTAAATCACGTTGCCGCTTTTATCAGCTTTAAAGCCTTTAATAATAGCAAGGTCAGCTTGAAGGGCAGTTTCCATTATATATTTTTTGCCGTTAAACTCCTTTGTTTCTTTACCTTCCTCTACAATTGTACCTATACCTGTTTTAGTATAAAAAGCCGGAATTCCCATACAAGCAGCCCTAATTCGTTCAGCTAAAGTTCCTTGTGGGTTTAGCTCAAGCTCTAAAACCTTATCAAGATATTGTTGCTCAAAAATCTTATTTTCTCCGACATACGAAGAAATCATTTTTTTTATTTGTTTAGTTTGAAGAAGAAGCCCAAGTCCGAAATTGTCAACACCGCAATTATTGCTTATAACTGTTAAATTTTGAACATTGATTTTAAGAAGTGCATTTATTAAATTTTCAGGAATACCGCATAGACCGAATCCGCCCGACATTATAGTCATGCCGTCATAAAGAAGTCCTTCAAGAGCAGTTTCAGCCGAAGGATAGATTTTATTCATAAATTTTAAATTATTTAATATCTATTATTTAAGAAATTAGGAGGCTTTTCAAAAGAAGTCAAGGATATACACAAGTTTGGTATATTAAAAAAATACTTTACAAGAAATTAAATTTAACCATTGCTGCTTATTTTTTGTATTCATCAACAGTATTAATAACTGCATCAAATATTGATGACGATATAACAATTCAAGAAAATTCTAAAAAAAATTATAGTTATGTAGTGACTTATGATAAAGATATGTCCTCAAGAGCGAGTAGCGATGCTGCTATGTCATTAATTGAAGGTTACCATCAATTAGATGATGCTATGTTTGCCGATTCAGATAATATAGCTATGAAGATCTTAAGTTATATTACAAGATTTACTGCTACATCTTGGATTATGGTAGGTAATCATGAAATAGGAGGTTATAGAGCAAGAGCAAAGAATTTGATTTAAAAGTAACAAAATATGAAGTAGATCCTTTTGAGGATACAACATATTTTACAACTAAAGATTTTAATGCTTTGCAAGTTCATAAGCAAATTGCTATAGATACAGGGGGAATGCAAGCAAGTTATTTGTTATCTGAAAATATTAAAGATAGATACATGGCAAGTAACAAAATTAATCCTACTTACGGTATAGGTTATTTATGGACAAGACTAGATCAAGCAAGTTATATTTTTAGTACTAAGTTTGATGGCAAAGATAAAAGCGTTAATGATATAAATGCATATGTAAAAGCGATTAACTCCATATACGGTAAAAATTATATTACTAAAAATAAAATTCGTTCATATGCTTATTTAGATTTATTTGATCCGTTTTTATTCTATTCAGGATATTCATTTTTAATGAATACTAACTTAAATAATATTCCGATGATTGAATTAGGACCGGTTAAATATTTACCGGCTACTAGAGCGATACTTGCTCCATACGGTTTAGAGCGTGGTTTAGTTAACCATTTTGTTGTTGATAACAAATATATGCAAGTTAATATTCATTACGGCAAAATCAAAAATTTAAGTCTTACGGTGTTGGAGTTAAAGCTAATAACTTAGTCAAAGTTGAATTTATCGGTTTAGGTTTAGAAGCAACATTTTGGAATCAGCCTAAAATGTTAACCGCTACCCCTTTAAAAGAAAGTTGTAAGCAAGGTGGAATTGGAGCCGTTAATTTGGGGCTTAGCTTAAATGAAACATTTAAGATAGTCGGCTCAGACGGTTACAAAACAGCGGAATTTATAGAAGGTATGCCTTTAAAATTCTCAGCTATAGTTAGAGCAGGGTTAAAATTAGATTTATAAGAGAAGGCTTGTTGCATGATTAATATGTCATTCCTGCGAAAGCAGAAATCCGGAAAAAAGCGCGATACATCAAGCTTTTAATTTTAAAAACTTACTGTGTATGCACCGTTTAATTACTGGATTCCTGCTTTTGCAGGAATGACATATTAATCATAATTTGTATATTTTATTATTCTTCTTTTATTATAAAGTATATATATTTGTATATAAGATAATTATGACTATATATGCTAACTATTTTAGAAAAATTCTTATTCTCTTCTGTAAAAACGTTCATCAATATACGTGAAGATACCGTATCTGCTCTTAAAAGGCTTGGTATTAACAATATTCGTGATTTATTATTTTATCTACCTGTTTCATATCAAAATAAAATATTATCGCCTAATTTAACTGAAGTTAGAGACGGTGACATAATCCAAACAGAAATTGTAGTTGAGAGCATTAATTTACCAAAGAAAAGTAGTCAGCCTTTAAAAATTACAGCTAGCAATGATACTGGTTCTTTGTTATTAGTGTTTTTTCATAAACCCCCACCGTTTATTTTTAATAAGCTGCAAGTTGGTACTTCTCATATTATCAGCGGAAAGGTACAATTTTTTGATCATTACTTACAAATTGCGCATCCTGAATTTATTGTAAATCCTAAACTCACAAAAGAAATAGAGCCGATTTATTCCCTGACATATTTACTTAGTAATAAGCAGTTATATTCATATATCATAAAAGCAATAGAGATATTTGAAGAGAAGTGTAAGAGTATAGAAGATAAAGAAGTAAAAGATTATTTAGATATTATATTGCAGAATTTGCAAATGTTGCATGTTTTCCGTCATTGCGAGGAGGCATTCATGCCGACGAAGCAATCCAGTAATGTAAAATTAATAAATTCTAGATTGCCGCAGCCCCTAAAGGGGCTTCGCAATGACGATTTATATACTAACGCCAAAAAACAACTAGCAGCTAAGGAGCTTATCGCTAATCAAATATCTCTTTTAAATGTACGTACGCAAATAAGTAGAAGACAAGGTAATATTTACCCTAAAGCTGTATCTATTCAAACAAATATATTAAATGAGCTAGGATTTGAGTTAACTTCTTATCAAAAGCAAGTCATAGAAGAAATAGAGTGTGATCAAAGCAATAAAATAGAAATGATGAGATTGTTGCAAGGCGATGTTGGCTCTGGTAAAACTTTGGTAGCTCTGCTGACGATGGTAAATGTGGTAGCCACTGGATTTCAAGCAACGCTTATGGCTCCAACTGATTTGCTTGCCAATCAGCATTATGAGTTTTTTGTTAAAGCTTTAAAAAATACTAATATAAGAGTCGGATTACTTACAGGTAAGATACTGGGGGCAGCTCGTAAAAATATTATGATACAACTTGACAACGATGAGATTGATATATTAGTCGGCACTCATGCTTTATTTCAAGAAAAAGTAACTTTTAAGAAACTAGGTTATATAGTTATTGATGAGCAGCATAGATTTGGGGTGCAACAGCGTTTGAATTTAATAAATAAAGGGGTAAATCCCGATGTGTTAGTTATGACTGCAACGCCGATTCCTAGAAGCCTTGCACTTACTATGTTTGGTGATATGACTATCTCAAAGCTAATGGGTAAGCCGAAAAGTCGTTTACCTATCGCTACAAATACCATATCCGTTAATAAGATAGAGCATATTATAGCAGCGATAAATAAGAAGCTTATTGCAGGTGAGCGGGTATATTGGATTTGTCCATTGATAGAGCAGGGAGCGAAAGAAACGCAGGAAGAGGATAGTTTATTGATGGATGTGATGAATCGTTTTAACTCTATCGACAATATCTATCAAGGTTATACCGGTATTATTCACGGTAAGATGAAAAACGAGCAGAAAGACCAAATAATGAAGCAATTTAAGGAAGGTGAAATTAAGATATTAGTTGCAACAACCGTTATTGAAGTCGGAATAGACATACCTGAAGCCACTTTGATAATTATTGAAAATGCTGAGCAATTTGGTCTCGCTCAACTTCATCAGCTTAGAGGTAGAGTAGGGCGGGGTAGTTTGCAGTCATATTGTATATTGTTATACAATCCTAAAAGGCTTAGAAAAGTTGCACGAGGTAGGTTTGAGATAATGAAACAAACTAATGATGGATTTTATATAGCTGAGCAGGATTTAAAACTTCGAGGTAGCGGTGAGATTTTAGGAGTAAAACAAAGCGGCGAAATCGCATTTTTCTTCGCCGATTTAGCGGACGATTATGACCTACTTCTTAAAGCGCATAAATTTGCGGAAATAGGCTCAAAAGGTAATGTAAATTTTGTTAACTTTCAGATCAAGCTCTTTGCCAAATCTCAAGTAAGCGAGTTGGTTTAGTTTGAATATGCTATTGCCGCTTGGCATTGGCGTTGTTGCGTGGTTCGATTTTTACCGTCATTGCGAGAAAAGAATTATGCAGTAATTTGATGAAGCAATCTTGTGCCAAAGTCCTGAGATTGCCGTGCTCCTTTCAGTCGCTTGCAATGACGAAAAACCGCACCGTGCAAGCAAGCTTTTTTATAAAATCTAGAATACTATAAGTTAAAGCTAATCCTGTGTGATTTCAGCAAGTCTAGTAAACAGAGCGTCAATCATATCCCAGCCTTTTTTTTGAATAGTGAGTAAAGAAGAATCATTAATGTTTATTTGTTTTAATAAATCTATTCCCATTTGTTCATGTTCAGGATCAAGATACATATGTATTTTGAAATGTTTTGCTGCTTTATGATTAAAAAATATTGATCCTAGTTTTGCATAAAATATAGTAGCACAAGACTCTATTACTAAATGGACAAGGACGGCTCTTTCACTATCTCCAAGAGTCATCATTTTTAGCGTAAACCAAGAACCTAAGGCCTCAAAAATAGAATCTGTAGTTTCTTCATTATTTTCTAGATTTTGGAATAATTCTCTATTATGTCCAAATTCATCAGTAAGATGCTCCCATGCAAGTTGTTGAAATTCTTTTGTTTCAGAAAACACTACTCTTGCTAATACCATTTTTTGAAACTCATCTGACCAAATCCGAAAATGTTTAAGAAATTTATTTTTTCGTAGCGTATTATCTAACTTAATTTTAAATAGTTTGTTTTTTTTAAATTGCTCTTTATATTGTTCATTATCCAAAATTAAACGATCTATTATATTCATATATTTAATTATCAATTTATTTAAATATATTAATATTAACTAAATTATGCTGTCACTCATTATTAATGTTTATTTACCAATGTTTAAAACCATATGTGTATTTATAGATTAATATGAATTGTAAGATCATAATGTGTATGCAGTAAATATATAAAACATTGCGACTTATCCATTTTAGATTTATAGCTATTTTTTGTGAATAATCGCTTAGGATCATTAATATATAGGTAATTGTTAAGAAAGTGAGGTTTAAAATTAAGTCAGTATTTGAAAAATTAAACTCATTAAAGAAAAAAATTGCAAGAGTAAAAAGAGTTGAATGCACGAAAGAGGCAAAAATTGCTATAAAACAGCAAAGTTTTAAGTTTGCCTGCTCATGTTTTGAAATAAATCCAAGTATCATTGTAGCAATTACAAGAGTCCCGTAATCAATCAAAGCCCAGCTAATATACCACAATAGTACCATTATAATTGCATGACAATAACCGCTATAGAAAAAGTGAGTTAAAGAATTACGAAAATAATAAATATACCATTGCCCTAAATAGATAGAGATTAGAATATTTGTAGTAAGAAACTGTTTAAATAGTACAGTGGTATATATTTGTAATAAAACACCGAATATTATTATATGGGTTTTTGGTTTATCATGAAAATTATAACCGGCAAAAAAGCAAAATACTGGCATAGCTGTACGACCTATGATCCGCATAATCGTTAATTCAGGATATAGATATAAACCTACATGATCAATGATCATGGTTATAATAGCTAAGGCTTTTAGCCAATCCTGATAATTTGATTGGTGCTTATTTTTTGTTATTATCATAATTAACCGCTTTTAATAAATATGCCGTGCCGAAAAATGCTCCCATTCCAACTGCAATTGTACTACCTAGCATACAGACTTTAATCAGTAAATATTCCGAATAAAAATATTCTAAATAATAATGCTTTATTAAAGCAATTATAATAGACATTAAGATACAGCATAACAAAATTTTACCGCAGAAAAGTTTTATACCGGCTTCTATATGAAGCTTATTTTGTTTTGTAGTATAGCTATATAATAAACCTAGATGATACCAAGCTGCAATAGATGTACCGACTGCAATACCGATATGTTTCAAAGAATCCATTAATAATAGGTTCATGCTGGTATTAATTATTATTGAAAATAAGGTTATTTTGAGCGGTGCTTTAGTATCTCCGTTAGCATAAAAAATAGGAGTTAAAATTTTTGCCAAAATAAAAGCAGGGAGCCCAAGTGCAAACGCAGAAATAGCCTCAGCTGTATTTGTAGTATCTTGGCTCGTGAATACTCCTCTTTCATAAATTATATTAATAATCGGATGAGATAGAATTATAATACCGAATGTAGCAGGCAACGATAATAATAATCCCATTCTAATAGCATTATTCTGTATTTTTTTTGCAGCTACTATATCATTTGATTTATAGATTTTTGACAGCTCAGGTAGCAATATAGTAGAGAAGCTAGTACCTATTATTGATAGAGGAAATTGATATATCCGGTCGGCATAAGATAATATAGAAATAGCACCTTCAATAAGGCTAGCAATAGATTGGGATATGAAAAGGTTTAATTGCTGTATGCCGGAGCTAATGGTTGCCGGTCCCATATTAATCAAAAGCTTTTTTACATCGGGATCGCTTGGGTTAAAAATTATCGGAAAGTTTAAATCCGCTCTTTTCACACAGACAAACATAAACGAAACTTGTAATATTCCGGCCATTATTAAAGATAAGCTAATTGAGATAGTAGATTCTATATAATGATCAAATGTTAAAGTAAAAATTATTACGCATATACTTAAAATAACCGGTGAAAAAGCAAATGCAGCGAATTTTTTTACAGAGTTTAATATTCCGCCAAGTAGAGCCGTTAATGAAACAAATATTAAATAAGGTATTGTAATGCGGCATAAAAATACCGTAAGCTCAAACTTTTCTTTTTTACCGTGAAATCCAGGAACAATAAACAGCATTAATTGTGGCATGAAGATTTGCATTAATGCTATTATTACTATTAATGTCAGAAGTAAAAGGGTAAAAACCTCACCTGAAAAATTATTAGCGGCTTTCTTAGAAATAAGCATTTTTTCATTATAAATAGGAATGAATACGCTTGATAATGCTCCTTCTGCAAAAATTCTTCTAAATAGATTCGGTAGTTTAAAAGCAACATTAATGCTATCACCCATAGGTGTAGAGCCGAATAATGATGCGATAAACTGTTCACGCACTAAGCCAAATATGCGAGAAATTAATGTGCAAAAAGCTACTACGACTCCTGAACGAAATAATCGACTTCTTGCATAACTTGCTTCTAAAGGTAATTTGTGCGTCAATCCGGTACTCGCATTCTCATGTACTAAAGTGTACGCTGCGGTGCTGCGTTCCGTGTTTCTTTCAAATTCCTCTTTATTAGCTACATTATGCAAGAAGTCGGTCACTGTTTGTTTTTTATCTTATTTTTCTGATGTCATTCCCGCGGAGGCGGGAATCCAGTAAAACCTATAAAAACTTGTTTTTATAGGTTTATTTTGTTAATTAATGTGTAATTGTTGAGATCGGGATTAAGGCTACTTTTTCTGGCTTCCCGCCTCCGCGAGAATGACATCAAGCACCATGCAAGCAACGTCATGAATTCTTATCCCTAGCTGACCCTATCTATTCCTTCATTGATTAAAGCGTCTGCTTTTGATTTATTTTCCCATCCAGTAACTTTAACCCATTTACCTTTTTCTAAATCTTTATAATGCTCAAAGAAATGCACGATACGTTTCTTGAGCATGTCACATAAATCATCTAGCTCTTTAATATGATCGAAAGTAATATCGAGCTTAGAAGTCGGTACTGCGATTATTTTCTCATCAAGCCCTGATTCGTCTTCCATAATCAATACACCGACTGCTCGGCATTTTATAACCGACCCAGGCACTACTGGATGATGAGCTACGACAAGTACGTCTACCGGATCACCGTCATTTGAAAGAGTATGAGGAATAAAACCGTAATTGCATGGATAGCTCATGGTAGTTTGCATAAAGCGATCAACAAAAACTGCTCCTGATTCTTTGTCAAATTCATATTTGATTGGACCGCTATTCATCGGAATTTCGATAATTACGTTTATTTCGTAATTATTTGCTTTTGCTTTGATTTTATCTATAAACATGTTTTTATTTATTTGGTTTAGTTATTTTTCGTCATTGCGAGGAGAATTACAACGTAATTCGACGAAGCAATCTCAGGCCTATTTTACTAGATTGCCACGTCGCTTCGCTCTTCGCAATGACGTTGTTATTGCGGAGGTCTGTAATTCTCATCATGCTTTGCAAGTAATTGTCTTGCTATAAATTTCCCGTTCGATAATTGCCCGATGGCAATAATTCCTTGTCCTTTACGAAATAGAGCCGGCAGGGCTCCTTGATATAATATCTCGAAATCCTTAATATTATCGGTAATAACAAAACTTATCTTATCATCAGCAATTTTATTTATTGAGTCTGTTTTAACAAGCCCACCGACTCTTAACTCTTTGCCTTGTTCTATTTCATTAATTTTTGACGGCGGCAAAAAAAATACTATATTTTTCTCTAAATTGTAAAGTATTATAATAATTCCTAAACATGCTGAGCAGAAACAAATAATTATTGTTATTAATCTATTCCTTACTCTCTTTTGCATTAAAGTTCTGTTTATTTTTCAATGACTTGTAATTTAAAAAACTTACAATTAACAATATCGCTAAGGTTAAAAAGGTAAATAAATACGCTACCGATATATAATTATTCATTTCTTAAAAATTCCATAATTTCCTTAGGTGAAGAATCTAAATAGAAATGTTTCAGATATTTTCCGTTTGCATCGATTAAATATGTAAAAGATGAATGATCAAGCATATAGTTCGGGTCGTCATCATCACCATGCACACGAGCATAGAAAACCTTGAATTTATCAGTTACATCTTTTATTTGCTGCTCGTTACCGGTAAGACCTATAAATTTCGGATGAAAATGTTTTAGATATTCTTTAAGTGCTATAGGAGTATCACGTTTTGGGTCAATAGTGATAAAAACAGGTAGAATATCTATTTTATGTTTATTTAAAATTTCTACAATCTCCGTCATTTTATTTAGAGAGGTTGGGCATATATCAGGACAACTAGTAAATCCAAAGTAAATGAGGCTTAAGTTGCCTTTCAACTTATCACTATTAAATATCTCTCCATTTTGGTCTATTAGTTCAAAATCACCGCCGATTTTTACGTTATCTTCATAGATATTAACTTGACCGGCAAGTGGCTTTTCAGGCGTTCTTAAAGATAACAACAAATATAATGCTCCTACTCCTATTAATAAGCTAATTACGATAATTATTTTTATAACATTAGACTGTATTTTCATAAGATATTATCCATTTTTGCGTTGTCATCCTAGCTCTGGTCCTGCTGTATGGCTCTTATGTCATTCCCGCTTTCGTGGGAATGACATAAAAAGACCATACAACCAAGTCTACTCTTTTACACAAGCCCTAATTTTTTAGGTTTAAAATATTTTACCCAAATATCTATTAATAATTTAGTAATGATAATCGCCGAAAACATTGAAGATATAATCCCGATCGTTAATGCAACGGCAAAACCTTTTATTGCACCTACTCCAAATATATAAAGTAAAAAAGCAACGATTAAAGTAGTTAGGTTAGCATCAAGGATAGTGGCAAACGCAGATTCAAAACCGGTTCTAATAGCATAAAGATTAGACACTCCTTTATGCAGTTCCTCTTTAATTCTTTCGTAAATCAATACATTAGCATCAACAGCCATACCCATAGTGAGTATTATTCCTGCAATTCCCGGCAGAGTTAAAGTAGCTTGGAAAAGTGAAAGTAAAGCTAAAATATATAACAATGCAAGGCTTAAGGCTATATTGGCAAATAAACCAAGCACACCGTAAGACCAAACCATAAATATACACACTGCTATAAATCCTATAAGTCCTGCCTTTTTGCCCGACTCTATAGAATCAGCACCCAAATTTGGACCTATACTTCTCTCTTCAATAATTTTAAGTGGGGCAGGAAGTGAACCGGCTCGCAATAATAGTGCAAGCTCATTTGCCGACTCAACGGTAAAATTTCCTGTTATTATACCGCTTCCGCCCATAATCGCTCCGTTTATCGTTGGAGCACTTAGTAATTTATTGTCTAGAACTATAGCAAGGCGTTTACCGGTATTATTTTTAGTTATTTCACCAAATATTTTACTACCTAAATTGTTGAAAGAAAAAGCAACTACCGCTTGCGAATTTTGGTCAAAAGAAGCTGAAGCAGTTGTAAGCTGATCCCCACCCAAAACAACTTTTCTCTTTATAACGACATAATACTCCCCATGACTTTCGTTATCTCCCTTAACTAGCATTGAACCTACTGGAACATGTCCTTTTACCGCTTCTTCGATATTGGCATTTTCATCAACTAAATGAAAAGTTAGCTTTGCAGTTTTCCCTAATATATTCTTCAGGTAAGAGGGATTTTCTTCACCGGGAACTTGCAGTAATATATGCTTATCGCCTTGTTTCTGTAGGGTCGGCTCTTTAGTGCCGGTACTATCAACTCTCATGCGAACGATCTCAATAGATTGGTCTACTACCTTATTAAGTAAGTCATTTAATCTAGATTCGCTGTAGCCAAGCTTTATTTTATTTTCATTTACTTCAGCGATAATTTCTGGATCGATTTTATTAATTATTTTCTTTAACGGCTTTAATTTCTCAGGCGATCTTACTTCTAATTGAATGCTATTTTGTCTAACTAACAGATTTTTATAGCCGATTTTATCCTCACGAAAATTTTTGCGTAAAGTGTCGGCAAGATTTTCCATTGAATCATTTAAGTAGGTGTCAAAATCAACATCTAGTAATAAATGGGCTCCTCCTCTAAGATCAAGTCCTAGATTTACTGAATCATGAGGTAGAAACTTAGAGTTTACCTGCATGAAATTAGGTAAGGCACAAATAACTGCAAAAACCGTACATATAATTGAAAGAAAAATTTTCCACTTAGGAAGCTTTTGCACCGCTTACCTTCTTATCTTTTTTGTTGTTTTCTTTTTTTACTGCTACTTCTTTTGTACGACTAGTTATATCGATAATAGCACTTTTTAAAACTTTAATACGTACATCTTTAGCTATTTCGATTTCAATATTATTGTCATTTTCACTTATTTTAGTCACAATACCATAAATGCCGCTATTTGTTAGAACTTCTTCGCCTTTTTTAACTTCACTTACTAATTTCTCTCTTTCTTTGCGTCGTGTTTCTTGTGGACGTAATAATAAGAAGTAAAATACAGCAAAAATTAAAACCATCGGTATTAAGCTTGTTAACCCCGATTGTAAAGAATTTGTTTCTACGGGCACTACCTCAGTTTCCTGTATTTCTATAGTGTCGTTATTATTTGCCTGATTATCTTGCGTATTTGCTGACATATGTAATTTCCTAATTGTTGCAATAGTCTTCCTGTATAACCTCTTTCTAAAAGTAATTTGTATACCTTTGACGTACCAAATGCAGATACTTCAAGATTTGGTACGTCAAATTTTAGGCTTCGCCTTTGCTCATGTAGTTTGCTACGCTCCGCAGGCTCACCACTTATTTGGCTTCCAACTTTTGAAGTATCTGCGGTATACATCAATCCGGTACTCGCATCTCACGTCCCTTTTTGTACGCTGCGGTGCTGCGTGCCGTGTTTCCTTAAAATTTCTCTTTATAAGATAGGTTATGCACTAAGTCTAATAAAATAAAAATAGCTACCTAATAGCTTTAATGCAAGGGTAAAATAATAATATTAAATATATTTAAATGTATTTTATACTAATATAAGTTATCACAAAACCGATAAATGGCTATTTTTATGACAGTTATAACTACTAGAATTTCTAATGAACTAGATATTATACTTTCTAATGTTGCTAAGGAAATCGATAGACCAAAAGGATATATTATACGTAAAGCAATAGAAAGTTATATAGAAGAAAAAGCAGATTTATTAATTGCTTTGTCTCGTATAGAAAAAAGAGAAGAAGTAATCTCATTAGAAGATATTAAGAAAAAATATGGTTTGGAAGATTGAATTTATGATAAACTTACTGATGTCATTTGCAAAAGGGCGTTGTTGCTTAGTTCAAAAAACATGCTCTATGTCATTCCTGCCTACGCGGGAATGACATAAAACGGACAAAATCACTGGAGCGGGTGAAGGGATTCGAACCCTCGACTTCAACCTTGGCAAGGTAGCGCTCTACCCCTGAGCTACACCCGCTTAAATAAAATAACGGCGTTTTAATGTAAAAAGTTTAAGGGGATCAAAATTAATTACATATAAAACGCCTTAGTGCTTTTTAATCTAAGCGGATCTGAATATAAGTAATTATAAGATAAATTGCAAGTATTAAATTAGAAATTTATTGGCATTGCTAAATAAAGATAGATTTATTTAATAAATTAACGCCATTGCAAGGAAATTACAAAGTATATTGACTAAGCAATCTAGTTAAAAACTCTGTAAACTAGAATTTATTATTATTTTTTTAGATTGATACGCTCCTTTCAGTCGCTCAGCTCATTACGACACCTGTCTTGAGTTAGCAATGTTATAAAATCTAATTTTGTTAAATTGACTTTTATATAAAACAGTATAGATTTCTTTACAATTTAATTTTAACTAATCTGTAAAAAAGTATGTGAAGTTACGCAAAAGAGCAAAAAAGTTTAGCCCGTAATCAAAAAGAAACAATAGGACTATTTTTATCTATTGTTATATTTCTTGAGTATTTTGACCTAATGCTTTACGTGCATATGGCAATACTTTTAAATGATTTATTTTTGCCTAAGTATGATCCTTTTGTTAATTCACTTACTTAATGCTTTTGCGTTTTGTTCTACTTTCGTTTTTAGACCGGTAGGCGCTACTATGTAATATTTGGTTGGATTGGTAACAAT
>NZ_WHLZ01000002.1:0-182553 GCF_046532895.1 Rickettsia koreansis | reverse complement strand
TGGCGATATGTAACCTTAAGTGATGAACAAGTGAAAAAATACAGGATTAGTGAGAAAAAAGCTATTGCCCTTTATCAGTTAATGAAAGACACTCATGAGCTACTTGGTAAGAATAATATTAATTATTGGATAGAAAGCGGCACTCTGCTTGGAGCCGTTAGACATCAAGGCATAATTCCTTTTGATGATGATTTAGATATCGGCATTATGCATGAAGACGAAATACGTTTGCAACAAATATTACCGCAATTTGAGCAACTCGGTTATACTGCTTCCTATGAGAAAGCTTATAATATATGCAAAAAAGCTTGTTTAGATATTTTCATTTTTCATAAAGAACAAAACAAATTTATATATACTAATTTAGCGGCTCGAAATAAGTATCCTAAGAGTTCATTTTATGATAATGAATTATATCCTTTAAAAAAATATAAATTCGGTAGTATAGAGGTTTACGGGCCCGCTGATCCTATAGGAAATCTAAATAGGCAATATCCAGACTGGGATAAGTATGCAGTGATAGAGCAGTCCCATAGCTTACATTTACCTTTGTTATCGAATATCGAGAAAAAAACTAAATTTATATTAACGCCGGAATTGTTAAAACCTGCTCAGCCTTTTAGTCCTTTAGAGGATAGAATAAACTTTTAAACAAATTGAGATAAAAAAGTCATAACCGGTTATTTTATATAGATTAAAAAATGTTATATCCGCATGGGAAATGTAATTTAAGATTCAAGGTGATAAAATTAAAGTCGATATTATCCTTTAAAAATATTTTACGCTTAATTCTTACTATTTTCGTCGGTATATTGTGTTATGCTTATCTACTAGAACATAATTGGCGATATGTAACCTTAAGTGATGAACAAGTGAAAAAATACAGGATTAGTGAGAAAAAAGCTATTGCCCTTTATCAGTTAATGAAAGACACTCATGAGCTACTTGGTAAGAATAATATTAATTATTGGATAGAAGGCGGCACTCTGCTTGGAGCCGTTAGACATCAAGGCATAATTCCTTTTGATGATGATTTAGATATCGGCATTATGCATGAAGACGAAATACGTTTGCAACAAATATTACCGCAATTTGAACAATTAGGATATCGTGTTAAACATAATAAAATTTATGTAATTTGCAGGGAAAGATGCTTAGATATTTTCGTATTTCATAAAGAAAATGATAAATTTGTTCATTTGAATCAAAGTATGCGTAATAAATATCCAAATGATTTTTTTTATGATTATGAGCTATATCCTTTAAAAAAATATAAATTTGGTAGTATAGAAGTATATGGGCCATCTGAATATAAAGAGAATTTGAATAGACAATATCTAGAATGGGATAAATATGCAATAATATACAGCCCTCATAGCTTACATTTACCTTTGTTATCGAATATCGAGAAAAAAACTAAATTTATATTAACGCCGGAATTGTTAAAACCTGCTCAGCCACTCGGACCACTAGAAGATAAAGTGAATATAGTCAATTCAGCTAAATTTAGTGGTATGTGCGAGGATACAGCTTATAATTAAATGTCGAATTGGTAATGACTATTTCGATATAAGCAACGAAATAGTCATATGATTTACATTTGCCTAGATTACCTTTTTTGCAAAAATTCATATCAAACAAGTTGAGATAAGAAAGTAATAGCCGGTACTATCCATAAATCCGGTTTATCAAAGCAAGAGCCCGAAATAGCTTGTTTATTTTGAATTACTTGAAAACTAAACTCAGGGTTAAGTAATTCATGAAAATATTTTAAGCTTGAAGAAACGGTTGAGTCACTTACTTTTGCTTCCACTAAAATCCACGGTTAGTTATCTTTTGTTATTACTAAATCGACTTCACGTTTTTGTTTATCACGCAGATAGTATAAACCAAAATCACCAAGCCCTGTTTCGTTCTAAAAATATACGGCTTTTAAAAGGTGAGAAGCTACAAGATTTTCAAATCTCGTTCCTATATCTTTTATTTGCGACCAATCCCAAAGGTAAATTTGTGGCTCTTTTATCAAGCTTTTTACAACATTTTTAGACCAAGGTTTGATAACAAAACAATAATAATGCTTTTCTAGCAAAGAGAGCCATCTTCTTATTGTTTGGTCTGAAACTCTAACTTTGTTAGCAAGGTTTGTATAGCTTATTAATGAGCCTGCTTGCTCATTTATAATGCTAGTAAGTAATGATAACGCATAAATATTGTTGATATCTTCAGTATTTCATCTTCTCTAAATAATTGCTTGAATCTTTGATTACTCCATATTCTATGAAATTTAGCAGTTGCTTTTAAATAACTTTCTGCAAATCCTCCAAAATTTATTAAAGCTTCAAATTCATCTATAGTGATATTTTGGGGGCTTTTTATATAATCAATGTCATTATCAAAATTTTTAGCTATTTCAGATACCGATAACGGATGCACGGTTAAACTTATATAACGTCCCATTAGGCTATCACCGCCTTTTTTATATATATTTAATTTGGCACTACCTGTTATAATAAATTCAATATTTTCTCCGAATTTATCATAAAATCCTTTTACAAGATTTTTCCAATCTTTATATTTATGAATTTCATCTAATATTAAGCACGGTTTCTTATCGGATATAGTAGAAAGTAGATTTTTAAAAAGTTCGGTGTGTTTGTTTAAGATTTTATTTCTATCTTCTAGATAATCCCAATTTAGGTAAATTGAATTAGGATTAGGTTTAATTACTTGTTTTGATATTGTAGTTTTCCCTACTTGCCTTGCTCCACTTATAAATACAAGCTTACCGTAATTTGTTAGATATTCTTCAACTTGCTTTTTATATAACCTATCCATTATAATATTTCTATAAGCTTATAAAAATATTATAGGCTAATATAGCAATAGTCTTACTTGTAGTATTGAAATTGAGCATTGCCTAGAAAAAGTTGTTCTATAGTTTAGCCTTCCGATGTCATTCCCACGAAAGCGAGAATGCTTTGTTGTGTGGACCAGTTTCCTCATTGTCATCCCGCAACTTGATCACGGGATCCAGTTTAAAACATTAAAATTTTAGTATTTTAAGTTGTGTTTTTGGATATCGTGGTCAAGCCACGGCATAACACCGAACGGGTTTTTCAGTCCACACAACAAGACCTGCGCAGACATGACATAAAACGAGCCATGCAATAACACCTGCAGTAACTCGCAATGACTATATCAACCTTTTCTAGGCAATACCAAAATAATTAGTGCAAATTATGCGGTACTTTAGTATTATTTAACATTAAACTTTGCTTCATTCTATGCCTTATTTATTACCAACTATTATAACTACGCTACTTATTTTATTAGCGCTAATAATTTGGTTTTATGTAAAAACTCAAACCTTAAGGACACAGCTACAATTTTTATCAGAGCAGAATCTAGAAATTAGCAATAATAACCAATTATTAAATCAAGAAAAGATAGGATATTTACAGAAAATTGAGCAATTGAAGTGTAAAATAGAATATCAAGCACAGACTATTAAGGATTCAGAAAAAATAAGAGAAGAGTCATTTTCAGCGGCTAAAGCTGCGTTATTTGATTTAGGTCAAGATTTGTCTAAGCAATTAATAGCGATACATAAAATGGAAAACACGGCAGCAAGAGAGCTAGCCGAGAAAAATATCGCTACTGCTTCAGGAAAATTTAATAGTGAGTTTGAACGGTTAATTACGATGGTGGGAGCATTAAATAAAGATATAGAGCAATCAAAAGGTACGGTTGATTTGATCAAACAGTCTCTGCTTTCTCCGATCGGGGCGGGGCTACTTGCTGAGATTACCCTTGAGAATATCTTAAAATCTTCGGGCTTACGTCCTAATTTAGATTTCATTATGCAATACGGTCTAACTACCTCAGATAGCGGGAAGCTAAGACCTGATGCGCTCATTTTTCTTCCTTCCGGTAATTTAATGGTTATTGATTCTAAAGCTTCAAAGTTTCTTGTAGACGAGCAAGATAATAACATGAGTCTTAATAAAACTATGAATTACCATTTAAAATCTTTGGCGAATAAAGACTATGCCGCAAATATTTTAACTAATCTAAACAAAAAGGATCAGAGCTTTAACAATGTTATTACTTTAATGTTTTTGCCGACTGAACAAGCGGTTGAGAAAGTTATTGCAGCCGACCCTGAATTTTTACAAAAAGCTTGGGGCTGTAATATCTTTCCGGTAGGACCTAGCGGACTTATGAATATGCTATCATTTGCAAAATTTCAAATTACCGATCATCGCCGCTCAGAAAATTATAAGGTAATCATTGAAGAAGTGAGAAAGCTATTAAGCTCCATCGGTACTATAGCAGATTATTCTCAAAAGATCGGTAATAACCTGCATAATATGGTTACTAATTACGATAAATTTGCTGCCTCGTTTAATCGTAATTTTATGTCAAGAGTAAAGAATATTCAAAAACTCGGTATTGATTCAGGGAATAAAGCCATGCCAGCTACCTTAGAGCGTTATCAAATCGTTTCCTCTAAATCTGAGATTATTGAAGTGGAAGCAGAAAATCCACCACAAATAGCAGAAAAATTATAAATAAATTTTTCTCGTAATAGGTAATTTAAATGTTAAAAAAACTTTCCATAATTTGTATAGCCATATTATTACTATGTGTAAGCATATAAGATTAAAGCTCCTAAAACAGAAAACAAACATGCTATAAGAGTGAGCTTTATTAATATGTGGCTGGGCTTTACAATAGACGAGCTACCAATGATAAAAGAAATCATTGAAGAAAACGGACGAACAATTGTTATAGATCATAAAAATTATGACCTTATTATTGATAGTGTTTTTGGTCAAAGAACTATTAGTAATAAAGATAGTATAAAGATATTTTTTACCGGTGAATCCGTTAGACTAAAGCTAGAAAATTATGATATATCTATAGGTTCATCCAAAATATAAGAATACCTTTATATATATATTGTACTAATGACGTCAGTACTGAATATAAACGCTCAAAATATAATCCGAATAAAACGTATTTTGCTTGTTTCTTAGTCTCTAACGGTATAGAAGATCCTGAGAACGACGGCTGCATAGCAAGAAATCGATTTTTTCATAAATTGTCGCTGTATAAAAAAGTAGTAAGCGGCAGTAAATATTTAAATACTGAATCTACAATTATACCAAAAGAAAAAACTCGTGAATGATTATCTAAATGTAAATTTGTTATTGCTTTTGAAAATAAAACATATGAGGGGTATGTTACTGAAAAACCTTTTCAAGCTTATTTAGCAGGAGCAGTACCTATTTTATATATTATGCAGATAAAAGTTATATAAAAGATGTAAACCCTAATGCAGTAATATTTGCTAAAGATTATTCAGAAGAAGATTTATATAATTATATTATTTCTGTTGATAAAGATGATGAAAACTATTATAAGATATATAATAATAAGATTGTACCGACTTCAGAAAATAATTACATCGCAGTAAAAGAAAAATTAAGAAAAAAATTACCTTTATTAAATACAAATTAAAAACTATTTTTATAATATTAATTATAATTATTTGTTTATCATTGCTTTTTATATTTTTAAAAACTTATCAAATAGGTTCTGCTCCACTTGAAGCAAAAGATATTAAAATTTTTATAGTAAACCTACGCAGCACTGATAGATATAACAATATTAGTAAACAATTCGACAATAATAATTTATGCTATGAAAGGTTTAGTGCAGTAGACGGTTATAATTTATCTATAACAGATGCAGGGGGAAAAAGATTTACCGGCTTAGATGTAAAAAATAACCCTGCTCTTTTATCCCTTGATAACTGTTATACTGTACTTTATCCTTCGGAAAATATAAATTATTATTCCGATAGCAAAATATTAAATCATACTTTAACGGCAAGTGAACTCGGTTGTTATTGCCATAGAGAAATTTGGCTTAAAATGGTTAAAGACAATATACCTGATGCCCTAATAATAGAAGATGATGCTATACTAAATGATGATTTCCGTAATAAATTTTTAACAATGCTTAAGCATTTACCTACCGACTGAGATTTAATTTATTTGTCCTTGTCACATTATAAAAACAAAATATTTTATAATATTTACAATAATCCGTATTTAAAGAAGATAGGTCATGGTGGTTACTTTAATACAACTACAGGTTATTTGATACACTTAAAAGCTGCTCAAAGACTTCTTGAATATAGCAAAAACTTTACTTTAGAATGTACCAAGCTTTTATGCATAGCGAAGTGCAGTCCTATGTCACCTCACCTTTTTTAATACATGCAACACTTAATTCTGAAGATTCAATTATATTTGAAATGGGAAGAGCACATTAAATAACGTAAATTTTACAACCTTAATCGAGGTTTTGTGGACTTTCTCAAAAGATTTAATTTTGGCTATTTTTTGCTGCAAAATAGCAAATCAATTAGCAGTGTCCACAAAGCCTCTAAGCATGGTACTTCTTCTGTAGGATCAATATCAATCACTGTATCATCTCGTTTGTGCCTGAGGTAACCTTATTAAGCCAAATAAGGGTAGTAGCGGTTTTCTCGGCAATATTCTTGCCTGCACTACTAATTGCCTTGCCGACATTGAAATCCGATATAGCAGTTGTTAAAATATCTATTAAAGTTGCAAGACTTAAGAATTTTAAATCTTTAATAGACTCAAACATTATTAAAGGTACTATCGCTACGGTCAACCGCATCATTATAGTAAAACTTTTGAAAAAACACATCATTAGTTAATTTTTTGCTGGTGATATTTTCTATAACTTTATTATAACTTTATTGCCGTAATATGTTGATACTAATAAAGAAGCAAGACGCAACAGATATAATCCAAAATCAGTGTGGCTATTGCCGCACATATAGCAGTACTCTTCCATCCATGATAGATACTAATGTCTGATTCAATATTGTTAAAATCTATATCTTGATTAGTAAGTTTATTATATATTGCCTGAAGTTTTATTTGCGTATTCTTATCTGTTTTGGAATGTTTATATAGTAACTGAAAATATGGTTTAATTTCTTCAGCTGTAAATTTCTTATGCTCAATTAAAGCCGGTACAATTTTACCATGCAAAAATTTAATTAATTTATTTTGCATAAAATTTGTAACTTTACTTTGTTCTTCTACTACTCCTGCAACTGTATACCATCGTAAAGCCTGTAATACAATTATACGATTAATAGTATCATTATTTAATAAATCAATAGGCTGCACCCCTAAATTAGCAGCATATCTAAAACAAATCACAGTTGTATTTACGGCATCATTAGCAAAACTTGGAGTGTGATCAAATAAAAATTTAACATCTTCAGCATTGTCATTGTTATTTTCTAATGCTTGAAACATATTATTATTCATCTCTTTAGTTTGTCTATTTGATAAGACCGTACACCGGGCAAGATAATAAAATTTGTAGCATCGCAAGTCTAGTGGTCGGTAAAGCACATAATTCATACCAAGGATCCTTTTCGTCAATTACATATGAACGTAAAGCAATTACACCCACTATACGAGAAACATAAGTAATTGCTATTTTACCTGAATGATTACTAACTAAAGCTGATTTTCGGTTAACCAAGAAGCAATTTTATGATCTTCATTATCACTAGCTTTTTCTATTCTAGTAAGACTTTGCTCTAATGCATTAAGATAATTTGCAAAATTTAAATGAGCTTTTTTTACTAAATTAAACTCGTTTTCATAAGAGGAAGGCGCATTTAAAGTATTTGTAAGTAATATTGCTTTAGCTATATAGCGATATAAAAAATATTCTCTCGTCAGAGGATATGCCATAGCATTGATTTCTTTGGCTGCTTTAATCAAGTGTTCAGATTGATCTAAATTATTTTTTAAAAACACTTGGACTTTAGTAACTAGGGTAATAAACTCTAATGAATTTATATCCCCTATATCATCTAGCATAGCATCAATGATATTCTTGTTTTCTACTCCTATTAACTTCTGTAGCTTTATACATAAAAAATGATCTCGATTATTTAGCTCTTCAAAACAATGGCTCCATTGAGAATGATCAATATTATTATCTTGATACTTTCCGGTAGCAGCTACTTTACTTAACATTGTTTCTAAATATTGAGTATAAATCAAACTTTGATCTAGTATCGGTAGATCTTTAAAATTTTTATCACATAACCATATTTTCCATACCTCACCTAAATTAAAACTAGCAAATGCTGTAGTAGTTTTCCATAACCTTACGCCTAAATTTGATATATCATTATAATATTGTATTATTACTTCTTATTACTCATAATTTCAATTAAATAAATATTAAAAATATAAATATCTCTTAATATTTATTCAAATTAAAGATTATAAATGATTATATATAAAAGACTTTTATATATAATCATTTATAATCTTTAATTATTTTATTATGAGATAACATTAAAGTCACACACGAGCAACCCCAGTTTATGATAAGAGAGAAGAGGATTGGGTTATAAAAGTTTTTAACCAAAAAAACAATAGTTGTGGACATAACATATCCTTTTTTATCTTCTATTGGCAACAGGATCTGATTAATGCTATAAAAAATGTCAGTACCTGAATCGTTTATATTATAATGAGAATACTAGTAACGGGAGTTAACGGCTTTATTGGATCATATATTACAGCTGAATTATTAAAGAATAATTATAAAGTAATATGCTGTGTTCGAGATGTTGAATCGACCAGGAAACATTCCCTACTGCAGAAGTGATATACTGTGATTTTAATATAGACCTAACACCACAAAGCTGGATAAATAGATTAAATAACATAGATATAGTTATTAATGTGTCAGGTGTGTTAACGTCTAGTCATGCAATAATATTGACAATGTTCATGTCAATGGTCCAAAGGCTCTATTTAAGGCTTGCACCCTTACTAACGTACAAAGAATTATTCATAAATAGACTGGGTAATTTTACAACCGTCTCTTGTTTACGCAAGCGGTTGTTATGGTGGTACCTCGCTATTTAGGGCTCTTGCAACATTACCGTATTTTATTCCTTTAATAGGTGATTGTTTACAACAATTTCAACCTATTCATATTGATGATTTAACGAAAGTAATTATTCACTGTATAGAAAGGGAAGGAAAAATCCACACATTATTAAAAATAGTTGGACCAGACATAGTGACCATGAAGGATATCTTGCTTGGATTCAGAAGATGACTTGGAGTCAATCCTGGAAGACTAATAAAAATTCCTTTAATATTCATTAAAATAGCAGCTAAATTAGGGGATTGTCTAAAAATAGGACCCATTAATTCTACTACATTATATGGAAGCTGCTTTACAGATATTATTCTTGGCATTCTACTAATTATCAAAAATACAACAAATAGGATATGTAGTTTACAAATTTTATACTATGATTTGAATGCAACGGCATATGCAGCTCGCACTACAGTTATAGCTGATCTTCTTTTTACTACTCCAACTGTGATAATTCAACCGGTTAGCGGCATAATATTAGTAAATATGCTTGGCTATAATTATTCTGATTTATGGCTTACCTTAACTTATATCAGATACATAATCGCCGGTAGTTGTTGGCTTCTGGTGGTATGGATTCAAATTCCACTACGCAATATGGCACTTGAAGCATTAAAACCGCAAATTCCCCTACCGGAAAAATATTATAAATTATTTAAATTATGATTCTACCTAGGCTGGCCGGCATTTATCAGTTTGAGTATTATTTTTTTCTTAATGGTATTTAAACCGCTATAATACTAGTTTAGGATAAATTTTATACTAAATTAGTATTGTCCCGTGGTCAAGCCGGCGTTGTTGTGTGGATACCCACCCATCATTGCGAACAGTCGTAGGTCTTGTTGCAGGCTTGTCTATGTCATTCCCGCGTAGGTGGGAATGACATAGACAAGAAATAATATTTACGCCGGTATATCTGCAATAATCGGTTGTTTTTTGTTTGATTTTGTAGAAATGAGAGAGGTCATTATCGGTTCGACTAAGCCGTTAACGACCTCTTTTGTAATAGTAACACGCTGTTTTTTTAGCTCGGCAACTTTATACATACTATCAAGCAAAAGATGCTCAAGTATTGAACGAAGTCCTCTTGCCCCCGTCTTTTTAGCTAGAGCTTTTTCGGCAATAGCTTCTAAGGCTGAATCATCAATTACAAGCTCAGCATCATCAAGCTCAAATTGTTTCTGATATTGCTTTACTATGGCGTTCTTAGGCTTAGTTAAAATTGTAATTAAAGCTTCTGTGTCTAACTCATCTAAAGTAGTAACGATGGGTAATCTACCGATAAATTCAGGAATTAAACCGAATTTAGTTAAATCCTCAATCTCTAGGGATTTAAGAATCTCACTATTATTTTTCTCTTTATCTATATTTACGTTAGCTGCAAAGCCTATAGAACTATTATTAGTTCTTGAGGTTATAATGCTATCAATCCCCATAAAAGCACCACCGCAAATAAATAAGATATTTGAAGTATCTAACTGTACGAAATCTTGTTGTGGGTGTTTCCTACCGCCTTGAGGAGGCACGGAAGCAACTGTTCCTTCCATAATTTTAAGTAATGCCTGCTGTACTCCTTCACCCGATACATCCCGTGTAATAGAAGGATTCTCCGATTTACGGGCAATTTTATCAACCTCGTCAATATAAATTATACCTTTTTGTGCTTTTGCTATATTAAACTCAGCTGCTATCAATAAACGTAGTAATATATTCTCAACATCTTCACCGACATACCCGGCTTCCGTTAAAGAAGTAGCATCCGCCATAGTAAAAGGTACGTCTAAAATTTTAGCAAGCGTTTGAGCAAGTAAAGTTTTTCCTGACCCAGTAGGACCGATCAGTAAGATATTCGACTTATTAAGCTCAACGTCATTATTGCAGGATTGTACATATTCAAGCCTCTTATAATGGTTATAAACCGCTACTGCTAAAATCTTTTTCGCTTGATCTTGCCCAACTACATAATCATTTAGAATTCCACATATTTTTTGCGGTGTTGGAATTGAAGAAGTAATTTGCTTTAAAGCAACTTTATTTTCTTCTTTCATAATATCTGTACATAAATCTATACATTCATCACAAATAAATACTGCAGGACCTGCTATCAGTTTTTTTACTTCATGTTGTTTTTTACTACAAAACGAACAAATCAATGCTTTTTTATCAGCTTCTACTACCATTAACTTTCTTTTTTATGTTTATTTTAACAATGCTTACTATAGTACTCTTGCGTACATATAATAATCTTTATGCTCATTTGCAACTATTTCGTATTTTTTAAGAATTCCTTCCCTAGCAAAACCGCATCTCTCAAGAAGATTAATTGAACGAAAATTATCAGTAATTACTGTTGCTTGTACTCTTATAATACCAATATAATCAGCAAATTTTAAAATATTCTTTATAGATTTTAACATCACACCTTGACCCCAAAAATTAGGATCTAGATCATAACTTATTTCTGCTCTATGATGCTCTAGATTTATTATATTAAAACCGGCAGTACCTATTAATTTATTATCGTCTTTAATGGCAATTCCCCAATAAAAACTTCTATGCTTTTTATATAAACTAGACCAATAACGTATTTCCTCTCCGGCTTCTTCTACGTCTTTAGGCCTATTGCTATCAGTTATATAAATAGCCATTTCCGGCTTACTCATATAATTAAAATAATCTTGTGCATCCTCCGCGGCTAACTCTCGTAAAACTATATCGTTTAAATCAAGCACAGGAAAAGGGGCATATAAATGTCCTCTATTTATCATATATACTAACTATTTTTCTGTATAATATAAATATTGCATATTCATATTATACAGAAGATTTTTAAATAATGAGTATATAAGGTGAAAATGGTTTCCACCTTGTATACAAATTTACTTCATATTATTTTATTATTAATTTTATTTATGAGTATATATCTATAATTATACATACTTAATCGGGTCTTGTACATTATTCTTTTTAAAAGCATCAAGTCGTGCAATGCATGATAGACATTGACCACAAGATACACCGTCTTCTGTTGGATCATAACATGATATTGTTTTACTATAATCTACTCCAAGCTCAAGCCCTTTTTGAATTATTTGCTCTTTGGTCATATTTATTAAAGGAGCATGGATAGTAATTTTTTCTCCATTTACTCCTACCCTAGTTGCTAAATTTGCCATTGCTTCAAAAGATTTTATATATTCAGGACGACAATCAGGATAGTTAGTATAATCATTAGTGTGTACCCCAATAAAAATATCTCTAGCTCCTATAACCTCAGCAACGCCTAGTGCGTAGCTTAAAAATATTGTATTACGTGCCGGTACATAAGTAACCGGTATGTCACTTGGTAATTGATCTGTGTTTTTAAATTTTGGTACATCTATATTATCATCAGTCAATGCAGAACCGATAAATGACTGCAAATCAATATTAATAACCCTATGTTGTTTTACATTATAATCTTTAATTAATCCTTGGATTTTTTGGACTTCCGGACTATTGCGTCTATGATAATTAAAACTTAGAGCATAAATTTCATAATCCATTTTGCTAACTATCTCAAGAACCGTAGTAGAATCAGGTCCACCACTTAATAAAATAACTGATTTTTTTCATTGTTTTACCGATAAAGTTAATTTTTGAGATACTAAAGCATTTAAACTAATTGTTGCTCTAAGTGCTTCAAGTACTAAAGCTCGATGCACACGTTTATCTACTCTAACATTAAACTGTCCGCTATACTCTTTCCTAGACGGAGCTAAGGGGATAGATTGATTATGACTTATATAACTTTCTTTCATTAAAGTCCAAGCTTGTTGTAATTCTTACAGTGCTTTTTCAGGCGAATGGCCAAAAGCTGATACATTCGGTAGCTCTTCAAACCTTGCTAGCCAATCTCCATCCGTATCTTTAAAAAGTTCTAGTAGTAAACCCATCAAATGTATCATTTGTTTTCATCTTCATTTCCTTTTGCAAAGTTTAAAAATGGTCGAACTTGATATTACTTTTGCCATATTTCCAAAAGTGTGAATAGATATTTCCTTTGGGCAAGTACCAAATCTGATGGCTACCTTTTTGCCTATCTTTAACCCAACCGCACTTAGTCATTAAAGTATGAATCAGAGAAACTTAATCCTTTTGGATTTTGTTTAGCTTTATTTATAAGTTTTATATACTGATTCATGTTGTAACTATATATAGTTATAATATATAAGTCTAATAATATATGTTAATACAATAAATATTCTTGACTAACTCCTTCTGATAATCTAAATTTACGTTGTTAATTTATGGCGGGTGTAGCTCAGTTGGTTAGAGCATCAGGTTGTGGTTCTGAGGGTCGCGGGTTCGAATCCCGTCACTCGCCCCATATTTTGGAATTGTTGTGTGGTTACCAAATCATCATTGCGAAGAAAATTACAAAGTAATTGACGAAGCAATCCAGTAAAAAAATGCTAAAATTAGTACTTTTTTATTATTTTTCTGGATTGCCACGTCGCTTTGCTCCTTGCAATGACGATTTGACATCCATGAAACAACGCCTACAGTCGCTCGCAATGACATTTTTTTCTTATGGATATCAAACTTTTATATAGACTAGCTAAATATCTAAGGTTCTATAAAAAAGATTTGATCATCGTTATGATCTCTTTACTTAGCGTATCAGCTTCATTATTACTAATCGGTAGTGTTTTTAGAAATTTAGTTGATAAAGGCTTGAGCCAAGACCATATTTTATCGGTTGATAAATCTATATTATATATTTGTTTATTAATTATCATCTTAAGTATTGCCAGTTTTTTTCGTTCATATTTTATCAATAATGTTGCTGAAAAGGCAGTTACTCAAATAAGAAAAGAAGCTTATAGTAATTTAATTAATTATGAAATTGAAGAGTTTGAAGAACTAAAAATCGGCGATATAATTTCACGCCTAACAAATGATATAGATCAAATATCTACTCTCATTGTTAATTTCTTATCTTTTTTTATTCGCAATTCGGTGATGCTAATTGGCGGCATTACATTAATGTTTTTTGAAAGCTTTAAACTCGCTTCTATAGTAATTATTACCATTCCTATCTTATTAATTCCTTTAATTAAATTCGGCAAGCATGTTAAGGTTTTATCTAAAAAAGCTCTAGAATCTAAGTCACTTTTAGCATCGGATGTTGATGAAACTTTTAATAATATTAGAGCTATTTATGCTTTTAACCATCAAATAAACAAAATTGCCGATTTTGACACTAAATTACAAAACTATTTAATATACTGCAAAACCCGTTTAAAAATTCGTGCTTTATTCTTTGCGATTTCAATAGCCGTTATATTTCTTGCGATTACTTTAGTCGTTTGGATCGGAGCTTCAGATATAGTGAAAGGTCATTTATCTGCGGGACAAATTATCTCGTTTATTTATTATGCGATTATCGCCGGAGTTAGCTGTGGCGGTATTTTTGAGCTACTAAGCGAAATGCATTTACCTGTTACAGCCCTTGAGAGAATAATTACAATTATAGATAAGACACCTATAGCACATAATAATTATTTAGAATTAAATAATTCCGATCCAATCTCGATAGAATTCAAAAATGTTGATTTTACCTATCATTCAAGACCTAATTTAAGGATTATTAATAATATGTCTTTGAAGATAAATGCCAATACGTTTCTTGGTATTGTAGGTAGATCAGGTGCAGGAAAAAGTACTGTGATACAGTTACTGCTGCGTTTTTACCGGCAAGAAAACGGCACTATCCTTATTAACAATCAAGATATAACTCTTTTAAATCCTGCTGAAATTCGTAAATTAATTGCCTATGTTCCTCAAGAGGCTAGCATTTTTTCCGGCACTATAAAATCAAATATTATATTCGGTAATAATGAAGCAAGCGACGACGAAATAAATGAGATAATAAAAATTACAGGAATAGAAGAATTTGCTGCTAAGCTTCATAACGGTATAAATGCTAAAATCGGTGAAAGAGGGGTTAGATTATCAGGAGGACAGAAACAAAGAATAGCTATTGCTAGAGCATTACTACGCATGCCGCAAATTTTGCTTCTTGATGAGGCAATGAGTGCTTTAGATACGATGAGCGAACAGAAATTACTAGAGTCTATAAAAAAAATAATGAAAGGGAACATTATTATATCAATTGCCCATCGAATTAGTAGTATAGAATCAGCTGATTATATTTTAGTAATAGATAAAGGAGGAGTAGTCGCTGAAGGATCACATAATGATTTATCTAAAAACTCAGAAATTTATCGAAATATTTGCAGAGAGCAGTTAACAATATAAAGGGGTATGTCATTCCTGCGAAAGCAGGAATCCAGTCAACCTTAATGTCATACCACGACTTGAGCGTGGTATCTTAGGGCATAATCTGTGACACAAGATCCCGTGGTCAAGCCACCACGGTATGATACTGAACGCTTTTTACTGGATTCCCGCTTTCGCAGGAATGACAATAAAGTATATAATTGATATATTTGTTACAATAAAAGTTCCTTAGTATAAAAAATTTAAATGTTTAATATAATTTAGCTTGAAAGCTGCCGTGGCTTTGTTATAATCGTAATTATAAAACAAAAAAGGTTTACAAAATGAAAAATTTATTAAAGATTTTATTAATTCTAGCTTTCGCGAACTCAGTATTTGCTTCATCAATGCAAATGCCTGCCCCAGCTTCAGTGACAACAACCCAAATACAAGCTATGAGTACTGACGATCAACAAGCTTGGGTTGCTAGTTTAACAGCAGATCAGTATAATATGTTAAGTCCTGATGTCCAAAAGTGGGTAATGGAGAATACTACCGATACTCAAAAACAAGCTTTAGGAATTAATCAGTAATATTTTAATTAATTTTTAAAATTGATAGGGGACTGTTAACAAAATAATTTTAATTGATAATTAAAAAGAATTTTTAGCGAAAATTAATAAGAGTTTTGAAGGAATAGTTAATCATATTTCAAAAAAGCCTTATAATTTGTAGTAAAAATAAATTTAATTAGCTTTAAAATTTATTTTGTTAATAGTCCTACATGTTAGGAATTATTATTCTTAACATATATTACTAAAAGTTTCTGCTTGCACTTCCTTTCAGTCTTCCTGTTATCGTGTCATGTATATACTCCTGATAAATAAAAATTTCTAGGCGAGCATAAATATTCATTTATTCTTTCTTTAGTAAAACAATACACTCATTATTGTAAGCTATAAGAATATAGAAAGCTAATTTGTTGTGTGGCTTTGCTGCCATTCCTGCGTCCTTATTTATGTCATTCCCGCAAAAATGTTGTTGCGTGGAATAAAGCAATCTTGGGCAGAATTCCTGAGATTACCATGCTCACTAACGTTCGCTCGCATCGGTTTTTCCATCATTGCGAGAAAATTTACAATAGTAAATTAATGACGACTTGGTATCTATGCAACAATGCCTCGCAGGGATGACATCGCGTAGGCTTTCGGCTTCAATAATACTTTGCTAAAATAACCTCAAACTAACAATTACTTATGAAATTAATTATTACCGTAATCATCATGGAAATACTCGCTGGAGCGGAAATAGATTTATTCGTTCCAAGTTTTCCTGAAATACAAAATACATTCAACCTTTCAACTTTTATGACAGAGTTACTACTTGGTGTTAATCTAACTACTTATTGTATTACTTCGCTTATAGTCGGTAATTTAGGAGATAGGTACGGACGCAAACCAATTATTATACTCGGTTTACTAATTTTTAATCTTGGTAGTTTATTTTGTGTATTTGCAAATAATTATGCAGCTATATTATTTGGAAGATTTTTGCAAGGATGCGGGATATCATCGGTTGCAGTGCTAGTATATGTTGTTCTTGCCGATATTTATTCGGTACAAGAACAGCAAAGATTCATGGGCATTTTAAACGGCACTATTGCCCTTGCTATGGCAATAGCACCGGTTATAGGTAGCTACGTCAATTTATTTTGGGGCTGGCGTGGCAATTTTGTTTTGTTGCTTATAGTAGGTTTGATCAGCCTAATTCTTGGTATATTATTTATTCCAAAAAGAGAAGTTAATAAAAAAATACGTATTTCTTTAAAAGAATATATACCTATCTTCAAATCGCCAAAAGCTATATATTATATACTTACAATGATATTTCTTGCACAAGGATATTGGATATTTATTGGGATTGCTCCTATTTTATATATGCAAGATTTAGGTGTAACTTTAGAATATTTCGGACTTTATCAAGGAGCAATGGCAGCTCTATTCTCAATTATGAGCTTTTCAAGCGGTTATTGCTTTAAAAAATTCGGTATTAAAAATTGCTTCTATTTTGGAGTTATATTTATAATACTATTTCTACTAGGAAATAGCATATTAGTTGTATATAATATTAATAATCCTTTAACCATAACAATAGTTACTTTATTATTATCTCTTGGCGTGATATATCCGGTTAACATATTATGGCCATTGCTTTTAGAAGCTATTCCGGACGGTAAAGCTCGTATGACGGCTATTTTCACTGTGGCTAGATTGATTTTAACGGCATTTGGGCTGCAATTAGTAGGATTTTTATATAACGGTACTTTTACTCCTCTTGGCATTACTATATCCAGTGTTACGCTATTTGGGTTAGTAACATTACCTAAATTATTTAAGTACGATAAAGTCTTTGAGATTTCTAGTAACGTGTAGATGTCTTTATGTCATCAATTGTGTCGTCATTGTGAGGAAAAACTGTAAGTTTTGACGAAGTAATCTCAGGAATTTGTTATTATTTCATAAGATTGCCACGCAGCCTACGGCTGCTCACAATGACAAAAAGCTGATTCACACAGGAATAACCTAGAAACGGATGTAAGAAAAAATAAACAAATGATCAATAACAATTTTATCTTCAAGATAGCTTTCAGATATTTTAGAGCTAAGAAAAATGAAAAGTTTGTTTCTATTATTTCTGCCTTTTCTTTAGTGGGCGTAGTGATCGGCGTTGCAGCATTGATAGTAGTCATGTCCGTTATGAACGGTTTTCATATAGAGCTTACTAAAAATATTATCGGCTTAAATGGAGATATAGTGATAAATCGGCAAGGTGGTAGTATTGATAACTATGAAGAGATTAAAGCCAAACTCCTAAAACAAGATTATGTAAAGCATGTAACATTCATTGCTCACGGTCAAGCTTTGGCTCTTGGTAAAAGTAATAATAGCGGTGTGCTTGTTAAAGGTATGAAATTAAAGGATCTAAGTGTAAGAAATGAAATTTTTAAAAATGTAAATTTTGGTAGTTTTGATAATTTTCATGGCAAAAACGTAATAGCACTCGGAGAACAATTAGCAAGCAATTTAGGCGTAACCGTTGGGGATAAGATTAGATTAATTTCACCGAATTCAGTTTCTACAACCTTTGGCAGTATGCCAAGATCAAAAGAATTTAAAGTGATAGCAATTTTCAATAGCGGTATGTATGATTATGATTTGACAACGATATTAATGCCGCTTACCGCAGCACAAAATTTCTTATCTCTCGGCAACGATATTAATTTAATCGAAATTAATAGTCTAGATCCCGATAAAGCTCTCACATATTCATATAAAATACAATCACTATTAGGTCCAACCCTATATGTATTTAATTGGCAAACCTTAAATTCACAATTTTTAAGTGCTCTTGCTGTTGAACGTACGGCTATGTTTACTATTCTATCTTTAATTATTACGGTTGCCGCATTTAATATTATTTCAAGCTTATTTATGCTTGTTAAAGATAAAACTTCAGATATTGCAATTCTTAGAACTATGGGAGCAAGCACTAAGCAAATAATGCTTATTTTTATCTATAATGGAATGTTTATAGGATTACTTGGCACAACACTAGGTGTAATCCTTGGTGTTACCTTTTCTTACAATATTCAAACTATCAAGAATTATTTGGAGCGTATAACCGGTACTAAAATTTTCGAGGCAGCTATTTATTTTCTTTATAGTTTACCTTCAAAAGTAAGAGCTGAGGATATTATTTTAATTACCTCTTTATCTATAATATTGTGTTTTCTTGCGACAATTTATCCTTCTTATAGAGCCTCAAAATTAAATCCCGTGGATACCTTAAGATATGAATAATACAGTCCTCATTTTAAAAAAAATCTCAAAACATTACAGCCAAGGCAAAACTATTGTTAGAGTACTAGATGATCTTAATCTAACGGTTAATGAAGGTGAATTAATCGCTATAATAGGTTCTTCAGGTAGCGGCAAATCAACTTTACTACATATTGCCGGCTTGCTTGATAAACCTACAAACGGTCAAGTCATCATACCAAATAGCAAGTATCAAAAATATCATCTCATTCGTCTGCATTATTTAGGTTTTATCTATCAACAACATCACTTACTTAAAGATTTTACCGCTCTTGAAAATGTTATTATGCCAAGGCTTATTAGTGGTCTTGATCAAAAAGAAGCAATAGAAGATGCAACAAAGATATTAGATGATTTAGGGCTTGGGAAAAAACTCTATAATATGCCCGGAGAATTATCGGGAGGAGAACAACAACGGGTCGCTATAGCTCGGAGCTTAATTAATAAGCCGAAAATTATTTTAGCAGATGAACCGACAGGTAATTTAGATCCAAAAACTACAAATGAAGTATTTAATTTATTTTTAAAAGTAGCAAGAGAACAAAATACCGCAATTATTATGGTAACACATAACCATGAATTAGCACATAAAATGGATAAATTATATAAGCTAAAGCACGGATTATTAAATATAGCTTGATTTAAAGCTCAAAAATTCTAATAATTATATGTAGGTTCTGTGAAGATTTCTAAAAAGATTTAATTTTGGCTCTTTTTTGCTGCAAATTACAAGATTTTTTTGAAATATGAATAACTATTCCTTCAAAAACCTTATTAATTTTTGCTAAAAAATATCTTAAAATAGCAAATCAATTAGAAATTTTCACAGAACCTAATATTCTTTTAATAAAGGTTAGTAATGGCTGAGCCTATTATATTTACTCTTTTACTTGGAGATGAAGATCGGATATCAGAGAAAATAAACAAGCAGGAAACTCAAAATACACTGCCTATTATCCGGCTAGAAGTTAATAAAGCATCACATATACCCGATAAAGAACGTATTTTTTCGGAGATCTTACAAGAATCCCACAAAAAGGGCAAAACACCGATTTTTAATATTCAACTTAATAACAATAATATACAACCTATTTTTAAGGTACAAGATTTAATTAATTTACAAAATTTAAATATAAAAACTACTATTACTTTTGATCAATATAATTCATTACCCCAAAATTCTGAACTAGCAGTTTATTGGAAGCAAATTATGAAAAAAGTTGATCATGTTTTTTTTACAAATGAAGCAGATCAAAATTTATCTATAGCCGATGGTATAGTACCAAAAGATAAAGCCACTACAATTACGGATATAAGTTTAGTAACATCTGTTTTTAACAATCTTGCATATGATCGTAAAATTGATCAATTACTTTCCGGTACAATACCTGATAAAGAAAAGCTAGATAAAATAATAAAAAACGCTAAAAATCAAGGCGGTAGAGTGATTATAGAAACTTGGCCTCTTTCTGCAGACGAAGCAACAAATCTTATCACTGCTAAATTCGGTATTACCTCTGAAGATCAAATTTACGGATTGAAACTCGAAATTAATGAAATCTTAAAAGATTCAAATAATGCTGCTGGAAACTTAAAAAAATATGTATCACAAATATCTAGGCAATTTCAAAAAGATTTAGGTAAAACTGAGGTAAATCCTATTGACTTTAATTTTAATACAAAGAAAGTTATGAATTATAGACCTAAGGATATACAAGTAGAACAAACAACATCATATGAACCTCCAAAAGCAAACCAACCACAACCGCAAGGTTTTTTTAAAAGAATTTTTAACTATTTTAAAGATATCATAACTAGTTTTAAAGAAGCAATATTCGGCAAAAAAGAAGAACCTAAAACTCACGAATCAACAACTCCAACTACGGAAGCAAAGCCGACAATAACAGAAGAACCACTAACCACTGTTGCATCTTCTATAAATCCACCACAACAGCAAGCTCCCGCTAATAATCAAAAACCATGGGAAAAATTAGGAATTCCACAGGAAATGTATAAGGAATCTCTAAAAGCAGAACAACAATTAGCCAAACCAGTAATAGAGCCAAAACAGCAGATACCTGAAAAAAAATCATCACTGGTTATAAATACTGAAGATCAAGTTGGTGTTTATAATACAGGAAATATAAAACAACCTACTTATTTATACACTGAAGATGATATAAAAAATATATTGGAAGCAAATATAGATAAGAATATGTACTCTATATTTCATCATGCCTCTTTAGAAGAGCCGGAAATACTAAAAGATACTCTTCGTGTTACAGTAGAGGGTTTAATATTAGATAATAAGCCTGCAATTATACCACTAAATACAGGACATGAGCATTGGTTACTCTTAATGGCTAGTAAAGATGATAAAGGTAATATAAACTTTATGTATAATGATCCCTATGGTGAGCCATTGGAATCTCGACCAAAAGTAACAGAATATATTACCGAAATTTATCCCGATGCAAAAATAACAGACCTAAATACCAAGCAACAAGAAAATGTATATGATTGCGGAGTTTTCGTATGCGATAGTGCGATAAAACTCTCTAAAGGGCAAAAAATTCTAACTACTGAAGAATCTAAAGACCAAGGTATAAATTTAAGGAAAACTCAAGCTAATACATTATTAATACAGCAACAAGCAATAGCGATTGGACACAAATCACGCAAGACATCATCTACAAATAACAAATTGCACAATCTTATTAACAGCCGAAAAACAAAAGATACTGAAAGGAGTCGTTGATAACAAAAAAACATTAGGCAAAATCTATAATTACTAATATAATTATTTATAGTTAATTTATATTTTCACAAGGAATGACTACCATACTTGTGATCGTTATTATAATAATGATCGCCTTATCTGCTTTATTTGCCGCTACCGAAACTGCTATTACCGCTTCTTCCCCAGGGAAGATTCATAAGCTTAAAATCGCCGGTAATAAGCGTGCTAAAACAGTTTTAGAGGTTCTTAAGAAAAAAGAAAAGGTCATAGGAACTTTATTAATAGGTAATAGTTTAATCAATACTGTTTGTACCACTATTGCTACTACTCTCTTTATTAGCTTTCTTGGAGATAATGGACCCATTGTTGCTTCCGGCGTTATGGCTTTTATAATTATTGTTTTTGCCGAAGTAGTACCGAAAGCAATAGCCGTTGCTAAACCTGAACAATTAGCATTAAAAATGGCTTCAACTATCGTAATATTTTTAAAGCTTTTCAAACCTATTAATATTGCTCTTGATTACATTACAAAAATATTTTGCTTCATATTTCGTATTAATTTAAATCCTCAAATATCAGGAACGGAAGAAGTAAGAGGCGTGATTGAGCATTACCATCAAGAAGGCGGAGTTTATAAATCTGATCGTAATATGCTCGGCGGGATATTAGATATACGTAATATGACGGTATCGGAAATTATGACTCACAGAAGTAGTATTATAGCCCTTAATATCGACCTACCTCATGAAGTGATAATTAAAACTTTATTATCGGGTGCTCATACACGTATACCTTTATGGCAAGATAATAGAGATAATATAATAGGAATTCTCAATCTAAAAGATTTGCTTAAAGCATTATACGAAAATAATAATGATGCAAAAAAAGTGGATATTAATAAACTTCTAACCCCACCTTGGTTTATCCCTGAGAATGCACTTGTAGTAGACCAGCTACATGCATTTAGAGAACGTAATAATCATTTTGCTTGTGTTGTAGATGAGTATGGTACTCTACTAGGTATTATTACTCTTGAAGATGTTATAGAAGAAATAGTAGGACCCATTACTGATGAACATGATAGACTTAATAATGAAATTATCAAGAAGTCTAATACCGAGTTCATTATAAAAGGAACTACGACTATTAGAGATATTAACCGAGAACTTGATTGGAATTTATCGGATGAAGATGCAAACACTATAGCAGGATTAATAATCCATAAAATTGCTAGAATTCCAAATCAAGGGGAAATAATTGAAATATTTAATTTAAAGGTAATTATTTTAAAGAAAATTGCCAATAAGATTGATAGCGTAAAAATTACCGTATTACCTACTACCGAGGAAACAATAAGCAGTGAGTAAAATCGGTAATTTTTTACTGCTAACAACGATGTGCTTGTCGGTTATCAGTTTGTCTTTTGTCTTTTATGTCATTCCTGCGAAAGCGGGAATCCATAAAAAATCTCTATTTTGTAGACTGGATTCCCGCTTTCGCGGGAATGACCACTACCTCATTACTTGCCCCTTCTACATAGCTGCCTCATGTACTATACTTGCCTTTTTTACCCTAGTCTATGCTTTTATTATCTCTGACTTTTCACTACAAAATGTTTTCTTAAATTCCAGTACTTTAAAACCTTTAATATATAAAATAGCCGGTAGTTGGTCGAGCCACGAAGGCTCAATGTTATTATGGTTTTGTTTATTACAAATCGTTAGTTGCTGTTATATATTTTTACTTGAAGATAACCGTCTTAAATTTTTATCTATTATTATTCTATCAGCCATACAATTATTTTTTAGCAGCTTTATTTACTTTACCTCCAATCCTTTTAACGTGTTTTCTTTCGTTCCTAAAGAAGGGTTAGGCTTAAACCCGATGCTACAAGATATTGCTTTGAGCATCCATCCTCCTCTACTTTATTTAGGCTATGTTAGCTATGTAGTACCGTTTACTATTGTTTGTGCCTCTATGTCATTCTCATACCCACTTATGTCATTCCCGTGGAAGCGGGAATCCATTAATGACAGAAGACTTCTCAAAACATTTTCCAATATCGGTATCTTATTTACTACCATAGGAATTAGCCTTGGTTCTTGGTGGGCATATAGAGAACTCGGCTGGGGCGGATTTTGGTTTTTTGATCCGGTAGAAAATATTTCACTATTTCCTTGGTTATCCGGAATTATGCTCCATCATTCTATAATTGTAACAACAAAAACCGGACGTATGCAAAACTGGACAGTAATTTTATCCATCATTACTTTTTTATTAGTAATATTTAGTGCTTTTTTAGTACGTTCCGGTTTTATTACCTCAATTCACTCTTTTGCATTCTCACCTGAGAGAGGAATATACTTGCTTGGAATATTTTTGATTATGGGGATTGGTAGTATTGGGTTGTATACCATCACATCATTGCGAGGAAATGCATTAGCATTGACTAAGCAATCTCAGGAAACTAACCGAGATTGCCACAGCCACTTTCGTGGCTTCGCAATGACGAATTGTGGAAACTCCATACTCCTCGGTAATATATTCCTCCTTCTTAGCCTTATTGTGCTAATAGCTGCCACACTTTATCCGACAATTTACTCTTTATTCGACGATAAATCTATTATTATTAGTGAAACATTTTTTGTTAATAATTTTATTATATTCGTTATCCCTATTCTTGGTACCATAGGATTATTTACTACCAGAAGCTCTATTAAAAAACATATTATCATTCTAATATTATCTCTAATAATTACTTATTTAATATCATTAAAAGTAACATTTAGTGTTATATCGATTTTAACTATAATCGCATCTATATTTCTTATGCTTCATAATATTCATTATCTTTTGGTTAAAACTAATTATTGTAGAAATAGACTTAAAGCAAGTAACGCTAGTATGATCCTTGGGCATTTTGGTTTTGCACTAATTAGTTTTAGTATTACTATGAATACATTATTACAAAGTGAAATGGATTTTACCGGCAGAGTAGGAATAAGTAAAACATTTAACGAATTTAAAGTAACATTACAAAATATTAAGTTTGCTCAAGGTAAAAATTATTATAGACAAATTGCTGAATTTTGGCTTGAGGATAATAGCCGTAATATAACTATATTAAAGCCGGAAAATAGGCTTTATATAGTTGAAAAGAGTTTATCACAAGAAAGTGATATATACTCTTGCTTATCATATGATCTTTACGCAGTTTTAAGTAATATAGACGGCGATATAATCCATGCTAAAATATATTACAAACCAACGATGAGCTTTATTTGGCTTGGAATTATTCTTACCGCTTCCGGTTTTTTTATTGCACTAATCAGAAAAAATTCTAGCTAATTTGAACCATCACATTTAAGGTTTAAAATTTTTATACTATTCGGATGATCAGCTCCGAATTGTTCTATCTGATTATTACGGAATTTTTCATACCAAAATTTCTTAGGTAAAGTACAACTAGCTTTAGCGGCTGCAAAATACATATTACTTATTTCATACACATTTTTCATATTTTCTTTATAGTTATTCCAATATATATTTTCAGCAATAGCATAAGTATCTACCGCCTCCTCATTTTGATTAAGTAACACTAGTGTATCCCCTTCAGCAACAAACGTTTTTGCCAACTCTATATCCGGTGATATAATAATCTCTTTGTTAGGTCTAGTTGGATCATTAAGAAAAATTGCTTTAGCTTTTTTATTCTAGAGCTTCGGTAACATCACCTAAACCTAGTTTTGCTCGTGATTTTTGGGTAAAAATTCGTCCAAATACTTGATTTTCCTCTTTTTTACTTGACTTATTCATATCATATACTTCTTCTAATAAAGAAAGAGCTTCCTGATGTTTCTTAAGATTATTTAATACATCTAATTTAATGAGATATGAACCGGTAAGAAATAAATCTTGAGGTTTCATCCCGTTTTCGGTACAAGCATTTATAGTATCGTCAATTCTTCTTAATGCTTCATAATTTTTACCTTGGATATTAAATAATTTAGCTTTTGCATAATATATAGTTGCTATGTCAGTTTGATCTACTAGATTTTGATTGAACATATCTTCCATCATTTGGATATTTTTTTCTGCTTCTTCTAGATTTCCTAGCTGAATATTGGATATAGCCGAACCGAAAACTACATTACATTTTATGGAATCATATCCTTTCACTTCATCAAATACCTGCTTAGCTTTCGTATCATATTCAATTGCTTTTTTAGGATCTGACCAAGTTCTATAATACCACCCTATGCGTCCTAAATATGCAGCATAAGCAAATTTTTCTTCATTATTCATTGTCCATAATTTAAATTTACCTTTTTGATCGTTTTTATCAAACCAATTTACTAATTTTTTTGAGTTATATAAATCGGAAGAATTAGCATATTGTATTAATAAATTTATAACTCTAAAATTTTATATATTGATATATCGTATTTTTCTGCATTTTTTGTAATTAATCCGGTATAGTTTTAGCATTTCTAAAAATACGCCCCTTTACTAAACTTTTAGGTATAGAATTTAAAAGATTAGTAACACTCGTTTAAGATATTCTTTATTTCCTTTATCTCCATTTATTTGTAATATTTTTTTAGCTATAACATCATGCATTTTAAATATCGGATTAACTTCATTAGGTTCAATATTAGAGATCAAAGCAAATTTAGAAAACTGATAAATATCATCATCTAGACTATGCTTATCTTTAGTAATAGAATTTGATAATTCTTTTGAAAAACTTTGATTATTAAACAATGCTATCCCATCTAGTAATCTCTTGGCACTAGGCTTTAATTCATTGCTAACAAGTTTTATATTTAGCTCAATTTTATCCTTAGAGGCTTTTATCTTTTTCTTGTATTGCTCTAAGTTTAAACCTTGTATTTGATTTAATATTTGTGCTCCTTGAACTATGAGAATCGGATAACCTCCAAATGCTTGAGTCAAAAAATTTATTAATTCCGGATTTCCAATATATTTTTTTGCAAGTAATACAGCTTCCGGCTTAGTGAAAGCGTTTGCTTTGATTATGTTAGATAATAATTCATCGTCTTGGGAACAAAATATAATATTACCGTTATACTCCCAATTAATAAAATCCTCTATTTTCTTATTCTCGCCTATTTTTAAATTATCAAGCACCAATAACCATTTATCTTTACTTGCTAGATAAACCATTAAATCTTTCTTCATCACTGCCATATCTTCTGAAATCACCGGTGATTTTACCTCGGTATTAATAGTTTTAGATAATTTGAGTAATTGCTGCTCTATATTTAGATTACAATCAATCAACCAAATTATGTTATAGTTATCTTTATTTTCATAAGCGTACATTCTAGCAAGCTGCGTTTTACCCATACCGCTTACCCCTACTACACTAGATTGCTTATATTTATTAAGATTTTCTTTTAGTTTTTCCAATTGGGATACATGATTTATAAAATAGCTAACCGGTACAATTAAATTGGATATTTGACTTTGAGCAAATATACTTCCGCTTATTAGAAGCATAATAATCACTTAAGTTTGTAAAATTAAAAGCTCGATTTATCTCGCTTTTTTCTGGATCCCAGCCTACGCGGGGATGACATATAGTAGGTTTTGAGCCATGCAACAAGGCATGTAGGCAGGAAGAAAGAACAAACAAAGCCCCCTTTTTTCAAAGAGGGCTTTTTTCTTGAGGAACTTATAAACTTGCTAATCGGGAGCGATTAGAAGTTTACACGGACTTTTAGAGTACCTTGATGTGCAGTATATTTACTTGCAATCTGAGCATCGTAACCGATTCCGTACTCCATCTTAGCATCAGATCTTATACTTGCACTTAAACCTAAATTATAAGATGTTTTAGCGGTTCTGTCAGGCTGGCTGATATACGGAGTAACTTGTCCGTCTAATACAGACTGAGTTTTAGATAATCTACCGGTTACTTTGTGAACCACAAAAGCATGAACTTCCGGATATACCGCAAGATCAGTTATGTTCATAGTACCGCCGGCTACTTTAGCACCTACTATTAAATCGGTTCTATCGCTAAACTTGCTGTTAACTTGCTTGTTTGCAACTTTTGTACCGGTTTCTTTGTAGTTTTCGTCAGAAGACTTTAAGTAGCTAAGTCCTGCCATTGGAGTTACTAACACACCTTGCATTGCATTGTAATCATAACCGACTGTTAAGTTACCACCGAATGTCATGTTATCGTAATTACCGGCAGCAATTTGCTTGCTCATATTACCGTTAGCATCGGAGAAGTAACGCTGACTTTTGTTCTTCACTTGGTTTAAGCTAAATATTGCACTACCTTGAGCAAAGAAGTTCTTAACAAGCTGCTGGGCACCATATAGAGAGAATGAGAAACCGTTAACGTCGGTTTTATCACCTTTCTTATAATCTTGGTGTTTTATATCAGTTTTAGTGATACCAATAGCAGCACCGATCATTAAGTTATCGTTAGCTAGCGTATCTAAACCGATTACAATACCGGTGGTTTTAGCTTTATAACCAGCTAAACCACCTTTCTTACTTTGATGTGCATCAGTATAGAAAGGTTTTGCCCATATACCGTAAGCTACATTATCAACAGCCTCGTCACCTGCAGCAACCGCAGCCGGTATTGCTTCCGCTTCAGATCCAACCATTTCAGGAGTACCTAAATATCTAAGAGCACCTAATCTGTTACCAAGTTGAGCTTGGATATCTTTAGCTACATCTAATTGTGCATTAGTTATGGCCGCACTTGTATCGGTAACGATAGTTCCGACAAAATTAGCAGAATCAGCACTATTTTTAGCTAAAAGAAGATTATTATATGCTGCAGTATTAGTTGCATTTACAAATGTTGTAACGTTCTGACCTACACCCGGTGCACCTCCAAACGGACTATTTGCGATATCATTAGTAACTACGTTTTCTGCATTGTTAGTACGCGTTATTACATAATCTTGGTTAGCAGCACGTATTAAACTGTAATTTACGAAACGATTACTGCCGGTTACAGCAAAGTTAGGACCTCCTAAAGTACCGTTAAATCTAGCACCACCTTGGATTAAAGTATAAGTTTGTGTACCACTGAAATTTGCATTGGCATTATCTTGTACATTAATGGTTGTAGTTCCTGTAGTTGTTGCATTAACTTGCGCACCTTCCGCGATAACGATGTGACCTATATTACCTTTTGCTAATGTTAAAGTAGTTTCAATAGAAGTATTATTTCCCCATGTTGAAGTACCACCTGCAAATGTTAAAGTATTTGTAAGAAGATCGATTTTACCGTTAATAGCAGTAGTACCGCCGCCTAAAATTACATTAGAATTTACAATACCTAAATTATAAGTACCAAAGTCTATGACTTGTGAATAAATATTTCCTTGTAATCCTGCACCATTATTACTACCTGTAAATCTAACAGAAGCTACAGGAGTATCTGAATCACCTATATTACCGACTAATGCATTACCTAAATAAGTTACAGTACCGTTATTAGCTTTAGTAGTAACAATCATACTTGTAGAATTAGAAAATATACCGTCAGCAAATCTTACATTAGCGTTACCGTTAACACTTCCAAGAGTAATTTTACCGCCAAAATCTGTTCCGGCTATACCGCCTGTAGTAACAGTTACACCATCATTAATTGTTGTGTTAGTTGCAATAATATTACCTAAGTTGTTATAGTCTGTAGTAAACGTTACTTGCTTGAACTGTGAAGCGCCAATACCTGTGCCTAAGCCATAAACTGTACCAGGGGTATTAGGAACACCACCGCTAAGTGTGACAGTACCTTGATTATTGTTTATAGTACTGATACCTGCATATAATGTAGTAGCATTAACGATTATGCCGTTATCGCTTCCAAGACCTAGACCTACGATATTATTTGGATCACCGATTACTTGACCGTCAGCGATGACACTATCAACACCTAAAACAATCACGCTAGGAACATTAAAACCTTTAGCTGTTTCATTACCCACGGTACTTGTAATTGTTAAAGGAATTGCGTTGCCTGCATCATTGAATGAAATGCCGTTAGGTAAGAATAAAACTGCACCTAAACTTGAATTTTCAAAAGCAATCGTATCAGTCACGGCACCATGATAATTACCTGCATTACCTATCTCATTAACCACTACGTTACCGGGACCAGAAACCGTTATTTGTTTTAAAGCATCAACAGGTACAGCTTGTTTGTTTAATGTTACGTTAATAGGACCGGTATTAACAAATTCTACTATACCGGTACCATCGGCAGATGCAACAAAGTCTGCAGTATAGTTACCACTAATTTGTAAGGTAGAATTAGCTGCAATTGTAGTGTTACCGTTAAATGTTGCATTACCTAAGAACTTAACAGTAGTACCGTTATCTAATGCTACAGTATTAAACTTATTACCTTGCTGTCCACCGACTGTACCGCTTACTATATTTTTTCCACCGGCATTAAAGACAAAAGAACCTACGTTAGCATCGGTAGTAGTAATATTAGTAGCATATAAATTTACACCTTCACCAACATTTAATACAGTATCAGCATGAGCCCCTTTAGATCCAAAATTAATTTCTGCAAGTGGATTTGCAGCACTACCTAAATTTGTACCGGCTGCAAGAGTTGTATTATTATTTACAACAGGATTAAATATTATTTTACCTTGACCGGCAGCATTTGTAGTTCTTGTGATTAAATAATTATTATGAGCGAATTGTACTGAACCGTTATTTCCAATAACTAACTCGTTAATAGCAACATTACGGCCATTTAAAGCTGTTTTACTTGAGCCAATATTAAATTGTCCAAGAGTTTTATTATTAGCTCCAATAGTACCGATTGTACCGCTAATAGTTAAAGTTTGAGCATTTGTTAGGCTACTCGCATCAACAACGCCTGTTTGATCAGTAGCTATAGCTAAATCACAATCAACTACAATATTATTTTGCGTGCTTGTTAATTTAATAGTACCACCGTTAGCTTGGAAATCAATCGTTCCACCGTTAGCACCGATAATATTTGCTCCACCAAGTGTTAATGTTTTTGTAGCATCGTTAGCTAAAGTAATGCCTTGTAACGCAGCACCACCGCCACCGTTCCCTATATCGCCGGTAATTGTAGCACTACCGTCTAAGGTAATAGCACCGGCTGCAAGAACACCGCCGACAAGAGCAGTTTGGTTAACTTTACCGTTTATAACTGTACCATCAGCAAGTTTAAAGACAGAACCGGCATTTCCTAAACGTAACTCGGCAGTATGGGTTCCTGATAATTGGACAACTCCAACACCTGATGCTTCAATTGCTGTAATATTATTTGTCACCGCAACATTTGCATCTGCACTAGCACTTGCTAAAGTACCGTTAGCATCAAAAGTTATCACACCGGCAGTGTTACCGGGATTGCTAGCATCACCTGTAAAATTACCGGTAAGGGTCATAGCATTAGGAACTGTAATCTGTGCTGCAAGATTACCGAAATCAGTAGTACCAAAGTTTGAGTTTTGGGTTATTGCAACTTTAGAAGCTGCTGTTTTAAAGGCAGTAGTACCGTCTATACCAACGTCAACTATGTGTCTAAAATTTACTTGTCCATTTGCATTAGCACTTTGTATAACCATGTCTTTAGCATAAACTTGTCCATCGATTGTTGCTACCTTACCATTATCTACACTAACAACAAATCCTGCAGCTCTACCTGCACCATTATTAGTACCTATTACTGCATTAGCAGGGCCGGCATTAGCTATAAGTTGACCGTCTACTGCAACAGTGTTCAATTCGATAATACCTTTTAGATTACCGCCTAAACTCCCTGTAACGTTAAAGTCGGTAGCAGCACCATTCTTACTTAATAATACTAATCTACCCGTACCGTCTGTGCCATTAAAATTAATAGTAGTACCACCTGCTTGTAAATTTAAAGCATTAGCATTAGTAGCATTAGTATTGAACATGAAACCTTGACCGTCACCGATATTAATTGCCTTAACAGTAGCAAAACTTTTATCTGAAACTTGAATAAATCCATTAGTAACATTTAATGTACCGTTAGCACCATTAGCTATTAAAGCATTACCTGCAAGTATAAGAGGAGCTTTTTGAGTTGTAGGATTTGCTAAATTAAATACTAATGTAGAAGCCGCAGCACCGAAGTCTATTGTTCCTACACCGCTAAGATCATTATTGGCAATAGCAGCACCACCATTAAATTGTGCAACAATATTTTGAGCATTGTGTGTAGCAGCAGCTTGTACATTAGTAATACCTTGACCTGTTATAGTAAGAGTTTTACCGGCATCAAGCGTAATGTTAAAGAAGTTAGCGTTATGAGCAACATTATTGATGAACCCTAAGGTAGTATCTTCACTCACTGTCACTGCTAAATGGTTTGCATTATTTAAAAACAAACCGTTAAAACTACCGGCTGGAGTATTGAAATTAATACCATTATTAACATTAGCAGTAATAACTGCATTTAGAGCAACTGCAACATTTGCAAGATTGACAGTTTGGTCAAATCCCGCACCATCAACAGTTGTAGCAACTCCGTTTGTTGTTCTATTCTGCTGTATAGCAGCACCCATAGCTGAACCTGCAAAACTGGCTACTATGGTAGCTGTAGAAGCAGTTACCAACCCTGCGGAAATTAATTTTTTTAGAAAATTTGGTTTTTGAGCCATAATTTTTGTCCTATATTTAAGTTAAAATTTAGTACCTAGTATTAAAACAAACTTACCAAACGTGAGTCAAGATATCCCACATTTGATAAGGAAATAACCTAATATTTTGTTTCAATAGTCTCTAAACTATGAGCTGAGCATACTATATATTGTATATAATTACAAGCATCGCTATAGTTTTTTTATAAAGTTTTAATAAATGTTATATTTTTACCACATTGGCATTATTCCTTATCAGGATCATCCCGTGGCTTGACCGCGGGATCCAAAAAAAATAACTTAATAAGTATACATTTTTGATTTTTTTAGATGGATACCGCTACAAGCTTGCAGTATGACACCAAGAATTGGATCCCGTGGTCAAGTCACGGGATGACATATTTTCGTCTCACGGGATGACGAACTCATGATTCCCCTAATCTTTGTTAAATATTAGCACTTCAGCAGTATTTGCCCATTTTAGCATTTCGTCGTATTTAGTATGCCAAATACGCATAATTTCTTTTTCATATTCTACAATTTGCTCTTCTAATCCTTCAAATTGTTTCACCATTTGACGTGCTTTAGAAAATATCGTGTCATTAGTAACGTCAAAAACTTTTTTCAAATGACGGTCTTGTTCTTCTTTATAATTTAAATGAGCTGCTCTACCAAGCTCGGCATCTTTATGCATATTTTCACTTCTTATCTGTATTTCAAAATTACGTTTAGAGTGTAAAAGCTGCATTATATTATGAAGAGACTGATAGCCGTTGCTTTTTGGTCTATTGATATAATCTTTGGTGTATAACCAATCTAAATGCGGAGAACTCTTAACTACGTCCAAAGCATTATAGCATAGAGCTTTAGATTTAACTATAATCCTACATGCAATTAAGTCTTTCAATGCATTAATCGGCACTTTTTTCCTTGTCATCTTTTTTAAAACAGAATAAGGTTCTTTAAGACGCATATATATCTCATTTTCTATATCTGCTTTATTTAAATCTTCTTTAAGCAGATTATAATATCACAAATCAAATCCCCTCCTGCTATCTAAAATTCTCTATATCTCTATTCTTAGTAAATATTACCTACAGCTTTTAGAACTTAAATCCACAAGACTGTTCATAACACTATTCAAGTAATTTATAAAATTAATTCTTTAACTAAAAATTAAAAAACAGATTAATAGTAAAAATAAATTTTTTCAATATAATTATTTAATTAATTTTAACTTAGATTAATTGGATAAGTTCCTTAATAGCCATTTTACGGCTAAATACCTGCCGTTGTGCAGTTCCGTTGTCATCCCGTGGCTTTATGACCACGGGATCTTACATCACAGACTATGTCCTAAGATACCGCGGTCGAACCGCGGTATGACATTAAATGAATAATAGCATTAAGCAATAAACAAGTCAGAAAATTTATCTATAGAACTTTCCGAAACACTACATAGAACTTCAGACATTTTGTTAAATTCTCCGGTACATTCAAGCACTATATCTACGCCTGCATCTAAAACTTCTTTGGTCATATCTGCCATACTACCGCTTAAAGCTTTCATATCTATTGCATCGGAAATAATAAGCCCTTTAAAGCCGATATTATTTTTAATATAGTCTATCACTTTTTTTGATAGGGTGGCAGGATTCTCAGGATCAAGAGCTTTATAAATTATATGTGCCGTCATAGCAAGTTTAATATTATAGTGCTTCGCGAGCTCCTTAAATACTTTAAAGTCTGTTTTTGCTAACTCTTCTATATCAGCATCGACAATAGGTAATTTTTTATGGCTATCCACCGTAGCTCTACCATGGCCCGGAATATGTTTTATACAAGCCCCAACTTTCTCTTCTTGTAATCCGTCTATAGCAGCTAAACATAAAGGCACGACTACTTCCGGCTCCCCGCCGAAACTTCTATCGCCGACTATCTTGTCTGCTCCTTCGTGGATCAAATCCGCTACCGGTGCAAAATCTAGATTAATTCCTACTTCTCTCAACTCTTTCGCAATATCACTATAATTTTGTTTACATGCTTGGGGATCAGTAAAAGTTTGAGCAGCCGGAGCGTCATAAAAAGTCGGTGCTATGAGCCTTTGTACCCTACCGCCTTCTTGATCTATAGAGATGATAGTATTTTCCCCTAATACTTCTTTTATATCTGCAATAAGCTTAATAAGGGCTTCTTTAGCCTGCGCACCGTTATCATTCTTTCTAATATTACGACGGAATAAAATTACACCTAAAGGATGATGCTCTTCAAATAATTCTCTTTCGGCATCGGTTAATTCAGGACCAGATATACCTATAATTACTGGCTTTACCATTTGTCTTATTGTCATAATATGTTTCTTTCTTTTCTTTAAAACGTGATATGACAAGTACTATACGCACGTCATCGAGGAATCGGCAAGAATTTTTTTATTTGAAGAGACAAATTATGGAAATTGGTAAGTAATATATCGATTCTAGAGGTAGAAAGAGATGTAATATCTTTATTTAAAGATTTTTGGAGTAGATCAATATCATTAGCAGTATAATATTTTCTATTATTTATTTTATAATTATATAAATCAGGGCTTTTTGTCTCTAGATATCTTAATTGATGTAAAGCAATATTTAAATGCTTAATTACTTCACTAGCAGAATAATATTTTTTTGTTAGCTTAAAATTGTTTGTCATATACTCCGAATACAGATTTTGTTGCATGGCTCGTTTTATGTCATTCCCGCGTAGGCGGGAGTCCCAAAAAATAACCTTACTTAATATTGATACACATTATTGACAAAATAAACCTAAAAGAACAAGTTTTTTATAGGTTTTACTGGATTCCCGCTTTCGCGGGAATGACATAAAAAGCATTTTCCGATACATGCAACAAGCCAACAAATTATAACGAAGTTCATCGAGTAGATTCATTAATTAAAGCTTTTAATTTAGAAGAAGGGACAAAACGTAAATTCTTTTTTGATTCTATAATTACCGGTGCTTTGATATGAAAATTTATTCCGGGACGTGGATTTTTTTGTTTAACCTCAAAGCTACCAAAATTCTTTAAAGTTAATTTTTGCTCTTTTGCTATTTCTAAAATATTAGAAAAAACCGTATGAACTATTTCCTCACATAAATTATTTGAAAAACCCAATTTAGAGCTTAACATAGCTGCAATTTTTTCTTTGGTAATAGTCATAAATAATACCGGTTTTTAATGGTATATTGTCCGCAGTCATTGCGAGGAGAAACTATAAGTTTCGACGAAGCAATCTCAGGAGTTGATCCTACTTTATGAGATTGCCGCGTCGATGCTACACATCTCCTCGCAATGACGTTAAAAAATTACGACTTTGCTTTTTCTTTATCGTTATTATATTCGTTAATATTTTTATTTAGCTCTTCTAATTTATCCACTAGGTGCTGACGTATTTTTTCTTGCTTCTTGCTGCCTGCTTTTTTATAATCTTCCATTTTTGCTTTTACAGCATCTATAGATTTTTGCAGTTCTTCACCTTTTTTATCTTTCTGATCTTTCAAATTCTTTTTTATCTCTGCAACGCTTTGGGCGATCTGATAATAAGTATTGCTTAAGGTCTGATTAAATTTATCGGCTTCCATTTGTGCTAGGTTTGTTAAATTGTCTTTTAATTCCTGTAAGTTTTCGGTAATTGTTTTTGTATTGCTTGTAGCTACTTCTTCAGTTTGCACTTCATTTGCTTTTGTGTCATCCTTGGTAGGCAAATCTGCAAAAATACTAGGTGTTAATAATAAAGTAGCGGTAGCACCGAATGTTATTAAAATTTTTTTCATTATATTCTCCAATTATTTATGTTTATTATTATATTGTTCAACTTTCTTACTTAAATCATCAAGTTTTTTTACAAGAGTTTGTCTATATCCTTCCACTTTATCATCTTTAATTTTCTGATAATCCTGTAACTCTTTCGTTAAATTTTTATATTGCGCTTTTACAGTTTCTAAAGAATGGTCTTTACTATCCTTAGCATATTCCTCTAAATCATTAATTTTGACGGATAATTTATCCTCTACTTCATGACATTTTTTATTAAAATCGACAGCAATAATTTTAGCAGAGTCCTTAAGATTTTTATGTAATTCTTCAAGTGCTACACTTATAGTTCTTATAAAACCTCTTTATTGAAATAGTTAATAAAAATTAAACTTAAGTATTATATACCGGCATCATAAACAATATAATTATAAAAAGCAATTTTAAAAAGTACATATTGAATATATAGTTATTGTATAAAATAAATTTGAGGGTGTTATGACATTAGAACTAGGAAAAAAAGTTCCTGATTTATCTTTACACATAGGTCAAGATAACGTAATTAAACTATCGGATTTAAAAGGAAAATTCGTAATATTATATTTTTATCCAAAAGACGATACACCTGGATGTACTATTGAAGCACAAGACTTTAACAAGCTAAAACCGGAATTCGATAAACTTAATACGGTAATTATCGGAGTATCCAAAGATACGCTTGACTCTCATGATAAATTTAAAGAAAAATATAGTTTAGGATTTGATTTAGCCTCTGATGCAAATTCAAATTTATGCGAACAATTAGGGGTATGGATAGAAAAATCAATGTTCGGTAAAAAATATATGGGTATTGATAGAGCTACGTTTTTACTTGATAAGGAAGGCATAGTTAAGCATATTTGGCGGTCGGTAAATGCTAAAAATCACGCTCAAGAAGTACTTGAGAAATTACGGACTATGCTTTCTTAAAATGTCATACCGTGGCTCATCTTTTTGTCATTGCAAGGAAATTGCATAACAATTGACGAAGCAATCTCAGGATATTTGACGAGATTGCCACGCAGCCTACGGCTGCTCGCAATGACGTTTCATTTCTTCCATCTATTGTGAAACCAAAACCATTGAGAAGGATTTTGCTTAACCCATTCTCCTAGCATTTGATTAATATTAAGCATAATATTATAGCAATCGGCTTTATTATCACCGGTTTGCTCAAACTTTAATTGCGGGTGAACTATTACTTTAAAATAACTGCCTTTAGTTCTAATGATTTGGCAAGGTATAATTGGATATTTATACTGCAAAGCAATTTTAGCGATGGCGCTTGCAGTCATAGCAGGATGCCCCAAAAAAGGCACTTCAATTCCATCGTTCATTTTTTGATCAACAAGCATAACAATAGATTCACTCTCCTTGATAGCCCTGACTAAAGCTCTGCTACCTTCAGGACCTTTCGGTATAAGTCTTAATTTATCACCGGCACGACTTTCATTAACCAACTTGTTAACATACGGGTTATTTGCTTTACGATAAATTACGGCAACTTTCGGATAAAATTTATGAAGAATCTTAATACTAATATCCCAATTGGCAAAGTGACCACTAAATAATAAAAAAGGTTGTCCTTCAAGTTTTTTAATATTTTCTATGCCGATTATTGCGATTCTACGCTCTAACTCGGCTTCATCCATCTTGCTAACATATGTAAATTCACCGATAAACCTACCGAAATTATCCCAAGTTTGATCTATGATTTTTTCAACATCACACATATCGCCGAATACTACTTTAATATTTCGTCTAGCAATTTTATTAACAGCAAATAATATACCGACTTTTCTTGCTATAAAACTACAAATATCCGCTGCTTTATCTACACCGAATATTCCTATTACTTTCAAGAATATAACAACGATAAAATACTCAATTAAATATCTAAATCTAAGCTTTTTTAAAAATTTTTTCATTTAATAAATCAGGATGGTTTATAGATAATTCTACATCTAGACAGACAATATTATTATTTAAATCATTAAACTTAACATGATCTTTTCTTGTAGTAACTAAGGTAGCATTATGCTCTTTAGCTAATGAATATAAATTTTCTAAATCTGCTTGTAAATAATTATAATGATCAGGAAAAATTTTGTAACCGGTTATATTTAATCCGTAATTTTTTAAAGTCGCAAAGAAACGCTCAGGATTACCGATACCGCTAAAAGCAAAATAATTTTTAGTTTTATCTATATTATTTGAAGGAACTATTTGAGCATTTATTAACTTATTGACATAAGGAGTTAAAATATTCGGTATTTTATCTTGGTGGCTACTGACTAAAAAAATTAAATCAGCTGCATCAAGGGCTTTATTTGGATATTGTCTTAAAGGACCGGCAGGAATTAGAAAACCGTTGCCGAAAAGCCTTTGGCTATCTACTGAGACTATAGTAAAGTCTTTATGAAAATAAGGATTTTGTAGGAAATCATCAACTATTATTATATCAGGTTTAAGCTCGTTAATTAACGGCACAATCTCTTTAATATTTTTAGTAGCAATAACTGCTCCGTACTCTGCAAGTATTACCCCCTCATCTCCTACCTCTAATGCTGTATGTCCTTGATGTATGGTAGTTGCACTTTTAAGGTTACTACCATAAGCCTTAGTTACTATTACAAAACTTACATTTCTAGCTTTTAGTAATTTGGCTAGATACATTACTATCTGCGTCTTACCCGTACCGCCTACGCTACAATTACCGACACAAATAACTTTAGCAGGCAACATAATAGGACGTGCTAAATTAGCTCGTAAATAGCCTAAAAATTGATATATCAAGCTTATAGGCAAAAGCAAATAAGCTATAATATTTCGCTTCTGCCAAAATTCAGGATATAAAAGTTTGATCATAGTTTAACATTTACGGTAGTTAAAAATAAAGTCAAACGGATTAATTGCTTTATTATCTAACAGAATTTCAAAATGCAAATGTTCACCCGTTGCATTACCAGTGCTTCCTTGTATACCGATAAATTGACCACGCTTAATTTTATTTCCTTCCTTGACTGACATTTCTTTTAAATGAGCATATTTCGTAACAAATTTGCGTCCATGTTTAATCTCAACAAAATTCCCGTAATCAGGTGCTCTAGCGGCTTTTATAACAATTCCGCTTGCTGCTGCATATATCGGTGCTGCTTTTTTAGCTTGTAAATCAATACCGCTATGGAAACATTTCTTTTTTCTTTTCTTTTTATGAGGACTTGTCCTAGTTCCGTAATGGCTAGTAATTTTCGGCTCATATTCCGGCATCATAAGCGGTATTGTACTAATTATTTTATCAAGCTTGGTTAATTCTGAGATATTATTCCTATGAGTTTGTTTTTTTGCAAAATAGCTAGCTTCCGGTTTAGAGAGAAACATATATTTTGAATTTAGTTTTGTTACAACTGCCTTTATATCAGCTATTTTTATTTCGGCTGCTTTATTAAATTCTGCCGGGTTTTTATTATGTAATTTGTGTAAAAAAATCTTATTTTGTTTAGGGTTATTAATTATTAGACCTAAGTTTTTTGCATATATACATTTGCTATTTTTGTTTGTTAAATCATACTGTACTACTAAATCCGCATGACTGATTTTATATTTTTGCTTTAATTGAGATGAAGTAGTAGCAAGTAACGTAGTATCACTAGATTTTTTAATACTGCTACAACCTTGAACAAGAAAAACTATAAACAGTAAAAAGATATATTTTTTAAAAGACATTAAAGATAAATGTATGTAAATTTCAAATTAAGAGTACCACTTAAATATTCTGTTAATTTCTCTAATTCTCCTCTAATATTTGGAGGGTTAATTAACATTAACCCACACTTTACCATATTTTTATTACTATTTAAAAGCTCATATTCAATAATCATAGTTTCTTTAAATCCGATATTTTTGTAATTATGGTAAAAATCACGGACTAAAGATAAATCTTTTATAGGATACCAAATTAAGACAGTATTATTAAGAACTCGTAACTTAATTTTTTTAAGTGCTTCAAGTAATTTTTGAAACTCATTTTTTACTTCAAAAGGCGGATCAAGAAAAATTAATCCTCTATTCTCTTTAAATGGTAGCAAAGCTTTGATAGCATTATAAGCATCCATATTATGCGTATCATTTGGTAATAATTTTTTTAAACTTAAATAATCGCTTGGATGAAGTTCGCAGGCAATTAAGCGATCATTTGGTCTTAATAATTGTTTAATTATAAAAGGTGAACCTGGGTAGTGACTTTTGCCTGCTATATTTATTATATTTAAAAAAGTTTGTAAGAGCTGAGAAATAGGATCGGTAGCTTGCAGTAATTTATTAATTCCCGTATCGCTTTCTAGAGTTTTAGAAGCCGCCTCCGAGTTTAAATTGTAAAGACCTAGACCAGCAAAAGCATCTAAAACCGCAAAAGGTTTTTCTTTTTTCTTGAACTGTTCTAAAATATTAATTAGGACTAAATGTTTGACTATATCGGCAAAATTGCCTGCATGATAAATATGACGATAGTTCATTTTAAATTAATCATAAATTTCACTTCTATGAGTAACTCGCGCGCATTGCTCTATGTCATTCCCGCGAAAGCGGGAATGACATAGAGCATATACTTTATAAACCATATTTCTTTTTTAAGAATTCCGTTGCTTCTGCTGAAGTAAGTAATTTATTATTATTGCTTCTTGCTAAAGCAGTTTCTGCATCTTCTCTATCTTCTTTTAGTTCACGTAAATAATTTTAATGGCTTCTCGTATTAGTTTAGATTTAGGCATCTCGTTTAATTTAACTACAGTAATTATATATTATATCATAGTATAATTTACTGTGCAATCTTTCGTAAAAGCAGTGTAGATTAATACTATAGCCTTTAATTAGATATTCTTTAAGTAAGTTAGTAGCCCATTTTCTGAAAGCGATCCCTCTCTTAGAATTTACCCTATATCCTACTGATATTATCATATCTAAATTATAGTATTCTACTTGGTATGTTTTACCATCAGCGGTAGTATGTGCAAAATTTGCACATACTATATTGTCTAGTTTTCTTTCTTTTAGAATTTTATTAATATGTTTTTTAATAACTGTTCTATCTTTGTCAAAAAGTTTAGCATTGCCTAGAAAAAGTTGTTTTATAGTGTAGTTTAGCTTTCCTATGTTATTCCCGCTTTCGCGGCAATGACATCGAGTTTTTTATTTACTATCATTTAGTTAGCACTGCCTTGCTTTAAACATTTTTTATAAGCGTAAGCCATTCTTCTTCATCAATAATTTTAATATTAAGCTCTTTAGCTTTTTTAAGTTTACTGCCTGCATCAACGCCGGCTACCACTAAATCCGTGTTCGATGATACGCCAACTGCAACTTTAGCCCCAAGCTTCTCAGCCGTTGCTTTAGCTTCCGCTCTAGATATCGTCGGTAAACTACCGGTAAATACGACTATCTTGTCCGTTAAACTACTCTGTTCTCTAGTCTCTTTATAATCTTCAATACTTAATATTTCACCAAGTTTTTTGATAAGCTCAATATTTTCTTTAACATCAAAAAAATCAATAATATCTACTAAAATCTTATCACCGATTCCTTCTAAATTGTTTAGTTTTTGATAAATATCAGGCTCATTTGTTCTAAGCAATTCCATTTGAGCTATAAAATTATTATAGCTGCCAAATTCTCTAGCAAGTAATTTAGCATTTTGTTCACCGATATGCCTTATGCCTAATGCATATATAAATCTTGGCAAACTAACGTTTTTTGATTTTTCTATATTTTTAAAAAGATTTTCTACTGATTTTTTACCCCATCCATCCATATTTTCAAGTTTTGCTAAGCTAGAGTCATTTTTTTCTTTTAAAAAGAAAATATCTAAAGGATTACTAATCAATCCCTTATCTATTAAAAACTCAACTTGCTTACGCCCAAGCCCCTTAATATCCATAGCATTTTTCGATACAAAATGACGGATACGCTCATAATTCTGAGCAGGGCAGTTAAGGCCATTATCACAGCGTATAATAATATCTTCAGGCGTATAATGCAACCTAGAATTGCATGATAGACAAAATAAAGGAGTATCAAACGTTGCTGTATCATTAGGACGTTTATCAAAATCAACTCCCATGATTTTAGGAATAACGTCACCAGCACGTTGCAGGAATACATAATCCTTAATCCGCAAATCTTTTCGTGCAATTTCTTGGAAATTATGTAATGTTGCTCTGCTAACAGTTACCCCACCTATTTCTATGGGTTCAAGTTCGGCTACCGGCGTTAACGTACCAGTTCTACCGACCTGTACAGTAATAGAAAGTAACTTTGTTTGTCCTATTATTGCAGGAAATTTATGAGCGGTAGCAAAGCGTGGACTTCGTGCAATAAAGCCCATTCTATTTTGCAGTGCAAAATCATTTAGCTTATATACTACTCCATCAATTTCATAAGGTAAATTTTCTCTGCTTGTTTTGAGATATTCGTAAAAGGCGAAAATTTCTTCTTCAGAACTCGCAAGTTTAGATATTTCATTAATGTTAAAGCCGCATTCTTTTAATTTTGTAAGTAATTGATCTTGTGAAGAAGCGATATTCTGTTCAGTTACCCCTCCTGAATATACAAAATATTTGAGTGGTCTTTTAGCCGTAATAGAAGCATCAAGCTGACGAAGTGATCCGGCAGCAGCATTACGAGGATTGGCAAATTTATCCTTGCCCTGCTCTTCTTGTTCTTTATTTAGATTTAAAAAATCTTGTTTTTCAATATAAATTTCCCCTCGTACTTCTAAAAACTCCGGAACATTATCTATTTTATGAGGAAAATTTTTGATTGTTTTAATATTTGCTGTTATATCTTCACCGACATATCCGTCACCTCTTGTAGCTCCCGTTGTAAACACCCCGTTTTTATAAACAGCAGAAAAAGACAAACCATCTATTTTAGGTTCACAAAAGATAGGAGCAAACTCATTAAGGCGTAAGAAATTTTTTATACGGTCTACAAAATCTCTCACATCTTGCTCATCAAAAACATTACTGAGAGATAGCATAGGCACTTGATGCGTAACTTTAGCAAATTTATTTGCTATTTTAGCCCCTACTTTTTTGCTAGGACTATTTTCTAAAATTAAATGAGGAAATTTTTGTTCTAACTTGAGATTGGTATTAAATAGCTGATCATACTCGCTATCAGAAACTAAAGGATTATCTTCTATATAATAAGCATGGTTATACGCTGCTATTTTATCAGCGAGTTCTTCTAGTAATTTTTGTGCTTCCTCTTCAGATATTAAATCAATATTTTGCATTAGTAGTTCATACTTTTATTTTAATTTACAATCAAATCCAATTCCTAAAATTTTTATTTTCTTCAAAATCGCTAATTGCTCGTTTTAGTCTTTCAGCATTGTTAGGACTTTTGAACAAGTATAGTTTCCTCCATATCATTATGATCTTCAAGCGACATAACCACCGGTTTTTGTTTTTGTCTAGTTACAATCACTGAAATGTGATCTGCACAAACTTTTTTCATAACATAACTTACTTAAGTACGTTTACATGTAATAAGGCATGTTTTATAACTAGTCACTTTAAGAATCAAAATCAAAATCTTTACCTAGTTTAATATATGCTCTAATACGGCTCATGAGATTTTGGAAATATGTTAAATTATGCCATGTCATTAGCATAGAGCCAAGTATTTCACCGATTCTAACTAAATGATGTAGATAAGCTTTACTATAGTTTCTACAAGCAGGACATAGGCAATCATGTTCTAGCGGCTTGTTATCATCAGCATATTTGCTATTGCGGATATTTACCGTACCGTATTTCGTAAAAGCCTGACCGTTGCGACCTGAGCGTGTCGGGATTACGCAGTCAAACATATCTATACCCCTGCTAACCGCACCTATAATATCAGCAGGCTTACCGACTCCCATTAAATAACGCGGTTTATTTTGCGGCAGAAAATCAGGAGCATAATCAAGTACTTTAAACATAAGCTCCTGCCCCTCACCTACTGCAAGTCCACCTATAGCATAACCCTCAAAATCAAGTTCTACTAGATCCTTAGCCGATTGCTCACGTAATTCTTCATAAACGCTACCTTGAATAATACCGAATTGTGCATAGCCTTCCCGCTTCACAAAAGCATTACGTGATCTATTCGCCCATCTAGTCGTAAGCTGCATAGAAGTTTTAGCTTCTTCAAAGGTTGCAGGGTAAGGCGTACATTCATCAAAAGCCATAGTGATTGTGCTACCGAGCAGATATTGTATTTCGGTAGAACGCTCAGGAGTTAACATATATTTATCGCCGTTAATATGAGAGCTGAAACTTACTCCCTCTTCGGTTATCTTGCGTAACTTCGATAGCGACATTACCTGAAAACCGCCAGAATCGGTTAATATCGGCTTATCCCAATTCATGAATTTATGTAAGCCACCAAGCTGTACTATACGTTCGGCAGTCGGCTGAAGCATTAAGTGGTAAGTATTGCCAAGCAATATATCCGCCCCCGTTTCTGCTACCGATTCAGGTAGCATTGCCTTAACCGTTCCTCTAGTTCCAACTGGCATAAAAGCGGGAGTACGCATCTCACCGTGTGCGGTTACGATAATACCGCTTCTAGCTTTTTTATGCTGATGATGAATATTAAAAGAAAATTTTGACACTGATAATCACTTATTTTTAAAAGCAATATCTTAGCATACTATAGTTTATCCTGGAATATAAAAATTAAGATTAAAAGCAGGTATCACCTAAAAGCAGTTGTTTTATGCTGTAATTTAGCCTTCTGATGTCATTCCCGCGTAATGATAATCTGTTCAACTCTAAATAATTATAGTCATTGACTTATTTTAATTACTTCTATAGATTACTTTTCTTAAATGATAATTAAACTCTGTCCTTCATAATATAATCTAATTTATAAGAGTTAAAATATGGAAAATAAAGAAGAAGAAACTTTAACCTCTGAGTTAGATGAAGAGGAAGAAAAGTGTTGAAAAGCTCAAAATGCAAGGAAAGAGCTTAAGTTAATATTAATAACATTTGCTATTATTCTCACTAGTTTTTTAACTTTTTGTTATTTCTTTTTTAACTATATAGAAGAAAAAGCAGCAGGGTATAAATTACAGCAAGAACAAGAAGCAAAAATAAATAATAACACAAAATGAAATTGTTTAAATACAATATCTATTTAAAGTTAAAAAATTATTTGTTATTACAATTTTTAAACTTTTGCTTTAATTGTAATCAACTATTATTAATATAAATAAAATAACTTTTATGGAAGATATAAGCTCTTGGAAAGAAAAATTTGAAATTTGTGTTTATGCTAAAAAGCTACTTGATAAACTCGAATATTTAAACACTAAAGTAAAAAATCCTGTTGATATAGAGGAAGTTAAAACAGGTATCTACTACGCTCGTAAATATCATGGTTCACAAATGCGTCAGTCAGGCGATCCGTATTATTCGCACCCGATCGAAGTAGCGATTATGCTTGCAGAGTTTGTAGCAGACGAAGCGCCTAAGCTTTTTACTTCTAATATGATAAATGCTGCTCTACTTCACTATACTATTGAGGATACAGAACTTACTGAAAAGATGATCATCAAAATTTTTGGTAAAGAAATAGCAAAACATGTAGAAGGTTTAACTAGAATTAAACCGCACAGACAAATCAGTGTCGAGGAAAGCTTAAACCTATTAATTAAGCAAAAAAGATATGATACCGCACTTATAAAATTATTTGATCGTATTCATAATGTACAAACATTAGCAGCTAAATCACCTGAAAAAGCGAAGCAGATCATTGTGGAAACATTTAAGAAGTTTCTAGTTGTTGCTATACATTTAGAATGTTATGAAATTGAAGAAAAGTTTAATGAAATTTGCTATAGGTTTTTATACAAAGATAAATTTTTTCAACAAAAATAAATATCATTATTCACTATGAATAACCTACTTCTTTTTCCAACTTTTGAAAATGATTTAGACCAAACATACAAATTATAAGTAATGGAACCATCACAACAAACAAACCATATTGCCCCAAATATTTGGTTAAATATATAAATTCCAAACTAAGTGATTATACACATTAAGGCTCTAGAAACAGCATATATTATACTACTGTAAAGCGTTTAAAAACCGGGAAATGCCTAAAAAAGATTGAAACAGCAGGAACAGTATCAAATGAACATATTATCAAACCTATTTGAATTAAAAGAAGCTGGAAAGGTGTAGTTGTACTTTTTAAAAGGTATGGTGCAAATAGAATAAATATAAAGAGTAAAGCTAATTTTACTCTAAGAATTTTTAAAGGATCTATTTTATAACTTAGAAAACATATTAAAGACATACTAGCTAGGTGGAACATTGAAATAATAAAATTATGATGAATAACCTGAGCTGCACTATATCCAAATGCATTCTTTAAAACTTCACCACAAGTAATATAAGTATAGTAGAAAATATGGGCCAAGCACAACTCATTATGAAAAAATATATAGTTGTCTTCTTATTAGGTTTTTGGTAAAAAATCTCATCGTTTTTTAATTCTTTTTTGTCGATATTTGCTTTTTCATATTTTCGTAAAAGTCTAGCACTTGCATCTACACAATCAGGCTTTTCTCTAAGATGAGCTCTAGCGTAGCCTCTCACAACTGCAATAATTGCACCTATCCCAATGGCAAGACGCCAATTAAATCCTTGAGTAGTAACTAAAGATACTATAGCTAAAGCTACAGTTGTCCCAATTACTGATGCTACGGCGATAAAAGAAACTACGGGATATTGTATAGGTGGTTTTGTAATTTCAGTTAAATAAAGTTCTGCTACTACTATTTCACCTACAGACGCTATACCTTGAATTGCACTGCAAATTGTGATTAATACAGCAGCAAAATAACCTACTTGTTCATAAGTAGGAGCATTTGCCATAATTATACAGGATAAAGCCATTAAGGTAGATAATAACAGTAGATTTTCGCCCTAATTTGTATCACCTATTCGACCAAAAACATATGCTCCTAGTGGTCTAAATATAAAGGTAGAACAAAAGGTAAAGGCAGAGAGACGAGAAGCTGCACTCGAATCATATTTAGGAAAGAACAATTCATTTAACAATACTGCTAAATGGACGTACAACATTAAATCAAAATACTCAAGAAAAGTAGCTGTAGATAAAATTCCCGTGGCTTCTTTTTGGTCACTTGTTAAACTTCTCTGTTCTTTTTCATAGCCTAGCATAAATTCTTTACAAAAAATTAAATTGTAAAGAAATTTATACTGTTTTATATAAAAGTCAATAGAAATTTCGCTTTACACGATAAATAAAAAAAGGAAGTGCAACTTAATATATTTCGTGAATTGATAGAGAAAAGCTATAATATATTGTGATGTTTTTTATAGTTGTAATTATATAGATTTCACTGTATTCCCCAGTAAATAGTAACGTTAAAAGCAAGAAACAAACTAATAATTAGTACTTTAAATTTACTTTATTTTATTAGCATGATAGATATGTGATATAATTGAAAGAAAAAATAAATAATATACAGCAATGGTTCATTTTTAGATTGAAAAACAAAATACTGTACTACCATTGGTAGTTATAATTAAATATATTCAAAATTTATATGCTTTTTCAATCACTAAATTTATACTCTATCTTAGTTGCAGGTCTTACAGCTATTGTTATCGTGTTGATGCGTCAATTATCTTATTACAAACAACAAATTATTAATAAGGATTTAAAAATAATACCTGCATATTTTGATAAAAAAATGTTATATAAAATTCTTAATAATAACTGCGATAGATATTCTGCTCTTGAAATGATTAAATCATATTTTAAGTTGAAAACCGCAAGATCGTTATCATATGAAGAACTTGAAAATGATAAGCAATTAAGCGAATTATTTAGAGATTATTTAAACTATTTTATTGATGATTTTATATCAAAATCCGATAAATCAGTTGCAGTAAATAAAGTGTTTAGTATACAAGATGAACATAACAATACTCATAAATCATATGCGTTTTTAGAGAAAAATAAAATATCGGACAAAACACATCAAATGCTTATATATGTCAAAGTGCCTTATATAATGACCCAAGACGACGAAGAAAGCTTAAACACTTTCATACACTTGGCTAAGATAATGTAGATTGCCCAAAAACAAAATCAGACACTCAAATGACAAATTTAAGAGTGAGCTTAACGAAGTCGTATAAGCGAATCTTACAAAATTCGGCATCAAGAGCTTAATATAGAAATTATTCCGCTTTGCATAAGAAAATAAAATTCCAGACTATCCGAACAATCACAATAATTAGCAATAATTATTAAAACTAAACCTAGAATATTAAAAAAATAGACAAATGGTTTGCCATAAGATTTCTCTTCTTGTTTAATGCTACTTTTTAATAATTCATATATTAGAGATTTTAACATTGAATTACCTATTTCATAAGAATAGCGAGCAATACACCTGCACCAAAAGCGTAAGCGAGATTCCGCAAAGGGTGGTCACGTGTCGACTCACATAAATCCGCTACATTAGCTTTACCTTTATCCATTACTTTATCTTTATAATGTTCCATAACGGGATGATAAATTACCTAACTGCTCATCTAGAATATCTCCGGATTTACCTTTTAAATTACGTAATCTTGACACTAAGCTTTCAATATCTTTTTTGATACCTTCGACATCTGCTGTAGCAGAGTTTGAATTTGATTCTTTTATAATTTACTCCTTTATTAGTTTACATTTTGTTAAGCAAATTATTTTGCCTACAAAACTTATACGATGCTCCTCTTATAAGAACTTTACAATAGCTTAAATAATAAAAAAACCGAATCTAAACTAGATTCGACTAAATTTAATGATTTTTTATTTCGTATTACTTCTACTTACTACCGAATGAAGAAACAATTTTATTAATTAATGATTCAATATTAATTGCTGATTGAGTATATTTTATCTCTTCATTAGCCGCTAAATTTTCATCGTCATTACCCGGTACAATTGAAATATATTTACCTCCAAGTAACCCGCTGGTGACTACTTGGGCTTTAGAATCTTTAGGTATTTTAACATCATCATTAATATTGAGATATACACTTGCATCAAAGCTATTTGGATCTAAAGTAATTTGCTTTACACTACCGATTTTTATACCTGAAATCATTACGTCGCTTCCAACTGCTATCCCTTCCGCACTTTGGAAATGAGCAGTTACCTGATAGCCTTTTGAACTAGTTATAGAACTACCTGTTTTGTAGGCAAAAATCAAAAATAGCAAAGCAATAATTAATACTACAAAGCCTATAATTGTTTCAATAATGTTCTGTTGCATTGTTTTTTATATTTTATTAATTAATTACGGTTGCCATCTATTATATTTAAGATTTGATGTTTTAGGCAGCTTTTTAACTATTTTATTATTCTTTTGCCATGGAAAAAGCTGAATATTTTTTGGTATCTCATTTACTAAATGATGTAACCAAGCGTGCCAACTTGGCGGAATTTTTGTAGGTTCATTTACATTTTTATAAATAACAAACCTCCTTGGACGCCCTAAATAATCAATATTACGGCTTTCATAATATTGATTCAAAAACTCATCTTCTCCTACTTTTTTGTGAAAAAAAGTAATAAAAAACTTATCTATCCACGACATTTTAAAATTTCTATAGCAGTTTCTCTTCCTTGCACTGCAAGTTTATCGGCAGCAATATTACCGCTATTATTTGCATGACCTTTTACCCATTTCCAAATAATAGTATGTTTACTCAATTCTGCGTATAATTTTTGCCATAAATCGGCATTTTTAACGGGTTCATTGTTGCTTTTACACCAATTATTTTTTATCCAATTATGAATCCAAGCGGTAATTCCTTGTTGCAAATATTTACTATCGGTATAAATCTTAATATTACAAGATTTTTTTAAAATCCTCAAGGCTTCAAGTGCTGCCGTAATTTCCATACGATTATTAGTCGTATCTAACTCATACCCAAATACTTCTTTGCTAGTATCATTAAATTGAAGCAAAGCTCCCCACCCTCCGGGACCTGGATTACCCGCACATGCACCATCAGTATATATCACTACTTTTGAATCCATAATATGCATTAACTAGGTTTAGGTTTAGAAGAATTACGAAACTTATCTAACATTATAACATTTGGACTTGAAGATGATGAAGTCTGATAACTTTTATTATTACTTATTTCCTCTTCATGTTGAGGATTTTCATGTATATTTAACGACTGATTAAAAGTGAGACTGTAATTATTATTGGAATCAACAAAGCTAATAAGTGCATCAAAAGGTACGTAAATTATTTCTTTAACACCGTCAAAACTTACCGTTAAAGAAAAGCCCGTATCATTTACTATTAAATTTTCAAACTGATATTGCAGTACTATTGTTATCTGTTTCGGATATGCCTGTTTAACTTTTGAAGGTAAAATTACCGCAGGGTTATCGGTTCTGTACGATATGTATATTAACTGATCCCAATATAAATTTTCATGCTGAATTTTTGTTAGAATTTTTTTCACAAATTCTAGCATATATTCATGCACAAATTTTTTATATTCAATATTCATACGAGAAAAATAAATAAAAATAGGTCGACGAAGTTTAATTTGAACAGTTTACGTCATTACGAGGAAAAACTGTAAGTTTTGACGAAACAATCTCAGGAGTCCTACTTTATGAGATTGCCACATTCTCTACGTTCGCTTGCAATGACAAGATCAACCGTTTTTAGGCAATGCCAATTTTTCAAATTAAACAAGTATAAGTGAGGGTGTTTCTGTTGCCCGGCACACCCTCCAGCCGCGTAGGATTAAGCTGCTAAAGCTAAACGACCTACAGAACGATTATTATCGTTTGCGTTTCTTTGTTTTGACCCATATGGCATAAGCCATCGGCGGAATCATCCCGAGTAAAAGCAATCTTTTTATTAGGCACGTCGACCCTATTTCGCCCCCCAAAAATACTCGATGAACTTCGTATTGTCTACTCTTTAAGAGTTATTACATATTTAAACTTTTCTAAATGACGTAGCTAATAAAGAGAAATTTGAAGGCGACACGGAACGCAGAACCACAGGGTACAAGCAAGTAACGTGAGGATGCGAGTACCGGAGCGACGTACAAATTACCTTTAGGAGCAAATTATTTAGAAAATTTTGGTGGAGGCGTCGGGTACTGCCCCCGAGTCCGCAACCTCTATTCTAAATTACGTTTATTACTATAGCTATATTAGCACCAAATATTATACCTTAATTTGATTAAAATGTAAAGGTCAAATAAGAATTCTAGATTTATATTAAAAATGAACTTATAATAAATGTTTAGAATTCTAAATTAAAAACTTAATTATGCTACCAAATCTTGGAATTATTGCCGGCAGAGGTTCATTACCTTACTTAATAGCAGGTAATTATACAAAGCAAGGCGGTAATTGTTATATCGCGGCAATTAAAGACGAAGCTGATATAGATCAAATTAAAGATTTTGAATATAAGATTTTGAAAATCGGTATGGTCGGGGAAGCTATAAAATATTTTAAGGAGCATAAGGTAAAAAATATTATTTTTATCGGTGGAGTTAATAGACCGAATTTTAAAAATTTAGCCGTAGATAAAATAGGCGGTTTATTGCTTTTCAAAATAGTTGGGCAAAAAATTCGAGGAGATGATAGTTTGCTAAAAACAGTAGCGGATTTTTTTGAAAGTTACGGTTTCAAGGTAATTTCAAGTAATGAAATATATAAAAATCAACAAGATAACTCCAATATTATAACCGATACTAACCCTATAAGTTCAGATAAAAATGATATTGAGCTTGGAATAAAATTATTGAATCATCTAAGTGCATTCGACATTGCACAATCGGTTATAGTTGAAAGTGGCTACATACTTGGTATAGAGGCTGCCGAAGGAACGGATAATTTAATAACGAGATGTGCAGATTTACGTAAAAATCCTCATGGAGGAGTATTAGTAAAAATAGCGAAATTAGGTCAAGATAATAGACTAGATATGCCGACGATCGGTCCTAATACTATAAAGAATCTTGCTAAATATAATTACAAAGGGATAGCGATTCAAAAAAATAACGTAATTATAGTCGAAGAAGAATTAACTATAAAACGCGCTAATGAACATAAAATTTTTATAACAAAATGTTAGCAATAGGTATTACCGGTAGCTATGCATCGGGTAAAACTTTTATGTTGGGTTATTTAGCAGAAAAAGGATATAAAACTTTTTGTGCCGATAGATGCATAAAAGAATTATATCAAGATGTAGTTTTGCAAACTCAGATTTTAAAATTACTACCTGAACTTGAGTCTTTCAATATTGGAAAAATCAGTAATTTAATTTACAATAACGACCTAGCTAGAGAAAAACTACAAAATTTTATTTACCCCTTACTAATAGATAAACTCATTTTCTTTTTTAAAGAAAATGCTAATTCCAAATTTGGCTTTGCCGAAATACCGCTGCTTTATGAAGCTAAATTTGATAAATATTTTGATTTTGTCGTAACAATATACTGCTCTGAAGAAATAAGAATGCAAAGAGCAATAACGAGATCTTCGTTTGATATAGAAATTTATAATAAAATCAAAGAAATTCAACTATCACAAGAGAGCAAAATAGCAAAAGCAGATTTTGCTATAAATAGCGGCGTTGATATGTTAGACTTGGAAAAACAAATAGCGAAGCTAATAAAGGATTTGGAATGTCGAGTTTAAGAGAAATAATTTTAGATACCGAGACTACGGGACTTGACCCACGACAAGGTCATCGAATCGTTGAGATCGGTGCTATTGAGATGGTAAATAAGGTATTAACAGGCAGGAATTTTCATTTTTATATTAATCCTGAGCGAGATATGCCGTTTGAGGCTTATAGAATTCATGGCATATCCGGCGAATTTTTAAAAGACAAGCCTCTATTTCATACAATAGCCGATGATTTTTTAGAGTTTATTTCAGATAGCAAACTGATTATTCATAATGCTCCTTTCGATATTAAATTTCTAAATCACGAATTATCATTATTAAAAAGAACCGAAATTAAACTCTTGGAACTAGCAAATACTATTGATACTTTAGTAATGGCTAGAAGCATGTTTCCAGGCTCAAAATATAATCTTGATGCATTATGTAAAAGATTTAAAGTTGATAATTCAGGTAGGCAGCTTCACGGAGCTTTGAAAGATGCAGCATTACTTGCAGAAGTATATGTAGAGTTAATGGGCGGTAGACAATCCGCTTTTAAAATGGTTGATAAATCTGCCAGAATAAATAATTTAGCAACTAATCAAGTAAATAACAAAACAGAGCAAGCTACTATTGTTATTAAACCTACAAAAGAAGAGCTGCAAAAACATAAAGAGTTTCTCAGTAGGATTTTAAAAACTGCTTAGTAAAACGTCATTGCGAGGAGAGACAAAGCCGCGACGTGGCAATCTCAGGGATTTTATATATTTTATATTATTTCATGAGATTGCCACGCTCCTTTTAGTCGCTCGCAATGATGATTATCAACAATCCCCTTAAAACTTATCTATGAAAACAAATTTTCTTGTATTTATAACCTTTACAATACTTATCTATTTAGGCTTTTGGCAGCTTAGTCGTTTAAAAGAAAAGAAATTATTTTTAGCTTCAATGCAAGCTAACCTAACCTCACCTGCAATTAATTTAGCAGAAATTCAAGACGGTTTACCTTATCACAAAGTAAAAATTACCGGTCAATTTTTGCCTAATAAAGACATATATTTATACGGTAGAAGGTCAATGTCGAGTGCAAAAGACGGATATTATTTAGTTACTCCTTTTAAAACCATAGAAGATAAAGTTATTTTAGTAGCACGAGGTTGGTTCAGTAATCGCAATAAAAATATTATCACGCAAGCTACAAACGACCGGCAGCACGAGATTATCGGTGTTACCATGCCATCAGAAAAAACTCGTATCTACTTACCTGCTAACGATATAAAAAATAATGTGTGGCTAACGCTAAATTTAAAAGAAACATCCAAAGCGTTAGGCTTAGATCTTGAGAATTTTTATATTATTGCGGAAGGAAAAGATATTAGCAATCTAGATATTTTATTACCTCTTGCAATAAATCATTTAGCAGCAATCAGAAATGACCATTTAGAATACGCCCTAACTTGGTTTGGACTTGCTATTTCTTTAATCGTAATATATGTAATTTATCGGCGTCGTTATATGGCTGTGGATGTCATCCCGCGAGCTTGTAGCGGAATCCAGAAAAATAATTAAAAAGACTGGACCCCGTGGTCAAGCCACGGGGTCATAGTAGAAAATCGATACATAAATGAGTGATTTACAAAGAGAAGCATCCGATCCTAATTACTCCGTTTGGGTATCGGCATCTGCCGGTACCGGTAAAACCAAAATCCTAACCGATCGATTTTTACGTCTGTTAATAACGGGCGTAGAGCCTTCCAATATTTTATGCCTTACTTTTACTAATGCTGCAGCTATAGAGATGCAAGTAAGGATTAATAGCAGACTTAAATATCTTTCTCTTTGCAACGCCGAGAAACTAGAAGAAGTACTTTTCTTAATGAGCGGCAATAAGCCATCGCCGCAAGAAACAGAAAACGCAAAAACTTTATATGATAAAATACTAAATAGCAATAAGCTTTTAAATATCTATACAATTCATGCTTTTTGTCAAAAAATCCTTAACACTTTTCCCTTAGAAGCCGGCATAACACCAGAATTTAAAATCCTTGAAGAAACTAAATTACAAGATATCTTCCTAAATATCAGAAACGAAATTTACTTAAGCGATGAACATAATGACTTAATGAAAATTTTACTTAACCGATTTCATGAAATAACTCTGCAAGATATTTTTACCGAGATAATCGAGCAGAAAATTAAATTCAGAAAGTTATTGATAAATAAGCAAATTCCCAAAGAAATATCTAATAAAAGATTAGCGTTAGGGGAATTAAATAATATTTACGATAAGGTAAAAAACTTATTTGCCGAGTATGATGTGGAGATAGCACCGAAAGAAATTTTTTTTACCAAAGATGGGAAAAAACGACAAAGCCTTTTATCGAAAGCATTAATAAGGAAATATCCTAAATTATTACTAGAGCTAGAAAAAATTACCTCTGAAATTTACCGATTAGATGAGCTGCGTCGCATAGAAGAGCTAGAATATCATACGAACTTACTTACTAAACTTGCGCATATTATTTTAAAAAAATACGATTCATATAAGGAAGAAAATAATTTACTCGATTACGACGATTTAATTTACTACACCGAGAAATTACTAAATAATAAAACTACTCATAAGTGGTTGCTGCATAAGCTTGAAAGCGAGATAAATCATATTCTTGTCGATGAAGCACAAGACACAAGCCCCCCGCAGTGGAATATCATTACTACTTTAATAACAGAGTTTAATGCTGTAGAGAGGCCAAATAATAGTGTTTTCATAGTCGGCGATGATAAACAATCGATCTTCAGTTTTCAAGGGGCTGATCTTCATAATTTCAACTTATTAAATGAGCGACTAAAAACAAATCTTACAAATGCTAATAAGAAATTCAAAAATATCACCCTTGAATATTCTTATAGATCATGTACAGAGATTCTACAATTTACTTATAATGTTTTAAAAAATATAAAATCCAATTACCCGAGTTTATTCCTTTCGAATAATCCTTTAATATCCTCATTTCGTACACATCAAGGCTCTGTAACGGTTTGGCCATTAGTGACGAGTGAAAAACAAGAAGAGCTTTTTTGGGCACTACCTGCAGATTATGAAAATTCTAAATCTGCTGCCGATTTACTCATAGAAAAAATCGTAAATTTTATAAAAGAACAAATAGAAAGCGAAGAAATTTTACCGTCTACTGCAAACAGAATATCTGAAAAAGATTTCATGATATTAGTTAGAAAGAGGGATGCATTTAGTAATAATCTGATCAAAGAACTTAGCAAAGCTAAGCTTAAAGTTGAGGTAAGCGATAGAATGAACCTTAAGGAAAATCTAACTATAATGGATTTAATTTCATTAGCTAAATTTGTGTTACTACCTGATGATGATTTAAATCTTGCCTGTTTACTAAAATCACCGATTATTGGAATAAGCGAACAGCAATTATACACACTTCTTGTAAATAAAAGTGAGAATAGCTTATGGGATATACTCTCTTCACATGAGGAGATATATAATAAGTTAGATTCTCTAATTGAAATTTATAAAATATCGATTGTTGAGAACTTCTTTGATTTAGTGGTGCATAATCTAAATTTACGAGAGATTTACGATGATGATAGTGATGATATGATAAATGAGCTATTAACATTAAGCAAAAACTATGCAAATGATATAGATAATTCACTGCAAGGATTCGTTGCTTGGTTTGAGAATAACGATATCTATATTAAACGTGATATGGAGCATTCAGACAAAATAAGAGTAATGACCGTCCACGGCTCTAAAGGGCTTGAAACTCCTATTGTTATATTATGCGATTCTACTACTTTACCGATAAGCAGCAATAAATTTATTTGGGATGATAAAGGAGAAATGTTTTTCTCTGCTAATGCTGCCGATACTCCTGAGTTTTTGCAAGAGCTGAAAGCAGCTGAAAAATTAAAAGATTTGCAAGAATATATAAGACTACTCTACGTTGCAATGACAAGAGCTAAAGACAGGCTGATTATATGCGGTTTTAGTAATAAATCTACCACTCCTGAAAATTGCTGGTATGAAATAGCCAAACAAACTTGCGATAAATTTCTCAATTAGTAGCTGCTATATTAAATACAATATACTATTAAGACGCACATATATTTAAATAGCGTCTTATGTTAAAAATTTTAGAAAGTTTCTTTGAAAATAAAGCAAGAATTAAAATAGAAAGGTTAAACAATTACCATCCCTGCATTATGCTTATGAAAAAGGTAATAAGGAATAATACTTAAATTTTTTTCTTTTAAGACTTGTTTATACTTTGTTATTTTAGAAATAACAACTACAACAAGAAAAATACTTATTAACATAGGATATAAGATATTTAACTGATCAAACATCATTAATTTCACAGAATTTAGTTAGATACTACATAATAGTAGTAACATTTATTTAAATTTCAACTTAAATATTTTTTATTTCAATTTAACTCCTATATCTTAAATTTAAATCATTTATAGATATTGTCATAAGAAAATTAATAAGATTTTTATTGAAACCGCTACTTATAAAATAGATAGCATAATAATTTATGCATTATGATAATGATCATGCCCTAATAAATCAGATTTAAGAATACCACAATTATATTCATATAAATCTAAATAAGCTTGTCATTCATGAACATTTTGTTCTATTTTTTCATAATTATATTTATATGAGTTTTGGAATTTTTCAACTAATTTACCTTTATTAACAACTTTTTTATAAGCATCTTCTTTAAAAAACCCATCTTTTTGTTCTTCACTACGAAAGTAATCCTTAAATTCACTATGTTTTTTTCGGTAAATTATAGATAAATTCTGCAAATTTTTCTAATTGAATATTGGTAATTAGAGTAAATACCAAACCTATATTTTCTTTATATTGGTTAACTCTTGAAATTGCATGCTCTATTGTATCTTTTTGTTCAATTTCAATAACATTATTAGATAAAATAACTAAACCTTTTTTATTAACCTCTTGCTTTTCAGATTCCTTTAGTTTTATATTCAGTATTTCCTCTTCTAATGCCTCTTTACTCAATAATTTTTTAAATGCAGCAAACCACGGACCAAAAGCTGTACTTTCTAACTTTTTAAAATATTCTTTTAACTTCATAACTAATTTCCTTGTTTATATTTTCTTAGTTTAATTTATAGTACTAGTTGGCAGTAATCAAGTTATAGAGCTAAGAAAAATTAATACTTTTGTAAAAATTATATATAGCGTAACAATTGAAAAACAGTTTTAAAATGCTTAAAATAATTTGACTATTTTAGAAAATTTTAATAAAATCTATTAATAAACTCAATCGATAATACAAAATATGAAAACAGCTTTTATCTTCCCCGGTCAAGGGTTGCAATTGATCGGTATGGGAAAAGATTTTTATGATAATTTTAAACCCGCCAAAGAAACTTTTCAAATCGTTGATGAAGTACTAAACCGCAAACTCACCGATATAATTTTTAATGGACCTTCTGAAGAACTTACCTTAACCACTAACGCACAACCGGCATTAATGGCAGTATCTATGGCAATAATAAATATTATCAAAGCTGAAACCGATAAAAGTTTGGATAGTCTTTGTGATTATGCTGCCGGTCATTCGCTAGGTGAATATAGTGCTTTATGTAGCACCGAAAGTATTAACCTTGAGACAGCAGCAAAACTACTTCATACACGTAGTACATCTATGCAGGAAGCATGTCCTGAAGGTGAGGGAAGCATGGCGGCTTGTATCAATATTCCGCTTCAAAAACTTGAAGCAATATTAGAAGAGATCAACAAAATAAATTTATGCCAAATTGCCAACGATAACATCGAAGGACAAATAGTTATTAGTGGCAAGACCACAGCTATAGATCATGCTATTAGTATAATTAAAGATTTAGGTTATAAAGCGATAAAGCTGAAAGTCAGTGCTCCATTTCATTGTAGCTTAATGAAACCAGCAGAAGAAAAAATGCGAGTAGCTCTTGATAAAGCTGTAATTAATAAACCTCTGATACCGATAATCCAAAATTATACCGCAAAACCTACTCTAGATCCTACAGAAATCAAACAAAATTTAATGCTTCAGATATGCGGGCGAGTTAGATGGCGTGAAACTCTAGAATTATTTCACCAATTAGAAATCACTCATATAGTAGAAATAGGGGCAGGAAGCGTACTAACAAATATGCTCCGGAAAATTAATTATCCATATAAGTTAAGTAATATAAGTAATTTAGAAGAACTACAGCATTGTTTAGATAACGTTAGTCAATAACTGTCTCTAATAACTTCTGATTCATAAAGTTTTTAAATTAACTTAATATTATTATATGCAAATTAGTTTTAGTTTTTTTAAGCAATTGCTAGAATTATTCACTAGTGATTGGCAGAGCTATTTAGACAAGGTAATAGAGGATTTTACAATTTAGCCTTCACAGATACTAATGATACATTTTTAAAAGAAGAATGTTATAAAAAAATTGCTCTTATCCAAAAAGACATTAAAGAAGGTGAATATCCATGGTATGTTGCTCCTTTTAATAAAATAGATCATGCAAGTTTATTACTTACCAATATTCATATATTAGAGCTTGATTATCTAAATCAAAATACGGTAAAAGCAGTAAACAATATGCTGCGAAATAACTTCAAAGATATATATAATCCGGAAATTTATATTATTGCTAATTATGAAGCACCTATAATTAAAAACTATACAATAATAGATAAAATAGCCAAAGGTAAAGTTATTACCTTTGAAGATTTAAATATTAAATATGTAGATCACACGGATGAAGAGTTACAATATATTGGTGATATAGTAAATGATATTAGAAAACTAGACAGCGAGTTAGTAGCAGATATTCAAATATCATCAAATTTATTTATCAATTTTATTTTGTAGATTTTCTTATTACTCAGTGTACAATCATTTTTATGGCTGCATATTTTGAAGAATTACACAATTTTCATCAAAATTTAGATAACCTCAATTTTTTAGTACCGTTACAAAAATATATTCCCGAATGCCAACCAAGAGACTATAAGAGTTTTGTCAAGCTTAAAGCAATAACTTGGAATAGATTTTTAGTTAAATATCAGAAATTATTTGAGAACATTCAGAACATATTATTTAGCATCTGTAGTGATAGTGAGAATTTTGTAAAATTGTTAATTTCAGACTCTTATCATCTTATCTTATCATCTTAGCTTAAACAAGCGAATCGAAATTATAGAGTACTTAATAGATAAATATAAAAATGATACTAAATCTATTTATTACATAACCCAACAACTTTTTGATATTTGTGATGATAACACGGATATTAAAACTATCGAAGCCAAGGCTAAACAGTTTTACAAATATATTGAATATTTCCGTAGTTGGGATGATTTACCTAGTTATTGGTATATGGACTTTAAAGGGCTACCCAGGTGTGATAAGGAAGCTTTGATTATGAGCAATTCCGTAAAGCCGGAAAATGATTATATTGAGTTAGAAAAATTATAAAATAATTCTAGAAATTTTGCTTATTAGATGATATAAAGTAAAGCCATATAACCGGAGAGATGGCCGAGTGGCCGAAGGCGGCGGTTTGCTAAACCGTTATACGGGTCATACCGTATCGAGGGTTCGAATCCCTCTCTCTCCGCCAGTCTGTACAGTTAGCCAATTCTTGTAGTGCTCTCTAAGTATAATCTTTATCACCAAGCATATTATAGATTTCCGGCATATATTTATGTTTCAGCCAAATCTCAAGGCTACCGATAATATAAAGGTTATTTTTAGCTCTGCTAATACCGAAGTTTAAGACGTTTGGCTTGTGCGTCATTATATTTCTTACACCTTTATCCAGAGGATGCTGAGCTCCTAGTAGTATTATTACCGTATCGTTTTCTGTGCCTTGAAATGCATGAATAGTGCCGATATTTTTATATCCAAATGCTTGAATTGTTTTCTCATATCTTGAATCGTCATATTATTTCATTCAATTTTCTACGAATAGATTCGCTGTAATCTTTATACATTGTAATAATGTAAATTTGTTTGAGCGAATCATCCCCTTTTTTCTCTTTTAATACTTGGTTTTAATAACTCTAGTAATTTTTGAAATTCGGCTTCCGATTCATATTTATAACGTTGAACCTTATTATCTTTTATATCTATCCATTTTGAAGTACCTAAAATCGTTCTAATATCAGAGTGACAGTCAGAGGTAGCAAAAATCATTTTGTCACCGTAAGCTATTTTTTACATATTTTAAACATCAGATTTTGGCATCTTCTATGCACTAATAAAGGGAAACCAACCGTAACATCATCTATTTTTGTTTGATATAAAGAATTACGGTCAGCTAGGTTTTGCAATGAAACTTCCGAAGGTGACCACTCAGGATATGAAACCTTAAAATGTTCACATAATTTGTTCATTAAATCTTGCTTTAATATAGAAATAGGATCTGTTTGTAGCGGACCACCGACTACTACGACTTTTTTTGATTTTTAAATAGCACTAGCTGCGTATTGTGGCGGTATCTGCTCTGCTTCATCAATAAATAACCAAGGAATTTCATTATGTTCGGATGTTGCCAACATTTTATCGCATGAGTGAAAAGTTGTAGACACAACAGGTATGACCATAAAGAAATTTTGCCAAGCAATTTTGTTTATCTTAGGGTCACCCGATGAATGCACTGCCATATCAAAGAAATATTTCAGGCTATGCCCCAAATTATCAGCATTAGCATTTATAAATATCTCATGTAATCTTACAGCACTTATGAATAATTTTGATCTTAATTTTTCAAACTCTTTATCAAAGTAAGGAGTGACTTTATTTAAATCTTCAAAATTTTCTTGCCAATTTTTCCAAAATAAATCTTCTTCAAAATCCTTAATATTGAAATATTTATCTTTTAAACTTACGATAGCCAAGCTTATATAGTCGTTAAGCTGTTTTATTTCTTCTACAGAAGCTTCAATTTTCTTAATTGCAGCTTTAATATTCTTAATATCAGTTTTTATCTGGTCAATTTCTTCTGAAGATTTATTTTTTAGCTTAATTAAATCCCGTTTTTGCTCATAGCAAGAATTGTATTTTGCGGTTTTCAAAAATGCATGAATTTTTTCAAAAAAAACAAATTTAATAATTTTATTTCACAATCAATTTCAAGTATTTTAGAGCTTTTATAATCAAGCTATAATTCTAACTCATTTTGCTCTTCTTTTTTTCTGCATATATCACTCCTAAATCCTCTTCCTTAATTAACTCTCTTTTCTTTTTATTAAATTCAATAATTGATACAATATTTTCATAAACTTCATGAATTTCACTGTATAAATTGTTAAAATCAGCACACGCTTCTTTCCATTCATTATTAATTTCATCTATAGAATTACAATATTCAGGTTTAAAATGTGCAGGGGCTTTATCTTTACATTTATTATTAACTAGCAGATTAAGATATTGCAGCATTGTATGTTTTTCATCATTCTTATCATCGTTTTCTTCTTCATCTTTATATTTCCAAAACTTATTTGAAAATCTCTTTTTATTTCCATGATTACCGAGCACCGCAGCAAATATACCCCTATCTTTCTCTTTTTCCTCTTTCAATAAAAGTTATTTAAAATAACTTAAATCTTTATGATATAGCTTATCTATTTTACTATATAACGATATTTCTTTAGATATATTTTCAACGGCATTGTTATTAGATGATGCAACAACCATACCGTAAGTTTGTAATTCCGTTTTTAAAGAATTAACATGATAATCAAAATTTGGTGTATGTAAGGAAGATTTTTTATTTTGAAACCCGTCCTTAGGATCTTCTAAAGTTGCTAAATATGAAGCACGATCTACATAGATATTTGCTATAAGATCAAAAAGTATAGTGGTTTTACCTGTACCAGACGGACCATTAACAGCAAAAAGCTTTCCTGAAAAAGAGGGTAATACCAAATTAATCGCAGCAGTTTGCAGTGCCGCAAGAGAGTGACTCGGCGATGAACACCAACGCGTCGGTTGCATCATAAATGGAGATAACAGTTCTTGTAGACTTTCTTGATGCTTTAAAACATCTATGGAATCCGGCTTATCTTCTTTACCACGATATTTGGCAATTGCTGATTCCGAGTCAAATTTTTCTATATTACTTCGTACAAAATCTAATGGTCTTAGAAAAAACTATTAAACATTTCTAAGGATTTCTAAGGAAGGAGTGGCAAAATTATAAATTACCGGTTTATCTTTTTTCTTTTTATGCGAGGTAACTCTTCTTACACATATTTCAGAGCGGCTAAATAAATATTTTTTGTCAATTTCTAACTTCTGTACTACAAGATCAATCATAAGATTAATCATTTTTAAATTTAGAGTTTTAACTCAAGAATCTTGCTTTTTATCCTTAAAATATATTCTCTCACTTTCTGAAAATACTTCCTCTATTAGGCTGTTATTATTATCTACAAAATTTGGTAAATCTTTTAATTCTTTTTCTTGGAACTCTTCTCTCATGATTCTACCGAGAACATAAGCAACAGTAGAGATAACCATAAATCATTCAATATATTTACCGTTTTCATCTATAGTTAAACCAGCAATAGGTGTTTTTCGGTTGCTCTTGCTTATCCTGATGGTTATTATAATCATTTAAGAACTCTTGATCTAATTTAGTTATATTTTGGATTTTCTTTAAAATATCAAGTGCAGCTTCCGACCATTTTAAATAACCGAGATAAATATGCCAATAAACTGCTACTTCATTTTTCTCAAGATCAATACCGAGTTTTGTTTTATCCAGTTTTTCAAACTAAGCATCTTTTAAGAAAAAAGTGTTTCTTTCTTATCCAGTTTGCAACTAAAACTGCCTTTTTTATCGGTATGTTCTCTAATAATTGCAAAATATCTATTTAAATTTTCGTTTTTATTAGGAGTTAGTACTTCAATAATCTTCCATACACCAAGGATAGATTTGCTTTGTTCATCAGATTGATTGTACATCAAAAGAAGTTTACACTTAAAATAGAAATATCCTAAGTATGAAACTAGAAGAAGTAAACAACTTTTTAATGTTACTGTTTATAGCATATAAAGAGGTGTATAATTAACACAATTATCACCAAATTATTAATGATTTTAATAAAATTTAGTATTTTTATAAATTCATTTAATATATTATTTCCTTAACCCAAATAGTATATAATAAATGCAAAATAATAAGGAAATTATTAAATATATAGTGTCTAGCATTTGGTCTTCTTGGAATCCTATAAACTGGTCACCAAGCATGCAATTAGCTACCTTAAGTTATATATTGTCTTGTTTAATTTATGGGAATGATGCATATCCAATTGAAGATGCACAAATAATAAATAATGACCAAGAATGGCTTAAAAGCAATCAAACTTATACCTTTTATAATACCCAATTTCTAATCTTCTCCGTTATATGGAACTTGCAAAAGAGATACCTATATGCCTAAAAAGATTAAAAATATTTCATCAATTTGATGATGAGAATTATATACCCAATGAAGCGTTAGCCTCTCATAAGCTCATAAATAACTTTTCTAATTTATTGAAGCATTTTAAACTAACTCCTCTTATAGATTCTACTGATTTTAATCCTAACTATTTTATGGTATGGAGTTGGGCAAAAAATTTAGGGAATATTCCTAAATATCTTGGTCAAAAACTAAAGCGTGTTTGTAATAATATAGAAGAAGCAGAAAATTATTGGGAGAGTTATGAACCGGAGGCATTCTCTCATTTTTCTACCTTTCATGAGTTTATAAATACAATAACACATTGTAATTATGCATTATTAGGTTGTAGAGATATTAGATCAGATATATATTACAATGAACTATAGTTAATTCAGATGAATACAACTTTCTTCTTTAGCAAATAAAGCAATTAATGCCTATATAGTCAAATGCACATTTAAACCGCTTCAACGCACATAGCCATACCCATACCGCCACCGATACATAAAGTAACTAAGCCTTTTTTAGCTTTAGCTCTTCGTAAGCCGTGTATCAGAGTGATCAGTACACGTCCGCCGCTTGCCCCGATCGGATGACCGATTGCTATTGCTCCACCGTTAACATTAACCTTCTCCATATCCCATTTCATTTCACGGTTTACATAAATACTTTGAGCGGCAAACGCCTCATTAACCTCGATAACTTCCAAATCATTAACGCTCCAACCTGCTTTACTTAAAGCTTTTTTGGATGCAGGAACAGGGGCAGTACCCATAATACTTGGATCAACACCGGCTGAAGCATAAGAAACAATACGAGCTAGCGGCGTTAAATTATGCTTTTTCAAAGCTTCTTCGGAAACTACCATAAGACATGCCGCACCGTCATTAATAGGGGAAGCATTACCCGCTGTAACTACACCGTTTTTATCAAAAGCAGGACGTAATTTACTCAGAATTTCAAGGCTGGTATCAGGTCTTACTGTTTCATCATGATCAAACAAACTAGTAGTTTTTTTAATCGTTACTTCGATAGGTAAGATTTCATCTTTAAAAACTCCTGCTAGCTGTGCTTTAGCTGCTTTCTTGTGAGAGCTTAAGGCAAACTCGTCCTGCTGTTGTCTGCTAATATTAAACTGTTTCGAGATATTTTCGGCTGTAATACCCATAAATACTCCTGAAAATACATCGGTTAATCCGTCATACTGCATTAGATCAACCATTTTAATATCGCCGAATTTAGCTCCTGCTCTGATATAGCTACCGTGCATACCGAGCGACATATTCTCCTGCCCACCTGCTATAACTATTTCATTATCACCCGTCATAATTGAATTTGCTGCAAGTGCTACGCTTTTAAGACCTGAGCCGCATACTTTATTAATCGTATAGCCCGGCACTTCTTTCGGTATTCCCGCATAAATCAGAGTTTGCCTCGCCGGATTCTGCCCGCTACCGCCGTTTATTACCTGTCCAAGGATTACCTCACCTACTAAAGCTGGATCGATTTTGCTGTTTTGCAGTATATCCTTTATTAAATGAGCAGCAAGCATAGGTGCAGCTGTTGTACTAAGGCTACCTATAAACGAGCCGAAAGCAGTCCTTTTCGCATAAGTTATATAAACCGGTTTTGTCATAATGTGTACTCCTGAAACAATTTATCTAGTTTATCATTTATTAAATAACTAATATGTCCGCCTGCTACATCTATAAGCTTAGAGTTTTTTAATAATTTTTGCAAAGGTAAAATAGAAGATTTATGTACTATTTGATCATCTTCTGCTGCTACTATATATACAAGACAATGAATTAAACTCGGATCAATAATAAAATTATCGATTTTCCATTTAAGATTTATAAACATATTTTCATCTAATATATTTTGTGTAATTTGATTATAAACCTCCTTAGATATACTATTTTACCTGACATAAGCCAATTCTCTATTCTCAATGCTAATTCTTGCTCCTTATCGGAAGTTATAGAGAAAAAATTTTTTAATTTAGCATTGAAATAATCAGGGAATAAAAGAAAAAATAAAATTTGAATATGAATTTTAGGAATTATCGGTAAATTGTCTATGCCACTATCTAGTTTTAAATATCGATGCAACATTCTTATATAGAAAAAATGAGAAAAATCCCACGGGCAGGTAAGTAAAGTCAGAGTTTTGATAAATTTAGGCATAAGTACGTTTGTAGCTATCGCAAGGTTACCGCCGATACAATGACCTATTAAATTAATGTCTTTAATTTTCAAATTATCTATTACTTCGATTATTTTATGCACATAGTCGTCTAGTAAATATTTAGGTTCCTCAATCTCTAGCCAATCTATTAAATAAACTTCACCGTAGCTTCTCAAATTTTCAATAAAACTTTTGTCACGAGCTAAAAAAAATATTTCCAGTGAGTTGAAGATAGAGAGGATGATTAGGAAAGTTTTGATTTCATCCTGACTTCTTTCTATGTCATTCCCGAATTCCCCTTTGTCATTCTCACGAAAGCGGGAATCCATTTTTAATTTATTTTTACTGGAACCTATAGACAAACCACGGGATAACACCGAATAATACAACACCCTATAATGCTCTGTTTGCATTACTATTTTACCTGATTCTAAATATTTATTACCTAAATTAGGTGTCTTTGTATAATTATTATAAAGGTCAAAATATTCCTGTAGTTTATTACTATCTAGGCATTGAGAGTATCTAATCTTATATTAGTAATTCTTGACAAAAGGCTAAATATATTGTATAAGTTCAGCACCTTCAGAATGTAATAACAAGTATATAGGCTCTAAAGTTTTAGGGGAAATACATAAAATCTTGAAGTGCTTAAGTTTTTTTTTTGTCCTTAGGGATTTATAATGTTAAGTACCTCATCACGATCGTTTAAAAACAAATTCAGAGCGGCATTTTGGCCTGTGCATAATTACGAACTCGGAAAGTTTATTCCGATGAGTACCTTAATGTTTTGTATTTTGTTTAATCAAAATGTTTTACGCATCTTAAAAGATAGTATTTTAATCTCCGAGATTAGTGCAGAAATAGCAGGTTTTGCTAAAGTTTATTGCGTTACGCCTGCCGCTGCTTTATTCGTGATTATTTATGCTAAAATGATTAATTATCTTACTTTTGAAAAGATCTTTTATTATTTAAGTGCATTTTTTATCAGCTTTTTTGTTTTATTCACTTTTGTAATTTATCCTAATATTCATATTTTTCATGTACATCCTGATAATCTAGCTGACTGGATGGAACGTTATCCTCATTTTAAGTGGTATATCTCATTAGTAGGTAATTGGGGTTATATAGTATATTATAGTCTTGCCGAGCTTTGGCCTAATATTTTTTACGTATTATTATTTTGGCAGTTTGCTAATGAACTTACTACTACCGAAGAAGCAAAAAGATTTTATACTCTCTTTTCGCTATTCGGCAACTCTTCTTTAATATTAGTTGGCTTTTTAATGATGAATCTATCATCGGAAGATACTATTATTAAGAAGTTTATGAGTATTTCGGATAGTAAAATCACTTTAGTTCAAGTATCCACGACAATTGTGGCAATTGTTGCTATTATTTGTTGTTTGTTAGTTAGATTTATTAGCAAGAACGTTTTTACTAATCCGTTATTTTATGCTAAAGCAAAAAGCGGTAGCTCAACTTCAGAACGTATGGGGCTAATTAAAAGCTTTAAATATATTGCAAAATCAAAATATTTATGGCTACTTTTAATTTGTTCGGCAGCTTTCGGATTTGCTATTAACTTAGTCGAAGCCGTATGGAAAGCAAAAATTAAGGAATTATATCCGACTGTAAATACCTATGCTGAATTTAACAGTCTGTATATACTTTGGACAGGCGTGGCAATAATGGTTATGACCATCATCGGTAATAACATTATGCGTATGCACAACTGGTTTGTAGCAGCAGTTATTTCACCGGTTATAATAATGGTGACCGGCATTTTGTTCTTTGTACTTATCGTATTTGACCAACAAATTTTATCATTATTTGATGGAGCAATTTTAATGTCACCTCTTGCTCTTGCCGTTTCAATCGGTGGCATTCAAAATATTTTAGCTAAAGGTACTAAATATTCTATATGGGATACTTCAAGAGAAATGTTATATATCCCTCTTGATGAGGAGCTTAAAACCAAAGGCAAAGCTGCGGTTGACGTGATAAGTGCAAAAGTCGGCAAATCCTCTAGCGGTCTTGTGCAATCTATTATTTTTACTTTAGTTCCAACCGCTACTTTTACCTTAATCTCACCAATTCTAATGGTGGTATTTACTTTTGTATGCTTAGCATGGATTTATGCAGTAAGAAAAATATATTTTGAATATCAAAAAATAGCATAAAATAAATTATTGTCATCCCGCGACTTGATCACGGGATCTAAGGATACAGTCTGTGACCAAGATACCGTGGTCAAGCCACGGTATGACACCGAACGCGTTTTTTGATCTACGCGGGTAATGCTCTTTTTAGCTAGGAACCTTATAGCATAAAACTATCGATGTTACTATGAATCAATCTCTACTAAAGCTTTAGTCCCTATACTAAGAAAATCTCAAAATCCTTTAAGATATTTTCAACATCTTTTAAGATAGGATCAAATTCGTCTTTACTTTGAGAAGAAGGCAGTTTAAATGAAGTTAGGGTAACTTTTTCACTCTTTATAAAATTATGAGGCTGAGGCTGATCCTTAAGTTTAATAGTAACAACTTCGCCTGCTAGAGAGTTCGGATGTCTGTTCTCATTAATTGAATCTGGATGCGTAATTTCTAGGTTTTTTGGAGTATTATCTTCCTTGTTCTTACTACGGAATGAAAAAATTCTAGATGATGGCATTTGATTTACATTTTATTTAAAAAACGCTATTTATTATAGGGCAATAATTTATATTTAACAAGCAGAATGGTTAATTGTCATAAACTTTTCTATCATTCTAGTAACGGAACGTTCTAGTTCAATATCTAATTTTGAATAATCAGAAAAGTTAAACCATTTAAGTTCATTCGATTCGTTATTTTTTATAAAATTATCATTATTTACTGTTTTTAGTAAAAATCGTACATCATAGTGATAATGAGCAGGCTCATTATGAGTTTGCGGAATATAATGGGTGTCTATATCAAAAATCTCCTTATTGATCGTTTTGATTTCATTAATTCCGGATTCTTCTATAGCTTCTTTAACCGCTACATTTAATATATTACTATCTCCATCACAATGACCGCCTGGTTGAAGCCACTTATCAAGCTTTTTATGGTGCATCAATAAAAATTTAGTTTTATCATTATTAAGTAAAAAAGCCGAAGCAGTGAAATGTCCTATTTGTAAATCTCAGCTAAAAGGGTTTTCATATTCATTTAAAAATTCAAGCATTTTTGTTTTTGTAACAATTTCTTCAGGATATGTACTACTGTAATTTTGTAGTTTAATATGTAATTCATTCATAATGATAATTTTTTATGTATAGAGCTTCGATATTTAACTCAAATTTCTCTGCTAAGTCAAATGAAAATAATGTCATAAAATTATATTGTCCATGTTTCATGGTAATTATCATTGACAATTAGTTAATGTTTAGTTATATATCGCATAACTAAAATTTAATATTAACTAATTAGGTTTATTTTTATGCTTAATAAAATAGTCGAGTTATTTAGAAGTGATGATACCACCCCCTTGGTATGGTAAGATTGCAGTAGTAGGAGCATGTGCTGTTGGAATTTATGTGATAGCAGGTGATTTACTTAAATCTCCGGCTTTTATTCTCAAATGTGGTGCCGATGTAGTAGCAACAATGGGAGCAATTCTAGCATATGAGCATTATACAGACGCAACTTCGTAAGAAAGTCCGATGGAATTGATAGGAAATGAAGCACAAGCTGCAATATAATAATAAAATATTTTTAACGAATTTAGAGGACACACCGACTCTAAATTCGTATTCATTTACCATTCAAACCGTTTTTTAGTCTAATTTTGACTTGTTTTAAAGAACGAGGAGTTGCGTCCGTAACTTCAATTTCAATATTTTCTGAAATATCTATTCTAGTACCGATAGCCGGAACACTACTGACTCTAGTCAATACTAATCCACCTATCGTATCAAACTCATCATAATCATTTTGTAGCTTTTCTCCTATTATTTCTTCAAGCACTTCTACTTCAACACGTGCATTTGAAATAATTGTTGAGTTATTAATAACCTTGAAATTATCGCTATCTAATTGCTGATCATGCTCATCATCTATTCGTCCTACTATTTCTTCTATAAGATCTTCAATAGTAACTAAACCGTCAGTACCGCCATACTCATCAACAACTATTGCAATATGTGTTCTCTCACGACGCATTTTTGCTAGCAAATCTAATAATTTCATAGAAGGAGCTGCAATTATATGCTTACGTATAAGCTTTTTTAAACGACCGTTTTGCTTTGTAGCCAATGCTTTAAATAAATCCTTGATATGAATGAACCCTACTACATTATCCAAAGTACCGTCATATATAAGAGTTCGTGTATGTGGGACTTCTAACTTAATAGACTCACTTAATTCTTCTAGATTCGTAGTTAATTTTATTGCCGCAATATCGGAACGCGGTACCATTATATCTTCAATAGTTTTATCTTCTAGCTCCAATAAATTAGCTAAAATATTACGCTCGTCTAAAGTCATTTTTTGGCTATTAATTTTAAGGCGTTTTATGACACCAAAAAAATTATCGGGCGTTTTTGTTTTTCTAAAAAAATTTTTTATCGGAGAGAATAATTTTCGTACAGTAAAAATTAACTTATTATTTTGATTTTTTTTACTAGAATCTTCTTTTTTTGAAGATTTTAACATAAATTTTTTTATTTAGTTAATAAGGGGGGAAAATACCGAAATATGATAATATTTCAATTTCTAGATTTTCCATAATATTTGCTTCTGTGTCATTTTGATGATCAAAACCAATTAAGTGTAAAATACTATGTATTAAAAGATGAATAAAATGATTCTCAAAAGTTTTGTGCTGCTCGCACGATTCATTATATATTACCTCATAACAAAATGCTATATCACCTAAATGCATATAATCAGAGTCACCTAAAAATTCAAGTTTAGAATATAAATCCTGCCAATTTAATTCGTTGCTTGGAAAAGAAAGAACGTTAGTAGCTTTTTCTATATTACGAAATTGTTTGTTTAAGGTCAATATTTCTGCAGCATTTGTTAGTAAAATTGATAATTCAAATTGTTTTATTTTACTAAAATTATCAAACCGCAATAAAATATTTTGAGTTATTTTTTTGATTAAACTCTTATTGACTTGCTTATGCTCACGCCATTTGTTGTAGTTTCTTACAATTTCTACATTTATCATTTTACCAAATATTGAATAAATAGTCGTTATAGACTTAGCTGTAATTTAAGAACATATTTTAAAAGCTGTATATCTTCATTAGAGATAACGTTAATTTTAGATTTTAATCTTAATTTGCTTACTGTCATTATTTGATCAGTCATGGCTTTACCTTTTTTGCTACCTATCATTACGTAGGCTTCACAAGGATAGCATTTATCGATGTTACTAGTTAAAGGTATTACTTGAACACGATTTAATGAAGCATTTGAGTAATTATTGCCGGTCTTACCTTAGCGACTTTCCACCTAACAAAGGATTAAAGTCGACCACCATACCTCAGCTCTTTTCATCAAAATCGCGTTCTATTAACCCTTCTACCCACTCATTGGCCTTCTCCTCAGCTTTTGTATCTTGAGCCATGGCTTTGTAAGCGGCTCCAAGCTCCTCATTAATTACATAAGGTTTTACAAGTTGCTCAATAAATTTGCTAATTTTACGTTCACCTATTACAGAATAAAGCCTATAATAAACCGCTTAATCTATAGTAATTGTCAATTTCTTCTGCATAAAATACTCGTATACACGTGTGTTACACGTATAATATCATATATATAAATTAATCAACATGAGGATTATTTACTTTAGTAAACAAAGATAATAGCTATGAAAACTGACCACACAGGCAATAAGATGATATTTTAAGACACCAGTTTTTGTTGGTAATTCTCTTTTAATTTTTGAAAATCCTCATCGGCATGGTATGAAGAACGGATTAGCGGGCTTGCCGAAACCATCAAGAATCCTTTTGTTTTTGCTACTCGCTCTAGATATTTAAACTCTTCCGGCGTAACATATTTTGCGACCTCAGCATGATTTTTGGTAGGCTGCAGATACTGCCCGATAGTTAGGAAATCAACCTTTGCTTCTCTTAAATCATCTATAACCTGTACTACTTCATTTATTTCTTCCCCAAGTCCTACCATCATACCGGATTTTGTAAAAATTTCAGGAGATAATTTTTTGATATTATGAAGTAAACTTAAAGAATTATAATATCTAGCCCCCGGTCTAATCGTTTTGTATAAAGACGGTACTGTTTCGACATTATGGTTAAAAACGTCAGGTTTTGCGTTTGCTATTATTTCAGCTGCTCCTTCTTTTCTTAAAAAATCGGGTGTTAGAATCTCAATAGTAGTATTTGGCGATGATTTTCGGATTTCGCTAATACACTCCGCAAAATGTGAAGCTCCGCCATCCTCAAGATCATCACGATCGACGGAAGTAATTACCACATGCTTAAGATTTAGCTTTTGTACCGCCTCCGCTAACCTTTGCGGTTCATGCGGATCAAGTAAATCCGGTCTACCCGTTTTAACGTTACAAAACCTACAGGCTCTAGTACAAACCGAACCTAAAATCATCACAGTTGTATGTTTTTTTGACCAGCACTCACCAATATTAGGACAAGCAGCTTCCTCGCACACAGTATTTAATCTCAGATTCTTTATTAAATCTTTTGTATTATAGTACTCTGTAGAATTAGGAGCTTTTACTTTTATCCAATCAGGTCGTTTATTTAAATTAGCCATAAAACGGAAATAATTTAATTAATTTTGTCACTTCATTTAATACTTTCTGCTCAAAATCGCTATTATCTTCATTATTTTTTAAGCCGTCTAAAATATCTGCTACCATATGACCGACTAATACAAAATCCTTTTCTTTAAAGCCTCTAGTAGTACATGCGGGAGTACCAAGGCGAATACCTGAAGTGATAAAAGGCGAAGTTTCATCAAACGGGATAGCATTCTTATTACACGTAATCCCTGCTCTATCCAAAGAATTTGCTGCAAGCTTACCCGTGATTCCGTCTTTACACAAATTCACTAAAACAATATGATTATCGGTACCACCTGTTAATATATCATATCCTCTTTCTTGCAAGCTACTTGCTAAAGCTTTAGCGTTACTTATTACCTGCTGAATATAACTTTTATATTCAGGCTGCAAATTTTCTAAAAAAGCTACGGCTTTTGCAGCGATTATATGCATTAACGGACCACCTTGTAGTCCTGGAAATAATGCAGAATTTATTTTGTGACCTATCTCTTCATCGTTAGATAAAATTAAACCGCCTCTTGGACCTCTAAGTGTTTTATGAGTAGTAGAGGTAACAGCGTGAGCGTAAGGAATAGGGCTTTGATGCTCACCTGTGGCAACAAGTCCTGCAATATGAGCAATATCTGCCATAAAGTAAGCTCCTACTTTATCCACGATTTCTCTAAATTTTGCAAAATCAATATTACGAGGATAAGCAGAAAAACCAGCTATAAGTAATTTTGGTTTATGCAAATCCGCTAAGCGTTCAATCTCATCATAATCGATTAAATAAGTCTCTTTATTTACGCTATAAGAAACGGCATTAAACCATTTACCGGACATATTAGGAGCTGCACCGTGCGTTAGATGCCCACCGCTATCTAAGGACATACCAAGAACCGTATCACCCGGCTGTAATAAAGCAAGATATACAGCCTGATTTGCTTGTGATCCTGAATGAGGTTGGACATTTGCATATTTGCAGTTAAAGAGTTTTTTTACTCGTTCTATAGCTAAATTTTCAGCTTTATCTATTTCCTCGCAACCGTTATAGAATCGCTTACTTGGGTATCCTTCGGCATATTTGTTAGTCAGAAGCGACCCTTGAGCTTCAAGCACAGCAGGACTTACGAAATTTTCTGATGCAATAAGCTCGATTACGCTACTTTGACGTAGCTTTTCACGCTTTATTATTTCATTAATCTCTTTATCCGTTTCGTGTAAATTATTATTAAACATATTCATTCATCCTCATATTTTTTTGGTTTTGTTGTGTGGATATCTAATCGTCATTGCGAGGAAAAATTGAAAATTTTGACGAAGCAATCTCATACCAAAATCCTAAGATTGCCACGCAGCCTACGGCTGCTCGCAATGACAGTTATTTATAAAATTAATCGCAATCTCAAGCCCCCGTCCATCTATTGAATGAGCAAGAGACGTTAATTTATGTCCGCTATGTTCTATATGCAGCTTAGATAAATAGTTTGAAGCATTATACATCTCGCTAACACCGACCACCTCATCTAATTCCCCATGAATCAAGCATATAGGAGTAAGCTTATTATTAACATCCATAGGTGGAATTAATGCACCCGAAAAACCTATAGTACAGAAAAAAGGCTCTTTTTGAACTAGTGTTAAATATAACCCTATCATCGTACCTTGAGAAAAGCCAATAATGATAGTATCTTTGTTGGTTAGATTGAACTCGTCCTGCTTTTGCTTTATTATATCTTCAACCTTAGAAATATTATTTGCAATTAGCTTTGCCATAATATGCGGGCCGCGGTCTTGCAAACTAAACCATTGTCTACCATAAGGCATCATATCATAAGCCTCAATACCATGCGGGGAAATAAAATGACAATTGGGTAAATAATTTTTGATATAAGGCACAAGTCCTATTAAATCATATCCGTCCGAGCCGACACCGTGCAGTAATACTACTAGCTTCTTCGGCGGCTGCTCTTTACTTTCTACTTCGGGGTATTCTAAATATTTGCTCATGTTTTTATATGTTTATGTACTTAAAATATTAAGGTTGAGTAGTAGTATACGAAGGTCAATTTCAAAAAGAACAATGAGTCTGCAAGGCGAGGAGCGTATACTGAATACGTGAGCACCGCAGAACTTGCTAGACGACTACGCCAATTTTTGAAATTCACTGAGTATACGCTTTCAACATCTTCTCAAGTTCTCCACTTTGATATAACTCTCTAGCAATATCACACCCGCCGACTAATTCTCCGTTAATGTATAATTGTGGGAATGTCGGCCAGTCGCTAAATTTTTTTAAATCTTCACGTAATTCAGCATCAAAAAGTACATTAATATCACGAAATTCTACACCTAATTTATTCAAAATAGCTACTACGGTTCCTGAAAATCCGCATGCAGGCGACTTTTTAGTACCTTTCATGAACAATACTACTTTATTATTTTTTATTTCATTTTCTATAAATTTACAATTTTTATTTTCTAGCATTTTAAGACTCAATAATTTATCTTCTAAAATACACTTTCTATAGCAATATATGCAAGCACAAATAGTTAATAAAATTTTTGAGATTTTTAGCAAGAATAATCCAAATCCGAAAACCGAATTAATATATAAGAATGATTTTACCTTATTAGTAGCGGTAATATTATCTGCTCAATCCACCGATATATCAGTAAATTTAGCAACTAAATCTTTATTTGAAACTTATGATACACCAGCAAAAATTTTAGAACTCGGCGAAGAAGGACTTAAAAAATATATAAAATCTATCGGACTATTTAACAACAAAGCAAAAAATATTATCGCATTATGTAAAATATTGATAAGCAATTATCAAGCTTCAGTACCGAATGATTTTAAGGCATTAATTAAACTACCGGGCGTTGGCAGAAAAACTGCTAATGTTGTACTAAATTGCTTATTCGGCATGCCTACAATGGCAGTTGATACGCATGTCTTTAGATTAGCCAAAAGAATCGGGCTTGCTAAAGGCGGTACTCCTGAAATAGTAGAAAAAGAGCTACTGCAGATTATCGATAAAAAATGGCTAATGCATGCCCATCACTGGCTAATTCTGCACGGCAGATATATATGCAAAGCTAAAAAACCCGATTGCGACATCTGCCCTATTAAAGAGTATTGCGATTATTATTTTAACCTTAAATAAGAGTTATAGTAAATCTTATAAATTACCAATTATTTCTGAATAATCTTCATGTTCTATAGAATTAGGTTTAGGATCAAGTGTTGCTAATGTTTCTAAATGACAAGTAACGAACGGTGCACCTTTTACCTTGCCCCCTGAATAGATACAGATGTTTGCAAAACCAAACGAATTCTCCTTCCATTTGTGCACTAGTTAATTCATTTAATATATTACAGTTTTTATCATAAAGACTAAATAAAGTTTTGTCATTATCCTCAATAAGTTTTATAGGGGTTTGTTTATTATCTAAATTTTCTTGCTGATGTCCTATATATATTTTATCTAAAACTCCTTTTTTCTCATATTCTTTAAAAATTATTTGTGTCATTTCCTTTACCGGTACAGTTAATCATATATTCTTTTTTATTAGAATAAATATCTTTGGCATAGGCGGCAATAAAACTATGAAGTTTAACTGCAAGATTTTTATGTTTTATAATAAAAGGTTTTTCTTGATATATTGGAAGTCTTGCTATACCAGAATGCGAAATAAAGCTTGAATTTTGAGAAGTCAGCATGGTTATAAACATCTCTATAGATGAAGTATCACACAAGTCATATTTTATTGGAAACAAAGGCTACATAATACATCGGTTAAGCCTTGATCATGATAATCTAAGCTAGCGGAAAAGGCATACTTCCCCTTATCAAAAATTTTTATCACCAGATCATTGCCTTGATAAGAACTTTGAAAGCTACTCTGCTTACCCAAAAAATCTTGCCAAGCAGACATATTCGCTCCGTTGACTTTTACCATATAAAAATGTAAATCATCTTCCTGTTTATAATGATGAATTTCTGAATTTACTTTTTGTATTTGTGTCTCTTGTAACTTTTTAAAAATACCCTGTAAATCAGAATATTGTTTATCTATTTTACTGAAATTATACTTAGAACCAAGCCGTAAAGCTCACCCATATTGCATTTCGATTCCATCCGGGGTTTTAGCTTCTTTACATACAGCTTTTATAAATTGACTTAACTGTTTTCTTCATCTTTAGTAAAATTATTTTTTTTAATCTCTCTAAGAATTTTTTTAATAAAGCCTCTTTTCTGCGATCTGTCATATTAACATCAGTATGATTAGTAATATTTATGCCTGTTTTTAATCTTAAATTCAAAATATCTTCCATATATCTATAGAAGGTATAAATTTCTATAGTTTGGGGCTTAAAAGATGAATTATCATTTAATTGCAAAATAAAATCATTTACTTCTTTCCAATGTTCATAAGTTGATATATCAAGAGCGATAATTTTATCCTTTACTATATAAGGATTTTGAAGAAAATTAAAAATCTCTTGTAAGCTTATTCCCTCTAAATTTGTACAATCTAAGACACCGTCTTGCATAAAACATAGTGCTTCTAGTGCTTCTTTCAATTGATAATTGATTTCTTTCATTTTATAAAAACTTTTAAATTTTAATTCTTAAAGAAATACTAAAAATTAATATTTTATCAACAAAATATCTTATGTAATTATAAAGATACGGCTAAGTGATGTGTACAAATACTTTAAATTTTAATATATTTTTAAATTGACAATTTTTTACTTACTTCATAATATCTAAGCTCAATTTGATAAAGGTAAAATTTATGCGTTCAGCACTTATAACTTCTATATTAGTAGCTGTAGCTTTCTTAACAAGTGCTTGTAATACAATGCAAGGTGCAGGTCAAGATATGCAGGCAGCCGGTAAAAAACTTAAAGATTCGGCAGAAAGCAATAAGCCTCAAAAAGGTTGCGGCTGTCCTCACAGCTCAGCTAACTAAATATACTGTTTTTTATAATGGGTCGTCTGCTGATTCTTCATTTACTCGGAGTATATATCGCAAACGACTTTTTATTTTTCCGCCTTATCGATTTCTGCTTTTAGCTTTTCTATTTCTTCTTTTGAAAGTTTAGTATATTTCATTATTGTTTCTAGAGACTCTTTATCAATTAGCATTTCTTTTGCTATTTCAATATTTCTTCTAGCTTCGCCTTCAGCCCTTCCTTCCTCTTTCATCTTTTTAAAAGCACTAGTTTCAATTCTAAGCCACTCTAAACGATTTTCATATTCCTCTCTTTCTGCATCATTTAAATTTATTACCTCAAGCACGGTTAATGCTTTTTTCAATACATCATTATCCAATTCTTTCGGTAAATTATCTTTATTTAATAAATCATTACGTGTTAAAAATGCTAGCCATATATCTAAAGCATTTTTAACTTTCTTGACGACATCAGATAACTCCTCCTTAGGCTTCTTAGCAAATTTATTAAGCTCTATCGTATGTAACTCTATATCTTTAAAATATACTAAACCACTTTTTATTTCCTTTAACTGAAAAGAATTATGATATTCATCTGTATCTGTAATACTGGTAAAGTTAAGTATGTGTATCCCTATTGTTTTATTTAATGCCGCATAATCTGATCCCTCTTTCAGTTGCTCCGTATACATTTTTGCCCAGTAATACAAAGCTTTTTTATCGTAATCCGCTTCATCGGTTACTTGGATTTTGATATTATACCTTTTACTGCTTTCACTTTTGGCTTTTATATCAAGTATAGATAGTTTATCGGCTTTAAAATTCTTTGGATTATACGGATTAAGTAATGTTACTTCTACAATCTGATCTTTCTCACTTACTATTGCATTAATAAGCGATATCAATAAATCTTTATTCTCTTCTACTCCGAAGATTTTTTTAAACGCTAAATCTACTCTAGGATTAACTTTTGACATATTATTATGTTACTGAATGTGATTTTTCTCTTTATTTTAGCATATTCTGAGGTAAATATTCTACTATAAATTTATATTAAATCTTTTGCTTATTCACCAATCTATATATCTCTTTTTTACTATAAACATCTTTGAATTTGTCATAAACAAGTTCGATAGTAGTTTTGCTACTTAAGTTTTTACTTAAGCAAAGTTCTATAAATTTTTCTAAATTTTTGTGTTGGTTTTGTTCCTGTATATTTCCTGAAATCAACAATACTATCTCACCTTTTAAAATATTATTTTGATAGAACTTTATTATTTCATCTATATCCCCTGTTTTTATTTCTTGATACAGTTTAGTTAACTCACGAGCTACACATATTTCTCGGTTTCCTAGTATTTCCTTAGCTACCGATAAAGTATTTATCAAACGAGGGGCCGTTTCAAAAAAAATCAAAGTAGCCTTAAGATTTACTAGTTCAGAAAAAATCTTTTTCTTACTTTTTATAGTTTTAGGTAAAAACCCGTGAAATAAAAATCGATCAGTAGGAAGAGCCGATAAAGTTAGAGCAGTAACCGGCGCAGATACTCCCGGTACTACGTCTATATGACAATTAAGATTGCGTATACCTCTAACTAACTTATAGCCGGGATCGGAAATTAAAGGAGTCCCTGCATCAGAAATTAAGCTTATTATATTGCCCGATCTTATTAAACTTATGATATTTTCTCTATCTTTCTCGTCACTATGATCATTATAAATTTGTAATTTTGTATGAATGTCATGTTTTGCTAGCAATTTTTGTGATATTCTAGTATCCTCGCATAAGATAATATCCGAATTTTTTAAAGTCGATATAGCACGAAGCGTTATATCTTCAAAATTACCGATCGGTGTTGAAACAATATATAATCCCGGTTTGGAAAGATATCTAATCATAGTTTTTTAATTTTAAGTAACATTATGGCTAGTATAAAACATAAACTACGAATCGTTCTATCATTTTTTTGCTTTATATATTTAACGTCCTGTCAAACTCCTAAAGAAGAACCTATAAGTTTTCCTAAAAAAGAACAAACAGAAATTGAGATTGCAATTTTAATGCCAAATCAGGGTCCTGATAGTATTGTCGGGAAACAATATAAAGATTTAATTAAAATGGGACTTAACGACGGAATCAAATCTTACATACATGTTACTTCTTACGATGGTTCAGACGAAAAAAACGTTTTAGCCGCTATGGATAAAATAGTAGCACGTAAAACTAAGATTATTTTAGGTCCTCTATATTCTAACTTTACCTCTCTAATAGCAGAAAAAGCAAAGGCAAATGATATTATTATAATAACTATGTCAAATAATCCGGCTCTTGCAGAAGATAAATTATTTGTATTCGGTCATGCACCTTTAAAACAACTGATACGTATCATTAATTATTACGCAAGTAACAACCATAAAGATTTTATGGCGTTATTACCTAAAGGGAAGCATTCGCAAACTATTAGTCAAGTAATGCAAAATATATTGATTCAGAACAATGCATCATTATCACGCACTGAATTTTATGAGGATAATCCTGAATCTATAGCAAAAGCCGCAAGAAATATTTCAGACAATACCGATATTATAAATGAACGTAGCGACACGACAAAACCGGTTATTTATCTATCAGACGATCCAAAAAATTTAAACCTACTCGCTGATAGTATTCGTAAATATAATTTAGATAAAAAGGCTATTTTAATTGGTGATAATCGTATTGATATCGATTACCCTGAAAATATCGATATTAGCTTTACTGGCTCTTTAAATTTACTGAATAGCAACGTTCCGGATAGGGCAAAAGACTTAGGTATTAACCATATAGGCTTCATGCATCTTCTTTCTTATGATTTAGGACGTATGACTGCAAACTATATAGGCAATGAATTTGCATCTGAAAGGTTTTTAAATAGAATGAACAGTAGACAACCTTATATAGGTTTATCCGGTAATATTTATTTCATCGATGGGGTAGCTCAGAGACGATATGATATTATTAGGAAAGAGAATGGGATATATTCTACTGTTTCAGGAAATTAGGACGTTGTTGTATCTTAGTCACTCAGTGACCTGACCATGTGTTGTACGAACGTTCAGGATGTCATTCCCGCGGAAGCGGGAATCCAGAGTAACGCGAAATAAATCGAGCTTTTCAAAAAAGCTTTAAAGTACTGGATTCCCGCTTTCGCGGGAATAACATTGAGTAGGTTTTTCAAGCCATGCAACAAGGCTGGTCAAACCACGGGATGACAAAGGGACACTAAAGATTAATTATTTATTTTTATCATTATCACTACTGTCGTCTTTCATGCCGTCTTTAAAAGCTTTAAGACCTTTAGCAAGATCGGACATGACTTGCGGTAATTTGCCAGCACCGAATAATACAAAAATAATTAATAAAACTATTAATAAATGGCTAAAGCTCATTCCCATGATATTTTTGCTGTATAAGTTAAAATTTAATTATATAAGATATTATAGCTCTAATCTAGGATAAAATAATTAAAGAAATGTTTACTAAAAAACAATTTTCAGAATTTTTTGCTACTTTTTTTTATATTGGGAAAATAAAATACTGCCCAGGCACTTTTGGATCAATTGCTGCTTTCCCTCTAACTTATTTCTTAATATATTTTATTGTTAATAACAAAATAATCATTCCTTTCTTAAGTCTTACTCTCGGTGAAGCTCAACTTGTCAGTATATTTATTATAAGCTTTAGCCTATGTTTGATACTCTTAATACTCGGCACTTATTTTACTAAAATATATTTAAATTATACAAATTCAGAAGACCCTAAAGAAGTGGTCATTGATGAAGTAGTAGGGCAAATACTAACTATTGTTTTAGTATTTTTTTCCGCTTTATTTGCTAATGAATCGTATTTAGTTAAATATTTTAGTCCGCTAACAATAAATATTATATTACTTTTCGTATTACCTTTTTGTCTATTCCGATTTTTTGATATAGTAAAGCCCTGGCCTATTAATTGGTTGGACAAAAATATTAAGGGCAGTATCGGCGTTATGCTTGATGATTTGCTAGCCGCAATATTTGCTGCGGTAACTCAATACGCAATTATATTTGTGTTAATAGATATTCGACAATAGATTTGCTATAAAAAAAGATCATTGACTAATTTCTAATATAATAATATGATACGATAAATATATGATACGATAAATATTTATAAATTTTTAAAGAGATAGTTTTCATGTTCGCAGTTATAAAAGCAGGTGGAAAACAATATAAAGTAGACAGAAATAGTATTATTAAAGTCGAAAAAATTGATGGAGAACTTGGCTCTAAAATTCAGTTTGATCAAATTTTAATGATTGGCGAATACTCAAAGCCTTCTTTTATTGGGACTCCAATAGTTAAAGGGGCTATCGTTACGGCTGAAATTACTAACCAACTTAAAGATAATAAAATTATAGTCTTTAAGAAAAAGCGTAGAAAAAATTATCGTCGTAAAGCCGGTCATCGTCAAGAATTGACGGAATTAAAAATATTAGATATTATCAAACAATAATAATAACTTAAAAGGAATTATAAAATGGCAACAAAAAAAGCCGGTGGTAGTTCTAGAAACGGAAGAGACTCGGCCGGTCGAAGGCTGGGAGTTAAAAAAGCCGATGGACAATATGTAATACCAGGTAATATTATAGTTAGACAACGCGGCACAAAAATTCATCCTGGAATGAATGTAGGGCTTGGCAAAGATCATACAATATTTGCTTTGATAGAAGGTAGAGTAGAATTTTTAACTAAGCGAAATCATAAAATCGTGAATGTTAAAGAAATTGCCAGTGCTTAAGTATTGCGGTTTGATCTACTAGTGTTACGTGGAACGGAAAATGCTTTTTATGGCATTGTTGCGTTGATTGGTAAAATCCACTTGGTCACCCGTGGCTTGACTACAGGGTCCATAAAAACAATTTAAAGTACTAATATTATTATTATTTTAAGCTGGATCCCGCGATCAAGTCGCGAGATGACAATTGAAAACCGTTCCACACAATAATGTCTGTAAGTGAGCTAAATTAATTTCCGCCTGATGACGACAGGCGGAAATTAATTATATAACATAACATTCTATTAGGCTTTCTTTACTTATGGCCTTAATAATTCAAAAGTTCGGTGGCACTTCCGTTGCAAATATTGATAGAATAAAAAAAATCGTTCCTATCATAAAAACCGAAATAGCTAAAAATAACCAAGTAATTATAGTAGTTTCGGCTATGGCAGGTGTTACTAATCAACTTGTCACATTGTGTAATGAAGTATCAAGCCTTAACAACATTTCTCAATTTGCAGAATATGATGTAGCACTTTCTAGCGGTGAAATAGTCACTGCTTCATTACTAGCGCTCGCTCTTCAAGAAGAAGACATAAAGGCGCGATCATTTCTAGCTTGGCAATTACCGATGCTCACCGATAATAATCATAGTAAAGCTTTAGTAGAATCAATTACTACAGATTTACTAGAAAAATATTTACAGTTAAATACCGTCCCTATAATAGCCGGTTTTCAAGGAATTAACAAATCTAATAGATTAACTACTTTGGGCAGAGGAGGATCTGATACTACTGCCGCCTTAATCGCTGCAGCTATGAAAGCCGATAGATGTGATATTTATACCGATGTAGAGGGAATATTTACTGCTGATCCAAGAATTATTCCCAATGCCAAGAAGATAAAAGAAATAGATTTTTTAGAAATGTTAGAACTAGCATCAAGTGGAGCAAAAGTACTACACCCTAGAGCCGGAGAGTTAGTAATGCGGTATAAAATAGATATGCGTGTTCTATCAACATTTTCACCGGATACAGAAGGTACGTTAATCACTTCAAAGGATAAAAATATGGAGAATGGGATTATTAACAGCATTACTTCTAATAAAAATTTATTAAAAATATCTGTAAAGAGCATTTCTTTAAGTTTTTTGCAAATTGCAAATATGATTACACAAAATAATAATCATATTGAGTTTATGCAAGAGATAAAAAATAATGAAGAATATAGTTTTATTACAAATTTAACCGATAAAAATAATTTACAAGCTTTACTGACTAATTTAAAAGATGATAAGCAGATACAAGATTTTACTTTTGATACCGAAATTGCTACAATCTCTCTTATTGGTTATGGGATTAAAAATGATTGTAAATTACTTGAAACGATATTATCAAAGTTAACGAACGATAATATAAATGTTCACATGATACAATTATCAGAAGTTAAAATTACCTTATTCATAAATGATCAAGATGCAGAAAAAACAATTTTTAATTTATATAATCTCTTAGATTCTGCATCTGAAATTTAATTTAACATGGCTCCTACTACAGGAAAATTTTATAATTTGTGACAAAAAAAGTTAAAATAGATTAATTTCAATTTCATATATAAGACCTAAATACTTAATTCAATAGCTTAAATTTATTATTTTCATTATAATTATCTTCTATTTACTATCTATTAGTTATATATTAATAAATAAGTCTAAGAGACTATCTATGAAGTTATTTTAACTCTCAATTTTTAGGAGTAAATTTTACAGGGAAAAATAATGAGTGAAGATATAAGGTCAAAAGAAAGATTTAATCAGATTAACGATATATCAGACACAAATAAAGATGATCCAGAAGAAATTAGAAATAATTTCAAAAAATTTGTACTGAATATATTAGAAACAGACAATATAACCCCGTATAAGTTAAGTGAAAAAACAGGTACTCATGAAACAGCGTGGAAAAATTTTCTAGATGGTCGTACAAAAATGCCTGATATGGGAGCAATTGTTGCTCTTGCAGATTATAAAAATGTCCCACTAGATGAAGTAATAGGCAGAGATATAAATAAAGCAAAAAAGATAACGGTAGAAATAAAACAAACTCCGGAAATATCGGCATCTATAACTAAACTACCAAAAGATATACTTCAAGAAGCCATGTTGATAGGAGAAAAAACTAGAGGATTTATTCATAAACCAACAAATAAAAAGACAAAATCTTTTGCTGAACAAGTTAAAAGCTCTAATAAACCGAAAGGAAGGTCTATCTAAATAAAAATATGTTTTTCAATATTGAGCCTAATATAAAACTTAAAACCTTACTTGATATTCTAAAATGGAAAATAACTTCAAAACGACCAAAATGGCCGACAGCACTGCCCGCTTACTTCCACTGATATTCCACCACAAAAAATAACTAGAAATAAAAATACACAGCTAAATCTCGATCGCTTCAGACAAGATGAATTTAAGGACGAGTCTGCACAGTGTACATTAATTAGTACGTGACTACAGACGAGTTCCACGAAATTCATTAGTATCAAGCGATCGAGATGACGCTGTACGAGTAGCCTACGTAGAGCATGTAACCTTTTGAATTCAAATAGACGGAATTCAAATAGACGGTTTAAATACCTTAACCGATCCGGCATGGTCGGAGCAGGTTAGTCCTTTTACTTTTGCAGGACCAAAGAGAGTGGTAAAACCCGGTATTAATTTTACCGATTTACCTAAAATAGATGTTATATTAATAAGCCATAATCACTATGACCATTTAGACATCAGAACAATTAAAGATTTATGGGTACGAGATAAGCCTAAGATTATTACACCGCTAATGAATGACGTAATAAATCAAAAAACATATTACCGATGCAGAAATTGTTACCTTAGGGTGGGGAGAGTCATATAAAGAACAAGAAATACAGCTAAATTCAAAAAGTTTCCAAGAAGATGAAATTAAAGACGATGTAGAATTTTCTTTAGAACCGACACAGCATTTGGTCGGCTAGAGGAATATTTGATAAAAATAAAGCATTATGGGGAACTTTGATCATTAAAACTAAGATAGGAGATATTTGTTTTATAGGTGATGCGGGTTATAACGATACTCTTTTTAAAGAGATCGGAAAAAAACATAATATTTTAATAAGCATTATTCCGATAGGGGCTTATATGAACCAAGATGGTTTATGAAACCTGTGCATATGCATCCTGAAGAAGCCATATTTACTCATTTGGACTTATGCACTAAATATTTTCTATAGCTAGTCATTTTGACGTCTTTCAATTAGCTGATGAAGCATTTAATGCCGCTCCTTTGGAACTCCGACAAGCTATGAAAAAACATAATATTGATGAAAATAAGTTGATTATCCCTGAAATAGGTGAATTTTTCCTATTTGATAAAAACGATTTATAGTTTATGAACTTAAATTAAATGTGTTTTGTCTACCCATACTATATGTTTTACTGGATCCCGTGAATAAATCACGGGATGACAGAGAGGAATAATAAGCCACACCAACCACCCCTGAACGACACAAAATTCAGTTTATAATGGGGATAAAAGCATATTTATTACTGATTTATCACGAGAAGAGAAAATAGAGCTACTAAATGGTTGTGCTTGGGGCATTGCATTAGTCCATAATATTCTACCACTTTTTGCTTCTACTACTCCTATAGACATAAATATATTATCTGCATTACTTACTGAACAACCCAAAGCACTCATTAAAAAGTCACGTGTACGAGCTCCATTAGTCTTTATTATTTGCACATAATTAAGTAATACAAATATATCAGCTCCTGTTTTTTCGCCTAACATTATAACAGGTTCACCTATATTTTGAGTCATTGAGAAAGCTTTTTCTTCAGGCCATAATAAAGCGTATATAAAGCAGTATAAGTATTATTATAGGAGCTACGGAAACGAGATACTAAATCATCAAGCTTTTGTGTTCTAATATCTTTGTTGTGCAATAGCTTAACTCTTAACCCATTCTTCTGCATTGCTAAAGAAATTTCTTGCTTCAACAATTCTTCCAAATGATCTTCATAGTTATATTTACGTTCTTTACAATTACCAATATCTAACGCATATGCTTCCGTTTGCATCGGTAAAACTAATATTTCCTTGTATACATAAGATAATAAAACATAACATTTAAAGTTAAAAAAATACAAGTAAAGATACTTACATTCATTATTTTCGTCAAGATTTATTTTTTACCTATTACGGTTAAATAACATGGTCATAGAATAAGCAAGTACGGCAAACATGCAAAGATATAAAATCGGGAATAGGTTAAAATCAAATGATTTTACTACCTTTGCACAAATATAATTAGCAGTACCGGACATTAACATTGAGCCGATATTATGTCCTAAACTTATAACACGATAGCGTTCTCTAACTACAAAAGACTTAATAACTATACTATGAACAAGAGCATTAAAAGGTGCAACTGATGCAGCTAACATTAAACTAGCTGCAAACCCTAAATTAGTCATTTGATATTTTACTGCTATCACAAAAAATACACTTGCTGTAATAGTACATATAAATGCGATTTTTAATACTGAATTAACTCCTAAGCGATCAGCAATAAAACCGGCAATCGGCATGCAAACAGCAAAACATATTACTATTAAGACCGAAAAAGCACTCATAATAATACCGACTGAAGGTAATACGATCGGTAAATATTGCTTCATAAAGATGATCGCAATTTGATATGTTACTCCAACACCTCCGGCTAAAAATATTAACAGTGCAATATTTTTCCATTGCTTTTTCATTATAGAGCTAAGTTTTTCAATAGAATCTTGGCTATAGTGTGCTTTTTTAAACTCCGGTGTTTCATCAAATTTTCGGCGATAATAAAGAGTTATTAATGCAAGTGGTAAACTTAGTAAAAACGGAATACGCCAACCCCACTCCGGCAAAATATGAGAATTAAAGAAATTAGTTGCACCGATTCCGCATAATAAACCTATTACTCCTGTACATCTAGTTATTGCCGAGGCAGTAAATCGGTATTTTGCTCCTAAATGTTCAATAACATAAATCACTGCACCGTCATATTCCCCTCCAATAAAAATACCTTGCATGAAGCGACATAAAACTAAAATTATTGTACTCCAAACTCCTATCGAGGAATAATCGGGCAATAAACCTATTATTAAGGTAGGGATTACAATACCGATAATCGTAAAACTTAAGGCTTTTTTTCGACCGTATATATCCCCTATACGTCCAAAAATATAAGCACCCATAGGCTTTGATAAATATGCTGCTGAATAAACGGCAAAAACATTTACAAGCTTTGTTAATAGATCAGTATTGGCTGCAAAGAATTTATCAGCGATAATTGCCGCTGAAAAACCATATAAACTATAGTCGTAATATTCAATAATAGTGCCTAAAAAAGCACCGAGAACTTTATTGCGTGATTTTGTTTGTTTCATTTTAAAGGTATACTGTGAGTAAACGAAAAGTAGGTAGACTAATTTGAAAAAGAGCAAGGCGTCTTGAAGCTGATAACCGCAGCGTATATACTAGTACGTGAGGATTATCAGCAAAAGACAACGTAGCCAATTTTGCAAATTAAACGAGTATACATGACCGCTTTGGCCGTTACTTAAAATCCTTCAAAGACCTTTATGTAAAGGTGGACTTCATATATCTAAACTGAATTAGTATTAGACAGGGACGATGTCCTAAAAGTTAGTGGTAGTCCTAGGTTAATATTAAGCTCACGAACCAAGCAGCCAAGAGCTAATATATCACTTTCCCATTTTACGTGCAAGGTTTTCTAAGTAACCTGCTATAGTAGTTAAGGTTTCTGCGAATTTTTCTTCGTCTGGATGATTTTTTTGGAGACCGTTTTTATTAAGTTTTTCTGTTAGACTAGCTATTTCAGCTTGCGCATTAAGTGATGCCATAACTAATAATAGCTCAAAAGAGGCTGTGGGACTACCAAGTTTAATTTCCGCTATTTTATCATTCAATTTATTCGCTAAAGATAGTAATTCTTCCTCATCTCCATTATTACAATATAATTGAAAACTCTTGTTATTTAATGTTACCGTAACAATTGACATAATTATTTTTGCTGTTTTTTTATTTCTTCCAGTTCATTAATATAAATGTTAATTTGATCTAGCATTGTTATATAATTATCTTTTAATACTTTATTTTCGTTTTGTAATTTTTGAACTTCATTTTGATTATTTACAAGCATACTCAACAAATCATCGAGTTTATGTTCTACTTCTTCCATTAATTTCTTTAGACTGCTTACATAACTTGCTTCTAAAGGTAATTTGTACGTCGATCCTGTACTCGCATCCTCACGTACGTCTATGTACACTGCGGTGCCGCGTTCCGTGTCTCCTTCAAATGCCTCTTTATTAGCTTCGTTCTGTAAGCAGTCTAATATTTCATTATTCATTTTCGTTTAAGCGTTAATTATGAATGGATGACTTACAATAATAATTGATAACATTATAATAGATATAAGTACTAATTGTTTTTTACGTTTATAATTTATTAATACCGTAGCTCTTTTATTATTTAATAATTTTTCGGTTTCGTTCTGTTTAGTAGCTTCTATCTGCTCTGCATTTCTATCTTTTACATTAAGATAATCCAAGTATAATTTTAAGTAACCTCTTACGTATACTTCTCCCGGTAAAACATCAAAATCACCCTCTTCTAAAGCTACTAAATATTTTTTTCTAATTTTTAAATCACTAGATGCCTGATTTAAAGTTTTACCTAAATCTAACCTAATTTGCCTAAGCATTGACGACATAATTTACTCAAGTTTTTGTAAGAATATTTCAAATTTCTTGTTTGCTAAAATAATTATATTTAAGTCTATAGTTTCTTGAGCTTTAATTTCTTTAATAAAATCAAGCAAATTTCTAACTAAGTTGTTATTATTATTAATCCATAAATCTAAATCAATAGTTGTTTTAGATTTATTAATTATTTTTATTAATAATCTACGTTGTTTGTCATATAAATCATCTTTTAGCGATTGAATACCTAAGCGACGCCAAAATGAATCGTTCAATTGCCTATCACAAGCTTTACGTAACCAATCAAGACTAAACATATCACTTATAACAAAATAAGCTTTTGCTATCTCTTTATTATTCCCTGAAGTCTGTTTTGTTACATATATAATGTCAAATACTGAAATTAAATTGTCAAATGTAGCGATAGTAGCAGCCAATGATTCCTCTACCCCGCTAGTGGTATAATAATTTAATTTTTCTTCAAATCTTATTTTAGTTTCTCCGACTAATAAAGTATCTACCGTTTTTCTTAAGTTTTGTGCAGGAACTCTAAACTCTTCTATAGTTTCACTAATATTAATAGGATGTTTTAAATTTTTAATAAACCACGAAATACCTCGACGCATTAATTTCGTTATTTCGGTAAACATGTCGATTTTTACATTGTAATCAATATTAGTAGGTAGCTTACTTATCGTTTCCCATATATAATCAAGATCAAAAATTTCACAAATAATGGTGTATGACCTTATTATATCACAAAGAGGAGCCCCAATCTCACGCTTTACAATACTAATAAGCGGTCCTCCAAGCTGATTCATTATTTTATTTATAGTAACGGTTTTAATAATCTCATGTTTAAGTGGATGAGATAAAATTTCATTACGAAACTTTTTTTGCATCATTTCAGGAAAATAATCTATAAGATATGCATCAAAATATTTATCATGGGAAAAAGTAGAATTAATTAACTCATGATAAGCAGATCTCTTACTATATGATAGCAATATGCAAAGCTCAGGACGAGTTAATACTTCACCGCTAATAGCTCTGCTATTCAATTCTTCTGCACTAGGCAAGAATTCATTTTCCCGCTCTAATACTTTTTCTTCTTCTAAAATATCTATAAATTGACTAAGTATATTAACAGTTAAAGTAGGAGATAGTTGCATAATTGTTATTGCTTCGGTTTGCTTATAATTATCAAGTAATACTAACTCTTCAACTTGCTTTGTCATATCGTTTAGAAGTTTATTACGTTCTTCTAAAGTAATTTTGCCTGAGGTTATCGCACTACTTAAAGCAATCTTGATATTTACCTCATGATCGGAGCAATCAACACCTGCTGAATTATCAATAAAGTCAGCATTTATGCGCCCGCCTTTTTTAGCATATTCAACTCTACCTCTCTGTGATACCCCAACATTACCGCCTTCTGCTATAACTTTTGCTCTAATTTCTTCACCGTCACATCTAAGATTATCATTTGCTTTATCACCGATTTCTAAATTATTTTCCGTTTTAGCTTTGATATAAGTGCCTATTCCGCCATTCCACAATAAATCAACATCTGCTTTTAAAATAGCTTTAATTAATTCTTCCGGTGATAATTCATTATCATTTATATCAAGTAATTTTTTAATTTCCGGCGATAATTTTATTAATTTACTACTGCGTTCAAATACTTTACCTCCTTTAGAAATAAGCTTAGAATCATAATCAGACCAATTAGAACCCTTTAAATTAAATAAACGCAAACGCTCATTAAAACTTGATAAAGGATCAGGAGTAGGATCAATAAATATATGTTTATGATTAAAGGCAGCAACTAACTTAATAGCCTCTGATCTGAGCATACCGTTACCGAACACATCTCCCGACATATCTCCTATACCTACGACGGTAATAGGGTCTTTTTGGACATCTAACCCTAAAGTTTTAAAGTGATTAGTTACGGAAATCCAAGCTCCTTTGGAAGTAATAGCCATTTTTTTATGATCGTAACCTGCAGAACCACCGGAAGCAAAAGCATCATCAAGCCAGTAATTATATTCTCTTGCCACACTATTAGCATAATCCGAAAATGAGGCTGTACCTTTATCGGCAGCCACCACTAAATAAGGATCTTCTTTATCATAAATAATAACGTCTTTTGGATGTACTACTTTACCGTCAATGATATTATCAGTTATGTCTAATAAACCTCTAAGGAAATTCTTATAGCATTCTACCACTTTTTCCATATATTCATCACGAGTAAGCCCTTCCTCAGTAAAATGAACATAAAAGCCGCCTTTAGAACCGACAGGGACAATAACGGAATTCTTAGTCATTTGTGCTTTCATAAGCCCAAGGACCTCAAGCCTATAATCTTCTGCTCTATCCGACCATCTAAGACCTCCGCGTGATACGGGACCGCCTCTTAAATGAACAGCTTCAAAATTTCTAGAATAAACAAATGCTTCAGCAAACGGAACAGGTTTAGGTAAATCCGGTACTTTTGAAGAATCAAACTTAAATGAAAAAATATGTTTATGTGGTTGATAGTAATTTGTTCTAGTAATAGCATTAACTATACCAAGCATATTACGTAGTACTTTATCTTCACTACTCATCTCAACGGTTACTAAGTAATTATTTAGTTTATCTTTAATTACATCACAATTATTATCCGAATGTTTAGGATTAAATTTTATATCAAATAGATTTACCAACATTTTTGTATATTCGGGATGTTTAAGTAACGTTAACTGTACATAGCCTTTACCGTAACTAAATCCCGTTTGATGTAAATATCTTGTTAAAGCTTTGACGAGTTTAACTTGCTTCCAATTAAAACCGGCAAGCACTATTAATTTACTTAAAGAATCATTAGCAAGCATCCCAAGTGCCATTTTGTCTAAAGCTTCTTCAACATTTATTTTTAATTCGGTAATATTATCCTTTACAGGTACAATAGAAGTTAAGATAAAATTATATATCCAGCTTTCTTTGATTTCGCGAGCCTCCTTAATTGCAAAAGTTTGTTCATCAATTGCTTTAAAACCTAAATTTTCTATTGGCGGCAATATGTTAGAAAGTGCAAGTTTTACTTTTGGACTATATATTTTTAAGTAAAATTCCGTTTCATTTACAGAAACTAGATTAAACATACATTTTTGTGACTTACTTGCTTCCGTTAGATATTCAACATCTACTAAAGCTATTTCCGGAGAAAATTTTTGCCGATAATCTGCCGAAAAAACATTATCAAAAAGCTTTAAATTAATACCTGCTTGATATTCGCCGAATTTTTTAGAAAACTTAAAATAAAAATCTTCACTCCAACGTGTAGAGATACGATCTAAATCTTGCTGTATTATTTCTGCTTCAAAATTTATTTTATGTTCCCCTTGTGCTTCAAGCGTTACAAAAAGATAAGAAAAATTACCGGCTACTTCGGTGATATAGTTGGATAAAATTTTACTACCGAATTTTTCTGCTAAATAACAATCTATCATATTATGCATTTCAGCCGTTAAACGTTCTCGTGGCAGAAAAATTATGATATTAAGAAAAGAACTAGACCAATCATATTGAATAAATAATTTAAGCTTCTTACTCATCATACTTGAGAGCATATGTAAACACATACAATATAAATCGCCTTGATCAATTTGTATTAAAGCTTCTCTCGGTAACGACTCCATTAAAATTCTTAACTTATCGGCATTATAACCAGATAATGCAAAACCGGCTTTCTCAATTACAAAATTAAATTTTTGTCGTAGGATTGGAATATTACTTATTGAATGGTAATACATATTTGAATTATATATACCGAAAATTATACTTCCCGAAATATATTCACCCGAAGAGTCAAATTTTTTCACTAAGATATAGTCGATTAAATTATCTGAATGGATAAGCGACGCACTATTTATTTTACCGAGTATTATTAATTGATTTTGATATAAAGGATTAGCAGAACATTTTATAATATCATCAATCTCGTCTTTTACTTCTTGCCATATTTTTGCTGCTCCTATTTCATTGCTTAATTTTAAAGATTTTACTTCAAAATCAAGAGTCCCTAATAAAACCAAATTATCGTTTTGTAACCAATTTAAGAATTCTTTAGCCTCTTTAAAATTTAATTTATAATTATCAATTATATTTTTAGATAAATCTTGTAATTTTGTGAGTAATTGCGGTAAATGTCTATAGCTTTGCTCTAACTTTTCTAATCTTTCATTTATAGCCTCGGTTAAAAATGTAGTAGTTTTATCTTCAAAATTTCCTAAAATGGTTAAATGTAGTATTGATTCTGATTTTTCATCCGACACAGAATTTTCTAATATTTTTTCTAATTCTCCTTTACTATTTCGGACACAGTTTATTACCGGATGGAGTAAAAACTTAGTTTGCAAATTTATGTTTTTAAGCAGACATATGATAAAATCAACAATATGCGGCTTATTATCAAGTAATATCAAGACATTTATTGCCGGATCATTTTCGATAACTGCCTTTGTTATTGCTATTTTTCTTGCTCTTGCTATCCTGTGCTTAAAAAACTTAAATGCTTCATCTGCAAAATTTTGGAATAATTTTGCTCTATTCTCAAAATCATAATCTATCGGAATATAATTTAAAAACTTTCGAACAAAATCTATATATATGGCACTTGACTCACGTTCCTTGCTAAGTTCTAGAATTTTAGTTTTATAATTCGGGATTTGACAATTTAAACGGCTAAAGTTTAAAGAGGTTGTTTTTGGGGTCATGATTTTCTTAAGTAATAATAATATGATTATTTCTGTTGTTATTATATTATATAAAATAACTTAAGCAAGAGGCATAGAAAATAAGTGGAAACGATATTTGCACAAAGCTCTGCATTCGGTAAAGCAGGCGTAGCAGTTTTTAGGATTTCTGGTCCTAAAAGTTTAGAAGTTTTACAGCTACTTACCGGTAGAAAGGACTTTAAATCGAGATTAATGTATTATCAACAAATTACAGTCCCTGAAACTAAGGAGCTAATCGATAATGTTATGGTTGTTTATTTTAAGTCACCTGGTAGCTTTACCGGGGAAGACGTAGTTGAAATTCACACGCATGGCAGTAAAGCTATATCTATAATGCTGACAAATGCATTATTAAATATAGCTGGTATTCGTTTGGCAGAAGCAGGAGAGTTTACCAAAAGAGCTTTTTTAAATAACAAATTTGATTTAACAGCAGCAGAGGGGATAGCCGATTTAATTAATGCCGAAACTATAATGCAGCATAAGCAAGCAATTAGACAAGCAAGCGGCAAACTTGAAGCATTATATAATAATTGGCGTAGTCAGCTTTTAAAAATTATCTCTCTGCTTGAAGCTTATATAGATTTCCCGGATGAAGATATACCTGATACCGTCCTTAATGAAGTTACTAATACTCATACAATTCTTGTAAATACAATATCGGAATATCTTAATGATAACAGAAAAGGAGAATTACTACGAAGTGGTCTTAAGCTTGCAATTATCGGTCCGCCAAACGTTGGTAAGTCTAGCTTACTAAACTTCTTAATGCAGAGAGATATAGCGATTGTCTCAAATATTGCAGGAACTACTAGAGATATAATTGAAGGACATTTAGACATTGGCGGCTATCCTATTATTTTACAGGATACAGCAGGTATAAGAGAAGAAAGTAGTGACATTATCGAGCAGGAAGGTATAAAACGAGCTATAAATTCAGCTAAAACAGCAGATATTAAAATTATAATGTTTGATGCCGAAAAATTAGACTCCTCTATAAATGAAGATATTATTAATTTAATTGATGAAAATACTATCACAATAATTAATAAAATCGATTTAATCGAAGCTAGTAAAATCTTTTCTATTGAAAATAAATATAAATGCTTAAGAGTTTCAGTAAAAAATAATATTGCTCTTTCAAGTATATTAAAAAATATTGAAAATATTGCCGAAAATATGGCAGGATTTACCGAAACTCCTTATATAACAAATCAGCGTCACCGTAACCATTTACAACAAGCTCTCTCACATTTAATGGCTTTTAGCTTAGATAATGATTTAGTTCTAGCAACTGAAGATATTAGAATGACAGCACGCTGCATCGGTGCAATTACGGGTGTTATCAACGTAGAAGAAATACTAGGCGAGATCTTTAAAAATTTCTGCATAGGTAAGTAATATTGTATAGCTCGTTCTATGTCATCCCCGCAAGGTATTATTGCATGGACACCAAATCATCATTGCGAGCGACTGTAAGGAGCGTGGCAACCTCATGAAACAGTAGATTTCTTGCATAAACTCCTTCTAAAGATCAATTTGTACGTCAATCCGGTACTCGCATCCGTTTCCTGTAAATTCCTTTTATAAGATAGGTTATGCAAGAAGTCTAGTACAAAATGATTGCCACGTCGAGGCTTTATCTCTCCTCACAATGACGAAAAAACGAAACATTACAGCATAACAATCATCTTTCTCAAATCTTTCCATATATTAATTTATTTTAACTTTATCTTGACAAAAACATTAACATACTTTAGAAACCACGTTTTATTAATTAAAGAAGTAACATTATGGTATCTATATTAAATATAAATTTTAAATGCGTTATGCCTATATTTAGCAATGAAATAGTAAGCCGTTTACCGGGTAATGTAAGCCACATCATTCATAAATTAAGCAATACTATATTTTCATCAGTATATAGTACTGTTGAAGGAGCTTTTAAAAAAGGTTATATAGTGGATAATGCACAGTGTAATTGGAAAAACATTGAACAATCTTTCAATGAGTCCCCAAATGATTTTTCAATACTACACCAAGAGTGCAACAATGGTTTAAATATTCCAATAAATAATATTTTTATCGATGCTGAAAATAATCCTCATATACTTTTACAACAAGCCGTAACACCTCATCAAAACGGTACGGTTAGTATTCTTAGTCAACTTTATAAAGTAACGAATGATTATATATTCTCTCAAGGCAATATTACCGAAACTAGCGGAGCTGATTTCTTAGGTTTAAATGAATGCACTAAAGAAGAAGCTATGAGTGCTTTACAAAACTATAACGCTTATAAAGAAACTTTAATCCCTCGTGAATCGTTTATAAATACTCTTAAAAATACTCTAAATCACTTAGGTCTCTCTTTAGATAATGTCTCTCCTACAGAAATAGGTAAAGATATTTTAGATCAACTCGGTAAAGCTTACACTGACCCTACTACAGAAAGACCTAACGATGATACAAATGACGGTGGATATAGCGGTGTTTATATAGCTGGATTAGCATTAGGAACATTAGCTGTAGGTACGATCTTAGGGTATTGCATTAAATATGGATGGGATTGGTATAAGGGAAGAAATATAAAAAATGAAAATTTAGATTTAGTAATGCAGAATAAAGAATTAAAATTTGTAGAACTACTACATGAAAATTTTAAGAAGAATGCAGTTATATTCGATGAAGTTATAAAAATAAATAATTTACATGATATTATAAAACTAGCAAAATCTATTAAGGGATATGAATTCTCAATACTACCACTAACTAATTTAAATAATGAAATTGTAAAATTAAATTCCCCATCCGCTATAGCAATAAACTTAGATTCTTCAAGCGGAATATTGCATGAAATATGTAAGAGTCTTGGCGGTGATGATAGTTTTCAGACTATCAACAACTTTGCACGCTTAATAACAATTATACGAACAGCAAATCCCCAGTCTGAAGAATATAAAGAAAGCATTAGAAAAACATTTGAGATATTTGACCATAGTTACACAGATATTGACTATCAAAATTGCGAAATACCGTTATTAGCCGATGTATCATCACCATATAACTCCTTAGGTATAGAAGTATAGAACGTTGTTAGTACCATAACAAACCATAATTGACTTTTTGAAAGTTATATATAAAATGATGCTTAGAGTAGCACAGTGCTATTTCGGGGTGTCGAAACCTCTGCCAAAAGTGAGAACCTTCCTTACACAACTGATGCAATCCTCGACTTCACGGTCGTGGTTATAATAGTTATGTCCAAGGTTTAAAGCTTAAGCTTAGAACCTAAAGGCTATTATGGCTATCGTTGATGGTTTTCTTACTCTCCCAACCACCAAGAGTTTATTTCTCTTCAGTGGTTGAAACCTGAGCAGTTTAAGTTTAATCAATCGGGAACAAATATATCTGACCACAATACTAAAACTATCTCAAGACTCATCATAGAATCTATTTTAAATGAAAATAAAAAAATCTAAGAGCCAAGATAGCAGATTTACTAGAAAGACCTATAACAAAAAGCGATATCGAAAGAATAGAACAACGCTTAGCAGAATTAAAAATATTTAGTAATGATTTATAGCCTTGAAAATATCATCATCTCATTTTATTAACTACCTACTATAAAAATAAGCACTAAGATCATTATTAACCATTATGGTAAATAGTACAAAAATAGCAAAAGACGGTAAGGTTTCTATACCAGTTTCATCATATTAATGTAGAGAGGTAGATGCTTTAAAAGGAAGAAGAACATACATAATCACACCCGACAATATTAGCATAATTATTCCTAGAATAATACCTACTATATTAAATACATTTATAAAAGTAATATTAACCTCCTTAATTAATTCGTGAGCACATGACGGTAGTAGTTGTTGAGCAATAATTATTCCTTCACCGATTGAGTCATGAGCTATTTCTGCCATTGATACAGAAACACCGTGAGGAATTACTAGATTGTTACTATATATAAAAGACGTAATACTCACAATAACAGCTATACCTAATACATTACCTAATTCATATGCTGTTTCTTGTAATGCTGCTGCACCTCCGGATCTCTCTACCGGTACTGCATTCATCATAACTGTTACGGTGTAGAGAGGCATAGACTACTGCCTATACCAAGCAATCCAAGATATATAATATAGTATTCGATAATAAATCTCTATAGTCTAATATACTAGGTAAAATCAATGATATAGTAGTAAAAGCCCACTAAACATTATTACACGTGCGATAAATCGTGTGAGTAAATATGGCATAACTAAAGATGCAATTAAAGCAAAAACTGCTGCAGGCAACATATAAATACCTGCATACAAAGGACTTAACCCTTTGATAAACTGTAACCATAAGGACATAAGATACATTATGGATCCTAAGATACATGTAATCAGCAAATAAACTATTACTCCTATAATAAAATTGCTAATTAAGAATAAACGCATATCTACTAACGGATCATCACTTTTAAGTTGGTGTAAGGTAAATATTATTAGTAACACAATGCCAATTAATAGCATTCCGCCGGATGCTAGATTCATAATACCGTATTTAGCCAACATCTTAATGCCTTGAACTAAAGCTGTCATCCCAAAAAACGATTGAAATACTCCTATCCAATCCCATGGGTTCATTACTAGGATCAGATGATTCAGGAATCCAAACTATACCAAAAGCAATAATTACTAATGCAATAGGTGCATTTATAAAAAATGCAAATTGCCAACTTAAAAGCTCAACCAATACTCCTCCTAGTACTGGTCCTATAGCTGCTCCTACGGTTGCCATTATTCCCCACACGGATATTGCGATCATACGTTCATGTGTATTATAAAGTGGAAGGCATCATCACTGATCCTCCTAACCCAAGTAAAGCACGACATAGTACTAATCCCCATGAGCTATCAAATACATAAACTAACATTGAAACGATGGAAAAAACTAAAAACCCCAAAGTAATAATCTTTTACGACCAAATCTATCTCCTAATGTACCTGCGGTAATGAGAAGACCTGATAATACTAATACATATGCATTGACTATCCATAATTGTTGTAAATTAGATGGTTTTAAATCAAGGATTATAGTAGGCATAACAGCATGCAAGACTGTAGCATCCATCGATACAAAAAGTAAGCAAATTCTTAAAATAATTAAAATATGCCATCTAAATTTATAAGATATAGATGATGAATTATCTTTAGCGATATATTCAGTTTGCGGAAATTGTGATACCATATGTGATAAGTTATTTAATAAGGGTTTTACTAAATCTATATTTTTCGAGAACTATGGGACTGTTAACAAGTAATTTAATTAGCTTTAAAATTTATTTTGTTAATAGTCCTAGGTTAATTCAGTTGGTAACATAGTAAGCAAGTCCAAATCAATTAACCATAACACAAGTAAATTTAACATCTAAGCATCACCTAGTATGGAAGTCAAGATTTAATCTTACAAGCACAATAACATAAATAAAATTTGATTTTTCTTTCTCAAGCTTATATTTTAATTGGTAAGTTTATAATATGGAAATTTATGTCAAATACAGATAAGGAAAGAGCCATTGCCGCAGCACTCGCACAAATTGAAAAAAGCTACGGTAAAGGTTCGGTAATGAAACTAGGGCAGCGTCCGCATGTTGATATAGAGGCCGTATCGACCGGCTCACTTGGTCTAGATATAGCTCTTGGAATCGGCGGTGTTCCCAAAGGTAGAATCATCGAGATTTTTGGTCCTGAAAGCTCAGGTAAAACCACTCTAACATTGCATTTAATTGCAGAAGCTCAAAAAAAGGGTGGTACATGTGCTTTTATTGATGCCGAGCATGCATTAGACCCTGCTTATGCTAAAAAATTAGGCGTAAATATTGATGAGCTTATTATTTCACAGCCTGATACAGGTGAACAAGCCCTAGAAATTGCCGATACGTTAATTCGCTCCAGCGGTATTGATATGATAATAATAGATAGTGTTGCGGCTTTAGTACCGAAATCAGAGATTGAGGGCGAAATGGGTGATGCTCAAATGGCTTCTCAAGCAAGGTTAATGAGCCAGGCTTTGCGTAAACTTACTGCATCAATTAATCGCACCAATTGTATTACTGTTTTCATCAATCAAATCAGAATGAAAATAGGTGTGATGTTCGGTAGTCCTGAAACTACGACAGGCGGTAATGCCTTAAAATTCTATGCTTCTGTTAGGATCGATATAAGAAGAATCGGCTCCATTAAAGATAAAGAAGAAGTAATAGGCAGCCAAACCAAAGTAAAAGTAGTCAAAAACAAAGTATCTCCTCCATTTAAAACTGCAGATTTTGATATAATGTACGGTTCAGGTATTTCAAAAGAAGGCGAGATAATCGACCTTGGAGTTAAGCTTGATATTGTTGAGAAATCCGGCTCTTGGTTTTCCTACAAGAACGTACGCATAGGTCAAGGGCGTGAAAACGTCAAACAATATTTAAAAGAACATCCACAAATTTCCAACGAAATTGAGAAAATAATACGTGAAAAATCGTTAAAAATTACTAATATAAATCTTGATCAAACGGAGGCAGAAAATGATTGATTTAACAGGTAAAACTTCCTTAATTACGGGAGCTTCAGGAGGCATAGGCGGAGCTATAGCGAGGTTACTGCACAAACTCGGAAGCCATGTAATTATTAGCGGCAGTAATGAGGAAAAATTAAAATCCCTTGGAAAGGTTGTAAAAGATAATTATACGATAGAAGTATGTAATCTTGCCGATAAGGAAGAATGTAGCAATTTAATATCTAAAGCATCAAAATTAGATATTTTAGTATGTAATGCCGGTATTACTAGCGATACGCTAGCAATTAGAATGAAAGATGAAGATTTTGACAAAGTTATTGATATTAATTTAAAAGCAAATTTTATTTTAAATCGTGAAGCAATAAAAAAAATGATACAAAACAGGTATGGACGTATTATTAACATATCTTCAATAGTAGGAATTTCAGGTAACCCCGGGCAGACTAATTATTGTGCTTCTAAAGCAGGTTTAATAGGTATGACCAAATCACTCTCTTACGAAGTTGCAACCAGAGGAATTACGGTTAACACAGTAGCTCCAGGATTTATTAAATCAGATATGACCGATAAACTAAATGAAAAACAAAGAGAAGCTATAGTACAAAAAATTCCGCTAGGCACTTACGGTATGCCGGAAGACGTGGCAAACGCAGTCGCATTTTTAGCAAGCGATCAGGCATCATATATTACCGGTCAAACTATACATGTAAACGGCGGTATGTTAATGGTATAAAAATTAATAAGATTATTTTGTGCTAGCATAAAATAATTTTTTGTGCTAGAAGTTCTTTTAAAGGTAAAATGCGATGAATATTTTAAATAAATATTCATACAGTGAAAATAAAGTCTAATAGCTGAATAACCGCTATTATACGGCATATAAAATTAAATGATTTATGGAGTTCAAAATTATGAGTACAACGGATAAGATCGAACAGAAAGTTATTGAAATGGTTGCTGAAAAGCTAAATAAAGATAAATCGATAATAACTACGGATTCAAGATTTATAGAAGATTTGAAAGCCGATAGCCTTGATACCGTAGAGTTAATGATGGCAATAGAAGTTGAATACGGTATTGATATCCCTGATGATGAAGCCACTAAAATTAAAACCGTATCCGATGTTATAAAATATATCAAAGAACGCCAATCTTAATCTGTATAAATTAAATCCATAATATATAATTAAAAATGTCGAATCAAAGAGTAAATAAAAGAGTAGTTATTACCGGGCTTGGACTTGTTACTCCTGTTGGGCTTAATGTTAGCTCATCTTGGAAAAATATTGTAGATGGAGTAAGCGGTATAAAAACTATTACAGAATTTGACACTTCTAAACTTGCGTGTAAAATTGCCGGACTTATAGATAACTCTGAGAAAAATGGATTTAAACTTGAAAATTTCACACAAGCAGATGACATTAATAGACTAAGTAAAATGGATAAATTTATCCATTACGGAGTAGCAGCCGCAACCGAAGCAGTTGAAGATAGCGGCTGGTTACCTGACGATGAAAAATCTCGTGATAGAACCGGCTTGATATTAGGTTCAGGAATCGGCGGGCTTAAAATGATCGAAGATACCTCTATCAAACTTTATCAAGAAAATAACGGCAAAGTTAGTCCTTTCTTTATCCCCGCTTCATTAATTAATCTTTTATCCGGTCTTGTTGCTATAAAATACGGTTTTAGCGGTCCAAACCAAGCGGCAGTAACAGCTTGCTCTACAGGGGCACATGCTATAGGCGATGCTATGCGTATGATAAAGCACGGCTATGCCGATGTTATGATCGCAGGCGGTGCGGAAGCTCCAGTTACACCTGTCGGAATTGCAGGTTTCGTTGCTGCTAGAGCATTATGTACTAAATATAACGATAATCCTAAAAAAGCCTCAAGACCTTGGGATAAAGACCGCAACGGCTTTGTTATGGGTGAAGGCGCAGGCGTTGTAGTCTTAGAAGAATATGAGCATGCCTTAAATCGAGGGGCTAAAATTTACGGTGAAGTTATAGGATACGGCTCTACAGGTGACGCCTATCATATGACAGCTCCACATCCTGAAGGTAGAGGAGCTTATAGAGCGATGAGAGACGCAATGCTAGATGCAACTATCACGCCCGATATGATTGATTATATTAATGCACACGGTACTTCTACTACACTTGGTGATGGAATAGAATTAACAGCCGTACAAAAATTATTTTTAGAAGCGAATCCCAAAGTGTTAATGTCTTCTACTAAATCATCAATAGGACATTTGCTTGGTGCGGCAGGAAGTGTTGAGTTTATCTTTTCAACTCTTGCAATTAGAGACCAGATTGCACCGCCAACCTTAAACTTAGATACCCCTATGGATGAGGTGGATATAGATTTAGTTGCACTTAAAGCTAAGAAAACTAAGATAGATTACGTGCTTTCCAACTCGTTCGGATTCGGTGGTACTAATGCTAGTTTAGTGATTAAGAGTATACTCGTTTAATTTGAAAAATTGGCACAAAGTCCTATAAGCACTGTGGTACTCACGTATTAAGTATACGTTCCGCTCCTCGTCTTGTGGACTCCTTGCGCTTTTCCAAATTAAACTTCGTCTACCAACCTTTAACTAATGTCATTCCTGCGAAAGCAGGAATCCAGTAAAACATATAAAAACTTATTTTTATATGTTTATTCTATCAAATATGTAATTTTGTACCAATATTAAGGTTATTTTTCTAGATTCCTGCTTTCGCAGGAATGACATAAAAACTAGCCAATAATCAACTATGACCCCAATTTATTACATTAAAGACGGTAACTTAAGTTTTGCGGATAAAGTAATTTTATCTGATTTAGAGCTTTATTTGTACACAGGCGATAAGATTTGTCTTATAGGACGTAACGGCTGCGGGAAATCAAGCTTAATGAAAGTCATATCAGGTGATTATGAGTTAGATAACGGTGAATTATTTCAAGATCCTTTAGTTACAACCGGTTATTTAAGACAAGATATTTCTATAAAAACTCATCTAACTGTTTATGATTTTGTCTTACAACAAACAGATAGTACAAAAGAAATAAATAAATACCAAATCGATATAATTCTAGAAAAATTACAAATCAACGGAACAGATAATTTATCCACCTATTCAGGCGGTCAACTGAGAAGAGCAAGCCTTGCTAAAACTTTAATATTAGAGCCAGAAATATTACTACTTGATGAACCGACTAACCATCTAGATATTGCAACAATCGAATGGTTAGAAGAATTTGTTAAATCTTATAACGGTGCTATTATTTGCGTTAGTCATGATAGAACATTCCTCTCAAATGTTACTAATAAAATTTGGTGGCTTGATAGAGGAATTTTACGTAAATCCGATAAAGGATTTAAATTTTTTGATGAATGGCAAACAATTATCATAGACCAAGAAGAAGCCGCTCTTCGGAAATTAAATAAAAAATTATCTCAAGAAAATGAATGGTTAAATGCCGGTGTTACTGCTAGACGTAAAAGGAATCAAAAGAGACTTGCGGATTTGAAAGCTTTAAGAGCAATCACACAAGAACAGACTGCAAAACTAGCTAGTGCAACACAAAGAGTTAGGGTAGAGCTTGCCGAAAATATAGCTAAAAGTAAATTCATTATTGAAGCAGATAATATTACTTTTAGTTATAAAAATACTAAAATTATCGATAATTTTAGCTTGCGTGTAAAAAAAGGCGAAAAAATTGGTATAATCGGTGCAAATGGCTCAGGCAAATCTACCTTTATCAAACTACTAACAAAACAGCTTACCCCTGAAAGCGGCAAAATTATATATGGCGGTAATTTAGATATTTCATATTTTGATCAACATAGAGAAAAACTAGAGCCTAATCATACATTACAACAAACTTTATGTCCTACAGGTGGTGATCAAGTATTTTTGCCAAACGGTAAAACCATGCATGTTGCCGGTTATTTAAAACAATTCATGTTTAATCCTAAACTACTTAATGCAAAAACCGCTATTTTATCAGGCGGTGAAGCTAATAGATTATTACTTGCAAAAATTCTAATTAACCCTGGCAATCTGTTAATTTTAGATGAACCGACTAATGACCTCGATATGGATAGTCTAGAAATTTTACTAGATATACTTGCAGATTATTCAGGTACTTTAATATTCGTGAGCCATGATCGTGACTTTTTAGATAGGTTAGTTACTAGAACTTTAGTTTTCGCTCAAGGTAAAATTCATGATTTAACAGGAGGTTATGAAGATTATAAGCAGTATTTTACTACCTCTCCTATAGCCAAAAAAGCTTCAAAACCACTACCACTAACTTCTCAAAAAGAACCTCTAAATAAAAAGCTATCTTATAAATATCAGCGTTTGCTTGAAACATTGCCCAACTATATTGAAAAGCTAGAAATATCCATCAAACACTTAGAAAAAGAACTTGAAGACGTTAATCTATATTTAGATAATCCTCAAAAATATAACCGCATTACTAGCCAATTAATTAATGATAAAAAACAACTAGACGAGTTATTAAATCAATGGCTAGAAATACAAGATTAATTTTTATTAAAATTTTCTTGACTTAATTATTAACTTTTGTTAACGTTTCTTAGCGTTAATATTAAAGATGATGAGCATGTATGTCTGATATAACAGCTACATTAAAATATAAATTCGATAATTTAAAAGAGCATCTTAACAATTCTTATTCTCGCTCTCAAATAGAAATAATTCTAGGAGAATTGAGTATTTTACAAAGCGAAGCAGCTTCATATGGCTTGAGTTTTGACATATCCAATCTAAAAGAGCATGCTGAAACTAAGCTCAAGAACTATGAAGTAGAACAATCTATTGAGAAAGCTAGGGTTCAAGAAGAAGAATTTCTAAAATCACAAAGAGCAATAAAATTTGCCGAAAAAGAAAAAGAAATCGCACAAAGAATTGCTGCACTTAATAATTTGCATAATGAATTTATAAAAAATATTACTAAAGATACTAAAAGAATTGAAGAAAGTAATAAACGTTTAGATAAGATAATAAATAAACTAGAAAAGGAAAACATTATTGATCATGAAGAGTTAAATCGTGAAATATTAACTCATGAAGAAATATTTAAACTAAATCAAGCGTATAAACTATTACATAAAAACCATAAAAAAATAACTGAAGAACACAAACAAGCACATACAGAATTAAATGAATTAAATAAAACAATAACGAATTTATCACAACAATTACAAGAAAAAGGCTTAGCACCCCAAAAAGTTAAAGAATTAAAAGGAGAATTAGAATTTCACCAAGAAATGTTAAAAATACATAAGGCACATGTAGAGAAGATTGAAAATAGTAAAAAAATATTAGATCAAGAAATTATTAAACATGAAAAAGAACACAACATAAATAAAGATAAAATAAAGAAATTAGGAAGTGATATTAAAGAGCGTTATAAAAAAGAACCAGAAAAATATTTAGATGCATATGAAAAATATGTAGTTCTAAAAAATCAGCATAAAGCAATTAAGACAGACGGCGTTATAAAGGATATAGATCATCATAACAAAGTAATAAATAAAATTAACGTGGATAAAACTAAATCTTTAGCTAATAAAATCAGAGGACAAACACAAGTAAAAGATACTAATACTAGGAGTTTATCTCCTGCTCGTACTCCTAATATTAAAGTTACAAATAATAAAACGAGAGGAATTTAACTAAATTAGTAATTATATGTCTAAATTTAAAAATTTAACTCCTGAACAAAGAAAAGCAGCTTTAGAAGCTGCAAAAGTACAATTTGAAGAGCAACAGCAACAACATAACGCAATATTTAAAGAAGCTATACAAGCGAGTAGTCAAATCCACCAATATAATCAAGATTTAGGTAATTGTGTGGATAATACTTCCAAAGATATCAAACTTGCCGGTAAAACTTCTAAATGCGGATGTGAAATAATATAACATTCTAAAAGCTGTAACTATATAGTTGCAGCTTTTGTATCATTTTGAATTAAGCTCAAAAGACCTATTGCCTGTATTTTTTCTGACAATTTAAAGCTAATCTCACCTGGAAATATTACATTAATTTGATCAAGTTTTAAATCTTCTAAAGATATTTGCATTGATTTTGTAATGCTCGGTGTATTTGTATATTTAATTTCAAACCCCAAACGTTTTCCATTTTTAAAAATTAAAAGATCTATTTCCGCTCCATTATGAGATGACCAAAAATAACATTCTTCGGGTTCGGCTTTATAATATCTAATAATTTGTTCTAAGGCAAATCCTTCCCATGATGCACCTATTTTAGGATGAGTGCTTAAAGCTTCATAATTATTTAAGCCTAATAAAGCGTGATATATTCCACTATCTCTAAAAAAGATTTTTGGAGTCTTAACTTGTCTTTTTTTAAGGTTTTCATACCAAGGCTGCAAAATACGGATCATAAAAGTTCCCTCTAAAATATCTAAATAATGCTTTGTGGTATGATATGAGATAGATAAAGAATTTCCAAGTTCTGAAGCATTCAATATATTAGCGTGATAATGGCAAAGCATTAACCAAAACCTACGTAACTGCATATACGGAATTGTAAAACCTAAATTTGGTATATCTCTTTCTAAAAATGTTTTAATGTAATTCTGACGCCATAAAGCACTGAATTTCATCAATAATAACAAATCCTTTTAGATCAGACAAAGCAAGCATCGGTTCATTTAATCTTGCTAAATCTAAAGGATTTTCAAGATCAAAAATATTGATTTTAGGAATATTAAAAGCTTCTACGAATTGTTTAGAAAGTGTAGTTTTTCCGCACTGCCTTGGTCCTAACAAGGCACAAACTTTATGAGTTTTAAAATGTTTTATTATTGATGAAAGGAATTGTTTTCTAAGCATTGAAATTAGTACCATGAAAATTAGAAACATAACTTCTAATTCTCAGTATAGAAAGAAACAACGACAAAGTCAAAACGCTTTGTCTCGTTCTGCAACTATAATCGCATGTATTTTTTTAAGCGTCCGGTCAAAGTCATCGTTAGTCACTACATAATCATACTCTTTAGCATGTGATATTTCGTTTTGTGCCGACTGCATACGTAATTTTATTGCTTCTTCATTATCGGTCGCTCTATTTCTTAAGCGTTGTTCCAATACTTCAATATTAGGAGGCAATACAAATATAGCAACAACATTAGTAGCATTTTTCTTAATACTCCTTGCTCCTTGCCAATCAATATCAAACAAAACATCCAAGCCTTGATTTAATAACATTTCGACATATTCTTTAGGCGTACCGTAATAATTATCGTATATTTTAGCATATTCAAGGAATTTATTCTGCTTAACTAATTCTTCAAACTCTAGACCGGTCTTAAAGTAATAGTTTATGCCCTCTACTTCTCCTAAACGTGGTTTTCTTGTAGTTGCAGAAATAGATAAACGCAAATTATTATCTATTTTCAATAATGCTTTAGCTAAACTCGACTTACCTGTACCTGAAGGGGAAGATAAAATTATAATCAGTCCTTTAGAGTTCCTCGAAAGTTCTACTTCTAGAGGTAATTTAGACGTCGCTGCGGTACTACGTTCCATGTCTCCTTTAAATTCCTCTCTATAAGCGAATTTCTGAAGAACTCTTTTATTTTTTGTTGTCATATTTTATGTTTTATTTCGTAGGTACAGCATATTGCAGAAAGATTTAGACAAGATGAATTTAAATGCGAGCCTGCGAAAGCAGTAGGTAAACTACGTGAGTACAGGCGAGTCATGCAAAATTCGCTTGTATCAAGCTTTATGAATTATTCTGTACTTTTCTTTTTATTACCTCATCCATAGTACAATTAAAATATTTTGCTATTTTTAAAATAGTATCTATTTCAGGGTTGAATTCACGATTAGCTTCCGCTCTCATAATTCTGCTAATAGTCGTATAAGGGATATTAGTGACTTCGGCAAGATATTTACGATCTATCTTTTCTTGTTTTAATTTTTCTTCTAAAAATTCTTTTACTTTAGTAGCAAGTGCCATATTAATAACCTCTGAATAAATAAAGGATAGATATATACAAAGTGTGTCGAGTATTACCAGCCTTGTTACATGGATCGAACAGCCTACTCAATGTCATTCCCGCGTAGGCAAAAATCTAGTAAAACCATATAAAAACAAGTTTTTATATGGTTATTTTATCAAATATATAACTTCTGTAGCAATATTGAAGTTATTTTGCTGAATTCCCACCTACACGGGAAAGCTTTGTTACTAGTATTTTTTATTGTTGTTTGGCCCCCGTGGTCAAGCCACGGGGTGACACACATGGGATTGTACCGGTCCATGCAACAATGCCTACGCGGTAATGACATAGAGTACAAAAAAACAGAAATTACTCCTTAGGCAATAATACTTGTACAAATTCCGTTTTAGATAGATCAGCTGCTACGTTTACCATAACATCATGTTCCGTCACTTTAGACACATAGCCCACTAAAATACCTGCAGGATAAATATTACCGTATCCAGAGGTTACTATCTCCTCATCTTTCTGTACTAAATGATTGTTAGGCAAGTATAAAATTTTACTATTATTATTATTACCTGCTAAAATACCTTGTTCTCTTGAAGAATTAGCTTTAATAGGTATTCTAGAATTAACATCGCTAATTAACATTACTTTAGCATAATTATTACTCACTTCTATTACTTTTCCTACTAATTTGCCTGAATTAACAACGATTTGATCAGGTTCAATGCCTTGCTTTTTACCTGCAGAAATCAAAGCAGTTCTAGAAAAGGGATTAAAGGAAACACTCAGTAATTTAGTAGTAATATATTCAAATTCTTCTTCCTCAGCAATCGTTAACAAATCTTTTAATGCAATGTTTTCGGCTCTTACCAATTCTACTTCACTTTGTAAATGTTGTAATCTTGCTATCTCAAGTTTAAGTTCTATATTTTTTCGTTCTAAATCTTGAAAATAAACAAATTTTTGTGTTATTGAATTTATATATTCAAATATATCTTCATACACTGCTAAACCGGTTGATACTATACTACCGGTTACTTCAAGTGATATACTAGATATTTTTTTAGGTGTATTAAAAAATAAATATACAGACAATCCAAGCCCAAATATAACAAAAAAACGCTTAAGAGTATTTGATATTATTCTTATTAATTCTAATGAATTTGAAGAATTTTTTACTCTATTTGCAAGTATTGCCATTTTTAATCCTGTTTAAATAGTACATGTTTTAGCTTTGTAAAATCTTCAAGTACTTTTCCTGTTCCAAGTGCAACACAAGAGAGTGCATCATCTGCAACTATTACTGGCAATTTAGTGGCTTCACTAAGAACAAAATCAAGATTTCGTAATAATGAGCCGCCGCCTGTTAAAACAATTCCCTTATCAACTATATCTGAAGATAATTCAGGAGGTGTTGCTTCTAGGGCTACTTTTACCGCTTCAACAATTTGACTTACCGGTTCAATTAGACTATCAGCAATTTGTCTTTCGTTCAATATCATTTCTTTAGGAATACCGTAAATTAAATCACGTCCTTTAATTTCCATCTTTCTCGGCTCAGCATTTTCATCTACATAAGCCGTACCTATTTCTTGCTTTATCTTTTCGGCAGTAGCCTCACCTATCAATAGGTTATAGTGCCTTCTTATATATGAGATAATAGCTTCATCCATCTTATCACCGCCGACTCTTACCGACCTTGCATATACTATGCCCCCTAGTGACAAAACTGCAACTTCGGTAGTGCCTCCTCCAATATCAACAATCATCGAACCGGTTGCTTCCGTTACGGGTAGCCCTGCTCCGATCGCTGCCGCCATAGGTTCTTCAATTAAATAGACATCCCTACCCCCTGCACTTTCTGCTGCTTCTTGGATAGCACGACGCTCAACCGGCGTAGAACCGGAAGGCACACAAATAACAATTGTCGGCCCAAAAAAAGAGCGACGATTATGTACCATTCTAATAAAATACTTTATCATTTCCTCTGCACCCTTAAAATCGGCAATAACACCATCTTTTAAAGGTCTTTTTGCTTCAATATCCGTAGGAGTACGCCCAAGCATCATTTTTGCTTCATTACCATAAGCATAAGGCACAAAAGCACCGTCTTTTTTTATTAACGCAATAACAGAAGGTTCCCTTAGAACAATTCCACAATTTTTTTGATAGACAATAGTATTTGCCGTACCAAGATCTATTGCCATACCGGAAGAAAACCCTTCCAAAAATTTCATTATCATTTTATTTTTTCTCTCTAAATTCTAAAAACACTTCTATAGAACTGTTAACAAAATAAACAGTCCCATAGTAAATAAAATTAATATAGACGAGGTTTAATTTGGAAAAGAGCGAGAAGCCTCGGAATTTTTGACCGCAGCGTAGAATAATACTACGTGATGATCAACAATGAGAAGCGACGATGCTAATTTTTCAAATTAAACCTCGTCTATATTAAATTTCTTTATAATGTAACATAATAAAGTTACTAATAAAAAATATTAGCATACTAGGTAATAAAATAGCAGCAATTAAAGACAAATTATTATAAGTAAGTATTTTTAATAATATTTCTGATAACGAATATGCTATAAAACCTGAAAATAAACCTAATAGCAGTATTTTTTCTTGGGAATTATCACGCTGTTTAAGACTAATAAAACAACTTGCTAAAATTACGGTTGCCATCATCATTATAGGCTTAAATAATTGCTTGTAATAATAAATTTGATAATTAATAGCCGGTAAACCTGAATTTAATAATTCATTAATTAATTTAGGTAAAGCCCAAATAGAAACCATTTCAGGACGAATAAATTTATTTACTAAACTATTAATTGATAAATTTGTCTGCATAGTTAAATTATTGTAAGCCTTAGTTTCCTCTTTTGTGAAAACCTTAACTCTATTTAAATGTAACATTTTATTTTCAATAATACCGTATAATGCATCAATTCTCTTTAAAAAAGAATTATTATGATCAACAAATAAAATTGTAATATTATTTAATTTTTTCTCGGCAACATTAATAAATTGTGTTTGGATAATTTGAGTTTCATCATTTAAAGATTCAAAAAATAATAAGCCTGATTTAGATATTATCCCCTCACTCAAGGCTTTTTTAGTTAGTTTTGCTTCTAATAACTCATATTTTTGTAAGCCTATAGTACTGATAGGATTCAATATAGTCGTAAAAACTATACCTAACATTAAAGTTACAATACATGGAATAACAAGCACTTGCCAAATATGAATACCGCTAGATAACATAGCCGTTAATTCATTATTTTTTGTTAGATTTCTAAGAAAAAATAACATAGCGGTAAAACTAATTAACGAAGATACTTGACCTAGTAAATAAGGAATCTTATATAAGATAAGTCTCCAAAAAAAACTAAAAGGAACATAAATATTTTTGAATTTTTGTAAAAGATCAAAAACATTTGAGATAATTAATAGCCCGATTAAAAGAAATAATATAATAAAAAAACACTTAGAATATAATTTAGTAAGATACCAAGAAAGTGTTTTTAGATTAATCATTATAAATTCAGTGCTAATGCGAATTTAAATAAGAATTTGTGTGGTGGGGCTGGTAGGACTTGAACCTACGACCACACCGTTATGAGCGGCGTGCTCTAACCAACTGAGCTACAGCCCCTTTTCATTTGAAATTTATATAATTATTATGCAATTAAGTCTAGTAAAATTTTTATATTTTTGAGGTATCGCCTAAAAAACAGGGCAATATGGTTCAGTTTTTTCGTCATTGCGAGGAAATTACAAAGTAATTGACGAAGCAATCTCAGGAGTTTGTTGTGATTTCATGAGATTGCCACACAGCCTATGGCTTGCAATGAAGATTTGGTATCCACACATCAACGCTTTCGCAATAATAACATTAAATAAAAAAAGCCGAGTAGTAAACTCGACCTTTTAGGATACTATAATTAGTAAATTCGGCAATTTTAGTGGTGTACAACTGTTACAGCTCTACGATTATAAGCAAAAGCTTCTTCAGTATTACCCATCATAGCAGGTCTATCTTTACCATAAGAGATTGTATTTAATCTGTTATGATCGATTCCTTTATGAGCTAAGAATTTTTTCGCTGCTGCTGCTCTTCTTTCACCTAAACCTAAGTTATATTCTTTGGTACCTCTTTCATCGCAATGTCCTTCAACAGTAACTTTTACTTCAGGATGCTTTGATAACCAGCAAGCTTGTCTCTCTAGTTCTTCTTTAGCCTTTGGTGATAAAGCAGAGCTATCAAAAGCAAACCATACTGCATTTCCTGCATGCTTCTCGAAATCTTTCATTAATGAAGTCTCTTCACCTTGGTTCATATTACCGTCAAATTGTGGTGCTCTTTTTGTTGTACTACACCCTGCAAGCACACATAATGCAAGAAAAGCTAATGTAATTTTTGTTTTCATAATTAAACTCCTTGAGATTATAATTTATTAATATTGAATTCATTTTAGCTAGTCATAAAACTAACCAAAAGCTATGTGAGTTAGTATATATCATTATTTTATTAGTTTAAAGGCTAAAATATTATAAAATGCAATTACTCATGTATAAATGTGGTAAAAATATCATTACAATATAAGTATATACTTTGGATAAATAGATAGATGCAGTTTAATGGGGAAAAGAGGAATCGATTTTGAAGCTTACAACCGCAGCGTATATATAATATGTGAGGATTATAGGCAAATAAGTAGCGTTGCCAATTTTTCAAATAGACATCTTCAGAAACTCGCTTATAGAGAGGAATTTGAAGGAGATACGGCACGCAGAACCGCAGCGTACATAGAGGTACGTGAGGATTCGAGTACAGGATCAACGTACAAATTACCTCTAGCAGTAGAGTTTCCGAAGATGTCTAATAAAACTAGTATATTCACCATCTAATGAATGCACTGCCCCAAGTAAGACCTGCACCGATAGCTGAAAATAGTAGAATATCACCTTTTTTTATTTTGCCTGATGCTTTGAGAGTACTCAAAGCAAGCGGAATAGAAGCAGCAGAGCAGTTAGCATGTTTGTCTACGATTTTCACTACTTTATGCTCTTCTATATTTAATAGTTCAGCGAGTTTATTTATAATACGGATATTTGCTTGATGAGGTATAAAATAATCAATATCGCTTACACTGAATTGATTAGCATGCAGTAAATCTTTTATAGATTGTTGCATTTTTTCTATTGCATGACGAAATAATTTTTGCCCCTGCATAACTATTTTGCCACTAATACCGTTCATACTTACACCACCGTTTGTGTATAATATTTCATAATCAGCCCCGCTTGAGAAGATATTACTATCTATTAAACCGGAATCATCACTACTACGCTGTAATATTACGCTACCGGCCCCATCACCGAATAAAACGCAAGTAGTCCTATCATTCCAATCTAACAACGACGTCATTTTCTCGGCTCCTATAAGCAAAATAGTTTTATATTTACCTGATGAGATAAGAGAATTTGCTACTTGTAAACCATAAACAAAGCCAGCACATACTGCTTGTAAATCAAAAGACGGTATATTAGTTAAACCAAGATAACCTTGAAGCTGAGAGGCAACCGAAGGGAAGCTATTATCGGGAGTAGTAGTACATGTAATAATTAAATCAATATCATTTACCGATATCCCTGCATCTGCTATAGCTTTTTCAGCTGATTTTAAAGCAAGGTGGGAAGTATATTCTGTATCACCTGCTATATGACGCTGCGTAATACCTGTTCTTGTTCTAATCCATTCATCGTTAGTATCTACGAATTTTGCAAGCTCGTCATTACTAACTATTTTTGAAGGAAGATACCCGCCGCAACCAATAATTTTACAGGTCATAAATCTTTTATGCTACTTCTTCTTCAGTTTTAATTTTCTTTGTTACTACTGGACGATTATTATAAGTACCGTCGACTAAAGAAACGTGATGAGGAAGCTTATATTCACCGGTTTGCGAATCAACTATTACGTTAACTTTGCCAAGTGCTAAGTGTGAACGTCTCATGTTACGTCTTGATTTTGATGTTTTTTTCTTTGGAACTGCCATTATTAGCCTCTCTAAATATAAATTAAAAAGTATTTGTCAAATTAGTGAAGCAGTATATTATAATCTTGTAATAAAATCTAGATAAAATTAAACTTATGAAAATTTTTATAACATACATTTTTAGTATATTAGCCTTTTTTTCCTTAAGCGGCTGCAAAACTATCGAAAATAGAGGGCAATCCATAGATGATTCGGCACTTGTAAAATTAGAGTCTAAAAAACTAAATAAAACAGAAGTCGTAGGGTTAATAGGTACGCCTACTATAGTACCGGAATATTCCCAAAATACCTGGTATTATGTTGAAAGAGTTATGTCTCAAAGAGCTTGGCTCAATCCAAAAGTTGAAAAGCAGAAGATAGTAAAAATTACGTTTGATGCTAATAATTTTATGCAGGAAGTAGTAGTAATAGATGATTCTCATAGACAAGATATAGAAATAGTCCATGAATATACTAGGACATATGGAACGGAACTTAACGGACTACAAAAATTTGTTAAAAATTTAGGTAGATTCAATAAAACCACTGACGGAAATAAAAACAAAAGCAAAAATAAGAAAAAGAGATAAGTACCTTAATCATCATTGCAAGATGGCTTATCTGTGTAGATACCTAATCGTCATTGCGAGCCATAGGCTGCGTGGCAATCTCATGCAATAACAACAAACTCCTGAGATTGCTTCGTCAATTACTTACGTAATTTCCTTGCAATGACGATTTGATACTCACGCAGGCGTAACACCAACACCCATAAAACAAAAAACTATCTAATATGATTTCGATATTTAGTAAATTAAAACACAGTTTATCTAAAACTTCTAATAAAATATCGGAAGGTATCGACAAAATATTTTACAAGAAAAAATTAGATGCAGAAACTCTAAAAGAGCTAGAAGAGCTACTTATCTCAAGTGATATGAGTGTTTTGGTAGTAACTAATATTATTGAAGAGTTTAAAAAGGTAAAATTTGAAAAAGAAATAGATAGTGATACAGTAAAAGAAGCCCTTGCTAAATTAATAGAGCAGCAGCTATCAAAATCAGAAATTCCTTTTACTTTAAGTGAAAATAAATTAAACGTAATTTTAGTTTGCGGTGTTAACGGAGCAGGTAAAACCACGACTATAGGTAAGCTTGCTGCAATGTACTCGGCACAAGGGAAAAAAGTAGCAGTTGCAGCCTGCGATACTTTTAGAGCAGCTGCCGTAAATCAGCTAAGTACTTGGGCAGATAGAGCAAATGCACTACTTATTACCGGTGAAGAATCGGCTGACCCTGCGAGTGTTGCTTATCGCGGGATGGAAGAATCGATAAAACAAAATATCGATATACTTTTTATTGATACAGCAGGTAGGCTTCATAATAAGAAAAATTTGATGGATGAACTGTCTAAGATTGTAAAAGTTATAAAAAAACTAGACGAGAATGCCCCCACTCATAGCGTTTTAGTCATTGATGCTATTACTGGACAAAATACTTATAACCAAGTAGAACATTTTAATGATGCTACTAATTTGACGGGGCTTATCGTGACTAAACTAGACGGCAGTGCTAAAGCGGGCGTCATTGTCGGAGTAGTACAAAAATTTAAATTACCCTTATACTTTATCGGTATAGGCGAGAAGATAGAGGACTTAAAAATATTCAACCAACATGATTTTGCTAGAAATCTATTGGGGTTGTGAGGTTTTGCTACGTCATTGCCCGCACGAATATTGAGTCGTCATTGCGAGCAGCCGTAGGCTACACGGCAATCTCATGAAGTAATAATAAACTCCTGAGATTGCTTCGTCAATTGCTATGCAATTTCCTCGCAATGACGATCTAATTAAAAATAAAATCATAAAATGACTCAAAAAAATACCTTATTGCTCATAGACGGATACGGATTTGTTTTTAGAGCCTATTATGCACAACAGCCTTTAACTTCACCAAAAGGCGAGCCTGTCGGTGCTCTTTACGGTTTTACTTCAATGCTGCTAAAATTACTGAGCGACTTTAAGCCTAAACATGTCGCTGTAGTATTTGATAGCGGCGGGAAAAATTTTCGCCATCAGATTTATCCCGACTATAAAGCTAACCGCCCTTCACCCCCTGAAGATTTAATTGTACAATTACCTTTAGTTCGTGATGTTGCAAGTAACTTAAATTTTCCTATTCTAGAGAAGAACGGTTATGAAGCCGATGACATTATCGCAACCTTTGCTACTAAAACTGCTGCACTTGGCGAACATGTAGTCATTATCTCTTCCGATAAAGATTTATTACAGTTAATGACTGAAAACATCAAGATATATGATCCGTTAAAAGGGAAATATATTACGGAGGATGATGTGGTTAAAAAATTTGGCACTACTTCTGATAAATTACGTGAAGTAATGGCTTTAATCGGCGATAGATCGGATAATATTCCGGGTGTGCCATCTATTGGACCAAAAACTGCAAGTAGTCTTATAACGCAATTTGGTTCTGTAGAAAATATATTTAACTCTTTAGACCAAGTCTCAAGCGTAAAACAACGTGAAACTTTACAAAATTCAAGAGCAGCGGCGTTAATTTCATGGCAGTTAATAGGGCTTAATTCTAATGTTGATTTAGATTTTCAGCTAAATAATTTAGAATGGTCACCTCCAAATAGCGATAAATTAACAGGATTTTTACAGGAATACGGTTTTAGATCTTTATATAAAAGAGTAGAAAATTTATTGGATATTAAAATTAATGATCACAAAGAGATAGCAGATAATAAAGTAACGGAAATAAAAGAAATTAATAATGCTAATGAGTTAGCAGACTTTGCTAAAGAAGCCATGAAAATAGGAATATTCGGGATATATTTATTACAATTACAGCATAAAGGAGCTAATCTTGCTTTTATTTTATCACTGCAAAACCAAAGCTATATTATTAAAATTTCAAACACTTCTCATGATCTATTTTCTTATAATACTAAAAATAACAACTGGTTTTCGGATATAATATTCAATTTACTAACCGATAAATCCATAAAAAAAATTACTTACTCTCTTAAACTTCTACTTAAATTTTATGCAAACCAATCTCATGACATTACGGCTATAGAAGATTTAGAATTAATGCAGTATGCGTTATCTGCCGGTTTATCACAGAAAAATTTATTTAAAGAAGTTTTGAAAGAAACTTGTATAGAAAATATAATTATCGAATCAGCAAAAATAGTAATAAACTTTATCGCACTTTATAAGCAAACTATATTGAAGCTTAAAGACAACAAAACCTTTAGACTTTATAGCAACATTGATTTACCTATTTGTTTTATTTTAGATAAAATGGAGAAAGTGGGTATTACAGTAGATGCTAATTACCTAAAACAATTATCCGCTGAATTTGGAACAGAAATTCTAAAACTTGAAGCAGAAATTTTTGCTCTTAGCGGAACTAAATTTAATATTGGTTCGCCAAAACAATTAGGAGAAATCTTGTTCGAAAAAATGCAATTACCTTTCGGTAAAGCTTCAGCTAAAGCAAGCTCTTACTCAACGGGAGCGGAAATACTAGAAAAACTTAGTGAGCATGGATATAATATTGCAGATTTGTTATTAAGATGGCGGCAACTGACAAAATTAAAGAATACCTACACCGATAGTTTGCCGAAACAGATAGATAATATAACACATAGGGTACATACGACATTTTTACAAACTTCTACCACTACAGGAAGACTTAGCTCACAGGAACCTAATCTACAAAATGTACCTATTCGCTCTAGTGAGGGAAATCAAATCAGACAAGCTTTTATTGCTGCAGAAGGTTATAAATTAATATCTGCCGATTATTCTCAAATTGAGCTTAGAATATTAAGCCATATCGCAAATATAGATGCACTAAAACAAGCATTTATCAATAAAGACGATATCCATACTCAAACTGCTTGTCAGATCTTTAACTTACAAAAACACAAACTAACTAGCGAACATAGGCGTAAAGCAAAAGCTATAAATTTTGGTATCATTTACGGTATAAGTGCTTTTGGGCTTGCTAAGCAATTAAACGTTACTAACGGCGAAGCATCCGAATATATCAAGAAATATTTTGCTGAATATAAAGGAGTGCAAGAATATATGGAACAAACAAAAGCTTTTGCAAGTAGCAACGGCTATGTCACAAATTGCTTTGGCAGAAAATGTTTTGTACCTCTAATTCATGATAAAAAGCTTAAACAATTCGCAGAACGTGCGGCTATTAATGCTCCGATTCAAGGCACTAATGCCGATATAATTAAAATTGCTATGATCAATCTAGATCAAGAAATAGAAAAACGTAAACTTAAAACAAGATTAGTACTGCAAATTCATGATGAATTACTATTTGAAGCACCGATTGATGAAGTAGAAATTATAATACCTATTATTAAAAAAATCATGGAAAATTCTACTAATATGGATGTACCGATTATAACCGAAATTAGAGCAGGTAATAACTGGATGGAAATTCATTGAAGGTGTATCATTCCTAGTTAAAGGCAGCGTTATTGCATGACTTGCTGTCATTTCCGCAAAAGCTGGCATCCAGAAAAATAACTTCAACATATAATACAGCATACATATTTGATAAAATAAGCATATAAAAAATCATATATTAATAAATAGAAGCAATAAAAGCTCATAATAACGAAATCAACAGATTCAAATCGGGACAATTTATTAATCCAAAAGCTGATTCAAGAAGAACAGTTACCGGACAAACTTTAGGGAATTGTAGTAGCAGGTCAATAAGAGAAGCTTTAAGAGACAATGTACCGGATTCAGAATTTCATGAAATATATGATTTTATTACACAAAATCAAGTATCACAAATAATATCAAACTTAGAAAGTGAACAAAAAAATTTAGCAAATATCTTAAATATACCTTTAATAAAAGAACAAAGTATCTCAAATACAACTTATCAAAATCAATTTCAAAAAGATATTGCCAATTCAGCTACTAATTATTTTGATACTTTTTTTTATAATGAAGGGCATACACCAAGCACAAAAGAAAAGTGATTTAATAAAGTTGCTGAGGAATCTAATTTAAAGTATATCAAGATTGATCTAGTAGATTTTTTATCTACTGTATTTCCCTATAAGGACACTGATTTACCTATTACCGAGAATCTTTTTAAGCCTGTTATAAACCATATCCAAACTTGTTTTGAAGATCATGAAATCGCTCCCTCAAAAAAAGTTTTAGAAAATTATAGATTATATAAATCTAATAAAGAACAAATCATTAAAGAGCTATCAGCAAAATGCTTAAATGATAAAAATGTAAATATACTTATCAAAGCACAAATACAAGCGAAAATAGCAAACCGCCCGGCATAGATATTTTCCAACAAATGAAACAAAGTAATACTAACCCTAAACCGCTAGAGCTATCGGAAGAACATAAGAAATTGGATGATGTCATAAAAGATATGGCACAAAAATACAAAATGACTATACCGGAAGCAAAAGCATCCGAAGAAATCACTCAAATGGTCAAAGATTTATAGTAAAAATAAATTTAATGAAGAAATAACACCTATAAAAGCTCAAAAATTAGTAGATGAATTTACACAACAAACTCTAGATATTTTTGGATAGAATAAATTAAGAGACTCACCTATAATTGAAATAAAAAACGCGCATATTAATATACCGCTCCCGAACTTAGAAAAACAAGAAACTACTAACCTTAACTTGGATACAATATACTCAAAAAATTCGCCTATATCAAGCTTTTTGAATGACGCTGTACTTAAAGAAGAAAAACAAAATTTAGTAAATGCACTAATAACTGAAGTTAATAAAAATCTACCTAATAATACAGGAGTATTAGAAGATCAAAAATAAGAAGTTAAAACCGATAATATATGCAATAAAAATTCAGAACCTAAAAAACAAACTATCAAAAATAAATTTTATAAGTATTTAAGTAAATTAACGAGAAAATTGGGATTAAAATCCATAAGTAATTATTTTAAAGAATTAATTAAAGACCCAAATCTTGAGCAAAATATCAATTTAGAAAAAGAAGCAAAGTTAATAGCAGACAAACATCAACTAACAAAATATATGGAACTTAGCGATAATAAAAATAATAATGCAGTATTTAGCGGTAAAAAAACATCAAAGAATATTACTCAATTATAGATTCATTTTACCATCAATTCAGGTATTGCCTATAAAAAGTTGACTCAAGGTTTCGAGGTCATTCCTGCGAGGCATTGTTGCATGGCTCGCGGGAATGACAGCGGAAAACCGAACCACGCAACAACTACGCTATTTACTATATCCTTTTAAAATCTCAAAATCTTGCCCTTGGAGCAAAAATTTTTCAGGTAATATAATTTTTGCTACAAAATTCTTTACATCTGCACTTTGTAAATAGATTGTAGCTTTAGCATTACTCTGATCTTCGTTATTTATACGAGCTGCAAGCAAGGTTACTATCTGCCGTAATTCTTCATGATTTTGTGGATAAAACTGTAGTTCAAATTGTTTATTATTAATTGCATCCTCAATTGATGAAAAGCTTTTTGCCGTTAGTTTTATTCCTCCCTCATCTTTAACTATGTCACAATTAACAACTACCAAACTTTTAACATCAAGTAAATGTACATAATCTTTTAAAACTTCCTCACTAAAAATACTAAGTTCAAAGATATTCTCAGGATCGGAAAGCACGAGCGTCACAAACCTACCTCTTGCCGACATACGAGAATCCTTTTTTTGTATTACACCGGCAAGATTTACTCGGTTAGTACCATAAGGTAAGTTATTATGCAAATCCGCAGTATTTAAAATATTTAAACGACTAAATATTTCTTGATATTCCGTAAGAGGATGATTAGAGATAAATAAACCCATAGCCTCAAATTCATAAAAGGCTAAAGTATTTTTATCGGCATAATCGCTTGATACTAAAATAGTTGGACTTAAACTAGACACTTTAATTAAGCTAAATTGATTAGATTCCTGCTCTTCGTGATATGCAGTTGAATAAGAAAGCAATTTTGGAATGCTTGACAATAATTGCAATCGATTATCATGCAGCTCATCAAAACAGCCTGACTTGATTAAATTTTCCAATAATTTACTATTAATAGATTTTGGGGGTAATCTTTCAATAAAATCAGTAATTGATTTAAACGCCCCTCTTGCTTTTCGCTCATCCGTTACTAACTTACCGAAATTCGGCGTAACTCCCTTAATAGCACCTAAGGCAAAGATTATTGCACCCGCGATGTCATACCGTGGCTTGACCACGGTATCTTTTGAAATTTCCTGGATACCGCGATCAAGTTGCGGTATGACAGGCTTTACGCTATGCGGGATGACAGTGTCCGAAAACTTTACACTAAAATACCCTTCAGAAATATTAATATTAGGTGCAATAATTTTTATGCCGTTATCTTTTGCTTCTTGTAAAAATAAATTAATTTTATCGTGATTATTCAATTCAAGATTTAAGCATGCTACTAAAAATTCAGCAGGATAATTAGCTTTAAGATATGCAGTTTGGTATGAAATAACACCGTAAGACGCAGCATGTGCCTTATTAAAACCGTATCCGGCAAATTTAGCCACGGTTGCAAAAATGGATTTAGCTTGAGATTCCGAAATATTATTAGCAATTGCTCCTTTAACAAAAATTTCTTCCTGCTCCTCCATTTCTTTTTTTATCTTCTTACCCATTGCTCTACGAAGTAAATCGGCAGCTCCTAGCGTATAACCTGCAAGAACCTGAGCAATTCTTTGTACCTGCTCCTGATATATCACCACTCCGTAAGTTTCTTCTAAGATTGGCTTCAATAGCTCATGTAAATAATCAGGCTGTTGTAATTTATGCTTACAAGCTATATAGGTAGGAATATTTTCCATAGGACCAGGACGGTATAACGCACCAAGAGCTATCAAATCATGTATAGAATCAGGTTTAAGGCGTCTAAGTGCATCTTTCATCCCGATACTTTCAAATTGAAAAACGCCGACTCCTTTACCTTTACACAACATTTGATAAGTCTTATTATCATCAAACGTCATATTGTTAAAATCTACTTCTATCCCTTGCTCTTTAAGCAGTTTCTTACAATCGGTAATAACCGTTAGGGTTTGTAGCCCTAAAAAATCAAATTTAATTAAACCGGCAATCTCGGAATATTTCATAGAATAACCGACTACCAGCATATCGGAGTTAGCATCTTTATATACCGGTACTATATCGACTAAATCAGTACCTGCTATTACGATTCCTGCAGCATGAGTTGAGGAATGCCTATGCAGCCCCTCAAGAATTAACGAAGTATCAAGCACTAGCTTAATTAACTCCGCTTCACCGTCTAAATTATACAGCCCATTACCCTTAGCGGCATTTGCAAGCTCCGGAACTTCACGCATTGCCTGTTCTAAGCTAACTGGATTAACTGCACTAAAAGGGACAAGCTCCGTTAGATAATCAGCGAATTTATAAGGTAAGCTAAGAACACGAGCGACATCCTTAATTACAGCCTTTGCCTGCATCTTACCGAAAGTTATAATCTGTCCTACTCTATTATTACCGTATTTGGAACGTACGTAATTAATTACTTCCTCACGCCTTTCCTGACAAAAATCAATATCAAAATCAGGCATTGAAATACGTTCAGGATTTAAAAATCTTTCAAATAATAAGCCAAATTTAATCGGATCGAGATCAGTAATAAGCAAGCTCCAAGCAACAACCGAGCCTGCTCCCGATCCTCTACCCGGTCCGACTAAAATACCCTCTTTTTTACTCCATTTAATAAAATCAGATACAATCAAAAAATAACCGGCAAAATTCATATTACAGATAATATCCAGCTCATAATTAAGACGAGCAAAATATTCGGTTTTCAATTCTTCTTGATTCTCTAACGAAATATTTTCAGATTTAAACTTTGTAGCAAGCCTTGCACGCAACCCTTCTTTTGCATCTTTTTTAATTAAATCCGTTTCACTAATATCTTTGGTGGCAAAATTAGGCAGCATCGGCGGGTTTGCATGTGCGGCAAAATAACAACGCTCTCTTAAATTCACGGTATTTTGGATGGCACTAGGTAAATCGGAAAAAAGCTCTATCATCTCATGCGGTGATCTAAAATAACAATTTTCGCTAACTGTTTTTCGATCCAAATATTCTTTAGTAACACCGGCTGATATACATAACAATACATCATGTGCATCATGCATGCTTTTCTCACTAAACAAAACTTTATTAGTAGCAACAAGCGGAATAGCAAGCTCGGCAGCAATTCTAATATAACTATCCTCAATAAACTGTTCTTCCGGTATCTCATGTCTCATAATCTCAAAGTAAAAACGATCTCCTAAAATTTCCTGTAATTTACGTGCAAACAGCATCGCTTGCTCCTCGTTGCGAGCTAGCAAGCATTTTCCGACAATACCGTCGGTATAACAGCATAATCCTATTAATCCTTCTTGATATTCGATTAAATCTTCAAAATCAATGTGATCGCATATCTTACGATCATTTTTAATAAAAGTAAGACTTGATAGTTTGAGTAAATTTTTATAACCAGTTTCATCTTTAGCTATAAGCAAAATTTGAGCAAAAATATCTATATCGTATTTTATATTTAGAATAACTCCGTGTATCGGCTGCAGTCCTTTTTTTACTGCACATAATGCAAACTCTAATGAGCCGAATAAATTTCCCTTATCTGCCAAACAAATAGCAGACATTTTATTCGATGAAGCAAGTTCTACTACCTTCTCAATCGTTAATGCACTTTCTAGAAAAGAATAAGAGCTTTGAGTTCTTAAATGAATAAATTCAGGTCGCATTTTAAATTAATGTTAAAGTTTATTGTCTTACTGTATGACTCCTTATGTCATTCCCGTAGACTTTTTATGTTATTTCCGCGTAGGCGTGAATCCAGGGTAAAGCGAGATAAATCGAGCTTTTAAAAAGTTTTAAAGTACTGGATTCACGCCTACGCGGAAATAACATCGGAAGCCTTAACGACAAGACTAAATTTTACTTCCGACTGCATAATATCTAAAACCGATTTTTTTCATTGCTTCATTATCTAGTATATTTCTAAGATCAATGATTATCGGCGATTTTACTAAATCATAAATTTCTTGCCAATTAAGTTCTTTAAATTCTGACCATTCAGTTGCAATAACTATAATATCTACTGATTTACAGGCGTCCACTGCTGAATCTAAATATAGCAAATTTTTATGTTCCAAATTCTTTTTAGCATTTTCAAGACCGATAGGATCAAATGCTTTAACATATACATCTTTATTTAATAAGATCTTTACAATTGCGATGGCAGGGCTTGCTCTTACATCATCTGTTCCTGCTTTATATGTTAAACCTAAAATTGCTATATTTTTACCTTTTAAATCTCCGTCTAACAAAGTAGCTATTTTATCTACCATATTACTTGGACGCTGCTTATTACTTTTAATTACTGCCTTAAGAATCCTACAATCTATATAATGATTTTCTACAAGATTATTTAATGCTAGAATATCTTTTGGAAAGCACGAACCACCAAAACCAGGTCCTACATTTAAAAAATTTTGACCGATTCTTTGGTCAAGTCCTACACCTTTAGATAAATCTTTAATATTACCGCCGATTTTTTCACATAAATCAGCCATCTCATTAATAAAAGCAATTTTGGTAGCTAAGAAACTATTTGAAGCATATTTAATAAGTTCGCTCGTCACTAAATCGGTAACCACAAACTTTGCACCTTGTAAAGGTGCATAAATTTTTCGCAATATTTCCTCTGATTCTTTATTATTTACACCGATAACTATACGATCAGGATATAAAAAATCTTCTACCGCACTACCCTCTCTTAAAAACTCAGGATTAGAAGCAACATTAAATGAAAAGCCTCTTGATTTTAAATAAGCTATAATATTACTGCAACTACCGGGCGGAACGGTAGATTTTATGACTATTAAACAATCTTTATTTATATGCTCGAAAACTTTATCAATAGCATCATAAACATATTTTAAATCCGCTTCTCCCAAGCATTTTGAAGGTGTACCGACCGTAATAAATATTGCATCAGCATTTTGAAGTTCATTATTATAAATATTTGTAAATTTTAACCTATCAGATTCTAAAGCTTGCTTAAGATACTCATCAAGTTTAGCTTCATAAATCGGTAATATTTGCTTATTTAATTTGGATATTTTAACCTCATCATTATCAAGACAAGTAACATTATGACCTAAATAGCCCAGAATAATACCTGAGACTAATCCCACATATCCGCTACCGATAAATGTAATATTCATAATTTTTTGTGATTTTTATATTAAATTTTTAAATTATACGTTATATTCCAAGTGTATACCTCAAATAAATGAAGAGTAGTATAAACGAAGCTCAATTTCAAAAAGTGCAAGGAGTCCACAAGACGAGGAACAGAGCGTATACTTAATACGTGAGTACCGGAGTACTTGTAGGATGACATAGCCAATTTTTGCAGTTCTATCCGAGTATATAAAGCTTTTATCATATTTCAATAGATTTACAAGCTCAAATGAATTTTATTAAAAAAACCTTTATTAGTATTTTTATAATTCTGATTTCATTATCTTTGGCTATAACTCTAACTGTTTATAGTGCAAATAAAGGACACTTAAATGAACCTTTGAAAAAAATAATTGAATTTTATTTAAGTAAAAATGATATAAAGGCTGTACTACATAATTTAGAATTTAAAGAAAACCGATTATCCATAGATAAAATTTCCTTAAGTCTTATAGATAATGCTAGAGGAGAAATTAACGATTTTAATCTTTTCTTTAATTTCAAAAATTTCTTCTCTAATTCGTTAATAGAGGCTAATTTTAATATCGATAAAATTTCCGTAATTTCAAATAACGATGAAGAGATTATAAATACTTCAACGACCGGTGATTATTCGTTAAATATAATTAAAAAAGATTCCCTAACCGACATACGATTAACTTCAATAAAAAGTGATATCTTAACTGATGAGCAAGGAACAGACTTACCTCTAGGAAATGCTTTATGCTCATATAAAACCACCTATTCTAAAAATAATCCAAAGACCGTTAATTGCAAACTCACCTTTGGGGACAAAGCTTTTTTATCACTAAGCGGTATAATAACCGATAAAAATATCGATGCAAGTGCAGCTGCCGCAAATATGCCTTTAATAATTTATCAAACAGTCGAAAAAATTATTCCGGATAATCCTATAATCTCATATTTACGAGAACATATAAAACAAGGTTACATCCAAAACGGAGAATTAAATATTAAATTAGATAAAAAATTTTTAAAAAAAAATATTTTAGTAGAAGATAATTTAAAAGCAAATTTACATATCTCGAATTTTGAATATAAATATCATACAGATTTACCGCCTTTGACTAAAGTTGATACTAATATAATCATTTCGGGACCGGAAATAAAATTTCTAATTAATGAAGCATATAGCGGTAAAAGTGTCATTTCAGACGGTATTATGACTTTCAAATGGGAAGGACTGGATAAATCACAATTTGTTTTTAATGCTACTGCTAAAGGTGAACTTAATGACTTAATTGCCTTTGTTCCAAATGATGCATATCAAAATATTAAAGCTCAAAATATTGATCTTAAAACAATCAAAGGAACGGCAAATTCAATAATAGAGCTAATAATTCCTATTAGCCCCAATATCCCTAATAGCTATAATGTTTTGTCGACATTAACAAATATCTCTTTTAACACATTAGACAATAATATCCTATTACAAAACGGTGAAGCCAAAGGTAGTTTTAAAGATAATAAACTAAATATTAGCGGTAAAGTTAACATTAATAATTATGCAAGCAGCTTTACTTATGATCATGATATATCGGATAAAAATAATGAGTGTTTACTTAAAATAAAAAGCAATATTGCGGCAAATAATCAAAGATTTGGAGTATTTAAATTAATTTCAGGTAGCACCGTTTTAAATTTTGAGTATAAAAAACAGCATAATAATGAGAGTTTTATTACCGTTAATTCTAATCTTAATAATTTAGAATTTTATATAGATAAAGTATCTATTCATAAAAAATTATATAAAAAAGCCAATTTATATTTATATACTAAATTAAATGATAAAAATTTCGATAGAAATATTGAATTTAACCTTTCAGGGCAGGACAATCTAAAAATTAACGGTAATGCCTTAATTAAGAAAAATATTTATAATATTAATCTAGCCTCTGTTAAACATAATCATACGGATTTAAAAGGAAAAATAATCATAGATAACCATAATCTTAATACGGCACTTTATGGAAGCAGATTAGATTTATCAAATGCTAATATGATGCAGTTTTTAGAAAAAGCGGGAGATTCTACACGTAATATTAATTTAAAAACTAATATATCAAAAATACTTTTAAAGAATAATATAATTCTAGGTAATCTTGATTTAGCAATTAAATGTGATAAAGTGCGGTGTTTCTCCGGCTTTCTAAATGCTAATATTGATAATAAAAAAGTTAAGATGTCGCTTACCGCTAAGGAAACTTTTGAACAATGGTTCATTGAATCCGATAATGCCGGAGCATTGCTTAAGGGACTCGGAATGTATAACACTATGCAAAACGGTCAAATTAACATCAACTTAAATACAAAAAGATATGAAGTAAAAAAAGGTGAAATAGTGCCAATATTAGACGGCAAATTTTCTATAAAACATTTTACGGTAGTCGATACTCCTTTTTTAACACGGCTTGTTTCCTTTGTTTCGTTGCCGGGTTTTCTTAGTTCAATAACTAATAATAAAAATATTTTATTTGAAGATATGAGAGGTAAATTTAATTATAGAGGAAATATAATTACAATTTTTGATACGGAAGCACATGGACCGTTCTTTGATTTTACTATGACAGGTAATATTGATACCAAGCAGCAATTAATTATGGTTAAAGGAAATGTTATTCCTTCCTTTTTCTTAATCAGCACTATTGTAACTAAAATACCGGTAGTCGGTAAAATATTTTCCAAAGTCGCTCCTTACTCCCTAAAAATGAAATATTAAGTAACTATTTAAAGCTATTAGATTTCGTGTACAAAATTTTTAATCATTCCTTTATGTCATTCCTGCGAGGCATTATTGCGTGTGTACCTAATCGTCATTACGAGCGACTGAAAGCGTTGTTGCATTGCTCAAAAAACGTATTCGGTGTCATACCGTGGCTTGACCACGGTATCCAAAAAACAACTAAAAATGCTAACGATATTAGTATTTTTAACTGGGTCCTGCTACAAACTTGCGGGATGACAGAGGTGGAAATAAGACATGCAACAAAGCCACAACTGCAAGGAGCGTGGTGGCAATTCAGAAATAATAATAGAATATTCTGTAAATCAGAATTTTTTACTGGATTGCTTCGTCGAAACTTACAGTTTTTTCTCACAATGACGTTGAAGATCAATTCATGCAAGAATGACATAAATAACCATACATATTTAATCGGTATTTTACTTTTAGGCTTAATTTCCGGTCTTACGTTCAATTTAATTTTTTTTACAGTTCCATATCAATTATCCGAAGCAAAATACACCACTGATATAATAGGTTCGATATCACTAGCTGCCTTTCCGTATTGCTTAAAGGTCATATGGTCACCTTTTATAGATAAATACTCTATACCTTTTTTATGTTCTAAATTCGGTCACAGGCGTGGCTGGGCATTGGTATCACAAATATTTTTAATCCTAGCGATGACGGGGTTCTTAAACATAAGCCCTTGTAATAACTTATATATTACTGCAATTATCTTATTTATTATTTCATTCTGCAGTTCTACACAAGATATTGTACTTGATGCATATAGAATTGAGAGACCTACATCTAAAGAAGAACTTTCAATGGCTTTTACCTTTAGTAGCATAGGGTTTCGTTTAGGTATGTTACTTGGCAGCGTCGGTACTTTATATTCATCAATTATTTTCGGCTGGAATACAGTATATAAATTTGCTCTATTCATTACTCTAATTGGACCTATAGTAATTTTATGTATCAAAGAACCACCATCAAAAGAAATATACCATACAACTACTAATTTAATAGGATTACAACAATATTTTGAAGTTATTAAAAAAAGTATTATCTCCTTAAAAAATGAACAGCAATATTTACTGCTAATTATATTGTTTATCTTTTTATATAAGGCTGCGGATTCTATACCTATGGCGATGAGTTCGCCTTTATTGCTCGATTTAAGTTTTACTACTCATGAAATTGCTGTTATTTACAAAGCTTACGGGTTACTAATCATGATCGTCGGAGGAGCTTTAAGCGGCGTTTTAGCTGCAAAAATGGGTATATTTCATAGTGTCTTAATTGGTGGAGTTACTCAATTATTGTCACCTCTTATGTTTATGATTCTTGCTACTATCGGCTATGATATAAAGACATTTATAATAACTGTTACAGTACAAAATTTTTGTGCAGGCTTTGCAGGAACTATTATCTCTATCTATTTTGCTAGCCTTTGCAATAGTGAATTTGTTGCCACACAATATTCTATTATTGCATCTTTTAGCTCGCTTAGCCGTATTATTCTAGCTAGCCTTGGCGGTATTTGTGCAAAATATCTTACTTGGCCTGTATTCTTTTTAGGTAATACTCTGTTTAGCATGTTATTTATCCCGATATTTTATAAAATATATAGAAAGAAACTAGGCTTTGTGAATATTTCTAAAAAGATATGACAATTATTAAAAAAAGTTTATAATTTTATAATATTGATATATATATATATTTCTGCGAAATGAAGAGTCAGAATTTTTATGAAACTATATAGTTTTCAAGAACATTTATTAGAATTAAAAATAAGGCTTCTTAGAATATTTATTGCTTTTATAATTATATTTGCTATTTGCTATTATTTTAGCGACAATATTTATAGTGTTTTATTAAAACCGCTTGCTAAGCTAAGCGGTGATACGGTACGAAATATAATTTATACAGGGCTTACAGAAGCATTTTTTACCTATATTAAACTTGCAGCTTTTACTGCTTTTACTATTATTATACCTATAATTGCTTTGGAGTGTTATTTATTTATCAGTCCCGGGTTACACCACCATGAAAAAAAAATTATCGCTTTTATTCTTTTTATGTCGCCTATTTTATTTTGGTGCGGTAGTATTTTTGTTTTTTACTTTGTAATGCCGAAAGCTTGGAATTTTTTTCTTAGTTTTGAAAAACGTGATATGATAGTACCGATAGTTTTGGAAGCAAGAATTAGCGAGTATCTAAATTTAGTTATTCATTTAATTATTGCTTTTGGAGTTGCCTTTCAACTGCCAGTTGTGATAATGATATTAAATATACTAAAAATAGTTAAGGTACAAACACTTAAGCAAAAAAGATGCATTGCCGTGGTAATTAACTTTATTATTGCAGGAATATTAACGCCTCCTGACATTTTAAGCCAGTTTGCTCTTGCAATACCGCTACTTTTATTATATGAAACTTCAATAATGATATGTAATTTTATAGAAAAACTGAGGACACTAAATGTTAAATATCAAATGGATTAGAGAAAATAAAGAATTGTTCGATGAAAAGCTTAGCCAAAGATTTATTGAACCTATGTCTAGTAAAATTGCTATGCTCGACGGAGAGAAAAGAAAAATTACGAGTTTAATTCAAGAATTTCAGCATGCACGTAAGGTCAAATCAAAGATTTTAGGTAATATGACCTCTAAAAGCGGCGAAGAGTTTGAAGGGTTACAAAGAGATGTCAAACATATAAATGAGAAGTTGGAAGCACTTGAACAGGATCTAAATAATAATAACGAATTAAATGAACTATTAAACATGTTTCCTAATATTCCGGACGAAGAAGTACCTTACGGAATGGATGAAAGTATGAATAAATTAGTTCGTACTTACGGAGAGACAAATCCAAATGCTTTGAATAAACAGCATTTTGAACTAGGTATAAAATTAAATTTAATGGATTTTGAACAAACTGCTAAAATTTCTGGAACTAGATTTGTAACGTTAAAAGGTGATTTAGCAAAGCTAGAACGTGCTTTAATTAATTTTATGGTTGATGTTCATACTAAAGAGTGGGATTTCTTTGAGATATCACCTCCGGTATTAGTGCGAGATAATGCTATGTATAATGCAGGACAACTACCTAAATTTGCCGAAGAGTCTTTTGTAACAACCAATGGTTACAGACTAATTCCAACCGCAGAAGTATCTTTAGTAAATATAGTTGCCGATACTATTATACCAAGAGAAAAATTACCGATGCGTTATGTTGCTTACACCCCGTGCTTTAGATCAGAAGCAGGTAGTAGCGGTAGAGATACAAGAGGTATGATTAGATTACATCAGTTCGGTAAAGTTGAGCTAGTATCTATTACTACCCCTGAAGAATCAAAAAATGAGCATGAATATATAACTAATGCATCAGAGACTATTTTACAAAAACTGAATCTTCCTTATCGTGTTATGTTACTTTGCACCGGAGATATGGGATTTGCGGCAAAAAAAACCTATGATATAGAAGTATGGCTTCCGGGACAAAAGCAATATCGCGAAATTGCTAGCTGTTCTAATTGTGGAGATTTCCAAGCACGTAGAATGAAAGCAAGATATAAAGAATTCGGCAGTAACGAAACTACCTTAGTTCATACTTTAAATGCTTCAGGATTACCTATCGGAAGAACTATGGTTGCAATACTTGAAAATTATCAGAATGAAGATGGATCAATAACTATACCGGATGTCTTGATAAATTACATGGGAGGATTACAAAAAATCACTGCCTATAGTGAATAATTGTTTATTAAAGATAAATAATAAGGTAAAGTTTCTAGTTGTTGTTAAATTGGCTTTGTTGCATGGCTCTTATGTCATTCCCGCTTTCGCGGGAATGACATCGAGTAGAGGTCTACGGCTGCTCGCAATGACGACTCTAGCATCCACGCAGGCAAAGTTCATTAGTATATACTCCTGTGAAATGAAGAGTTGTTATACTCGTTCAACTTGAAAAATTGGCTACGTCGTCTTTGTAAGTCCTCGGATGCTCACTTATTAAGTATACGCTCCGCCCCTCGGCTTACAGACTCCTTGCTCTTTTCCAAGTTGAACGAGTATACAAAACGATAATTTAAATTCAGGTTATTTGTGTTTAGTGGTTTACGAAAATTTGACAAAGATATATATAATTATAATGCTCCTAATTTTATACCTATAGCATGTCATTATAATGAAAATACTTTACTTACCAAAGACGGTAAATTACTACAAATTATCAAAATACACGGCATTACCTCAGAAAAAATAAGTGATAACATACAAAATTTACGTGAAATGGTTAGAGTTTCTATAAAAAAGAATATAACCGATTATGATTTTGCTTTTTGGCTACATACAATACGAGAAAAACAAAACTTAGACGATTTAACTCCTTACAAAAAATTATTACCGGCAAATATTCATACCCTATGGCAAAGAAAAAACCATTGGAATGATAAATTCGTTAATACTTTATATATATCTATAGTACATGATTCTGCTAAAGTTAACATCACAAATTTTAACTCTTTAATAAATTCTTTATCTAATAAATTAATTACTGATTTTGAAAATAACTACTTAGATACAGCGTTTCAAAAATTAGACAATATCACTAATAATATTTTAAATGATTTAAACGAATTCAGTGCTGAAAAACTCGGTATAATATTTGAAAATGATAATGTTTTTTCTAATCCTTTATTTTTATATAATCGAATAGCTAACCTTAATAATAATGATTGTTTGGTACCTATAATAGATTTATCCGATGCACTAGGTAGAAGTATTTATACAATTAGAAGCGATAAAGTGGTAGTTACGGATCATGAGAAAAATAATAAATTCGCTTCTTTACTATCTATAAAAGAATATCATGAAACTCCTTCTAATACACTGGATAAATTTTTACAGTTACCGATTGAATTAATAATAACTGAAATATTTTACTTTGTTAGCAAAAAACAAGTAATATCCAAATTGCGTGGTCAAGATTATATTCTAAAAATTACTAACGACTCAACTTTACTTAATCACAAAGGGATTAATAAGCTTGATGCAGCTAATTTAGATTTTCAATTTTGTAATCAGCAAATTTCAATTGCCGTTATAGAAGAAGATGAAAATAAACTAGATGCAGCCGTAGCTAAAGCATCAACTGAACTTTTTAAACTTGGTATTATTCATGTAAAAGAAGATATTAATATTGAGCAAATATTTTGGTCGCAATTACCTGCTAACTTTGCCTTTATACGTAAAATGTCACCATTATCCGTAGAGCATATTGCTTCTCTTACCGCTCTTCATAATACTACACTCGGTAATCAATATAATCCTTGGGGTAAGGCTATAACTTTACTGCGAACCGAGAAAGGTACTCCATATTTCATGAATTTTCATGATAAAACGAATAAAGGTAATACTTGCATCTTTGGTACGGGGAAAACCGGCAAAACTGTATTATTGAACTTTTTAATATCAGAATCGACTAAATACGATCCAACAATAATTTATATCTCTAATAATAATGATTCTAAAATTTTTATCGAAGCAATAGAAGGCAAATGGTTAGAACCGGACAAACAAATTATCAATCCATTTTTAGTAGATGATACAGCAAAATCACAAGCATTCATTTTAGAATTTTTAAAATTAATCAGTGGTCATTACATTTCACCTCTTAGCGAAATAGAGATATCCTTTCTAGAGAAATTAAAAAATAAAATTTTATCAATTGAAAAAGAAAAACGTATTTTTTCCGATATTTTAAAATTAGAAGATTTTAAGGAGGAAGGAGGAATACAAATACTTGATAAACTTAAAGTTTTTACCGAAGAACAATTATATTCCGGATTATTTGACGGATCGTCTCTTAACATTGAAGAAGGGCAAGTTATAGGGTTTAATTTATATAAACTTTCTGATGAGCCGTTTTCTAAACAATTTTACCCGACGGAGAGAAAATTTTTAGAACAATTTAATAATAATTTAAAGAAACACCAAAGTATTAGTGCAGCAGCAATTTATGCTCTTACTTATCATTTAAGTCTAGTTGGCACAAAACCTAAAATATTTGCTGCCGATAATTTTGATACACTTTACAGACCTGAGATTTATTATGATAATATAAATTTAATCTATAATAATTTGTCTCAAAATAACGGTATTTTCGTCAGTAATTTCAATTTTATTTATCTTAAGTCATATCCAAAATATACTATAAAACCTTGGCTTGATTTAATTAATACTAAAATTATTCTACCGTCTGACGTTAAAATAGAAGATTTAGATAAAATTTTAGGTTTAAGCGAGCCGGAAATAAAAAAATTATCACAGCTAATACTTTCTGCAAGAATGTTCTTAATTAGTAAGGATAATGAAGCGATAGCTTCTGAATTAAGTATTGCCGCTTTAATAGGAGTTGTCCGTATTTTATCAAGCAGACAGGAGGAAATGGATATTTATAAAAAAATACTTGAACAACACCAAGGTCCTCCGGATAATTGGGTTAATTACCTATATAATGAGTTAAATACGGACTAATATTTCACTCTGTCATCCCGTGATTTATTATGGGATCCAAAAAAATTAAAAAGGACTGGATCCCGCTACAAGCTCGTGGGATGACAATAATTTATTATGAACTATAAAAACAACGCGCATAAAGAATACTCAAAGTGTTAAAAAAATATTTATTATTTTTCTTATTTTCATTTTTCTCATTTAATGTATATGCATCTATTTGGGATGATATAGTCACTTGTCTTAGCGATCCATGTAATTGCGGTCAAAGTGAGAGAACGGAAATTTGGAATAAGGATGGAGGCATCAATGCAAAGCCAAGAGGACCTTTTAAACCAGGCACATTATGTCCTCCTTGGAATAAAAGCGACGGCCGTGATAATGATACTTGTTTATTAAAATTTGATTACCCAGGTACATTTATCGGTTTTTTACTCAATAGATGTGCAGAAGAAGCCCCTGATAGTAGTTACTTTACTCCAAAAATTCGTATTAGAGTTCAAAGCTGTAATGCCATAGCTTGTTGGCACCAAAACTCTACTTTAAATTGGGATGGAGAATGTGTATTATGGCCTACAGGTTACGGTATACCTCTAACTAGAGTCTGTGCTAGAGTTGCCGTACCAGATATGCCTCCACCTCCCGGGATAAATGCTCCACCTTCCCCTGCAGATCCAGGTTATACCGATGGAGTACATCTCAATAAAGTCGGTTATACAGAAACTGATAATAAGATAATCGGCGTAGACGGAAAAATAGTTACTTTAAAACCTCCTAAACTTTGTGCTTATAGCGATCCTGGACTTGTTAACCTTGTGTCAGATTCCGGTGTACATCTTGATCCGGTGGACTGGAATCCTAATCGTCAACCTCTTCATCACACTAACGAACTTAGCCCTATTGCAAAAGTATTAAAATTTTTAGTTGAAACGATAAAAGGAGTAAGTTTACCAAGTTTATTAGGGCAGCTTCTTGGTATGATAGATCAAAATTCAGAATTTATAAAAGTACTTCAATCAATACTTAATGCAATAGGAAAGATTTTTAATTTTTTTCCTACTTTAATAATAAAAATTATTGAAGCACTTGGATCATTAAACGGTTCTGTAGATAGCTATTCTTTTGGTTGTGTACAATTACCTTTAGGGCCTTTTCCACCACCATATTGTCCAAATTTAGATTATATTAGCATTAATGCGAGTGCTCATAATGTATGTAGCATAAAAGATGCAAGCGGCCAGTTTGACCAATCTTCTACTAGTCCAGCTTGTGTAGTGCCATCTAATATTAATGTTAAAAACAATATTGTTAATAATACCATACGTGTTAGCTTTAGCAATCTTGTTCCGCTTTGCACGAGTTCTCGCTCTGACCTCAAAACTTGTGTAGAACCACGTAATATAGATTTTTCTTCAGCAAAAATTACTCATACTAATACGGCTTTTAAAGATTTAATTAAATCGTGTAAGAATACTTCAGGCGACACTCCATGTATTAATACAGAAATTTCTACACCATGTAGTGTTACGGCTAACGGTTGTAATGAGGGATTTAGAATAGTATATTCGCAGAAAATTGGAAATGTAGAAACACCCAGCGATTACTACATAAGCGATATACCGGACTGTCCAAGTTCTAATTCAACTACCTGTCAAAAAGTGTGGGGAGTTAATATCGGCGAATTTAAGGATGTAAGCGTAAAATTTCCTGAGGTACAAAAGCAAGATACAACTAGCTTAATGCCTATAAAGACAGATGTCATCTTAAAAGACAATAACGGTAAAGATAGAAAGCTTTATGTCTCTATTAGTAATACCGAAGATGATAAGCAAAATCCTAATAATATTTGCTTATTTGAGTCCGGTAATTTAATAGATTGCGTACCGAGAGTAAATCATTCTTACAGCTTAGCTGCTTATGAATGTGCAAAGCAATATGCCGGAATTACCTGTACTAATAATAGCAATCCCAACGATGCTTATTATAAACCGCAATTCATTGCGTCAGTACAAGTAAGAGAAGGCGACAATATCATAGATGAAACAAGCACTCTTGTAACGCCGTTAGCATACGCCGGACCTCCACCTCCCAACCCCACTGACACCGAAAGCATAGTAATGCTTGCCGGTTATAAGTATAGTTCTTCCGTTGCGTTTATACCTAAAGATCCAAAGGCAGATAAATATATTGCTATGCCATTTTCAGGAGAGAATGCTCTAAATCAGTTGACTATTCACGGTAAATATAAAGACGATAAAGCACCTTATGATAGTAATGGAAATCCTGACTCAAGTGCGGTATATTTAAAATATTTAGAATATATAAACGGTAAATATATCCAAGGTGGAACGCATGCCTGCTTGATGCCGAAAAATTTCCAACATTGTAACCCTATGCTGCGTCCTACTTTACCTGATGGATCACCTATGCCCGGTTACAATAATGACTCAACAAATTGTGTACTTGCTAAACTCAACAACAACGATACTATAAATTGTAAAGATTTTAAAAATAAATATAACGTTAAATATCCAAATCTTGGCTTATGTAAAAAAGATACAGATCTAACGCGCTGTACTCTAGAAGAAACAGTGTCAGGTCCAGGAAGAGGTATTACAATTTATACTTGCAATATAAATAAGATTCCGAGTAAATGCTATACCAATAACGATAAGGCTAATACTCCAATATGTGTTTTAAGTAGGGATTATACAGATAGAATCGAGCCGAAACCTAACATAGGACCAATATTAGTACCGGTAGATCCTTCAAAATATTATACAGTGACATATACAAAAGGAGATAACAATACTCCTCCTGAGCCGACGTATAAAGCTGAGACTGAGGATGTAAGAGATAAAACTTGGCAAGAGCTAAATCTTTGTGCTCCTATATTAGTACCTACTTGTGCTAAAATTCCTAGCACAGAGAAAGCTCCTTCCGGTAACAATCACGGTAATGCAGAATGGCCTGAAAGCGATATAGGAGAACTTGCAAAAGGAAAATGCCCGACGAATTGGATACCTATTGATCCTAATAAACCTTTAGAACGCCATTGTTTATCATATTTTGATAGAAAGGTTGTCGAGTTTGAACCTTTGGGCCACAATGTCGGCTGTAGAGAATTTAAAGGATTACCTATAAAAGTTGGTTATAATGACTTTCCATCAGACCAATTACTTGAGACCCCTTATAATCCGGTAACTAAAATAGGTGACTATATCTTCAACAAAAAACCGGTACCACATGGGAGCATTATGGCATTTCCAAAGGATGGAGCAAGTATAGCTGCAGCAAATAAACCGGACAATACAATATTGCATACTGTAGAATTCAAAGTAACTTTAGATGCAATAATGGACGATATTGAGTATTTTGAAGTAAAAGATTTATGGTATGATGATTGCACATTAATATATGTCAACGGCACAAAGTTACTTAGCCTCCCTACTAACGTTGATTCTCTAGATGAGAAAAGGTACTGTAACAATGGAAATGACCAAGGTCAAGCATTACAAGCTAAAAATTTACCGATTGATATAAAGCGTTATTTAAAACAAGGAGAAAATACTATAAGATTCCAGCTAAGAGTTATGTTTGATGGAGGACTATATTTTCACATGCAATATAAAATGAAGAGATAAATAAATGAGTTGGATTATTTTTTATACGGTAATCGCTGCTTTACTGATTCTCGATTTGGGAATAATACACAAAAAAAATACCATAATGAGTTTTAAAGAAAGCGTGCTTTTTAGTCTTTTCTATCTTGTAATAGCTGGTTTATTCGGTATCTATGTTTACTATAATACGGGGGCAGATCATGCTCGTGAATATTATACTTGCTTTCTCATTGAGAAAGCTATGTCACTTGATAATATTTTTGTTATCTCTATTATGTTCCAATTTTTTAAAATTCCCGGGCAATATCAACATCGTGTTTTATTTTGCGGTATAATAGGCGTAATAATATTCAGAGCCGTAATGATTTACGGCGGTATTATTCTTATAAATAAATTTGCCTGGTTATTATATATTTTTGCCGTAATACTTATTGCTACAGGTATAAAAACTTTCTATGTATCACATAAAACTTTTGATATACAGAATTCTTATATTTACAAGTCAATAATAAAAAATCTAAATATTACCCCTAACCTTGAAGGGGATAAATTTGTTGTTAAACGTAATAACAAACTATATTGCACCCCCCTTTTTATATCTCTAGTACTGATAGAAGCAATAGATTTAGTCTTTGCTATAGATAGTATACCGGCAATATTCGCAATTACTAATGATGTTTATATAATTTATACTTCAAATATTTTTGCTATTTTAGGGCTTAGAGCGTTATTCTTTTGTTTAGCAGAAATTGTAGAACGTTTCAGTTATATAAAATATTCTTTGGCTTTAATTTTAATATTTATCAGCTTTAAAATATTTATTCATCATTATATAGCGATTCCGGCATATGTTGCGTTAACTGTAACTATTACTTTATTACTATTTGGTATAATTGCTTCCATAATTAGGAAAAATATGATTGACCATTAATAAAAGGGGTATATAATATTTTTTTATTTTGCAATTATAATGACTAAATTACTAAAATCATTTTTTATTACTATCATCATTTTTAATAACATTGCTTGCGCAAAAGAAACAGGGTTCTATATAGGAGCAGAAGGTGGAATAGTTGAACCGGTCGTTAGTAAATTCCAACATAAACACTCAAATACCGAAATAATTTTAAAAAAATCAAGTATGTATAGTGGGAAAATAGGCTATATAATATATCCACAGATAGCTATTGAATGTTCAGCAACTTATCAACCTAAATATCGTCTGCATTACGTATTACCTCAGCAAAATTTAAGTAATGGTCTCACTATTCCTAAAACCCCAGGTAATATTACCGTATTATCAAATATATATATGCTAAATCTTATTTATGATTTAGAAAAAATAAAAACTTGCACACCTTTTGTAATACTTGGAGGTGGAATAGCACAAGTAAAAGTTAAGCCTACCTCTTCTAGGTGGAGTATTATAAATAGCGATTATTTTAAAGTAAGAAAAACTCATAAAAATTGTGTTGCTTGGCAAGCAGGTCTTGGAATTTCACAAGATGTAACTTCAAATTTAAGTATTGATGCAACTGCAAAATTACAAACGGCATATAGAGTAAGAATTAATTATGATACACTTGATATGAAAACGGGGCAATTCGTGCCAGCAAATCCTATCAAAAAAACTATAGCCGTTGGAGAATTTGGCATAGGATTTACTTATAGATTGCCATTTTAATAATTCTGTGATTTATATGAAAGCTACAATGTCATCCCGCGGGATGACACGAATAATTCAACTATATAAGGAAAAAATATGTCTCCAAAAGCTACTAACTCTTCTTCTACCCCTAACGGTCATGATAAGATGGCAAAAAAAACACATTCCGCACAATCCGTTGTTAACGGTGCGGTTTCAGATCATAACACTTATGATGAAGTACCGTATGAAAGCTACCCATATGCTCTTACAAATCCTTATCACTTAAGTACACTTGCAACTCTTTTCGGTGTAAATGCTCCTGAAGTCGAGAATGCAAAAATATTAGAGCTTGGTTGTGCAGCAGGCGGTAATTTAATACCACATGCAGTGCTTTATCCAAAAGCTTATTTTGTTGGGGTTGATTTGTCTAAGGTACAAATTGACGAAGCAAATAAAAATGTTAAAGCACTAGGATTAAAAAATATAGAATTCCATCATTGTTCGATAACCGACATTAACGATTCTTTCGGTAAGTTTGATTATATAATTTGCCATGGCGTAATTTCTTGGGTACCAAAAACCGTTAGAGATAAAATTTTTGAAGTTTGTAATAAAAATCTTAGTCCAAACGGAATAGCATATATTAGCTATAATACCCTCCCTGGCTGGAATATGGTCCGTACTATTAGAGATATGATGATGTATCATTCTAGCTCATTTGCAAATGTACGGGATAGAATAGCTCAATCTAGATTGTTACTAGAATTTGTTAAGGATAGCTTAGAAAACTCTAAAACTCCTTATGCAGAAGCATTAAAAACCGAAGCAGGGCTACTTGCTAAACAAACCGATCATTATTTACGTCATGATCATCTAGAAGAAGAAAATGCTCAATTCTACTTCTATGAATTTATGAATGAAGCAAGAAAGCACAATTTACAATATTTAGCCGATTGTAATCTTTCGACTATGTATCTCGGTAATATGCCGCCGAAAGTAGTAGAGCAGTTAAAAGCGGTAAACGACATAGTTAGAACCGAACAATATATGGATTTCATTACGAATCGTCGTTTTAGAACCACTTTACTATGTCATAGTGATGTGAAAATTAATAGAAATATTAACAATGATGATATAACGAAATTTAATATAATCTTTAATATAGTGCCTGAAAAACCACTCAAAGAAGTAGATCTTAATAATGCTTCCGAAAATTTAAAATTCTTCTTAAACGGCAATCAAGACTCTAACTTAACAACTAGTTCGCCTTATATGAAAGCTATTTTATACACTTTCAGCGAAAATCTAAATAATCCGTTAAGCTTTGAGAAAATAACCACTGAAGCTAATAAAAAGCTACATAATACTAAATTAAACGAAATCAAAGCTGAGCTTTTAAATAATGCAATGAAGCTAGTACTACAAGGTTATATTAGTATTACAAATCAGAAGCATCGAAATAAACCTGAGCTTGATAAGCCTAAAACAACAAAAATGGTGATACATCAAGCAACCAATACACCTTCTATGTGGGTTACAAATTTAAAACATGAACCGATCGGCGTTAATTTCTTTGAGAAGTTTACACTTAGATATATGGATGGTAAACATGATAAAAAAGCAATCATTGAGGCTGTACTTGGTCATGTAGAAAAAGGCGAGCTAACTTTAAGTAAAGAAGGTCAAAAAGTAGAAAACAAGGAAGAAATACGCAAAGAACTAGAAAGCTTATTTATTCCGATGATCAAGAAATTTTCTTCTAATGCTTTGTTGGTGTAGCCAATTTGCACTCTGTCATACCGTGGTCTTACCATGGTATCCATGATACTAAACAAAAATTATTTATTGATTCTCCTACGCCAATGGCGTATAATTATTATGAGTAAAAAACTGATTTCAGTTGTTGAGCTTCCAGAGTTTCAAAAATTCGCTAAGAATAATTTAAATGAAAAAGAATGCTTTGAAATAATACATTACATTGCTGCTAATCCTGACCAAGGTGATATAATAAAAGGCACTGTAGGTATAAGAAAGTTACGATTTACTTTAAGTAGTTAATAAAGGTAAAAGTGGCAGTATAAGAATAATTTATTTTTACTACAATGAAAATATGCTGGTATTTTTAATAACCGGTTTTATAAAAATGAATAATAAAAATACTAATCAAACCAACAAAAGTATATTAATTGGAATGCAAGAGGCTGTTTTATACACTAAAGGAAAATTAAAAGCAAATAAACATGATATAAAATTATCTAATATAGACGTACATGAAGCAAGAGATAAGTTAAAATTAACACAACAACAATTTGCTACAACATTTGGAGTGAGTGTTGCAACTTTAAGAAACTGGGAACAAGGCAGAAGATTACCTACCGGAGCTGCAAAATTACTTCTTAAGATTATTGAGAAAGAACCTAATGTTGTAAAACGAGTTTTACGAGGATAAAATAGAGATAAGACACAACCTATATAAACACCATGCCTATATTTTTTTATTTATTTGCAACATTAATAACTATCAGTAGCTTATGCGTTGTCTTAAGCAAAAATTCCGTATATTCGGTATTATGGTTAATTTTTGCATTTATCAACGGTGCAGGACTTATGATTTTGCTTGGAGCAGAATTTTTAGCTATGGTGCTGATAGTGATTTATGTTGGAGCTGTAGCAGTATTATTCTTATTTGTGATAATGATGCTAGATATGCATTTTAATAAGACAATAACGCAGCTAAAAGCAAATCTAGCTTTAAGTATTTTTATAGCTTTGATTATGTTTGCCGATTTAGTAATAATTATTTTACTTGGTACTAAAAATATTAATTTCAACTCCAATGTATCGTTTGCCATAACAAATAATATCTCAAATACTAAAGCAATAGGAGGCGTACTCTACACAGACTTTATGCTACCGTTTCAAATGGCAGGCCTTATATTATTTGTCGCTATGATTGCATGTATTACGTTAACACTAAAGAAGCGTGAGGGAGTAAAACGTCAAGATATATCAAAACAACCACGTCACAATAAAGAAAATACCATATTAATGACAAAGCCTATTCTAAATAAAGGTATTGAGAATATTAAATATGAATGAATATATTTCGCTTAATCATTATTTAATCTTAAGCAGCTTAGTTTTTACTATCGGAATGTTTGGATTATTTATGCATCGCAAAAATATTATCAATATATTAATGTCTATTGAGTTAATGCTGCTTGCAGTTAACATAAATTTTGTTGCATTTTCCGTATATATGCAAGAATTATCGGGACAAATTTTTAGTATTATAATCTTAACCGTAGCAGCTGCCGAAACCTCAATCGGGCTTGCAATATTACTAATATATTTCCGTAATAAAGGCTCCATTGAAATTACCGACATTAATCAGATGTGGGGATAATGATGTATCAGAATATTTCTATAATGATCATCATGTTACCGCTTGCATCTAGCATAATAAACGGGTTATTCGTAAGGGTAATAGACAAAAAATTAGCGCAAGTAATTGCAACCGGCTTTTTATCTTTATCTGCCTTATTCTCATTAATAATATTTTGCGATGCAGGCTTAGACGGGAATATAATCCATATTAAATTATTACCATGGATTGAGATTGAAAATTTTAAAGTAAATTGGTCGATTTATATCGATCAGCTAACTAGCATAATGTTTATAGCCGTAACATGGGTGTCAAGCATCGTGCATATCTACTCGCTTGGATATATGGCCGAAGATAAGGGGATTATACGCTTCTTGTCTTTTCTTTCTTTATTCACTTTTTTTATGTTAATGCTAGTATCTAGCGATAATTTCTTACAGTTATTTTTCGGTTGGGAGGGCGTCGGCGCTTGCTCATATTTACTAATAGGTTTTTGGTATTCAAAAGAATCAGCCAATAAAGCAGCGATTAAAGCTTTTATAATAAATAGAGCCAGCGATTTTGCTTTTATCTTAGGCGTAATGACGATTATTGTTTATTGTGGCTCGGCAAATTACAAAGATGTATTGTCATCTGCAGAATTATTATCTAATATAAAAATATTTTTACATTTTTCCATTCTAGACATTATTTGTTTATTATTATTCATCGGTTGTATGGGTAAATCTGCACAGATCGGTTTACATGTATGGCTTCCTGATGCGATGGAAGGACCGACTCCGGTATCTGCACTTATTCATGCAGCAACCATGGTAACGGCAGGAGTATTCTTAGTAGCACGCTGCTCGTATTTATTTGAATATAGCCCTTTAATTCTACAATTTATTACGATTATCGGCGGTGTTACTTGTCTCTTTGCTGCAAGCATTGCTATTATGCACAGCGATATAAAGAAGATTATTGCTTACTCAACTTGCAGTCAGCTTGGTTATATGTTCATGGCGTGCGGAGTATCTGCCTATAATAGCGGAATATTTCACTTAGTAACTCATGCCTTTTTTAAGGCCTTATTATTCTTATCAGCCGGCAGCGTAATACATGCCGTTCACGAGCAGGATATTTTTAAAATGGGTGATTTAAGAAATAAAATGCCGGTAACTTATGGCAACTTCTTAATCGGCTCACTTGCACTAATAGGGATTTATCCTTTGGCAGGATTTTACTCTAAAGACTCGATTTTAGAAGCGGCTTATAGTAGCGGCTCGTTTATGTTTATTTTTGGAATAGCAGCAGCAATACTTACCGCTATTTATTCAATGAAGATTATTATGTTGGTATTTCATGGCAAAACTAAGCTAGAAAAAGATGTTTTTGAGCATGCTCACGAACCGGCTAAAGTAATGAATAATCCACTTATATTACTTGTCGCCGGGAGCTTTTTTAGCGGTATGATCGGCTATTATTTACTTGCTATGGACAAACCAAACGGTTATTTCCATGCAAGCCTATTTAATTTACATATTTATAAATTACTAATTAGCCACCCGCCTTTATATATTAAGCTACTACCTATGGCAGTCGGTATAGTGGGTATTGTTACTGGGATTTACTTATATAAGTCAAGTCCTGTTATGTCATTCCCGCAAAAGCGGAAATCCAGTAAAAATATTAAAAACGCCTGGATCCTGCGGTCAAGCCGCGGGATGACACCCCTTGTATTAATTTCCAACATATTACGAAATAAATATTACTTCGATGAAATATATAATTGCTTAATTGTGAAACCTATTAACTGTTTAGCTTCTTTATTTTATCTTGGCGATCAGCAAATAATTGATCGTTTTGGACCGAACGGTTTTTCACGAGTCGTTAATTACTTTAGCGTTCTTACCGGCAAAATACAAACAGGATATGTTTTTAATTATGCTTTGTATATAGTATCATTTATTGTTGTAACAATTAGTTATTTTGTTTGGAAAAACATAATGTACTGATGTTATTTGCGTTAAAAACTAAAACCGTCATTGCGAGCGAATGTAAAGAGCGTGGCAATCTCATGAAATAATAACAAATTCCTGAGATTGCTTCGTCAATTACTTCGTAATTTGCTTCGCCATGACGGAAAAAAACTCATAAAATCTTAAAGAATGTTAGAATTACCTATTATATCTATTAGTATTTTTCTGCCGCTAATAAGCGTGCTATATATTTTGCTGTTTATTAGTCAAAGTAAAAAAGCAGATAAACCGATATATGTAATGTATGTTGCAGTGCTGAGTTCTGTTTTAACATTCATCTCAACTATCTATATTTTAATAGAGTTTGACTCCTCAAAACCCGCTTATCAATTTGTTGAACGCTACGCTTGGCTTGATAAGATCGGGCTTGAATTCCATGTAGGCGTTGACGGTATATCAATATTTTTTGTGGTTCTAACTTCTTTTCTTACTCTTATTTGTATAATTGGAAGCTTATTTACCGTTAAAAAATATATTAAAGAATATTTGGTATGTTTTTTATTAATTGAATCTTTTTGTATAGGGGCATTTACCTCGGTAAATTTACTATTGTTTTATCTGTTTTTTGAAGCAATATTAGTGCCGATGTATATTATGATCGGCGTATGGGGTGGCAAGAATAGAATATATGCGGCTCTTAAATTCTTCTTATATACGTTCTTTGGTTCTGTATTTTTCCTGCTTTCATTAATTTATATTTATAGCAAAATGCATAGCTTTGATTTAACCTATATCTTTCAGCTTACCGATAATATTCCATTATTTGCTCAGCAAATTTTATGGTGGGCTATCTTTATTGCTTTTGCCGTTAAAATCCCTATTATTCCTTTTCATACTTGGCTACCCGATGCACACGTACAAGCTCCAACCAGCGGCTCGGTTATTCTTGCCGGTATTTTGCTAAAACTCGGCGGTTACGGTTTTTTAAGAGTATTACTACCTCTATGTCCGAGTGTATCACAAGAATTTGCAATTTACGTAATTTACCTTAGCGTTATTGCTATAATATATGCATCACTCGTTGCGCTTGCTCAAAAAGATATGAAGAAGATGATAGCATATTCATCTATTGCACATATGGGATATGTTACGATAGGTATTTTTAGCTTTACTAAAGCCGGAGTTAGCGGAGCAATATTTCAGATGCTTAGCCACGGCGTGATTTCTTCATGTCTATTCTTAATAGTCGGTACTTTGTACGAAAGATTACATACAAAAGAAATAGCTAAATATGGTGGTGTGGCAAGTAAAATGCCGGTGCTTGCCGCATTTTTTATGATTGCAATGCTCGGCTCTGTCGGGTTACCCGGAACTAGTGGATTTATTGGAGAATTTTTAAGCCTGCTTGGGATTTATAAGGTGAATGTAGTAGCAACCTTTATAGCAGCTCTCGGCATAATCTTCGGGGCGGTTTACATGCTGAAATTATACAAAGAAGTAATGCTCGGTGAAATTACCAATAAAGAAATTATGCATTTCAGAGATTTATATAAATACGAAATAATCTCAATAGCTCCTTTAATATTATTAATTATTTACTTTGGTCTAATGCCGAGTTCTATTTTAAATGTATTTAGCTTATCGGTGGAAAATTTGTTGGTAAAATTTTAATTGCTTACAAAAAATATAAATGCTACTCTAATTATAGAACTTAAAAGTGAGATTTATATGAACAATAGCAAAAGAAACTAAAAAACTAGGTCAAGAAGCTAATAAGGTAACAGGCATAGATATAAGTCATGTGGTAAATCCTGATGCATCAGATCATAAAGAAGCTTGAAGAGATGCTCGTGAGAAACTTGGAATTGGTCATAATAATCAACAAGATAATACAGAATTAACTGGGACCACACCAGAAGAGCATCATGAAAATTAAATGCAACAGATGTCATACCATGGCTTGACCACGATATCTAGTAAAATTATTAGTATTTTGAATTGCTTTTATGGATACCGTGGTCAAACCATGGTATGACAAGGACATGCTATCACTTCATCAATTACAATTTAAAAACTTATTTGATCTAAATATTACTTTTCTTCCTTCTTCTATCACATATATAAAAGGAGCTAACGGTTGTGGGAAAAGCTCGTTGCTACGAATGATAGCAGGAATTATGCAACCGAGTAGCGGTAATATCTACTATAGAAACTGTAATATTAACAATATCGCTAAACTTTACTGCACTTATATCGGTCATAATTTAGGTCTAAAATCAGAAATGACTGTTTTTGAGAATCTAAAATTTTGGTCAGAAATTTATAATTCCGCTGAAACCCTATATGCTGCTATTCATTACTTCAAATTACACGACTTATTAGATAAAAAATGCTATAGTTTGTCTAGCGGAATGCAGAAAATCGTAGCCATAGCAAGGCTTATTGCTTGCCAATCTGACTTATGGCTACTTGATGAAGTTGAAACTAACTTAAGCAAAGAAAATAGGGATTTACTCAATAATCTAATTGTCATGAAAGCAAATAGCGGCGGTATTGTTCTTCTATCCTCTCATCTAGAAAGCTCTATAAAATCTGCACAGATATTACAGCTTGATTAATTATTATTGTTTTGCGTATTTTTATAAATCTCCCAATGTACAATAAAAAATATAAGGCTAACTATAATCCAAATTGAACAATTAATTATTGTACTTACAGCATGTGTTTTAGTAACTTCTATATATTATTCTTATAACTAATTCTCTTGTCTTTTAGCTCTTTTAGAGGCAACCCTTTTAATTGTTCATATAAATCCTTATAATATGATTTTAGCTTTAAATATTGCTCATTAGTACTATATATTTTATGAGTTCCTCTTATTCCGGTAGGAATACTGTTTTATAAACATAATTTTTTAGTTTTTATAATTATTTACAATTAAGAGAGTAAAAGTCAAAAAAAAAGCAATAATTAAATTACAAAGGTTTATGAAATCTCGAATGCAAGGTTCGAATTTTCATGATATATTTTTTAATTTAACTTTTTTGAAATGAACCTATTAACAGAATCACAATAGCATAATATACGTATATATTCCGAATAAATGAAGAGTAATTAAACGAGTATATTACCTATACTCGTAATCTTTGTGTAGTTTACTAGCGAGTGCCTGTTCCCATCTATCGCCATTTTGCAGTAATCTTTCCTTATCGTAAATAAGTGCGGTATGAGTTAGACTTGCAAACTCAAAATTAGGACCTTCAACTATTGCATCTACAGGGCAAGCTTCCTGACATAATCCGCAATAAATGCATTTTGTCATATCTATATCATAACGAGTAGTACGCCTGCTGCCGTCTTCTCGTTCGTCCGCTTCAATTACTATCGCTTGTGCCGGACAAATCGCCTCACAGAGTTTGCACGCAATGCAGCGTTCTTCACCGTTTTCATAGCGACGTAGGGCATGTTCACCCTTAAATCTTGGACTAACAGGGCTTTTTTCATAAGGATAATTTATGGTAACTTTGGGCTTAAAGAAATACTTTAAAGTCAAAGCCATCCCCCTTACTATCTCATATAGAAAAAACGATTTTAAATAGTTTATCATAAAAATTATATATTAAAGATCGATGTATTTCTGCAGGGCATCACCCGCATGGATACCGAGTCGTCATTGCGAGCAGCCGTAGACTGCGTAGCAATCTCGTCAAATATCCTTAGATTGCTTCGTCAATTACTACGTAATTTCCGCGCAATGACGGGTAAACCGATCAAGCAACAATGACAATAACACCTAAATACTCGGTAAATTATCTGTATAAACAAGCACGTTTGATACTAACACTACCCAAAATAAAGTTAGAGGTAAAAATACTTTCCAGCCAAGTTGCATTAATTGATCATAGCGATATCTTGGTAAGGTCGCTCTAATCCATAAAAAACAAAACAATAAGAATCCGACCTTAAATACAAACCAAAAGAACCCCGGAATACAATCTAACCACGATATATTAAAGGGCGGCAAGTAACCTCCTAAAAAGAAAATCGTAGTCATTGCACTAACTAATATCATATTAGCATATTCACCTAGAAAAAATAAAGCAAATCCCATAGAGGAATATTCAACATTATAGCCAGCAACTAACTCCGATTCTGCTTCAGGTAAATCAAAAGGTAATCTATTTGTTTCGGCAAGCACCGAGATAAAAAACACGACACCCATAGGTAGTAGCATTAAATCAATCCACCACGGCATTGTTCTTTGTGCTTCAATGATCTCACTTAAATTGAGAGTACCGGTAGTAAGTAGCACGGTAATAATAACCAGCCCCATTGACACTTCATAAGAAATCATTTGGGCAGAGGAACGTATAGCTCCTAAAAAAGCATATTTTGAGTTACTAGCCCAGCCAGCAATAATAATGCCGTAAACACTTAAAGAAGAAATAGCAAGAATATATAAAACACCTACATTAATATCTGCCAGAACTACGCCCTTTGCAAAGGGTATAACTGCCCAGCCGATTAAACTTAATATAAAAGTTATCATCGGTGCTAAAATAAATAATATTTTATCGGAATTGGTTGGAATGATCGGCTCTTTGAATAAGAGCTTAACCGCATCGGCAATAGGCTGAAGTAATCCAAACGGACCGACAACGTTAGGTCCTTGTCGAAGTTGCATTAATCCAATAACACGACGCTCTGCATATGTTAAATACGCAACGCACAATATTAAAGGGATAGTAATTGCAACTACCTTTAGAGCGATGATAATTAACGGAAAAATATATTCAAAAAAGAGTTCTAGCATGATTGTACTCTTATTATATCATTCCCGCAAAAGTGGGAATCCAGAAAATAATTTACAAAAAAAGAGCTGGATTCCCGCTTTTGCGGGAATAACATACGGGGTGAGAATAGCATATTTTTCATCATGCCGCCTCCTCGTCTCTTGCTTCCTTAGCCTCAACGCACTTAGCCATAGTGACCGAATTTTTACTAATCACATCAGTCATATAATAATTAATAGGTTCTGCAGTGATAGGCTCTTTTGATAACTTATCTTTAGAGCTAAACTTACTAAATTTATTTTCTATAATTCTATCAATACTAGCAAATACCTTATATTCTTTAGCAAGCCTTACTCTTACTTCTTGCAAATTATCCATTCCGATATCTATTTTTAAATAACCGGCAAGCTCTTTAATAATTTCTATATCTTCTTTAGCTACCCCTACAGGCGATACTGCTTTTTCTGCGATTTGCGGTCTACCTTCTAAATTTACGTAAACTCCGCTCTGCTCGGTATAAGCAGCCGCAGGTAAAATTACATCAGCACTGCTGGCACCTGCGTCCCCGTGATGTCCTTGATATATTATAAAAGTCGATTTCAGCTTATCAAATGGGATGGCGTCCGCTCCAAGTAAATAAGCGAGTTCCAACTCTTCGAGCTTAATAGGAGTATTAAAACCAATATCAAGACCGCCAACTATAGAAGCGTGATTATGCAATATATTAAAACCTTTCCAATCATCACGCATAATATTATATTCAGTCACTATCTTATGAATAAGCGACAATATAGCATATCCGTCATCTCTTGCATATACACCGTCACCTACTATAATCATCAGATATTTTGCTGCTTTTAAGGCTTTCGTAAACTCATGAGTACCAATGGCTAGCTCCTCAATAATCTTAATATCACTTCCTAAATCCTGAATTTTATAGGTTTGGTTATGCCCCCCACCTATTCTTGCTACTTTTAGTGAGTCGGCACGTACTCGCATACCTATTCTACTATTTAATACTGGAGTTATTTGCCTTGGATTTGCTCCGATTAGCAAACATAAATCAGCCTTTTCTATCTCTGCAATTGTAGTATTAAATAAATAATTGCCTCGCTGCATGGTATCTAGTTTATAGTCAAACTGATTAACGCTGTAATTATTAGAGCCAAGCTTTTGCAATAATGTTTTTAACATAAACATTGCTTCGACAGAAGAAAGAGAACCAGCAATAGCAGCAATCTTTTCTGGTTTTACGGATTTTATTTTATCCGCTACTGTCTTTAAAGCTTCACTCCAGCTAGCTTCTACTAACTTACCGTTTTTTCTGATATAAGGACGATCCAAGCGCTGATATTTTAAACCGTCATAACTAAAACGATTTTTATCCGAAAGCCACTCTTCATTTATTTCTTCATTAACACGAGGTAATATCCTCATTACCTCATCGCCTCTACTATCAATACGAATATTAGAGCCTTCGGCGTCATGCACGCCAATGCTAGCGGTATGTTTTAGCTCCCATTTACGAGCTTTAAAAGCATAAGGCTTAGAGTTCAAAGCACCGACGGGACAAATATCGATCATATTACCGGAAATTTCGGAATCTAAAGTTTGCTCTAAATATGAAGTTACTTCCATGTGTTCTCCACGGTGAATAGCTCCCATTTCCTCTATTCCCGCTATATCGCTCGCAAATCTAATACATCTTGTGCATTGTATACATCTAGTCATAGCTGTTTTAATCAGCGGTCCTATATATTTATCTTTAATAGATCTCTTATTTTCGTGAAATCTATTAGTACCTTTGCCGTATCTGAAAGCCTGATCCTGTAAATTACACTCTCCGCCCTGATCACAAATAGGACAATCTAAAGGATGGTTAATCAGTAAAAACTCCATCACCCCTTCACGTGCTTTTTTTACCATAGGCGTATCGGTATGAATAACCATACCGTTACTTACCGGCATAGCACAAGAAGCTATAGGCTTTGGTGATTTTTCCATTTCAACCAAGCACATACGGCAATTACCAGCGATTTTTAGACGCTCATGATAACAAAAATGAGGGATTTCTTTTCCTGCTTGTGTACAGGCTTGATAAACGGTGCTACCTTCTGATACTTCTATTTCAGAGCCGTCTACGTTCAGCTTTATCATTTTTATTTTATCCAATAAGTCATAGGGTCTGGGGATGCTTTGTCTTCTATCATATATTTAAAACCGATGGCAACACGAAGTATATACCAAACAGCGAGTATAAAGTATAGTACTACTCCAATCATGATAAACGTAAATATAAAACATACAATCCACCCAAGAACCCCAAGGCAAAAAGTACGAAATAAAAACACGTAATGACTAATTGCAAAGTGATCGCCTTTATCTTTGTTAAGATATGCAAAAAATACCCCTATTAACGGCAATATCGGAGCTACGATCCCGCATAAATATAATATATATACCACAATTAAATTTTTCTTACCGCTCTCGGTATATTCTTTAAGATGCTTGTCCATATTTTTACCTCTTTATGTCATTCCCGTGTGGCGTTGTTGCATGGCTATCTGAGTTGTCATTGCGAACAGCCGTAGGCTGCGTGGCAATCTCATGAAATAATAACAAAATCCCAAGATTACATACGTACAATTGCTACGCAAATTCCTCGCAATGACGATACCAGCAAACTACCCCTTCAAACTCTCTACCATAAAATGCATAATACTGCCGTGCTTTATATAATTTATTTCATTATCCGTAAATATTTGCAATATTAAATCGATTGTTCTTATTGCACCGGTTTGTTTTTTTATCACGCATTTAACAGGATTATAAGAGCTTATATTCTCGCTTAAGCCTGTAATGTCAATAGTTTCTGAACCGTCTAACTTTAAATCTAATCTTGTATTATTGCCGGTAAAAGTTAACGGTAAAATACCCATACCTACTAAATTTGAGCGATGTATTCGTTCAAAGCTCTCGGCAATCACTGCCTTTACACCAAGCAACCCAGGTCCTTTTGCTGCCCAGTCTCTAGATGAGCCGCTGCCATATTCTTTACCTGCAAAAATCACTACCGATACATCATGAGCTTTGTAGTCCATAGCTGCATCGTAGATAGTTTGCTGCGTGCCGCTTAACTGGTTTATGGTAAACCCGCCTTCTACACCTTTACACATCTCATTTTTTATACGAATGTTAGCAAATGTGCCACGCATCATTACTTCATGATTTCCTCTACGTGATCCGTAAGAGTTAAAATCTAGAGGCTCTATATGATGGTCCGTTAAATATTTAGCAGCAGGGCTGGTTTTACTAATATTACCTGCCGGCGAAATATGATCGGTAGTAATAGAATCACCGAGAATTGCTAGAATTTTTGCAGATTTTATATCTTGTATATTATTCTTGCTGCCTATATCCTTAAAATAAGGCGGATTATTAATATAGGTACTATTCTTATTCCAGTTATAAGTAGAACTATTAGTAACCTGTAAATCTTTCCACTCTTTCGTTCCGCTAAATATATCAGAATATTTTTCTATAAACATAGAGGAATTAATTGAATTTGCAATAACTTCATCTATCTCTTCTTTGCTTGGCCAAATATCTTTTAAATAAATATTTTCTCCTATAGGCATATTTGTTAGATCTATATTAAGAGTGCCGCTAAGTGCATATGCTACGACTAAAATAGGCGAGCCGAGATAGCTTGCTTTAGTAAGCGGATTAATTCGCCCTTCAAAATTCCTATTACCAGATAAAACAGAAGCAACAACTAGCCCGTTTTTGTTAATAGTTTCCTCTATTTCTGGATTTAGAGGTCCGGAATTACCGATGCAAGTAGTGCAACCGTAACCTACTAGATTAAACCCTAATTCATCTAAATATTTATCAAGACCACTAAGCTTCAAATATTCCGTTACGACTTTTGAACCAGGAGCAAGAGAAGTTTTAACCCAAGGTTTTACCTTTAACCCGTGTTCTAGGGCTTTTTTAGCAAGAAGTGCTGCACCAATCATAACCGAAGGATTAGAAGTATTAGTACAGCTAGTAATTGCTGCAATTACCACATCGCCGTTACCGATCTCGTAATTCTGATTTGCTACGGCATATTTTTTATCAATGTCTTTATTTTCTAAAGCAAAATTCGGTAATTCATATTTAAAATTACTTGCTACATCGTTTAAGTTTACTCGATCTTGCGGACGTTTTGGACCGGCAAGTGAACTATGTACCATAGATAAATCTAGCTCTAAAACCTCGGTATATTCTGCCGCATGTTCAAAATCATACCAAAGATTCTGCTCGATTGCGTATTGCTCTACTAATCTGATTTGCGTTCTTTCTCTACCTGTTAGCTCTAGATATTTTATAGTTTCTTGATCAATCGGGAAAAAGCCGCAAGTAGCACCATATTCAGGCGACATATTAGAAATAGTAGCACGATCGGCAATCGTTAGGTTTTTAAGACCCTCACCGAAAAACTCGACAAATTTACCTACTACTTTCTTTTTCCGCAACATCTCGGTAACGGTTAAAACTAAATCGGTTGCGGTAGCTATACCTTTTAATTTTCCTGTTAGTTTTACCCCAATTACCTCCGGCAGGATCATAGTAAGAGGTTGACCTAGCATGGCAGCTTCTGCCTCTATTCCGCCGACTCCCCAACCAAGCACTGATAAACCGTTTACCATAGTTGTATGGCTATCCGTTCCAACTAAACTATCAGGATAAAGAGTGCCGTCTTTATGCCACACGACTTTTGCTAAATATTCTAAATTTACCTGATGACAAATACCCGTACCCGGCGGCACTACTTTAAAATTATTAAATGCTTGCTGCCCCCATTTAAGAAATGCATAACGCTCTATATTACGTTTCATTTCCATTTGAACATTTTGATTGAATGAATCCTTAGCTGCATAAGAATCAACGCTTACGGAATGGTCTATTACCAAATCAACAGGAATAAGCGGGTTAATTTTTAACGGATCGCCTCCTATTTTCTTCATCGCATCACGCATAGCCGCCAAATCTACAATAGCAGGCACACCGGTAAAGTCCTGCATCAAAACTCTTGCCGGCATAAAATCTATTTCCGCATCAGATTTTTTAGTTTTTAGCCATTCTTTAAATACAAGTAAGCTTTGCTTTGAACCATTAGAACGTAATACATTCTCAAATAATACTCTTAAACTATATGGAAGCTTTTTTAAGGGAAGATCGATATCGCTTACCGCTTTATTTATATCGTAAATTTTGTATGAAGTATTATCGACTGATAACTCTTGTATATATTCTGAATTATGTACTTTTGACATTTGTGTCTCACTTGATTATGTGGAATGAACATCGTCATTGCGAGCAGCCTTAGCACTGCGTGGCAATCTCAGGAAGTTTGACAAGATTGCCACGTCGCTTCTCGCTCCTCGCAATGACGGAAAAAAGCCTTGACATGACATTAAAATAACCTTATCCCAAAACGTAGATTTTTCAAACAACTTAATGTTGATCTGATAAAGTTTTTTGAAGATCGAGAAGCTTAGTTGCTATTTCCGCTTCACTTAAATTCGTAACGTTAATAGCCGTTTCCGTAGCTATATTAATATAATTTGCCGTTACTTCGGTCACACCGCCAGAAATAAGATAAGTGTTTTCGGATTTATGCATATCATCTATATAAACCTGCATTAAACCGGCTTTTAAACTAACAATCATCGGAACGTGACTCGGCAGCACTCCAAACATACCCTCCTCACCCGGCATTGTTACCATTTTAGCTTGCTTTTCAAATGCAATACTTAAAGGAGTAATTATTTTGACTAGAATTGTTGCGTTCATAGAATAATATAGTAAACTTACTATGTCATTCCCGCCTACGCGGGAATGACATCAACGTCACTTCAACGTCTGCGCCTTCTCTATAGCCTCGTCTATAGTTCCAACCATATAAAAAGCAGCTTCCGGTAAATCATCGTATTGACCCTCTACAAGTCCTTTAAAACCTGCGATAGTATCGGCTAGATTAACAAATTTGCCTGCAGCTCCGGTAAATACTTCAGCGACATGGAAAGGCTGCGATAAGAAACGCTGTATTTTTCTAGCACGTGCCACGGTTAGTTTATCTTCTTCGGATAGCTCATCCATACCTAAAATAGCGATAATATCCTGCAACGATTTATAAGCTTGTAAAACCTGCTGCACTTGTCTTGCTACACTATAATGTTCTTCACCGACAATCATCGGATCAAGTACCTGCGAATTACTATCTAACGGATCAACTGCCGGATAAATCCCAAACTCGGCTATCTGACGGCTAAGTACTGTTGTAGCATCTAAATGTGCAAAAGAAGTAGCAGGAGCAGGATCAGTTAAATCATCTGCCGGTACATATATAGCCTGCACGGAAGTTATTGAGCCGTGTTTAGTAGAGGTGATACGCTCTTGTAGTTCGCCCATATCGGTTGCAAGAGTAGGCTGATACCCTACCGCTGACGGAATCCTACCGAGTAACGCCGATACTTCAGAACCTGCTTGAGTAAAACGGAAAATATTATCTACAAAAAACAAAACATCCTGCCCTTTATTCATATCTCTAAAACTCTCCGCAATGGTCAGACCGCTTAACGCAACTCTTGCCCTTGCTCCCGGCGGCTCGTTCATTTGTCCATAAACTAAAGCTACTTTTGACTTTTCAGGCTCTGTAAGGTTAATAACACCCGAGTCAATCATTTCATGGTAAAGATCATTACCTTCTCTAGTTCTCTCACCGACTCCTGCAAATACCGTATAACCGCCATGTGCTTTAGCTACGTTATTAATAAGCTCCATTATAAGCACGGTTTTACCGACTCCTGCACCACCGAATAGTCCTATTTTACCGCCTTTAGTATAAGGAGCAAGTAAATCAATAACTTTAATACCGGTTACTAATATATTACGCTCGGTTGACTGATTGGTAAAATCAGGAGCAGGCTTATATATAGAAGAAATATTTGAGCTTTTAATGTCTCCTTTACCGTCAATCGGCTCACCTACAACATTCATAATACGCCCAAGCGTCTCAGTACCTACAGGAATACGAATAGGACTGCCTGTATCTATTACTTCTACGCCCCGCACTAACCCTTCCGTAGAATCCATAGCAATACAACGCACCGTATCATCACCTATATGTTGTGCTACTTCCAGTACTATCCTTTGTTTATCGTTATAGCACTCTAGAGCATTTAAAATTTCCGGTAACGCACCGTTATTCGTAAATTTTACATCCACTACCGCTGAAATAATCTGAGTAATTTTTCCAATATTTTTTGTCATGATTTTTTCTTTTGTTAAAAAATATACTACGAATAAAATGAAGAACAGATAGACGCAGTTTAATGTGGAAAAGAGCAAGGCGTTTCATATTTTTTGACAGCGTACATACTAGTACGTGAGGATCAAAAAATATGAAACAACGACGCCAATTTTCAAATTAAACGAGTATATCTAAACCGCTTCTGAACCGGCTATAATCTCTATTAATTCCGTAGTAATAATAGCCTGTCTTGATCTATTTAGCTTTAAAACTAACTTGCTTATTAAATCATTAGCATTATTTGTTGCATTTTCCATAGCGGTCATTCTAGCTCCCTCCTCACTTGCTCTACTTTGTAGTAAAGCATAATTTATTTGGGAATTCACATATAAATTAATTAGATTAGAAATGAGATTCTCTCCCTCATATTCATAATTATAGTCAATTGATTTGGACTCGCCTACCATGTCACTCGTCGCTCTCCTATTATTTATAGGCTTCGCTCCTCGTTCCTTGTATCCGAATCCGACTAAATTAACTATAGGATTATCTATCATAGAATCATCCTGATATTTTGCTACCGGTAAAATCTGTTGTCTAGTCATAATTTGAGTCATTGCGTTCTTAAATTTATTAAAATATATAACACAATTACTAACTTCTAGATTTTCTACTGCCGACATAATTTTTTGTTTTACTTGTAGCATCAGATTTTCATCATGAATTTTGGGTAATTCAAAATAACTATCAATATAATTTACATATTGCCTTTTTAGTGCTTCGTAACCTTTTTTTCCAATAATGATAAGTTTTATTTGTTCGCCTTTATTTTCTAACTCTTTAATATCATTCTTAACTTGCTTAATTATACTGTAATTAAACGTTCCGCATAAACCACGCTGTGATGTCATAACTATTAATAAATTTGCTTTATTCGGCACGGTATTAAAAAATTTCTGCTCTTCTATAGATAACTCATACATATCAATTGATAATATAGCAGACATCATGTTACTAATAGCCTCAATATAAAAATTTGAATTGGTTATTTGACTCTTTATTTTTGCCATTTTAGAAGCTGATACTAGTTGCATTGCTTTAGTAATCTTTTGTGTAGATTTAACGCTTTTAATTCTAGTTCTTAACTGCTTTAAATTTGACATATTTATTTAGTATTTTTATGTCATTGCGAGGAACGAAGCTTTGTTGCAATCTCGTCAAATATCCTGAGATTGCCATGCTCCTGTCAGTCACTCGCAATGACGATTTAGTATCCACACAAAAACAACATCATCTTATTTAACAAATTCCTTAACGAAGTTTTCTAAAAATGCTTTTAGTTTCTGCTCGGTTTCTTCGGTTATACGTTGCTCGTTTTTTATTGATTCCAAAATATCTTTTTTATTTAACCTTATCTCCGTAAGCATTTTATCTTCAAATTCTTTTACTTTCTGAAGCGGGACATCATTTAAATATTTCTTAGTTCCGACATAAATACTTACTATTTGTTCTTCTACCGGAAAAGGATTATATTGAGCTTGTTTTAATATCTCAACTAATCTTTTACCGTGATCGATTTGTGCTTTAGTGGCAGGGTCTAAATCTGATCCAAATTGCGCGAAAGACTCAAGCTCTCTAAATTGAGCAAGCTCTAGCTTTACCGAACCTGCTACCTGCTTCATAGCCTTTATTTGTGCTGCAGAACCAACACGGCTTACCGAAATACCGACATTAACGGCAGGTCTTACGCCTTTATAAAATAGCTCACTTTCTAAGAAAATTTGACCGTCGGTAATCGAAATAACATTTGTTGGGATATATGCGGATACGTCACCTGCCTGCGTTTCAATTATAGGAAGAGCAGTAAGTGAACCGCTGCCTTTTTCCTCTGACATTTTAGCAGAACGCTCAAGCAACCTTGAATGCAGATAGAACACGTCGCCGGGATAGGCTTCTCGCCCGGGAGGTCTTCTAAGTAATAATGAGATTTGTCTATATGCAACGGCATGCTTACTTAAATCATCATAAATAATAAGTGCGTGCATACCGTTATCACGAAAATATTCGCCCATACTACAGGCAGAATAAGGGGCAATGAATTGAAGAGCTGCAGCTTCTGAAGCAGTAGCCGAAACAATGAGTGTATAGTCCATGGCTCCGGCATCTTCTAGTTTTTTTACTATTTGTGCAACACTTGATCTTTTCTGCCCAATAGCTACATAAATACAATAAATTTTATCACTTTCATTAGTAAGTGAATGAACTTGTTTTTGATTAATAATAGTATCAACGGCTATAGCCGTTTTTCCGGTTTGCCTATCACCGATTATTAACTCTCTTTGTCCTCTACCTATTGGGATTAACAAATCTATAGCCTTTATTCCGGTTTGTACGGGTTCACTCACGCTCGTTCTTTCTATTATCCCCGGAGCCTTCATCTCGACATGTCTGTACTCTTTACTTGCAATATCGCCTTTGCCGTCAATAGGATTACCTAGAGCATCAACAACACGACCAAGCAAAGCTTTTCCTACCGGTACTTCTAAAACTTCTTTAGTTCTTTTGACATTATCACCTTGCTGTACTTGGTTATCATCCCCCATAATTACAGCACCGACACTATCGTTTTCCAAGTTTAAAACAAGGCCCTTAACACCGGATTTAAATTCTACTACTTCACCGGATTTTACATTAGCAAGACCGTAAATTTGGGCTATACCGTCACCGACGGTTATTACCTGCCCTACTTCCTCAAGCTCACTTAAGCAATTAATATTAGCTATTTCCTTTTGTAATATTTCAGCTACTTCAATAGGCTTCAGTTTCATGTGGTTTATGTCTCCTAATTTTCTTGTCATTGCGAACGAGCATTGCCCGTGTGGATACCGAGTCGTCATTGCAAGCAGCCGTAGGCCTCGTGGCAATCTCATAAAATATCCTGAGATTGCTTTGTCAATTACTTCGTAATTTCCTTGCAATGACTATATAAATATCTATGCAGCAATATTAACTGTCTTTAAAGCTTTCGTTATTTTCTCTAAACTACCTTTTATTGAGTAATCTTGCAACATACTATCATATTTAATTACAATACCACCAATAATAGTATTATCTATATCAAATAATATTTCTGTTTTTTGATTTAATTCTTTTTCTATACGAGATTTAATCCACTCCTGCTCTTTAGGTTGTAACTTATTTGCAGAAATAACCTGAACTATCTTTATATTTTTACTTTCATATAGTAAAGTATTATAAGCATCTACTATATTAGATAAAATAGCAGTACGAGAATTTTTTACCAATAACAATAAAAAATTTTGTACTATTGTGCTAATTTTGATATTTTTTGCTAATGAATTGACTGCATTAATTTTGTCGTTCTTATTTACTATAGGAGAAAATAGGAACTCTCTAATATCAAAATTATCGGTAATTATACGGTTTATAGAAGTAATTTCTTCAAAGATCTTATCTTGTATATTATCAACCATAGCGTTATTAAATAACGCTACTGCATAATTCTCGATTAAATTACCTTTGTTCATTTTCTTAATTTATATCTCCGAAGTAAAATGAAACGTATATACGAAGATCAACTTCAACAAGAGCAAGGAGTCTATAAGGCGAGGAGCGGAGCATATACTTAATACGTGAGCACCACAGCTCTTATAAGACGACGTAGCCAATTTTTGAAGTTCATCGAGTATTATATATGTATTGCCCTATCATAAGCAGAGAATACTGATTCATGCATCATTTCCGATAAAGTCGGATGCGGGAAGATAGTGTTAATTAAATCCAACTCCGTTCCTTCTAAATTTTTTGAAACCACATATCCTTGTATTAATTCCGTAACTTCCGAGCCTATCATATGAGCTCCAAGCAACTCACCCGTCTTAGCATCAAATATAGTTTTAATTAAGCCATCGCTATCACCACTTACTAAAGCCTTACCGTTAGCTATAAAAGGAAATCTGCCTATTTTAAGCTCATAACCTAAGGTTTTTGCTGCTTCTTCAGTCAAACCGACGCTTGCTATTTGCGGCGAAGAATAAGTGCAACCAGGAATATTATGTTTATTAATAGCATGCGGTTTTAAGCCCGCTATGCTTTCCACTGCAATAATACCTTCATGGCTTGCTTTATGAGCTAAACAAGGCACTCCTGCTACATCGCCTATAGCATAAATTCCTGATACCGCAGTTTGCATTAACCCGTTAGTAGTTATATAGCCGTTTTCTACTTTAATTTTTGTTTTCTCAAGACCTAAATTTTCCGTATTAGCTGTAATACCTACTGCCATAAGTAAAATTTCAGCTTGTAATTTTTGTGTTTTATCTGCTAACTCTAACTCAACTTCTATCTTATCTTTTGATTTTGTTTGCTTAATTAACTTAGAATTTGTAATAATTTTTATACCTTTCTTCTCAAAGTTCTTATGAGCGATTCCGCTAATTTCCATATCTTCAGCAGGCAATATTCTATTATGTGCCTCAATTACGGTAACATCCACACCAATACTATTATAAAACGAAGCGAATTCTATACCGATTGCACCTGAGCCGACAATAATCATAGATTTCGGCACATGCTGCGGTATCATAGCTTCTTTAGAAGTCCAAATTTGTTTACCGTCGGGCTTAAAGCCTTGTAAAACCCTAGATCTTGCGCCGGTAGCTATAATAATATTTCCTGCTTTTACTGTAGGTTTATCATTTATATTTATTACCTTATTTCCTGCAAGACTTGCTACTCCGTATATCACAGTCACTTTGTTTTTCTTCAGTAGTAGCTTAACACCGCCTGCAAGCTTATTTGAAATCTCTCTTGAGCGTTCGACTATTTTCTTAATGTTGATTTCAGCACCTTTAGCATCAATTCCATAATCTTTAGCATGTTTTATATATTCAAAAACCTCAGCAGATTTAAGCAGGGATTTAGTCGGTATACACCCCCAATTAAGACATACCCCACCCAAATGCTCTTTTTCTATTAATACAACTTTTTTCTTTAATTGTGCTGCCCTAATTGCTGCAACATACCCACCTGGACCACCGCCTATAACGGCTACATCATATTGTTCCATTTTATTTTTATTTTGTTAGTTTGTTTGTTATGAGCATTAACGTCATTGCTAGGAGATGCACAAGCATCGACGCAGCAATCTCAGGAATCATACACTATCTCCTGAGATTGCCACGCTCCTTGCAGTCGCTCGCAATGACGAAAATGGAAATGACACTAGAGTATACTACTCTTAAGCATCCATCTATTCTTTTCATGCACCTTAATTCGTCCAATAATCATATCGGCTGTACCCTCATCACCCTTTGCTTGTGCTACTTTGAGTCCCTTATATCATGTATCTCTAATAATATCTTGATCTTTCGTTAGACTTTTAAGCATTTCATTTGCTGTTGCGTTTAGATTTGCCTCATCTATAGATGCAAGTTTTATTAAATCTGATAATGCGGGAACTTTAGCATTTAAACTTCTTATTCTTTCAGCAAGCTCATCTAAGCTTTCAGCTAAATCTTCATACTGCCCCTCAAATAATAAATGACTCTGCTCCTTCTACATTCCAATGATAATTTTGTGTTTTAAAAAAAGCATAGCTATCTGCTAAAATTTGTTCTAAAGCTTTTACTACTTGCATAATACCCTTAAATTTCTATGAACTTTTTGACTTTATAACATTTCTTTAGATACTTCAAGCGATATTGAAATTTATATAATTTCACCTAATTGCAATGATTATATATTAATTATTAATTTTTGTTAATAATTTCTTGACTATCAAATAAGTACTGCTGATTATGCCCTTCAATTTTAAAAATCCAAAGGAATAGCAAAATGATACATCAATTAACTTCATTTTTAACCACTGTGGCAAGAATTACTACAGCAAGAGCAACAATTGGAGATCAAGAATATAATATGCTTCAAATAGGATATAACGGAGAAAATTATTATATAGATCCTACTACAAAAAATTTAATTGTATCGAATTGTCCTAAAAACAATATGACAACGATGGAGTGTAGCAAAGGAATTGAATTATTAAATAGCGATATCATAAACCTAATATTTAGAGGGTTTTTCAAAATAAAGAAAGCGTTAACTAACTATAGACGAGGCTATTATTACTGCAATTAATAATAATGGAGACGATATTAAAAAAAACAAGGTGATAATACTTTTATTTATGAGGAAGCATTGATGAAAATATGTCAAGAAAATTTTCGTTATTATTATTATTTTGATCCACAAAATTATACTAAAATTTAAAACCCTACTATTGAGTATATACTTAATACTACAGCAACTAATAACCCTATTACTATAGGTTATAGTAAAGGATACAAAATATTTGAGGTACTGAAAGGAAATAATTTGAATGGAATTTCTTCAGAAATAAAGGATTTAATATCTAACCTGATATCTAGAACTACTCAAGGTACTAGCACAATAGAAAACTTATTAGAACTCATAACAAAAGACTTATCTGAAATAGCAGCTAATCCGATTAATAACACAATAACAAGCTCTACTGCCAAAATTGCTGAATCAATCTTTTCCAATAACACTGAAAGTTGGACTGAAACGGGAATAAATTTAATTAATAACACCGTAGCAAACCTTACTAATACTGTTTTCAATACAACTTACAACTCTCAAGAAAATATGTTTGATGAGAGTGATAACGATAATTCCCTGGTTGCTCAATATATAAGCATTGGTACAGCTGTAGTTGCCTCCATAGCTGTTATAATAGGTGTAGGGGTAACTTGGTATGTTAGAAATAAAAACGCAACAAAAGCTAAACTAAAACAATATATTGATGAAATTGAAGCTGAAAAACTTGCTGCTGAAATTAATGAAGATGTTACTACTGAAAATAACACTCTACTTGATAATGATCATGCTGTGGATGACCGGAGTCTCCTATGAAGAAGAAGGTACTTTAGTATAGACAACCTATAGTATTGCTTTTTAATCAACAACCAATAGCAAATTCACTGTTGGTTGTTCCTCGAAAATAAAAATTGAGATTTATTTCAATTCTTTATTTATCAATTCTTTTAGCTTTTCTTTCGCTGCTTCTTTAGAACGTTGCCCTGCATAAGAATCATAATTTTTATTATCTTCAATGAAATGTACAAAGAAAACTGTTCTGTCATTTTTTTGTAGCCAACCTATAAACCATCCGATTTTACGATCCTTTAACTTTACAGTTCTATCTTGGCTAAGTTTATTACCGCTGCCGGTTTTACCGTAACGCTTCCAACAATCTACAAAATCTTCAATAAACAAAATATTTTTAGTCATTTCTTGGGCTTGAACACTTACAGGCAATTTATTCTCTGCTAGTTTCTGAAGAAAAGCTAATTGTTCTTACGGTGAAATTTTTAAAGCACTAGAAAGCCATGCATTAGTTAAACCGTTATTCTTTCCTTTATCTCCTCCTGAAATATCACGATTACCATAATCAAATTATGTTACATAATCACGAAATTTTTCAATACCTAATTCTTTAGTCATAATCTTAGAATACCAAACACAGCTATTCTTCATCCAATCTTTAGGTGTTTGGGATTGTTTCCAAACTTCAAGATAGTCAGCATATCCTTCTTTAAAAGGTAATTTTGGATGAGTTTCATCAATTAAAAACCCATCATCATAACCCATTAAACTTATAGCAATTTTAAATGTTGAGCATGGAGCATAACGAGACTTGCAATTACCTTCTTGTTTTATAATTTTCATTAACTAAAAAACAATCCGCTTGAGTTATAAAAGGTATAGTAAGTGATATTAGGGCAGTGAGATATAAAATAATTTTTTTCATAGGTTAAAATAAAAATAGGTGGTTTTGTTGCATGACATCGAGCACAGGGGATGACATTGGCTTAAACTAATTATACAGTTTAGTAAATTTCCTGAGATTGATCTTCCTTACTCGGTACATAATCAAAAATATCATTATTATCTTGATTATCAATCATATCTTCATTCTCAAGCATCTGAACATTATTTACTTTAAATGCTTCTATAACAGTACCGCTTGGTGTAATTTTACCAGTTGCTCTATCTACGGCGATTAGCTTAATTGAATCTGGAACTTTGAAAGGCAGCGATGGCTTATTCTTATAAGCATTACTCATAAAATCAATAAAAATCGGTAATACTACGTTTGAACCTGTTGCTCTTTTTCCAAGCTCTTTCGGTATATCATAACCCACATAACTGCCAACTACTATTTTGGGTGTAAAACCTATAAACCATGTATCTTTACTATCGTTACTAGTACCGGTTTTTCCGCCGATAATTTTCCCTAACTTCTTCGCAGCATAACCGGTACCTCTATCTATTGCTCCGGTTAAAAACGAAGTAATTTGATAATCACTAGCTTCATCCGTAACTCTATAGATATATTCTTTCGGTATTTCTAATATTGCGGTATCTAAATTACTATCCGAAACATTACAAGCAAGACATTCTCTATCATCTCGCCTATAAATAATTTTACCGTTACGATCTTTAATTAATTCTACAAAATGAGGCTCCACTTTTTTACCGCCGTTAGCAATAATTGCATAAGCATTAGTCATTCTGCTAAGTGTGGTTTCAATTGAACCAAGTACCATAGAGTAAACTTTTTTTGGTTCATTATTAATACCGAAACGCTTAATTATATCAACGATTTTTGTAAGTCCTACGGCAGTTGCAACTCTTACGGTTATAAGATTACGAGATTTTTCAAGACCAGTACGCATAGTGATTTCACCTAAAAACTTACCCTCATAATTTTTAGGACGCCAACTAGGCATCCCTGGACCTTGCGAAATCTCAATAGGTCCATCATTAAAAATCTGATTCGGCTTAACACCATTTTCAAGAGCTGCTAAATACACAAAGGTTTTACTCAAAGAACCGGGTTGACGCAGTGCTTGAGTTACTCTATCAAATTTACTTGTGGAAAAATCATAACCGCCGACGCTTGCAAGTACCTGTCCGGTATTTGGGTTCATAACCATAATAGCACCGTTTACTTCAGGAATCTGACGAAGAGCATACCCCTCTTTTATAGCCTCAACCACTATCACATCACCTTTTTTAAGCAAGGTCTTAACTGATTTAAGATTACTTCTTGCCCATTTCATTTCAGCAATAGGCATCTTAGATTTGCTGCCGTCTATAAGTCCAATCTCTACATGATTATCGGCTACATCTAGAACTACAGCTAATTTATACTCTAAAAGCGATGGAGGAGTCGGTAGTTTTTTTAGCTCTCCTTGCCAATGATCAAGAGAAATATTAGCTATAGGCTTTCTAAAACCACGCCTTCTATCAAACTCCCTTAGACCTTTTCTTAGAGAGTTTTCAGCTAATTGCTGCATCTTTGCATCTAAAGAAGTAATGATAGTAAGACCTCCGGTATAAAATTCTTCCTTACTATTTAACATCCTAATTACTTCTTCTCTGACCTGTGCAGCATAATAATCTGCCGTAACAGTGTCTTCCTTAGCTCGTTTACGTAAAACTATCGGGCTATCCATAGCTTCTTTCGCAGCGTCTCTTGTTATATAACCATCTTCAAACATACGTGCTATTACGTAATCACGACGAGCTTTTACTTTAGCATAGTTTCTCTCAGGATTAAGTTCGGAAGGGGCTTTAGGCAGTGCCGCAATAAAAGCTGATTCTGCAATAGTAAGTTCCTCTACGGATTTATTAAAATAATTTTGTGCAGCTGCCGCAACACCGTATACACCACGACCAAAAAATGTTTGATTAAGATATAATTCTAAAATTTGATCCTTAGTAAATACTTTTGAAATCATATAAGAAAGAATCGCTTCTTTAATCTTACGTTCAAGAGAAACTTCGTTAGTTAGCAGAAAATTTTTAACCACTTGCTGAGTAATGGTAGACGCTCCTTCCATACGCCTATGATGTAAATAATTAGATATGTTTAAAAATGCCGCTCTAACTATTCCAAGCAAATCAACGCCGGGATGGTTATAGAAATTCTTATCCTCAGCTGCAATAAAACTTTCTATTAGCGAACTCGGTACGCTATTAATCGGTACAAATACACGACGTTCAAAAGCGTACTCCTCCATTAATTTGCCGTCACGGGAATAAATACGCGTTACCGACGGTGGATAATAACGTGCAAGCTGTGAGTAATCAGGCAAATCACGTGAATAGTGGTATATTATATAAGCAGTAATCCCGCAACCTACTAAAATAAGGAAGACAAAAATTTTTAAACAAAAAAGAAGAGATTTATACATGACTTATAATATTTCGCCAGTTAAACTATTAAGTGAAGCCTTAGTAATTTTTACATCAATGATTTTACCAAGTAAAGATTTATTAGGGTTTTGGATATATACGGACTGCATGTATGGAGTTTTACCTATTATCTGGTCGTCGAATTTACCATTGCGATCAAATAGAACTTTCATAGTACTACCAACACAACTTGCATTAAAAGCTAGTTGCTGAGCCATGAGTTCTTGTTGTAATATAGTTAATCTCTCTGATTTTATATGTTCAGGTATTTGGTCGATTCTAGTTGCACCAGGTGTACCGGGACGTGGGCTATATTTAAACGAATAACACTGACCGTATTTTACTCTGCGGACCAAATCTAACGTATCCTCAAAATCTTCATCTGTTTCACCGGGAAACCCGACAATAAAATCAGATGATAAAACTATATCGGGCCTTGCTTCTCTTAAGCGATTAATTATATCAAAATAATATTCCCAATCATGTTTGCGGTTCATGGCTTTTAATATTTTATTTGAACCTGACTGCACCGGTAGATGTAGAAACGGCATTAATTTAGGTTCGGTGCCGTGCAGCTTTATTAGATCATCATTCATATCTATCGGGTGTGAGGTGGTATAACGTAATCTCTCTAAATTGGGAATTTGTGCTAGATGTTTGAGTAAATCGGCTAGACTAAATATTTTATCTGCAGGACCTTTACCATGATATGCATTGACATTTTGTCCAAGTAACATAATTTCTTTAGCACCGCTACTAACTACTTTTAGTGCTTCTCTGTAAACCTGCTCTACATTTCTTGAAAATTCAGCACCTCTAGTATAAGGTACTACACAGAAAGTACAAAATTTATCGCACCCTTCCTGTACCGATATAAAGGCACTTGTTCCTTGCGAATATAATTGCTCAGGTAGCTGATCAAATTTTGCTTCTTCAACAAAATCAAGATCGATTAAGTGCTTTTCGTGTCTAACGACTTTTGAGATTAATTCCGGTAGGTTATAATAAGATTGCGGACCGACAACAATATCAACATAAGGAGTTCTTGTAAAAATCTCCTCCCCTTCCGCCTGTGCAACACAACCGGATACAACTATTATTGCAGAACTTAAACCTTGTTTTGTTCTGGTATCTTGTAGTTTCTTAATACGACCGAGTTCAGAATAAGTTTTCTCGGCTGCTTTCTCTCTGATATGACAAGTATTTAGAATAATAACATCTGCTTCTTCAATATTTTCAGTAGGTTCATAGCCAAAGGGATAAAGCAAATCCTGCATCTTAACGGAGTCATAAACATTCATCTGACATCCGTAGGTCTTAATATAAAGTTTCTTACTCATAATTTTCTATATATATCTTTAAACTAAAAGCCTAGTATACGAAGATCAACTGCAAAAAGAGCGAAGAGTTCACAAGGCAAGATGAGCTGTAACGTAATACACGAGAACCGAAGCTCTTGTAGAACGACTCAGCCAATTTTTGCAGTTCATCGAATATACTATAAAAAGTTTTATATTATACTATATTTATATCAATCTTTAAACTAAAACCTTGATGGGCCTTGCTCAATAACTATAGATATCTTTAAAAGCCCCCGTCATTCTTTCAATAAGACAAAGCAGCTGTTCTTTAGTAATTTTATAGTTTTTATCATATCTTGCATCAACATAAGCTTTTTCAAGAAGCTCAAAACACTTTTTTTGTTCTTCGGTTAATTGAAGAAATACACTCCATAATTCATTGTCATAATTTCCTGCCATGCTACCTAGTTCTTGTAAATTATGTAATTTAGGTTTGTAGTTTGAGAAAACTAATAAAATAGTACTGTAAAGACTTTCCGTAGCTTGATGAAGGGCAAAGGCTGATAAAAAGCATACTCCAAATCGTTTAAATAAGTAGTTGCCCCTTTTAAAAAACCTTTACCTCTACCAAACCACAATATTCATAATAATCTTTAGCGATGTCTTTCATCTCGCTCCAAGGTAAATCTTTAGCCTCGCTAAGTATAAATTCACCACTATCATATAAAAGAATACCTTCTTTTTTTATATCGGTATAAAAATAACGTCCTTTTTCTAACTGCCTACTTATTTCCTCTATTGACTCTAGAATTATCGATATTCTTGAATCATACGGAATAATTTGCTTAGGGTTTATTATTCCTGTGTTTTCTAATCTTATATATATATTATCTTTTAATCTTAAAGCAGTGTATCCTTTATATTTACCTTTTTTCAGAATTATATCAGTATCGCTATGATAGCCGTAAGGTAGATCACGTACCCAATCTCCTCCAGCAAAAGAGCCGTACAAGAAATCATAGCGATTTTTCCTGTGCAATATCTAAAATCTGCTGCACTATAAAATTAAGCCTTGCTCTAATTTTAAGAGAACGTTCGGGTAAGGTGGTTTTCATTTAAATATCTATACTTTATATTTTTCTGCTTTTAGCTTTTTTATTTCTTCTATTGTAAGCTTAGTATATCGTGCTATTTTTTCTATAGGTTCATTCTCTATTAGCATTTCTTTTGCAGTTTCAATTTTCTCTTTCTCTATGCCCTTCTCCATCCCGGCATTAAACTTTTCTTCAAACTTGTCTATTTCTTTTTATATAGCCATTTCAGCTCTAAAATAATCATCATGCTCCTGTTCTGTCCATTTATATTGCTCTAAACTTGCATATGCCGATAACACAATTTCATTTTTAATCTCTTTTGGCGGTTCTTATTCTTGCGAAGCATATTTTAATAAATGCAACCATTCATCGGTATCATCTTTAAGATCATTTTTTTTAAACTTCCCTAGTTCAATAAATACATAAGTTAATGAAAACAAATATTGTTTATGGGTATTACTTTCTTTTATATTTTTATATGATGATAGCTAATATACGGCAATTCATCAGGCAAAGCTTTTGCTCCTATGATAGAAATTATTACTACCGGCAATAAATCCTTATGTTTCATACCCTTCTTAATTTGACTAACGTAGGTATAACAACTGTAAAGCTGCGTTCTATTAAGATAATCTTTCTCCATTTTACGCTGCATCTCGATTATATACTATCTACCGGTTTCATCTTTAACTTGTAGATCGAACAAACTTCTTTGCCCTTCAAGAAATAAAGTTAACTGTTCAGTAGTTATATAGCTTAAATCTATGATTCTATCTCCTTGCGATAACCTAAGAAGAGAGTTCAATAAATTTATTAATTTTACTTTAGCGCTAAATAATTTTTTAAATGCGACATCATTTGTACCGTCTAAATATCTTTGGTGAATTTTTATACATAGCAAATTAACTTCAAATAGTAAATTACTTTTACAATTTATTATCGGTACTAGGCTTCTTGCATCACCTATCTTAATAAAGAGGAACTTGAAGAAAACACGGAACACAGCACTGTAGCGTACATAAAAGTGCGTGAGGATGCGAGTACCGGATTGACGTACAAATTACCTTTAGAAGGAGGTTATGCAAGAAGCCTATTAATACCTATCATTATCATCATACACTCCCCAAATTACTTTCTTGAAAATCCAACCTGTGTAATCCTTACATGTAATTTGGCAGAATTGTTCTTTACATTTTTTTAAACTACAACGAACTTTTGGCATTAATTTTGCTATAACTCGGCTTTTAGGGTCTGCGGATTTGGTAAGTTCTATTTCCTTATCAGAAGTAATAACTACTGATCTTTTACCTGATAAAACGCTTGAATGTATCCAACCGCCTTCACCGTTAATGTCACGTACTTGTCGCCATTGCTTGTACTCTGCAGTTATTTCTACCGGTTCGCCTTTTTTAACAAAAACCCATTCTACGGTAGATTTAGTAGTTGGTCCGCTCCTTGCATTTACTTCATTAGATTTTATTGAAACAAATCTCGGAATAGGCAATTTTTTATTATCGGCATTAATTGTTGTTGATAATATTACAATAATTAAAGTAATAAGAATTTTAATCATTATCTTCCGCTTCAGATAAAGCATCCTCTTTTTTTTCTATTATATAATTACCAAGCCTAAATTGTACTTTTATTCTATTAATTTCCTGCTCGCTAATACCTATATTTTTTAGGACTGTTCCACCTATTTGTAATCCAGTCTCATAACTTTCTGGAATAATAGTTGTGGCACCTAAATCATAAAACTCTCTAGCATTTTTTAAATTTTTTAACTTAACGACAACCGGTATATCCTGATAATTACCGCTAATTGTTTTAAGCGATTTCTTGATAGTTACTTGATTATTCATAGTAAGTATTATAGCGAATGCTCTTTCCGTACCTAATGCCTTTAAAGTATCGGCTTGCGATACATCACCTTTAAAAACCGGCAAACCGTTTGATAGCTCTTCTTTTACTCTATCATCATCTAAATCAAGTATTACGTAACTTATACCTTCCGCTTCCAAAACTCTTGCTACCATTTTACCGGTATTACCGAGTCCGGCAATAATAATATGGTTTGTTAAATCTCTTGCCCCAAGCTCAATCATTTGAGTCGGAGTTTTACCAAGTCCTTTATCAACTTTCTCGGCAATCTTTTGTCCTAAAGCTGCGAGTAATGGAGTAAGTGCCATAGTAAAAGTAACTACGAGTAATAATATATCGGCAGTACTTTCTTCTAATACTCCACTATCTTTACCTAAACTGAATAATATAAAACCAAACTCTCCGCCTTGCGATAATAATAAGCCTGAATAAAAAGCAACTCCTTTATTAAAACCGAATAAAATACAAAAAGCCGTTATGATTAAGGTTTTTATACCTATTAAAGCAATAGATAAAGTAAGAATATGAGATATTTTTTCATACATTTCTAGGGCATCGATATTCATACCCACGGTCATGAAAAACAATCCTAAAAATAAACTTTTGAAAGGATAAATACTTTCCTCTGCCTGCAATCTAAATTCAGTTTCCGCAACTAATACTCCGGCAACAAATGCTCCTAGAGCTAAAGATAAACCAAATGTTTCGGTAGCCCAAGCAGCAGAAAGTACTATTAACAAAGTCATCGAAATAGGTAACTCGCTTGCATTATTACTTTCTGATGAAATGAATGAAAATACAGGACGAAGAAAAACACGACCGACAATAAATATTGTAAGTAAGGCCATTACGGCTTTTAAGAGTGCAATACCAAGAGCCGCTGCAAGCGAGGCTTTATTGTTACCGACAAGTAACGGAACTATCACAAGCAATGGCACTACGGCCAAATCTTGTAGTAACAGAATAGCTAAAGAAACTCTTCCTATTTGCGTTGATTGACTACGATTTTCCTCAATAACCTGCATAACAAGTGCCGTAGATGAAAGGGCCAGACCACCGCCGGTAATAATAGCCGCACTACTATTGCCGTCTATAAGCACCATTGCACCGGCAATTACTATAGCGGTTGTTAAAACTTGCAAACTACCGAGACCAAATACATATCGTCTCATAGCTTTTAATCGCTCGAAGGATAACTCAAGTCCTATCGCAAATAATAGAAATACTACACCAAGTTCACCTAGTAACTTAGTTTGGTCATATGTTACGATTTTTAAACCGTGATCACCTATTGCAGCTCCGGCAATTAAGTAACCAAGTACCGGACTTAATCTAAGACGCTTAAGTATAGCCACGATAAAAACCGCAGTACCGAGTAAAATTATAACGTTAATAAGAATATGATCGTTCATCTTTTCCAAATTTCTTCTAACTTAAAATGCTCCCGTACTTCAGGATAAAAAATATTAATTAAAATAGTACCTGCATCTATTAGTACCCATTCTGATTTACCAAGCCCCTCAATATTACTATTTATACCAGCATTATTTTTTAATTCTAAAGCTACATATTCAGCAATTGCTCCAACATTTTTAGTCGAACGACCGCTAGCAAATATAATATAATCGGCTAATTTATGTTTTCCTGTTAAATCAATTATCTCAATATCTTCTGCTTTTTTCTCACTTAAACATTCTAAGATAAATAATTTTAATTCTTCAGTTTCTTTTTTCATAATAATTAATAAATGACATAATAATATTAATTATTATATGCATAAGAGTCGATTTTATCAATGAATGTTTAAAATTCTATAATAAAAATTCACATAAAGCTTTACTTTAAGAAAAAAAACCTTAATTAATACTTAAATTAATATTGATAAAATAATGGCAATATCTGTAGAAGAGTTAGAAAAAATACTTAAAGAATCATTTCCGAACAGTACAATGAAAATTACTGATTTAGTAGGAGATCAAGACCATTATGCCTTAGAAATATCAGACGTTCAATTTAATGGACTTTCTTTAATTAATCAACATAAATTAGTAAAAAACGCCCTGTCTGAAATATTAAATAAAAAACTACATGCAATTACCATAAAAACTATCGCAGTTCCTGAAAAATAATTACAAATATTAATGTAATAATCCTTATATAAATTCAACTTATTATTTAATTTTATGCAAACAGCTGATTATATAGTAATCCGCTATTCGGTGTGTAATTAAGAATAAGGATTTTAAAATCCTTATTCTTAATTGATGCGGGTTTTTAGAAGTTTACTTTAAGTCTTAGCGTACCGAACTGGGCATGGTATTTTTTAGCTAAGTTCCGACTGTAATGCACTCCGTACTCCATTCTACCCTTCTTAATTACTGCACCTGCCCCTAAATCATATAGCATTTTAGTAGGTTTAGGTGGCGGTACCGGTAGAGGCTCATTAAGACTGTTAAGATCTGCAACGATTGCCGGTGTTTTACCTTTGAAATCGTAATTAATAAAGGCATGAATTTGCGGTCTAATTATGAATTCATCCTTATAGTAGGTTGTCTTAATTTCACCGCCGAGTATACCTTCAACCTTGTTATATTGACGTTTCTGAATAGTTAGTTTTTGGAAAGAAGTACCGTATTCCTGATAACCGGAATCTTTAATCTTAGTAAGCCTGATTCCTGCCATCGGTGCAAATGAAGTTTCTTTCCATAGATCATTTATAACCCCCAACTACTTGATTGCTATTAGCATTGCCTGTTTACCCTGCATTTATAGTATCATAGAAGACATTTATAATAAGCTCACCGGTAGGAGTAGCAGAGCCTGTATAAGTAACTTTATTATTCAAGATCGAAAGTTATATTACTTCCTGAGATATTGCCCCCGACATTTACACTAGTATTATCACAGGTAAACATCATTGTTGCTTGATCGGCAACTTATAGTATTTGCTCCTAAATCCGATTCAATAAAAGCGGTTTTCTTCGGTGCAAAAGTAATAGCATTAGTGCCTATTACCGCTTTTTGTAACCATACATCATCATCGAATTTATGACTACCGCAGTTAATCGGTGCTTGTACAAGTGCAGCATTAGTGTATTCCGCTGAAGAGTTGCTGCTGCTCCCTTTGAAGTTCTCTGAAACAATTTCTGTTTTGTAATGAAATTTTGTTGTTGCTCTTGGCACTTTAACACCGCCGACCGTGGCTGACGAAATGTCTAAACTTATACTGTTATAACCGGTAAATACTGCTGATTTACCGGCATCAATAGTAATATCTTTAGCATAGCTATCCCCTTTTACTGTGCCTTTATTACTACTGAACTAGTTTAAGGTTTAAATTCTCACCGCCTAAATCATCGGTCAAACCATTATTAGCGTTAAATATTGCCGTACCTTGATTATTAGTCTTGGTTGTTATACTCGAGTAAAAATCTTCGCTATCGATTGTGATTTTACTGTCTACACCGTTGAACTGAAAGGTTTTAAGGTGAGTTGAGTCTGAACCTACTGAACCACTACCGCTAGCTCCAGTTGTTAAATCATTTGATATTGCAAGAGTATGGATTTTATTACCTGTGGTCGTAATTGATTCATTTATTATACTTGTATTATTAAGGCTTAAAGTTGCAGACTGAGCAGTAGTAAATGAAATCGAGCCTGTTTTCACGGTACCTTGAATTGTAACATCACCCCCGTCTATTTGAACTATATCGACCATTCCTTTAGTACCTATACTACCGGAATAAGTAATAGCGGTAAATTCATCAAAAATTACCATGCTCTATACTCAGGATTTAAAAGCAAAAAGAGAAAAGCTTGATCATTCAGAAATATCTAAACTATTCGTTGTTCCCTTAAATTTTATGTCGCCACCATTTATTAATATTACATATCCTGCATTAATACCTTCGGTACAATTTAATACATCACCGCTAATAGTTATATCACCCACTTTTGAAGTACTGCTACCTATAGCTCCACTAACGCTGCTTGGACCGGTAAACATTAAATCCACAGCTTTACCACATGTGATGTTAATACCACCGGTTAAATTAGTTACTTGAGTAAACACTATATTACCCGTGCCGGTTCCTTGGATTTCAGCAATTGACATATTACCGCCGGCGTTAATCGTAACGGTGCTGTTGTCAACACCCGCTTTTAACATTGCAAGGTTCGTAATTGTATTCGTTGAGTTTCCGTTACCGTCAACTGTACCTATAGTACCGTTAGTACCTCCGGTACTTGTTATATTACCGGTAATAGCTGATGTTATATTATTTTCTATATCACTAGCAAATATTGCGGTACCAGCATTATTTTGGCAATTCATATTACCGTCAATCTTTACAGCCCCAAGCTCGCTATTAATAGGACCGGAAGGAGTCGAGAAAAAAACATTTGATCCAAACTTGATCCTATAGCAACTTTTGCAACGGATACGTCGATATTTGGGGTATTAAGAGCAGTTATTACCAGTGTTCCATACCCTGTAAGTTGTACTTTACTCACCGGATTTGCTTTTGTTCCGATAGCATACTTATTAGCCATACCATCTATTGTTAACTTGGTATTAATATTTCTTGCATTTATCTCAACTACACCGGTATTTGGAATAACTTGCTCTATATTACCTGTTAACTCTATAGTACTGTTCTTGCCACTAGCTACGGTAGTCATTAACTTTAAAACAGATGCGGGATTCACGAATGTAACACCTGGTGCATCTAATGGAAAATCACCGTTTAATGCATCAAGGGCATAAACGGCTGGTCCAGCATTAACCTCACCGATATTAATTTTGGCAATCTTAGCCGAGGTAAGTGATGCATCGGCAAAAACCCCACCAGCAGCAATATTAAGCACTGCTGTATTACTCACATCAAGTCCATTTGTACCTAACGTAGCATTAGTACCAACAACGCCGACATTACCACTAACATTTATAACAGCAAGGGGATTTGCCTTTGTGCCAAGAGTTTCATTACCCAAATTACCCTGCAAAGTTAACAAATTGTTATTAGGTATAGTACTAGAAGTACTACTTAAATTGACGCTACCGCCTCCACCGGCAAAACCATCGACACTATATCATAAAGGTAACTTGTTGATTTTTGCTAGTAGTTAAACCAAATACGGATTTAGTATTATTCAAATTAATAGCACTTCCTAGCGTTAAAGCCTTGTTAGATACATCTATCGTAAATGCTGCAACTGCATTTCCCTGCCCGATATTAATTGTGTTTACCATACCTATACTTGAATCAGTAGCCATTAAAGTAGTACCGGTAGTATAAACGTTTAATGTTCCTGTGTTCCCGTTTTTGATTTGGCTGTTAAGTAAATAACCTGCAGGATTTGCTCCCGAAAACTCTAAAACACCGCCATTGGTAAAATCCACGTTACCGCTTGTTGTAAGCGAGTCTTGTAAATTCGCTACAGCATTGTTACCAAGTGTTAAAGAAGTAGCGGATATACTTTTTTGCAAGATAACCATTAACAATAATTGCTCCAATATTATTTATGACTCCGGTAACGTTACCGCCTCCTAAAAATACTAAATTACTGTTAGTTGCTGCACTACTTGTCACTGCTGCTAAAGTACCGGTATCATTAACGTTAACCGTACCTGCAGACCCTTTAAAATCAGTCTGTCCTGTAATAACTGTTGTGTTAAATTGTCCCTCCTGTTCCATTACTGCTATCTGCATTAAGTGCAATTTCTCGGCTACCGGAAGCCACGTGTACTCTTAATTGACCATCTACATCATTTGCTGGAACTAGGCTGAAGCTAGCCACAAATTCTTCAGCATTTGGCGATTCATTACTTACGTCATAAGTAGCATTTTGGCCGCCAAACTTGATACTATTTTCTATAGGTTGTATATCCATAACTTCATTAACGTAAAGACCTGAGGCTGGTGAAGTATCAGTAGCAAAATTAAGTAGCTGATTATTTGCACTATTAAAAATTTTTGCCTTAATCCAACTTGGCTGTTTAAATTGAAAGTCAGTGTCAATCTGTAATGTAAGATCTGCCTGGCCTTGAACAGAAGTTACTATACTACCTGGACCTGAGATAAAGGCGATTCTATTATCACCAGTAGGAGGAAAAAGTGATGTGTAGCCTGAAAAATCAAAGTACTAGCTAAATCGTTAAAATTAAAGCTGTTAAAATAGTAAGTATTCCCTGGTGCTTCTCCTGGTCCTGGAGCAAAAGGAGGAACCGTTGCAAGTGCTTGTGCATTTGTAACTGGCGTACCTGTTAAAGTGATGTTTATAGCGTTAGGGACATCTACAACACGCCCGACATTTTCTTTAGTAAGATCAACAGGTATAACCGGTCCAAGAGTTATGTTATTTGGCACAGTCATTGTTGCATTATTAAAGGTATCTAAATATATAGCAGGAATTGCTGGCACATCTGCAGTAAAATTATTTACTTCGCCAAGGATTATAAATGAACCTGGTACATATGCTCCTCCGCCAAAAGCACTACCATCAGCTACTGAGCTACCCCCTACTGTTACGATTCGGTTATAGCAGTACCAAGGGCACTAGTGCTAGCAAGCATCAATGCCGCAATTGATGCAAACATGCCTTTTTGTATTAAATTTTTTATCGTTGACATAATATCTCCTAAATTTGGGCTTAATTTTTCTAACTTATGATTACTTTTTCTTGCTTGAAATAAATTAAACTTTATGTACTTTTTATAGAAATTCGGTAAATCGTATATAAAACTTAAGAAATACAAGGGTAAAACCTATCTATTTTAGCTTCTTAGTGAAAACTGCAAAACTTTATTAATTTTTGTACCTCTTATATCATTCCTGCGAAAGCAGAAATCCAGTAATCTTTAATGTCATCCCGCAACTTGATTGCGGGACCTCAGGACACAGTCTGTTATACAAGATCGGGGTCAAGTCACAGTATGACAGCAAAAAAGACTGGATTCCCGCTTCCACGGGCATGAACATAAGGGCCATACAAAGCCACAGGACTGACACAATGACGCTTAGAACCTAACAAAACCACTTTTTCTAGGTAAAATCTATAAATTTTTACATAAACAAATTGATTTGCTACGAATAATAGAGTATATAGTATAGACATAATTAATTATCGGGGCGTAGCGCAGCCTGGTAGCGCATCTGGTTTGGGACCAGAGGGTCGGGAGTTCGAATCTCTCCGCCCCGACCATAAAAACATAAATTATAATGTCAAAAGACGACCTCATTCAGTTTACAGGTACAGTACTTGAACTTTTACCTAATGCTACTTTCAGAGTAAAGCTTGAGAATGATCATGTAATTATTGCTCATACTTCCGGTAGGATGCGTAAAAATCGTATCAGAATATTACTAGGAGATAAAGTGATAGTAGAAATGACTCCTTATGATTTAACTAAGGGTCGTGTGATTCATCGTCACTAGTCTTTATAAGTATGAAGCAGAACAGAAAAAACCTACCGATTATATTAGCATCAAGCTCTCCTGCAAGAATTGAGTTACTAAACAGAATCAAAATTATCCCTTCACAAATTATTCCGACAGATATAGACGAAACACCTAATTTGCGTGAATTACCCGCTCCCTTAGCCATGAGACTTGCTTACGAAAAAGCTATAAAAATTGCATCTCAAATAGAGGAATCAGCTATAATTATAGCTGCCGATACCGTAGCGGCAGTAGGTAGAAGAATATTGCCGAAAGCTACTACTTATGAAGAAGTCAAGAATTGTATTAAGATGTTATCCGGACGTCGTCATCGTGTCTATACCGGTTTATGTATTATCAAAAAAGAGAATGATCAGCTTACAGTTAGAAAAAAAATAGTTCAGACTATTGTTAAGTTCAAAAAATTAAGTGAGGAAGAGATTAATTTTTATTGTTCTTTGGATGAGGGAATAGATAAAGCAGGCGGATGTAAAATTTCCGGTTATGCAGAAGCTTTTATCTCATTTATTTCCGGCTCATATTCAAATGTTATGGGATTACCTTTATTTGAAACAGTAAATGCTCTAACTTCTTTAGGTTTTAGATGTTCAAGTGTCATGCCTGCAAAAATGAATTATTGTCATTCCGCGACTTGATCGCGGAATCTAGTTAAAAATACTAAAATTATTAATATAATAATTTGTTTTTCTAGACCCCGTGGTCAAGCCACGGGGTGGCATTAAATGTTTTTGGATTCCTGCGATCCACACACATAAATTACCTAACTACTTAATTCCCAGGCTCATCCAAATGACTTCTCTCATAATTTTCATGACGCTCTTGAGCTTCAATACATAATGCAGCAATAGGTCGTGCTTCTAATCTTTTTATACCTATTGGGTCGCCTGTTTCTTCACAGTAACCATATTCCCCATTTTTAATACGTGATAATGCTTCTTCTATTTTACTCATTAATTTACAATATCTATTTCTACTACGAAGCTCAAAAGCTCTTTCTGTTTCATGAGTAGCACAATCGTTAAGATCGGATTCTTTTAAATTTTCTTCCTTTAAATTATTTAAAGTCTCTTGAGATTCCTTTAATAAATCCTCTTTCCATCTTAAAAGTTTTTGTCTAAAATATTCTAGGTGATTAGGACACATATATTCTTCATCTTGAGAAGGTTTATATCCCATAGGTAATTTAGGTGTTTCTAGCATATTAATATCTCAATATTAACTTTAATATATTACGTTTATAAGGTTTTTAAAAATGTTTCTAGCATATTAATATCTCAATATTAACTTTAATATATTATGTTTATAAGATTTTTAAAAGTGTTTCTAGCATATTAATATCTCAATATTAACTTTAATATATTATGTTTATAAGATTTTTAAAAGTGTTTCTAGCATATTAATATCTCAATATTAACTTTAATATATTACGTTTATAAGGTTTTTAAAAATGTTTCTAGCATATTAATATCTCAATATTAACTTTAATATATTATGTTTATAAGATTTTTAAAAGTGTTTCTAGCATATTAATATCTCAATATTAACTTTAATATATTATGTTTATAAGATTTTTAA
>NZ_WHLZ01000001.1:0-989884 GCF_046532895.1 Rickettsia koreansis | reverse complement strand
CTTACTTGACTTAATGCACCATTTAAATTTAAGACACCTACATTATCACCACCTGTGGTATTATCAATCGCACCTGTTAATACTGCATTTGCATTTGTAAGAGTTAATACCGACGCAGCATCTGTTAATTTAGTCGTAGTAGCTTTAATAACCGCTCCCCCTAACGTGGCTTTACCTGCTCCTACACTTATCGTGGCTAATGAATTTGTATTACCTATATTCCCACTTACTTGACTTAATGCACCATTTAAATTTAAGACACCTACATTATCACCACCTGTGGTATTATCAATCGCACCTGTTAATACTGCATTTGCATTTGTAAGAGTTAATACCGACGCAGCATCTGTTAATTTAGTCGTAGTAGCTTTAATAACCGCTCCCCCTAACGTGGCTTTACCTACTCCTACATTTATCGTGGCTAATGAATTTGTATTACCTATTGTTCCGTTAATGGCAGCATCTGTCTTGACAGTTATTATACCTCCTCCATCTATATTTCCTGCAAGTGTTATCTTTGCCGGGGTTGCAGATTGTATAATTAATTCAGCATTCGCTCCCCCTAAAGTTATATTTCCTAAACCTGTATAATTATCGGCCGGAGCATCAAAACCATGATTTGCAGCAACAGCATTAGTACCGTTTAAAGTTAAGCTTTTGCCAGCAATAGTAACAGGCAACAAGTTACCTCTAGTTATAATCGAACCAACGACGGTATTTTGAGCAATATTTAGACCTACGGGAGTAGTACCCGCAACATTTATAGCCGTAATAATACGATCGACTACATCTGCAGTGATAGTATAATCAGCACTGTAAGTAAATGCCCAATTGTTTTGAGGACCGCCAGCAGGAATACCATTAGCTACCCCTTCAGCCGTTATCTCATCCCAATTATTGGCCTCAGCATCATTACTAAATGCTGCATCATCATTAGTAGCAATAACACCTGCAGCAACACCGAGTACCCCACTACTACTCAGCATTATCGCTGCGGTTGAGGTGGTGAATAAAGCGGCTTTAAGACCTTGTTGTATTGCTTTTTGAAATAATTTTGGAGAAATATTCGCCATATGTAAACCTTAATAAAAATTAAATCAATTAAATCACTTAAAAAGTGTTGTAATTCTAACGCAACTTTTTTAATATGTCTATTATAATTAATAATTTTAGGATAATATTTTTATGTATATATTATATGTCATTCCGTAGCGGCGTTGGCCTTGTTGCATGGCTCTTATGTCATGCAACAACACCTACGGCTGCGTAGCACATGACGAAAAAATACCCTACCTCTCAAGCAATAATATCTCTCTTTTACCTGTATGATTCGGTGGTGAGACTATTCCCTCTTTCTCCATCTTCTCAACTAAGTTGGCAGCTTTGTTATAGCCAATTCTAAGTGACCTTTGGATATAGCTAATGGAAGATTTGCGTTCGTAACGCACTATCTGCACAGCTTTTTTGTAAAGCACTTCATCAGAGGTGCCGTCACCGATATCAATGCTACTATCGTCCTCTTCAGGTTGCTCGGTAACGGCAGAGATATATTCAGGCGTACCACTCTCTTTCAAATATTCCGTAATTTGCTCAATTTCGGCTTCATTAACAAACGGTCCGTGTACCCTACTTATCTTGGAAGTACTCCCCATAAATAACATATCACCCATACCGAGTAACTGCTCGGAGCCTTGCTCTCCTAAAATCGTTCGGCTATCGATTTTAGAGGTAACTTTAAAACTAATACGACTTGGAAAATTGGCTTTAATGACACCAGTAATAACGTCTACAGAAGGTCTTTGCGTTGCCATAATAATATGGATGCCTGCCGCTCTTGCCATCTGAGCAAGCCTTTGAATCAGCATTTCAATATCCTTACCGGCAACTAGCATTAAATCAGCCATCTCATCAACAATAACCACTATGTAAGGCAGTTTTTCCATGTTCATTGTAACGGTTTCGTAAATAGGCTTACCTGTTTCAGGGTCAAAACCAGTTTGAATCGAACGCTCAATTACTCTCTTCTCTTTAACCGCTTCTAAGATTTTTGCATTATAACCTGCGATATTCTTAACACCGATATTGCTCATCATTCTATAACGGTTTTCCATTTCCTTAACTGCCCATTTAAGAGCAACTACCGCTTTAGAAGGCTCGGTTACCACGGGAGTTAGCAAATGCGGTATTCCATCATAAGCCGATAATTCAAGCATTTTCGGATCAATCATGATAAAGCGACATTCTTCGGGAGTATAGCGGTATAAGAGCGACACAATCATCGCATTAATACCGACGGATTTACCTGAGCCGGTGGTTCCTGCTACTAATAAATGAGGCATTTTAGCAAGATCGGCAATCAGCGGCTTACCTGCTAAATCTTTACCCAAGACTAACGGCAATAAAGTTGATTTGTCTTGGTATTCTGGGGTCTCTATAAGTTCTTTTAAGCAAAAGAATTCACGCTGCTTATTAGGAAGCTCAATACCAAGTACGTTTTTGCCGGGTATGACTGCTATCCTTGTTGATAAAGCAGATAGTGAGCGTGCTATATCGTCAGATAATCCTACTACCCTTGATGTTTTCGTGCCTGCTGCCGGCTCAAATTCATATTGAGTTACCACCGGTCCTTGATTGATATTAATTATCTGCCCTTTAACTCCAAAATCATTCAGCACGGTTAATAACTCTTCAGCCTTTTGTTTAAGCTCTGAGGAAGAAGCTCCTTTTACATGATGGTTTTCAGGATCACGTAATAACGAAATAGGCGGCAATTCTGCTATTTCGCTTTGAGATATTTTAGGGCTAACAGGTTTGCTAAAGAATTTTATAGGATTTGCAGGTACGGATCTCGCTTCTTCAGGAAATTTTACTTTTTCACTTACAGGCTTTTGGTAAGAAGAAGTTATATTTATCTTATCATTGTTTTTAGTAGGGAATAATCTTATCGACGACAATCGTGAAAATACATTATGTAAAAAAGATTGTATCCGATAGATTAAAAATTTACCTAGCTTAATAATAAAATTACTTAAAGAAGTAAATTTAATTTCAAATAAAACAACTAATATAATAAAGGTAAAAAATATTAATAATAAGTATAGTTGATTTGTAAATCGCTCAAAAAAATTAGAAGCTATTATTCCGATAGCTCCACCTGCATTTGCCGGTATGAATTCTAGCTTAATCTTAGATAATAATGTGCTACTGCTAACGAGAGCAAGCAACATTACAAACATACGGATAAATGAGCCGCGATATCTTCCATACCAACAATTTCTCCCCCAAACAAAGCAAGCAAGCGGTATGATAAAAGCAGCCAACCCAAAAAATTGATATAAACAATCCGATAAATAAGAGCCAAAAATTCCGACTAAATTACTATGGTACTCTGTTGTGACCGAGTTAAACGACGGATCGTCTATATTATATGACGTGAGAACAGTAACAACCCCAAGCCCGATTATCCCTAAGATAACCGCTTGTACCTTATTGCTTGAAAGAATTTTATTTATGTAATATAGCATAGTTTTAAATATTAAGCTAAATTATGAGTTTTTTATCTTTTTCTATAATACTCTATAGGCTTTTCAATAAAGAAATAATTATTACTGTTATAAAAGTAACCAACGTATTAAGAAATATCCCATTATCAGCAAAATATGAAATAGCAGGTAATATATTATACAAGACAATTAAATGACAACAATATATTGAGTAAGAGAGTAAAGCAATTAATTTGTCTAACTTATTATCTTTGGTTAAGTCAAATATTTTTCCTAAAGATAGAGCAAATAAACAATAAAAAAGTAATTTTTTTAGTTGAGGCTCTATTGGGATAAACGGAAAAGTAATAATTATTAATATAATAAATAGAGTAATTGACTAAGCCAAGACTTTTTTTCGTTTATTTCTTGATTAGTATAAATATAAAATGCTTGACTACCAATTAAGAAAACTGCAAGTTCAGAAGGAAAGAATCTATAAGACCAAGAATCTCCTATAAATCCATTAAACTAAGAATAATTCTAGTAATTAAAGATATACAAATTATGGATAAAAATATAGATATTTTTCTTTTTTAGAATCCAAGGTGCCATTAAAGAAATTTCTAACCCAATTGATCAACCAGGAGGTATCAACAAAAATTGATAAAGAGGAGGCGTGGAGTCAATAAAGTATTTTGTAAAATGTACTGTATTATTATTAATTCTAATAAACATTGTTACATCTTGCAACAACATTGTTAGGTTTGCAACAATAAAAAAAACCAGCCGGAAATGGAAGATTACACAATTGCCTTAAAAAAGAAAATTTTTGCTGCAATAAGAAAGTAACTAAAATACACAAGATATAAGTAGGATAAAGCCTTAAATATCTACGTTTCCAAAATTTTATTTTGCTTGTATAATTGCTCTGAATCCATAGCCATATAAAAGCCGGAAATCATGAAAAAAGATTGTACTACAATTGTGGTACCTATAAATTTAAGCAATGGATGAGAAGTTGAATGTGCAGCCATAACAGAAAGAGCAAATAATAACCTAACTACACCCATTATGTTAAATAATAATTATATTAGCAATTATATAATATCCAAAACCTACATCAAGTAACATAACAGCACTTCTCAATAATAGGATAAGTTATTTACATTAAAAGAGCCATTTTGTATTATGAAAAATATATTTTTTTTGAGGGAAAGGTAACCAAAATTCATGACCATAAAAATCCACACGGGAAAAGATTTCATAAAGATGCGGGCAGCAGGAAAATTAGCTGCAGAGACGCTCGATTTTATTACTGATCACGTAAAACCGAATGTCACTACTAATAGTTTAAATGGCCTTTGTCATAATTTTATTACTTCTCATAATGCCGTTCCTGCACCGTTAAATTACAAAGGCTTTCCGAAATCGATTTGTACTTCTATAAATCATGTGGTTTGTCACGGCATTCCAAACGATAAACCGTTAAAAAACGGTGATATAGTAAATATTGATGTTACGGTAATTTTAGACGGTTGGTACGGTGATACTAGCCGTATGTATTATGTCGGTGACGTAGCAATTAAGCCAAAGCGTCTTATTCAAGTAACTTATGATGCAATGATGAAAGGGATTGAAGTAGTTAGACCCGGTGCTAAACTCGGTGATATTGGACATGCTATTCAAAGCTATGCCGAGAAACATAATTATTCTGTGGTTAGAGATTATACGGGTCACGGTATCGGAAGAGTTTTTCATGACGAACCATCAATATTAAATTACGGTCGCAGCGGCACGGGTCTAACGTTAGAAGAAGGGATGTTTTTCACCGTTGAACCTATGATAAATGCCGGTAATTATGACACTATATTAAGTAAACTAGATGGATGGACAGTTACTACACGTGATAAATCATTATCGGCTCAATTTGAGCATACTATAGGCGTGACTAAAGACGGTTTTGAAATATTTACGTTATCACCTAAAAAACTTGATTATCCTCCATACTAAACTGTAGGGTAAAAATTGACTTTGTTGTATGGCTATCTATGTCATTCCCGCGGGACATTGTTGCGTGGATCAAAAAACGCACTCGGTGTCATCCCGTGGCTTGACCACAGGATCCAAAAAGCATTTAAAAAGACTAGATCCCGCGATCAAGTTAGCTAGGATGACATTAAAGATTACTGGATTCCTGCTTTTAGCTAGGAATGACATCAGCAACATTTTACTTATTTATAATTTGAATAAACATAAAGAATGTTAGAAAATAATTTGTTAGAATTTAGTAATGATGAAATAGATACGCATCATTATATAGGTCACCGTAAAAGAGTAAAAGAACGCTTCGTTGCCGCTGGAGCAGAACATTTTTCTGATTACGAATTACTTGAAGTAATGTTATTTTCGGCTATCCCTCGTAAAGACATAAAACCTCTTGCTAAAAAATTACTTGATCATTTTGATATTACGGATTTAATTAACCTTGATAAGGAAAGGCTACTTAGTATTAAAGGCACCAATGAAAATTTATATATCAATTTTGCTCTACGTGAGCTGATAAATTAGAGTATTGAAACAAAAAATAATAAATAAAAATATTAGTGCTTCTTGGAGTTCTTGGATTGATTATTTAACAGTTAATATGGGCAATATGCGACTCGAGCAATTGCGTATATTATTTTTGAATAAGAAAAATATTTTAATTGCTGATGAGGTTTTAAGTCAAGGAACTATAGACCAAGCTGCGGTATATCCACGTGAGATAATTAAACGAGCTTTATTTAACGAAGCAAGCAGCCTTATACTTGTGCATCATCATCCAAGCGGTAGCCCTGAACCTTCAAAAGCCAAAATTCATATGACAAATAAGATAGTAGAGAAATGCCAAACCGTAAATATTATAGTTTTAAATCTAATATGTTCCTATGAATATAAATAGCTACAGCACATTATTTATTTTTTCTTTTATATCCACCGCTATATTAACATATATATTAACTAAATATCTTCCTACTATCGGTTTAGTTGATATACCAAGTAACCGTCGTTCTCATGATAAGATAACACCGCGCGGCGGCGGTCTTGCTATTGTAGTTGTTGTAATGATTGCTTTGAGCGGGTTTGAATATATAATGAGCAATAACTTTGTTAATTCAATAAAAATATTACCGTTATTATTGGCAATTGCTTCGATTTCCTTTTTAGATGACTTAAAAGCCGTACCTATTCTAATTCGTTTAATAGTTCACTTAATTTGTGCAGCTTCTGCTATTTTTCTTTTTTCGCAGCTAAACTCTGTACATATACTAATATATTCTATTTTAGTTATAGCTTTAAGCGGTTTTATTAATATATATAATTTTATGGACGGTATAGACGGTATGAGTTGTGTGGAATCTATCCATCTATCTAGCACTATGCTTATATTATGTTTTTTACAATTTCCGACTATTAATAATCCATATTTTATAGCTAGTGTAAATGTTATTATTCTTGGTTGTTCTTGTGGTTTTTTAATATTTAATTGGCATCCGGCAAAAATATTTTTAGGAGACGTGGGAAGTATTAGTCTTGGATTCTTAACGGGTCTTTGTTTGCTCCTGCTGGCTCTTACAAGCACTAATTTATTTATAGCTTGTGCTATTGCTAGCTTATATTACATCACTGATGCAGTGCTAACCATATTAATTCGGCTACTCAATAAAGAAAAAATTTGGCAGCCTCATTTAAAGCATTTTTTTCAAAAAGCAGTACAAAAAGGTAAATCTCATAAACAAGTAGTATCGATTATAGCAGTTTGTAATACATTTTTAATGATCATATCGGTTACATCTTTACATTTTCCCGTAATATCTATAATGCTTGCTTTAGCCATCATAACTTTAACAGTGCAGAGTTTATTAAAATGAAGCTCATTAAAGAGGATATCGATAAAATAGTTAGACGTATATTTGCTAAACAACATCCATTGCTGCCTGAAATCATGATTAACTGGAATAAAATAGTCGGGTTTAACTTCAGCACTAAAGCATTACCTTTAAAAATCACCACCTATACTTATAAAAAACAAAAAATTAATACGCTGTTTATACAAGCTGAAGATAATGCTACTGCAGCAAAATTACCTTATTATCAAGATATTATTCTAGAACGTATTAAAATTTATTTAGGCTTTGCAGCAATACATAAAATGAACGTAACGTTTTATAAAGGCAAAAAGAGTCTTTAGATTAAGAGTTTGTTGGCATGAATATCAATGCCATCTCTACTATAACTCCGCAAGCTTGTAGGTGTTGTTGCCTGGCTCAGTTTATGTCATTCCCGCGGAAGCGGGAATGACATCGTACGGACTTTTCGAACCACACAACAACTCCGCAGCCGTAGGATCTAGGAAAAATAATGAAAATGCTGTAAATCAGAATTTTTTACTGGATTGCTTCGTCAATTACTTCGTAATTTTCCTCGCAATAACGAAAAAGCTGCATCATGCGATAATACCTTGCAGTCGCTTAGCTCATGACGTCTCAGTATCCACGTAGGCAATACCAAGGCATACAAACAAAAAAAGGAGTCTTTATTAAAGACTCCTTTTGCGTGTTAATAGCTTGTAAAAAGATTTAAGACTAATTACATATCAAATCTTAATCCTGCCATTAAGTTATGACCTTTATAACGGGTTCCGCCAAATTTAACTTTATCCCCGTCAATAGTTTTGGTGGTATTTTTTGTTTTACCGTAATCTCTCCAGCTATAAACTAGTTCAGCTTTTACACCTTGTGCAACTTCAAATGAAGTTCCTAAAGATAATTGATAAGCAAAGTTAGTTTTGTTTTTAGTAGTACCGTTGAAAGTGTCAGTTACACCATTTTTAATATCTTTAGAGTTAATTTTTTCCTTTACAAAAGCAGCACCAACACCTGCACCTGCAAATACTTTAAACATGCTTAAATCGACGAAATCAACATAACCGTTAAGTAATAAACTTACAATAGTAGGTTTATTTTTTACTGAGAAAGAATTACCGTCTGGATAAGTTTTTGATTTCTTTAAATGACTACTTGCTACCGTTCCAATTGTTAAATCGGTTCTTAGATTATCCATGATATAGTAACCCGCACCGATCTCACCTGTAAATCCTGTATTAGACTTTATATGAGACTTTAACTTAAAATCTGCTCCTTTAGGTTTTGTTTTGTTAAAAATCACACCGCCGGCATTAAGTTTTAAATACCATTGATTTTCCACAGATGATGACATCGATGAATTAGTAGATGAATCTACAGAAGAATTCATATCGCAATCAGCAAATGAAAGACCAGAAGTTAAAAGTGCTGTGCTTGCAGCTGCTATTAAAAGTAATTTTTTCATATTGTTAAATTTTTCCTTTAAATTTTATTAGTTGTTAGTAAAAACGATATTAGATAATAATTTTACAATTTTTACCTAAATTCGATAAAAAATAGCTTTAATTTAGGTAAAAATTGTAAAAAAGTGACATTTCTGAGTTGTCATCTAATGTCACTCCGTGGCTTAACCACCGGGATCCAGTTTTTTTGTATTTCTAGATCCCGTGGTTAAGCCATGGTATGATATTAGGTTACTACCTAAAACTATTAATATATTCTTGTTAATTATATATCAAATCTTATACCGGCTGTTAAGTTATGGCTTTGATAACGCATACCACCGGTTGGTACACTTGTTCCTTGGTAAATTACATTCTTACTTTTTGTTCTACCATCATCTATCCAGCTATAAGCTAGTTCTACTTTAACACCGTCGGCAATTTGTGCAGAAGTACCTAAAGTTAGCTTGTAAGAAATATTAGTTCTGTTTTTAGTGTTAGATGAAAGACCGGTTATTCCATTATATGTAATTTTTTCTTTAACTAATGCAGGACCAACACCGGCACCAGCAAAAACATCGAACATATCAAAATTAGTTAAATCTACATAACCATTAATAAGTAAACGTGTAATAGTAGGTTTATGGCTTGCTGAAACATTAGTACCGGTAAAAGGTGCATTAGTCGCAGCTCCGGATTTCTTTAACTTACCACCGATTATAGTACCTAAAGTTAAATCGGCTCTAAAGTTTTCGGAAATATAATAACCGATACCTAAATCAACTGGAACAGTTGTATTAGATTTTAATTTAACACCGGTTGCCTTATCTTTTTCTTCATTAAACATTGCTGCACCGGTATCTATTCTTAAATACCACTCATGATCCATGCCCTCAGCAAATGATACGCTAGAAGATAAAATTGTTGCACTTGTAGCAGCTATTAAAAGTAATTTTTTCATGATTAGCACCTCAAATTAAATAATTAAACATTATCTTAATGGCATATATAACATATTATATTTTTTAGTTCTATATTTAATCGGCAACTAGATTCATAATAATAAAGCTTTTATTAAGTTTTGTGACAAAATAAACACATATAGTTAATTCATGTTATTTTAGGTTCTGTGAAGATTTCTAATTGATTTGTTATTTTGAGATATTTTTAAGCGAAAATTATAAGATTTTTGAAGGAATAGTTAATCCTATTTTAAAATAACAAATCAATTAGAAATCTTCACAGAACCTATGTATTTATTAAACTTATCTTTCTCATCTTTAAATTTATCGGCATCAGGCAAAGCAGGTTTTTTTTTGGTAATATTTTTCCATCCTTTATTTTCTATAAAATCTTTTGCACGTTCTACCCATTCTATTAACCCCGGTGATTCAGGTTTAATAGCACCTATAGGACAATCAGGAACACAAACACCGCAATCTATACATTCATCGGGGTTAATGACTAACATAAAATCATCTTCCCTTTCACCTTCATAAAAACAATCTACAGGACATACTTCAACACAATCGGTATATTTACATTTTACGCATTCATCGGTTACAACATAAGTCATTTTATTATCTGTTTTTGATTTTGTCGATTAATATAGAAGTTCTTAAAAGTAATACTAATAGAAAATATAATATAAAACTAATAAACATGATAATTAAAGGCTTTAGCATTGAAGAGTGAATAGTTGGACTCCCTAGCCTTAAAACACTAGCAGGCTGATGCAGACTATACCAAATATTTACCGAGAATTTTACTATCGGTATGTTAATCAGTCCGATAAGAGCAATAATAGAAGAAGGATTTTGTGCCTTTCTTATATTATCCGCACTATTCACTATAATAATATAGCTTAAATATAATAAAAATAATATGAGCATGGAGGTAAGTCGTGCATCCCAAACCCACCATGTCCCCCATATAGGTTTTCCCCATAAAGAACCTGTTACTAAACTAATCAAAGTAAAAGTAGCCCCAACGTAACTAGAAGCTACAGCTAGCAAATAGCTAATAGTAGTTTTCCATACTAAATAGCTAAAGCTGCATGCTGCCATGAAAACATAAACACCAAGAGCCATCCAAGAGGCAGGGACATGAACATACATAATGCGTACAAAATCACCTTGTTGATAATCTACCGGCGAAACTATGAGGGCTAAATAAAGACCTATAATCATCATTACGCAAGTAGATATAGCTAATATAGGTATTATAACCTTTGATAATTTATTAAAATAATAGGGGGTTAATAGTTTTAGCATGTTTTCTTACTTCTTTATGTCATTCTTGCAATCCTCTATGTCATTCTGTGGCTAGAAATAACAGTTCTTATCCTCTTAAAAAACTCTTTCATTAATAGCCCCGAATCTTCGGCAAGAATTCCACTATATATTTCCGGTCTATGAAAACAAGCACTACTGTTAAAATATCGCAAATTACTTTCGACTGCTCCGTGCTTGGAATCAGAAGCCCCATAAAATAAACGTTTTAACCTGCTATGAGCTATAGCTGCCGCACACATAGCACAAGGTTCTAAAGTAACGTAAATATCATAATCATTTAAATTTTTAGAAGATATAAGATTACATGCTTCATTAATAGCAATAATTTCAGCATGATAAAGAGCATTATTTTTTTCTTCCGTATTGTTATGGGTACTAGCAATAATTTTCTGATTTAACCTATCTACAATTACCGCCCCGACCGGGACTTCCTTTTTATCAAAAGCAATCTTGGCGTGTTTTAAAGCTTGCTCCATGAAAAAATTATTAAAATTAGCTTCTTTATCTAACAATATATTCACGGTAATTTACGTGTTCTTCGATTCCAAAAGGATCTTGGTGGATAATTATTTCAGCCTCCGGAAATTCCTGCAATATTTCAAAAGCAATCTCATCGCTAATTTTATGAGCATTATAAAGCGACATATTGCCGTCCATTTCCAGATGGCACTGGATAAAAGCTTTTTGACCGGCATATCTAGTTTTCATTTCGTGCATACCTTTTGCCCCTAAATGGTTATTAACTATCGAGATAATTTTTTGTCTATCTTGTTCGGGTAATTCATGATCTACTAAATTTTTAAATGCCTTTTTAAATAAAGAATAAGAAGAGTGAAATATATATAACGAAATAACTACACCAAATAATGGGTCAACAAACCAAAAATAATCACTTAAATTTATAGAGATAATTACTATAACATTAGTTAGTAAGTCTGTGAAATAATGAAGCTTATCGGCTTTTACTATTTCCGATCCTGTTTTTTTAATTACATAAGTTTGGTAAAGCACTAAAATAATTGTTAAGAATATACATACATACATTACAGTAGTACCGTCGCTAATATTCTCCGGTTTTGTTTTTTCAAATAAAGATTTAACCGAAGAAAAGCCTACAAAAAAAGCTGAAGCAAAGAAAAATATCGATTGAGAAAAAATTGTTAAATCCTGCATTTTTTCATACCCGAATCGATGATGATGATCCGGCGGTTGCAGGGCAAATCTTAAAGCTATTAGATTAATAAAGGAAGAAGTTATATCAAGCATTGAATCAATTAAAGAAGCAAGGATTGATTGCGAATCGGTAACAACCCAAGCATATAATTTTATACTTAAAATAATTAATGCCGTAGTAACCGATAAATAAGATGCCGATTTTATTAACCGATTACGGCTATTAGTATCCATGACAAATCTTTCCAATTTATTTATTTGTAGTTTAACAAAGAAAATATAAAATTCAATTATAATGAGGTTCTGTGAACAAAATTAAAAATAATATTTTAAAATACAAATAATTTAAATTTTGTTTACAGAATCTAGTTTTAGCTTTACAAAATTCTAAAAACCATATACTTATTAATTATATATTAATTTAGAGAGAATTATATGAAACTATTATCTAAAGTTATGATTATAGCTCTTGCAACTTCTATGTTACAAGCCTGTAATGGTCCGGGCGGTATGAATAAACAAGGTACAGGAACACTTCTTGGCGGTGCTGGCGGCGCATTACTTGGTTCTCAATTCGGTAAGGGCACAGGACAACTTGTGGGAGTAGGTGTAGGTGCATTACTTGGAGCAGTTCTTGGTGGACAAATCGGTGCAGGTATGGATGAGCAGGATAGAAGACTTGCAGAGCTTACCTCACAGAGAGCTTTAGAAACAGCTCCTAGTGGTAGTAACGTAGAATGGCGTAATCCGGATAACGGCAATTACGGTTACGTAACACCTAATAAAACTTATAGAAATAGCACTGGTCAATATTGCCGTGAGTACACTCAAACAGTTGTAATAGGCGGAAAACAACAAAAAGCATACGGTAATGCATGCCGCCAACCTGACGGACAATGGCAAGTTGTGAATTGATAGACAAAAAGTCATTGCGAAGAAAATTACGAAGTAATTGCCGAAGCAATCCCAGGAATTTTATTATTTCATGAGATTGCCATGCAGCTTATAGTTGCTCGCAATGACGTTATAACAAAAGGAGCAACCTATGACTTTCATAATAGTACAGCATTTAAACATAATGATCGCATTCCTGATAAATTTACTTGTACAGGACAAAATGTTTCACCGCATCTAGAATGGAGTAATGCTCCTTCAAATACTAAATCTTTTGCACTTATAATGGATGATTCGGATGCACCGGTAGAAATAGCACCGCCACACGGTATATGAGATCATTGGGTAATATATAATATTTCTGCTTCTATTACTAAGCTTTCAGAAGGACAAATAGATAGTAGTATTAAAATTTTAAATAATAGCTGGCAAGAAAAAAAATACGGCGGTCCTTGTCCACTTGCCAGCAAACCTCATCGTTATTTTTTTAAACTATATGCTCTAAATGATTATCTTGAACTTGATGAGAATGCTAGCAAGCAAGATTTAGTATTAGCCCTGCAAAAACATTTACTTGCCGAGGCAGCACTAATCGACATTTATTCTATTTAATGAATGCTATTTATTGCCCACTGTGTCATCCCGTGGCTTAACCACGGGATCTAGAAAAATAACTTAAAACATTAATAACTTTAGTATTTATTACTGGATCCCGTGGTTAAGCCACGGGATGACAGAAGTGAACTGACACATGCAAAAACCTATAATCGAGTTTCGTAACGTATCTAAAAAATTCGGTAATAAATTTCCGATAAATAACGTTAGTTTCACTGTCAAAAAAAATAATATCACTACTTTAATCGGACCTAACGGTGCAGGTAAAACTACCATAGTACGATTAATGCTTGGACTTGAAAAACCTACAAGCGGCGAGATTATAATTGATCCCAAACTAAAAACTGGATATGTACCGCAGAAGTTCGGATTAACCCCTGATTTACCTATTACAGTAAAAAAATTTTTAGAGTTGTTAGCACCGAGTAATTTTAATAACAATATTAAAGAGCTTAACTCATTTATTGATTTGGAACATATAAAAGATCAAGAAATTTCTAAGCTCTCAGGAGGGCAGTTTCAAAAGGTAGTTCTTGCATGTTCAATAGTTAATAATCCCGACTTAATTATTTTAGATGAACCATTACAGTCTTTAGACGTAACAAGCCAACAAGAATTTTATCAGCTTATTAATTTGATTCGTAAAAAGCTCAATATTACGGTTTTTATGATTTCTCATGATTTATTTACCGTAATAAAAAACTCCGATCAAGTGATATGCTTAAACGGTCACATATGTTGCAGCGGAATACCAAATGAAATAACTCCTAACTCTGAATTCTCAAATGCACTTTCTGCTCTAGGCTTCTATACCCACCACCATGACCATAAGCATTAGAATTATTGTATAACTTATTTGTCTCCAAAAGGATCTCTCCTTATTAGCTATGTTATGCAATAATTCTATTATACTTGAATTGTATTCCACACTCACCTAAGCTTGTTCTGTAGCATCACCTATCACCTCTACTTTTAATGCATTGTGATCCGTATTATGAAACTGAGTTCAATCATTTTCATTTGTATTACCTGATTCTTGTTGGCTTGTTATCACATTAAACAATTCTTTCGTAGTGAGCCTGGCCTTAGATAAGCTTTTTACCTTATAACTATTTTCAATAAAGAGTTTCTGGTTCCATTGCAAGTAATTCTTTCACACTAACACCGGCATCAGTCAAACTTTTTATATTATCGTCATTTTCAACAAAGAATTCTTGTTTATCGTTTTCTATATTCGAAATTTGTGCAAAAGTAAAACCTATGTTAAGCAAAGATATTTCCTCTTCTGTTAAATCTCGGTTAATTTGCTTACTTATTATAATTTGTTGTAGTAATTTACTATCAGTTTTTAGCTCTTCAATAGTAGAATATTGATTAACCTGGTTATTAGCATTTTTTCCTAAGTTTAATTCTATTGTTGGTACTTCTCTTGTAATAGGATAAACATTTGTTGCATCGCCATATATAAAATCTTGCTCCATTGGTTTTGGATGTATAGTGTTTATATCAAGTTTAGGAGTTTGTCCGCCACATCCTACATATAAATTTAATGCTTGTTTTTGTAATGCTTCTCTCAATTTATTTATTATAGGTACAAATAATAATTTATCTTCTTTCCCTAAATGCTCAAATGAATCTAGTACCATAGAAGTGGCTTTTTCATTCTTTTTTCCCTCTCCAGCAAGCCAAGCATATGACTGAGCTCTTATATTTCCTTTATCATCCGTAATTATATAAAAACCGGCATTTGCTTTACTCATACCGTCTAAAACACATCTTTCGGAATCATGTCCTATAGATTGGCAAGAATTACTAAATTTACCAAGCATAAAACCTTTCATATCATCGGCAGGTAATTTAGAAAAATTATACTTTTTGCCTTTTACCTCTATATCAAAATTAATATCAGACATATAATATTCTTTTATAAAGTTCAATGCTTTTTGAAAACTATTATTATCTAGTTTTCCTTTTAAAGAAAAATTAGCTAAATTTTTTGCATGTAATTTATTTTCTTCTGATAATTCTTCTTCGTTGTACTTATAAGATTCTTTAATTACTATTTCAGTTACTTGATTTACTAATTATTTAAATCATTTTTAGTTATCTGCTGAAAATCATTTAATTTATTTTCTTTAAGAATTTTTTGAAATTTTTCAGTTTTTTCCAGTAAGTGTGCATTACTGAAAATATATAATGAGTCTCTTCCAGATTTATTTAAAATTTGAAAAAATTCTAATGTTTTGGAAGACAATGTTTGTGGTAAATTAAATTGAAAACTCAATTCTATTGTTGCTTTTGTATCATAATTAACAGTAGTAAGTAGATAATTTTTTAGCCATTTCTAAAGAATTGAAACCGCCATTCTCCGTATATAAGTCAGCGATTTTCGACAATATGGCAATACTTCCTTACATAGTTCTTTACTAATAAGATTTTTTTAAGGCGTGTATTTGTACTTAAATATTGCTTATGTATTTTTTCAAAAACATCATTAGTATTTAATTGATCAAAATTATTTTCTAATAATTCTTTTAATGTATAACTAGACTTTTTATTAAAGCCCTCTTTATATAATAAATGAATATTTGCCAATAATATTTCAGCATCGTCTTGGTTTATTCCAGCTTTTTTTAAAGTCATGGTATTACTTTTAGCATTTTCTTCTAAGGTTGTTATGGCCTTTTCTAAATTAATTTCTTCTTTTATTCTACAGAAAACCATAAAACATGGTAATAACCACAAAATATGATAATTTTTTAGAAAATAGCAAGGATTAGATTAATTTTTCTTAACGAAATCAAGGGATGAGTGTTAAGGATAATTTAGAAATACATCAAATAGCAAATTATATAGAGTAACTTGCTATTTATATTAGATCACACCAAATATTGCTTTAAATATCTACCGGTATGGCTTTCCTCACAGGCAGCGATGTCGGCAGGGGTGCCACATACAACTATCTTACCGCCTTTGTCGCCACCTTCAGGACCGACGTCAATAATATAATCTGCAGTTTTTATAACATCTAAATTATGCTCGATAACTAAAACAGTATTTCCCATATCAACAAGTTTATGTAACACTTTTAACAATTTATTAATATCGTCTATATGTAATCCCGTAGTCGGTTCATCAAGTATATAAAGCGTTTTACCGGTTGAACGTCTTGATAATTCTTTAGCAAGCTTAACGCGTTGTGCTTCACCACCTGAAAGAGTAGTAGCAGACTGACCGATTTTAATATAGCCTAGACCCACTTCATTTAAGGTAATTAATTTTTCATAGATTAACGGTATTTTTTCAAAAAACTGCATCGCATCTTCTACAGTCATCATCAAAATATCGGCAATAGATTTACCTTTATATTTTATTTCAAGCGTTTCTCTATTATATCTGTGACCGTTACAAATATCACACTTTACATATACGTCAGGTAGGAAATGCATCTCTATTTTTATTAGCCCGTCACCTTGGCATGCTTCACATCTACCGCCTTTAACGTTAAACGAAAATCTGCCTACTTTATACCCTCTAGCTTTTGATTCAGGTAATTCCACAAACCAATCCCTAATATGGGTAAAGGCACCTGTATAAGTCGCAGGGTTTGAACGAGGAGTTCTACCTATCGGAGATTGATTAATATCGATAATTTTATCAATATATTCAAGTCCTTTTAACTCTCTATATTTGCCGGGAAATACTTTGCTAGTTGGCTCTAAATGCTTTAGAGCCGCTTTATATAGAGTATGAATCATCAAACTTGATTTACCGCTTCCCGATACTCCCGTTATAGCGGTAAAAGTACCAAGCGGAATTTTGATATCAACATTATCTAAATTGTTGGAAACCGCCCCAAGTAATTCAATTGCCCTATTATCATGCCCTACTCTTGTTTCAGACGGCACTTTGATTGCTTGACGACCGCTTAGATACCTACCTGTGATACTTTCTTCAAAATTCTTTATTTCTTCAGCATTTCCTTCCGCAATAACACGACCGCCGTGAATACCGGCTCCCGGTCCTATATCAATAATATGGTCTGCTTCATATATTGTTTCTTCATCATGCTCGACTACCAAAACGGTATTACCCAAATCTCTAAGCCTTTTTAGTGTCTCAATTAATCTTGTATTATCTCGTTGATGAAGACCAATAGACGGCTCATCAAGTACATATAAAACACCACTCAGTCCTGAACCTATTTGAGATGCAAGACGAATACGCTGACTTTCCCCCCCCGATAAAGTACCTGCTTCTCGTGATAACGTTAGATAATCAAGCCCGACATTCATAAGAAATTTTAATCTCTCGGTAATTTCTTTGAGTATACGCTCAGCAATAAATAATTGCTTTTTATTTAATTTTTCTTCTAAGTGACTAAACCATTCTTGCAAGGCTGCAATACTCATACCTGCTACTTCGCCTATATGAAAATTTGCTATTTTAACGCATAATGCTTCGTCTTTTAATCTAAACCCTGAACAAGCAGTACATTTATGCTCTGACTTAAATTTAGCTAGTTCTTCTTTAATTAAAACCGATTCTATAGTACGGTCCTTTTCTTGCAAACTTGGTATTATACCGGCAAAAGGTTGTTTTATTATTTGCGTTTTAGAACCATCGTGAAATTCAAACTTTATTGCCTCTTCTCCTGAACCTTCAAATAAAATATCCTTAACATTTTGTGATAAACTTACAAAAGGTACTTCAATAGAAAATTTATAATGATCGGCAAGAGCCTTTAATGTCTCTAGGATAAATTTAGAAGCTGTACTACCCCAAGGCACTATTGCACCGTCTTTAATAGCAATTCTTTGATCCGGAACTATTAAATCTCTATCAAAGAAAAACTCCTTACCTATCCCTTCACATTTAGGACATGCTCCAAAAGGGCTATTAAAAGAAAAGATTCGAGGCTCTATTTCAGTAAGCTGAAAACCCGATACCGGACAAGAATATTGCTCGGAAAAAGTAATACGCTGATTTTTTTCAAACTCGCTCTTAACTGCCGGCGGTAATTCTACAATTTCCAAATAAGTAATACCCTCGGCAAGATTTAATGAACTCTCTAAGCTATCTGCAAGTCTATTACCTAAACTTTCGTCTAGAACTATTCTATCAACGATCACTTCTATATTATGCTTCTTATTTTTATCAAGTTTCGGTAAATCATCAATTTCGCAAACTTCCCCGTTAACTATTAATTTCTGAAAGCCTTGCTTTTTCAAACTCATAATTTCACGCTTGAACTCACCCTTATGTCCTCTAACAATAGGAGCGAGTAAATATATTTGCGTACCCTTAGGTAGTTCGTTAATTATATCTACCATCTCGGAAACTGTTTGGCTATGTATCGGAAGACCGGTTGCTGGAGAGTAAGGAATACCCACCCTTGCATATAATAACCTAAGATAATCGTAAATTTCCGTTATAGTTCCAACCGTAGAACGTGGATTTTTGGAAGTAGTTTTTTGGTCAATTGCAATAGCAGGCGATAATCCAGAAATAGATTCTACATTAGGTTTATTTTGTAAATGTAAGAATTGCCTTGCATATGAAGATAAACTTTCAACATATCGCCTTTGACCTTCTGCATAAATAGTATCAAACGCTAAAGAAGACTTGCCTGAACCGCTAAGACCGGTGATAACAACAAATTTATTCCTTGGAATATTAACATTTATATTTTTTAGATTATGCTCTTTAGCACCGCGTACCTTAATATATTCTTGGTTCATAATCACTTCACTACAAAATTTTTGAGATATTTTTTAAAAAACCTGTAGTATTATAGGCGCTTTTATTTTATTATTGCAATAATAATATTTTAAAGTAGGTAGTAATCTATGGCAGGTAGTTTAAATAAAGTAATATTAATAGGTAATGTAGGGCGTGATCCGGAAATGAGAACTACGGGCGAAGGGAAAAAAATCATTAATCTTTCCTTAGCAACAACCGAAACTTGGAAAGATCGCATTACCAGCGAACGAAAAGAACGAACTGAATGGCATAGAGTAGTGATATTTAGTGAAGGGTTAGTATCTGTTGTAGAACGCTATGTCACAAAAGGTAGCAAATTATATATTGAAGGTTCATTGCAAACCCGTAAGTGGAATGATAATTCAGGTCAAGAAAAATATACCACGGAAGTTGTGTTACAAAACTTTAATTCACAATTAATATTATTAGATAGTAAAAACTCTAATAATCATACTCAAGATTCAGGGCATAGCGAATATAAACATCCTGAAACTAAAAATCATTCCTTTGACCATAGCGACTTAGACGACGAAATACCGTTTTAATCAAAATTGTTATGAAAAATTTTATTTGGGCAATAATATTTTTAATACCAATATTTCTTTCAGGGTGTTCTACTACTCATGATGTAGCTAGCAGGGTAAAGCATTCGCAATATATAGCAACTCAAAATAACTTTCAGATGAGGCTAGTAAACGGTGGTGATTTTACTCTTACGACTTATCAGCGTATTACCGACCGTAACCTACCTTTTGTATTCTATATTGAGGGAGATGGACATCTTACGGATGGATCTGCTAATTCCGACAACCCTACTCCCGTTAATCCTATGCTCTTAAAGCTTGCTACAATGGATAAAAGACCGAATATTGTTTATATAGCAAGACCTTGCCAATATACTCCTTTAGAAATGAACTCAAAATGCATTAGCGATTATTGGTTAGATAAAAGAATGGGACAGGAAGTCGTAGATTCAATTAACAATGTCATAAATATTATCAATAACGGACAAAAATTTAGCTTAGTCGGCTTCTCCGGTGGCGGCGGGCTTACAATATTAATTGCCGCTCAAAATAGTAATGTTAAAGATATTATAACGATTGCCGGTAATTTAGATACTAAAAAGTTTGATAAATATCATAATTATCGTGGTTACTTAGTTAAATCCTTAAACCCGATAAATTATGCAAAACAGGTTAATAATATCCCTCAATTACATCTCTCCGGTATGGATGACAAAAGAGTCCCGCATTTCATAGCAGCACTTTACGTAAAAACAAGTAACTCACCGTGTGTAAAAAAGCAAACTTTTCCTAATATTTCTCATGCAAAAGGTTGGGATAAAGTTTGGTCTAATATATTAGATATTCCTCTGATTTGTAATTAGGCATTAGGAAATATTATTAATTTATATTCAAGCACTTATCATGGCTTTTGCCCTTAATGTTATGCCGGCTGTACCAAATTGTTTTAGACATTTTCCAATCTTTAAACGCTTTACTTCCGTAACATTTATATATGCTGTATCAGCTGCTTGTATGTATGTTATTAGCTCTTTTGGTTTTCCTCATTTAATAAAAACCTTTGGAAACTGGGGAGTATTAATTATTATGATTCCAACAAGTATTGGATTTGGTATATTTCATTTTGAAAAATTGGAGAAAGCAAATGGAAATTATCCGACAAAATCTTTTGCTCCTTCTACGGTGATGTCTGCTTAATTGATAAATATTTATAGCAGGTTTCCTGTAATATCTCTTAGTTTAAGACACTCAGCAAAAATTATAAAATTGCGTATTATTAGAGAATTACAGAAAATAATCAGAAGTTTAATAAATTTAGTAATAATTATAATCTATAATGTTGCCGACGTTTCACTAAGCCTTGCAGCTTAAGACCGCCTTTAGCACACATCCATCGCAGTAACTAGTTAGCAGCGTTTGCATATTCACCCCGGTTTAGCTTTTGCCGCAATGTTGATGCTTGAAATACCCCAGCCCCACAGTTGAAAATAAACGAGATTAAGGCGGCTTGTTGGTTTTCGGTTAATGGCATACCCTAGTGGACGATTATCGATACATTTACCAGCTTCGAGTAATTATTATTTATCTTTCTACAGATCCTCGCTTGCTTTTTTGCGATATATTCTTGGGAGTAGTAATAAGAAATGAAGAAGGGGAGATTTATGTTTGTTAATATGCATTCTAGTGTTTGTTTAGTATTTTTATTAGCATGTGTTATAGCATCCCTATAAATACCTACTTCTTTCTGTTCTTTTTTGAAAGCTTCTTTATTTCCTATGTTAGCCAAAGCTTTAAAACTATGTTTTATAACTTGTCCAATATTTTTAAAAACATGCAAATTATCTTTTTTAGCTGTTTCTGTGCACCATATATCTAGATTCTCTAATTCTTTTTTGATTTCAGGATTTGCCTTCCCTTTTTCATAAGTATTAATAATCTTTTCTAATTTTTCTTTAAACTCTTTTTCGTTATTACTCGGTTTTAAATTAAGCATTACACCAGAATGGTCTGATGATAGTTCTGTGAGGGTATTAATAATCATTTCTTCTTTTAATCCATTATTTAGCTCCATTAAGCAAATTTGCATATTTATGTCTACATATGGAGCGATACTTGTGATATCATGATTATTAAATATTAGTTAACACAAAAGAAATTAAAGCTTTAATTAATAAACTTGAGAAATATTTTTATATTTCGTTTTATAAGGTGATAAATTTACTATTTAGAAGAAAGAGAAAAGCTGCTTAGTTTAGAGATTTGGTGAAAGACAATTAATATTCAGTTAAACGGTCAAAAGCTTGATTTTATGCTGCATCTGCGGTTTGATACGTTTGTAGAAATACCGAGAAATGCAGAATGGCGCACCCTAAAGGATTCGAACCTCTGACCCACAGATTAGAAATCTGTTGCTCTATCCAGCTGAGCTAAGGGTGCTAAACATTTACGGTAAACATTATATCAGTTTAAGCAAAGTTTTTCAAGGATTCTTTTTTTATTAAAAATAATAAGCAAATATGATAAAAAATATTCATGGATAAATTCTACAATTACAATTCTTCTTCACATCAGGCTTTACTGAGTTTTAAAGTAAAGCCTAATTCTAAACAAAATCTAATTAGCAATTTTGTAATTATTAATAATATCCCATATCTAAAATTATCTATAAAAGCAATACCGGAACAAGGTAAAGCGAATGAAGAAATCATAAATTATTTAGCAAAAGAATGGAAATTATCACGTAGTAATATCGAAATTATTAAAGGTCATACTCATAGCTTAAAAACGATATTGATAAAAAATATTAATGAAGACTATTTAAATTTGATTATTAATTCCTATATTAAATAAGGTGCAGTTGTTGCTAGACTTCCAATGTCATTCCCGCATAGGCGGGAATCCAGTTTATATTTATTATTTTCTAGATTCCTGCTTCCGCAGGAATGACATAAGCAGTCATATGACGAAAAAATAATTTATTAACTAGAATAATTATGATACAAGAAAAAAAGAAATTTGATGCCGAGGTTGGCAAGATTTTAAATTTAATGATTCACTCTCTTTATAGTAATAAAGAGATTTTTATGAGGGAGTTAATTTCCAATGCTTCGGATGCTTGTGATAAATTACGTTATTTATCTCAAAGTAATAGTGCATTAGTAGCTGGCGATAGCAATTTTAAAATTACAGTTAAAATCGATAAAGATAACGGACAAATCATTATCCGTGATAACGGCATCGGCATGAATAAAGACGATTTAATTGAAAATCTCGGTACCATTGCAAGATCGGGTACGGCAAATTTTCTTAAAAGCCTATCCGGTGATTCTAAAAAAGATAATATGCTAATCGGTCAATTTGGTGTTGGATTTTATTCAAGCTTTATGGTAGCCGATAAAGTGACTGTAACCTCAAGAAAAGCTGGGGAAGATAAAGTCCATATTTGGGAATCAGACGGGCTTGGTGAATATACTGTCTCAAATTCAGATAAAGAGTTCACAAGAGGCACGGAAATCGTTTTACATATCAAAAAGGAAGAAGATACATTCCTTGATCATTTTAGATTAAAACACATCGTTAAAAGCTATTCCGATCACATAGCAGTACCGATATATTTCTTTGATGAAGCTGGTAATAATGAAATCCAGCTTAATTCAGCTTCTGCATTATGGACAAGACCGAAATCGGAAATTACGGAAGAACAATATAAAGAATTCTACAAAAGCCTATCTTATGCCATTGATGACCCTTGGATAACTATGCATAATAAAAACGAGGGAGCTATAGAATTTACTAACCTACTTTTCATTCCATCAAGCAAAACATTTGATTTATTCCACCCTGATCGCAAAAGGCGAGTAAAATTATATATAAAAAGAGTATTTATATCTGATGAGAATATAGATTTAATCCCATCATATTTAAGATTTTTACGAGGCGTGGTTGATTCAGAAGATTTACCACTAAATATTAGCCGTGAATCACTGCAGCATAATAGCGTGCTTGAGAAAATCAAAAATGCTATTACAAAAAGAGTGCTTGGCGAGCTTAGAAAAAAGAAAGAGGAATCACCTGAAGAATATAATAAGTTTTGGGCTAATTTCGGCGGTGCTTTAAAAGAGGGTTTATGTGAGGCTACTACCAACCATGAAAAATTATTAGAGGTATGCATATTCAGAAGTGCCTTGCATAATAAAATGGTCAGCCTTGACGAATATATAGCGAATTTTAAAGAAGGGCAGAGTACTATATATTATTTAAGCGGTGATAACCCCGATAAATTACTTTCAAGCCCACAAATCGAAGGGTTGTTAAGTAAAAAAATCGATGTATTACTTTTTACCGATACAGTGGATGATTTTTGGGTAAATGTTAATAGCAAATATAAAGAACATGCTATTAAATCAGCGACAAGAAGCGATATCGATGTAGAGCAAACTACTTCACAATCTGAGGAGAAAAACACAGATAGTAAAAAATCCGATGATGAATATAAATTGCTAACAGATTATTTTAAAGAGACACTAGGGGAGTTGGTAAAAGAAGTTAAGATCTCTAAAAAACTTACTTCAAGTCCTGCTTGTCTTGCCGTTAGCGACGCTGCTATGGATATTCGTATGGAGAGATTTTTGATTGAACAGAAACAAATAGCTAATGCCTCAGCTAAAAATCTAGAGTTAAACCCTAAAAATAAAATCATAGAGAAAATCTTTAACGACTTAAAAACAAATAATAAAAATAATGAAGAATTGGTTAATCTAATATTTGATCAAGCCTGTATTTTAGAGGGTGAACCGGTTGCTGATACAGGTGCATTTTCAAAGAGATTAAACGATATTGTACAAAAAGCCATATTATAACTTTAAACTTTTTTAATTTTAATATAGAATGGTTGCAAACGTGAGTTTAGAAGTATTGTTCTGTTCGATGTCATTCCCGCGTAGGCGGGAATCCAGAAAGAACATTCAAAATATCTGATTATAGAATTTTATAATTAATAAAATGGATTCCCGCCTACGCGGGAATGACATCGAGAAAATGTCTTATTACGATATTATATTTAGCAAACATATAGATAAGATCAAAAGCGAAGGAAGATATCGAGAATTTAAGGCCTTAAAAAGACAAGCCGATAATTTTCCTTTTGCAGAACACGCTAATAAACAAATAGTTATGTGGTGCATTAATGACTATTTGGGTATGAGTAAACATGCAAAAGTAATGCACGCTTCTATAGATGCCTTGCTAAAATACGGTGTTGGATCAGGTGGAACTCGTAATATCGGCGGTAATAATATAGCCATTCTTGAGCTTGAAAAAGAACTTGCAAATTTACACAAAAAGCAAGCAGCTTTAGTTTTTACATCCGGTTTTGTTGCAAATGATACAACGCTTGCAAGTCTTGCTAAAATCATGCCGGATATAGTATTTTTCTCCGATGAGCTAAATCACGCATCAATAATTGCAGGGATTACAAGTTCAAGAGCCGAGAAATATATATATAGACATTTAGACGTTAAGCATCTAGAAGAGCTTTTACAATCAGTCGATATTAATAGACCTAAAATTGTTGTTTTTGAATCGGCTTACTCTATGGACGGTTTTTTCTCACCTATCAAAGATATAATCAACTTAGCCAAAAAATATAATGCTTTAACCTTTATCGATGAAGTTCATACGGTCGGTTTATACGGTAAACAGGGTGGCGGTATTGCCGAGCTTCTTAATTGTAGTGATCAAATCGATATTATTCAAGGGACGCTTGCCAAAGCATATGGTACTATCGGCGGTTATATCACTAGCAACCATAATTTAGTCGACGCTATAAGACTAACCGCTCCAGGGTTTATTTTCACTACTTCATTGCCGCCGTTAATTTCTACCGCTGCAACACATAGTATTAGACATCTTAAAGAATCGAATGAAGAACGAATAAAACATCAAGAAGTAGTTACAAAACTTAAAAATTCTTTTGAACGTTTTAATATACCTTATTTGAAAAATGAAAGTCATATAGTGCCGATAATTATTGGTGATCCGATTAAAACGGCGAAAGCCTCAAATATGCTCCTTAATGAATACGGTATTTACGTTCAACATATCAATTTTCCAACCGTACCGAGAGGTACGGAACGCCTCCGAATCATCCCAACCCCTGCCCATACCGACAAAATGATCAATGATTTATCTGTAGCTTTAGTGCAGATATTTGCCGCACTTGATATAGAATTATCTTCTACTAAAGAACTGAACGAAGAAGTACGCTTAAATCTTATTGCTTAACGCCATTGTGAGGAAAATTACGCAGTAATTGACGAAGCAGTCTAATAAAAAATGCTCTTAATGTCATTCTGCTTGGCATTGTTGCGTGGATCGGTTTTCCATCATTGCGAGAAGAATTACATAGTAATTCGACGAAGCAATCCAGTAAAAAATTCTGTAAATCAGAATTTTTTACTGGATTGCCACGTCGCTTCGCGCCTCGCAATGACGATTTGGCCTCCACGCAACAACACTTTCAGTTATTTAACTCATTAGGAGCAAAAGAACGATATATATCTTTGGTTAACAACGCCACAAATCTTATACCCAATTTATTTACTTGCTTTTGCTCCTAAATCATCTAGTTTATTGCAATATACTCTAAAAAAAGTAAGATATAACCATTTAAATTCTTTTGAAAAAATAAAGGGTTACCCCATAAATACCTTATCTTTATATAATTTAAAAAATAGTTGTATTTTTATACCACTATAATATTAATTTTTTATTTCTATATAATTAATTTGTTTACTTTGAAGAATTTATAATTTATTTTTTCTGCAAAATTTCAATACAAAGCTGTAATTATTGAGCTTTTAAAGTTAACTCAGATAAAGAACAAACGAGCAATAACAAAAAAGAAAAAAGTACTTCTACAAAATCGACTAAGTCTAATCGCTTAGCTCATGACAATATCCATCTTTAATTTAGCAATGTCTAAAAAATATAAGTAATATGAATTTTAACTTAATATAATTACCGAATATGTCTTTTTTTGACCGCAAAACTGCAATTATTAAAATCTTAAAACTCATGCCGGCAAAGAGTTTACTGCTTCTAAAATAGCAACCTGGCTAGTTGATACCTATCCTGAAGAAGCAAAGAAAAAAGAGGAAGCAAGCAATGATAAACGATTACTTAAAAGCAAAGTAAGAAAAAGAAAAATTATTATCATGATTTATAGAAATGAATTGAATAAGCTATTGAACGCTATACAAAAAATAGAACCGAAAATTAAAATAACCAAGAGAGGACGCTGAATTAATAACATAATTAATCATGATAATAAATGCTATGAGATATTTGATCTTAAATCCGCAATTATTAAGTTTCTTAAGATTAATGCCGGAAATAGCCGTATGGATAGTTGAAACGTACTCTCAAGAGGCTGCTCGAAAATTGTAAACAAGTAACGATAAGGATAAGCTATTAATGAGCGTTAACAAGATGAGTAACACAAAAAAAATAGCGATAATTTTGTATAAAAATGAAGAAGCTATTACCTACAACCATACCAAAAATAGAACCGAACATTAAGATAATAAAAAAAGGGCTAGGTGAGTTCTGCGAAACTCACAGTTAGCAATGCCTAATCCTAATGGGATTTTACAAAAACTATTGCATATTGCAGCTCTTTAGTTTATTTTGATTAGCAAACTATATACAGAATTAATGGATTATTAAAATGGGAATTACCATATTAAAAAACGAAGGATTGGATTTTCATGCAAGAATTGCTACTCCTTTAAGTGAGATAGATGACGATATTCAAAAAGAATTACTTGATTTAACCAAGAAAGTTAAAATAGCAGGTTTTAGAGCCGGTAAAGTACCGGTTTCAATTGTTAAGAAAAAATACGGTACTTCCGTCAGGAATGATATAATAGAAAGAAGAATTAACCATTCAGTAAATCACGTTATTAAAGAGCATAATCTAAATATAATCGGTAGACCCAAAATTGAAGAATTACAAAACGAATCCGATAAAGCTTTAGAATTTACCGTAAAAATAGAGTTATTACCTAAAATTACTATTCCGGATTTAAAAAAAATCTCACTAGACCGTCCAAAATTAGAAGTAAACTCTAAAGATGTTGAAGAACAACTAGAAAAACTTGCCGCATTAACAAAAAATTATACTAAAGAAAGTAAAGCAAAAATAAAAGACGGAGATCAGGTTACTATTGATGCAATCGGGTACATCAAGGAGAAAGCTTTTGAGGACGGTAAATTAAATGATTTTAAAGTAATAATAGGTAGTAATGCACTTATTCCCGGTTTTGAGAAACAATTAATAGGTTCTAAAACAGGTAGTGAAGTAGATGTTAATGTGACTTTTCCTGAAAATTACCATGCTAAAGATTTAGCAGGTAAGGATGCTCGTTTTGTAGTACAAATTAAAGCAGTACATACTGCAGAACCTACCGTTATCGATGACGAATTTGCTAAAAAATTCCAAAGTAATAGCCTTGAAGAATTACGTACACATTTTACTAAACAAATAGAAAATGAGTCGGAAGAAGCTATTAATACTATAATGAAAATGAACTTATTTGATAAGTTAGAAAAATTGTTAGATTTTGATGTACCGGAATCTTTATTAGAGCAAGAAAAAAATATTCTAAAGTCCGAAACCGATAAAAATGAACAAGATGAATCATTATTGAAAGATAAATCCTCTCAAGAAATAACAGCATATTATAATAAATTAGCCCTACGCCGTGTGCGAATAGGCTTATTACTTGCTGAATATGCAAAATCTAAAAATTTGCAATTAGAGCCTGATGATTTAAGAAAAGTTATTATGCAACAAGCACGTAATTTTCCTGGGCAGGAAAATATGATATTTGATTTTTATAAAAATAATCCTAGAGCAATTGAAGGACTTAAAGGTCCTGCCTTAGAAGATAAAGCTGTACAATATATATTTAATCACGAAATAAAACTTAAAGAAAAGAAATATACTAAGGAAGAGCTAGAGAAATATCTAGAAGCAGAAGAGCAACGTATTACTTTAATTTAAAGCTTATTCATTGTCATTGCGAGCGAACGTTAGTGAGCGTTGCAATCTCAGGAATCCTCGCAATGACAATCCTCAGTATCCACGCAGGCAATACCTAGTAGTATTACTCCTGATTTTTTATAGTCTCTAAAGCAAGTTTAACTATTTTATTTACTCCAGCATTAGTGTAGGTAGAGATAGGAAAAACTTCTTTATTAGTAACTTTCTGCAACTTATTTATTTTTTCCTGTATTTCCTCATCTGTGAGAACATCGCATTTATTAAGACATATGATTTCGATTTTATTTTTTAGATAATCGGAATATGATTCAAGCTCAAGACGTACCGTATTATAATCTGCAACTACATCATTACTAGAGCCGTCTATTAAATGTATTAATACATTACATCTTTCTATATGCTTTAAGAATTTATCGCCAAGTCCGTGACCTTGATGAGCCCCCTCAATTAAGCCAGGAATATCGGCTATGACCAACTCTTCGTCATCAACATATACCACTCCAAGCTTCGGCACTAAAGTAGTAAAGGGATAATCGGCAATTTTAGGCTTGGCTGCCGTTACAACGGATAAAAAAGTAGATTTACCGGCATTTGGAAGCCCCACAAGCCCAACATCAGAGAGAAGTTTTAAACTTAAATGAATCCACATTTCTTCGGCAATTTCTCCTTCCGTACGCTTTCTTGGAGCTTGATTAACCGACGATTTGAAATGGCTGTTACCAAGACCGCCACTTCCTCCTTTAATTATTTCAAAGCTTTGATCATCCACAGTGAAATCATACAATAATATATTGCCGTCCTCGGAAAAGATTTGAGTACCGATCGGAACATCAAGAACTAATGATTTTCCTGATTTACCGCTTCTATTTGAATCTTTACCGTTTTCGCCGTTTTCTGCGGTAAAATGCTGTTTATATCGATAATTTACTAGCGTATTAAGATGGTGATTACTCCTGAAAATAACACTACCGCCACGTCCACCATCACCACCGTCCGGTCCGCCTCTGTCAATAAATTTCTCACGATGGAAACTAACACAACCATTGCCACCGTTCCCACCTTTTATATATATTTTAACTTCATCAATAAAATGCATATGATTTATATTTTCAACGTCATTGCGAGGCGCGAAGCGACGTGGCAATCTCATCAAATCTCTTGAGATTGCTACGCTCCTTGCAGTCGCTCGCAATGACTACAATGTTTACCTCTCCCGAATACCCTTATACTCTCTATGTACATAACCGGTGTAAAGCTGTCTAGGTCTGCTGATTTTTTGTTCAGGGTCTTCGTGCATTTCTTTCCATTGTGCCATCCAGCCTACGGTTCTTGCTATTGCAAAAAGTACCGTGAACATTTGCGACGGTATACCCATAGCCTTATAGATAATACCCGAATAAAAATCAACATTTGGATATAATTTTCTCTCAATAAAATATTCATCTTTAAGAGCGATAGCTTCAAGTTCTATTGCTATTTGTAAGAGCGGATTGTTGTCTAGCTGCCCGAGTTCCTTTAATACTTCTTTGCACGTTTCTTTAAGTACTGCGGCACGCGGGTCATAGTTTTTATATACACGATGACCAAAACCCATTAACCTAAATGGATCATTTTTATCCTTAGCTTTAGCTATATATCGAGGAATATACTCAGAACTACCGATTTCTTTAAGCATATTTATTACCGCTTCATTAGCCCCACCGTGAGCAGGTCCCCAAAGTGAGGCAATACCCGTGCTAATACAAGCAAAAGGGTTAGCTCCGGATGAGCCGGCAATTCGGACTGTTGAAGTAGAAGCATTCTGCTCATGATCGGCATGTAGGATAAATATCTTATTAAGAGCATTTTTTATTATTGGATTTACTGTATATTTCGTACAAGGCGTTGCAAACATCATATGCAGAAAATTTTCGGTAAAATCTAACGAATTATCAGGATAAATAAACGGTTGTCCTATAGAATATTTATAAGACATTGCAGCGATGGTAGGTATCTTAGCAATCATTCTAATAGCGGTAAGTTCGTAATCTGCTTCCTTAAAATTCAATAAATCAGGATAAAATGCCGAAAGAGAACCGACAGCCGCAAGCATAATAGCCATAGGATGAGAAGAGCTACAAAAGGTTTGAAATAAATAGTGTAATCTTTCATTCACTAATGAATGATGAGCAACCTGTTTAGTGAAATTATTATACTGCTCACCACTTGGTAGTTCCCCATAAATCAGTAAATATGCTACTTCTAAAAAATCACTTTTCTCAGCTAAGTCTTTAATATCATATCCTCGATGCCGCAAGATTCCTTTATCACCGTCTATATAGGTGATAGTAGACTGACAAGAAGCAGTAGACATAAAACCCGGGTCGTAAGTAAAGCAATCGGCTTCCGCAGATACCCTACTTATATCGATTACATCCTCACCAATACTTGCTTTAAGTATAGGTAATTTAAATATTTTTCCTCTGATTTTTAATTCAGCAAATTCTGAATCATTATTATTTTCATTGGTCATATGGATATACCTTATTTTTATACATCAGTAAGTATAACCCTAATTTAATGAAATTAGAAATGAATTATGATTTATTAGAATTTAAAAATTTTCTTTGATATCTTGCTCAACTTGCAAGGTTAATGAAAATTTAAAACACACATGCTTCTACTTTCAACTGCAAGCCTAAAGCGTTTAATAAAGATCCTATATTGTCGACACTTGGATTACCTTTGCTAGATAACATTATATATATATTGTCTATTTATATGAGCTTCTTTAGAGATTTTTGCTATACCTCCTCTTGCTCTAACACTTCATTAATATACCCTACTAATATTTCCTCATTTTGTAATTTTTCTTTTAAATAATCTGTAAACTTTCCATATAACACCCTCAATTTCGTTTATAAACTTCTTCTATTATTTCTAAGGCTTTTTTAATATCTTTGCCTTGAGTATCTTTATTACCTGCATTTAATAGCAGAATATCTGTTATAAAAATTGTATTTGTTTAGTGTTTTGCATATTAAGCTTAACTAGAGATGATTACACTGTCGCATATATACGACTAATTGTCCAGTAGAAAATTATTTTGAAAAGTACGTGAAGCTGTGAGTACTAGATTAATGTACAAGTTATGCAAGAAGTCTATTATTGACTAAATACTCCTTAATCTTGAGTAAATCATACCAAGAGGTGCGTTTTTGCATAGGTTGGCGGAGTAAATAGGCAGGGTGGAAGATTGCCGTAGTTTGAATAGGAGTGGATAAATATTTATTGGTATAAAAATAATATTCTTGTCTAATTTTAGTAATACCCGAATTTTTTCCAAGTAAGCTAGTTGCAGCCGTGCTACCGACTAGAATAATTAGCTGCGGGTTGATAAGAGCAATATGCTTCTCTACAAAAGGTCTACAAATATCGACTTCTTCGAACGTCGGCTGTCTATTAGCAGGAGGACGCCAAAATACCGTATTAGTAATATAAGCGTTATGTTTTCGTGAAACTCCGATAGCGTGTAGCATATTATCAAGTAAATTGCCACTTTCGCCGTAAAAAGGTATTCCTTTCAAATCTTCGGTACTTCCCGGGGCTTCGCCTATTAACATAATTTTAGCTTCTAAATTACCGTCACCGAAAACCGTATTAGTAGCAAATTTCTTAAGTTCACAACCATTAAAATTTAGTAGAGATTCTTTTAGTTCTTCGATATTATTAGCTTTATCGGCAAGAGATCTTGCTAGGGTTATATTATCATGAACTTTATCATTCATATTGAATGCAGTTTCTTTTGTAGACATAAGTTTTACTTGTGGCTTTTCAGTTAGTTCAGTATTATTACGTACCTTTAATTGCGGTGGATGTTCATGGCAATAATATTCAACACCGATTGCACTTAACCATTTAAGCGTATTATTCATTATCTTAAAATAAAATATGTTAAAATATTCCGTACCACACGAACTAAATGACATAAGGCTTGATAAAGCTCTATCATCGCTTCTTGAAAATGTTTCAAGGAATCAAATCCAAAAAGCTATTAAAGATTCGCAAATACTAGTTAATGATGTAATTATTTCTGATCCTGATGTTTTGGTCAAGGAGAATGATATTATATTATTTTCTTTTAAAGAACCTGAAGAACTAAAAATTGCAACAGCAAATGTAGCACTTGATATAATATATGAAGACGATGATTTGATAGTAATTAACAAAGCTGCAGGTATGACGGTACACCCGGGAGCAGGGCATCATGACGATACGCTTGTTAATGCTTTATTACATCATACAAAAAACTTATCGGATATCGGCTCATCAGAAAGACCCGGGATAGTACATCGTTTAGATAAAGACACTACGGGCTTGATGGTAGTTGCTAAAAATAATAAAGCACATATGCTACTTGCAAATCAGATAGAACAAAGGCAGGTAATACGGAAATATAAAGTGTTAGTGTGGGGAGTAATAAATCCGCTAGAAGGAGTCATTAAAAATAATATAGGTCGCAGCCGAAGCGATCGCCAAAAAATGACCATATTAAAATATGGCGGCAAAGAAGCCGTTACACATTATAAGACTCTAGAATTATTTTATAAAGGTAGTATTAGTATGGTGGAGTGCAAGCTTAGTACGGGTAGAACTCACCAAATTAGAGTACAGCTAAGCCATTTAAAGCATTCGGTAGTCGGCGACCAAACTTACGGCAATAACGACCGAAAAATTGCTCATTCTCCCCCTGAACTAAAAGCAAAATTAATTGATTTTAAACGTCAAGCCCTGCATTCTTGGTATTTAAGTTTTACTCATCCGACTAGTAATGCGATTATGGAATTTTCTTGTGAGTTGCCAAGGGATATGGAAGAGATAATTAGTTTATAATTGACAAAATATTAATTTTTTATATAATATTAAGGATTAATATTTATTTATAAAATGAAGCTAATTCTAAATTAGAAGAAGCCTTATATTCTATGGGATAGGGTATTTTAAACCTTAGAAAACAAAAAGCGAGATTAGAAAAGATTTTTACTTTTCTGCAAGATTTAAGTACCGCCACAAACAAAATTATTTCCTTAGATATATCAAATTATAGAGATTGGCCAGAAGTAAAAGATTTTATTTTAAAATTAGGTAATAATTTATCTTTTAAACCGCAATCTATAAAAATTGCTAGCTCTTCGCAATATAGTACAGAACATGAAATTAAAATTTCTGAATTCGTCAATGAAATTCTTTCTCTAAGATTAAAAACAGGCATAGATATTAATAATAGTACGTATATTGATGATGCAAATTATAGGAAAGAAATTTTATTAAAAAAATTTTTAGAAGAATTTAAAAAAATGATTTTAATGAGCAAGAAGAACAATTAAATAAATTTATAAAAGTTGCATGCAAAGAAGCAAAAGCACCTGATAATATAGACATGCAATATATGCAAGCTCTGCGGATTTTCTCTGAATTTGATTTCAGTAAAATAGATGAAAAATATTCTAATTTACAACATTTTTTTACAAAGCTATATAAAGCACAAGAAGTAAAATCAGAAATTTATCATTATGAAGTAGAAGATGATTTACATTTTTATATGGTAAAAGTTAATGGAGTAAATGTAACTACTTGGCAAAATTTCTCAAAGAAACAGGGGGAGTTTATAAACCAGTTCGGGAAAAAAGAATATAGAAAAGCTTTTATGGAACTAGATGCTTTTGACTCTAGCATAGAATATCATGACCAAGATTTAACAGATGTATATGTAGTTTTTACCTATAATAAAGCATGGGAACAGAAAAGTAGTATTGATATACCATCGGTAGAAATGATTATAACTATGGCAACTTCTAAAACGCAAATTTTATTTCACATATAGGAATAATAAAAGCTCCAATATATGACTATAATAATACTAAAAAACATTTAAGTCTTTCGCTTAAACTTCATAGTTTTATTGCTAAATGTGCAGAGATTATTTATCCTAACAAAAAAGAATATATGATTACTGTTCCAACAAAAAATATGACTCATATTATTATTAAAGAATATGAGAAAAAACAAATTTTAGATAAAATATATATAGGACATCAAGACACAAAAATACCGCAAGAATCTTTAGAGGAATTAAAATCTAAATATCAAAATACTAAGTGTACACGATATGAGGGACAAGAGTATAAGCATTATTTTAAAGTTTATTTAGAATATATTTTAAAAAATCAACAAGAAATTTTAGGTGAGAAGAAAGCTCCCATAAAATTTACCGAAGCAGGATATGGTGCTTTTTCTGACTTGATTTTGTATGGGAAAAATGGTGAAGTACTAAATAAACTAACTGCTGACCAGATAAAAGGAGAGTTCGCTTGGTTTTGTACTAGTCCTTATTTATTAAAAAATCAACACGAACAAGAACCTTTAATCACTTGTGATTTAGAAACATTAGCAAATCTTAGCTTTAAAAATAGCTATATAGAACATGAATATTATTCAGAAATAATTGGTGATATAATAACATAAAACGGTTTATGAAAATAATTAAAATACCTAAAACCAAAAATTATCTTAAAATAGATATTATAACTCTAGAACCCGAATATTATAAGAATAAATTTTATATTTCGTGAATTTACTGAACTTAAAAAACTAGCATCGCTAGATAGTGTAGATGAGATTTTATAAATGAAAAATTTTGGCAGAAAATAAAACTTTCCATGCAATGTTCTATAAAGCAAATTCTTAGTGACGCTACAGATAAATTAAATAAAATAGGTATTAGTTCGCCTCAATTAGAAGCACGAATTTTACTACAGCATGTTATAAATAAACCTACTGAGTATTTACTTATTAATCTTGATGAGCAGTTAAATGAAGCCAAGATAGAAGCTTTTGAAAAACTGTTAGCGAGAAGATTAAAGCATGAACCGATAGTATATATTACAGGTGTTAAAGAATTTTATTCACGTGAATTTATTGTTAATAAACATGTATTAATTCCAAGAAGCGATACTGAAGTTTTGGTGGATGTTGTATTTCAATGTCATTCCCGCGAAAGCGGGAATGACATAAGCGAAAACTGCAATGACAAATTCTTAAATATCCTAGAACTTGGCACAGGTAGCGGCTGCATTGCTATCAGTCTATTATGTGAGTTACCGAATGCTAATGTAATTGCAACCGATATAAGTCTTGATGCTATAGACATTATCAAAAGTAATGTAGCAAAATATGAGGTAACGGATCGCATTCAGATTATTCACAGTAATTGGTTTGAGAATATTGAAACTCAGAAATTTGATTTTATCGTTAGCAACCCGCCATATATAGCTCACAGCGAAAAATCAGAGATGGCAATTGAAACAATCAATTATGAACCGTCTATTGCTTTATTTGCTGAAAAAGACGGACTGCAAGCTTACTTTCTCATCGCCGAAAATGCCAAACAATTCTTAAAACCAAACGGTAAGATTATATTAGAAATAGGGTTTAAACAGGAAGAAGCGGTAACCCAAATTTTCTTAGATCATGGTTATAATATTGAAAGCGTTTATAAGGATCTACAAGGTCACAGTAGGGTAATGTTATTTTCTCCTATTAATCTCAATCGGTCATATGCAAGACGTATCGGTAAAAGCTTATCAGGAGTGCAACAGAATTTATTAGATAACAAACTACCAAAATATTTATTTTCTAAAGAAAAGCTTGTAAATGAAAAACGTAAAGTATTTCTTGAGATAGGCTTTGGTATGGGTGAGCATTTCATTAATCAAGCTAAAATGAATCCTAATGCACTTTTTATTGGGGTAGAGGTATATTTAAACGGAGTTGCAAATGTTTTAAAGCTTGCAGGAGAACAAAATATCACGAATTTTTTATTATTCCCTAATAATTTGGATTTAATATTAAATGAGATACCAAGCAATAACCTTGATGGAATTTATATTTTATTTCCCGATCCATGGATAAAAAATAAGCAAAAAAAGAAACGTATTTTCAATAAAGAACGACTTAAGATTTTACAAGATAAGCTAAAAGACAATGGTAATTTAGTATTTGCTTCCGATATCGAAAATTATTTTTATGAAGCAATAGAGTTAATACAGCAGAACGGTAATTTTGAAATTATAAATAAAAATGATTATTTAAAACCGCACGATAACTATGTAATTACCAAATATCATCAAAAAGCTATTAAGGCGAATAGAACGCCGAAATTTATGATTTTGCGGCACGTTTTAGGCGATCATTAATTGCAGCCCCTATATTCACTTGAGGTATAGGGCTAACTGCTATACCTCTTACATCATGAGATGCAGCATAATCGTCAAGTATTCTTAAATAAGCATAAAGATTTGCAGCGGCTTCTATAAAGTCACCTTTTACACTTAAGTTTAATGAAAATCTTCCTGTAAGATTGCTATTGCCAAAATTTAATCCGATTTCTTTATCCTCTAAATTTATAGCATTTAGCCTAACCGGTACTTTTGGTGAATAGTGTTTTGCAAGCATTCCCGAAGCTTTTATAGTACTTGTCTCTGATGCTTTTAAAACTTCTATTCCTAGTATTTCTCCTAAAATTTCAGCAGTTATAAACCCTTCTCTAAGAATAGTAGGAGTAACAGTTGTTGTATCGATTATCGTTGACTCTAGCCCATATTTAGATTGATAGATTTCAGGTGCTAAAATAAAAATTTCCTTATTATCCTTAAAATGTTTTGTGACATGCTCAGCGTTAGTCGGACTAATATAGTTTGAAGGGTTAGCACTTGGGGCAGCTATAGGTATGCCTGATTGTCTGATAAGCTCTAACGCTACAGGATAAGATGGTATCCGAAGTGCTATAGTATTTAGTCCTGCTGTTACGCTAGGGGCAATATTTGCATTCTCTTTTAAAGGGACAACTATAGATAATGGTCCAGACCAAAATTTTTCTGCTATTTTTGTAGCTAAATCGTCAAACTCCCCTATTTCCTTTGCTTGCTCTATGGAGGAGACATGCACGATAAGCGGATTGATAGCAGGGCGCTCTTTGAACTGAAAAATCTTTAAACACGCCTCATTATTTGTGGCATCCGCACCAATCCCATATACTGTTTCAGTCGGAAAAACAACCACTTTACCTGATTTTATAAATTGAACTGCTTTGTTTATCATAAGCGGTGAAACTTAGCTACTTTATCAAATAATTCACAAATATTCTGTAATAACGACAAACGATTTTGAGCGATCTTTGGATCAGAGTCATTAACGAGTACATTATCAAAAAAGCTAGTAATGGGAGTTAATAGAGACGATAATAAATTTAAGGCTTTCTTATAATCTTTATCAACTATACTATCTATAATTTGCGGAGAAATTTTTTGGATTACTTCAAATAATTCTTTTTCAGGTTGTGTACTAAAGAGACTCGCATCAACTAAGCCGGTAATTTTCTGATCACCAATTATATTGCTAGCTCGTTTGTAAGCATTTAATAATTGCTTGCCTGCGTCTTCTATTAAAAATTCTTTTAATGCATCAAGCTTAAAGTTTGTATCTACTAAATTTAAGTCAAGAACTGCATTAATTAACGCAATATCATAGTCATTTTTAAAGTAAAATTTTGCTCTTTCTTCAAAAAAAGATATTATTAAATTCTTATTTTCGTCAGATGAATCTTTATATAAGTTTATAGAAAAATTAATTAAATCATTAAAATTTAGCTCTAATTTATTTTCAAGTATTATTCTTATTATACCAAGAGCTTGACGTCTTAAGGCATATGGATCACCTGAGCCTGTTGGTGTTTCCCCTGCTATCATCAAACCTACTAAACTATCTAGCTTATCGGCTAAAGCAAGTAAAGCCGCATTTCCGCTTGGTACATTGTCGCTCAAACCTTGCGGTTTATAATGGTCTCTAATTGCAGCGGCTATTTCTGCATTTAGCCCTTCATGTTTTGCATAATAATAACCCATAATCCCCTGTAAATCAGGAAATTCCCCGACCATCTCAGAAACAAGATCACTTTTGCAAAGTCTAGCTGCTGTAATCAAATCCTTATTATTTGGAGCTATATAATTACAAATATCGGTTATGCGTTCAACTTTTTCTCTTAAATTACCAAGCTTTGCATGAAATGTTACAGCTTCTAATTGGACTAATCTTGATTCTAAAGTTTTAGCTATATCCTGCTTACAAAAATATAAAGCATCCGAAAGACGTGCCGATAGAACTTTCTCGTTACCTTGAATAACTAGTTCAGCATTTGTAAATCTGCCATTACTGACAAAGAGAAAATATGGTGTAAAATTTCCTGTTTTATCAAATAAACAAAAATATTTCTGATGCGTACGCATCGAAGAAATAAGTACTTCTTTAGGTAACTCTAAAAATTTTTGTGGTATTTTTCCAAGCAGTACAACAGGAAATTCGCTAAGCCCTATTACTTCTTCTACTAAACGATTATCTTCTTTTATAATTAAATCATGAGAATTTGCTAGTTCCAGTAAACCGGTTTTAATTATTGCCTCTCTCTTTGCTCTTTCTAAAATAACATGATTGTCTAAAAGCTTATTTCTATAATCTTCAAAATCTGTTACTTCTAATTTTTTATTATCAGTAAGACGATGCCCATATGTAATATTATTAGCGGTTAAATGCCCAAATTGCATTGGTAATATTTCGCCGTCAAATATGCATAAAATATTTCGCAGAGGTCTAATCCATTTTATTTTGTAATAACCCCAAAACATCGATTTTGCCCAGCTATATCTATTAATAGCCTCTATAATAATCTCCGGCAAAATCTCTTTTATTTCTCTTTCTTCTGTTTTTTTGACAAAGAAATAATATAGCTGATTACTAATTAATTTAGTAGAAAGCTCTAATTTACTAATATTATGAGCTTTACAAAAGCCGTTAATAGCGGCTTCCGGAGCTTCTATGCTTGGTCCTTTCATTTCTTCCTCTTTTGGCAAAGTTATCTTTGGCAAATGGGTAGCATGCAGCGTTATCCTGCGAGGTCCCGCGAATACTTGTACTTTTGCAAATATTTCGTTTTCTTCAAAAATTTTCGTGAATATATTTAAATAACCCTCTTCAGCATTTTTTTGCATAAAAGCCGGAATTTCTTCGCTAAATAGCTCTAATAATAACTCGCTCACTTGTTCATCTCCAACCATTTTGTACAACAAATTCTAGCTAAATGACGCACTCTTAAAACATAAGAAGCACGCTCAGTGACGCTAATTACTCCAAGTGCATTTAGTTGATTAAATGCATGACTTGCCTTAAGGCATTCATTATAAGCCGGCATAGGTAAATTAGCTTTGATTAATCTCTCACACTGGTCTTCGCTATCCTTGAAATGTCGCAGTAACATTTCACTATCGGCAAGCTCTAAATTATATTTTGAAAATTGCCGTTCAGCTTCGAAATCCACTTCACCGTATTTTAAAGCTTTTTCGCCTACTTGCCCATTCCAATCAAGCTCTCTTACTTCATCAACACCTTGAATATATAAAGCAAGCCTCTCGAGTCCATAAGTGATTTCACCGGCAACGGGACGGCATTCAATACCGCCGATTTGCTGCATATAAGTAAATTGCGATACTTCCATACCGTTACACCATACTTCCCAGCCAAGCCCGGCAGCACCTAAGGTTGGCGACTCCCAATCATCTTCAACAAATCTGATATCATGAATTTTTAAATCTATGCCTAAACATTCTAAGCTTTTAAGATATAACTCTTGAATATTATCCGGCGACGGCTTTAATATAACTTGAAACTGATAATAATGCTGCATTCTATTAGGATGCATGCCATACCTGCTATCCCCTGGTCTTCTTGATGGCTGAACATATGCAACAGACCAAGGTTTAGTACCAAGGCAGCGAAGTACAGTTGCAGGGTGAAACGTACCGGCTCCAACATGGGCATCGTAAGGCTGCAATATTGCACAGCCATAATCCTGCCAATAATTTTGTAATGTCAGAATAATTTGCTGAAATGATAGTTTTTTCATAGGGTATTATTATTGGGAAAGAAAATTTTGATTAGTTAAAAGGATCGAATATTTTTATATTAAACATATTATAATGTTTGATATTTCTAGTAACTAGTATCATATTGCTTTGTTTTGCCTGTGCAGCTATTAAAGCATCGATTGCATTCGTACTATCAATACTCATTAATTCACCCCACTCCTCACATATTTCTTTGTCAATATTAAGAATTCTTTCATTATAATCTATTATTATTCTTTCTAACCATTTTTCTAACTTCAAACTTGCTATTTTATCTTTCTTTGCTAATTTTGATATTCCCTTTCTTATTTCGCCGATAGTAATACAACTTAAGTATAACTGGCTAGAATGAACAATTGAAAACCATGCTGCTACTTGAGAATTGGATTTTTTCTTTTGAATTTCAGATACAACATTAGTATCTAATAAATATTTCATAATTCAAAATCTCTAGCATATCCTTTTGCTCTCTGAATATCCAAATTATCTGTCTTAGGTATGCTCAATAAATATTCTTTGAAATCAGGTTTTTGTTTAGTAAGTTGTTTATAGTCTTTTATACTAATAATTACAACTGCTTCTTCACCCCTTTTTGTAATACATTGAGGGGTACCATGCATTGCAATATCAATAATATTACTTAACTTATTCTTTGCTTCGTGTAACTGCCATTTATTCATATAAAATCCTCATATAGCTAGATTATCTAGATTATTATAATATAAAGATTCAAAAAAATAAAATATTTTTTTATTAATTTGAGGTCTTAATAATACTCCTTGCCGATCTCGATTTTAGGACGATTGTTTGCTACTCGCCAATCGTTAGTATCACGGAAAGAATAAACACAGCCACAAAATTCTTGTTTATAAAAGTTCTCTTCTTTGGCAATTTCGTACATTCTGCTAGCACCGCCATCTTTACGCCAATTATAAGTCCAATAGGTCACCCCTTCATAATGAGATGCCGCCCTAGTTCCTGATTCATTAATTTGGTTCATATCTTTCCATCTAGAAATACCAAGCGAGCTAGTTATAACTTTAAAGCCGTTCTCATAAGCATATAAAGCTGTACGCTCGAAACGCATATCAAAACACATTGTACAGCGTATACCTCTCTCAGGCTCAAGCTCCATCCCTTTAGCACGCCTAAACCAATTTTGCGGATCATAATCTGCATCGATAAATTCTATATTATGTTTCTCGGCAAATTTAATATTTTCATTTTTACGAAGCTCATATTCTTTTTTAGGATGAATATTAGGATTATAGAAAAAAAGCATAAACTTAATGCCGGTATCGATCATTTTTTCCATTAAAGGGCCAACACAAGGAGCACAACAACAATGGAGTAAAACCTTGCTTTCACCGTTTGGTATTTCAAAAACTTCGCTCATATTAATTTATTAGATTCTTTTTATAGGTTTCTTTATAGAATTTTAGAATTATAGAAGATAACAAGGCAAGTGCAATTAAATAATACGCAATAGCATAATTGTTTCCGGTAACTTTCGTTAATATCATTGCTAACATTGGAGCAGTACCGCCAAATATAGCAGCTGCAAGGTTGTATGAAAGTGCAACACCGGTAAATCTTATGCTAGTCGGAAATATCTCTACTAAAACCGTTGGAATAGGCCCCATATAGATGCTAATAACTCCAGCAAATATTACTTGAGATATTATAGCTAAAGTAAAATTCATCGACCCTAAGGCTACAAAAATAGGATAGACTGATAAAATTAACAAGATAATCCCCCATATTAGTACAGGACGTCGCCCCACCTTATCCGAAACATACGCAGATATAGGAAATACTATCATCATTACGATTAATATTATACTACTAACAATTGTGCTTTGCTGATTAGTATAACCGAGTGTTTGCATAAAATTACCAATAAAAACCGTAGAAGTATAAAAAGGAGCAGTTACGGTAATATACAGACCAAGTGCGATAATTAGTTCTTTTGGGCATTTTGTTAATGTTTCTCGTAAAGGAAAACGTGCTAAACGCCTTGTTCCCTTAGCTTTTTTATAAATAGGACTTTCTGCTAGGTTTTTTCTAATATATAAACCTACGGAGCTAATAAATAAACCGGCAATAAAAGGTATCCTCCAACCCCATTCAAATAGCATATCGGCAGGCATAAAATAAGAAAAACCGGCTGCTGTACCAAGTCCAAGCAGCATACCACCGCACATACTAACAAATGAGCTACTCCCCGCAAGTCCTCGCTGCTCGAACGAAGCATGTTCTACAATATACGAAATACAACCGCTAAATTCCCCTCCTAAAGAAAAACCTTGTATGAGTCTGATAATAGTTAAAATAATAGGAGCGGCAATTCCAATAGTTTTATAACTTGGTAAGAGCCCTATCCCGGCAGTCGGTATTGCCATAGCTATAATACCCATCACCAAAGCAGTACGTCTACCGAATCTATCACCTATATTACCGAAAATAATACCGCCGAGCGGTCGTACTACAAAGCCTGCAGCAAATACCGCAAAAGTTAACGTCTCTCGCATTTCTGGATCCGGAAAAAAATGCTGCCCTATAATATAAGCAAATTGCGCATATAATGCATAATCATACCATTCTAAAGCGTTGCCGATCATGCCGGATATTACTACTTTTCTCATTAAGTTATTTTATTGATTTAAAAAAAGATAATAAGAGTAATATTTTATATTCTCAAGTAAAAATAGCTTTATTTCATGCGAATAGCTTTGCTTGCGTTGATACCGTAGTCGCCATTGCGAGGAACGTAGCGATGTGGCAATCTAGAAAAATAATTAAAAAAATTCTGATTTACAGAATTTTTACTGGATTGCTTCGTCGAATTACTGCGTAATTCTTCTCGCAATGACTATACCCATCTATGTTTTTCATTAACCACTTTCTTAGTTAATTTAGCATTGATTTGAGAAGGAGAAACTTTAATATTTTGTTTGATGTTTTTTGTTTTTTCTTGAGATAGAAGACTTTCTTTATCATTTTGTAATGTTTTCATAAACTTATCTATATTGCTTTGTTCTAGTTTTATTGCATTATCATTATTCAAAATTAATCCTCCAATTTTTTCACCAAGTTCAGGTGCATATCTGACGGCAAAAATTGATGCTGGTACAACTATGATAGAAAAAGCCGCTCCTGCAGTCGCAACACTTATTGCTCCGACTAATAAAGCACAAACAGCACCGGCGATTTTTCCAGTTGCTTGTTTAAATATATTACTTTTTTGTGTCAATACTAAAGACATCTCTAATATTTTATTAAATTCTTTCTTTATATAGATGGTTGCTTCATCAATATTATTATATTTCTTCATGGCATACATTACAGAAACCTTAAATAATTTTTTGTGAGACTCCGCATAATTTATTATTTTATCAAAATTCTTCTCTTTTAAAAGAGTTTTAAATATATTTTTAATTTTTTTTTTTCGGTACTATTTATTTCATCTCCAAAATAAACTTCTACAAGATTTTCTGCTATTATATCTTGTGATTGCTCCAAAATATTATTCTTATTTTGCTCATTTTCGTCTTCAGAAGTAATCATTATTGCAAATAACTCTAATGCTACAGAAAAATTATCATCGTTAATAACCCGCATACCTAAATAATTTTTGAGTCTAGAAATACATTTATCAATATATTTTTCAGCCTCTGGTTTAGAATTAAGCCTTAGCGTATAATCTATAGCAAGCATATTTGCAATAGTAGAGCAAGTAGATTTCATAAGATTATTGACAAAATTATTAACAATATCTTTTTTAAATAAATTAGTATTTACGTTATTAAGTACTATTGCATTATTCATTTTGGTAATTTATTTTGAGGCTAATTCTCTGATATATAATATCAATTTAGCATAAATAAGATTAGGAGCATGATTTACTGAAAGTTTATATATATTCTTAGGTGTTAACACTTCTTCATTACGTACTCGTACAAAAGATATAAGAGTATTAGGAGGCATATAAGAATAAATTTCAGAAAATATTTTTAGAAAAGTCAAAAAATCTGCACATGCATATTTTATATTTATGCTATAATTATTTACATGAATCGATTCACCTTCTCCTTCAATTGCCTGAATATTATTTTTAAAAAATACTGAATTTATAAATACATCTATAGGTTCTACTAAATCATATTTATTGCTTAAGCTTTTTATTTTAGGAATTAGTTCTTGATAATTTAAGCAACTCACACTACTTGGCACACTTAAATCTACATATTTTTTGTACGATTCTAATATTTCTTCTTTAGAGTTAATGACAGAATAAAGCTTTAAAACTTCCTCTGTTAGATTTTCTTGTAAAACTTGTTTATCAAGAATAGATTTACTGTATTCTTGCTGGGAAATTTTTATTATCCAAATAGTTAAGGAAATAAAGAAGAAATATATAATAAATTGAAAAAATATAAGATTCTTTAAATACATAATATATTTTTCAAACATTATTTTTACCTTGGGTTATTAGTGCCGTTGCATGGTTTATGTCATTCCCGCGTAGGCTGGAATCCAGAGTAAAGCGAGATAAATCGAGCTTTTAAAAAGCTTTAAAGTACTGGATTCCCGCCTACGCGAGAATGACATGGAATATTACGTTTTATTATCAACTATATTAACCGATAAAGGAATTACTACCTTACCGAATATATCAAGTATTTTATCCTTATATATAACATAATCTATCTGCAAATTAGATAATTTATTTTTTACGTTTGTCATATGATAATCTAGCATCTTTAGAGATTCATCTACCGATATATTATTAGTATGATATTTAAGTATTAACTTGATTATTAATTGTCTCTTAGAAACTAACAAAATATTATCTATATTTGTTAATTCCCATTTAATTTCTTCTAATTTAAAAGCCGGATTTAAAGTAATTATTAGCCTTTTAAGTAAATCAAACGGCAGTGGTACCGGTGTTTCTAGTAATTTTTCTATTACATATAAATCAGCTAGGCTAGTAGTATTTTTAATATAAGGATATTTATATTTGATATCATCATATTCTTGATTTGTTGCATAATATTTTTCATTAATAGAGTTTATGTCTTTGTAATTTTGTTTTGTATTATATTTGATAATACCGACCACTAATATTAATATTATAAGTAATGCACTATATAATTTAAATGTCAGATCCTTTATAGTAACTAGTTTTTTTATTGATTTTAAATTATTATTATAAGCGGGAAAACTCTTATATTCTAGAAACAGTCTACTAATATTCGTATCTATAAATCTTTCTTTTTCTAGAGTTTGCTTATTTAGTATATTATCAACCGGTATAAAGATTACAGGGCATTCTTCAAAATTTGTTGATTCTAATAAAGATTTTAACTCTTCATCTACTATAAGAATTATACAGGCTCTTTGGTCAAGATTACTTATATAGTTTTTAAATAATATCAAACAATCATTAATTTCTTGTTCTATAATACCTTGAACATAGCCGGTTGTTTTATCCAATGGATACTCAAGATTTCTAATTGTTATTATATTATTTTTATGTTTGATAATAAATTTTATACCGCTAGCTTGTGATGCATATACACAAATTTGAAAATAATCGTTATATTTATCATTTTCTATATTCTGCACTATTTTATTTATAATAACTTTTAGCTCTAACGTTAAAAAGTAAATTCCTTTTAAATCAAGAGATCTTTTATCTATAATGCATGAAATGATATCACTTAAAGGTGTTTCAAATGGACACGACATAATTAAAATCGACCAAATTTCACTTGGGGTAGTAGTAATTTCGTAAACACAATGTGCTATAATGTCTTCTTTATTAAAATAACCTTCAATAAATTGTTCAATAGGATCAAGTTTAACTATTGACTGTAATATAGGTATTTGATCGTGCCGTGTTTTACATTCACTGCCGTCAAGTAAAAAATAAATATCACTTTTTGGAAATTTACTAAAAAAGTTTTTATAAGGATTTAAGTCTATCTGGTCCCGAGTAGGGATAAATAATTTATCTAATAATTTATTATCAAGAAAAGTACTAAGAAATACACCTTTATTACCTAGTAACACCACAATCTTTTTTCTTTTGAAAGAAAATATTTTTAATTTTGTAGCAAATTGAACAAAATGTAATTTGATCGAATCAAAAATATTTTTCATAAATAAATTTATTTTAATCATAATTCAGTGTATTTTACTATACTGGACGTCATTTCTGCGTGGATACCCGAACCGTCATTTAAGGAGCGTGACAATCTCAGGACTTTGGCACGAGATTGCGTACGTACAATTACTAAGTAATTTTCCTCGCCATGACGAAAAATGATCCTCTCCGGAATGACATAACATTAAATAATATATCTTACCATGACTAAATTTACCACCGAAGAAGTTAGAAGTAAATTTATAACTTACTTTAAAGCAAATAATCATACACATGTACCGGCCAGTTCGTTAATTCCACACAATGACCCTAGCTTAATGTTTGTTAATTCCGGAATGGTACAATTTAAAAATGTTTTTACCGGACAAGAAAAAAGACCTTATAACAAAGCGGTAACTAGTCAAAAGTCTCTTCGAGCCGGCGGCAAGCATAACGACCTTGAGAATGTCGGTTATACGGCAAGACATCACACCTTTTTTGAAATGCTAGGTAATTTTTCATTCGGTGACTATTTTAAAGAACAAGCCATATATTACGCTTGGAATTTATTGACTAAAGAATTTGAACTCCCAAAAGACAAGCTTTATGCAACAATTTATCATACTGATGACGAAGCAGCTGCTTATTGGAAAAAAATAGCAGGTTTTGGGGATGATCGCATCATAAAGATCAAAACAAACGATAATTTTTGGTCAATGGGTGATACTGGCCCTTGCGGTCCTTGTTCCGAAATTTTTTACGACCACGGTGAACAAATATATGGCGGACTTCCTGGTACTAAAGATGAAGACGGTGATAGATTTATCGAGATTTGGAATATGGTATTTATGCAATATGAACAAATCGATAAAGATACTAGTATAGAATTATCGCAAAAATCTATCGATACCGGTATGGGTCTTGAGCGTATGACGGCAGTATTACAGCATGTTAACAACAATTATGATATAGATTTATTTCAGGAAATAATTAATTTTATAGAAAATATAGTAAAAGTGAAAGTAGAGGGAGAAGCTAAATTTTCTTACCGAGTTATTGCCGACCACTTACGAGCAAGTAGCTTTTTAATAGCTGACGGCGTTATTCCTTCAAATGAGGGGCGTGGTTACGTACTTCGCCGCATTATGCGAAGATCCATGAGGCATGCTCATATGCTTGGGTCAAAAGAGCCGTTAATGTATAAATTACTGCCAAAACTTGTTGATTTAATGGGGAATGTTTATCCTGAACTTAAAAGAGCAGAAAGCTTTATAAACAGTATCTTAGAACAAGAAGAAATTAGATTTAAAGCCACATTAGAACGTGGTCTCAAACTTCTTACCGAAGAAACAGAAACGCTAACAAAAGGTAATGAATTATCAGGAGAAGTAGCATTTAAACTATACGATACTTACGGATTTCCGCTTGATCTAACCGAAGATATTCTAAAAAATCGTGATATTTTCGTTGATCACAAAGGGTTTGAAGAGCAAATGCTTATGCAAAAAGAACGTGCTAGAAAATCTTGGCTTGGCTCCGGTGAATCAAAAACCAATCAGTTGTGGTTTGATATCAAAGAGCAACATGGTAGCACAGAGTTTTTAGGATATACACTTAACGAAGCAAAATGTAAAATAATTGCATTAATCAAAAATAATAATTTAGTTAATGATATAAAAGAGATAGATACACAATTCCTGCTAATCAGCAACCAAACTCCTTTCTACGGTGAATCAGGCGGTCAAATAGGTGACATTGGAACGATATTTGCAAAAGATTCTGAAGTAGAAGTAATAGATACTTTAAAATATTTAGGCTCTATTATAGTCCACAAATGTATTTTGAAAAAGGGGCAGATTAACGTAGGCGAGAATGCTAATTTTAGTATAGACATAAGATATAGGCAAAATTTAAGAATTCATCACTCGGCAACGCATATATTACATGCAGTACTGCATGAGGTACTTGGGAAACATGTTACTCAAAAAGGTTCGTTAGTCGCTCCGACTTATTTACGCTTTGATATTAGCCATTCTAAGGCTATGACTAATGAAGAAATCACTTTAATCGAAGATAAGGTAAATGAGATTATTAGAGATAATCATGAAGTAACTACTACATTAATGGCAACTGAAGATGCAGTTAAACAAGGAGCTATGGCACTGTTTGGCGAGAAATACGACTCTGAAGTAAGAGTAGTTAAGATGGGTGAGACTTCTTTAGAATTATGCGGCGGTACGCATGTCAGACGTACCGGTGACATCGGTTGCTTTAAAATCACAAGCGAAAGTGCTATAGCAGCAGGTGTTCGTAGAATTGAAGCAGTTTGCGGTGAATTCGTAATTAAATTAATGAGAGAAAAGGATAGTTTACTTAAATCGATAGAAAGCAGTTTCAAAACTAATAAAAATGAACTTATTACTAAGGTTAATAATATCTTAGAGCGTAACAAGGAAGTTGAAAAAGAGTTAGCAAAAACTCATTTAGCTAGTTTAGACTTAAGTATAGAGCAAATTGAAAAGCAAGCTGCACAAATAACAGGAATAAAACTATTATACAAAAAAGTAGGAAATATAGACAATAAAATATTACGTCAAGCTGCCGAAAATTTAACAAAAAAAGTAGAAGATTTGATAATGGTATATATTGCCGAGGGAATTGGTAAATTATCTATTACAGTTGCGGTGAGTAAAGCTATAACAGACAAATACAATGCAGATATAATTGCCAAAAAACTTTCTTTATTCTTAGGTGGCAGCGGCGGAGGTGGACAAGCAAGCCTTGCTCAAGCCGGTGGAAATGATATAGGTAAGCTAACTAACATCCATGAAAAATTATACAGTTTATTGACAGTGTCGTAGTGTACTAATTTAGGACGTCATTACGAGTGTGCTTTGTAGATGGATACCCGGTTGTCATTGTGAGCAATCGTAGTACTTGCGTGGCAATCTCGTCAAATATCCTGAGATTGCTTCGTCAATTACTTCGTAATTTCCTCGCAATGACAAGGTGGTATCCACGTAACAATGCCTATGCAGGGAGGCATTGTAATGACAAAATTTATGGTTGTTAATACGCTGCTTTCACAAAATAAAGACCGGAGGCGGGAGCAGTAGGACCGGCGGCTTTTCTATCTTTGGCTTCTAAAACATCTTTAATTTGTTCTGCCTGCCAAATATTTTTACCAACAAGTACTAAACTGCCGACAATATTACGCACCATATGATGCAAAAATGACGGGGCTGAAAGATATAATTTTATTTCTTCGTCTTCTTTAATAATATTAAGTTTAGTTAAAGTTTTAATCGGTGATTTTGATTGACATGAGCTAGCCCTAAATGAAGTAAAATCATGTTTGCCTAATAGATAGGCGGCAGCTTGTTGCATAGCCGGAACATCTAAAGGTGAACTAATCCACCATGCTCTATTTAAATCAATTACCGATGGATAAGGTCTATTAATAATTCTATATATATAATAACGAGAGGTAGCTGAAAACCTAGCATGAAAATTATTGGGGGCTAATTCACAATTCCATACTACTACGGCATACGGTCTTGCAAAATAGTTGATAGCTGTAATAATTTTGTGAGGTTCTAAATATTTTGAAAGATCAAAATGTGCTACTTGACCTATAGCATGAACACCGGCATCTGTCCTTCCTGACCCAAACAATATCACCTGTTCACCGGAAAATTTATAAATCGCTTCTTCTAATATCTGCTGTACCGACATTACTCCTGCTTGTCTTTGCCAACCTGCAAGATCCGTGCCTAAATATTCAATGGTAATTTTATATCGATACATAATAGCCCACTGTCATCCCGTGGCTTGACCACGGGATCTTGTATCATAGCCTGTGTCCTGAGATCCCAAATCACGGAATGACAGTATAAGTATTATCATGCTTCTAGTAAATCCGATGGATTACCGTCACCACGCTTTCCTCCGCTTCTAAAGCTATTAAGTTTTTTGGATCTAATAGGATGTTGTAACTTTCTTAAAGCTTTTGACTCGATTTGTCTTATACGTTCTCTAGTTACTTTAAATTGCTGCCCTACTTCTTCTAATGTATGGTCAGTATTCATACCTATACCGAAACGCATTCTAAGCACTCTTTCTTCACGAGGCGTAAGGGTTGCAAGTACTCTAGTGGTAACTTCTCGTAAATTTGACTGAATTGCCGCATCAATCGGTGCTACTGCATTCTTATCTTCGATAAAATCGCCTAATTGACCGCCGTCACTATCATCACCTACGGGATTCTCAAGACTTATAGGTTCTTTAGCTATTTTCATGACTTTACGCACTTTATCAAGCGGCATTGAAAGACGGTTAGCGATTTCCGTTGCTGTTGGTTCGTATCCGAGTTCATTAAGCATTTGTCTTGAAGTACGTAGTATCTTATTAATTGTTTCAATCATATGTACAGGAATACGTATAGTCCTTGCTTGATCGGCAATAGCTCTTGTTATAGCTTGTCTAATCCACCACGTAGCATAGGTAGAGAATTTATAACCACGACGATATTCAAATTTATCCACCGCTTTCATAAGTCCTATATTACCTTCTTGAATTAAATCTAAAAACTGCAATCCTCTATTAGCGTATTTTTTAGCGATAGATATAACTAAACGTAAATTCGCTTCTATCATATCTTTTTTTGCTTGTAGTGTTTGTCTCTCGCTTTTTTGTATAGTATTCACTAGTTTTTTAAAATCATTAACTAAAAGACCGGTTTTAGATTCTATAACCGATAATTCAGCAATCATTTGATCTATATAATCCGATTCTTTAGTCATTAACTCTTTCCAAGCGACTTTTTTATTTTTCAGCATTTTTTCTTTCCATGCTGCATTGATAACCGATCCTATATATTCATCAAGGAAATTTTGGCGAGTTACTCCATATTTTTCAGCAAGTTTTAAAAAAGCTGTTTCTTTATTAATTAAATCACGATTTATTCCATACATCTTACCTAAAATTTCTTCTGTTCTTTTAGAATTAAAATGTATTTCCGAAACTTCATTTATTAATAATTCCAAATTATTATATTTTTTGCTATTTTGTAAAACCTTCGGCTCAAAAGATTTCTCATAACATTTTTTAGCTTCAATGAGTAGCTCTTCACAGATAAAAGAAATCTTTTTCATACGCTCTATAATATTAGGTAATATCTGCGTTTCTACTCTAGACATAGATAAGTGATTATCCTCATGCTCTTCTCCTTCGGTCTCACTACTATGTTCTTCATCATTTTCGTGTGTTTCGTCATGTAACATGTTAGCTTCTAAATCTATCAGATCACGTAGTAACATTTTTTCATTAACTAAATCTTCATACCATACTATAAAACAACGCATAGCAATAGGACTTCTGCATAAGGAAGCAGTCATTGTTTTATGTCCTTCCTCAATCCTTTTTGCTATTTCTACTTCATTTTCACGAGTTAAAAGATCGACTCCCCCCATATCCTTAAGATATAATCTTACAGGATCATCAGTAGTACCTATATTTTCTTCTTCTACCTCATCCTCAGGTTCATTATCAACATTGGTAGATAGCTTAAATTCTTCATCCATTCCGATATCAAGCTTAATTTCATCATCTTCATTAGATTCTAAAATATCTACTCCTGCATCAGAAAATTTTAATATAGCTTCCTCTAATTGTCTTATTGAAGGATTTTTATTAAGAGGAAGAGCGTTGTTTATATCATCATAAGTGACCGGTATCTTTTTAGATTTAGCTTTTTTAAGTAAACTATCTATTTTATCTAGATCATTGTCTATATTGCTATTGCTCATTAAATACCTATATGCTTTTTTCTTTTAAAAGAAGTTTGAAATAATTAAGTTATCGTGTGATTAATAAAAGATTCGTTTAAAACTTGCAGTTCATTTGCAATCTTCAGAATTTCTTTTTTATATAGTAAAACTTTTTCAAAGTCGTGATTGTCAGTACTGTTTATGGTAATAGCGTATTCTTGTTGTAAATTTATTAGATAATATTTCTTATGTAGCCACTGCCATAATAAATCCAGTCTGATATTATTTTTATTAAATGAGATATCTAAAAACAAATTATCCGTTTTTGATAATAATAAAAAAATATCAAAAAAGCTAGTTTTTTCCACAATTGCAGTAATTTCACTTGCTTCTATGTTATTATCTATAATCTCGTTTAAATACCAATTACGGAATTCTTCAAGCGATTTATTATTAAAATTTAAATTTAAGATGAAATCTCTAATATCTTTTTCTTCAAGTATTATAGGAAATTTAACCAACAAAGCACAAAAAGCGTGTTCTAGTATTTCAAGCTCCGAATAGCTGTGACTTGAAATTATAGGAGCCAAATTTGAGTTTTTAGTTGTAGCTTTCTTCTGCGTTGTAACTAAATTTTGCCATATTTGATCTTTAAAAAACCTATAATAACTTGCTTTTAAATAACTATCCGATATTTTGCTGCAATAATTTGTTAAATTTTTTTCTAAATTAGCTTTTTCTTCCGCAGTTTTAAAACTCTTGCCGCTATACTCAATATGCCAAATCATTTCTGATAAGCTTATTCTTTTATCTATAAGCTTTGCAAAAAAATCAGCACCGTTTTTATTTACTGCATCGTCGGGATCAAGTCCGCTTGGTAACCTAATAAAAGAAATTTTCTTTTCACTATTAATCAGCGGTAATGCTAAGTTAATAGTTCTTATGCTAGCTTTTATGCCTGCATTATCTCCGTCAAGACATAATATAATTTCATCGCCAGCACGCCATAATTTATGTAAGTGATTCTCGGTAACGCTAGTACCGAGACTCGCAACTGTTTCACTAAAACCTGCTTGATGTAGTGCTATAACATCAAAATAACCTTCTACTAAAATCGAATGATTTTTTTTATAGCTACTGCTTATCGCTTTATGCTCACCGTATAGAGTTTCACTTTTTTGAAATACTGTAGTTTCAGGTGAATTTAAGTATTTAGGCAGCCCCTCTCCTAGTACTCTACCGCCAAAGCCTACAATTTTATTGTAAATATTTCTAATTGGAATAGTAATACGGTTAGAAAATAAATTATATATTTCACCGTTTTCTCGCTTGCCGATTAGCCCTGCTTTACCAAGCTTTATAATATCTATATTTTTATCGTGAAAAAATTTTTCAAATTTATTATTCTTCGGGGCAAAGCCTATTGAAAACTCTTTTACTGTTTCTTCGGTAATACCCCTTTCGTGTAGATAATGTAATATTTCAGGTGTTAATTGTGTCCTGAAAAACTTATTGGCGAGTTCTAAAATATTTAGAATTTCATCGGATTCTTCATAAAATTCTTTCTGTTTTGCAGTTAATTTCGGTATCTCTATACCGTAATCGATTGCAAGCTTTATAGCAGACTCATTATAAGATAAACCGCTAATATTAGAAGTAAATTTTATAACATCACCGGCTGCTTTACAACCAAAACAATAGAAAAATCTCTTACTATTACTAACCGTAAAAGATGGGGTCTTTTCTTGATGGAAGGGACATAAACCTACATAGTTACCGGATTTTCTAGTTAAAGCTACTTTTTGCCGCACTACATCCGATATGTTAATACGGTTTCTTAAGAACTCATAAAATTCCGGTGCAACTCTCATTATATTACAATATGTAGGAAAGAATAGCTGTAGAAAGACAATAAGAAAGCGGTATAGACAAATTATCGTTAATTCTTAAATCTTTTGAATAAAATTCAGCTACTGTAGCCCCTATGCAGCTTATAATAATAATAATAAAACTTGTATTATATCCTAAATAGAAATACACTAATATACTTATAAAAATTGCAGAAGCTGAAAAGGTAATAGAACCGGCTATAGATTTACCGTTACCTAAGCTATTTCCTATTTTAACGCCGACAAGAGCCGCTAAACAATCTGAAATAATTAAAATCAACCACGAACAAATCACTAAATTTTTAGGGAAAAGAAGAGCAGTTAAGAAAAAACCGAACATCATAAAGCTAACGCCGCTTAAAGCAAAAGAACCGTTATTTTCTTCAAGCCTTATAACTTTTGAAAAAAATCTAGTTACAAATTCGCTAATTTTTGCATTATTATGACGTGATACATCTAAATATAATGTAATAGCCGTTATTATAAATAATAATAACGTAATAGCGGTTCTTGGAATAAATAAATAAAGCAGCGGAAATATTATAGCCGATAGGTGGAAAATTTTACGCTTTTTCTCAAAGTCCAAATCTTTAATTTCCATAAGATTACTAATTTGTTGCTATTGTTATATGAGAAATAATGCCAACATCATTGTGAGCAGTATTCGATGTTATTCCTGCGAAAGCAGGAATAACATAACAGAATCCGCTTAGACAAGGACCACTTGCAATGACGATATTTAGGCAATGCCAAATAATTAAAAAGGCTTATTTGACAAATTTCACTATTACAAATATACTTGCTGAAATCTATATTATTGAAAATAGTATACTAAAATTACTAAATCTATACAATATAATTATGAATACAAAATTTCCTATCACCGCTAAAGGTTTTGAAAAATTAGAACACGAGCTTAAACATTTAAAACATGTAGAACGTAAAAAAATTAGTGCAGATATAGCCGAAGCACGAGAACACGGCGATTTATCCGAGAATGCGGAATATGAAGCGGCACGTGAGAAACAAGCATTTATAGAAGGGCGTATTAAAGAGCTTGAAGATATGACAGCAAGAGCGGAAATTATTGATATTGGTAAATTATCGGGAGATAACATAAAATTCGGGGCTACGGTTACTTTGATCGACGACGATACTGAAGAAGAAGTAACATATATCATTGTAGGAGAATATGAAGCCGATATAGCTAGAAAAAGAGTTTCAATCGCTTCTCCTATAGCAAAAGCTTTGATTGGAAAATCGGTAGGTGATTTTGTAGAAGTTACAACACCGAAAGGATCTAAATCATACGAAGTAGTTACCGTTGAATATAAAGAACTAGAACTTTAATTTGATTTTTTTGTCACTATAAACTTTAACCGTATGGCTTGTTATGTCATTCCCGCCTACGCGGGAACGACATCGAGTAGGTTTTTCGATCCATGCAAAAACCCCTGCTCCTTGCAATGACAATTTGGGTATCAACAATGCAGGTATGACATTATTAATTACTTCTTCTTAAACATCTCGAGCATTCTTTTTGTTACTATAAATCCGCCGAAGATATTTATAGAAGCAAGCAGCGTTGCAAAATACCCTAGTAGACCGGGAAACCCAAAAGCAGAGCTACTTGCAGCAATCATAGAACTAAGAACTATAATACCTGAAATAGCGTTAGTAATAGACATAAGCGGAGTATGGAGTGCAGGCGTTACTTTCCACACAACATAATAGCCCACAAAAGAAGCTAATACAAAAATAGTTATAGCAAATACTAGCGGATCTATAGTACTTGTGTTTGTTTGCCAACTAGTATCTATTACCAAATCTTTTAATTTATCTGATAATTCTTGGGTATTATAGGCAATTTCAGCAGCCTGTTTAGCCATCGTCGGTAATTGATTCATATATTTAATTTCTCACTCACAATTTTTCCGTCTTTAGTAATCAACATCTCACGTACTAACGCATCATCCATATTAAACTTACCGTCTTGCAATGCATAGGTTAGAAAATTATACAAATTCTTAGCATATAATTTTGAGCTGTCGGTAGCAATTTTAGTAGCAAGGTTTGATAAACCTATTATTGTAACTCCGTGCTTAGTAACGATCTTATCCGGTTCTGAACCTTCCACGTTCCCGCCTGTACTAGTCGCTATATCAACAATCACTGAGCCGCGCTGCATAGATTCTAGCATTTTTTCCGTAACAAGCAGAGGTGCTTTTTTTCCCGGAATTTGTGCAGTAGTAATAACTATATCATATCCTTTAATAATTTTTGCTAAAAACTCTTCTTGTTTAACTTTATAATCTTCCGAACTCTCGTGAGCATAACCTGATTTATCTTGTAAATCCTCCTGTAATTCCGGTGAAACAAACTTAGCTCCTAAGCTTTCTACCTGCTCTTTGGTAGCAGCTCTTACATCATATCCCGCAACAATGCTACCAAGCCTTTTTGCCGTTGCAATAGCTTGAAGACCGGCAACACCGATACCAAGCACTAAAGTTTTACATGGTGAAATCGTCCCTGCTGCCGTTATCATCATAGGAAAAGCCCTTGTGTAATGATAGCTTGCTTCAATTACCGCTCTATAGCCTACTAAGTTACTTTGAGAAGATAAAGCGTCCATATTTTGAGCTTTAGTAATTCTCGGCACAAACTCCATAGCAAAAGTCGTAAGGTTTTTTTTAGCTGCCGCTTTTATATATTCATGATTTAAATAAGGCGATAATAATCCTACAATAATTGCTCCTTTTTTTGCAAATTCAAGCTCACTATATTTATCCGTAACGGATGAAGGTTGCACCTTTAATATAATATCAGCATCAGAAATAATTTCGAGTGGTACTGAAGATATTTTAGCACCTAGAGCAACATATTCTTCATCAAGAAAACCGGCATGAAGCCCTATATCTTTTTCTACCATAACCGTATAGCCTTTTTTAACTAGCAATCCTGCTACTTCAGGCGTTATAACGGCTCGTGTTTCATGCTTGGCTTTTTCTTTTAAAGCAACGATTTTCATAAATACTAATTATATTTTGCATTAACTGAATACATAAGGTATTTTAAACATAATTTAAAATATAAAACAACGAAAATGAAAAAAATATTTTTTCTAATCATTATTTATCTTTTTGTGAATTCAAGCTTAGCATTTGGGGCAGATGATAAAACAGCTATTTCGGAGCTAAAAACTTATCTACGTACGATAAAATCGGTTGCGATAGATTTTACTCAAGAAGATTCGTACGGTAAAATAGTTAAAGGAAAATTACTGATCCATAAACCTTATAATTTTAGATGTAATTATTATCCTCCTTTCCCTTTAGTTATAATAGGTACTAAAAATTTCGTATCGATGTATGATTATGATATGGAGCAAGTAAGCCGTATTAATAGAAGCGAAAATACATTTAATTTTTTATTAGAAGATAATGAGCATTTTGACAAGGATTTTGTTTTTGAATCAGTAATTAACGAAAGAAATATTTCTAAAATTACTATCTATCATACTCTAACGGAAAAACGTAGCGAAATTACTTTTAATAAAGCTACTCAACAAATTGAAGCATTAAAAATATTTGAAGATAATAATATAGTCACTATTACTTTTGATAAAATAGCTAAAGTACAAAAATTTTCCGATGATTTGTTTAAAGTAAAAAACCCTGAAATATTCGGTCCTCCTAAAAGATTAACAAAATCGGAAATAGAAAAAAAATATATTGTTTCTTGAAAATAAACAGGTTATGTTAATTATGCTAGTAGTGGGCATTGTACCTGTTTAGTCGGTCAGGTCTGAAAGGAAGCAGCCAGAGTGGGATTTGATGGGTCATTACTAGCATTATTCTAATTTTTGTCATTTCTACAGCAAGGCGGTTCGTTTTATGTCATTCCCGCGAAAGCAGGAATTCAGTAAAACATATACAAAATAAATTTTTTATATGTTTATTTTACAAAATACGTATTTTGTAGCAATATCAAGATTATTTTCTCTAGATTCCCGCTTTCGCAGGAATGACATAGAGAACCATGCAATAAAGCCAGTTTTCTGCTAAAATGATATAAAAAGTCTTATAACTATCGTGCTAGATATAAATTCATCAAATCAATATATTCCTTTTGCAAGGAAATATCGCCCTAGTAACTTTGCCGAACTTCAGGGGCAAGAGGTATTAGTCAAAGTTTTAAGCTATACTATTTTAAACGATAGGCTCGCCGGAGGCTATCTTTTAACAGGTATTAGAGGAGTCGGTAAAACTACTTCCGCCCGAATTATTGCTAAATCCGTCAACTGTTCTGCTTTAATTACCGAAAATACGACTATTAAAACATGCGAGGAATGTACGAATTGCATCAGCTTTAATAATCATAATCACCCTGATATAATCGAAATTGATGCGGCAAGTAAAACTAGCGTAGATGACATACGTAGAATTATAGAATCCGCCGAGTATAAGCCCCTACAAGGTAAGCATAAAATCTTCATTATTGATGAGGTGCATATGCTCTCTAAAGGGGCATTTAATGCACTTCTCAAGACACTGGAAGAACCACCACCTCATATAATATTTATCTTTGCAACGACGGAAGTACAAAAGATACCTGCAACTATTATCTCAAGATGTCAACGTTATGATTTAAGGCGGTTGAGTTTTGAAGAGATTTTTAAGCTACTTGAATATATAACTAAGCAAGAAAATTTAAAAACCGATATAGAAGCACTAAGAATTATAGCTTACAAATCGGAAGGGTCGGCACGTGATGCAGTCTCTATTTTAGATCAAGCAGCTAGTATGACGGCGAAATCTGACAATATAATTAGCCCTCAAGTAATTAATCAAATGCTTGGACTTGTCGATAGTTCGGTTATAATAGCATTTGTCGAATTTATTATCCACAGAGAGACGGAAAAAGCTATAAATTTAATAAATAAACTTTACGGTTCTTCGGTTAATCTTGAGATTTTTATAGAATCGGTATCAGATTTTATTGCTTATCTTAATAAAGTAAAAATGTTACCTAATTATAGTTTGCCTATATATGAATCATTTAATGATAGAACTAAAAACATATTAGATAACACCAGCTTGCCGCACTTATCAATCTTATGGCAAATATATAATAAGGGAGTAGGGGAAATAAAAATTTCCTATAACCAACTAACAGAAACGGAAATGTTAGTTATAAAATCTATATATTCGACGTCGCTACCCTTGCTTACAGATTTTGACTGTAATAATCAAAATTTAAATCAATCAATTAATCCAGAAATAAAAAAAAAATTTGAAATTGTAGATTTTCTTGAATATTTATATAAAAATAATGAGATAGATATATATTATTTCCTGCTCAATCATACGGAACTTAAAAATCTCAGTAATAATAGATTAGAGTTCGTAAGTCTTGAAGTTACAAGCAAAATAAAAAGACAAATAGAAGATTTGTTAGCTGCTTTTACTAATGAAAAGTTTGAGATAGTAATAATAAAAGAGCAGAACAAGCAAACCTTAAAGAATCAGTTAATTGGTAAGATTGAAGCAAGTAACGATTTTGGTTTAATTAAAAAACATTTCCCAAATATAACAATTTCAGATATTTTACTTAAAAGCTAAAAATATATAGGATAGAATTATGGTAAATTTTAATCAGTTTTTAAAGCAAGCCCAATCAATGCAAAAGAAAATGCAAGAAGCTCAAGAGCAAATGGCAAATGCAAGATATACCGGTAAAGCCGGCGGCGGACTTGTTGAGGTTATTGCAACCGGTAAAGGCAACGTTGAAAAGATTTCAATTGATGAATCTTTATTAAAAGCAGAAGAAAAAGAAATGCTTGAGGATTTAATTAAAGTTGCCTTTAATGATGCTCAACAAAAATGTGATGAAGATTCTCAAAATTCTTTATCAGGAGCTTTAAACGGTATGAGCTTACCACCAGGCTTTAAAATGCCGTTTTAACACGGCTCTTTTATGTCATTCTTGCAAAGATCGTGTTAAGTGGACACAAGTCGTCATTGCATGCGAACGTTAGTAGCGTGGCAATCTCAGGAATTCTTCCCAAGATTGCTTCGTCAATTTACTATTGTAAATTTCTTCGCAATGACGGAAAAACTGCTCCACGCAACAACGTCTTTAGTCGCTTAGCTCATGACGATTTGGTATCCATATTTATTCACAAAATATTATCATAATAAGATGTATTATCCCCAACATCTCGTTAAGCTCTGTTTGCGCTATCTCAGGCAAAACTTTAAGTTTCTCTTTTAATATTTGATATTCTTCATTATATATTTCTTTATATTTCAATAGCGTTTTATCCCTATTTTATACCTAAGAGACGGGATAATCATATCGTTTAGTTTATATAATTTTTGCTCTAATTTTTCTTTTGCTCTTCTGTTAGCTCTTTTTTACCGGTTTCTAAAAAACTTTTCAAATTACGAGCATCTTGTAGATAAAGTTTAACAACATCAATATTATAATTTAGTATCCAAAAGTTTTATTGATGCTTTCCAAGCTATAAATTCTATTAATTTTTCCGTTTCTACATTCTTCTGCCAATTTATGAAAATCATCTTCACAATTTACGTCATCAGGATTAGCCTCTGTCTTAAGTAGTATTTTAACTATATTTTCTTTACTTAGAATAAAAGCTATATGCAGAGGTGTATCATCGTGTTCATTTAGTGGTATTGCTGCAAACTCATTAGAAACAGCTATCTTATTATTGACAAGTTCTTTGATCTTCTTAATGTCTTGATTGTAAATAGTATTAAACAAATTGATTTCGTCATATTTATATTGATACACAAAACCCCTTTTATTTAAAAAAGGCATGTTGGCACTTTTTGATATAAAGGCCAAGAAATAATTAATAATTTAACTATTTCTTAATAACAAGAAAATTTGTAAAAAATAGACATCTTTCCAAAGCAGTTTATAGAGAGGAATTTAAAGGATACACGGAAGCACTTGCCGCTGCAGCATATATACACATACGTGAAGATTAGGGATTAGGATCGACGTACAAATTGCCTTTAGAAGCAAGTTATGCAAGAAGTCTAATAATTCAAGATCAATAAATCCTTATCAATCCTGAAACCTTTGAAACGCTCAAGTAGCGACATACCAAGAAGCGAAATATCAAGGTCACCAAGACCTACATGTCCTTTGATGTTCTTAAATTCCGTACCGATTACTACACTATTTAAGGTTATAGGGGCGGCTTTATTTTCGCCATTAGCTGTTAGATAAGTTCTAGTATATTTTAATTTAGTTAAGTCAAAGCCTAATTTTTGAGCATCTTCTTTAGTTAAAGCTATATCACTTGCCCCTGTATCTACCATAAATTTTATTTTAACGTTATTTACAAAAGCATTGATATAAAAATGCCCGTCTCTGCTACGGGCTATAATAATTTCTCCGACTTCAGTAGACCATTTATATGATGGAATTAAAGCAGACATTACTCTATGATAAGCGTAGTTCAGCTTAAACCTAAAAGCATAACCAGTTATTATAACTAAGAAAATTACTGCCCACATTGCTAATTGCAAACAAAATCTGCGTATTTCATTTTGGCTAATAGTACTGTAAATTATACTAAATAATATTAATAATGACGCACAAAAACTTCCTATATTTTGTGGTACTTTAAAAAATTTTGGATAATGTTGATTGATATATTTGTATAATAAACCGGTTACAATTACGGTGCTGCAAATGATAAAAATAAGTTTTATGAGTTTTTTATTCATATAATATACTACAAGTAAATAAAGAATAGGTATACGAAGTTCTATCTGAGTAGATAAATTTTAATCTATATAATCAAACCAAAGTCCCAGCCCATTTTTAAGTGGAAAACTACCTTCTTGGTTCACTAGAATAATAATTCCAAGTTCTTCTGACGGTATAAAGCCAATAAAAGAATTAATACCGTTAATTATATAGCCTGAGTGAAAAATTAAATCCTTATTTGAGCATCCTTTTACTTTAAGAATACGCCATCCAAGAGCATAATATGACTCAATCATTTTTTGATCAATAGGCCAAATCGGTTGCCATTTAAACCCAAAAACATCTTTGTTTGATTCTACTATTTTATACATACGATCTTAAAGTACTTTTAGCAATAAGATTCGGTTTATAACCAAAACTAAGTGTGAATATTTCAATCATTCCATCTATCGATGCAAAAATACCAACAGATGCAGGTACCGTCTTTGGGTAATAAGGCGGAAACGGCAGCAATGTTATTACCTCCTGTCCGTCTATTATTGCTTTAGAATGCGGATAAGCAAGTTGTACATTCGGCCCTAGCGGTAATATTTGTATATCTTGCGTTCTAAGCGTTGTACGCAAATTATCTATTGCAGCATTTAAACTTGATTTTTTACAATTTAAAGCTTCTTCAAGTAAACTAAAATATGTTACTATACTTATAGCATTGCCCGGGTTTACAACGAGCGTGTTGTTTTTTTAGCAACGTTAAAAACTTTGAGCGATTCATTCCTTGCTCAATTTCAATATTTCCTGAGAATTGATAACCTGTTGTATGGCTTAAAATATTATTAAGACTAATAGCATTTTTAGGTATGGTAATTTGAATTTTTCGTCAAAATCTCAACTTATCTTGATCTATCATTAATGCAATTGCCGTTGTTGAAACAGCTTTTAAAACCGATGCTAAAGGAAATAAAGTTTTATCCATAAATAACTCCACTATTACCTTTCTGATTTCCAAACGTTGTTTTATAAATAACTTCACCTTTGTATAAAATTGCAATTGCTCCTCCTTGTAATTCGTCTTTTTGCAATTCAAGCTTTTTAGTTTTTGCGGTAATTCTACTCATGTCTGTGCCAAAACTGTACGATGGTGATAATAGTAACATTATACTAAAAAATAGGATAAGCTTTTTATTCATTTTTATTCATATGGCGATATTATTTATTGATTCTATGTCATTCCTGCAAAAGCAGGAATCCAGCTTTCTAAACAAATTATATACTAAATTTTTATATGATTTTTTTATTTTTACCATTTTTTATTGGATTCCTGCTTTCGCGGGAATGACAAAAGCTACTTTTAACCGCTATTGCCTTTTCTTTATCTTTTAATCTAATAAGTAGCAAGCTCTAATAAATATTTGTCATCTAAAGCTTCAATAATTTGCTCATATAATTTAGCTGGAATTAGATAAGCAATCGGTTTATTATGATTTAATAAGGCAATAGGCTCACCACTTGCCTTATCCAATAATGTAGTAGGGCTTTTTTAAATTCTGATATACTAACTGCTAGATTTGCATAAATATGTTCCATTATTGACTCCAAGTAAACGAAGAAAGTTATACGAAGATCAACTTGGAAAAGAGCAAGGAGTCTGCAAGACTAGGAGCGGAGCGTATCCTTAATACGTGGGGCTACCTGCGAACTTATTTAGACGACGTAGCCAGTTTTTTAAGTTCATTGAGGATACCTATAATTAATACTAAATCTAAATACTAATTTATAGGCTATAATTTTATCTTTATCAAGAAAATCACCTTAAATCGCCGATATTCTCTAAAAACAACCTAGCTCGATGCGATGCCGGTTTATTAAAAAAATCCTCGGCAGGCTGATTTGCTAAAATCTGTCCTTGATCCATAAAAATAACACGATCCGCTATTAATTTTGCAAACTTCAAATGGTGCGTGACTACTACCATGCTCATTTGATCTTTTAATAAATTTATATTCTCTATAACATCTTTAATATTTTCAGGATCGAGTGCCGAAGTCGGTTCGTCGAATAACAAAATTTTCGGCTTCATCATTAAAGCCCTTGCTATTGCGGTACGTTGCTTTTGCCCTCCTGATAGGCTTGCCGGATATGAGTCAAATTTTTGCGTTAGCTTAAATTTTGCAAGCAATTCCTTTGCCATAGAAATTGCTTGTTCTTTTGGCAAATTTAAAACATTTACCGGCGTATAGATTAGGTTTTCTCCTACCGTTAAATGCGGGAATAGATTAAAATTTTGAAAAACCATACCAACTTTTAAAAGAAGCTTTCTTCTATCTTTAAGCAGTAGCTTCTTCCCGTCTACCAAAAAAGTACCGCTACTTGGTTCTTCTAAATTATTTAAAATTCTAAGCAGAGTAGTTTTACCGCTTCCCGAAGGACCGATTATTACAGTAGTTTCCTTAGTAGTAAAACTTAAATCAATATTCTTAATTGCGTAATTCTTGCCATAACGCTTACAAACTTTTTCTAAAATAATCATAAACTAGACCATAAATTTATAACCGTCATAAAGCGGCTTAACGTTATTTGGAAGCATTTTCGTAATCTCATGATAATCTATCGTGTGTCTCATATTGGTTAATAATATCTGCTCAGGTTTATATTTTTCACGCCATTCTAAAACTTTATCAAGCCCTGCATGATTCGGATTTGATTTATAATCCATACAATCTAATATCCATATTTTTATATCTTTTAAAAATTTATCTGTTTCAGGAGGAAAATCGATTAAATCGGGCGAATAAACGAAATCACCTATACGCAAGCCTAAGCTATCTATAGGACCATGATGCTGTCTAAAAAATTGTATTTCGATAGTATTAATCTTAATTTTATCAAAAAAACTAACAGATTGAGTTGTGAACAGTCGCCCAAGCTTAAATAACTTATTGTTAAATAGATAATCAAATTTTGTATGGAGCTTTGCCGTACTATCGTGATCTGTATAGATTTCAAATGGCTTGCCTTGCATAAAAGTAAATACTCGTAAATCATCGATGCCGTTAACGTGATCGGAATGATAATGTGTTAATATAGCACAATCGAGCTTATTTATCTTTTCTCGTAATAGTTGATTTCTAATATCAAAACCGAAATCAACTAATATTTGACTATTTTCATCGTTAATATATATTGCTGATCTAGTCCTTTTATTGTACTTTGAAGGAGATGTGCAAGTACTACAATCGCACCCGATCACCGGTACGCCTATAGATGCTCCACACCCAAGTATTGTTACTTGTAACATAAATATTTAAAATAATGTTTGAAGTTTTTTATAATTTTTGCGGCTTAAATCAAGAAATATTCTTATTTTTGAATAAACTTACTAATATCGGCTTTATACCTTATTTTTTTAAAATAATTTCGTTTTGTTTTAATATCGCTAATTTCGCCTTAATATATATTTTATACTGTATATATTTTTATATTCAATTAAAGAAAACCAAAAATGATAAGAAGCGGCAAAATAAATTCTGGCACAATTATAATAAGTTAGTTGAAATCGGTATAATATACGGGGTATTCGGTTTAATTTTTACCGCTCTTAAATTTTCAGTTAATTTCCCTCGCCCTTATTGCAGTCTTCCTGTAGATAGTTTCATGACCATAATAAATACTGCAAACGAAAGATGCTTTTCAAGCTTTCCAAGCAGCCACGCAGCTCTTAGCGTGTTAGTAACGTATTTTGCTTGGAATTATATAAAATTACCATTAAAAATCTTAATGATTTGTGTTATTATGCTCGTGTCTTTATCTCGCATAAGCCTTGCTATGCATTACCCAAGTGATATAATCTACGGCATTATTATTGCATTTATAACAATACTGATAGGTAAGTTAATTTATCGCATCTTTGCAAATCATATAATAAGAAAGATCGCGGATTTTCTATTAATGAGGCAGTAATTAAGAAAAAACATATAAAAAACTTGTTTTTTAATCTTGAAAGTTTTTAATATGCGCGCTACAATGTAGCTACATTATTGAAAGAAGATTTTTATGTCTGCTGATTCTATTGTGCGAGCCCGTATTAATGAAGACGTGAAAGAAGAAGCAGCTTTAGTGCTTGCTGCTATGGGGCTTACTTTATCTGATGCTGTTCGTATGCTGTTATTTCGTGTTGCTCGTGAAAAAGCATTGCCGTTTGATCCACTTATCCCAAATGATGAAACAATTAAAGCTATGAAAGCTGCAAGAAGCGGCAAATTAGTTCATGTTTGTAATATCAATAATTTGTTATCTGATTTAAATGAGAACGATTAAACGTACTGCACAGTTTAAACGTGGAATAAATTTGGATGATATTTTACTGAAAGCAGTTAGATACTTGGTTGCTGATATAACATGACCTATACATATGAGAGATCATACCCTTATAGAGGTAATTGGAAAGATTTTAGAGATTGTCATATTAAACCGGATTTAGTATTAATTTATAGAAAACCCGATGCTGACACATTGGAGTTAATACGATTAGGTTCACACAGTACACTTGGTTTTTAATTATTTTGAAATGAACCGAGAACGAGTTCCCCCAAAAACCATCTAACTATCCATAGTACTGGACAGTCTTTGAAAAGCGTTTTATGTCGCTCCTAGCTAAAAACGAGAATGACATCAAAAAACCAAACAAACATTATGCTACTATACCGAAAATACTTTATAAAAAATATCTTACCGCTGCTTATAGTCGTTACTTTTTCAGTGACTAGTATAGTATGGATAACGCAAATATTAAAACTTTTATATTTATTTGATAAAGGTATAAAAGTTATAGACTTTTTCAGTTTAATAGTTTTAGTACTTCCTACTTTATTATTTATTCTGTTACCGGTAATAACGGTTATTACCGTGATCTATATCTATAATAATTTAAAAGTCGAGCGACAATTAATTATATTACAAGCTTCAGGAGTTAATAATGTACAGCTAGCACTACCTGCTTTATATGTCGCATTAATAGTTATGCTACTTGCTTATTATATATCTTCTACCATCCTGCCGTTATCTCATATAAACTTAAAATCACGTTTAAACTTTATAAAGAATAATTATATCTCAAGTATGATTGAAGAGAAAACTTTTAATAAAGTAACGAAAGATATCACTGTTTTTATAGATAAAAAATCAGCAGGAAATATTATGAACGGCGTAATAATATTTGATAACCGTAACGCTGATAACCCATCAGTAATATTTGCGGGTTCAGGTACTCTTAATATATATGATAATAGCCCGATTTTTGAACTTAATAAAGGCATAAGACAAGAATATGACATAAACGGTAATTTAACTCAGTTAACTTTCGATTCTTTAATGATAAAACTGCAAAATGATAATCCTTTAGTATCACAAAGAACTAAACATAATAAAGAAGTAAACGAATATTATATAAGCGAATTACTTGCCCCTCCTCATGATTTAGCTATTACTAAAAAAATTAAATTAATTGCTGAAGCACATCAAAGAATAATGTGGCCTTTATACAATTTTGTATTACCTTTTGTAGCACTTGCAGTTTTTTTGAGATATCCTTATAGCAAAAAAACAACTTTTATGCCGGTATTATTTTCTGCCTTAACAGTATTGCTAGTTACTTCAAGTCATTTTATATTACAAAATTTTGCTTCAAAAAATCTAGATTTTATTTTTGCTTGTTATTTCAATTTGGTTATTGCTTTAACGATCGGATTATATTTATTTGTACGTAAAAGAATATAAATTTATTAGACTACTTTATTCCAAGCTCCACGAGGATTTTGAGTAAAACAATCTATTTTGTTTTCCTGTCCGGTAAATTTATTTATTTTAACTGTTAATTCTTTTAAATCTTCCGGTAAATCGGTTATTATAATTATCCTTTTGAAAACTCTTATATACTCTTTTGCTTGTAAAATTTTTCCTATATCTGTAGGCGAAATAATAACAAGCACACTAGCATTATTAGGATTTTGTAACTCATCGGTAATATAAATCGGTTGTTTTTCAGGCTGCGGATCAAGTTTACTACCGTGAGGTATAAATTGCTTACGTGAATAAGTCCAAAGATTTTTATTGAGCATTTCTTGTTGATCTGCATCTGCAGTTAATATCACACTTTTAAGATCAGAGCGATAGCATTTTTCTATCAGAAGCAATATCGATTTTAGAAGCAATTCATCGCTTGTTTGATAAATACTAAATTGCTGCATAAAAATTTTATGTTATTTTGCATGAGAAAATTTAAGTGGTACGGATGAAGGGACTTGAACCCCCACGCCTCACGGCACAAGAACCTAAATCTTGCATGTCTACCAGTTCCATCACATCCGCGTATGGTAATGCCATTCCTGTAAAAAGGTGGCCTTGTTGCATGGATTCTATGTCATTCCTGCCTCTGCGGGAATGACATCAAAGTATTTCCATCAAAAAGTTATAATACACATCATATAATTTTTGTAAATCGCTAATTTTTGTGTATTCGTTTATTTTATGTGCCGTTTCAGATAATAAACCAAACTCTACTAACGGACAATAATTTTTGACGAATCTTGCATCCGACGTACCGCCACTTGTAGAGAATTCAGGCTTTATTTTAAGCGTATGCTCTACTACTTTAGCAAATTCTTTTATTTTATCGCTAGGGTTCTGAATAAAACTTTCAGCAGAACTACTATATTCTAACTTATAATCTACTTTATATTCTTTACAATGCTGTTTAATAATTTCTTCTACCTGTTTTGCTAAAGTTTCTGCACTATGTAAATTATTAAAACGTATATTGAAAGATGCTTCCGTACTTGCCGGAATTACGTTTGAAGTATTATTACTGACCTCGATATTCGTTACTTCAAGATTTGAACGTTGAAAAAATTCAGTACCTTCATCAAGTTTTATATTTGTTAACTCATTCAATATTATTATTAAGCAAGGCAATGGGTTATTTGCTTTATGAGGATAAGCTACATGCCCGCTTAAGCCTTCTATATTTAATTTAAAGTTAACACTTCCTCTTCTGCCAATCTTAATTGCATCGCCTATTTCTTTTTCACAAGTAGGTTCACCGACAATAGCAAAATTTATCTTATATCCTTGATCATAAATATATTGCAGCATTTCTTTAGTACCATGCTTTGCTTTTCCCTCTTCATCACTAGTAAGTAAGAAACTAACGGAACCTTTAAAATCGGTATTATTTTTTATAAAATCTAAGCTGGCAGCTAGAAAGCACGCTATAGCCCCTTTCATATCCACCGCACCTCTGCCATATATCTTACCGTCTTGCTGGCTAGCTTTAAATGGCCTCGCATTATGCCAAAGCTCATGATTGCCTGCCAGCACTACATCTACATGACCAACAAAGCAAATATTAGGCTCATTGCTACCAAAAACAGCATAAAGATTAGTGACTTGCTCACTTTTAGAATCACCGAATATTTTTATTTCGGTCTTAAAGCCGTGCTGTTTAAGCAAATCATTAATATACTCAATAGCCCCATCGCTCTTAGGAGTTACAGACTTAAAACCAATCAAATCTTTTAAGTAGTTAATGTACATCAATTATTGCCAAAGAGAATTTAATGTGGTTTTTAGTTTGTTTTCAAATTGTTTTATATAGTTTTTAAGGTTGTCAATCTTACTTTGTCAAGCTCTGTTACCATTTTTTGCTGTTCTTCAAGAGGTGGGATAGGAATTTGTAAATCCTCTAAATCTTTCAAATAAACGTGAGGTTGACCTGATCCAGCTTGCTTTTGGTATATTATATTTTGCTGAGATTTTAAAATATAATATAGATATTTAGTTAACAATAGTTTTTCATTAATTGAATAGATTACGTTACAATCTGAAGCCACATTGGTGAATTATGATACCAAATATATCCAGCATATGCTCCCGATGAAGAAATAGTGATTATGTTACCGTTAAAATTATATTGATTATGTGAATAAGGACTAACCCGACTAGCTGCTATTACTGGAATATCCCCCTTAATTGCAGTATTAATGTTAATCATTTTACCTTTTTTACATACTATTAATGTTGTATACTCCTTATGCTCAAGAGATAAAATATTACTTTTTAATTTATTGATAACGATATCGCCAAATTTAACAATTTCCCATTGTTTATTTATTTCAAAATAAGGATGCCAATTATCTATTATCTGTTTTGCCCCCTCTATTATCTTTTGATAGCTATTCAATTCTTCAATAATTTTCTGTTGTTTTTCTAGAGACAGAAGAGAAATATAAATTGAGTTTATATGTTCTATATTTAAACCAGGCTGAGCACCTTTATTATAAGCTAAGTTCTTATATTAATTTGATTTTGAATTATATCGCTATTTAAACAATAAAATAAATAAGATTGATGTACAAATATTCGGTTTCCCTCTAAAAATATAAACATGTTCATTAACCATTACTTCTATTTGCGGTAAAATTTTATCATCTACAAAACATACTTTACCCGTTAATTCTCCATCTTTACACATTAAAATATCATTATTTTTCACCAATCCTTTTTTTAGCTATTTGATAAAAATCGAGATCTATAAAAGGAATTTTAGATAAATTTAATTTTCCATCCTCGCCTGTTTAAATCATTTATACCGACAATTTTTCTTTTTTTATTGTCTAGATGTAACGCCGATATTTTTAACCTCATAAAACCAATATTCTTTTTAATTATTCGGTTTATGTGCATCGATAAAATAAAGTATTGACGTTTTTACTCCTGTATAAGGTAAAAAAGTACCTTGCGGTAGAGATATAACGAGTTGCAGCTTTGCTTTTGATAGTAAAAATTGACGAACAGCAGCGGTGTCTTTTCTGAATAAGAACCCTTCAGGTACTACCAATGCCATTCTACCACCCTCTTTTAAATTTTGTAGGCAATGCAAAACACAAGCAGCATCACCGTTATTTTTTGCAATGCCGTTATAAAAAGAGAAGTTATATGATTTTCTGTTATAGTTTTGCCGTTTTTGCTAGTTTTTTTAGTGATAGTTTGAAAAAATGGCAATTAGCAACAATTACATCAAACTTTAACTGCTGATCAGTTAAGGGTTAACATCATTAGGGTTCTCAAGACTATTTATTTGCTGAATTCCGCTATGTCCATCACCATGCAAAATCATATTCATCTTAGCGATTCTAGCGGTTTTGGTTAACTCTCGCCCATATGATGTATTAAATCTTAATTTTTCTACATCGGTATTAATTATATTATTTTCTTTGATATAATTAAAAACTTCAGTTAAGAACCCACCTGTACCTAAAAAGGATCATAAATTGTTTCTTTAAATTTAGGATCAACCAAATTAATAATGGTTTTAACTATATTTCTCGGTGTAAAATATTCGCCTAAATCATTTTTCCGTTGATGTAATTTTTTCTAAGAAATACTCCATCGCCTTTTATATCTTCATATAAGATATAATCCGGTCTTTTTCCGTTTAATCTTGTCTGTTCTATTTTTGATTTTGGTTTTTGGAAATAAACATTCTTTTTAGTATCATTATCTATATGCCATCCCTTATTTACAAGGTTATTGCTGATAATACATTCAATCCATTCGGTTTGCTGTTCTGCTAACATAAGAATTGCTTAGATATTTTTTTTGTAATTAATAATTATATCTTCTTACACTTATTATACAAGCTTATAAAAGTACAAAAAACAACTTTTTATCTCACTAAAAAATAAATTATTGCTATGGATTTATATAGATTTTTGACTTTCTTAATGAATTTAAATAACTTATTATTATGAGCTTGTTATAACTTAATATTAAAATCATGAGTATAAATAACCAGTTAAGAGAATTAATTAAATCAGGTACTTTTGCCGGTATATTATTAATTATTGCTTTTACCTTAGCAATAATTGTCAGCAATAACATTTTCCTAACAAAATATTATTCTTCTTTTATTTACAGTAAATTTTCTTTAACAATAGGAAATGTAAGTTTACAAACAACTTTTATAGAGTTAGTTAATGACGGTCTCATGACTTTCTTCTTTTTATTAATAGGTTTAGAGATGACATTTCACCTAGTAGAAGGTGAACATAAAAATAAAAAAACTAATATTACCTGCAGCGGCAGCCCTTGGAGGTGTAGTAATTCCTGTCTTAATATACATGTTTTTTAATTACGATAAACCGGGATTAATAAAAGGACGGGCTATTCCTATCGCAACTGATACTGCTTTTGTCCTTGGTATTTTATCTTTTTTCAGCCGACATATATCTTTAGAATTACGAGCTTTTATTATAGGTTTCTCATTAATTGACGATGCTTTTACGTTAATTATACTAGCTTTGTTTTATACTAAAACAATCAATACTCCGGCATTATTAATTTCCTCTATAATTATATTCATCTTGTTTATATTGAATTATCGACAAGTTAAACAATTATTTTATTATATAATTGTAGGTTTATTATTATGGATTAGTATGGTGGAGTCAGGTATTCACGATACTTTATGCAGAGCCATTATAGCACTTTTTATACCTGTTAATATAAAAGGAGAATTTAATACTTCTTTTAAAAAACTTGAAAACTTAACTCGTCCTTTTGTAAATTACTTTATTTTACCGCTTTTTGTTATTATGCTATTTTCATATCCATTTGTAAAATTAAACTCTGTAATTTACCAAGTGATACTTCATGGTTAAAATTTTATTCTATAGCTATACTTGGAGGGATTGGATTTAAAGTTTATTTATAGGTAGTATTACGTTTGAGAGCAGCTGCCCTTCAAACTCTATAAGAGCTGCAGTAATAATAGGCTCTTTAATTTCTGCATTATTTGGCGTAGCCGTTCTAAAATATTGTACTGGAAAAGAGTAAAGAAGCAAATTAAATGAGTATACTCATTAAATAACGATGATAGGATTTTAATAACACATCATATTTTTGTTTGGAAAAAACAGGATATGGTACTATATAGATATTATTAGAAGAAGAAATCGCTTTTTCAAGCTTATTTAGCATAAAAGGCATATTATAATTATGCTCTACTAAAATTATTGAAGTAAGATTGTAAGTTACAATAAAATCAACCGCTTTCTTAATATTATCTTCTTCAGACATTATTTTATTCGGAGCAAATATTACCTGCTGTTCTATAACATTACGTTCCTTTAACAAATTTTTTAATTGCTCTGTAGATTCTATACCAGTAATAAATAATATAGGTGCATAGCCTGCCTTAAGCCAAGCAATACCGGTTTCAATTTTATGTCCTTCTCCTGCAAACACTATTATTGCATTAGTGGTATTACTATTAAGCTTATAAGAATTTATTAAATATAAATAATAACCAAAACCACCGACCCAAAGAGCAAAAATTGTGAGTAAAAATTTTCTGATCATTTAAATATTTTATTAAATTCAGTTTGAATAATTTTATCAAATTCAGACATTTCAACATGAATCCCTAACTGATTTAAAGATGTTACTAAAGAATTTTCAAGTCCACAAGGAATAATCCCACTAAACTTACTTAAATCTGTTGAAATATTTATAGCTACACCGTGATATGTAACCCATTTTCTTACTCTAACACCTATTGCAGCAATTTTAGCAAATTCATCTTTCCTTACTTTTACCCAAATTCCTACTTTATCTTTAATAATATATGCTTTAATTCCAAAATAATTTAAGCTATTTATAATCCATTCTTCAAGCATTTTTATATATAGCTTTAAATCTTTGTGTCGATTTGGTGAAGCTAAATTAAGAATTGGATAAATAACACGCTGACCCGGTCCATGAAAAGTAAATTTACCACCACGTCTTGTGTAAATTACCGGAATATCACCGTAATTTAATAATTCTTCTTGTTTATAATTAGTACCAGCTGTATATACTGCCGAATGTTCAACTAAATAAATAATTTCCGGCTCATGATCACTAATTACTTTGTTAACGTAATCTTCCATTAATTTCAAAGTAACTTGATAATCCGCAAAATCTGGTATAGTTATAAATCTTATCATATTAATTCAGATTTATATTTCAATATTAATGCATCTAAAATTGCTATGGTTTCAGCATCCAAATCGCCAGAAAAATTACTAGGACGAAAATGCATTTGAAACGAAATTATAATATCTTTCATTTTAGAGTCTAAAATTTCGGTAACTTCAAGTTTATAACCGTATGTAATAAATTTTTGCTGAATTGCTGCAATATCGGTTATGTCGACTTGCGGCAATAGATCATTAAACGCCTGTTCATCATACCAAGCTCCAATATCGTTATCATATAATAGTTTCCAAGGAAATAGCGGGCCAGGGTCCTGTTTTCTACCTGGAGCAATATCAGAATGCCCAACTACTCTAGTAGGTTTAATATCATATCTAGCAATAATCTGTTTACACAAACTTATAACACTATTAATTTGCCTTTCCGAATAGGGTAGCCAAACTATATCATTGTTTTTTGCATTTACTTCAAAAGCAGGATTTACGATTTCAATACCGATTGATGTATCATTAATACGCTCATGACCTTGCCAGTAACTTACTCCAGCATGCCATGCTCTATCACGCTCTTCTACTAATTGAAATATATGTTCAGGGTTTTCATTGTTTATTAAATAATGGCTACTTAACTTTTCACCAGTTAGAAAATCTAAAGACTGCTTAAAATCACACTGTGTATAATGTAGCACTAGGAATTTAATACGTTTATCAAATCCCACAGCTCTATAAGATGTTTTATCGATTACTATCATATATAAAAAATTTAAAGGATGTCACTATTGTATGTTTTTTTCTATATAATTCTTGTGAAAGCTTGCTTGCATAGATCGGTAAATCGTCATTGCGAGAAGAATTACACAATAATTCGACGAAGCAATCTTAGGAAGTTTGTTATTATTTCATAAGATTGCCACGCAGCCTACGGCTGCTCACAATGACGATTTGGTATCTATATAAAGATAGTCCCAGTATGACAAGAAAAATTTTGATGGTGCCGGATATCGGATTTGAACTGATGACCTACCGCTTACAAGGCGGTTGCTCTACCACTGAGCTAATCCGGCATATTAATATGATTATAGAGAAGAGATATGTGTCATACCCGTGTCTTGACCACAATATCTAGAAAAATAACTTGTAACAGTCAAATTTACTAAATCCTGCACTCAAATAGCGGAATGACAGGGGCTGAATTAATCCACACAGTCAATGCCTGCTCACAATGACGAAAATACACTATAAACTAAGCTTCTTTAGCTTCCTTTTTACTTAGTCTAGCTTTGCGGTTTTTTGCTTTCACTTCCATTTCCTTTTTAACTTTCTTAGGAAGAGTAACACCCGCTTGCTCAATAAATTTTGCGACTCGCTCAGTTGGTTTAGCACCGGTGCCAAGCCAATATTCTATACGATCTTTTTTTAAAACAACACGCTCACTATTATCTGAAGCAAGCATTGGATCATAAGTTCCGACTTTTTCTAAAAAGTCACCGTCACGAGGTGCTGTTGCGTTAGCTACCACTACACGGTAAAAAGGACGCTTTTTAGCACCGCCTCTAGCTAAACGAATTTTTACTGCCATATATTACTTACAATTATTTTATTTTTTCTTCTTTAAAAAGAACATGTTTTCTAACTACTTTATCATACTTACGAAAAGAAAGCTTCTCGGTTTGGGTCTTTGGATTACGTTTCTTTACCCAAAAAACACCTGTGCCGGCAGTACTTACTAGCCTTACCAAAACATTTTTATTTTTCTTTGCCATTAGCTGACACCTTAAATCAAGACATTATTTTATTATTCTAAGAAAAGCAGAATAAAACAAAATTGAAAAATAGTCAAGTAAAAACTAGGCATTGCAAAATAAAGAGAGATAAGTCATTGCGAACGACTAAAAGGAGTGTGGCAATCTCGGGAAATTAAAACGAGATTGCCACACTCCTTTTAGTCGTTCGCAATGACGCCAATTTTTCAAATCAAACGAGTTACCGTCCAAATAAGCGTTCGATATCCTTAAGCTTCAACTCAATATAAGTAGGTCTGCCGTGATTACATTGACCTGAAAGCGGCGTATTTTCCATTTGACGCAGTAAGGCATTCATTTCATCTGCCGATAATTTTCGTCCTGCTCTAATAGAGTAATGACAGGCATAAGTTTCCGTTACATGCTCGATTAACTCTGTCAAAGCTATATTCTTGCCAAAATCCGATAAATGATCGGCGAGATCCTGAATTAACTTTTGTACGTTTACATCTCCAAGGATATTTGGAATTTCAGTTACTATAATAGATTTTTCGCCGAATTTTTCTAGAGTTAAACCGAGTTTATATAGTTTTTCTCTATGGTCATATAAACAATCTGCTTTTTTTTCATTTGGCAGTTCTACTATCTCAGGGATAAGCAAACGCTGTTTGATTAACTCTTCCGTTTTAAGGTAATCTTTTATTTTTTCATACCCTAAACGTTCGTGTGCTGCATGCTGGTTGGTAATCACTATACTATCTTCGGTTTGTGAAATAATATAAGTCGTATGAAGTTGTGCTTTAGCTGCCCCAAGTTTATATTGTTTACGGGTTTGCTGTTCATGTTCTATACGGTTTTCTACTTCTTGTTCTATTTTAGCATGTGATAATGTATCGATTAATTTTTGACAAACATGATTTTGAGGAACTGTATTAAGTGTAGAATGAGTAGTAGGTCTATAATCTGCCGATTTACTATTAACATTTATAACTTTACTTACTGGCAATTGTTTGTTAACTAAAGGATTTTTAAATAACTCAAGAGCATCAGAGTCGATAGTAGTAGAAGTAACATGGCTTTTATTTGTTAAAGCATTTTTAATTGCTTCTATTAATAAGTTTCGCACATAATTCGGGTCATGAAACCTAACCTCTGCTTTTGCCGGATGTACGTTAACGTCAACAAGTTGCGGATCGATTTGTAAGAATATAGCACATAGCGGATAACGATCACGAGCTAAATAATCTTGATATGCTACCCTTAAAGCTACCTGTAATAATTTATCTTTTACTGGTCTATTATTAATAAATAAAAACTGATCTTCACTTGAAGCTCTATTATATGTCGGGCTACTAGTATAGCCGCAAATAGAGAAATCAGGTGTTTTAAAGTCTATATAAGCAGCGTTTTTTATAAAATCATCACCTATTACATCAATTATACGCTGTTTTAGGTTAGTTTCAGCATCTTTATTTTGTCCCTTTAGTTTTAATAAATTCTTGCCGTCATGTGTTAAACTAAAAGAAATTTCAGGATGTGCTAGAGCGATTTTCTTAACCACATCTACAGTTGCTGCAAGCTCTGTTTTATCGGCTCTAAGAAATTTTAAACGTGCAGGTGTTGCGAAAAATAAATCACGTATCTCTATTTTAGTACCTTCATTATGAACAGAAATAGTAACTTGTTTTTCATTGCCGCCGATTAACTTAATCTGAAATGCTTTGTCGGCATCTCGTTTTTTAGAAGTAATTAGCATTTTGCTAATAGCAGCAATAGACGGCAGTGCTTCACCCCTAAAACCGAAAGTATTAATATTTAGAAAATCGCTTTCATCAAGCTTAGAAGTTGTATGACGTTCAACAGCAATTTCTAATTCCTTATCAGTCATACCAATACCGTCATCGGAAATAATGATTAGATTTTTACCGGCACGTTCTAAAATAATATCTATTTTAGTACTACTTGCATCAACAGCATTTTCAACTAATTCCTTTACTACCGATGCGGGCCTTTCTATAACCTCACCGGCAGCAATTCGGTTGATAGTACTTTCTGACAAAAATTTTATAGTCATTTTGTTACTAGTTTAAATTTCTTACTACAATATGGGCAGATAACTTCCTTTTTTTCTTTATCTATCTCTAAATAAACTTTCGGATGGTCATATGGAGGTTCTTTGCCCTGGCAAGATACAGATGCATCAACACTATTAACAATTTCCATAGATTTATACATTATTTCTTCAAGTGTAATCTAATATAAGTCACTTTTAAATAAAAGACAAATATTACTTGATTAAATATGTCATCCCGTGACTTGATCAGCTTTGTTGCATGATTCTAATTTTCTTGTCATTGTGAGGAAATTACGTAAGTAATTGACTAAGCAATCTAGTGCCAAAGTTCTAAGATTGCCACGCAGCCTATGACTCTGCTCGCAATGACGATTTAGCTGGCTGGTACAAGCCACGGTATGACAGTGCATATTTTATAAGGAGATAAAAATGAAAGACAAAGTAGCAGTTATTATCGGTTCTACTAGCGGTATCGGGCTTGAGATAGCAAAACATTTTGCAAAAACGGTTTTGCAAAAGAAGATGAAGTAGCCACAATTTCAGCAGAATTGAAAGAACTTGGGGCAAGGGCTGTATTTTATCAAGGAATAAATTTGGAAAAACCTGATGAAATTCATTCTATGTTTAAGAGGATAATAAAAGAATTCGGTAAAATAGACATATTAGTAAATAATGCAGATATTCAGCATGTTGCTGCTATCGATGAATTTCCTGAAGATAAATGGGAGCAAATTTTGCGTATAGATTTAATAGCATCTTTCTATACTACAAAATACTCAATACAGATTATGAAAAAAAACGGCTTCGGGCGAATTGTTAATATCGCTTCCGCTTATGCATATGTCGCATCACCTTTCAAGTCGGCATATGTAGCAGTAAAAGTACGGTATCCTTGGGCTTACCAAAACCATTGCTTTAGAAGTGGCTGAGAATAATATTACAGTTAATGCTATCTGTCCCGATTACGTCAACACACCATTAGTAAGGAATCAAATAGCAGATACTGCTAAAGCTAGACATATCATTGAAGAATCAGCGTTAAGGGATGTAATCCTTAAATCTCAAGCTACGAAAAAATTTGTAGAAGCTGATGAAATAGCAAACTTAGTAATATTCTTATGTGACAAAAAAGCATCATCAATAACAGGTAGTGGACTCTTGATAGATGGCGGCTGGACGGCACAGTAGTTTTTAATTCTTAATATTTGTTAGTTATTGAGAAATAACTAACAATAAAAACTTCTTGCAAAAATTTAATTTACTCCTTTACACTTGAAATAAACCACAATTTATTCAAGGAGGAATTTATGCCAGAAAAAAAACATCTACATTTTCAAACTGAAGAAACTGAATTAAATAGAGTAAAAATGCCAAATTAATTCATTTTAAAGATGAACTGGGCAGCCCCATAGATGGGCAATTAGTTATAGGAGAAGTTGAAGAAGTAAAAAAAAGAATTTTCTAGACCCGTAGAAGTTGAGGTAAAGCGTAATTTGGGTAAGTTTAAAAAAGCTCTAGCCTATCTTGGAATTATTAAAAATACGAAAAAAGTAGTAAGCAAAGAAGAGAAAATTATAGGTACCTATGAATTAGGCAAATTTACTAATGATAAGAATTCTATAGAGAACTTTTTGAACAACCTAGATTTCCATGAAGAAAAACTTTACGCATATGATCTTAGTGGTACAAAAGTTAGAGAAGTAGGTGATTTTGGAAAAGTAGTATTAGATGAGAATATTAAGCTTGATGAAACTATTCTTCAAAAAAAAATGGTAAATTCTTAGATTTAGAAGGTAAAGCTTTACAAAATCAGTTTATACAAAAAGGTAGCGGAGTTTACCATTTAAGTATTGCTACAGACGTAAAATATTTTGATAAAGATTTGAAGTATTAAGACTTCAAAAGATGTTACGAATCTTAACACAAAGCCCGTAAAAAGTGCTCTTAAAGGTAGCAGAGAAGCTGCAAAAATAGGAATTCCGGTAGTTCCCACTAGAGGATAACTAGGTTATAAGTGCTTGACCATTATAACGTGTATATTATAATAGTTATGACCAAATTAATATGTACGTTATAATATTCATAATAAATTATGACTATTATTTAGCCTTTTGCATGTCTCTAATATAGCTTGTATTTGAGCTTGTGTCTCAAAAGTCATTTGGCTCTAATTCTAATGCTTTGTTGTATGATTCAAGAGATAAATCGTATTTGCCTAATTTTTCCAAAGTAAGACCTTTATTAAGATGTGCTTTATAATCATTGATATTTAATTTAAGTGCTGCATCAAAAGCTTTTAATGCTAAATTATATTTTTTAAGAATTCCTAAAACTATTCCTTTATTCACGTAAGTTCTAAAATCATCAGGATTAAGCTGTATTGTTTTATTATACATTTTAATAGCTAAATCATATTCTTCTATATTAAAATATATATTTCCTTTATTAAAGTATATTACAGGCTCATTCGGTTCTAGCTCTAATGCTGTATCATACGATCTAATAGCTTCTTCATATTCCTGTAACGCATCTAAAGCTAAACCCTTATAAAAATATGCTTTAGCGTCATTAGGATTAAACTCATTTCCTTTATTTTATGCTTCAAGTGCTAGTTCGTATTTTTCAAGCTTTCTTAATATTTCTGCTTTATTGTTATAAGCATAAGGATGACTTGGATCTATTTCGATTGCCTTATTATAAGCTTCTAAAGCTAAATCGTATTTTCCCAACTGAATTAATACCGCTCCTTTATTAAGATAAGCCTGAAAATGATTAGGGTTTAGTACAATTGCTTTGTTATAAGCTTCAAGGACCAACTCATATTTTTCAGGAAATCTAAGTCCCAGTATTCTTAGTCTAAATCCATATCCAATCACCACAAGAATTAAAATGCCGACAATTAAATATTTATACTACATATGTTAATTTATAATATTATAAATTACACTTTATAAATGATGTAACTTGTCTATAATAACTAATTAGTAATTAAGTTATTTAAAGCTCGATGAATAGGTCTAAGTTCATTTTTTTATCTGCTATTTCAGGTAATGTACTCGAATATTATGATTTTACGGTATATTCAGTTTTTTCGCTGATTATTGGACAAGTTTTTTTTCCAGGCGAATCAGAATTCATTAGAATTCTTCTAAGCCTTGGAGTATTTGCGGTTGGCTTTCTGACAAGACCGATAGGAGGCATATTATTCGGTTATATCGGTGATAGATACGGTAGACGTATCGCTTTAATAATCTCGATGCTAGGTATGACTATTCCGACCTTTATTATGGGTCTCATACCCTCATATGCAAGTATTGGGATTTATGCCCCTATAACTCTAGTTATAATGCGGCTTATTCAAGGTTTATGTATTAGCGGTGAAGGAACGGGAGCGGCTATTTTTATCCTTGAACATCGTCAAAATTTAAGACCGGGTTTTACGGCAGGTTTAGTACATGGTTCAAATATCGCCGGTACCTTAATTGCAACATTTATCGGTATTATAATAGAACGTTATTTCTCTCATATAGATTTTGCTTGGCGTTTTGCTTTTCTGCTTGGCGGATTTATGGGTCTTGCAGGATTTTACTTGCGATTGCGTGTATCGGAAACACCGATTTTTAAAATGCTTGAGAAAAAGAAACAAGTTCTTAAAGCACCTTTTTCCAATGTAATTAGAACTGCTTGGAGATCGATGTTTTTAACTATGTGTATAGGTGCTATCGCTAGCAGCGTTATGTATTTAGTAAAAACATATATAAATGTTTTCTATTATAATGTAATGCATCTTAGTAATACTATTGCTTTATCATATTTAGCGTATAGTTCGTTTATTGCGATGATAGCGATGCCGCTTGCCGGCGGTACTTCCGATATTATCGGAAAATTTAAAATGGCAATGCTTGTTGGTGTTGCTATCTTGATATTGATTTTACCGACCATGTTACTTATGTCGAAAGAAGAGATATGGCAACAAATTATAGCTCTTACAATACTTGGTATGCTCGCAGGAAGCATAGCAGGTACAGCTTATATACTCGTTATATCCTTGTTTACGGCAGAACAAAGATTTACCGGTGTTGCTTTCAGTTACAATTTTGCAATAGCGATATTCGGCGGAACTTCACCTATTATTTCTCGTTGGCTTGTAGAGCGCACAGGCTTATTTTATGCTCCGGCTTTTTATATTATGATCATTGCTGCCGTATTTTTAGTGATTATGTATATGATGAGGAAAGTAATTAAATCGTTGCTTAATAATTATGAACATAGAAAATAAAGAAATAACAAGTAGTTGGTTTACTAATTTACGTGATTTATTGTGCAAAGAATTTGAAAAAATCGAAGAAGAATATGCACAAACCAAAGGTTTAAAACCAGCTAAGTTTATACGCTCAAGCTGGCAACGTAACGGTGGCGGTGGCGGTATCATGTCTCTCATGAAAGGAGAAGTATTTGAAAAAGTCGGGGTTAATATATCTACCGTATTTGGTGAATTTTCTCCCGAATTCCGCAGCGAAATTCCAGGAGCAGAGCTAGACGGGAAATTCTTTGCAACAGGCATTTCATTAGTCGCACATCTTAAATCGCCGCTAATTCCCGCTATGCATTTTAATACTCGTTATATAGAAACTTCTAAAAGTTGGTTTGGCGGCGGTGGCGATTTAACACCTTTTTATCCGGAAAAAAACGAAACTGTAAAGTTTCATGCAGCTTTTAAAGAAGCGTGCGATAAGTATGATTCTAGCTATTATCCTAAATTCAAAAAGCAATGTGATGAATATTTTTATCTAAAGCATCGAAAAGAGCCGAGAGGAGTAGGCGGAATATTCTATGATTACTTAAATAACGGTAATTTTGAACAGGATTTTGCCTTTACACAGGACGTAGGTAAGGCTTTGTTGTCGGTATATCCTGAAATCGTTAGAAGTAAGTTATTTTTACCTTGGACAGCTGAGCAGAAAGAATACCAGCTTATAAGGCGAGGTAGATATGTAGAATTTAATTTGCTATATGACCGCGGTACTAAATTCGGCTTAATGACCGATGGAAATGTCGAGGCAATATTAATGTCATTGCCACCTGAAGTAAAGTTTAATTGACTTTTTTAAAATCATAACCGGAATGGCAAAATGCTATTTCGGTGTGTTGAAACTTCTGTAAAAAGTGAGAGTATTTTCCACAAAACCGATGCAATCCTTGGTTTATAGTGAAATACATTGAATTAGATGATATTTATAAGAAATATTTTATTTTTTTAAGGATATAGCGAATGCCAACCCATTTACGATATGAGATATATTATTTAAAAATTAAAAAATGTCACCTAATTCAATGCATTTCACTATAACAAAAATTTTTACTTTGTAAGTTTAGGCGGGAAATAATGTTCTGTTGAGATTACTTTTTTACCAGTTTTATTTTCCAAGGCCGTTTTAGCGTTTTTAGCTATACTTCCTCCTTTTTACCTGCAACCTTATTTTCTTCCATTCCTGTTGCATTATTAGTTTCTGTTACCTGACGAGTAGATAATTCAGCAAGAGAAGTAAAAATTAATTCTGCTTCATTCATGTGATCACGTAAATTTTGATTTGTTAAGCCCTTTATATTTTTGTGTTCTTTAGTTATACCAGCCCATTCTTGATGAATAATATTAGTTAATATAGCAAATTCATTCTCTTTTGTTACTTCATGGTTTTTCCAAGTAATCAGTTAATTTATTTCGTGTTTCCTGCCCCATCATACATTGTTAAATCCATTTCTCGCTACGACCGTGTCGTTTCCAATTATCCCTTGCTCTATCAATTGACTTTTCCGGATCAGAAATTTCTTGAATCCTCTCATAACCGACTTTAGCAAGCCATTGTTTAAACGGTTCTGCCTTTGGAGACGGAATAGATGTATAATACGAAGTAATGACTCTGTATTTGCACAGTCTGTTATATATTTTTTCCATCTGTGGCAGTTAATTTCAGTCCGTGACAATTTGTCACGACCTCACTTTTTCTTCGTTTAACCTTTGTTTTAGTTTTATCCAATAAGCTCCAGGGTCACTACTATCAGTCAATGCTCCTACTACGTCGACTACTGAAAACCACCATTTGTTATTATGCAAAATTCTTCTAATGGTTTTATCTTTAAAGATTACTAACTTATTAAGTTTATCGCTATTATTCATAATGTTCCATATTATTTTTTATGAATTATAGGTATTCTAAATAAATTTTACAACTTACATTAGAAATAAAAAATCCTTTAGATAAATAAACTATTAGTTAAGTTATAGATTGACTTTTAAAGGAAGTTAGGTATAAGCTTTAACTGAAATGTTAATCCTCGACCTTATGGTCGGAGGATATAGGCATGTCCAGAACTTAAAAGCAATGCTTTAAGCAAAACCTATTATAGCTGACTTTTGGCATTTTTGCTAACTCCCTGACCACCAAGGGTTTATTTCTCTTCGGTGGTTGAAACTTAAGCAATTTAAGTTTAATTAATCGGGAGTAACTACATATCCAACCAAACTAACAAGAGCCTACCTGAACTTGTAGCAGAGTTTACTTCAAAAGAAAATTTAGAAATCCTAAAAGTTGAGATAGCAGAGTTGCTAGAAAGACCTTTGAAAAAGAGAGATATCAACGCAATAGAGAAAACGCTTAGCAGAATTAGAAGCAACATTTGGTATTGCTAAAGTATAGATTAGCAGACATTGTTTTATTATGTCATTCCTACTTTCCTTTCACGGAAAAACATTGCCGGCATGGATCGGTTTTAACATCATTATGAGGAAATTACGTAAGTAATTGACGAAGCACAATTTCAAATAAAAAAAGTATACTAGTCAAATGGTTTCACTATAACCATAATTACTGCAACAATCATGCAAATAGCCGGAATCTCATTAACTATGCGATAAAATTTTTCTGAATGGACATTCTTACCATTTGCAAAATCTTTTCGCCATCTTGCAAGTAAACCGTGAAATATCACTAAAACTAATACTGCAAACATTTTAACGTGAAACCAAGTATCAAGAGCAACAAACCCGTAAATATGAGCATTTATTAAACCAAAAATAAATGTGCTAATCATTGCCGGATTCATAATGAATCTGAGTAATTTTAGCTCCATTACTTGTAAAGTACTATCTAGCTCACTACCTATTTTAGCTTTGATATGATAAACATAGATTCTAGGTAAATAAAGAAGTCCTGCCATCCAACATATAGCAGATATCAGATGGACTGACTTAAACCATAGATAGTAACTTGCCATTCTTTTCCTTATTAACTTGTTAATTTACACAAACATTTAGTAAATTCGTTTGGACATATTCTTGTACTAGAGCTACTCATAACTAAATTAGTATCAACCTTATTAATAAATCGTAGCAATATATTTGTCAAACTATTAATAAAAATTTTATTTGTTCCAAGTGTCGGAATTCGGGTATATTGAATTTCATATTTATCTGCGATTAATTTATATTCAATATCAAGCTCTACTAGTGTTTCAACATGCTCGGATACAAAGGATATAGGTACGATAATTATGTCTTTTTTTAACTTTCCTGCTAGCTCTATTTCGTCTTCCGTATTCGGTTTTAACCACTCTATAGGTCCTACTCTACTTTGATAAGTTATCTTATAATCTAGATCTTTTATATTTAATTCTTTAACTATTGCTTGTACTGTTTCTTTTATCTGAAAACTATAAGGATCGCCTGCTTTTATTATTTTTTCGGGTAATCCGTGAGCAGAAAATAATATACGAAAATTCTTATCGTATAGTTTTTCTTTAATTAATGAAACATGGGCTTTTATAAAATCTTTTTCTAGAGGATAACAGCAAATTGTTTTAATTGGAATATCAATATCAAGGTTTTGTAAAAAATTTTTAACCGATGATCCTGTCGTGGTACTTGAAAATTGAGAATATAGAGGCAATAATATTACTTCGCTTGGATTATATTTTTTTATTTGACCTATTACTTCTTTAGCAAATGGTGCTGAATATCTCATATTTATAAAAATAGCGAAATCTTCTTTTATAAGTTGCTTTAGCTTTTCGGTTAGTACTAATTTCTGCTCCTCTGTTTCCTGAAGTAAAGAAGATTTACCACCAATTAAAGAATAAATTTTTTGAGATTTTTTCTCTCTAGTAATAGAAATTATTTTAGCGATAATATAACGCAAAGGATTTGGTAGATTAATTATAGCTTTGTCATAGAATAGATTAAATAGAAAAGGCTTCACTGATTTAAGGTCTTTTGGACCGCCTAAATTAAAAAGTACTATTGCTATTCTTTTCTTCATATAACCTAACATATTTTGTCAAAAATTCTACATTTTCCGTAGGTGTTTCAGGCAAAATACCATGTCCTAAATTAAAGATAAAATTCTTTCCTTTCATTGCCTGAAGAATTTTACAAGTTTTTTCTTTAATAATTTCTTTATTAGTTAATAATACAACCGGATCTAAATTACCTTGTACTATTACTTTATCACTCCACTCTTTCATTTTTTCAAGAGGGACCATTTGATCTACGGCTAAAACATCTATCGGTACTTCTTTTATAAATTTTTCGTACAATAATCCTGCTCCTTTAGGAAAAGTAATTATAGGAGTTTTTGGAAAAACTTCTTTTACTTTTAGTACAATCTTTTTTGTCGGCTCTATTACAAATTCAGTAAATTCCTCTTCTGCAAGTACTCCTGACCATGAATCAAAAAGCTTTAAAACATCTGCTCCAGATTTTGCTTGATTTATAAGATGATCAGCTGTTTTTTCCGTAATAAAATTTAATAATTCTTCAGCAAGTATTTTATTTTCATATATGAATTTTTTGCTCGTTTTAAAATCCTGTTTTCCTTTTCCTTCTAGCATGTAACTCATCACTGTCCAAGGACTACCTGCAAATCCTATTAAAGAAATGGGGGATGGTAATTCTTTTTTTACTTTTTTTATTATTTCATAAACCTTTTCTAATTTATCATTCGGATTGATTTGCAGATATTTAAAATCTTCTTGTGATTTGAATTGCTTTAATATAGGCCCTATATTTTCTTTAAAATCCACTTCCCATCCAAGAGCATGAGGTAAAACTAATATATCGGAAAAAATAATAGCTGCATCAAATCCATAACGTTTTATCGGTTGTAATGTTACTTCCGTTGCTTTGCTAACATCATAACAAAAATCTAGAAAATTTTTTGTTGTTTCTCTTACTTTTTTATATTCCGGCAAATATCTACCTGCTTGACGCATAAACCAAATAGGTATTTTATTACTATTTCCTTTTAACGGATTTATAATTTGCTTCATACTATTACTAAAAATATTAAAATAATGAATATATTTATTATTTATTGTTTATGTAAATAGAATTATGTAGATTAAATGTTTTAAACAGAGTTATCAACAAAATTTTCATTAAAATTTTCTTAAAAATATAGGCATTTTAAATTATTATTCACATAAGTTTGTAATGAATTTATACAAGTGGATAATTAAGTGTAAAATTCATTTATAGCTTAGAAAAGACTATTTTTTCAAAGAAAAATGATATTTATTCACAATTTTATCCACAAACTATTTATTTAAAAGAAAATACACTAGATTTACTTGATTTAATAAGGATTTGAGGAATTTTTTAATAGGTTTTAATAGGAAAAATAATAAGTTATTAAAAAATTTATCCACAATTACATGTGTAAAGTATGACAAAGCTAATTATTCACTTAGTTTCAGACTCTTCCGTGCAAACTGCAAAATATGCAGCAAATTCTGCCCTTACACAATTTACTTCCTTAAAACCAAAATTATATCATTGGCCAATGATTAGAAATTTGGAATTGCTAAATGAAGTATTAAGTAAAATAGAATATAAACATGGGATAGTATTATACACTATTGCTGATCAAGAACTCCGAAAAGCTTTAACGAAATTTTGCTATGAATTAAAAATTCCATGTATTTCTGTAATAGGTAAAATTATTAAAGAAATGTCTGTTTTTTCAGGTATTGAAATAGAAAAAGAACAGAATTACAATTATAAATTTGATAAAACTTATTTTGATACACTTAATGCCATAGATTATGCTATAAGACATGATGACGGACAAATGCTTAATGAATTATCAGAGGCTGATATAATATTAATAGGTCCTTCTAGAACTTCTAAGACACCGACTTCCGTATTTCTAGCGTATAACGGTTTAAAAGCTGCCAATATTCCTTATGTTTATAATTGCCCCTTTCCTGATTTTATAGAAAAAGATATAGATCAATTGGTAGTAGGACTCGTTATTAATCCAAATAGGTTAATTGAGATAAGAGAAGCTAGATTAAATCTATTACAAATTAACGAAAATAAAAGCTATACGGATTTTAATATAGTACAAAAAGAGTGCTTAGAAGTCAGAAAAATTTGTGATCAAAGAAATTGGCCGGTAATTGATGTGTCGACTAGATCAATAGAGGAAACAGCAGCTTTAATAATGCGAATATATTATAATAGAAAAAATAAATATAATAAATAAAAAGATTTTCATTATTTACAAGTAGAAGTCTGTACTTTATAATTTTATTTATAAATATAGATGTTGTCCATATATGGCTTTTATGTCATTCCCGCTTTTAACAGCCTTATTGCATGACTCGTTTATGTCATGCAATAAGGCTGTTAAAAGCGGGAATGACATAAAAGCCATATGACAATGCTACAAAAACATAGAGGAATTTATGGCAAATAACGTAATGGATAGCTCTTTTAAAAAGGAAGTATTAGAATCGGATTTACCTGTACTGGTTGATTTTTGGGCAGAATGGTGCGGACCGTGTAAAATGTTAACACCGATAATAGATGAAATCAGTAAAGAATTACAAGGCAAAGTAAAAGTACTTAAAATGAATATTGATGAAAATCCTAACACTCCTTCAGAATACGGTATTCGTAGTATTCCAACGATAATGTTATTTAAAAATGGTGAACAAAAAGATACTAAAATAGGTTTGCAACAAAAAAAATCTCTTTTAGATTGGATTAATAAATCTATTTAATATTTATTTTATGTCACTTAGCCATCCAAAAGTATTTATAGAGATAACTAATGGTTATGTTGAAGGTATTGATACTCATAAAAGAGCTCAAGGTTTAAAGCATTTCTTCTTGAAAAAAGGAGTCTCTCTTTCTCCAAATATACCTATATTAAACAATATTAATTTTTCTTGTTATGAGGGAGAAAAAATAGCTTTTATAGGGAGTAACGGTTCGGGAAAAAGTTCGTTTCTAAAGCTAATCGCCGGAATATATCCGTTAAAATCCGGTGCAGTCAAAGTTCACGGAGATATTGCGGCAATTATAGATATGGGAGTTGGTTTTGAGTCTGAGCAAACTGGTCGTGAAAATATAAAAATGTTAATGCTATATAATAATATGCTGGATAAATATAGCAAAAAAATTGAAAAAGAAATTATAGATTTTTCAGAACTTGGTAGTAAAATTGATTTACCGATAAAAATTTATAGCTCCGGTATGTTATCACGTCTTGCTTTTTCTGTATCGATATTTCAAAATCCGCAGATTCTATTACTTGATGAAGTTTTTGCGGCAGGCGATAGCTATTTTATAGAAAAATCTCTTAGTTTAATGAAGAATAAATTTAAAAATACTCCTATTTCAATAATAGTAAGCCATCAAGAAGAAATTATAAAAGATAATTGCGATAGATGTATTTTATTAAAAGACGGCAATATTATAGGTGATGGTACACCATCGGAAATGTTTAAAATCTATAACCAACAACAAGGAAATTCATAAATGATAAAGTATTTTTTTTCTAAAAAATACTGGCGGGCAATAGCATTACTAGTTAAAGCTTCTATAATTAGGCAAAATAAAGATTCTTTTTTAGGTTCTTTATGGAGTTTAATTCAGCCTTTTATTCACATAATGGTAATTTCATATTTTTTTGGTTTTTTATTAAGACAGCCGAGAGAATTTATGGTAATGAATTTAGTCGGCGGTATTCCTTTGTGGAGTTTTATAGTAAGCAGCTTAACGATTTGTTCAAGTTCTTTAGTTACACGTGATCAAATAATAAAAAAAGTTAGAATTTCTAAGACTTTTTTTCCTGTTGCAGATAGTTTAGGGCAATTATATACTTTAATTTGCTCATTTTCGGCAATGTATTTTGCTTTTATTTTATTATTTCCAGAAAAATTTTCTTGGCAAATAATATTTATGCCGATATTAATTTTGCCCTTAATAATATGTGTGATTAGCGGTTCTATCGCAGTAGCATTTTTAACGCCGTATATTCGAGATATTCCGCAAATGTTGAGTGTTATTCTTGGAGTTATTTATTGGAGTATACCGATAGTTTATCCATATTCGCTAATTCCGGAGTCTAAAAAGATATATTTTGAATTTAATCCGTTCTTTTTAGTTATAAGACCCGTACAAGCGTTGGTGATTGACGGAACATTACCGGATATGATGCTGATAGTTAAGTCTATTATAGTTGCATTTATTACTGTTTGTATTAGTTATTTAATTTATAAACAATTTTCTAAAAGAGTTATTTATTATTTATGAAACTTGGTTTTAATCTAGATTTTAATGAATTAGATTTAACCGGACTTAAAAAATTAGATCAAATATTTTTAGATTATCTCTTTAAAGCCGATAGATCTTTGCATAAAGATTTAATGTTATTTAGATCGACTCCTCTCTCCATTATTCCAAAAGATTATTCCGAATTTTTGCTAAAAATTTCCCCTCATTTAGACGATTTTTTAGCAGAGTTATTTTGTATTTCAAAAGAAATAACGATATCAAGGTTAAAACATAAAGATTTTGATATTATTTATGAATGTAAAAGAAAATTTGTTCAACGTGTTGCCGTAAAAAAATATCCACCGGAAAAAATAAAAGATATTGATTTTGAAGATGTGTATTTAAAGCTAACTGATTTAATAGGTGCGAATTTTACTTCTAGAGAATTTGCCAAACAAATAGTTATATGGCAACAGGCAGAAGAAAGTTTTGCAGAAGAATTAGACATAGCAGCTAGGTATGCTGCGTATAGGGTTTATTTGTGTGAGGGTATCAAGCCACAGGATAACATCCTATTCAACCTCCCACAAAAACTAGATAAAGAAAATCTAATAGACGATAAAAAAATATTAAAATATCAAAAAAATGAGAGAGTAGATTTTGACTATACAGATTCTTTTTTAAATCTAGATGAAGCTTTAAACCATTCTCATTATTGTATTTATTGCCATAAGCAAGATAAGGATAGCTGTTCTAAGGGGTTACTGCAACCTCAGAATCGTCATTGCGAGGAGCGAAGCGACGTGGCAATCTCAGGAGATTTGACGAGATTGCCACGCTCCTTGCAGTCGCTCGCAATGACGGATTTAAAACAAGGCTGCCCGTTAAAACAAAAAATTTCTGAAATGAACTATGTTAAGGCACAAGGTTTTAACTTAGGTGCTCTTGCTATTATCGTTATTGATAATCCGATGGTTGCAGCAACAGGTCATAGGATTTGTAATGATTGCTCAAAAGCTTGTATTTACCAAAAGCAAGATCCGGTAAATATCCCATTAATAGAATCAAATATTTTAGAAGAAACGCTTAAATTACCTTACGGCTTAGAGATATATTTACTGCTTACTCGTTGGAATCCGCTTAATATTTATGCACCGCTTCCGAAAGAACCTACTAATTATAATATTTTAGTTACCGGTCTTGGTCCTGCAGGTTTTAGTCTTAGCTATTATTTATTACGGTCAGGTCATAATGTTGTGGCTATTGACGGTTTAAGAATTACTCTACTGCCTTTTGACGTTCATAAGCCTATAAAATTTTGGCATGAATATAAAAATTTGTTATCGGAAAGAATGCCAAGAGGATTTGGAGGGGTAGCGGAATATGGGATTACCGTTCGGTGGGATAAAAACAATCTCGATATATTGCGGCTAATATTAGAGAGAAATAATAATTTCAAATATTATGACGGAGTAGCTTTAGATTTTAATATAACGAAAGAACAAGCTTTCGATTTGGGTTTTGACTATATAGCTTTTTGCATTGGAGCAGGTCAGCCGAAAGTTTTGGATATAGAAAATTTTGAAGCTAAGGGCGTAAAAACGGCTTCTGATTTCTTAATGACTTTGCAAAACGGAGGGGCATTTTTGAAAAATTCTAGTACTAATATGGTAATTAGGATGCCGATTGCGGTAATAGGCGGCGGTCTTACTTCCTTAGACGCAGCAACGGAAAGTTTATATTACTATAAAAAACAAGTAGAGGAATTTGCCGAAGATTATATAGAAAAAGATTTAACGGAGGAAGATAAAGAAATAGCTGAAGAATTTATTGCTCATGCAAAATTGTTTAAAGAAGCTAAGAATAATGAAGAATTAAGAAAGGTTTTTAATAAGCTTGGGGGTGCTACTGTCTACTATCGTGGAAGATTGCAAGATTCGCCGGCATATAAATTAAATCACGAAGAGCTAATATATGCATTAGCACTCGGTGTTGATTTTAAGGAAAATATGCAACCTTTAAGGATTAATGTTGATAAATACGGTCATGTGGAATCTGTGGAGTTTGAGAATCGAAACCGTCATTGCGAACAGTCAAAGACTGCGTGGCAATCTCAGGAGTTTGGCTTAACAAGATTGCCGCGTCAATGCTACGCATTTCCTCGCAATGACATTAAAACCAAAACCGTGATTATGGCAATCGGTATAGAAAATAACACTCAATTCGATGAGGATAAATATAGTTATTTCGGTGATTGTAATCCTAAATATTCGAGTAGTGTAGTGAAGGCTCTTGCTAGTACCAAAGAAGGGTACGACGCTATTAACAAAAAACTTATAAATAATAATCCTAGCTTTAAAGGTAGTTATAAAGATTTTTGTACGCAGCTTGATTATTTGCTGACTTCTAGGGTTAATAAAATAAATATTTTAGATGATAAAACTTTCGAGTTGATAATTCATTCGCCGCTTGCTGCTAAAAATTTTAAGTTCGGACAGTTTTTTCGCTTACAAAATTATTCTGAAGATGCTGCTAAGTTAATAGAGCCTGTAGCCTTAAGTCCTATCGATATTGATGTAGAAAAAGGCTTAATTAGCTTTATAGTTTTTGAAGTCGGTAAATCTACTAGCTTATGTAAAACATTATCCGAAAATGAGAAAGTAGTTTTAATGGGACCGACAGGTTCGCCGCTAGAAATACCTCAAAATAAAAAAATAGTTATTGTTGATTTCGAAGCCGGTAATATAGGCTTATTAAAAGTTCTAAAAGAAAATAATAATGAAGTTATATTTGTTACCTATCCTGATATAAAAATCCGTAAATTAGTTTCAGTGGATATAGTAATAATTAATGCTTCTCCTGAAATAATAGAAGAATTGCAAAGTCTAAAAAATGAAATATTCAGTGAAAATACAAAAATAATAGTTAGCGTTAATTCATCGATGCAATGTATGATGAAAGGAATTTGCGGACAATGTATTCAAAAAGTTAAAGGAGAGCAGAAATATATTTTTGCATGTAGCCAGCAAAATCAAAATGCAGAAATAGTTGATTTTAAGAGCTTGAAAACTCGTTTACGCCAAAACTCTTTGCAAGAAAAAATGAGAAAATTAGTGGCTAATTCATCCATAATTTAATAGCTTCAATTAACTCTTCTAGTTGTTCAGGTGATAATTCACCAATTTTTTTTGAATTTTATCACTTCTTATAGCACTAATTTTATCAACCATAATATGAGATTCTAAATTAAGATCATTTAGCTCTGTAGGAGTCAATAACAGGCGAAAAGTTGGGGCATCTATTAAATCCGTTGTTAGAGGGCAAACTTGTTATACAGGGATGATTTTTATATAAATTAGATTAAACAACAAAAGCGGGGCGAGGTTTACCATAATCTCCAGATATTACACCAAGCAACAATATATCTTTTTTTAATTTCTATTATTTCCATTCATCTAACCAACTTTCTTCATTGTGTTTTAACCATAAGTCGGCATCAGGATTGTTTTCTTTACTAGCTAATAAGGATTGACGTTTAGCTTCTTTGACTAGGTCTAAATTTTCTAGTTGTTTAAGATATATACGTATTGCTTCACTAATTATCCAGCTTTTTTCACGGTGTAAATCATAAGTTGCTTTTTCAAGTTATTTATTTCTAAGCGTATACTAGTCGTAATACTTCATTTTTATCCTCCTTATAATATTTAATTGTAACACAAAGTGTTACATATCGCTAGTTAAATAAATTTACTTCTCAAAACGACAAAATGCTCTACTACTATCTTGATTAAGAAAATCGATAATTTGTATTACTATAGAATTATTGTTATATTTCTCAGCAATTTGTTTTATACGCTCAGCAAAATTACCTTCACCTGAGAAGATTTCTTCGATAGCTTTTAAAGCACTTAAAGACTTTACTTTATCAAACCCTTTTCTATTCATACCGATTAGATTTAAGCCCTCAAGCACCGCACGTTTGCTACTTACAAGCCCAAACGGTATTACATCTGCTCCAACCGGCGATAGCCCGCCGATCATCGAATATTCACCGATTCTAGCATATTGATGTACGGCAGACAGTCCGCCGATTATTGCATAATCACCTACCCCAATATGACCTGCTAGGCTTACATAATTAGCAAATACTACATTATTGCCGATTTTACAATCATGACCTATATGGACGCCGACCATAAATAAATTATTATTTCCTACTCTTGTCATCATTCCACCGTCTTGGCTTCCTGCTTGTACCGTAACATATTCTCTAATAGTATTATTATAGCCAATTATCGTGCTTGATCGCTCATTAGCATATTTTAAGATTTGTGGAGGTTGACCTATTGATGCAAAAGGATAGATTACTGTATTTTTGCCGATTTCGGTAATCCCTTCAATTACTACATGGGATTTTAGCTCGACATTGTCATGAAGCACAACTTCAGGACCTATAATACAATACGGTCCGATTTTTACGTTTTTACCAAGCTTTGCACCTTCTGCAATTACAGCTGTAGTATGGATATTAGAATTTGACACTATATGTCCCTATGCTTTATCTTTAATCATTGCGGTAAACTTACTTTCTGCAGCTATTTCACCTTCGACCGTAACCGTACTTGAAAATTTCCATACGTTAGCTCTTTGCTGATCAATAACAGCGTGGATATGCATAGTATCCCCCGGTTGAACAATTCTACGAAATTTTGCATTTTCGATAGCCATTAAAAACACTTCTTTATTCTTAGTAGAACCTAAAGATTTAGCAACTAATATAGCAGCTAATTGTGCCATAGCCTCAACCATTAGAACACCAGGCATAACAGGCCTTGCCGGAAAATGTCCTGTAAATTGCGGTTCGTTAACGGTAACGTTTTTAATACCTGTTATTGATTTGTTAGGATCAATTTTAAGTACTCTATCTACTAATAAAAATGGATAGCGATGAGGTATCCAATCCATGATTTCAGTAATATCTATGATCATTTATTTAGATCTCTTCTTTAATGTAAATTTTCCGTCATTGCGAGGAAATTGCATAGCAATTGACGAAGCAATCTAGTAAAAAGTACTAAAATCAGCACTTTTTGCTAATTTTTTTGGATTGCCACGTAGCCTAGCTCACAATGACGACTCAGGTATTCATGCAACAACAAAGCTCTTTTCAATAGCAAGTTACTTTTTTAATTTGCTATTAGAGGTCTTTAGTAATTGTTTCATAATAATAGATTGTCTATGCCAATCCATAATAGGAATTGCAGGGCTGCCGCCGACAATTTTACCTGCTTCTATATTTTGTGCTACACCGCCTTGTGCCACTACCTGTGCCCCGTCGCCTATATTTAGATGTCCGGCGATTCCTACTTGCCCTCCAAGAGCACAATATTTACCGATCGTGCTACTTCCTGCTATACCTGTCTGTGCTACGATAATAGAGCCTTTACCTATTTTGACGCCATGCCCTATTTGTACTAAATTATCTATGCGGCATAAATCTTTTATAATTGTATCTTGAAGTGATCCTCTATCAATAGTAGTGTTTGCACCAATTTCAACATTATTGCCGATTTTAACTATTCCTATATGAAATATTTTGTGATGTACGCCTTTTTCGGTAGAAAATCCAAACCCATCCTGTCCAATTTTTGCACCTGCAAGTATTACGACGTCGTCACCTATAATTGCATAATTTATTGAAACATGTTGTTCTATTCTAGCGTTTCTGCCGATATTTACGCCTCTACCTATAAAACTTCCAGCTTCTATAATACTATTATCACCTATAATAACATCGTCTTCAATAACTACATTGTGACCTATATAACAATTTTTTCCGATAGTCGCCGAATCTGCAACAATAGCGGATTTCATTATTTTAGCAGGGTATGATTTAATAGGAGCATAAAAAAAATCTATTAATTTGCCGTAAGCAAAATATGAGTTCTGGGCGTGTAATAAAACAGTATTTGGATTTGCTTCTCCCGTAAAATTTTTCGGCACTATACAAGCAGCAGCTTTGGTAGTTTTTAAAAATTCGGAGTATTTAGGATTGCTTAAAAAGCTAATATCATTTGGTGATGCTTCATGCAGAATTTTAATATCATGAATAGCTATATCTTCATGAATCTTAGGAGGTGCTATAATATCGTGTAAAAAATCTATAATTGCTGTTAGTTTTCGTGGCCCTAGATTTTTATAAAAATTACTACTTACCATATAACTTTAAGCAAATTAATCATTAGTGATAGTATATAAGTGATAGTTTTATTATGCAACAAAATTTACAGGTGGCATAAAAGGTATTGCTAAGTAAAGAATTATATCGTCATTGCGAGCAGCCGTAGGCTGCGTGGCAGTCTCATGAAATAATAACAAACTTCTGAGATTGCTTCGTCAATTGCTATGCAAATTCCTCGTAATGACGGAAAAACCGATCCACGCAACAACGTCTACTTGATTGTAAGATCTAGATAAAAAGTCACAAATATTAATTTACGTTTTATTAAGAAGAATTAAATTAATATATTGTAGCTATTTTTTGTTGCTGAATTATAAAGCTTTTTTGAAATAGAAGTAGCTATTTTAGTACAAATCTTATCAATTTTTACAAAAATATTAATAATCTAATTTCTTTTAATAAAGCCTAAATTATATTAACTAAATCAAGGTATTGAAAATGTTAGAAATAAACAACTTAGCCTTTGCAGGTGGTGAAGTAAAAGTCATCGTGTATGCAGGTGCTCTAAAGGCATTAAAAGACAAAGATTGTTTAAAAAATATCCAGAAAGTAGTTGGAGCTTCCGGTGGTGCAATAGCTGCTTTCTCCATAGCACTAGGATATCAACCGGAAGAAATTGAGGATATACTTAAGAAAATTGATTTTAATAAATTTTCAGATCATACTAGTAAATGAGACCAAGTGTATAATCTTGTATTCTACGGAGGGTTAAATTCTGAGAAATATCTAGAAGAATTTTTAGGCAATATTAAAAGACAAGGGATTTGACCCCGATATTACTTTTAAACAGCTACATGACAGTCAAAAAACAAATATAGATTTATACTTAGTGTGTACTAATCTCAGTACTCAATTTCCGGAAATTCTATCTTATGAAAATGCTCCTGATGAGAAAGTCATAAAATTCGTATACGCTTCAGGGGCTTTTCCTATATATTTTCAGTCCGTACAAAAAACTGTTCAAGGAGTAGTTTCAACATATGTGGATGGTGGAGTTACGAATAATTACCCGGTTGAGGTGTTTGATGATAAAGCTGCAGCACGAAGCCTCCCTCCCTCAAACATATAATAAAAATTATAAAACTCTTGGGTTTAAACCAATCAATAAAGAAATATTAGAAGCTTATCAGAATGGTACAGAATCTAAACCATTTGTGGATACTACTACTTTTGTGGATCAACTATATGCATTAGCTGAAGTTCTCACAAGCTTTGACTTGATAAGTTGTTTTCAGAATCATGATAGAACAGTTTTTATTGATGATCATAATATATCAGCTTTAAGTTTTGATATCACAGCTGAACAAAAAGAAACATTAATAAATTCAGGTTATTCTGCAACTTATGATTATGTGACGAGAATGGAGAATATAATGCTTGCAGGACTAGGAGTAAACGATTCTAATGATAGCCTTGTATTATAACAACGCGAGTGGATAACCCGCTATTCGCTTTAATCTTGTTTTACAGATAGCATACAAGGTATTGCAAAATAAAGATTGATATCGTCATTGCAAACGACTGTAAGCTTTGTTGCATGGTTCGAAAAACCCGCTCAATGTCATTTCCGCGAAAGCGGGAATTACATAAAACGAGTCATGTGAGCAATACCAATTTTTGAAATCAATAATCATATTGACTTGTTTAAAGTTTTGCTTAGAATCATCTTGGAACAGCTAAGGTTGTTCTGGAGTATAGAAACCTCCATCAACAGGCGGTAAAATCACCGTTAAATTGGTTTATTCCTCGATATTTTACGGTCGGGGAGGTAATAGTCATGTTCAGGGCTTAGAGTATTAACTTTAAGCCTAAAAACTACTCAGCTGTTCTTGTTGACGGTGTTTCTAACTCCCTGATCACCACCAATCGGGCTTTAACTTAGCTTCTTGGTGATCAAACTTGAATCATTTAAGTTTAACTAATGAGAACTAAGCTGTTATGAACACTAAAACAGTAGAAATAGCTATTATTGAGTCATATCTAGATTTTTTTATTAAAGACAAATTTTATCTATGATAAAAATGATTTTGTATTGAACATACGAGCTTTAAAAAGTAATGAAAATTATTTTTTGTTATATTAAAATTAATTACTTTAAAAAACTGATTAACTGGGAGTAATTGAATAAGCAGAATTTAAATGGTGGAGGCAAGCATACTCAAATGCTTTCAAGAATTGAATTTTATTTTGAGAGGTGAGGATGCGAATCCTTGATAAAATGAAAGAGCAATTTTTGAAAGCAGAAGAGTATAGATGATTTGCTCCACCAAGCGACAGTATATTAAGTAATACTTTTTTGTATAACAAAATTTATAAGCATCATAAAAATTAAAGATGAAGGCAAAATTGTCCCTTTTTATTAATTCTATGTAGCGCTACTTTTTCCAGACAACTCAACATCTATCCCCATTTTTCATTTTTGGGAGATAATACAACATATTGCTTCATTTGGTAAGCATGATAAATGTAAAAAAGGGTTTTAGAATCCGATTGAATTTCCAGTTGAATTTTTTATATACTCCTGCAATGGTAAATGGGAATAATTTCATAAAATTATTCATCGTTATTATAATAGATTCAGGATTATTATTTTGTTCTTGTAAATAAGATGCTAATAGTTCCTTATTTACTTTCACTTTTTTATAGAATTTTGTAGCATATGCAATTTTAAAAAAAATTATCTAAACCATTGTTATAAATTTGTTGTTTTTCTTGCAATAATTCCCTTACCTCGGCAAATGCTTTGTCCGTATCTGTGTAGCTTGCAGCCATATTCCTATTATTATCAGCACGAATAATCATCTCAGGTGGCAGCAGCTTAATAAACTCTAGAGAAACTGCTATCATGCCTTTTTTGGCTGCAAGCATTAACAATGTCCTTCCGAATTTATCAATAGCGTTAATATTTTCTCCAAACATTCTTGGAATAAGCTCTATACAAACATTATCTAAATCACGCCACATAGCCTTTGTTAATGCAGGCTGACCAAGTATATTCTCGATCGTATTAATAGCCCGTCAGACATCTTGGGAATAAGTTTTAACAAGCTTCTTCTAAACCTGTATCAGCAGCTAAAATTAAGGCTGTATTACCATCCTCATCGAATTGATTAAATAAATTAGTATTTTTTATTTTATCAATTAATTTTTCAACTTCTTTTTTATCTTCATCTTTTGTGTGTATTACACACGTTAATTTTTCTAGTAAAGATATTAGTTGATTATATAATATTTCATCTGATTCTTCAGGTGTTGATTCTTTATGTATTCCAAAAATTTTTTTATACGTATAAACATAATTTATCCTTATTAACCTAAAGTTAATTAAAATTACAAAAATAAGTTTACAGATGCAATAGAAATTTAATTGAAGATATAAAATAACGGGATTTAAAGTAAGGAATGGTGGTGGCCACGGTTGGAATTGAACCAACGACACAAGGATTTTCAGTCCTTTGCTCTACCGACTGAGCTACGTGGCCGTATATACTCGATGAACTTGAAAAATTGGCTTCGTCGTCTTTGTAAGTCCTCAGATACTCACGTATTAGTACGTTCCGCTCCTCGGCTTACAGACTCCTTGCTCTTTTCCAATTTGATCTTCGTCTATACTATTCTTTCATTTATTAGGGTGTAAGAACAAGAAATATAACTTAAGCTTATAATAGATTAATCGGCTTTTGTCTATTCTTAATTAGTAATAATTAGACAAAAATACTTAATTATGATATTATGAGTGTTTATTTTTATAATGGTTTTTATGATCAAAATCGGCAATATTGAGCTTTCTTCAAATATTATCCTAGCTCCAATGTCGGGTGTTACGGATTTGGAATTTAGAAGATTGGTGAAAAGATTTGGTGCAGGGCTTGTAGTTTCCGAAATGGTAGCAAGTAGAGCAATGATTGTGGAATCTAGACAGTCACTAAAAAGAAGTGCCATTATGCGTGATGATGAAACAAGTGCTTGCGTACAGCTAGCAGGCTGTGAGCCGAATGTGATAGCAGAAGCTGCTAAAATGAATGAGGGTATGGGGGCAAAAATTATCGATCTTAATTTTGGCTGTCCGGCGAAAAAAGTAGTAGGCGGTTATTCAGGCTCGGCTCTAATGAGGGATGAGCAGCTGGCAGCTAAAATTTTTGAAGCTACCGTTGAAGCGGTTAAGTTGCCGGTAACCGTTAAAATGCGTATAGGTTGGGATGATAATACGAAAAACGCTCCGACTTTAGCCAAAATTGCTGAAAGCTCAGGTGTTCAGATGATTACTGTTCACGGTAGAACTAGATGCCAGTTTTATTCCGGTAATGCCAATTGGGATTTTATACGATCAGTTAAAGAATCGGTAAAGATTCCGGTTATTGCTAACGGTGATATTACTAATTTTGCTAAGGCAAAAGAAGCCCTACAAAAATCCGGTGCAGACGGTATTATGGTCGGTAGAGGAGCATATGGCAAACCTTGGCTTATTTCACAAATTGATCATTATCTTAAAACAGGTGAAGAAAAATCTGCTCCCTCTATAGCAGAGCAGCTAGATATCGTAACCGAGCATTATGAGGCAATACTTGATTATTATGGTGAATCTGTGGGCGTACCTATTGCACGTAAGCATATTGGCTGGTATAGTAGCGGTTTACCGAATTCAGCAGAGTTTAGAGGTGCTGTTAATTTAATGAACGATCCTCTAGCTGTAAAAGAGAAAATTGCGGAATTTTATACGAGCGTTATGGAGACGAATAAATTAAAAGAATTTTAAGTTTTATTTTTGTAATATTGTTTTTTAGTTTAAGCTATGCAAGTGAAAAAGCAGTAATTATAACTGATTATAAACCGGTATTTTTTCCTGTAATTGCTGAAAATAAAAAAATAAGAATTGCTATTCGTTCTTATTTAAATAATGAAAAATCATATTTCGTTTTAGTAGATCCGAATTTTTTTAAAACTGAAATAGCCCTACAAGAGCTGGTAATTTTACCTACGAATAAAATAGAAAAAGAAAATCTTCTAAAAAAATTAAGTAAAACTCCGTATGTTAAAGTTTTAAATAAATATAGCTCTACACCTTATATACAACAAAATTACGGTGTTACGAGTAGCATGTATAAAGTAAAAGGACAGTTCTTGACAATTGACATGTGTCCTTCTTCCAAAAGCTTTGAAGAAGATTTTTTTAAAAAGCTCGTAGAATTATCGATCAAACTAAATAAACCTATTCCGATTGCTATATGTGTTTCAGGATTATGGATTAATAAGCATACAGAAAAATTCTTATGGTTATTAAAACAACAAGAAAACAGTTATTTACAAATAACATGGGTTAATCATTCATTTAGTCATCCTTATTTTAAAGATAAACCTCTTGAAGATAATTTCCTTCTTTCCAATAAAGATGATTTTGAAAATGAAGTATTAGAAGCAGGGAAAATATTAGTAAGTTATAATATTGCTCCGTCACCTTTCTTTCGTTTTCCTGGATTAGTTTCCGATCAAACATTAATAGAAAAACTAAAAGATTTGGGATTTATTCCGCTTGGGAGTAATGCATGCTTTGCTAAAGGCGAAAAAGTTCAAAATGGTTCTTTTATATTGGTACACGGTAATAGTAACGAAAAAGCCGGAATAGATTTAATTATGCCGATGTTACCGGAATTAAAATTACTTCCTATTGAAAAGGCGTTTTTATTACATGACAATTGATTAGTCAGATATTAATAATACGGTAAGCCCATAGTTGTTCTTATATCACATGAAGAATATGAGAAAATTAATCAGCTTGAAGATATGTATTGGGCAATGCAAGCAAAAAATGCGAGTAAAAGCGGTTTTTTATCAGAGGAAGAGAGTAAGGATTTTTTAAATATCTTTCTTATAGGAAAAAGAAATGATGGAGAAGTTTATAAATTATTTAAAAGAAAAATTAAATAGTTCATAATTATAACTTAACTTTTCTAGTAGGCCTTTTATCTCTTTGAATATCAAGTTTTGTATCGAATAGCGGAGAATCTTGTAAAAAATCAATAAGGGAAGATTATTGTGAATTTTCTTTATGATTTGTTATTATACTACATAAACGTTTATTATTATTTAATACTTCTAGATTTACTTCGATTAAAGGCGGAGTAAGTAAATGCTTAATAATTTCAGACCATTCTATTAAAATTAAATTGCCGTTTAATGCCTCTTCAAATCCAAGTTCATAAATTTCTTCAGGTGATTTAAGACGATACAGGTCATAGTGATATATAGTGAAGTTAGATGCTTTATACGTTTGCAGTAAGTTAAAAGTCGGGCTTATAATGCTTGTATTTTCACCGCAAAAATATTTAATAATTTCACGACAAAAAAATGTTTTACCTGTTCCAAGGTCACCGTTAAGTAAAACTATATCATTTGGTTTTAAGTTTTGTGCTAAAAGTTTTGCAAGCTTCTTTGTCTCTTCTTCGCTATTTAGTGTATGCATTTTTTAACTTGATAAATCATTTGTAAATATTGATTCTGAAAAGTGTTGGAACCTATATTCTGCACATTCCAGTTTTCGCTATTTAATATTATTATTTTAGCGTTTAATTTGTCATATAACCGTGAATTTTGTTCATTACTTAAAACAAGACATTTGTTATTAGACTCTTTAATTAAATCTTCTAGCTTGCTTATATATCGTAGGCTTTTTTGACTGTCGCTATATAATTTGGCAGTTTTAATATTAGTATTAAGAAAAAAATACTCGCTACTGTCACTTAATAAAATTACGTCTTTTATCGTTGCAAGCTCATTATTTTTAATCTCTTGTAGCTTATTTAATTCTTTAAGTGCTGTTGAAAGGTTATTATTAATATCTTCTTGTAGCTCAGGAAAATTTTCACTAAATATTCGTGCAAATTCCTGTAGTAAAATCACAGCATTATTAAGATCAAGCCAAATATGCCAATTATCTTTTATAGTGGTTAAAGATTTAATATCACTGATTTTTATAATGTTTTTGCTATGATTATCAATTAATTTCTCGGCAAAACCGTCAAATTGTTCATTAATATAAATTGCTATATCAGAATTTTTGACTTTTACTAAATCACTAGGTTTTAAATTATAATGATGTGGACAGTCACTACTAATAGCTAAGCTCTCGATATCCGCTTTATCCTTAACAAGCATTGAAACAATACTGCCGATTGGCATAATACTTACAACTATCTTAGGCTTAGCATAGCTAGTAAGGCTGAGGAATGTAAGGAATAGTAATGTTAGGTATGTCATCTCTGTGAAGGCTTGCTTGCATTGATACCAAATCGTCATTGCTAGCGACTGAAAGGAGCGTGGCAATCTCAGGATTTTGGCACGAGATTGCTTCGTCAAAATTTTCAATTTTTCCTCACAATGACGGTTTGACTTACTAGCTCTCATAATTTCGCCAACAATTCTAATTTACTAGGTTTAAAATCCTGCTCTATCCAAAAATTTTTTAGATATTCTAGTTTTTCTCCTATCTCTTTTTTTTCTATATTCATATTTAACAAATCATTACCGTTTACTTGGAATTTAGGACGTAATAACTCATCATATTTAAGAATAAATTCTTTTACTTGTGAATGATTTAATTTACCGATTATGCTAGCTGATAATAAATATTCCTTATAATTCTTTTTTTCAAACCAAATTTTTTTCATGTTAAATTTAGCGTCATTCAGAAAGTTCGTTATTGATAATATTTGTATTGCTTCATGTTTTGAGAATTTCCAATCTAGAAAGACCTTTAAATTTAAATCTTTTTGACAATATAATAAGAGTGCATATCGAGTAACTAATTCTAATTTAAAATCATTTGCCTGCTCAAAAAATTTTATTTCATAATTTTGGATAGAGAATATTAGTTCTAATATTCCTATTTCAAACATAGCTTTTAAAATTTGTGCTGCTCTTTTTGAAACAATAATTTTATCCATTTCGCTTTTAATTCGCTCTCGTGATAAAGTTTTTAAGCCGTCTTTTAAAGCTTTACATGCTTTAAAGCTGCCATCATCAAGCTGATTCGCATAATAGCTAGAAAACCGAAAAAAGCGTAGAATTCGCAAATAATCTTCTTTAATTCTATCTAGAGCTTCCCCTATAAATACAACCTTTTCCTGCTGCAAATCCTTAAACCCTTCAAAATAATCATATATCTCGTTCTTAAAGGGACAATAGCTTAAAGCATTAATAGTAAAATCTCGTCTTGCGGCATCTTCGGCAAAATCGTTGGTGAATATTATTTTGGCATGTCTGCCGTTACATTCAATATCTTTCCTAAGAGTCGTGATCTCAAATTTTTCATTATTTAAAGTAGCCGTAATCGTGCCGAATTTTAAACCGGTCGGAATAGTTTTTATTTTAGCTCCAGATAAAATATTTGTTACTTCACTAGGTGTCAAATTAGTAGCTATATCTATATCGTAGCTACCTTTCTCAAGTCGATCTCTTGGATAACTTGCTTCTAAAGGTAATTTGTACGTCGATCCGGCACTCGAATCCTCACGTACGTTTATGTACATTGCGATTCTGCGTTCCGTGTCTCCTTCAAATTCCTCTTTATTAGTTTTGTTATGCAAGAGATCTAGTAACGCATCACGTACGCAGCCGCCTATAAGTCTTGCTTGTCCTTTTTCATTTAAGAGACTCAAGATTTTTCTATATCCTTTTGAGGGGATTTTTAGTATTTTGTGTGTAACTTGCATTATTTGATTTTACCTAAAGTATCGGATATTTTAAAAAGACTTTGATGTCATCCTAGCTAAAAACTGGACCTTGTTATATGGTTCGTTTATGTCATTCCCGCTTGGCATTACTGAGTAGTCATTGCAAGCGACTGTAAGGAGCGTGGCAATCCAGAAAAATAATAAAAAAATGTTAAAAACTAGCATTTTTTACTGGATTGCTTAGTCAAAACTTACAGTTTTTCTTTGCAATGACGGATAAACCTATTCACGCAACAATGCCGAGCGGGAATGACATAGAACAAAAACAGTCCGGTACTAAGATTTTACTGTACATTCCTTTTTATTGCAAAAGATAAGTGTAACAGGGCTTTTTTTAAAAAAATCTTTATTAATCGTTATTAAGCTCCCGCGGCATTTAGATTTATAATTGAGATTAATATGAATTTCGGCTTTCTCACAATGATTATCTTTATTAATGACAATTTTTTGTCCGTAGTTTATGATTTGCATCAAATATTAATTCCGGCTTTGGGGAGTAGAACATAAATATAAAAGATATTGCCATGATTGCAAGACCAAGCAAACGCCAAGCAGTTTTCCATATACAAATCCAAAAAAGCCGAATAAAAAGAGTAATATGCTGAAATTGGTAATATAACCGAAATACCATACAGCAGCTGGTAAACTATTAAAATAGGCGGTTGATTTTATTATTATATCAATAAAGAATCCCATAAGCTTTAGGATATAGTTATCAAACCCGATCATGGTAAAAGGCAGAGATAACAAAGCAAGCGGCATAAGAAAAAATGACGTTATCGGAACGACAATGAGGTTAGCTGGTACTGAGTAAGTAGCAAATATAAAGAATTGATTAATTACTACAGGTGCCGTTATGATGCTTGCTAAGAAGCTTGAATAAATATTTGAGGCTGTATAAAATTTTACTGCTCCAAAAATGCCTTTCTTTTCTCCAAGTAACCATGAATTCTTTAAGTAAAATTCATATAACCGGCAATAACCGGCAACAAGCGATAATACGGCGATAAAAGATAATTGGAAACTTGGATGAATATTAAACAAACACAAAAAATGAAAAATCTGTTATATTTTCAATGATTAGAACCAAGTTTTCTTGTAGTTATAAGTTAAGATAAATTAACTTATATATTGCTTTTTATTAATTTATTTATTATAATGCCCAACGTTATGTATATAAAATTTTAATTTAAATTGAGATATTTGTAATGAATAAGTTAACAGAACAACATTTACTAAAAAAATCAAGATTTTTAAAATATTCTCTGTTTGCCTCTATTTCAGTAGGAGCAATAATTACAATACCTTTTGAGGGTATGGCGATGAGTAGAGAAGCATTTCGTATCGACCTCAGTAATAAATTGTTGAATCACGTGTCACAATTAAACGAACACAAAGATACGACAAATACCCCGCAGCAGATAGGAACAGTAATTGTACCGGAACCAGAAATAAACACATATACTCCATCTGAAATAAGAGAAATGAAAATATCTAACAAACCTAAGGCATCTAATCCATTAAAAGATGTTCCTATAGAGGATCATTATAAAGTGGTAGCACGTAGTAAGTCTGATGTCGGGAAAGCAAGAAAAGTACGACCAATTACTAGACGCAAAACATTTGCAGGCACTGAAAAAACAGCACAAAGTCAAAGTACTTATACTCCTGAATCGACAGAACAAATGTCTCAAAAATCAGAGATTATAATAACAGAGTCTTCGCCTACTTTTAGCCCAGATTCAAATAGTTTTGTCACTGCACCTAATACACCAAATACTACCCTGACATCACCTGAACATTATACTACGGCACCTGGTACTCCATCATCAACACCGGCGACTCCGTATCAGCCTACTTCAGATTCTAAACCAAATGATAGTTTAGGAGCTAATACACCACCAAACATAAACACAAACTCAAAGGCAGCACGAAGATTATCGTTTAGCAGTAGCGACCCGCAACAACAGACAGTGCAATCTAGCTCACAGGTTAAACCAGAAGTTCCTCTGAAGCCGACATTTGTACCGTTGCCTACAAAAAAAAGCAGTACTAAAATTGCAGCAGAAATGGTAAGTAATATATCACGAGTTAATGAGATGATAGGAATCAAGTTAGCTGAAGTAACACAGGCTATTAAAGATACCACAGGTAAAAAAAATAAAAAACCATTGCAGAAGTTTTATAAGCAGCTAACTTCAGCACAAAAAACAACAGAAGAACTCAAGTCAAGAGCTGAAGAGATAGAAACAAAAATCAAAATAGGTGAAAATAAAGATAAAATAAAGAAACTTGAAAAAGAGTTAACAAGTAAAAACAATAAAGCAGATAGATTATTTCAGAAAATAGAAAAAATAGATATTCCAGCAAATAAAGTTTCGATAAAATCGCAGGAAACAGTTCCGGTTACAACGGCGTCAACCAAAGTTAGTGCGTTTCAAGCGCAGCAAGCAAGAATTAATGAGGCTCGGCAAGGTGTATTTAATAAAAATAAATCAAGCGGAGATAATGCAAGAAAAAGTAGTGCTAGAACAGAAATAGAAAAGAAAAAACAAGAAGCACAAAAGCAGTTACCAGAAATAAAGAAACAAGAAAAAGCTATAAAAACGGCATCAGATAAAGCTAAAGAAGTAGCTGCTAGTGCGAAAAAAGAAACAAGTAGAACGGCATTACGAGCCATGCAAGATAAAATGAATGGTGATTCTGACGGTCCTACTTATAAGCAGCCGCCAAAAGCAAAGCCAACCATACCATTAAGTCATGGGGTTCAGAGAATTTTATGTGAACAACCAGAGGATGAAGGTGGGTACTTAATACCAAGAAAAGTTCAGCAGCAACCTTATACAGTAATGTTGCCGAATCAAGAAATAGAGGACCCTATTCCAAGTCATTCAAAAGATATTTACGAGTCTAAGGTTTCACAATACATTAATTATTTGAATAGCATACAGCCAAATCAGTCAAATCAAGCTCAAATAGATAGTGTAATAGATAGTTTAGCAACAGAAATGAGAAAGTTTAGTGCGGATCAATTTAGTCAAAAATTAGGTGAGATTGCACATCTTGCCAGTATAAAGGCATATGAAGGTTTGTTCGAGAAATTATATGAAATTCAGCAAGCTAGAATTTCAGAAACTCAAAAAGTATATGAGCAAGCGGAAATATTTCAGTCTTATGCAGAGTATGAAGAGAATTTAAGAAAAAGCAGTATTCCAGTATTATCACGCTCGTCTTCAGCTAAAAGTGTAATATCATCAAATTTTGAAGAAAAATCAGCATTGTTACAAACCACAAATACAGATGAAAGCTTGAGATCTGACAACAATTGGAAAAATCCTGCACCATATTCTTCAAGTCCAAAGCTTGACAAAAGAGGATTAGAATATTTAGATTTAGCTGGCGACGCGTTCGTTCAGAATCTAAAACAACCTGATACGTTAACTATAGAAGCTCTTAGTTTAATAACGCCAACACAAAATACAACGGTTGCTAAAAGTGACTCATCGAGGAAAAATAATGTAAGTGGAAGTATTCCGGAGATGCAACAACTGCAATCAGAAAAAATGCGTACAGAAACTTTAGGTGTGCAGGATGATCTAGAGCTATATTTACATTATACACCTCAAGAAACTTTAACTGAAGAAAGTACCTATTTAGTTTCTAGTAAGAACAAACAAGGTAATATAATAAAGAGAGCTGTATCAAAAGTAGGGTCAATTTATGCAGAGAACAGAAAAAGGAAAAGAGATGGAGAAACCTCAAAGCAAAGAACAGTAGATCAAGAGGGAGAATTTGGCCACGCTTGGGGAAATGAGAATCATAAGGAGTCTAGTTTAAGTGTAGTTAGTGGATTCACAAAAAAGGCAACTCAGCTTATAAGCCTTTTAGATGCAAAGAGAACCGCAATACTGCAAACAACCAGTCCTTCACAAAGAAAATCACTTAGTTTAGTTTTACAGGAAATAGAAAATGATTACCGAGAAGCAATTAAAATCTCTCAAGAATTACAGAAGGTATTAATACGCAAACCGGAAGATATAAAAGCTTATAATGCAAAAGCAGAAAAAAAAAATGGATGCTATTAAAAGTAGAGCAGATAAATACTTTAATGATATAGAAACAGAAACAGATGCAGATGTTGGATTTAATCCAAATGGGGGAAATAGTCATTCTATGCCGATTGCTAATATGGATAGCTTACCAAAAAATTTAGCTGTAACCCCACCTATAAATGTAGGGTCACTATATAACTCTCCGCAAGCTCAACAATTTCGAGAAGATCATGAAAATATTATAATAAATGATAGATCACAAGGTAGACTAAATTTGGTTGATAGTACTATAGAACCTACAGATGTAGATGCTTCAATATATAATACTGCTTCCCCTGAGGTAGTAAAAGAAGTTGAAGCTTTACTTGATAGATCACAAGGTAGACTAAATTTGGTTGATAGTACTATTAAAAAAGGTACACAGCCATTATCTAATTTATCTACTATATATGAGTCGGTTAGTTATGAGAATTTAGCATCAGAAACAATATATAAGACAGAGCAACCTAAGCCATCTATAAGTTACACGAATACTAGTAAACAAAAATTACCTATACCATTATTCAGAAGTGCCAAGCTTGACAAGAAATTAGAGTATTTGGATTTAGAAGATAAATTATTAGAAGTAGAGGAAGCTAGAATAGTTAAGGAAAAGCAAGCTATTGCCACATTGGATCAATATCAAGATCCAGAAAACCCAGAATTTAAGCGGTTAGCTATGGAAGCACTAGACTTATCTTCAAAAGAATCACAATTAAAAGCAAAAAGGGAAACCATAGCAACAGAATTTTCTTTAAATAAAAAGTCTTCAAGCACAGATGTATCAATATTACGTTCCTATTCAATTGATGACATAAGCAGTGTACTTAGTGATGCAGAATCAAATCTATCCCGTTCACCTTCGGTTAGTGGTTTAGAGGATTTAAATAATTCTAATGTTATGAAATTAGGGGAATTAAAATCTGAACATAAAAAAATAGCCAATGATTATAAAGCTAAGGAATTGGAGTTAGATACTTTAAATCATGATGATCCAGAAAAGATTTGGTTAGAAGGGGAGATAAAGCATCTAGATACTGAGTCTAAACCTAAGGTAACTGAGAGTAAGCCGGTATTTTCATGTTCATCTTTAGTTGGTAGCATAAACAGCTTCTCTAATGGTGATGATTTGAGTAGTCGTGATGTTGTAACTTCGGTAGATACTCTAACTAGAGAAATTGATAAAGATTATGTAGATACCTATATAAGAGTATTAAGCAATAAAATACAAAAAATAGAAGAATTGCCTGGCTCAAGTTCTAGAAGTGAGGAACTTAATCATATTAAAGAAGCAATGGCTTATATAAGTAATCGTATACAGGATGTAGAGGAGTTAGATGAAAAAATGCTTTTAGCAATAAATGCACGATTACAAGAACATGATGAAAAAATTTCTTCGTTACTTCTAGAGAAGTATACAGGCGAAGAAGCTGCAGATATTCTTGCTCAGTCATTGTTACAAGAAATGTTAGTGTCGGATGGTAAATCAGAATCTATCTTACCTGCAGGAGATGAAGAACAAGAAGACACAGAAGTAAGTAGACAATTATCTTCATTACCTGCACTTGCATCAAGTAATGAGTGTGCATTAGCATTAAGTGACGATAGAGAAAAGGAATGTTTAGCATTAGGTGATGGTAGCGAAGATGAAGAAAGTAGTAATGAGTGTGCATTAGCATTAAGTGACGATAGAGAAAAGGAATGTTTAGCATTAGGCGATGGTAGCGAAGATGAAGAAAGTTATGATTCAGGGTTTGAAGAGGAAGAAAAAACAATAGGGCAATTATCCGATTCCGATGGGGGTAATCTTAAAATAACGGAAGTTGATACTGCTATTCCTCTTGAACAGGAAGCAAAAAAAGAAATGCAAACGCAAATTTCAGAAAACGCTCCTACTTTAAATCAAGCGAAAGTTGTTAATACTATTGTAAATAATATGATTCGTAACAGATTAGATGCATCTATGAATATGTCTAATAATATGGTAGCAGTGGGAGCCGGTGATGAAGAAGAGTCTCATATAAAAAGAGGTTTGTGGATGCGTGGTATGTACGGCACTAATAATCATGGACGCGTTGAGAATATGACCGGTTATAGAGGTACTAACAAAGGTGCTACTATCGGGTTTGATGCTGAAATCGGCAATAATATCGTAGGTATAGCTTATAGTAATGTTCATTCAGTATTTAAATTTAAAAATAGTAAAAATAATGATAAAGAACTTATTAATAGTCATGTGGTTTCTATTTACGGACAAAAAGAATTACCGAAGAATTTTGCACTACAAGCTTTAGTATCTGCTTCTAAAAACTTTATTAAAGATAAAACAACTTATTCATATGGTGATACTAAAATTAGAAGTAATGTAAAACATCGTAATCATAGTTATAATGCGGAAGCATTACTGCATTATAATTATCTTTTGCAGAGCAAGTTCGTTATTACCCCGAATATCGGCTTAAGATACGGGAAGTCACGAGACGGGGTATATAATGAAATCGGTGTTAACGTACAAGAAATAGCTCTTACAATGAAAGAGAATAATATATTGTCCGGAATTGTCGGTACTAAAGTCACAGTACCTTTAAAAGATGCTCTAAAATTTAATAATTTAAGTCTAACATTCCAAGGAGCGGTAGAACATAATTTTAAAGAGAAAACCCAAAGAATAAATAGAGTTGTTAAAATATTTGATAATACATTCAAACATAATTATCTAATACCGAAGCAACCGAAAACATCCTATAATTTAGGAACGGGTATTATAGGCAATATCAAAAATACTACTATTTCGTTGGATTATAATTATTATCTAAATAAACATTATAGAAGTCATCAAGGTAGTGTTAAGCTTAAGGTAAACCTATAATTTTTATACTTGCAATATTTGCAAAGGTGTTATATAAAACTTCTAACTTAATGTCATGCCGTGGTCATAGCCACGGTATGACTAATATATCTATATTGCTTACTTTTAAATTAAGGCCCCTTCGTCTAGCGGTTAGGACACCACCCTTTCACGGTGGGAACACGGGTTCGAGTCCCGTAGGGGTCACCATTCTATATTTTCCTATAATATAAGATCTTAAATAATCTAATTTTAAATTCAGAATAAAAATAATAGTTGAAAATAATAACTTTTAATTTGTGATGCTTCAAAAAAATCGGCTGAAAACACAAAGTTCAGTTCAATTAGTATTATACAATATTCTCAAACTATAAGTGACTATAAAACAATTATAGTGTGTCTAGAAAAGCATGCCCCTTCATTTGTTCATTTAGATTTTAGCAATCTACATTTAACGCTTCCACAGCTAGAGGAAATAGCTGCTAAAATCCAAAATAATAATTTTATCGGTAATGTAAGCTGGGGCAAGGTGCCTAATGCTTCTAGTGAGCTTGTACAAACGCTTGAAAGTAAAATTATCTTAAATAATCAAAACTATAAAGCACCACCCTACCGACTTTGTCCATGGTTTATTTAGTTTACATGCTTATATGGATTCTACGGAAAATGATATTGTAGAGTTTGCTGTAGAAAAAGAAAATAATGAAAAGGTCAAAACCCGAAATGAACAATTAAAAGACAGGAAAGTATTTAAAATATTTAACAAGCCTGAAATAGGTAGATATTACGCAGTAAGCATATGTAAATGAAAAAGTAAAACAACTGGTACGTACTACATTTGAAAAATTAGATTTGCTCAAAACTAATTCACCGTTTAAAGCTCATTTTAAAAGTATTTTAGGTGGACAGATAGTGGCACAGCAAGCGGTCGCATATGAAGCTACAAAGGAGATTACCAAATATGCTGAAGAGAATAATTATAATTTATCTTTCACAGGTCATTCTTTAGGTGTATGGTTCGCAAAGCTTAGTTTATATTTTGCTCATAGAGATTTTCATTATCCAAAAGCAAAGGCAATCACATTCGATAGCCCGGGTTAGCTACAGAAAATCTTTAGCCGCAGATGTATAGCCATGAAACTACCTTTGACGTAAAATTTTTAAATATAACAACTTATTTATCAGCTCCAAATTTTGTAAATGTCTGTAATCCGTATATTAATAAAGCACTTGATATTTTATTACCTTTAGCAAGCAATCTAATATATAAAAATGCTACTGCAACGACATTTGGAAGCTTCTTAGAGGTAATCGATCAGCTTATATAAGCGGTAATATTGCAACCGGACAATTTTTAGGGTTTTATAAGCGTTTAGAAAATAATGCCGCACAAGGTTGCCCATCAAAAGAGATCATAACTCCTGAGGGAAAATTTGAACTTTTTTACAAAGGTCATTATCGTATAAAAGAAGTAAATTTGTCTGTAGATATAGCAAATACAAATAATAAGGACAGTAGCGATTGGTATCTAGCACAGTTGAGCAAATTGAGTATAGATAAAAAAGAAATACCAAATTTAATAAAACAACAGTTAAAAGTAATAAAAGAACTATATGAAATAAAATCTCAATATGGCAAATATTATATCTTTACAAACTTACCTAAAGTTAAAGTAGATGACTTAAGAGAGCAAATTTTAAGGTTAATTGAAGTAAGTAGGGAAGCAAAGGAATATTAGAAGACTGCAATGCTTATACTCCTAATGAATCAATTAAAGTTACAGAAAATATAATTAGCAATTTACCCACCTTTATCAACTTATAATCTGATTGTCCATAATGAAATATTACAACAAATATAAGAAACTTTAAACGAAAAACGATTTGTAACAGTTAGTGTTTTCGCTGGAGCCGGTAAAACCACTCTAGCTATAAAATATGGAGATAGACAAACACAAGCGAAAAAGAAAATAGTACGTTTTATTAACACAGATTCTGCGGACAAAGTCCTTGAAGCATATAGACAACTTGCTAAAGAATTTACTATTTACGTAATAGATGAAAAGGAAGAAAACATAATAAGATTAGTCCATGAGAGGATTGCTAATTTAAATTTAGCTATATTATTTATTTTTGATAATGTTGAAGATCATAAATATATAGAGCCTTATCTTAACAGTATAATTAATATACTTAATGATAAGGTACAAGTGATAATTACTACTAAAAATAATAATTTAAGTAATGATATAGAAAATATTATATTAGAGTCTTTTAGTAAAAAAGAAGCAATATTATATTTAAAGAAATCTCTAAAAAATAGATTAACAAGAAAGATATTGATAAATTAATAGAAGACTTTGGTAGTAACAATGCTGCATCACCTTATAGGTTATCTAAAGCAGTAGCATATTTAAAAGCAAATAAATTACTTAAAGTAAATGATTACATTAATTACTTTAAAAATAGCAAAGATGATCATATAGAAACCGTTTTATTACTACAATTATTAGAAAAATCACCATTTTATCAGTATAGAGATTTTCAAAGAATTATTTTTAATAGATGAAGAAAAGCTACAAGAACCTATAAAAAGGTTAAAAGCATTATCGATAATGAATCTAACATACCAAAATAGACAAGCCGGCTTACAATTACATAGATTAATGCAATTTATAACAAAGCAATATATAAATAAATATAAAGAACATGCGATAGATGAAAAAGAGATTTATACAAGACTAGCAGAAATCTTAGATGATTTATTTCCAATATTAACAGATGTTCCAAGTGAAGACTGGGAAAATTCTAAAATATTTTATCCCCATGTAGTAAAAATATTAAATGATGATATTGAAATGGATAAATGTAGAAAGGCAAATTTATATCAAAAAATGGGTTATTATATTTATAAAAAATAATGAAACTAGGGAGTTTATATTACAAAGAGGCGATTTTGAGGAAGTTACATTAGAAATTAAACAAAAAATACAAAAGAATGTTTTAAATAAAATATATATTAATGCTGATAAAGATAAGTGGAATAGTAAGTTCTCAATCTTAGGAAATTGGGGGCGAAAGGCTATTTAGGCGATAGATATTTATCGCAAAACAACTAGGCGTTTTATCTGACCTTAAAAATATAGAAATAGCTAAAATGTTATGTTTTGAAGCGATTTGCTTAGGAGCGATTAACAGCTCTAGTAAAAACTTCACTTGTGTAAAAGAATTTGTTAGAGCCTATCTTGAATTAACAAATAAGTAACGAACGAACATCCTGAATATTTTATTGATGGCTCAATATTACGGGTATGTGTTAATGATAAAGCAATTTTAAATAAATTGCTAGCTAGTGATTAGTGTGGCTATGTAGCTTTACCCTCATCCTGAGGAAAATCAGATTTATCCATTAAATTTTTAGCAATGTTGCTTTCTGAAAGCTTAACTGATTGAAAATATTCGGATACAAGTTTTATCACTTCATCACAAAATTCATCTTGTAGCTCTTTACTTGCGGTTGATTTTTGGTTTTGCATTAGCTGTATAGCATCAGATTTTTTATGCTCTAAAAATTCTTCAATTTCTTTAGTTTTTTCTTGAATGATTTTCTTGGTAACCTCATTACTTTCTTCTATCATTTGAGAGCGTAAAGTTTCTAATTTCTTTATTTGTGCGTTGGTGTGTTTAAAGAGCAAAGCAGCATCTTCTTTTAACTTTTCAGCTTTTAGAACTTTTTCTTGGACTTCTAAAATCTTAGCATCTAAAGAATTTAAAATGGCTTTTTTTGCCGGTCTATAAACTAAATATACAAAAATTACAAAACTAACGGCAAGCCAGAAGCTCTCATCTAGGAAATTCATTATTTTACTTTTATATTTTGTAGTAAATTCATATCTGCTTTAGTGCCAGCTATTTTTTCAATAATATTAACGGCAAGCTTTATGATTGCTGTGCTTTTATTAGTTCTAAATTGCTTAGCAGCTAAATTTATATCTTCAATGTTTTGATTTATAGCGTTTTTTAAATCTTGCTCTAGATTCTTTTTTTTAATTAAAAATTCTGATTCTAAAGAGTCTATTTTTTCTTTTTTTAGCCTATCTATTTCAGTATTTGTTTTGTCTATTTCCTCGTTATAATATTTATTTAGCTTTTCTACTTCTATGGTCAATGTATCGGCTTGCGTAATATTATCTTGAATATTTGTCTTTCTATTATTAAAAATTTCTTCAGCTTTTGGAGTTATAAATTTATAAACAAAGATATACAATAAGCCGAAAGTAACGATAAGCCAAAAAATTTGTGAATAATAGGTAGCAATATCAAATTGAGGCATCTTATTTAAAAATGAATTTTAAGAAAAAATAAGTAACATAGCAATTACAAAGGAAAAAAGTCCCATTGCTTCAGCAAGACCTGCGCCGATCAGAGCCATTCTTTGTAAGTTTTCTGTAGCCGAAGGGTTTCGTGCTATTGAACTAAGTAGAGAACTAAATATATTACTAACGCCTAAAGCTGCACCGTACATGCCGATAGCCATAAGTCCTATACCAATAAATTTTAAAGAAACCATGTCCATAAAAAACCTCACTTTTAATTAATCAAAAAATTTTATCTAATTATCTGTATAATAGGCTTTTTGTACAACGAAGCTAATAAAGAGGAATTTGCAGGAAACACAAAGCACAGAACCGTAGCGTACAAAAAAGTACTTGAGGATTCGAGCATCGGATTGACGTACAAATTACCTTTAGAAGCAAGTTGTGCAAAAAGCCTAGTGTAAATTAATAGCATCATTAAGATACATACAAGATAAAATAGTAAAAATATAAGCTTGAAGTATTGCAACAAAAATTTCAAATCCAATTAGTATTACCATAAGAGGGATTGGCAGAAATTTCAAGTAAATCATTAATGAAACGGTAAAACCGGATATTACTTTTAATAAAACATGTCCCGCCATCATATTAGCAGCAAGTCGCAATGATAAACTAACCGGTCTTGCTAAATATGTAAATAGTTCAATTACTATCATCAACGGTGCTAACCATAAAGGAGTACCGTGCGGTAAAAAAAGGGTTAAAAAACGTAAGCCGTGTTTTACAAAACCGACTATAGTTACCATTAAAAATACTAGAATTGCCAAGGTAAAAGTAACGATAATATGACTAGTAGCAGTAAAGCTATAAGGTGTCATACCAAGTAAATTACAGAATAAAATGAAAATAAATAAACTAAAAACTAACGGAATAAATTTACGTCCTTTTACTCCTATATTCTGATTTAACATATCAGCTACAAGATTATAAACTATTTCAGCACTCACTTGTAATCTAGAAGGTACTAATTTCCGGTTATAAAAAGCTAAGTAAAAATAAGTTAGAGCTAAGATGCTAGCAAGTAACATATAGATACTCGAATTAGTAAAGCTGACGTCAAAACCGAACATTTTGATGTCTATTAATTTTTTGATATCAAATTGTGCTAAAGGGCTATGAGTCATTTCCTTACTTTTTATTATTTACTTTTTGCCTTATAATGTTAAAGCCAGCAATCATTCCTATTATTGTAAATATAATAAGAAATAAAGGTTTAGAATTAAAAAATTTATCCGTAAATACTCCAATTACGACACCTACCATTGTACCTGAAACTAAATCTACAGCGATAGTGAACGGGCTAATTTCTTGCCGAATTTTAGGATTAGAGAACCTAGGAGTTTTTAAGTCTTTAATTCTTGCTTTGATATCTTTTAGTTTTTCCGTATTCATTAGTTTATCTCCGTCTTGCGAGAAGACGCCATAGGCGTCGACGAAGCAATCTCAGGATATTTAACGAGATTGCCGTACAGTTTACGACTGCTCGCAATGACGATCTAAATTACAAGCTTATTTCATTTTTTGCTTTTTCTTTCTGCTCCTCTAAAGCTTTATCAACTGCTGTGGAAATAGTATCTATGCTATAACTTCCTGTTTGTACTCCGTTAACGAAGAAAGAAGGAGTACCTATAAATTGGGGTGCTTTTGCTACAAAATTGGTATTAGCAATTAGTATTGCAGTAATTTTATCATTATTTAAACATTGTTTATATTCTTCCGGAGAAATACCGCCAAGTTGTCCTATATCAGTTAATAATTCTCTGTATTTATTGCTATATGCCCACTTATCTTGTTGTATTAATATGATATTATGAAGTTGTGTAAAACTATTTGTATCCCCCTTGCAGCGGGCTAAAATTGCAGCATCTAAATCTTGTTTAGTAGCAATAAATTCACGAACCACATATGCAATTTTGTTAGTATCAATATATTTTTTCTTAAGTTCCGGAAAAATTGTTTGATGATAATAAGCACAATGCGGACAGGTAGGAGAAAAATACTCGACTACTATAACATTTGATTTTTTGTTACCGAGAACCATATCATTATCATCAACTTTAAAAGTGACTTTAACAGGTTTTATTGCAGGATTTTTTTGTTCTTGTGAAGCCGGCGTTGATACTTCATCAGTCTGATTATTATCATTAGCAGGAACTATTGATTCAGCCGTATTTTCAGAATTTACGGCTTTCTGATTCGTTTCTTTAGAAGTTGCGTTATTTTGTAGAGTTTCGTGCTCTATTATTTGTTTTTCCTCATGGTTCTTATCTTGTGCTTTTTCTTCTGAACAGCTACTCAAAAATAATAAAAATATTAGTACAATAAAAATACTTCGCATATTTATTCCTTTAACTTATTAATATTATCTACAATAAGATCGTATCAATTTTATTTCAATAAAAATCTCTACTTTATAATAAAAGCAAAATATGCTATGCTATAGAAAATAATAGTCTAACATTAAGTTCTTAGGCATTAAAACCACTACGGAGGAATTAATAATGGCAAATACAACACAATCCGAACAAAAATCCGAGTTTAAAATAGGGCAGAGAATTGTCTATCCTGCACATGGAGTTGGTGAGATAACAAATATAGAATATCATACTATTGCAGGTACTGAAATTAAAGTATATGTAATTTCCTTTTCGCAGGATAAAATGACATTAAAAGTGCCTGTTAGTAGAGCTGCGGTTGTTGGTCTTAGAGCGGTTGCAAGCAGAAAAGATTTAGATGTCATATATTCAACTCTTCAAGGAAAACCAAAACAAGGAAATAGAATGTGGAGTAGAAGAGCCCAAGAATATGAAGGTAAAATTAACTCAGGTAATATTGTAGCCATAGCCGAAGTATTACGGGACTTACATAAAAATGTTGATAATGATCGTTCTTACAGTGAAAGAACACTCTACGAATCAGCTTTAAATAGACTTGCAGGCGAGCTTGCTATCCTTGAAAATATCCACCCAACCGAAGCAATTAATAAGTTAGTTGAAGTATTGCGTGAAAAATTAGTAGCATAGTTATACTCGTTCAACTTGAAAAATTGGCTGTGTCGTCTTTGTAAGTCCTCGGATGCTCACGTATTAAGTATACGCTCTGCTCCTCGGCTTATAGGCTCCTTGCTCTTTTCCAAGTTGAGCTTCGTATAGCTACTCTTCATTGATTCGGATTATATTTTTATGGATTGGCTGTAGTCTACAACTATTCGCAATAATGAAAAAGCTGATCCATGCAACAAAGCAGACTTGACCACGAACATTTTAATTACTCTACTAACAGATAATTCATCCGGAATTTCTCAAGGGATGTATTAACTACATAGTCAACAAATTCTTTTAATAATTTTGGATCTGTTACTTCCTGTCCTTTATCGTCACGAGCAGTTAAAAGTTTTGAATTAATTTTGTCAAGAACGCCTTTCTTAATATCATCAATATTATGTGTACCGTCTAACATTTCTAAAATATATTTTTCATGTATCGGTATACCTACCATATCGTTAAGTCTATTAGTGACGCTAAACACGCTAGTTACATTATTAAAATATGCTTGTTTTGCTTGATATCTTGCAAATTCGCTAGTTTTAGGTTTTTCGGTGATAGTTGCTATAGCATGAGGTTTGGTCTCAAATATTTTGAGATAACCTTGAAAAATGAATATGATAAAATGCTGTTCTAATGCTGCTAAGAAATCTTGTAATTGATATTTACCAAGCTTTTTAAAAGCTTCTTTTGCTACTTGTTCTAAGCTTATCGGATTGCTAATATTTTCGGCATATACATATAAAATAGCTTTCATGATCGGCGAAGTGGTTGAAATAAAAGGCTCAGGTAAATTTTCGTAATAGAAGCTAACATTTTCCTGTTCGTTAGTTAAATCAACAGCTTTTTCTAGAATTACCGGTCTAATATTAAGGCTAGTAAAAAACTCTTTTAAATTATTAAATTCAATTTTTCTGTTTATAGGTATGTTTTGATGACATAATAATGTCGAGCGGAACTTTCTATTAGTGATAAAATCCATATATTGCTCAGTACGAACAATATCATTAACGGCTTGTAGCTTTTCTGCTGCCTGAGTAGGTAAATTACCGATAAACATTGCAGTAAGCGACGTATCACCTAAGTAATTTAGATGATTTTTTTGAGCTTTTTCTATGAATTGGTGAAAATATGTACCTGTATTAATTTCGCCTAAATATTCATGTAATACATATGAGTCCGTATATGCAGATAATAATTTTGTTTCATCTCGTAAGAAATTAGAATAAGGTGTTGTGGAGCTTTCTAATGAGTCATTGATGAACTTTAAAAGTAATTTAGCTTGTTGTAATTTATCATGGCTAGTATTAAATAGCTCTGAATGGAACATAATCATTTCACGTATTGTTCTTTGCATATTCCAGCCCGGGAGCGTATTATAGCTTACAAAAGCTATGCCGTTCGGATTTAGCAGTTTATTACAGACTTCGAGTATTTTATCTTGTACCTCTTCAGGTACCCATGAATATACGCCGTGACAAACTATGTAATCAAACTTACCGTATGACTCATCAATGTCCAATATAGATAATGCCTTTAGTTCGGCATTTTTTATTTTCAAATCACTGATAATTTTTTTACCTAATTCTATTTGTGTTTTGGATAAGTCAACACCTAGAGATTGTGATTTAGGATATGTTTCAGCAAAGTTAAGCAGATTAACACCTATTCCACAACCGAGTTCAAGTATTTTAGCAGTTTCAAGAGGTGGAGGGTTTAGCCCGAATAGCTTGCCGATAGTTCTTAAATAAGGTGGGGAGGTATAACTGAAAGTAAATGGAGAATAAGGTACTTCATCATAGGATATTTTATTAGCTTGTTTTGTCATAGTATTTACATAAATTAAAAATTAATTTTAAGCAGTTTCAAAAGATTAAGCAATATATTTATATACAAAAAACTTTAAATTTAACTAATGCTCATATAATATGTAAGTGAAGAGTAATTTTATTTTATGAAAAATAATAATAGTTATTTTGGTTTTTTAAGAGGTGCGATAAAAATCAAGAAGGATGTTGTAAATTTTTCTTGTGAATCTGATTGGGATAGTGCTTTATTGTATGGATCAGAAAATACTCTTGATGTCATTCCCGCTTTTAGTGGGCGTTGTTACATGGTGCGAGAAAAGTGTTCAATGTCATTCCTGCGAAAGCAGGAATCCAGCAAAAAAGTATTAAATACAGCAAATTTTTGAAATTAAAAGCTCGATTTATCTCGCTTTATGCGGGATTCCTGCTTTCGCAGGAATGACATAAGAGCCATGAAACAACACCGCTTTTAGCTAGGAATGACATTATTAAACAAACTATAACTTAATCAATTGTGCTTTAGTTGCAAAATTTTCTATTCCCTCTAGATTGGTAGTGGTAACCCATAGTTGCATGTTTAAGCCGGTAAAAAATTCGATTAAATATTGACGTCTTTTGTCGTCTAAATGCACAAAGACCTCATCTAAAAGTAAAATCGGTGCTATTTTAGTTAGCTTTATAGCATAATTCATTTCAGCAAGGATTATTGCAATTAATATAGCTTTTTGTTCACCGGTAGAACAGAATTTGGCTAAGATATTTTTCTTTTGATGCTTTACTAAAAAGTCACTTTTATGAACTCCAAAACTAGTGCGACCAAGTAGTTTATCTTTGCTTCTTGTTTGATAAAGTTCTGCAGTAATAAAACTAACAATATTTTCTTTACCGTTTAATATTTTTTGTTCAACAATGCCGTCAATCGATAAATCGGCTTTTGGAAATTCATTTTCAAGGTCATCTATTGCTTGCTGCATAAATTCTAAGGTTTTTAAGCGATTATTAGCAATATGGTTAGAAATATCAGCCATCTTTTCTTCAATAATTTTAAGCCAATTATCATCTCTTATATCTTCTACTAGAATTTTATTTCTCTCATGCATGTAATATTCGTATTTACTAACTAGCTCTGCATGCTTTGGATCAAAATTATAAACTATTCTATCAAGAAATTTTCTTCTATCACTGCTACCGCTTGTAAAGATTCCTTCCATGTGCGGAGTCAGCCATACCATGCTAGTGAATTTACTTAACTCATTATTGGCTATTTTACTTTCGTTATACTCAGTTATCCTTCTATTAGAACTACGTTTAAATTGGGTGGTAAATTCTGCAAGTCCTAGCTTACTTTGCAATAGAGCTTTAACTAGAAAATGATCTTCTGAAGTTTTGAATACATCGGCAAGTTTTGCTGATCTCAGTCCTCTTCCTGGATAAAATAGCGATATAGCTTCTAAAATATTAGTTTTACCGCTACCGTTTTCACCTATTAAAATTATTGGTGTATTATCTGTTTTTAGTTCAAGATTTTTAAAATTACGATAATTCTCAAGACTTAAGGAATGTAGGAAGATATTTTTCATTTTATGAAAGAATAATAGTTAAATTATTGATACGTTGCATTTATACCGTCTAGAAATTGCCATAGTAGTTTTGCTCCTTGATATGCTAATTTTTGTTCTTTTGAGCTTAAATTATTAATCAAATTTGCACATTCTTGTGTATGCCATTGATCAACTTTACTATGAACAATGAAAAATTGTAAAGTTCTGTAATCTGAATTTCCATAAAATTTTTGTAATCCTTGAATTTTAGAGTCAGATACTTTAGGAGTCTGACGCTCATAAGCATAAAGTACTCCAAGACCTATAGAAAAAGATTTCTCTGTTAATTTAATAACCTTGAACAAGTTTTTGAGTTGAGTCTAATTTAGGTTCTGAAGTGCGTTGGTTTCTTAAACAAAGTCCTTCAGCAAAACGTTTCCATAGTTCTGGGTGATTTTCTTCACCTTGTTCTTCTTCTATAAGATTACCAAGTAATATTTGCCTAGCTTGTATATCACTACATTTGGAATGTAACGTGGGAAAGCTGTAACGTGATGATAATATTCTTTTGTGTAAATTTGTAAAGTAGAATGAGTAAGTTTTCCCATATGCCATAATTGATAAAATGGATGATTTAAGAGGTTATATTGCTCAAGATTTTTTATATTAAGCTGTTCTAAAAATTTCATCTTACCTCCTCTTAGTAAATTTATAAATCTGGTAATTGTTTGTCTTATCTATTATTACACAATGCCATTCTGCTAAAAGATTAAGAGGCAAAAAAGTATCTCCATCATAATTTTTATTTATTTTTGTAAGTAAAAATTCATAAATAAGATTTTGCTCTAGGAAAAGAGTTGCTATGTCTGCCCCTCCAACCATAAAAATTTTCTTATCAGTAAAAGGTTTTATTACCTGCCAAAAATCATCTAAGGATTTAATAAAAAATATATTATTATAAGATTGTAATGGTGTATTTCTTGAAAAAACAATACAAATACAATTTTTTAAAATCTTTGTAGGTATAGAGTCAAAGGTTTTTCGTCCCATGACTATAATATTATTTTTCACCGTCTGATAAAAATATTCAAACTCCTTAGTATAAGACCAAGGCATCTGGCCTTTATTACCTATCACCCCTTGTGGGTCACATGCCATTATACCGATGATTTTTCTATTTTTCATAAGATATAGTGAATCATATGGTCTGCTACAAAAAATCTTTGATGCTCTATAACATTATGCACTCGTAAATAATCAACTACGTTTTCCATTAAATATTTTGATATTGCTATTATTTCTAAGTCTCTTTCTGATGCTTTGGAATTATAAAAAGCAGAAATATAAGATTTTCGTGAGTGTCCTAGCAATATCTCACATCCTAGATTTTTAAATTCTTTAATTAATATGTTGTAATATATAAATTTTGATAAACGGATTTTCCAAAACCAATTCCAGGATCAAGAATGATATTTTTCTATCAAATCCACATTTTTCTAATTTTGTTATTTTTTGTTCTGTCTATATATTTAAGCTAGCAAGCGGAGATTTATCGAAATCAAGACATTTTTGTTTTTGCGGTGGAACGGTTAATGAATGCATAGTAATAATTTTACAATTATAATCGGCAATTAATCGTAATGTATAATAGATTATTTTTAACCAAGTTGATACAGGAAATAGGGTATTTTTTAAAAACACGTTTAATTACTTCAGGAGTAAAACTATTAATACTGACTATAACTTCCTTAAGCTCTTCAAGAACATTATTAAGCCTTGCATATTCTTCATCTTCATTAATAATTAAAGCAGAAGGACGTGTTGATTGTGATCCAAGCTCAATTATTGTAGCCCTTCATTTATCAAGCGTACAAAATTTCTAACGGCATCTCCTTTATGAAAACTCAATCCTCCATCAGAAAAAGAATCAGGAGTAATGTTTAAAATACCGACAAATTGAGGATTTAAAACAAGAGAGCGTATAACTCCTTGATTTTCAATTAAATGTGCTATTTCTGCAAAGGTTTTATTGTTGTAAAAATTATTGATCGGACATGAATAACGACATTCCAAGCTTAAACCTGCAATTAGATGAATAAGAAACGGTCTGTTTAATAATTCAGGATGCGGTATCTTTAAATCAGGTAAATCTATATGACAATTATTCCAAAGTAGGATATCTAAGTCAATAACTCTTGGAGACCATTTATAGTAAGAGCTTGCTCGACCTAGTTGTTTTTCAATCTTTTTAAGCTTAATTAGAAGTTTACTAGGCGTTAAAGTACTTTTGCCCTGCACCACCATATTTAAATATGATTTATCCCAAGCTTTATCTGCATTAGGTGGTAGAATAACTTGTGTTTCAAAGGTGATTTTAATTTAGTAACGGTTACGTTTAGAAAAATCTTTTCTAATTTAGATTCGATAAAATTTTGATAAATAATATCATATATTTGTGCAGCTAAATACTCGATAAGATTAAAGTGATTTTCTTGAGAAAGTTTTTGTACTAGCCGTACGATTTCTGCATAACAAACAGTATCGTTTATATTATCCGTTACAGTAGCAAGGGGAGAAGTTAAGAGAAAGAGTTTTATGTTAATTTTTACAGGTTGAGCGTGGTGTTTTTCTTGAGTACTGCAGCCAAGATGTACCCAAGTTATTAATTCTGAAATATTAAGTTTACATGAATAATTTAAGTTGAAAGCTTGATACCTATCATAATATTAATGTTAGTTTAGTATAAGCTCTTTATAAAAGATACAATAGTTAAATTGATATACTGCCACTTTTTTTAAAGCCGACATGAGCTTTTTCAAGTTTTTTAATAAATCTAGGTGAATATGATTTAATGTCTTGTTCCTTGCCGCCTTCATATTTTTTAGCGAGTTTCATGCCCCCTTTGATCATATTATAGGCGAAGTTCATTAGCTTCGTTTCGCCTGCTATTCTTTTTGGGTTCATAAACATATAAATTTGGTAAACGGCAAAGCTTTTTAATAAACGTTTTAAGTCTATTCTAGCTTGTTTGGTTAAACCTTGTAATTTGTCTTTTGGGTTTGCAAGGTTTTTATTAGCATCTTTAACTATTTTAGAATGCTGATGCATTAAATAATTACTGACTTCGGCAACATTCTTGTTAATGAGCTTCTCATCCATTTTAAGCATTTTAAGCTTTAAGTTTTTAGTTTTATCTAAATACTTACGGATTAATAAGATAATCCGACTTTGCAGTTGAGTTAAATCCATAGTTTGTTCATTTAAGATAGCAAGCATTCGTTCCATCTCATATTCAAATTCTTCATTTTGGCTTAATTCTTCAAAAATTTCCTCTACCTCTTTACTTTCAAGTACAAGATCGTCACTAATACCCATTAATGCATCTTTTATTTGATCAGCAATTTTTTTGGTATCTTCGGAAAATTGATTATTTGTCATAATCTAATTCATCGTTAAATATAGCTATTTTTATACTAGCACCACATTTCTGCTTGTCTATAAAAATTGTATTAAGAGATATTAAATTTTTCTCATTGAGGATATTCTGAGGAATTATAACAAGCACCTAACATATTGCTAGAATCTTCATTATTATCATAATATGGTCTAAATGAAGCATTAAGGTTTAAATCATCGAACTGAAGTAAAGGTTCTTTAAAGTATGAATCATGTGACCGGCTTGTCGTAATATTCGTATAATTAGTTTTTAGTTTTTCTTCTTTAAATTTTTCTGCTAAATTTTTATATTTTTCAGTTTTTTGTATAAATTTAAGTTGACTACACGGTGAAGAAATTATTGATGTTAACTCTTTAGACAAATCATATAATATTCCATAAGGTTTAGGTCTTCCTTGTTCTGCTATGAGAGCTTTCGTATTAAGACAAAATACTTTTAGTGAATCTTGCAGACTTTTTTCTGATATATCTAGATTATATTGGTTATAAAAATCACCTTGGCTTGAATATAATTCAATTATTTCTGATGCTAATTTAGCTATATCTTGCGGATTCTTTTGCTGTATTTTCTTTTTTAGTTCTGATTCTTTGAGATGTAATAATTTATTAAAAGCTTCTTTTGCATAAGATATATGAGTAGTATTTTTAAAATATTCTAAAGCTTTTACATAATTTCCGCTCTTAAATTCAATCTTCCCAAGTTTTATATTTGCCTCTTCAGAACCAAGGTTAGCAGCGTTTTCATACAATCCTATTGAGTCTTTAGATAGTTTTGTTGAGCCATTAGGTGTACAGATTTGTGCTTGTTGACAATAAATTTTTGCTAATTGCTGTTTATATAAGTTTTCGTTTTTATAACAATCATTAATAGATTTATGAGTTTCTTTTAGTAATTTTTCTAATAAATTATAAATAGGTAGCGCTTGATCAGGTAACACAGGTTGATGTAAAAGCTTATCATATATTACTTTATCGAGATTTTGAGATATTTCTGTAATAGATTTAGAGGCGGTAATATACTTCCAAGGAGATTTAGCTTCTTGCTTGCTGACTGAGCCTATTTTTTTCTAAATTACTAATGCTATTATTTATAGTTATACCTAGTATATTATTAAAATTCTTAAAGCTCTTTATTAAAAATAATTTAATATTATCTAAATTTTCAATATCAGTGCTAGAATTGTTAATATGCTGTAAAAAGTTTTTTAAGTTATATATATTATAGATTACTTTTAAGTCTAAAACATCGTTATTTTTGATATCTTCATAAAATTTTTCAATAGTCTCATTTAATTTGTTATAAAATGAATCTTTATCTTTGCATATTGTATGTTTAAATGATTCTAATAACGTTTCTTTTATGTTATATGCCCCGAGGTAAATAAATCGTTAAACCATTTTGCAGAATTAAGTGTAACCAAATTTTCTTTTAAATTTGATGTTAGATAAATATTTAAGGTAATTTAGAAGATTCTCTAATTTATTTTCTGATTTCAGTAAATAAATTAGAGAATCTTCTAAATTACCTTGTTTCTAAAAGCTGATTTAATTTTTTAACGGTTTCTAAGAAAATTCCTATAGTTTTGGCATTGTCTTCTAACTGTTTATAATAATTTACTATATATATTAATTGTTTCAATTTGTCTGTTTTAGGCAAAACATCTTCAAAACTTAAATTATTTTCTATATATGTTTTAAGTTCATTGATACTAATTGGTACTTCTTTATTAATTACATTTATAGAATTTAAAATATATGTTAAATTTTCGTCGTCGATTGTTATTTTATTATATTCATCTAGAATGATATAATTATCATCTCTAATATTTAATAGCTTTGTATAGTTTTGTATAGTCTTTTGCTTGTTCGCTAGCTTGAGGTAATAAATAGAATCTTTTATTTTATTAATGATACTCTTTTGTTCATCGCTAAAATTACCGAGTTTTATAGTGTCATCAATAATTTTAGATATACGAGTATGATTATTGCTTGCTTGGGCTATCGGTCACTACTATAGATAAATTACCTTCATTTATATCAATATATCTCAATAATTTAGTAAATTGTTCAAATATACCGACAAGTTTTTCTAGATTGGCTTTGACAAGGGAAGAGTTAGAGTTTTTGGTTTCAATATTTTTTATTGCTAATATAAATTTAGTAGGAGTCATACTTAGAATTTTTTGTAGGAAAAATTTGTCAATAGTAGATTCAGAGGATGAATTAGCAGCATCCAAATAAGAACTGTTATATGTTAAATATTTTTCGTTTTTTATATAAAAACTATCTAAAATATTTGAACTTGCTGTTAGACTTTTTTTGAGAAGTCCCAATCTCCATACTCATTACTTTCTAATATTAATTCACCGTTTTTGAGAAAATTAGCTATGAGCTTTAAATCTTCTTTCTCTTGCCCTAATATAATTATAGTTATTACTCCTATCAATAATAGATTCATATTTTTCACTATCTTTATTAATTAAGTCGATAAAATTTTTATCCTTTAACATATCGGATATAAAATGTTCCATTTCTGCTTCCTTTATTTCTTCTTTTTTCAACATCATTATATCCCTCATATCTTCTACTTTATTGTGTTCAATATTATTTGTTATTTCAAACGAATTTTGATTTAGGAGTGTTTGTATCGGTTGAGTTGCATTGTTGTTGTCATTTAGTATTTGAAATAAATGGTCTTCAGAAATAGTACTATCTACTATTTCCGTATGTTCTTGTTTTTTAAATTTATCATTTAAACGTTTTATATAAACGGTATAATTGTACATAATTAATCTGTTTCTTAGTTGTTTTTTTATTTAATAACTTAGCTCAAAAATTTCAATTTAGTTAATAAATTAATTAATTTTAACTAAAAATATCACAATTTAGATATTACGATATTTAATATACTGAAAGATGATTTTTATTGCATATATGATAAGAATAAGGTTTATTATAAATAAATATTAATAATTACTTAGGTTATGAGAAATAATAAAAACCAAATGTATATTATAAAAATTTTTATAGCCCTAGCTATGATTACGGGCATAATATTTTTATGTTTATTGTATTCTTCAACTCCGTCTAAGCTTAAGATTGGTGCGAAAACTAGTAATATGGACGATTCGCCTAAAATTAAGTTTACTCTTATAGATCAAGAAGGAAAGAAATTTGATAGTACCCATTTGCAAGGTCATTTAAGTTTGATTTATTTTGGTACTACCTATTCCTTATATGACAATCAAACACTAAAAAGAGTAGAAGATATTATTAAGATTTTGAAGAAAGAGAATATTTTAGTACAAGTAGTTTTTATTACTCTAGATTCTGAGCATGATACAAGTGAAGTATTAAAAAAATATTTAGAAAAAATAGATGATAATTTTATAGGTTTAACAGGGAGAGTCCAAGATATTGAACAATTAGCAGATCAATTTAAGGTCTTCTATACATCCAAAATATTTGATGTAAAAACAAACAAATATGAATTACAACATTCTAATTTTGTGTATTTAATTAGCAGTCAGGGAAAATTTTTAAAGCATTATTGCTTAGGCTTACCGAAAAATGGTTAACAGATAATCTCTAAGCATTTCCTATTTGTGATGAGAAATGTATTTCATCAATGCCTAAGTGTTTTAATGCATTATGCCATTTACTTTCAGGATTATCGGCAAAAATAAATTCTTTATTACAATCCATAACCAGCCATAGATTTGTCTCTAATTCTTCTTCAAGCTGCCCTGGTTTCCATGCTGTATAACCGACAATGAATAAGCTATTTTTAGGTCCTTTACCGAAAGCTATATCTTCTGAAATTTCTAAATTAGAGCTTACTGCTAAATCATTATGGAAATCCAATAACAAATTTTTATTATAATCGCTAGAATGAAGAAAAAACCCTTTTTCATGTTCTACGGGTCCGCCAAGATATATAGGAACCATAACCGGGGTTGTTATTTCGTCATTTTTTATTTTAAAAAACGATTTTAAATCTATATGATTTACTAAACGGTTAAATATTAATCCTATTGCTCCTTCTTCCGTGTGTGATAACATATAAATTAAGGATTTATGGTAAATGCCTTTTGTAATTACATGCGGTGTAGCAACTAGTGTTTTACCGGATAAGTTATGAAAAATTTTATCGCCCATAAATAAAACTTTAATTATATAAGATTTAAATATATAAGATTTAAATCCAATTATTCAATAGAAGTTAACAATAATGATCACATTTTTTGATATTACTATTTTTGCTATTATTACTCTTTTCTCATTTTTCGGCTTATATCAAGGCATAATCGGGTTTGCAACTAGAATACTCGGTTTTATTACTTCTATAATGTTAGGATATTTTTTATATCCATATATTTCTGACCTAATCAAATATATGGATAATGAGATTATAAGAATAATTATTGCCGGTGTTATATCTTATGTTATTGCTTTAATTTTATGTGTTTTTATAGTTTATAAATTTCTTGCTATAATTTCATTTATGAGAAACGGTTTTATTGACAGATTTTTAGGGCTATTGGCAGGACTTGCCGTAGGTATTACTATCTCGTTAGTACTATTTTTTATAACAATGATCTTTACTTCTGAAAACTATTTTAAAAGTAAATCTTTAAAAGATTTTGTAGTAAGTAGCAAACAGAGCAAATATGGAGGAGTACTGAAAGTTTCCGTTACCACTGATTATTTATATGAATTAAGTAAAAATATTATAGTTATAATTCCAAACGAGACTTTAAAATCTATTGAAATATTTGAAAATAAAGATCTAAATAATTTCAAAAACTCTCTTAAGAAATCGAATGATTCTAACGATGATGAGGATGTATTTTCTCGAGAATTACAAGATGAGCTTTCTAATATATATGATGAATAGGATGTTATTTTGACGTCATTGCGAGGAAATTACGACATTGTTGTGCGGATCGAAAAACGCACTCGGTGTCATCGTGGCTTGACCACGGGATGACAACGGAAAACTGATCCACGCGGGCAATGCCTGCTCGCAATGACGATTACCTACCAAACAAACACCATAACCCCTACCTTTCATTAAACCAGCCTATTTCCCTTAAATTTCATAAATCACGCCATCGTAAATTCGTAAATAATTAATAAATATTAACTAATAGTAAATTTATTCATTAATTATTGTGCGTCGTAAATAAATAGTGTATAATTACCGATAAGTTAAGTGGTAAAATCATTAAAAGCAATAAGTTATAGGGGAAATTATAACTAATAAGAACAAAACTTTTTTTAATAAAATTTTACTAGCAACCAGTAGTATCGGGCTGCTTGCAAGCATGGGAGGGGCGGATATTATTCCGGCGGGAAATCCATCTTCTAATATAGGTACGATGAATGATTTGAGATATAATCACAACCATTATCTTCCACAAGATAATGACAATATTATTATCGCAGAAAATAACCATAGGGTTAATTTTGCCCAAAAATATTAATATTAATGATATTAATCTTTATGGTAATGGGGTATTTACTATTATTGAAGGCAATATTACTATAAATGCTTTAGGAGAAAGCGGTATAGTTTTTCAAAATCTCCCTACGGCATTCGGTATAAATATTGTGATTAATATTAATAGGGCTCACATGGCGAATGATGTAGCCGTACTATCAATTTTGAGGATGAGTAATGGAGTTCGTTTCTAATGGATATACTGATACTGCAGCTACCGGAACCGTTGCTTTACCGCAAGGATTACAAGTACAACAAGTAGGAGTGCAAGCAGCGGCACAACCGGCACATGCTCAAGCAAGAGCAGAAGCAGCGATAGTAGGCAACGTAATAGTAGCAAGAGAAACAGTAGATATGTTAGGACAGAGACAAGCACGACTAAGATATGGTAGCGGCTCCGGTGAGGGGTCAGCAACAAGTAGACAGAGAAAACTTAAGGTTAAGGCAAGCACAGAATGTACTAGCACGAATACAAGCTGAGCATCCGCAACAATTAGCAGATGCACAGCAACGATTAAATGCTGCACGTGCAGGAGCCGATATAGGGGACTAAAATCGAGCACAGCAAGCTTTATTTGATATTCGTAACGCTTCGTTTGTAGCACAGCTGGACTTAACAAATGCACAAAGAGAAGTACAGGTACAAATTGCAGTACTGCAGCGAGATGGACAAGCTAGACAAAGAGAGATACAATAACCAATTGATAATATAGCTCTAGAATTGGTTCAAGCTAGACAAGATCAAGTTGATGCAGAGACACAAGCTAACCTAGCCGGTTTAGTAGTACCGGCAGATGCACAAGCACAGCAACAAGCACAAGCTCAGCGTTAACGAAAGAGCTGAACAGCAAAGACTGCAAGCGGAGTATCGGCAACGTCAAGCTAACGAAATAAGAGTAGCAGAGGAATATGTTAAAAAACCTGAGTAGCAAAAATTAGCTGAGGCAATCAATAATGCTATCATTGTCCATATGGAAAATACTTTTGTAGCGGAAGCACAAAAGAAGTGATTAGAGAAAAATCTGCATTTGTTATGCAAAATCCTGAAAAACACGCTGTAGAGCTTGCTAAGGAATTAGTAAATAATAAAGCTGAGCTTAAAGAAGTAGCTAATGATGATACTGTTGTAGTGAGTAAAACAAAACAAGAACAATCCTTATTATTCGTAGCAAACTTAGCTCAAGTTGCACCTGATAATGCAAAAAAAGTAGTAGAGCATTTAACCGAGCAAGGAACAAGATCGGTTAGTGTAGTTACAGCTGAAGCAGTAACTACTAGTATTAATAATCACTTATCAGGCGGTACTATAAAAAGGATTATGGGTTGCCGGTACTTTCGGTTCAAGTAATCAAGATGCATATAAAGGTAATCCTAGCTATAAAGGCACGGTATCCGGCGGCACGATCGGCGGTGAGCTTTACATCGGGGAAAATAGTCTTGTCAGTATTGCATATAGCCGTATGAACTCTGACTTTAAGTTTAAAGGTTCAAGCACTGGTGATAAATTATCGGCAGAGCTATATTATTTCTCTATACGGTCAACAACAATTTAGTAATGGCTTTATATTACAAGAAATATTTTCAGCAAGTAACAGTAAAATCAACAAAAAGGACTTAAGACCGGTCGGACTTCATAGCTATAAAACTGCTAGCGGTAAATATACAAGCAAAGCTTATGGTTTTGAGGGTAATGTCGGTTATCAATTCTCTGCCATGGACGGTATAAATTTAATGCCTAATATTGGTATTAGATATAATACATATAAAGATACCCAAACCGGTACAGGTGTCAATAATATTTATGTCGCTGGTAAGTCCGGTAACTTAACTACAGGGATTGTAGGCATAAAATTAACCGCTCCTAAGAGATTATCAAACGATACTCAAATAGTACCGGGACTACATGCTTCTATAGAAAATAGCTTTAGCAATAAGCAACCTAAGGTGAAAGCTAGATTTATTTGGGCAGATAATTACTTTGAGAACACTACAAGTAGCAGCACACCGAAAGTCGGCTATAATGTAGGTGCAAGTTTACTTACCGCTCATAAGAATATATTTGCAACGTATAACTGTAATTTACGCAGCAAATATACTAGCCACCAAAGGTTCATTAAAGTTAAAGATATTGTTCTAAAAATATCATTCCTGTGCGGGATACCAAATCGTCATTGCGAGCAGCCGTAGGCTGCGTGGCAATCTCATGAAATAATAACAAACTCCTGAGATTGCTTCGTCAAATTACTTTGTAAATTTCCTCGCAATGACGAAAAAACAATATCCACGCAGCAATGCCTCATCGCCTTGTGAATTCCTTGCTCTTTTTGAAGTTAATCTTCATTTACCATTCTTCATTTCACATCAGTATACTCATAATTCCCTAACCGGTTTTAGTACTAACTTTTTGTTACTAAAGATATTGATTTTAGAAAAGAAATTACTTTTGGGCTTTTTAAAATCACGTTGATAATTTTCACCGGTTATAGCATTATAGCTAGTAATTAAAGAAGGTATAACCTCGTTATAATATATTTTATAAAGGTCATGCATAGTTTCTTTGGTAGTTAAATATCCCCATTTTACGGCTTGTTGTGGTACTCTTGCTAAGGCTTCAATGCAGGCTATCGCTTCTTCAATTTCAGGATTTTTATTTTTATACACGTCAGCTGCCGGTGATAAATTAGCTTGCATATCTTTAAACATAGCATCAATCATTAATGCCATATATTCATCGGTTTTAAATTTTCTTACAAATATTAGATTATTCCTACTGCTATAATTTAAAAGCCGAAATTTATATATAAAAATCATGAATTTTATAGCATAAACTTTTAAGCCGTTAACTTTATTTGCATTATAAAATTTAAGTTTCGTTTCATAATCTAATTGCTTTTTCATACCTGCTTTAAGGAGCTTACTCAGCAAATTATGACAATGTATTATGTCATTTTTTCTAGCAATTCGTACTTTATCGGTAGCTTTAGTACCGGAAAAATTAGCCGAATGGCGAGTTATTTGCCTGCCTTTATCATCTCTTTTTATATCGGCAAAATGCCCAAGCTCTTGGGCTGCGATAATCTGAAGTCTTGCTGCCGCAGCAAAGCCGTTGCCGTAAGTCGGATGATCTTTATTGTTTTCAGCAAAAGGATTACCGCCGCATGAAACAAAAATAGCTATGTCCTTGCCGTTAGTGCTTTGCATACCGCTATTACCGCCTACTCGTTGCCAGCTAACCATATCCATCATATCGCCGATATTATGTGAGTAGGTAAGAAATACTTCCGTCTTATTAAGAAGAAGCCACCTTATTACGATCGGATGAGCCGACTGAACAAAAATACGTGCTAGCATTTCGGTTACTTCTTGCTTAACCGGCTGTAGCTTTTGTATTTGCTTTTTTAAATTATCGAAAATTGATTTTATTTTTTGATCTGAAGCGGAATTTCTGTATAAATTTTGAAAAAGCTTGGTAGTTTCAGGGATTAAATGCGGGCTTGTTAGCTCTTCTTGACTAACCATTAAGCTTATATTAAGAGCAGGTTCGGTAAACCTTGCAAAATTGCAGCAATCATCGGTATCTATCCGTAATTTACCGGACTTAATTAATTGCATAGCCAAATGCTCATACTCTATTTCCATGTCCTGCTTATAAATAGCAGGAACACGGTCAAGAATGTGATATATGCTAGTCATTTTAAAAATTTAGTTGTTATTTTCTACATTACTTGTTGGTAGTACATCATCATTTTCGTCTATATTTAAAGTTATGAGCTCTAAGTTAAATACAAGTTCAGGTTCATTAGGTACGTGCTTCGGTTTAGGTTTTTCTTCAAATATGAGGTTTACAACAACATCTACCTTAGGGAATACTGTATCAAAGCAATCTTTAAAAAATTTATCTGACGATTTTAACTTTATTGCATCTAATGCTTTTTGTCTACCATCTTTATTTTTAATACAGATGTTAATTGCCTCTCTCCTAAAGAATCAATGAGAATAATCATCAAAAATTTTTGTAATTAGCTCCGGCTGTTGCTCGCTAAAATATTTGAGACATACCTTATTACCATATCTAAATATTTTATATGCTAAGAATAAGACAAAACAACCTTGTTCTTCTTCAGTAAATTTATCAGCAAAATATTTTTGATTAAGAAAATCTTCAACTCCTCTTCTGATGCCGGTTGAAGAAATCGCTATTTTTTTTAAAAGTGGTTTTGAGTAATCAACCGAAAAGCAAGATATCTTTATACTTCGCAGTTGTCCGCTTTTTGCTTTCTCAGTTATTATTTCAGATTCAGGTACTTGCTTTTCCATTTGCCATAAATCGTACTCTACATTGCCGGGAGTAGTTTTCTTTATATAATCCCATGATGTGCTTAATCCTTCTTTTGTAGTAGTTAAAATTTGATTTAACAACGATTTAGAACTCTTTAATATATCCATAACTAATCAAAGAAATAGCATCTTGAAACGCTAATTTTTCCATAGGATTACTATTCATTTCTTTGGTATTATTGGTATCATAACGAAAAAATTTATTGTGTATTGGCAATTTAGTCGTAAAGAAATTACTGAAATCTGTCTCATTATTTTTTTTGATTTCTACACTCCTTAAATTAGCAAAAAGTAAAGCTAATCTCTGTAGATCTTGTCCTACAGGTACGGTTATATCAGATTGTTTATTAATCATTTTACAAAATTTAGTAAGTACATCTACTAGCTTTTTTTCTTCCTTAGAGTTAAACATATTATAACCGGCATCATGCAGAACTGCTATTAGAGCAGTGGCAATAGAATTTTAAAAAACCGGACGCTGCTATGTCGTCAAGATAACAAACCCATTTTATAAGATAAGAGGCACTCACACGTTAAATACCCTGCATCAGGAACTACTAGGCCGTTATACTTACAGCACTAGCAGCAATACATACATTGTGTAAAGCCATATTAAAACATTTATAATATTCTTCTAATTTAGGGTTAATGACTTTCAATTCTTTAATTTGGTTGTTTATATCTGTAGTATACCCAACATTTGCAGATTGTAACATTTTTTTATGTCTGCAATTGCTTGCGCATGTCGAGCTATATCGTGGTCATATTGACTACTATCTCTCGATAACATCGGTGAATTAGTAGTTTTATTAAGTTCTGGAGTTATTTGACTGAGAATTTCCTGAAATTCTTCCTCATTCTCTGGACAAGATATATATATTTGTTAAGTACAGTACCAGCTTCGCTTAATTTGCCTGCTTTATAAAAAGCTTTTCCTAATAAAACATCAGTATCTTTAGGTTTAGATTTATATAGAGCTGCTTGTCGTAATGAAGCTACTGCCTTAAGGTAAAAGGTCTGTTTGTTCAACATTATTATAATACTCTCCCCAACACAAGTAAGTGATGCCTTCATAATAATAGATATGTAGAGAACCTTTATATTGTTTAATTTAAGGTAAATATATTAAGTGCTTCTTTATATTCATTTTTACTGAAAAGTTCTCTTCCTTTAGAGATTAATTGGTTTACGATCTCTTTCATATTCTAATCTATTTATGGCCGCCGTTGATAGAAATAGTCTCACCTGTTATAAATCCGGCATTTTCATCAACTAAAAATGCCACGGCTCTAGCTATTTCTTCCGGCTGTCCTAGTCTTTTTTTGGGGATATTATTAACGATTTTAACAAGCACGTCTTCGGGTACTGCTCCTACCATTTCAGTTGCAATATACCCTAGAGCTATACAGTTAATGGTGATATTTTTAGAAGCAGTTTCACGAGCAAGGGCCTTAGTAAAGACGATAATTCCAGCTTTAGCAGCAGAGTAATTAGTCTGCCCAAACTGCCTTGCTTGAGCATTAATTGAACTGATATTTATTATACGACCGTAATCTTGGTTTCGTATCTGCTCCATTACGCTACTAGACATATTAAAGCAAGAATTGAGATTAACGTTAATCACATCATTCCAATCTTGATGACTCGTTCTATGTAGCATTTTATCTTTGGTAATACCGGCATTTACAAGAATACTTACGATTTTTTAAACTCCTCTTCAATTTCCTTTACTGCTTTTCTACATTCTTCAAAATCTGCAACATTCCAGCGTTTGGTTTTTATACCGTATTTTTCTTCCATTTCTTTAGCAGTGTCGTAATTGCTGAAAAAATTAGCAACTACCGTAAGACCCTTATTTTTTAATTATAAAGCGGTAGCTTTATCTATTCCTCTAGTACCGCCTGTTACAATTGCAAATTCTGACATTATTTCTCCATACCTATATTTTGACGTTTATTAAATTTAACCGGTGGGGTTATACTTGGTTTAAGCTGTGATACCGATTTAGTTAACGGTTTAACAATTTTCCTATCACTGCGTATTGCGATGAATTCTCTAGGGTGATTTTTTTTATATTCTGCATCTATCTTTTTATCCATCTTTTTTTTGTCTGCAATTTTATTTATCAGTTAATGCCATTATAACAGCAAGTGTTTCTTTTCTACTTTTTGGAATGACTCTTTTATTTTATTTTTTAGTGCCGTAACAACCTATTTGTTGCACCGCCCAAATACTACCTGCTTGCTGAGCAATATCACAGTTTTTAAGTAATTGTTTATCGATGTCTGTTTCTTTTTATACCGGTATATTTTGATACTGCTTGAGATATTTTATTATGTTTATTAAGCCCTTCTCTATCTTTACCGCTGGCACACATTGTTAATATTTCCCTGAGGTAAATTTATTAAACTATTGGTTTTAGTTTCTTGTTTATTTTGTCTTATTTTCGCTGTTAAATTACTTAAGACATCTGATATATTTAGATTAATATTTTCTTTATCAAAAGATATAAAAGGAAGTTTTGTCTCGAAGGATACTCTAAAAGGAATATCTGCTTGCTCAATATTTTTTCTTAATGTTACAGCTTTTTTAAATATTTCTTTTTCCTGATCCGTTAAATTTGCATTGTTAATTGTTTCTGCTGCATTTCCTTTAGGTTTATTTATCCTAAAAAAACGTTCAAATTTGCTTCTAGGTTTAATATGTGCTTTTAATTAATCAATTCCTTTTTCAGTCGGTAAATTTTTTGCTATTTTGTTTAAAGTATCACTCACTCCTGCAAAGTTATTTGTTACTCCTATAAGCCTAAATAAATTAAGAGGAGTATTAGTATTTTTCCCACCGACATTTTCCATAGATTTTTTTGTCTGATCAACAATTGTGGGATCATTGCCACCAGCTCCTATAGGACCTGAGTTTAATGTATTAGTATGAAGAGTAACGCCGTCTTCAAGCCATTCTTGAGCTTGGCGTGCATTTAAGTCGGTAATTTTTTGTCTAGAATCTATATCATTTGAAATCGAGGCTTAATGTACCTGCATGTTTAGATGTAAGCAATGTTTCAAAATTTTTACCGTCTTTGTCGGTTATTGCCCCAATTTTCTCAAAGGCGTTTTTCATGCCAACAATTTGTCGTAACTGGGTTGGGATAACATGCCTACCGTTTTAAATTGTATCAGTATACTGATCAACAAGCTTCCTCTTCCATTCAGGCATTACATTATACCAGTTTTTACCGTCTCTATTTTGATATTCTTGCTTTTGTTCTTCTGTTAAGCCTTTAAAAGCTACTTCCGCTTCGACTACAATATGCTCTTTTCCCTCATCATTGATGACTTTTGACAAAGTTACTATATTACAATGCTCATCATTGAAATTTTGAAAATCTTTAGCAACATTTAATTTTTTATGAGCATTTTTAATACCATTTTTTCCTAGCAATTCAGCAACACTGTCAATTTCAGCTTGCATATTTTTTGAGATGTTTTCTTGTGATTTTTCCATGTTCAAAGCATTAATAATTTTACTGCTTCTTTATTTAATTTCAGCACAAGCTCAGGTTTATTTTTGCCCTTTGCTATGTTTATCGTTCCTCTGATAGCATTTAAATATTGCATTTCAAAAGCTTTAGTGCCTAAACAATTTTTTCATTGGGATTGTTACGACCGTCACGTATTAATATTGGAGTTTCACCGTTTTTCCCTTCAATTTTCGCTCTATCTATTTATTTCTAAAGTAACGCCTACTCCGGGTGTGGTTAAAAATTCTTTTGTATGATTTAATAAAAACTCCTTATCGTTATCAAATTGTTTTTTTAATGATGAAAGCATTATAAAATTCTATATGTAGTTGTGCATCTCTTGTTATTTTAATTAAAAATTATTATATATAAAAATAGTATAGTTAAAAATATAAAATAATATTATTTATATGAATATTGATAAATTTACTACACATGCTAAATCAGTGATAGCTAGTAGCCAATCACTTGCTGCTAAAAATGATCATCAGCAAATATTACCTTTGCATTTATTATCTAGTCTTTTAAGTGAAGAAACAGGTATAATTCAAACCCTTATTAATAATACCGGCGGTAATATAACCTTATTAAAAGATCAAGTTCAGCTAGAACTAAATAAAATCCCAAAAGTTCAGGTTGAGGGAGGGGGACAAGTTTATTCTTCTGCTGAAGCTCTTAAAGTTTTAGAAAAAGCTAGTAGCATTGCTAAAGACAGTGGGGATAGCTTTGTAACCATAGAGCGTATATTTGAAGCATTAACTTATGATAATACTATAGCCGGTAAAATTTTAACGAATAATGGAATTAATAATAAAAAAATAGCAACAGCTATTTTACAGCTTCGTAAAGGCAAAAAAGCAGATACCGAATCGGCAGAAAATAGTTACGATGCTTTAAAGAAATACGGCAGAGACGTAACAGAGCTTGCCGAAAGCGGTAAGCTTGACCCGATAATCGGACGTGATGAAGAAATAAGAAGAACGGTGCAGGTACTATCACGACGTATGAAAAATAATCCTGTATTGATCGGAGAACCTGGAGTAGGTAAAACTGCTATAATAGAGGGGCTTGCACAACGAATATTTAGTAAGGACGTACCTGAATCGCTTATTAATTGCCGTATTATTGAGCTTGATATGGGAGCTTTAATAGCGGGAGCTAAATATCGAGGCGAATTTGAAGAGCGTCTTAAAGCAGTGCTTAGCGAAATCAAAGAATCAAGCGGTGAAATTATTTTATTTATCGATGAATTGCATCTCTTAGTCGGTACGGGAAAAACTGACGGTGCTATGGATGCCTCGAATTTACTAAAGCCGATGCTTGCTCGTGGTGAGCTACATTGTATCGGTGCTACTACTCTAGATGAATATCGTAAATATATCGAGAAAGATGCGGCACTTGCTCGTCGTTTTCAGCCTGTTTACGTGAGTGAGCCGACGGTTGAGGATACTATATCAATACTTAGAGGAATTAAAGAAAAATATGAGCTGCATCATGCAGTGCGAATTTCCGATAGTGCAATAGTTGCAGCAGCGACGTTATCAAACCGTTATATTACCGATCGTTATTTACCTGATAAAGCTATTGATTTGATTGATGAAGCTTGTAGCCGTATGAAAATAGAGCTATCAAGTAAACCAGAAGAGCTTGATGAGCTGGACCGTCGTATTGTTCAGATAAAAATAGAGCTTGCAGCACTTAAAAAAGAAAATGACGAGCATTCTAAAAAGAAAATAGAGCATTTAACTACAGCATTAGAAAAATTAGAGTCTAAATCCTATGATATGGGAGCTAAATGGCAAGCTGAAAAGTCTAAACTACAGCAAACACAAAAGCTCAAAGAAGAACTAGACCGTAGCCGAAACGAGCTTGAACGTGCCGAACGTGATGCTAATCTCGCTAAAGCTAGTGAGCTAAAATACGGAATTATACCTGAGATTATGAAAAAGATTCAGGAAGCCGAAAGTATGGATAATAAAGGGCTGTTAAAAGAAATTGTATCGGAAAGCGATGTAGCAAGTATTATCTCTCGTATTACTGGTATTCCAATTGATACGATGCTATCAAGTGAACGTGAGCGTCTGCTTGTGATGGAGCAGAAATTACGGGAATCGGTAATAGGGCAGGATGAGGCAATTAAAGGTGTTAGTGATGCGGTAAGAAGATCACGTGCAGGGATTCAAGATATTAACCACCCGCTTGGTTCGTTCTTATTCTTAGGACCGACCGGAGTCGGTAAAACCGAGCTTACCAAAGCCTTAGCTGGTTTTCTTTTTGATGACCGTAATGCAATACTTCGTATAGATATGTCGGAATATATGGAGAAGCACGCTATTTCTCGCCTGATAGGAGCTCCTCCCGGCTATATCGGATATGATCAAGGCGGAGTGTTGACGGAGGCAGTAAGACGCCGTCCTTATCAGGTAATATTATTTGATGAGGTTGAAAAAGCCCATCCCGACATATTTAATATTATGCTGCAAATACTTGATGAGGGAAGATTAACAGATAGTCAAGGTATAACGGTTGATTTTAAGAATACTATAATAGTTTTAACATCTAATTTAGGTGCTGAGATACTCGTTAATCAGAAAGAGGACGAAGATACATATAAAGTAAAGGATGAGGTTATGGAATATGTAAAAGCAGTATTTAAACCTGAGTTTTTAAACAGACTAGACGAGATTATATTATTCCATCGCCTAAATCGTAATAATATTCATGATATAGTTAAGATACAGCTTGAAAGCTTAAAGAAAATTTTACTAGCACAAAATATTATTCTTGAATTTGATGAATCTGCCTTAAATTATTTAGCCGAAAAAGGTTATGATCCAAGCTTTGGAGCAAGACCCTTAAAACGTCTTATCCAGCGGGAAATACAAAATAATTTAGCCAAAATGATTTTAGCAGGCGAAATAAGTAGCGGTAAAACGGTTAAAATAAATGCAAAGGATAAAGAATTGAAGGTAACAATGAGTTGATTAATTTTTTCCGAATAACGAATTATTGCATAATCCACTATTCTTGTTAAAGGCACTGTTTATAATTATTGATTTTGTCATTGTGGCTATTAAAAGATTTGTTGCATAGCTCAAAAAACGCGTTTGATGTCATTCCCGCTTCCGCAGGAATGACACAAAACGAGCAATGCAACAAGACTACAACTAAAAGGAGTATGGTCATCTAGAAAAAGTAATAAAAAAATTCTATTAATTAGTATTAATAATATTCAATTTCAGCTAATGTTATACTTTCAGTACCTGATAATTTATAATAATCACTACTAGTAGAGTTAGGAATTTGTAAGTCAAATAATAGTGCTTTTTCTTCTTTATACGGATCAACTAAGTAAGAATCTGTAATATCTGTAACTATTGGCGATAAATAGGTTGTTGTTTCAATAAGCTTATCAATAGCATTCTGTCCGTCTTTTAATATTTTATCGACTAGTTTTTTATCTTTATAAAAAGTATTTACGGCCCCTATTAAGGTTGTTGATATCTCATATATAATAACAGCGTTTTTAATTATATTGGTTATATTAGAGTCTAATTTTGCTGTTTTAGAAAAAATTAAAGAAATAACAGTAGGATATTTATTAAATACATTAGGTAGTTCTAAAAAAGTATTTACGGCTGAATAGGCAGAATTGGTTGCTTCTGAAAAACAATTAAATGCTTTGTATATGTTTTCATAATTGCTATTGCTCATAAACTTACCTCTTTTTTATATATGTAATTGCCATGTTTCATGGTAATTACATATCATACTACTAAATTAAGAAGTGTCAATATTAAAAAATTATATTTCTTCTTATAGGATATCAGTAAATAAATTTTAATTACTAATATCCTCTAAACTCCACCTAGCTTTTGGACAGAAATTCAAAGGAGTAAATAACTTATTATTGTAACGCTCAAGTCCTGCATATGCAATCATTGCAGCATTATCGGTGCATAAGTGGATAGGTGGATAAATAAGCCGATAACCATATGTTTTAGCACAACTACTTAATACTTCTTGTAAATATTTATTAGCAGCGACACCGCCGGCAATAACTATATTCTTCTTATCAAAATTATTTGTTATTTGTTCATATGCTCTAATAGCATCTTGTACCTTACTACTTAGAATTTCTCCTATAGTAAATTGAAAACTTGCCGCTATATCATTGATTACAGTGTCATTAATTTCCTTTAAATTCATTATTAAAGTACGCACGGCAGTTTTAAGCCCTGAAAAGGACATATTGCAATTACCGCTGTTAATTATAGGTTTTGGAAATTTATATTTATGAGGATCGCCAAGTTTTGCTCTTTTCTCAATTTCAGGTCCTCCGGGAAAATCTAAGTTTAGCATTTTAGCTACCTTGTCAAAGGCTTCGCCTACGGCATCATCTATAGTAGATCCTAGTATTTTATATTTTCCGAGACCTAAAACTGCTACAAATTGGCAATGTCCGCCCGAAGCTAACAAGAGTAAGTAAGGATAAGGAATATTATCGGTTAGTCTTGCGGTTAAAGCATGACCTTCTAAATGATTAATTGCAATAAAGGGTTTTTTTAAAGCACTGCTTAGCGATCTTGCAAACATTGAGCCAACTATAACACCGCCGATTAAACCTGGACCGGAAGTTGCAGCAATTGTACTAATGTCCGTTAATTTAGTGTTGCTTTCTTTTAAAACATTTTTTAATGCTTTATCTAGATGCGATAAGTGAGAACGTGCAGCAATTTCAGGTACTACCCCTCCAAAAACTGCATGTTCTGTATTTTGTGAAATGATTACATTAGATAAGATTTCTCGATTTTCGGTGATTATAGAAACAGCTGTATCATCACAGCTTGATTCTATACCTAAAATTTTTATCATTAACACCCGCTTGCAATCACGATATCTATCTTTAATAATGCCTAATTTAAGATACCTTTAAGGTATTTAATTGATTATACAGCTTATAAATAGATTGTTCGGCATCAATAATTTTTTTATTAACTATTTTTAATAGTTTTTCCGAAGGTTTTTCTGTTATTTGCGTTGCAGAACTTACTTGCTCCGCTAAATTTTTAAGTGATTCTTGTATTTCTACAAAAGATTTTTTAAATTGTTCTTTGATAGTAATAGACGATTCTTCAAGCTCTTTAATTTTTAAGCATAGATTTTCTAATAAATGATCTATTTTAGTTTGCATTAAAGTCAATTTTTGCTTTTGTTTTTCACTAAGATAGCTTAAAGTTTCTTGCATTTTTGCCTGTATACGTACTTTTGTAGTACGTTCAAGTTCTGAAGCTAAACCGATTTTACTCATTAAAAATATTATCCATTTGTGAACGTCCAAATGATACCATTTTGTACCGTTACGATAATCTGAAGGAAAAGCATGATGGTAATTATGCCAATTTTCACCGAGTAAGAATAATGCCATCCACCAAATATCTCCGGCAGTGCCTTTGTAATATTTTTTACTACCGGCAAAGTGGCATAAAGAATTAACGCAGAAGGTTGCTTGTTGCTGTAGGAATCTACCAAGCCCCATAAATAAAAATCCTGCATATGCCGATTGCATAGTACCGCCGACTAAGTAACCGATAAATAAAGGCACGACAATATTCATAAAAGCTGCTATTTGCCAATAATATTTTAGCTGCCATTTTAATAAATTGTTTTTCCCGTGCTTAGCCCAAGTAATGCGATCAATAGACTTATAGCTACCGCTTCCAACTAGCATCCATACTATATGAGACCACATAAAGCCTAAAAATTTATTATCAAATTTTAAAGGAGTATGCGGATCTTGGTCTTGATCCGTATATCTATGATGTTTATAATGATTCGATGCCCAAGATAAAGCTGGTCCTTGTAATGTTCCTGCAGACAGCATAATTAAGACAAACTCGGCATATTTATTTATTTTATAGGAATTGTGAGACCATAACCTATGCAAACCGATCCCAACGGTAATATTATTAATATAATAACTAGCAATTATAAAAATAACTTCAGTGAGCCCTATTCCATAATCAAACGAATATTTAACTACAAGAGATATAATAAAAATAGGATAAAATATTAAAGCAAATAAAGCGGGCTTATTTAGTTTACTTAACATAAAATTTACAGTTTTTAGTTATAAAATATATAAATCGGCAACGAATAAAATCTTAATTATATTATACATAAATATTAATAGATATTAACATACTTAATGCATAAATACAAAGAAAATTTTGACAATAAAATTCTAGTTATCCTTATTTAGACAATAACCGATAAAACGAACGGTTGTAATAATTAAATTGTCTTTCCCTAAGGCCTCTCTAATCCTATTTATATGAACATCTATGAGACGTTCATTAAAGGTCTCTTCACTTTCCAATAAATATTTTATTATTTCTTCACGCAAAAATACTTCATTTGGAACCTGAAAAAAAGTCGTAAAATTTTAAACTCAGTAGGACCTAGACGAATATTCAGTCCGTCTTTGTATACTTTTTCATTATTTAAATCAATATTTAGATTCTTAAATTTAATAATATTATCTTGTACAACTGACTTGGAACGTCTCAATAAGCTCTTTAAAGTACCTACTATTTGTTCAGATAAGAAGGGCTTATAAAAAATAGCACGTTATCGTCTATTTCTGTTAAACGTTATTTATTGTTATTAAAGGATTTTCTTGTAATTCTGCACTAATAATCATGATAGCAAGCAGCTGACTAAAAAAATAAGTTAATGCTTTTTCTAGAGTTGAAGCCCTCATTATATTAAATCCTGCTCTCTCTATATCTCTATATCATTACTTAAAGAAATATTAACACTTTTTTTATTTTTTTCTTCTATAATTAAAACTTCAGGTAATAGCTTATCAAATACTGAATTAATCTTCATTAATATTTAGTAAATAATTAAAAATTTTTGTAATAATTTTCTAATTTATTAGGGTTTATAGCAAACTTTTATAGCAAACTTTTTATAAAAAGAAACAAAGAAATAATAATTTTTTAAAGATAATACTTGAATTTAATAGTTTTAGTTGCTATAAATAGCTTTATTTTAAAGTTTGTTTGTTGGAGATTTTATATATCATGAGCTTTTATGAATCAGTTTTTATTATACGCCAAGACGTATCATTAAACGATATAGATAAAATCGTTGATGATTTTGCTAAAATTATTAAAGATAATAATGGCACTATCATAAAAAAAGAATATTGGGGGTTAAGAACTTTAGCTTACAAAATCGGTAATAACAAAAAAGGACATTATTATTTTTTAGGTCTAGATATTACTGGTAATGTAAAAGAAGAGCTAGAAAGAAAAATGAAGCTTAACGAAAATATCATTAGATTTCTTACAATTCAAGCAGATTCAATTAGTAGTGCACCTTCACCGATATTAAAAAATCAAAGTACAGAGAATACTCCGGTAATTGACGTAACGATTAATAATTAAATTTGTAAGAATTAAGGTTAAAGATTAAAGAATGTTAAAAAGTAATAATTCTAGTGCAACAGCTGCTCGCAAGGTAGGAGATAAAACTGCTAAAAAAGTATTTTTTAGACGACGTAAAGGATGCCCTCTTTCTGTGCCTAATGCACCTGTTATTGATTATAAAAACCCTGAGCTTTTAATAAAATTTGTCTCTGAAGGCGGTAGAATGTTACCAAGCAGGATCACAAATGTTTGTGCAAAGAAACAAAGAAAGCTAAATAATGCTATTAAAATTGCAAGAATTTTAGCGTTATTACCTTTTGTATTTCAAGCTAAATAAAGGCATAATACATGGAAATTATATTAATAAAACCCGTAAGAAAATTAGGTAAAATTGGCGACATACTCAAAGTAGCAGACGGGTTTGGTCGTAATTATCTTTTACCGCAAAAATTAGCTATTAGAGCTACTGAGCCTAATAAAGAGCTAATAGTTAAACAAAAACACGAATTTGAAGCAAAAGATAAGCAAATAAGAGAAGAAGTAGAAAAAATTAATGCTCTTATTAAAGATCAAAAATTAGTTTTTATCCGTCAAACATCAGATGACGGTAAACTTTTCGGTTCGGTTACTAATAAAGAAATCGCCGATAAATTATCTGAAAATGTATCTTATAATATTTCTCATTCAAATATTATTCTTGATAAACAAATTAAATCTACCGGAATTTATACAGTTGAAATAAGACTCCATGCAGAGCTTAATGCTATAGTTACGGTTATTGTTGCAAGATCAGAATCAGAAGCACAAGATTATTTATGCGAACAAAAGACTGAAACTTTAGAAGATTTAGCTGAGTCAGCATAAATTTTTTTTATCGTCTAATTGTGTAGTTTTTTGTTACCATTGCAAAAGCAGAGCATTGTTTTATGGATTGAGAAACTTGATCTATGTCATTCCTGCGTAGGCGGGCATCCAGCATAAAACGAGATAAATCGAGCTTTTAATTTCAAAAATTTGCTGTATTTATACTTTTTTTCTGGATTCCTGCTTTCGCAGGAATGACATAAGAGCCATGCAACAACGTCCCGCCTACGCGGAAATGACATACTACTACGTTTGACCACAATATCCAAACACTTTATTATACTAAATAATACTAACATTTTTCAACCATGCTATATGAAAAATTTGAGTATAATATCAATAATCTAATAGGTAATTTTGACTTATCTAAAATATCGATTGCAGTATCTGGTGGGAGCGATTCGGTAGCACTTCTTTATCTTGCTAATATTTGGGCAGAAAAAAATAATATAGAATTATTTGTTATATCGGTTGATCATAACTTACGGGAACAGTCGAAGCAAGAGACCCATTATATCCAAAATATCAGTAATAGTCTAAATCGCAAGCATTATAGTTTATCTTTTGACCATCAAAATAATTTTTCCAATTTACAAGAAAGAGCAAGAGAAGGACGCTATGGTTTGATGACAAATCTATGTCTAGAACTCGATATATTAGTACTTTTAACTGCTCACCATGAAGATGATTACGTAGAAAATTTTTGTTTAAGATTAGAGCGTAATAGCGGTATATTTGGACTTAGTAGCAGTAATATCAATTGGTATAATAATATACACATAATTAGACCGCTATATAATATTCCAAAAAGTGAATTAGTAGAATATTTAGTCAGTCATAATATAACATGGTTTGAAGATGAGTCAAATTCATCTGATAAATATAGACGAAATGTTATTAGGCAAAAATTAGCTAAAGGTGCAGATTATATTAGACATCTTTCCAAACCAGCTTATAGAGAGGAATTTAAAGGAGACACGGAACGCAACACCGCAGCGTATAAAAAAGTACGTGAGGATGCATTGTTGCGTGGACCGGTAAAATTCACTGTGTCATCCCGTGGCTTGACCACGGGATCCATAAAGACAATAAAAAGTACTAATAATTTTAGTATTTTTAACTGGATCCCATGGTCAAGCCACGGGATGACAGAGGTAAAATTGATCCATGCAACAATGCCACGTGAGGATGCGAGTACTGGAACGGCGTCTAAATTACCTCTAGAAGCGAAGTTTGGAAAGATGTCTAAAGCCGCAATAATCTCACAACAACTTAAAACCAACAAACTTATAGAAAACGAGTTTAAGCCTGAATTAATATCGGCGATAGCTGAAGCAGTCAAGATTTTTGAATATGGCTTTGCTTTTCTTGATTTAGTTAAATTTGATAAGTTTTCAGATGAAGTGAAAGTACAAATAATTAATTTTTTACTGATAATAATTAGTGGACAATCTAGAGCAGCTCGTTTTTATTCGGTAGAACCTATTTTGAAATTAATTACTCAAGGCGTAAACTTTAAGAATACACTTCATGGTTGTATAATTAAGCGTATACAAAACGAGTTACTTATATACAGGGAATTCGGCAAAAAATTACCTGAGAGTAAAATATTACTAGATAAATCCGTTATTTGGGATAATAGATTTTGTATCACAAAAAATCAAGAAACTCCAAATTGTTTTGTAACTCATCTATCGTTAGAAGATTATAAAATAATAAAGAAACAATTAGATTTAGAACCTTTGAAAAATCTATCCTGCAAAAACCACAATGCAGTTTTATTGACCTTACCTATAATTAAAATACTTGAAAAAGTTATAGCAATACCACATATATCATATTATGATAACGACATGTGGAACTTTGAAGTATCTTTTTCTCCAAATTTTGTATCTCGTTTCACCCATTTTTGCTAACACCGGTATTTAAGAGGTTATCTGTAAATAAATTTTAACTACTAATTAAAATTTATTTACAGACCTCTCTTATACCAATAAAAATTTTTATTAGGTTTTATATCGATGAATAATCAAGGTAGAAGTATTTTAGCTTGGGCAGCACTTTTTATTTTTGTAATATTACTTTTTAATGTGTTCCAATCTGACGGTTTACTTGGCGGAAGAAATAATATAACTTTCTCGGATTTTTTAACACGAGTTGATGAAAAGACCGTTAATTCGGTAAAAATTCAGGGTAGAGTAATTGAAGGTACTTCAAATGACGGCTCTACTTTTAACACTTATGCTCCTGATTATCCTGATTTAGTAAATCGTCTTACTAGCAATGACGTTAATATTGAAGTAGTGCCTCTTGAAACAAGAATGAATACCTTTTTAGGCTTTTTAATTTCTTGGTTTCCTATGCTTTTATTGATAGGTGTTTGGGTTTTTTTCATGCGTCAAATGCATGGAGGTGGGAAAGCCATGGGGTTTGGAAAATCTAAAGCTAGGTTGCTATCAGATAAAGGACCAAAAATTACCTTTAAAGATGTAGCAGGTATCGATGAAGCAAAAGAAGAATTAACTGAAATAGTAGATTTTTTAAGAGATCCAAGCAAGTTCCAAAAGCTTGGCGGTAAAATACCGAAAGGCTGCTTACTTATAGGTCCTCCCGGAACCGGTAAGACACTTCTTGCTAAAGCAATTGCAGGTGAGGCTAATGTTCCGTTTTTTAGCATATCCGGCTCTGATTTTGTTGAAATGTTTGTAGGTGTCGGTGCAAGCCGTGTGCGTGACATGTTTGAACAGGGTAAACGTAATGCTCCTTGTATTATCTTTATCGATGAAATTGATGCGGTAGGTCGCCATAGAGGTATTGGTATGGGTGGCGGCAATGATGAACGTGAGCAAACCTTAAACCAAATGTTAGTCGAAATGGATGGATTTGAAGCAAACGAGGGAGTTGTAATCATTGCAGCTACAAACCGTCCTGACGTTCTTGATCGTGCATTACTGCGTCCCGGTAGGTTTGATCGTCAAATTGCCGTTGCAAACCCTGATATAAACGGTCGTGAGCAAATTCTAAAAGTACATTTAAAGAAAATTAAATATAATAGTACGGTACTAGCACGAATTATTGCTCGTGGTACCCCAGGCTTTTCCGGTGCTGAACTTGCTAACTTAGTTAATGAAGCTGCTCTTATTGCTGCAAGGCTTGGTAAGAAAGAAGTAGATATGCACGACATGGAAGAGGCAAAAGATAAGGTGCTGATGGGAGTTGCACGTCGCTCCATTGCAATGTCGGAGAAAGAAAAAAGGTTGACTGCATATCATGAAGGCGGACATGCATTAGTAGGACTTTATTGTCCTGCAGCATCACCTATTCATAAGGCTACGATTATACCACGTGGTAATGCTCTTGGGATGGTGCAAAGACTTCCTGAAACTGATGAATATTCTCAGAATCGTGAACAGATGGAATCATCTATAGCAGTTTATATGGCAGGAAGAGTAGCGGAGGAAATTATTTTCGGTAGAAATAAAGTTACCTCAGGAGCTTCGTCGGATATAAAAGGTGCAACTAATATTGCAAGAGCGATGGTTACAAAAGCAGGTTTAAGTGATTTAATAGGACCGATATTTCACGGTTCAAGTGGTGACGATATGTATGGTAGACAACCTAATAATGAAACCTCGGAAGCTACTGCAGAGTTAATTGATGCTGAAGTTAAAAGAATTATTACGCAAGGATATGAATTTGCAAAAGATATTTTAACAAAACATATAGATCAACTTCATACCTTAGCAAATGCTTTAATTGAATATGAGACATTGTCCGGTCAGCAAATTAAAAATTTACTTAGTGGTAGAGCTTTAGATTCAGAAGAGGAGAATAAATTTCCTTTTAATGATTCATCTACTATAAAAATAGATAAAGAAAAATCACCTGAGAAAACAAAAACAACTAAAGCTAAAAAAGAAAATGCCGCTTCCTAAGTTTAGTAGTATAATTTATGTATAAATTTATGGTTTTAGAAAAGCCTTGGAAATAAAGGGTCTTGAATGTGTTTTTTCTTCTGATATAGACAAAGACGTACAAGAAGCATATAAAAGAAATTTCGGTGATAAGCCATACGGTGATATTACGGAAATATCAGAAACCAAAATCCCTAAACATGATATTTTATGTGCCGGTTTTCCTTGCCAATCTTTTAGTATTTCAGGTAAGAGGTTTGGTATAGGAGATGTAGACTCTTGTATGAAATAATCAGAATAGTACAATATCACAAACCCTATATATTATTGCTTGAGAATGTTAAAAATATTCTGAATATTAATAATGGCAGCGTAATTGAAACTATAGACCAAAAATTAGATGAGATTGGCTATAAAGTATATAGAAATGTATTAAATGCTTCATTATTTGGAGTACCGCAAACAAACAAAGAGAAAGAGTTTATTTTGTTTGTTTACGAAAAGATTTTAGCAGTGAATATACACTCAAATATGTAAAACCGGAAGAGTCTTATGAAATGATTTTTCTTAATGATATTTTAGAACAGGATGTTGATAAAAACGTATATATTAATAGAGGTGATGTTATTTTAGATAAAACACCGGTTGAAAAGCAATTAAAACCAATTAGGATTGGTCAAGTTAATAAAGGCGGTCAAGGTGAAAGGATTTACAGCCCTTTCGGTCATTCACTTTATCAGCTTTTGGTGTTGGTGTCGGTGCTAGAACCGGTCTTTATTATATAAGTGATAAGATAAGAAGACTAGCAATCAATGCATGTAAATATTTAATGGGTTTCCCTCAAGATCATTATGTTGCAGATGGATTAAAGGGTTATCAGTAATTTCATAAATAATAGCAAATATATATGACTCAATAAAAAGAGCAGTAAATGCTCTTGATGTCATTCCCGCAGAAGCGGGAATCCAGTAAAACCTACAAAAAACTTGTTTTTTTAGGTTTATTTTGTTAGTACTGAGACTATTTTTTCTGGATTCCCGCTTCTGCGGGAATGACATCGGTATCCACGCTGGCAATATCTTGTGAGTAACTTTAAGTAGCATGGCAACCTAGAGATATTAATGTCATCCACGTAACAGGTATGAAAGATTGTGAATTAGCTAATTATTTTGTATAGTTCTAAAAACAAATTTTAAGAGAGTACTTAAATGGCAGAGTTAAGGTTACCGCCAAATTCAGTAGTAAAAAAAGGTAGAGAGCATAAAGAACAAGAGGAAATGCTTAAACCTAGAAAGATAAAAATTTATAGGTATGACCCTGATCTTGATGAGAATCCTACTATCGATAGTTTTGAGATAGATTTAAGCAAAACCGGACCGATGGTTTTAGATGCTTTAATTAAAATCAAAAACGAAATCGATTCTACTTTAACTTTTAGGCGTTCTTGTCGGGAAGGAATTTGCGGTAGTTGTGCAATGAATATTGACGGTACAAATACTTTAGCATGCATAAAACCAATAGAAGATATATCAGGCGATATCAAAATCTATCCGCTTCCTCATATGAAAGTAGTGAAAGATTTAGTACCTGATATGTCGCATTTTTATGCACAATACGAATCTATAGAACCTTGGCTCAAAACCGATAGCCCTACCTCTTCAAACTCTGAAAGGTTACAGTCGATTAAAGATCGAGAAAAGCTTGACGGTTTATATGAGTGTATATTATGTGCTTGCTGTTCTACTTCTTGTCCTAGCTATTGGTGGAACGGTGATAAATATTTGGGTCCTGCGATTTTACTACAAGCATATAGATGGATTGCCGATTCAAGGGATGATAATACCGGTGAACGTCTTGAAGCTTTAGAAGACCCATTTAAGCTTTACCGTTGTCATACGATTATGAACTGTACTAAGACCTGCCCGAAAGGCTTAAATCCTGCTAAAGCTATCGGTAAAATAAAAAGTTTAATTGCAGAACGTCACGGTGTGTGATGCTTAATTAATTATTTTTAAAAATGATAAAATAATGAAAAAAGCAAGTATTTTCTGTTGATTGTAATAATACCATGACACAAGGTGACATGAATTATTGTGTCGCTGCAGAATATAAGAAAGTTGATAAGAAACTAAATCAAATATACCAAGAAATATTAAAACATATTTCAGACAAACAAGAAATTTATGGATTAAGTACCGAGATGCTGATTGTGAATTTCGAAGTTTTAGGGTTTATGGCGGTTCCGTATATCCAATGGTACTGCTTATGTGTCTTACAGGAAAAACCGAAGAGCGTATAAAAGAATTTGAAGCCATGCTGAAATGTGAAGAAGGGGACTTAAGTTGTCTATTTATAATCAAGACTTAGAACCTAGGTTTTTTTGTGGACATTTCTAGTTGATTTGCTATTTTGAAGTATTTTGTAGCGAAAATTAATAAGATTTTTGCTGGAATAGTTATTCATTTTTCAAAAAAATCTTATAATTTGCAGCAACAAATAGCCAAAATTAAATCTTTTTAGAAATGTCCACAAAACCTAAATTAATTCATAATTTGTAATACTTTAAATAATTCTCCCATTTGTTTCGGTGATATTAGTCTTTTTACCTGTCTTTCTATTATTTGTGCCTGCTCAGACATCTTTCCAAATTCTACTTCTAGAGGTAATTTATACGTCGATCCGATACTCGCATCTTCACGTACTAAAGTGTACGCTGCGGTGCTGCGTTTCGTGTCTTCTTTAAATTCCTCTCTATAAGCGAATTTGGAAAGATGTCTATCATTAAGCTTGTCTTGCAATGTTTGTTTGCGTAATAAGATTCCATTTTCTATTAAAAAATCTCGTTGCGATATTGTATCTATTACGTTTATTTTGCTGTTTTTAGCTACCGTCTTTAATGCATAAAAATCCACATGTGCCGATAAATCAGCTTCTCCAAGATTTTCAAGGATAGGGCAATATTTATGGTTTTTAACCGCTTGTAATGTTTGATTATATTGATATCTAGTTCTACCATTCGGAGCTATATCATAGCCGTAATCTATTATTAAACCACTGCCGCTTAGTCTTTTTAGATGCTGCGCTATAAATTTTATAATTTCTATCGATTTATAAGATTCTTCAAGTATTGCCCCGTCTTTTGCTTCAATATGAGTACGCAGCAGATATTCTTGTAATTGCTTATTAACGCTTATTTTATCATATTTAATTCTTTCGTCTACCGGCTGCACTACAAATATTCTTTCATACCATAATTCCTTGACTTTAATATATTGCTTTATAGGTATAGCATCAAAGAATTCGTTAGCTATTATTATAGTAGGTTTTTTTGGTATATCTTCTACAAATGATTGATGACTAATCGGTAAATTAATATCTTGTAAATTAGCCTTTTGATGAGCAATAAAATTTTTATTAATTTCTATTAGTTCAATTGATAAAGCTTTATAAAATTCTGGTACTAATTTTGCAGTACGTAGTAAATCACGCATTAATAGACCTCGACCAGGACCAAGCTCTACTAAACTAAGACTTTTTGGGCAGCCAATTCTTTGCCACTCTCTGATACACCATAAGCCGATAATTTCACCGAATAGCTGTGAAATTTCAGGAGCCGTAACAAAGTCACCTTCATTAGCCAATGATTTTACTTGCTTATAATAGGAAGTAGGATTTAAGTTTAATATCTCCTGCATGAGGACATCGCAAGTAATATAACCGTTTTGATCAATTAATTGTCTTATTTTGGATTCGATTGACATATTAAATAACTTCCTAAAAGTAACATAGGTACAGATAAAATTTGTCCCATAGTTAAGCTATCTAAAATAAACCCGATTTGTATGTCGGGTTCTCTAAATATTTCAATAGTGATTCGGAAAAGACCGTAAAATGTTAAAAATATTCCTGAGTTTAAACCGCACTTTTTAAGAGTTTTGTGCTTAAATGTTGCATATGCTAAGATACTAAATAATACTAAACCTTCAAAAAAAGCTTCATATAATTGACTAGGATGTCTTGGCATAAAATCGCTATTCGGAAAAATCATACCAAAAGAAGAATTTGTAATACGTCCGTATAGTTCGCCGTTAATAAAATTAGCGATTCTACCTAAAAATAATCCGATAGGTACTACAGGGGCTATTATATCCGTGAGACTTAAAAAATTAATTTTATATTTTCGGCAAAACAAATAAGCAGCAATAGTCCCCCCTAAAGCTCCGCCATGGAAAGACATCCCGCCTTCATAAGTTTTTAAGATATCTATTGGATTTGAAAAATATCTAGAAGGGTTATATAATAAAACAAACCCTAGTCTGCCTCCGACTATTATGCCTATAACGGCATAAGTAATGAAATCTTCTAGATTTTTTTTGGTAATTTGAGGCTTAAATTTTTCTATAATTTTATTTGCATAGAACCAGCCTAGCAAAATTCCTATTACATATGAAAGAGAATACCAAGAGATAGCAAGTGGACCTATAGAGAAAATAATTGGATTGATATTAGGAAATGTCATAGATAAATAAGTTATTTAATTCATTTAACGTCTGAGTTATGGAACATTAAGTAAGTAATTGACGAGGCAATTCAGTTTTTTATTATTTTTATGGGTTGCCGCAGTTGCTTCGTGGCTTCGCAATGACAATATCTATATTTGCTTAGCAATACCAAATTCTTTTGAGTTAAAATTATTGATAAAAATAAAATTCTTAGTAATAATAAAAAAGATTTATATTTATAATAATAATGATAGGTAAAATATGCAATATTTAATGGATCTATATCATACCTCAAGTACTGAGTTAGTATTATTGTTTGTTATGTTAGTATCTCTTATACCGGTGATATTTCTAATTAAAAGATTAATTTTTATTCCTGTAAAAAATTATTTAACTAGACATCATTATGATGATTATGAAAGGATAAAAAAATATCCTATATTTCGTTATTTATTACATACTTTATTAGCACTTTACTTTGTATGTTGGGGAAAGATTTTTCATTCTACTTCTTTTAAAGCACATGTATTACTGGGAATCAAAGATACTATAGTAATCTTATATACTGGTATATCTGTGACGATGTTATTATTAACGCTTATAGATGCTTTTGCAGATCTGTATCACAATAGAATCAAAGCCGTTACAAAAAACGCACCGCTTAGCTTATATTTTCAAATATTAAAAATTATTGTCATAGTTATTGCAGCAATGGTAACTATTTCATATATATTAAATATTTCGCTTAGTACATTCTTAACAAGCTTAGGTGCAGCCGCAGCTCTTTTAACATTTGTTTTCAAAGATACCGTTTTAGGATTACTTGCAAGCTTGCAACTAACTACTCAAGAAATTATTAATATTGGAGACTGGATACGTATAGGCGCAATTGAAGGAACAGTTGAAAAAATTACTATTTCCGTAGTAACAATTAGGAATTTTGACCAATCTATTTCCACAGTTCCTACTTACAGTATTTTAAATTCTAACGTAACTAATTATAGAGGAATTAGTGAATCAGGAGCAAGAAGGGTAAAGAGAGTATTTAATATTAATATGGCAACTATTAACTTCTGTGATGCTACTATTTTAAAAGCACTAAAAAAATCTCCTTATATATCAAAGGATGTAATAGATAAAATCACTCTTGATAAAGACGAGAAAGATTTAACCAACATTAAACTATTCAAATTATATATTCAGGAATATCTAAAAAATAATCCGGCAGTTTATACCGAAGGGTTTACTTTTCTAGTAAGACAGCTTGAACCTACGATTAATGGGTTGCCTATAGAAATATATATCTTTGTTAAAGAAGTCAATTTAGTAGGTTATGAAAATATACAGGACAATATTTCTGAACATTTCATTTCTATACTTCCTGAATTTAAATTAAAAATATTTCAGAATGTAGGAGTGGTATAATATATCTGAAGTAAAATGAAAAGTAGTAAAAATAAAAAAATAAATTAAATTTGTATCCAAGATGGAAGTTGTCTTTCAGCTTGGATATTCACTACTTTTGAAAGCAAAGCAGTATATATACTACTTGATTATTTTCTCTAAATGCTTTAAAACTTAAAGCTTTAAAAATATTAAAATTTAAGACCTAGGAATGAATAATAATATAATTAATTTAATAGCCGCTATTATACTGTCTTTAAGTATAATTTTCGGTTGGCAGTATTTTGTTGTAAAACCTGAACAAAAAAAACAGCAACAGAAAATAGCAGTGCAGAAAGCAGAAAATTTAAAGAAACAACAGTTAAAAGCTTTAGTCGCACCTGCAACTGGTATTGTTGTTCAAGAAGAAAGTCAAGTACAGCGTATTAAAATAGAATCTGAATCACTTACCGGTTCTATTTCATTAAAAGGATTTAGATTTGATGATTTAATATTAAAGAAATATAAACAAGATTTATCTAAAAATAGTCCTGAAGTGAGATTATTTGCACCGGCTAATACAGAAAATGCATATTTTGCTGAAGTTGGTTTAGTTAGTAATTTATCTAGTGTAAAACTCCCTAACAACGATACTATATGGAATAGTGATAGTGAAATATTAAGCCCTGAAAAACCTGTTCATTTATTTTGGGTTAATGAAGACGGAGTTAAATTTTTAATTACTATTACTGTCGATGAAAACTATTTATTTACTATAGAGCAAACCATCGTTAATAATAGTGATAAAGAACTTCCTGTGCAATCTTACGGTTTAATAAATCGTAAATATATTGCCGTAGAGAAAGCGGTGAATATATTACATCAAGGACCTATCGGGTGTATAGACGAGAATCTTAAAGAATATTCTTATGATGATATTAAAGATAAGAAAAGTGAAAAATTTGCAGCAAGTAAGGTTGACTGGATAGGAATTACCGATAAATATTGGTTATCTTCCTTGATTCCGGATAAATCAAGTAATTACAGCTCGAATTTTAATTATGCTCTTAAGCAAGGGACTGAAAGATATCAGGTAGATTTTGTTTCACCGGTACAAATAATAAAGCCCGGCGAAAATTTTTCAATTAAAAGCAGAATTTTTGCTGGAGCAAAAAAAGTAGACTTGCTTGATAAATATGAAAAGCAATATGATATTAAATTATTTGATAGAGCTATTGATTTCGGCTGGTTCTATATAATTACCAAACCGGTTTTCTACGCCATGAATTATTTCTATGGCTATGTCGGTAATTTCGGTGTTAGTATATTAATTGTTACGGTTATAATTAAGCTATTAATGTTTACTTTAGCCAATAAGTCTTATCGTTCGATGAAAAAAATGAAAAATTTACAGCCGGAAATCGATAGGATAAAAAATTTATACAGTGATGATAAAGCACGTTTAAATCAAGAAATTATGGCTTTATATAAAAAAGAAAAAGTAAATCCGGTAGCTGGTTGTTTACCTATACTTGTTCAAATTCCAGTATTTTTCTCCATCTATAAAGTATTGTATGTAACTATTGAAATGCGGCAAGCACCGTTTTACGGCTGGATTAAAGACTTATCTGCACCTGACCCTACTACTATTTTTAATTTATTCGGCTTATTACCGTTCTCGCCGCCGTCATTTTTAATGATTGGAGCATGGCCTATTTTAATGGCTATTACTATGTTCTTACAGCAAAAAATGAGTCCTGAACCTGCGGATCCTATGCAAGCTCAAGTAATGAAATTTATGCCGCTAATTTTTTTATTTATGTTTAGTAGTTTTCCTGTGGGACTTTTAATATATTGGTCTTGGAATAATATTCTATCCATCATTCAACAATATTATATTAATAAATTTAATTAATTAATGAGAATAGATAAAAATTTACCTAATTATCTAACTATTGCTCGAATAATGGTAATTCCAGTTATTATACTGGTATTTTATATAAATAATTCACTTGCACGTAAACTTGGGGCATTATTATTTGTTTTAGCTAGTATTACGGATTTTTTTGACGGTTATATTGCAAGAAAATATAATTTAGTTACAAGTTTCGGCAAGATGTTTGACCCTATAGCAGATAAGCTACTTGTAGGTTGCGTTATTATCATGCTACTAAAAAAAGATAATGTAGATGAGATACCTTGCTTATTAATTTTAGCACGAGAATTTTTAGTTAGCGGTCTTCGGGAATTTTTAGCTCTAGTAAAGGTTAGTGTGCCTGTATCCAGACTCGCTAAGGTAAAAACGTTTTTACAAATGTTTGCTTTATCGATATTGATACTAGGCTCAAAAGGTTCAGGAATTATTTATTTAGATATAGTAGGGGAAATAATTTTATGGATTGCCGCTTTTTTAACAATCATTACAGGTTATTCTTATTTTAAAGCCTGTAAGAAATATTTTTAAATAGGAGAATTTTATGATACATGTAAAATATATAATTTTAGGGTTTATTATAGTGTCTAGTTTAAATCTTTACGCTGCTAACAATGATATAATTGCCAATAAGAAAGTTGTAAAGGTAGAAGTAAGTAATGAACATTTAAAAACATTAAATGAAGCTTCTACTCTTTTAATTAGTTGTGTAGATTTTAGATTAATAGACGGAACAGATAAATTAATGAAGCAATTAGGATTAGAAGATAATTTTGATAAAGTATCACTGCCCGGTGCATCGCTTGCTCTCGTTAACGACAAATATACTTATTGGGGAAAAACAATAGAAGATACTATTGAGATTTTGCAAGAATTACATAACATAAAACAAATTGTTTTTCTTGATCATAGAGAATGTGGAGCTTATAAAATACTTATAGGTCAGGAACAGCTAAATACCAAGGAAAAAGAAACGGCAACACATGCAGCAATTTTAAACAAGGCCCGTGATATAATAAAAGAAAAATTCCCTCAATTAAAAGTTTATACTTTTTTAATGGGTCTTGATGGTGTAGTAGAGCAGATTTATGAAATACCTAGCTAAAAGCGGAGTTGTTGTATGGATAGGTTTATCTGTCATTGCGAGGAAATTGCGTAGCAATTGACGAAGCAATCTCAGGAGTTTGTTATTATTTCATGAGATTGCCGCACAGCCTACGGCTGCTTGCAATGACGATTTTTGACCTGCACAATAACGGCTAAGAAAAGTAATTTATTTTGTATCTTTGCTCTTATTATCATTAGAATCAACAGTATTATTCTTTTGGTCATTTTCTACCGGTAGTTTAGAGATCGATAGTTTTTGTTTATATTTTTGTTGCTCTGCTAAAAAATTTTGAGCCTCTTTGGAAAGGCTGTTATATAGTTCACGTTTCTTCTTATTAATCTTAACTATTGCTACTCTATATTTTTGTATTTCCTCCCGTACTTCCGGTTTTATAGTACCGGCGTAAGTAGAAAAATCATCTATAATTTTTTGTGTTGTAACATCGTTAGTTTTTGCTGCATCTTTTTTTGAGCTGTCAGAAGTTGTACTATTGGCAAAGCAGCTTGTACTAAGTAAAATAGCTATTCCAAATATTATTTTTTTTATCATATAAACCTTAAGCCTTATTCTTGATAAGTAGACCATTTTTAAGTCTAATAGTCAATAGACTTCTTTTGGCACTCTACTTCTAGGGGTAATTTGTACGTCAATCCGGTACTCGCATCCTCACGTACTAGTGTATACGCTGCGGTGCTGCGTTCCGTGTGTCCTCCAAATTCCTCCCTATAAGCGAGTTCGAAAAGAAGTCTAATATATAATAGAAATTATATGTATTTTCTATTTGTATGTTATTGTTTGGTGAGTTTGGTGAGTATAAATATACTAATAGTTGGGAAAAATATACAATATTATAATAATAACGCTCAAGAGTTTTGTAGCAGAACAATCAATGCAGATTTGTCTTATAACTATAAAGCATTTACTAGCTATTTACCTGAACAAGCTCATATCTTAGATGCAGGTTGCGGAGTTGGTCGTGATACAAAATATTTTTTAAGTCAAAGATATCAAGTTACTGCTTTTGACGGTTCAACCGAAATGGTTAAATGAGCTACAAAAGCAACCGGAATATATGTACTGCACTCCACTTTTCAAGATATCGATTTTAAGGAGTCGTTTGATGGTGTTTGGGCTCAAGCAACTCTCCTTCATGTACCTTATAATGAAACAATCAATGTGTATAAAAAATTCATGCTGCATTAAAGCCGGAAGGCATTTTTTATGCTTCTTACGGATACGGTTCAGATATTATACAACGTGATGATCGCGATTTTTACAATATGCATGAAGATACAATAAAACCTTATTTTAACAGGCTTTTTAAAATAGTTAAAATATGGACGGAAAAGAGTAAGAGATTCTCTCCAAGTAAAGAGGCATTATGGTTAAATTTTATTGTTAAAAAAAGTAAAACAATATTATTAGATTAGTTTACTTATTTCTTGCTTTAATAATCAGTTTTAAAATATACGCAAAGGAATATAAAGGCTTAACATATAATCGTTATGAAAAAGATAAGCATGTGATTCATGTGTTAACTATTGATCCTAAGAATTTTGGGTTAAAACTAGTTAAAGCTCATAAGCAGGTTATAGGCAGAGAAACAGTAAACGTTATGGCACACCACACTAATGCAGCTGCTGTTATTAATGTCGGATTCTTTGAAATCGCCGGTAGTGATGACGGCAGACCAAGCCTTACTTTAATGATAGACGGCAAGCTATTTAGTCTTAGAAAACAACTACAAAGTTTGTTAATTATAGGTCAGGGCAATATTCAAATTACCAAGGCTAGTGCAAAAATTTTAGTAGCAATAGGCGATAAATCTGTTATTCCAAATCAAGTTAATTATTTTTCAAACCTAAAAGATATTACTTTCTATAATGATATTTGGGCGTCTACCAAATTAACGTCGTATACTAACAAAGAAATTTTGATTGATCAGAATAGGTCTAATGTTATTGTTACGGCAATAAGTAAGCATGGTGATAATCAAATTCCACAGAAAGGCTTTATATTGTGTCCTTTCCACAAGCAACAAGTTTGCCGGTAGTAAATATAAATGATTCTGTAAAGCTAATTTTGGAATTTATCTATAAAGACGGTAAGCTTATAAATTTAAGTAACACTGCTTCAATAGTAACCGGTATTCCCTTATTGGTTCAAAACGGTAAAAATGTTGTAGATAATCCAAAGCAAGATGATCCGGCTCATGCTTGTACTGCCGCCTTAGGAATGACGGTACTATAGTTGTAGTCGAGCATATTTATAAGCAACATGTAAAAGACCTTAAGCTTGTGCAAGTAAGATCAATATTACGGAAAGAGAAAGAAATAAATGTTGATAAATTAACAATCCCTGAAGCTTTAAAATTTTAGAAAAACACCTTGTTAATTATACTGTGATAGGATTAACTAAAACAGAACTTGCAGATTATATGTTAACTTGGATATGAATCGGCAATCAATTTAGACGGACATTATTAATGGGTGGACAAATTATAAATAATGTAACAGGTGATGAAGATGCAGCTTTAGGCGAACATCTCGTGCGTCCCGTATCCGATGCAATAGTATTATACCAAATAATATAAAGTAAATTTACGTTGCCTTAACATGGAACAATGTCATTCTTGTGAAGACAGGAATTCAGTAACTAAAAGATACAAATATATTTAATTTTTCATATTAAAAGCTTGGATAATGTCGCTTTTTTCTAGATTCCCGCTTTCGCGGGAATGACATACTCAAATTTTAGCTGGAATGATATTTGAGATTTAGAGAACTCTAAGATTTTATATTTTCCTGCTCCATTGCTTTTTTACGCATTTCTAAATATTCTTCTTTAGTCATTATTTTTTTGGGAGCTACATAATCTAAAAATACTTTTCCGTTTAGATGATCGATTTCATGCTGGATAACTCTTGCTAAAAATCCTTCTGCGATACCTTGAATTTGATTGCCATTTATATCATATGCGTGATAATGAATTTTCTTGAATCTTGCTACCGGTCCTGTAGCATTTTCAACAGAAAAGCATCCCTCGTAATCTTCATGTTTATCAATACCTATCGGTGTATATGAGGGGTTAATCCAAATAGTTTTAGGCATTGTATCCTTAAGGTCAGGATGCCATTTTTTTAACTCTGCATCTTCATGTACTGCAAATATTATTATACATTTTGATATGCCTATTTGCGGTGCAGCAAGTCCTGCACAATTTTCTTCTTGATCATATTTCTTTTCTAAAATAGATATATCACGTAAATCTTCTGAAGATAAAGGAAAGTTTAAAGTTTTTGCCTTTATTCTAATAGTTTTATCCTCTGAACTATTTAAGGTTTGAATGTTCAAAGTTACATATTGCGGTAATGAAATATTGTTTTCATTTTTCATATTACTTTTACAACCTGTTATAAAAATTATAGCAGTTAATAATAGAGCTGTTTTTAATTTGGACATATATTTTATTATAATAATTTATAAATAGAAAATTATAGATAGAAACTAAAATCAAGTAAATAAATTGTTATATTACTTTTACGCATCCTATAGTTAATAATTTTATTTAATTTCTTTTGAGAAAAAATCAATAGGTTTGACTTTTCTAACATATTCTAGTAGAATATTTATCTTCAAAATAAATAGAAAAATTTAATTTATGAATACTCCCAAAAGTGACAATTATCTCTCGGAACTAAGCAAGGTAATTTGGCCTATAGAAAGATATGAAAATAAGAAGTTTCTTCCTATGGCGTTTATGATGTTCTGTATTTTATTAAACTACTCAACGCTTCGTTCAATTAAAGACGGGTTTGTAGTAACGGATATAGGGGCAGAAGCAATAAGTTTCTTAAAAACATATATAGTACTACCTTCTGCCGTAATCGCTATGGTAATTTATGTTAAGCTCTGCGATATTTTAAAGCAAGAAAATGTGTTTTATGTTATTACTTCATTTTTCTTAGGGTATTTTGCATTATTTGCGTTTGTTCTTTACCCCTATCCTGATTTAGTTCATCCTGATCCTGAAACCATAGAATCTTGGAGTTTAGCTTATCCTAATTTCAAATGGTTTATAAGAATAGTTGGGAAATGGAGTTTTGCATCTTTTTATACTATGGCAGAGCTTTGGGGAACAATGATGCTTAGTTTATTATTTTGGCAATTTGCTAACCAAATTACTAAAACCGATGAAGCTAAACGTTTTTACTCAATGTTTGGTTTACTTGCTAATTTAGCATTGCCTGTAACATCCGTAATTATTGGATATTGCTTGCATGAAAAAACTCAAATAGTTGCAGAACATCTAAAATTTGTGCCTTTATTTGTTATAATGATAACAAGTAGCTTTTTGGTAATATTAACATATAGATGGATGAATAAAAACGTTCTAACCGATCCTAGACTTTATGATCCGGCATTAGTAAAAGAAAAGAAAGCTAAAGCTAAAATGTCATTAATAGACAGTTTTAAAATGATCTTTACTTCTAAGTATGTAGGTTATATTGCATTGTTACTTATTGCTTACGGTGTTTCAGTAAATTTAGTTGAAGGTGTTTGGAAATCCAAAGTAAAAGAATTATATCCGACGAAAGAGGCTTATACTATATATATGGGTAAGTTCCAATTTTATCAGGGTTGGGTTGCAATTGCTTTCATGCTTATAGGTAGTAATATTTTAAGAAAAGTATCATGGTTAACTGCAGCTATGATAACTCCATTAATGATGTTAATTACCGGTGCAGCGTTTTTTGCATTTATCTTTTTTGATAGTGTTATTGCTATGCATTTAACAGGTATTCTTGCTTCAGGTCCTTTAGCACTTGCTGTTATGATCGGTATGATTCAAAATGTTTTAAGTAAAGGTGTAAAATATTCTTTATTTGATGCTACTAAAAACATGGCGTATATCCCGCTTGATAAGGATTTACGAGTAAAAGGGCAAGCTGCTGTTGAAGTTATCGGAGGAAGATTTGGTAAATCAGGCGGTGCTATTATTCAATCTACATTCTTTATTTTATTTCCTGCATTTGGTTTTGTAGAGGCAACTCCTTATTTTGCTTCTATATTCTTTGTAATAGTAATATTATGGATATATGCCGTTAAAGGTTTAAATCAAGAGTATAAAGTTTTGGTAAATAAAACCGAAAAATAGAATTTGTTAAAATTTAATTTTATAAAAAAAACAAGTTTAAGAGTCTAGCAGTAAATAAATTTTCATTAATTAATATTCTTTCAAAAATCTTATAATTTGTAGCAAAAAAGCTCTTTAATTATTAATGAAAATTTATTTACTGCTAGACTCTTAAACTTGTTTTTTTATAGTCGGAGAGTTTATAATATGACAAATACAAGATCCAAAATTAAAACTCCAAGATCGCCATATGTAAAAAAATATAATAGTTGGCGAGTAAGGATTTTGTATTCTATTATTATAGGTTACGCAACTTTTTATTTTTGTCGTCAGAATTTTAATATAGCAACTCCTGCTATAAGAGAATATTTTGGGGTTACTAAAACACAAATTGGCTGGATATTAACTGCTTCATCTATTATGTATGGAGTTAGTAAAGCGTGTAACGGGTTTATTAGCGATAAAGTTAATGCTCGGATATTTATGGTTTTGGGTCTTTTATTTGTCGGGATCGTTACTATGCTAATAGGTTTTTCAGATTCTTTATGGCTTATAGGAATTTTATGGATAGCCAGTAACTGGTTTCAATCTATGGGCTGGCCTCCTGCAACAAAGATGCTTACTCACTGGTTCGCTTCAAAAGAACTTGGAACTAAATGGGCTATGGGTGCAACTTCTAATCAAATAGGTGGTGCCCTTGCTATGATAAGCTGCGGTTATTTAATCGATAAATTTGATTGGAGAGCTGCCTTTTTTGTCCCAGGTGTAGTTGCTTGTGTAGTATCGCTTTTTTTATATAATAGGCTTCGTAATTCTCCAAAAGAAGTAGGTTTATCTACCGTAGAGGAATATAAAGAATATCCACCTGAAGCTATAGGAGATTATGAGAAGCTATTAACTCCACAATTACTTAAAATGGTCTTTTGTAATAAGCTAATATGGTATGTTTGTTTAGCAAACATGTTTGTTTATATAATACGTTCCGGAGTAATTTATTGGGCTCCAACATTTTTAAAAGATTTACGTAATATAAGTCTTGCAAATGCAGGCTTACAAATCGGTTTATATGAAATGATAGGTATCCCAGGGGCATTAATAGCAGGTGTTTTATCTGATAAACTATTTCAAGGTCGTCGAGGTCCTGTTGCATCCATATGTATGGTATTGCTTAGCTTATTGTTAGTCTTGTTTTGGAAACTTCCTATTCACAGTGAATTATTAAGTATAGTAATTCTTTCTTTAATAGGCTTTTTTGTTTCAGGACCTCAGCTCCTTGTAGGTATAGCAGCTGCTGATTTTAGTACCCGTCAGGCTGTCGGTACGGCTAATGGATTATCAGGGTTATTTGGTTATTTAGGAGCGGCTATTGCGGGAGTCGGCGTAGGATGGATTAGCGATAATTATGATTGGAATGGGGTATTTATATTTTTCAGTATTTCTGCTCTTTTAGGAGGAGGATTATTTGCTTTAATATGGAATCGTTCAGCTAAAAAATACATTTAATAATTATAATAAATAGGTTACAAAATGACAATACAATATACTTTTTCAATGATTAAGCCTGATGCTATCAAAAGGAATAAAATAGGGCAAGTTAATACTTACTTAGAAAATGCCGGTTTAAAAATAGTGGCTCAGAAAATGAAATTTTTAACTAAATATGAAGCTGCATGTTTTTATGATGAGCATAAAGCAAGACCGTTTTTTAATAGCTTAGTTGAATATATTACTTCAGGAGCGGTAGTACTTCAAGTGCTTAAGGGGGAGGATGCTATAACTTTAAACCGCACCGTTATGGGTGCAACTAATCCTGCTGAAGCTGAAGCAGGCACTATTAGAAAAGATTTAGGCGAATCAATTGAGGCTAATAGTATTCATGGTTCAGATAGTGAAAATAGTGCGAAAAGAGAAATCGAATTTTTCTTTAATAAATCTGAAATTATAGAATAATTAATGCTAAAATATGACGTAATAGTTATAGGCGGTGGACATGCAGGCGTAGAAGCAGCCACTGCCTCTGCACGTCTTGGAGTTCCTACTCTCTTAATTACGTTAAAACCGGAAAATTTAGGCGAAATGTCTTGCAATCCAGCAATCGGTGGCATTGCAAAAGGCACATTAGTTAAAGAAATCGATGCACTTGATGGGTTAATGGGTTATGTTATAGACCAAGCCGGTATACATTATAAAATGCTGAATGAGACTAGAGGACCAGCAGTTTGGGGACCTAGAGCTCAAGCTGATCGAAAGCTTTATAAAAAAGCGATGTATCAAATATTAACAAATTATCCTAATCTAGATATATTATATGGAAAAGTGGAAGATATAGAAATTAAATCTTCTAAAATTGAAGCGGTTATTTTAAATAACGGTAGCAAAATTCTTTGTCAAAAAATTATATTAACTACAGGTACTTTTCTATCAGGTCTTATTCATATTGGACAAAAAAAAATTCCTGCCGGTAGAGTAGATGAAGAGCCTTCGTATGGATTATCAAATACATTAAAACAAATAGGTTTTAAACTGGCTCGTTTAAAAACAGGTACACCGCCTCGCATTGATGGACGTACTATTGATTATAGTAAAACAATTTTACAACCCGGCGATAAAATTCCTCGTCCTTTTTCTGAATTAACAAATATTGTTAATGTTTCTCAGATAAATTGTTTTATCACAAAAACAACCTCAGAAACTCATGATATTATACGTGAGAATCTTGATAAATCCGCAATGTATTCAGGGCAAATAGAAGGAATAGGACCGCGATATTGTCCTTCTATTGAAGATAAAATAGTCAGATTTAGTACAAAATCAGAACATCGTATATTTTTAGAACCTGAAGGGTTAGATGATTATACGATTTATCCAAACGGTATTTCTACTTCTTTGCCTGAAGATGTGCAACATAAATTAATCAAAACAATACCAGGATTAGAAAATGTAAAGATTTTACGTCCAGGTTATGCTATAGAATATGATTATGTTGATCCACGTGAAATAAGTGTTACGCTAGAGACAAAAAAAATAGCTGGATTGTATTTGGCCGGGCAAATTAACGGTACTACAGGATATGAGGAAGCCGCAGGGCAAGGTATAATAGCTGGTATAAATGCTGCTTTAGCAGTAAAAGATCAAGCACCGTTTATGTTAACAAGAGCAAACAGTTATATTGGAGTAATGATTGACGATTTAACAACATTTGGTACTATAGAACCTTATCGTATGTTTACTTCTCGCTCAGAATATAGATTATCTTTAAGAGCAGATAACTCTGATTTACGTTTAACAGAATTAGGTATGAACATTGGAGTCGTATCAGAAAAACGTAAAAAAATATTCACAAAAAAATGTGAAGATATAGAAAAAATAAAATCATTATTAAATACCTTGTCTTTAACTACTAGTAAACTTGCTAAAATGGGTATACAGGTTGCACAGGATGGTACATATAAAACAGTATTAGACTTATTTAAAATACCTAATTTTAATGTTGAACAAGCTATTAAAATTTTTCCTATACTTAAAGAAACACAAAATAATAACATTTTGCAATTACTCTATATTGAAGCAAAATATGCTTCATATTTAACTAGACAACACGCAGATATTAATTTATTTCAAAGTGAAGAGGCGCAGTTCATACCTAAAAATATTGACTATTTTAATATACCAAGTATATCATTAGAGATACAGGAAAAACTTTCTTCCTATAAACCTACTACTATTGGTGTAGCACGTCGAATTCCAGGGATTACACCTGCAGCAATTACGGCTATTATAATTTATTTAAAAACTAAATATAGTGATGAAAGTTCCACGTGAAATAATTGAAAAGTTAGAAATTTTTCAAAAGTTAGTTAAAAAATGGAATAAATCAATCAATCTTGTATCGGATAATACTATACATAATTTTTGGCAACGTCATATATTAGACTCATTACAATTAATACAATATATTGATAATAAAGACATACATTTGGTTGATATAGGAAGCGGTTCCGGTTTGCCTGGTATAGTATTATCTATAGCGGGGGTAACGCAAGTAAGTTTAATAGAAGCTGATTTACGTAAATGTATATTTTTAGAAAAAGCATCAAAGATATCAAATAATAATATACAAATAATCAATCAAAGAATAGAAAAAGTAGAAATAGATTGTAGTATATTAACTTGTAGAGCTTTCTCTAACTTAAATACAATATTTAATTGCATAAAAAATATTTCAGTACGAGAAAAATTTTTGTTATTAAAAGGAAAAAATTATTTAACTGAAATAGTAGAAGCTAAAGAGAGATGGTTATTTGGTTATTTAATACATCAAAGTATTACTTGTGAAGAAGGGAAAATTCTAGAAGTTAGTAATTTAACAAAAATGATATGAAAGTAATTGCTATTGTTAATCAAAAAGGAGGGGTAGCTAAAACTACAACTACTGTAAATTTAGCTACAGCTTTTGCTGCTGTAAATAAAAAAATTTTAGTTATAGATCTTGATCCTCAAGGGAATAGTAGTACCGGTTTTGGAATTAGTCAGCAACAACGCAAAAATACTATATACCAAGTATTAACAAATTTAATAGAATTGCAAGATGCAATAATTTCTACAGATATACCAAATTTAGAAATAATTACTTCAAACACTAATCTATCTGCGGCTGAATTAGACTTAACAAAATTAAAGGACCGAGAATATATTTTAATGAAGCTATTGGCAGAAATAAAAATATTATATGATTATATAATTATTGATTGCCCTCCTTCATTAAATTTATTAACGGTAAACGCTTTAGTTGCAAGCGATGAAGTACTGATTCCAATGCAATGTGATTTTTATTCTTTAGAAGGATTAAGTCATTTGTTAAAAACAATTGAAATTGTAGAGAAAAAATTAAATCCTAAGATAAAGATTGCAGGTATATTATTTACAATGTATGATAAGCGTAATCGTTTAACTGAACAAGTAGAAGATGATGTTAGAAAATGCTTAGGAGAATTAGTATTTAAAACCGTTATTCCAAGAAATATTAAACTATCTGAAGCTCCTTCATATGGAAAACCGGCTATTATATATGATTATAAATGTTCGGGAGCAGTTGCATATATAGAACTTACAAAAGAAATCTTAGAAAGATATGGCGAAAAATAAAGGACTAGGAAGAGGATTATCTTCATTACTTGGAGAAGAAGTTATTTCTATAGAATCAGAAATAGTACAAATAATCAATATTGATAAAATAAGACCAAACGAAAATCAGCCTAGAAAAAACTTTGAATATGATAAAATAAAAGAATTAGCAGATTCTATATTGAATAATGGTTTATTACAGCCTATTATTGTTGATAATAATTTCCAAATTATAGCAGGAGAGCGACGCTGGCGTGCATGTAAATTAGCAAAAGTTTTAGAGATACCGGTAATTATAAAAAATTTAGATGCTAGAGAGAGTATGGAAATAGCATTAATTGAGAACATACAAAGAACTGATTTAACAGTGATGGAAGAAGCTCGTAGCTTTAAATATTTAATAGAAAATTTTAATTATACGGCAGAAAAATTAGCTGAAAGGCTTGGTAAAAGTCGTAGTCATATAACTAATTTAGTAAGGCTTAATAATTTGCCGCAGTCTATTCAAGATAAAGTAAATGAAAATATACTAAGTATGGGTCAAGCTCGGTGTTTAATAAATCATGAACATGCAGAAGTAATAGCCGATCATATTATAAATAATGATTTAAATGTACGTCAAACAGAAGAACTAGTAAGACAATGGTATAAGAATGAGTATACAAAATCCCCGAACAATAATAACAAAATAGGAAAGCGTTTTTTAAAGGACAAAGCTACGGATAATGATTTAGAATTATTAGTAAAAGCTTTATCCGAAAAATTTGGTATAAAAATAACAATAGAAAATTATCCATTAGGCGGAAAATTAATATTTCATTATAAAGATTTGGAAGAATTAGACTTGATATTATTAAAATTAAATTAAAATGCCAGCATTTTATTTCTTAAGATAAATATCTAAACGAGAAAAACAATGATAGAAATTACAATTTCTGATTTTGAATTATATGATCATAGAGCAATAAATTCATACAATACAGTAGTAAATATATATATCAGTGTAAAATAATAATATAAGGAAATAAGTAATTTATGTCATATCAATATGTTTATGAAATGGTTGGTTTAAGCAAAATTATAAATGGTAAACGAATTTTAAAAGAAACAAATTTATCATTTTTACCAAAAGCTAAGATCGGTATAATAGGTCCAAATGGAGCGGGCAAATCGACTTTATTAAAAATAATGGCAGGTATTGATAAAGAGTTTGAAGGTAAAGCAACAGCTAAAATTGGTATAAAAGTAGGATATTTACCTCAAGAACCGTATCTTGATGCTAGTAAAAATGTTTTTGATAATATCATAGAAGGTCTTCATGAAAAGAAAAAACTTATTGATGAATTTAATGATATAAGTAACAAATTTGCTGCTGAAATCACTGATGAAGAAATGCAAAAGCTTTTTGATAAACAAGCAGAATTGCAAGAAAAAATAGACAATTGTGATGGATGGAATCTAGAACGTGAAATAGAGATCGCAATGCTTGCTTTACGTTGCCCACCAAAAGAAGCAGATATTACAAAAATTTCCGGTGGAGAAAAAAGAAGGGTGGCTTTATGTAAATTGCTTTTAGAGAAACCTGATATGTTGTTACTTGATGAACCTACAAATCATTTGGATGCAGAATCAGTTTCTTGGCTTGAGGATTATTTAAAGCATTATGAAGGTACTGTAATAGTAATTACCCATGATCGTTATTTTTTAGATAATGTTACAGAATGGATATTAGAAATAGATCGTGGAAATTGTATACCGTGGGAATCAAATTATAGTTCTTGGCTTGAGCAGAAGCAAAAAAAATTAGCTTTAGAAAGTAAAGAAGACGATGATAGAAAAAAACAATTGAATCGTGAACTTGAATGGATTCGTCAAACTCCAAAAGCTAGACAATCAAAAAATAAAGCACGTATTACAGCATATCAAGAGTTATTAAATAAACAACAAGAACAAAAAACTAATCCTACTCAAATAATTATACCTAACGGACCTCGTTTAGGTGATCTTGTTATTGAAGCAGAACATATAGCTAAAAAATTTAATAATAAAATATTATTATCAGATTTTAGTTTTAAAGTTCCACGTGGAGCTATTGTAGGAATTATTGGACCGAATGGAGCAGGTAAGTCTACTTTGTTTAATATTATTACAGGTAAAATAATGCCAGATAGTGGTTCTATTAAAATTGGTCAAACGGTAAAATTAGGTTATGTCGATCAATCACGGGATCATTTAGATGATAATAAGACTATATGGGAAGAAATTTCAGAAGGTCTAGATGAATTACAACTTGGTAATAGAATAATTAAAAGTAGAGCTTATTGTGCAGCTTTTAATTTTAGAGGCGGTGATCAACAAAAAAAAGTTGGACAACTTTCAGGTGGAGAACGTAACAGAGTACATTTGGCAAAATTACTAAAAGAAGGAGCAAATGTTATATTATTAGATGAGCCGTCTAATGATTTAGATATTGATACGTTAAGAGCGCTTGAAGATGCTATTTTAGATTTTGCAGGTTGTGTATTAGTGATTAGTCATGATAGATGGTTTTTAGATAGAATAACCACTCATATTATATCATATGATAAAGAAAATAATGCTACATGGTTTGAAGGAAATTATCAAGATTATCATGAATATATGCTAAATACTAACGGGGAAAGTATTTTAAATCCAAAATATAAACATAAGAAATTAATATAAATATGTCTTTAACGCAAATATTATTAATTTTGTTTGTAGGAATATTGGTAACAAAACCGCATGATATTTTTATAATTATTAAAGAATTAAAAAAAATAAAAGCGTATTTAATTAATATTAAGTCATCTATTGTAAAAAATATAGATGAATCGTTAGAAACAGAGCAGGTAAATTTTTATTTAAAAAAAATTATTAACATAGAAGGTTATTATCATGGTAGTTATGATTTAACAACAATAAAAGAAAAATATTATACACTAATAATTAATAATGACTTAATAGAAAATGAATCAGTACCTGATATAACAGAGAAACACTAATCCGTGCCTCGTTCAATTAATTAAATCTAAGAATTATGCAAAAAGTAGTAAAACTTAACAATATCAAAATAGGAAATGATTTACCGTTTGTTCTAATTACAGGGCCTTGTCAGATTGAAGGAAAAGATCATGCGTTGTTTATGGCAGAAAAACTTGTTAAATTAACTAGCAAGCTTGAGATTCCATTTATTTATAAATCTTCTTTTGATAAAGCTAATAGAACTTCCGTACATGGGATTAGAGGAGTTGGTATTGAGAAAGGTTTAGAAATTTTATCAAAAGTAAAATCTGAATTCGATTGCCCTATTGTTACTGATGTTCATTCAGAGAGTCAATGTACCGAAACAGCCGAAGTAGCAGATATTTTACAAATTCCGGCATTTTTATGTAGACAAACCGACTTGCTTCAAGCTGCAGCAAAAACAGGTAAAATAGTAAAAGTAAAAAAAGGACAGTTTCTAGCTCCGTGGGATATGAAAAATGTGCAAACAAAACTAGAAGCTTTTGGAGTAAAGGATATATTATTTACAGAGCGAGGAGCATGTTTTGGCTATAATAACTTGGTATCTGATATGCGTAGTCTTGCAATAATGGCAGAGTTAAATGTACCTGTAGTTTTTGATGCCACACATTCCGTTCAGCAACCGGGCGGGTTAGGAGGCAGTACCGGCGGAGAAAGAAAATATGTAGAGTTACTTGCAAAGGCGGCAATTTCTGTAGGTATCGCTGGTATGTATATGGAAGTACATCAAGACCCCGATAATGCTCCAAGCGACGGTCCATGTATGATGAAGTTGGATAATCTAGAGTCCATTCTTATCAAACTAAAAAAATATGATAAAATTACAAAAGAAAAATAACTTCAAATTTTACCTTTAAAAATATATATAAATATCCCCTATTAATTCAATTTTAAAATAGAAGTAATAATTTTTTACAATATAAAAAATAGAACTTTCTTATCGTTAGAATTTCACAAATTCGCCTTTAAATCTTTGTTGTAAATTTACTTATTTAGAATTTTTTTAAATAGTATTAATATTTATTTATTCAGCTTATAGATCAAAGATGTTTTTATTTGTATAAATGCAAATAATTTGTAGGTATAATTATTATATGGAATCAAATAAAAGCAGTTGGCAGTACACTGCTTGGTAGTCCTAAACAGGAACGAGTAATATAAAATTAAAACCTTATCAAGTAACCGATAATGTAGAATCTAATAAAGAACAAAAAAAATATTATAAAGAAGCATTAGAATGGCTTGATAAACTTACAGGATCGCAAGCTGAGCATATTATTATATCTATAAATGAAATAAAAGCCAATGCTCATTATTATTTAGGTATGATCTATGAAAATAGTAAATCGGAATTAGATTGGTTTAGAGCAATAAGAGAATATATTAGTGCTCTGGAAATTGAGAAAGATTTTAACTTTCTCTATAACCATGATACCGTACATTTTTAGCAATATTTGTAAAAAAATAGGTGGATTATTTTAAATTTAGGGAGATTCTATAAGGACGAAAATAAAAGCGAAATAGTAATTAAATTGCTTCTTGAAGCAATAAAATATTTCAAGGTAAGTTTAAGTATAGACCCGATAGAAGAGTGTAGTTTTATTCTTAGAGAAATTTTTAACATCCCTAAGAATAAAAAAGAAGTAGAGAATTATCTATCTTTAAAAAAAGATCTTTATATATCTTTAGGAGAATTTTTATTTAAATTAAATTTAATACCGCTAGCTGCTTTTGAATATTTAAAGTCTGCAAGTATAGCTAGCCCTCAGGAAGAACAAAAATTATTGTTAAAAGTTCATAAAGTTTATAGTACGGAGATGGAGGAAAATACTGCTTTTATACGCTCAATGCTTGACAAAGGTAAGATGGAAGATCTGAATATAGTTACTAAAGAGGCTGACAGAACAAAATTTTTAAGTGATACACAGACTATAATAAATGATTTTGTTTCACTGCCGGAGCCGCAAGCCAAGGAGTGGCCAGCAGTACAACAAAATCAAAATGAGCAATTGACTAATGATCAACAAGAAGTAAATAAATGCTGATTAATACAGGACATAGGCATTGGGTAAATATGAGATAATGATACAAATAAGATAATATTTATTTATAATGATCCTTTGGGCAGATCGTTAAATGATCGTCCTGACTTAGTAAAACTTATTACCGAGGTTTGCTCTGATGCAGAAATAATGGATTTAAAAACTCAACAACAAGAAGAAGGAAATACTTCGGACTGCGGAGTTTTGGTATGTGATGAGTTAATAAGACAATTTCAAGGTCTTAAAATTCTCTCTACGGAGCAATGTAAAGGACAAGGACTAAATTTAAGAAAATCTCAAGCTTGAAACATTAAAACAAAGTTTAATAGCTCTCAACAAGTCCAAGAACAACATAAGAACAACATGTTTATATTAACATTAGATAATAATGCTTCAGATAACGAAGAAGATAAAGATAATAACGTTAATAGTAATGAAGTAGAGCGTCCTCCTTATGATAATAATGACGAAGTTTAGGTAGGTGGAGCAACTATGCAACTTAATGATTAACATTAAAAGTTTGACGTTACGATGTCATTCTAATAACAATGCCCAATCGCAATACTTGCATTTACACCGAGAAAGAATTACCGCAGCCGCATTTTGCTTTAGCTTGCGGATTACTAACGTTGAAATATGAACTGCCTAGTTCTTCTATAAAATCAAGAGTGCAATCTAGCATAAATTTTTGAGAGATAGGATCAATAATAATTGTAGCATTATGTTTAGTAATGACATAATCATCTTGCTCTATATTATCTTTTGAGACTAGTTCGTAATTATACATAAGTCCTGAGCAACCGCCGCTATCAACCGAAACTCGTAGTACTAAATTCTTATCTTTTTCTAGCTTTACTAACTCGCAAACCCGTTCAAAGGCTCTATCTGTAATTGTTATCGTCACTTAAAATTACCTTGTAAAAGTCTCATAAATTATATAGTATATCTTGATATTTTTCAAGTTGGCTTTGTTGTGTGGATACCCAATCGGCATTGCGAGCAGCCGTAGGCTGCGTGGCAATCTCATGAAATAATAACAAACTCCTGAGATTGCTTCGTCACTTACTTCGTAATTTCCTCGCAATGACGAAAAGTTAGCACCACACAACAACGTCTTTCAAAATAAAGGATAACGATGCTTGCTTCATACGCTTCTGATCCTCTTAAAAGTAGGGGAAGATTATATAAGGAAATCCCGACCTCTTATAGAAACGAGTTTGAACGTGATCGTGATCGCATTATACATACTAATGCATTTAGGCGTTTGCAATATAAAACTCAAGTTTTTATTAATCACGAGGGAGATCATTACAGAAATAGGCTAACTCATTCTCTAGAGGTTTCGACTGTTGCACGTTCGGTCGCTAGTACTTTAAATTTATCAAATGATTTAGCTGAGACAATAGCACTTGCTCATGATCTTGGGCATACGCCTTTCGGTCATGCGGGAGAGCGGGCTTTAAATGAATGTATGAGAGAGTATAACGGCTTTTCTCATAATGCTCAATCTTTAAAGATACTAACATTACTTGAAAAAAGATATGCGGCTTATAATGGAGTAAATTTAACATGGGAAGTTTTAGAAGGAATAGTAAAACATAACGGTCCTATACTAGGCGAGATAAATGAATATATAGCAGAGTATAATAAGCAAAATGATTTAGAACTTAGTACCTATGCATCAGCAGAGGCTCAAATAGCAGCTCTTGCCGATGATATTAGCTATATTTCGCATGATTTGGAAGATAGTATCGGTGCTAAAATTATCGATTTTAATAGTCTTGCTGAACTTAAATATATTGATCAACATGTTGTTGAACTTAAGTCAAAATTTAAAAATATTAGTTCCTCATGTTTGATTTATGAGGTAGTACGTAAACTAATACATGAGTTAATTACTGATTTATTATGGCAAACAAAAGAAAATTTAAATAAAGAAAAAATTGCTAACATAGATGAGATACGTAACTTGAATTATCAGATAGTGGATTTTACGGAAAAAACTAATGAAAATATTAAGGAAACTAAGAAGTTTCTTCATGAGCGAGTTTATAAAAGTAATAAAATTACGGCCATCAGCCTTAAATGTACTAAAATCGTACAAGGTCTGTTTAAGGTTTATATGGATGATATTAATTTATTGCCGGTTAATTGGAAAATACTAATAGACTCTAATGAAACATATAGTAAAGCTAGAGTTGTTGCTGATTATATAGCAGGGATGACTGACCGTTTTGCCATTCAGGAATATAATCAGCTCTGCTCGACTTCCTACATAACTTGCTTCTAAGGGTCATTTGTGTGTCGCTCCGGTACTCGCATCCTCACGTACTAAAGTGTACGCTGCGGTGCTGCGTTCTATCTTATTAGCGAGCGTTTGTAAGAATTCTATTCGCTGAATTTTAATAACATTTAATAATTATGAATATATTTAATCAATTGAAACAAGATATAATTGTGGCAAGCAGGCAATTATATAATAATCAAGAAATAGCAAATACTGCTACTATTGAAACACCGAAAGATAGTTTTAACGGTGATTTATCAAGTAATATTGCAATGATTATTGCAGCTAAAGAAAGTATTGCTCCTCGGGAAGTGGCTTTAAAATTTAAAGAAGTCCTTATAACATTACCTTATATTGCAAGTATAGAAATAGCAGGACCGGGCTTTATTAATTTTACTATAAAAGCTGATAGTTGGCAGGCATCAATAAAGGATATTTTACAGCATGAAGAAAAGTTTTTTGAAATTGATATAGATAGAAGCAGAAATATTAACATCGAGTATGTTTCGGCAAATCCCACCGGTCCAATGCATATAGGGCATGCTAGGGGTGCGGTATATGGTGATGTGCTAGCAAGGATTTTGCAAAAGGTAAGTTATTCCGTTACAAAAGAATATTATGTTAATGATGCAGGCTCACAAATAAATGATTTAGTTAGTACGGTATTATTACGTTATAAAGAGGCTTTAGGTGAGCAAATTACTATCCCTACCGGGTTATATCCAGGAGAGTATTTAATTCCGCTTGGGCAAATTTTAGCGAAAGAATACGGCAATAAATTGTTAACGATGAACGATGCTGAAAGGTTCAAAATAATCAAAAGTTTTGCCGTAGAAAAAATGCTTGATTTAAATAGAAAAGATTTAGCAGATTTAGGGATTAAACATGATATATTTTTCTCTGAGCAATCATTGCATGATAAAGGTGAGATAGAGGAAACAGTTAAACTATTGGAGCGTATGGGGCTAATTTATGAAGGTACGTTACCTGCCCCTAAAGGTAAAATTCACGAAGAGTGGGATAATAGAGTTCAAAAATTATTTAAATCTACTAAGTACGGTGATAGTCAAGATCGTCCTATAGAAAAAGCTGATGGAAGTTGGTCTTATTTTGCTTCTGATCTTGCATATGCTAAGGATAAAATAGAGCGGGGAGCGAATCACTTAATTTATGTACTTGGTGCCGATCATAGTGGATATGTTAAAAGAATTGAGGCAATAGTTAAAGCTTTAGGTAAGGAGCAGGTTAAAGTGGACGTTAAAATCTGTCAATTGGTCAATTTCGTTGAAAACGGTGTGCCGGTTAAAATGTCAAAACGTCTTGGGAGCTTTGCTAGTGTACAAGACGTAAATCATGAGGTGGGGAAAGATATCATAAGATTTATGATGTTGACTAGACAAAATGATAAGCCACTTGATTTTGATTTGGTAAAAGTGAAAGAACAATCAAGAGAAAATCCTATCTTTTATGTACAATATGCACATGTGAGAACGATATCTATTTTATCAAAAGCTAGAGAATTAATGCCTGAATCTTATAATAACTTTGAATCAGGTAAGTATGATTTATCTTTATTATCCTCTGAAGAAGAAATTGAGATTATAAAACTTTTGGCTAGCTGGACCAAAACATTAGAAGCATCTGCAAAATATTTTGAACCGCATCGCATCGCATTTTATTTAATAAATTTAGCCTCAAAATTTCATTCTATGTGGAATTTCGGTAAAGAAAATAGCGATTATAGATTTGTAATTGAGAGCAATAAAGAATTAACTTTAGCACGCCTTGCTCTTGCAAGTGCCATACAGAAAGTTATAGCTAGCGGTCTCGAAGTGATAGGTGTAGAACCAATGAACAAAATGTAGTTAGGTTTTCATCGTCATTGCAAGGAGGTATTGCTGATACCGCGTCGTCATTGCGAGCAGCCGTAGGCTGCGTGGCAATCTCATGAAATAATACTCCTGAGAGTGTTTAGTCAAAACTTACAATTTTTCCTCGCAATGACGTTTTTCTATTATCAAATTACTAAATATGATCCATAATATTTTTATTAAAATATTTCTAGTATTTTTAGTATGTATATCTGCTATTTATTTTGGTTATCAATATTATCAGAATAGCAAGCCGGTAATTACTATTTATCCTGATGAGCTGCCTACAAAAATAAAACCGTCTATAATAGAAAATAACCAAATAGCTGCAGTACATAGTACTATATATGAAAATCTTATTGCTAAAGATACAAATATTAAAACCGTAAAATTGCTTCCTGACCCTGAGAAACCTATGAGTATAGATTCTCGCAACCAAAGCCAAAGCGATGAATCTTTTGATGAAATATCTAACCTTATTGCATTAATAGAGCCAAATAATAACTCCAAAAATGAAACGGATTTAAATATAATAAAGCTTGAAAAAGGAAGTAAAGCTAAGGTTAGTAATGCTAAAAATTGTAAAAATAATGAAAGTTATAAAGTACAACTAGGTTCGGTAAAATCTGAAGCAGAAGCAATGAAAGAAGGGGAAAGAATAAAAAAGCAATTCCCGAAAATTCTTAAAAATGTTGTTATCACAACCAAAAAAGTTAAATATGATGACGGCAAATTTTTCTATTTAATCTTAGCCGGTGATTATGGTAGTCTTAGTCAAGCTAAAGCGGTTTGTAAGAAATTAGCTTATAATAAGCAGAGTTGTGTGTTGAAGTGATATTTGTATACTCTTATGTCATTCCTGCGAAAGCAGAAATCCATCATAAAGCGAGATAAATCGAGCTTTTAATTTTAAGAATTTGCTGTGTTTATATTTTTTTTTCTGGATTCCTGCTTTCGCAGGAATGATATAGAGAACCACGCAACAACGATTGCTCGCAATGACGGTAAATAAAAACTAAATAACTTATGAAAGAAGCTAAAATAGAAAATGTTGACTTTGGTAATGCATTATCAGAGCGTTATCTTGCTTATGCGTTATCAACAATTATGTCACGTTCGCTTCCTGACGTACGTGACGGACTCAAGCCTGTACATCGTAGGTTATTATACGCAATGCTACAGTTAAGGCTTGAGCCGAATTCCGGCTATAAGAAATGTGCGAGGGTGGTCGGTGACGTAATAGGTAAATACCACCCGCACGGTGATGTGGCAGTGTACGATACCTTGGTACGCCTTGCTCAGCATTTTTCGTTGCGTTATCCTTTAATTGATGGGCATGGTAATTTCGGCTCTATCGACGGTGATAATGCAGCAGCTATGCGTTATACCGAATCACGTATGACAGACATATGTACGTTATTAATGGAGGACATCGATAAAGATACGGTAGATTTTCGCCCTACTTATGATTATTCCGATTTAGAACCGGTAATAATGCCGGCAAGTTTTCCGAATTTACTAGCTAATGGTTCTGAAGGGATAGCAGTCGGTATGGCAACCAATATACCGCCGCATAATTTACATGAGCTTTGTGATGCTCTAATACATTTAATCGACCATCCGAAAGCTGAAATTAACGATATAATGAACTTTATCAAAGGTCCTGATTTCCCGACCGGCGGCATAATTATTGATAAAGCTGAAGTTATTAATGTTGCATATACTACTGGACGCGGTAGTCTTAGAGTGAGAAGCAGATGGGAAAAAGAGGAGCTAAGTTACGGTACATATCAGATAGTCGTAACCGATATACCTTATCAGGTTCAGAAATCAAAACTTATAGAACAAATAGCAATATTACTAAAGGATAAAAAAATTCCCCTTGTTAGCAATATTAGAGATGAATCAACAGACATTATAAGGTTGGTTATAGAGCCGAGAGATCGGGGATGTGATCCGCAAATAGTTATGGAATCTCTATTCAAGCTAACGAATTTAGAAAGCCGCATTCAGTTAAATATGAATGTGATCGGCAGTAATAACGTGCCGAGAGTAATGAATATTTTAGAGATTTTACAAGAGTTTCTAGATCACAGACAAAATATTGTTACTCGCAGATCAACTTATCTTTTAAACAAAATCAAGCATCGTTTAGAAATTCTCAAAGGGCTTAGGATAGCTTATCTAAATCTTGATGAGATAATTAAAATTATTCGTGAAGAAGATGAGCCAAAAGCGATAATGATGGAGCGATTTAAACTAACCGAAATACAAGTAGAAGCGATATTAAATACCCGTCTTCGCTCGCTTCGCAAGCTTGAAGAGCAGGAAATTATTAATGAGCATAGTAATTTGCAGAAGCAACAAGCTATATTAGAAGAAATTCTAAATAATCCTAAAGAACTATGGAAAATAGTTAAAAAAGAAATCAAAACAGTACAAACGAAATTTGGATTAAATACGGTAATAGGAGCAAGGCGTACAAGCTTTGAGGAAGTAACGCTTACGAATCAAGTAGTTGATATAACGGCTTTCATTACTAAAGAGCCGATTACTATTATCTGCTCAAAAATGGGGTGGGTACGTTCGTTAAAAGGTCATAACACCGATTTATCGACTATCAAATATAAAGAAGGTGATGCAGAAAAATTTATTTTAGAAGCTTACACGACTGATAAAATATTAATAGTTAGTTCAGAAGGCAGATTTTTTACTTTGCTTGCCGATAATATTTCCAAAGGTAAAAGAACAGGGGAATCTATAAAGCTACTTGTGGATATAGGTAATAACGATATTACGAATATTTTAGTCTATAAACCTGATCAGCTTTTATTACTTGCAAGTAGTGTAGGTAAGGGGTTTTTAGTTAATTCAAATGAAGTAATGGCTCAAACAAAAACAGGAAAGCAAATTATGAATGTACCGGATGGTCATGTATGTATAGCTTGTTTACCTGTAAACGGGGATAGTATTGCTTGTATCGGTGAAAGTCGTAAATTACTGGTATTTAATATAGATGAAATACCTGAAATGAAAAAAGGGCAAGGTGTAACGCTGCAAAAATTTAAGAATGCTAAGCTTCTAGATATTAAAATATTCAATAAAGAAGACGGCTTAGGTTGGAATAACAATGGAAAAGTAAAACTTGAGAAAAACATTGTTGCATTTTTAGGCAAAAGAGGTAGTACCGGTAAATTACCTCCTATGGGTTTCCCAAAAAATAATAGATTTTCATCATAATCATCATAATTATAATAAAGATTGAGTATATACAAAAAAATAGCATATTTTATATGGTTTGATACAAGCAAATTATTTATAAATTCGCTTGTACCGTTCTATTATTAAAAGTTTTTATAGGCTTTTAAACTCATCTTACCTATTTAAATTAATAGATGTTACTATCTCCTACTCCTATAACATCAACCTGATCATAGTGTTACTCCTGTTTTAAAATAATAAAAATCATATATCACATGATTACCATATATTATGGTTGCATCACAATATATGGTAATCAGAGAAAATCAATATCTAAAAATAAAAAAAGTAAAATATATAATTTGATTTAATCAAAAGGCAGTATAGCATAAATTTTTCAAGGTTCGTCAGTACTTGAAGTACAAAAGCTAAGCATAATTTGACAAGAATTAGAGCGCTGTAAGCTAATAGAATGGTTGAAAGATTTAACAGAAGAGAAAACAAGATTATTACAACGATGGAACTATAAAGTTTATTGATAGTTCAATTAAAAAAATGGAATAATCAAGGCATAAGATTGCTCTAAGTCTTGATTATAATAGTGATGGCAATTAATTTGTAAATAATTAAAACTTAAGTTTTGTACCTATAAGACCAACAGTACCTCGTGTTGTTTTACTAGGTGCTTCAGGGTAATATACAGGTTTACCTTTAGCTTGGAAATGAGAAATTTCAGCATATGGTAATAAACCAGGCATGATCTTATATTCAGTAGCGAGGCTTACAGCATTAACGGTGTTTTTATATCTTGAAGTTTTAAGATATTCAAGACTTGTTTTTATAGGTCCTTGTCCATAAGCAACTGCTCCATTGTAATAATAGGTATCACGACCGACTTTATAATATTCCTTAGCGGTTAAGCTTTTACCTAAATTACCGTAAGAAGCACCACAAGAGAAATTACCGTAAGTAAATACAGCTCCAAGATTATATGCTTTTAAGTTAGAAAGCTTATAGGTATTAAGCACTTGAATTGTAGTTCCGTCCATTTTAGCATGAATAAGACGACGAGCAGGTTTACCGTATTCTCCGGTGACAGATAATTTTAAGTCTGCATCTTCGCTAATTTCATGTTCATAAGTTAAGCCGGCAGAAAAAGCATCCCTAATATTCTGATTAATAGTCATGGTTTCGTTATTCTCTAATTTAACCGTCTTTATTCCGGTTTTAGAAACACTAACTCCGTTTCTGCCTGAGCTTTCAAGCGTTAAATTATTTATATCTCTATTACCGCCTGTATTAGCAGTATCGGGAGTATAAGAAACTCCAGCTTGGAAGCCTTTCACTTTAGGCGTGAAAAAATTCAGTCTTCTAGCTCTCTCAGCTTTATCATTGATTTGATCAAAAGAATTAGAGTATGACTCAAGATAAAAGCTAGCATTAGTATCAAAATCCGATTTTAAACCATTATATCGCATATATTGACCGTCAAGTAGAGCATATCTAGACCATCCTCCGGTACCTGCAGTTACTTGACTACCGGTAATACGCAACTTAGCGCTTGCATCAGCAGGAGAGCCGAGTTCTACTTTACCGTAACTAGTTTCAATAAAGATATGTGATCCATTATAACTTGTAGAGGTTTTTGCTCTTGTAGTAGGCTGAAGCACTATTTTAGCACCTGCTATTACATCATTGATAGTTTTAGCAATAGTGGCCGCAAACGCTGCTTCCGTGTAAAACCCTAGCTTTTTCCTGTTATCAGTTACATTTTTATCAAATAAAATTAAATGATCCTGTTTAATATAACCGTTTTCAAATAAATAGAATCCTTCTAATTTTATTTCAGTATCAGAATTAGAAATAACAGGTGTTGAATTTTCTTCGGCAAGACCAGCCGATGCAAGGCAAATAATACTTGCAGTTAATAATAATTTTTTCACTTTAATAAAGCTCCTATAAACTTAAATAAAATTTACTATACAAAATAAATTTTAGTATTAATAAATATAACAACTACGCTGTAATATTAATAATTCTTTTCAGAATTGACAATAAAAAACTATTTTAATTTGTAATAATTTAATTTTAAGTATATAACGTTGTATTATTATCACTATTATTATTCAAGTAGTCTCAGACTTATAGTTTTAAAGAAAAATTTTGTATTGTAAATAATTATGAGTTATAATCATTAGTTTATTAATTAAATCAAGTTTTGATTATGGCTATAATGTCAGATAAGTGGATAAAAGAAGCTGTTATAAATCACAGTATGATAAGGCCCTTTGCAGAAAAGCAGGTAAGAGTGCATAATAAAGAAAAGATTATTTCTTACGGCTTATCTTCTTACGGCTATGATGCTAGAGTATCTAATGAATTTAAAATATTCACCAATATAAATTCTACTACGGTTGATCCCAAAAATTTCAGTGAATATAATTTAGTTGATAGAGAAGTAGATGTGTGTATTATCCCACCTAATAGCTTTGCCCTTGGCAGAACTATAGAATATTTTAAAATACCGCGTGATATATTAGTTATTTGTGTCGGCAAGTCCACTTATGCAAGATGCGGTATAATAGTAAATGTGACTCCGTTAGAACCGGAGTGGGAAGGACATGTAACTTTAGAGTTTTCTAATACTACTCCATTACCTGCTAAAATATATGCAAATGAAGGAGCTTGTCAGTTTTTATTTTTAAAGAGTGATCAAATTTGTGATACTTCATATGCCGATCGCCAAGGAAAATATATGAAACAAGTAGGCGTAACTTTACCGCTAACATAACTTTTTTATGTAGAAAATTATATTAAATTTTTAATAAGGATTTTTATGAGTACAATAAACACCGATACTAATGAGACAATGCCGCATATTTCCGTTAATGCACAATATATAAAAGATTTATCTCTTGAGAACCCTTCTGCCCCGTCTTCTCTTGCGGCTTTGGATCAACGCCCTCAAATTGATTTATCTCTAGATATAAATATTACTAATTTATCGGAAGAAAATTTCTATGAAGTAGAGTTAAATATCGAGGCAATTGCAAGAAATGAGAAATATAAATTATTTCAGATAGAATTAAAATATGCTGGAGTATTTAATTTAATTAATATTGATTCTGAACAACATCCGGTTTTATTATCCGTTCATTGTCCGGCAATGATATTTCCATTTGCCAGAAAAATTATAGCTAGCTGTACTCAAGATGCAGGATTCCAGCCTTTAATGATTGATCCTATAGATTTTGGTGCCTTATATCATAAGAAAATGTCAGAGCATCAAAACTAAGAAAATCATTTAATTATTTAATAAATTTCATTTTAAACGCCATGGTTTTTAAACCACAGATAGAGCTTAATAGTAAAAATTTTATCAATTTGATTAAATATTCTTTACTTATGTTATTAATGAATGTATAAGCACTAGATAAAAAATTATAATTTAGTTAACAATAATTAACTGTAAATTATAGCACAATATAAAAATTGAATTTTATGGAGAAAAATAATGAGAGTTTTGTTAATTGAAGGCGAGCCGGAAATGGCTAACTTAATTGAACTAACTTTAGCTTCAGAAGGGATAGTTTGCGATAAAGTTTCAGTTGGTGTAGAAGGTTTAAGACTTGGTAAAGTTGGTGGTTATGATCTAGTAATCTTAGACCTTATGTTACCGGATATTAATGGTTTTGAGATATTACTAAGATTGCGTACTGCAAAAATAAAAACCCCAATCTTAATTTTATCTAGCTTAACGGATACGTATCAAAAGATTACTGGTTTTTCTTCCGGAGCCGATGATTATCTAACCAAGCCGTTTGTAAGAGAGGAATTAATTGCTAGAATTAAAGCTATAGTTAGACGTTCTAAAGGTCATGCAGCATCAGTATTTAGGTTTGATAAGGTTAGCATAAACCTAGATACTAGAAGTGTAGAAGTTGACGGCAAAAAAGTACATTTGACGAACAAAGAATATGCTATTTTAGAGCTATTAATACTCCGAAGAGGAACTATCTTAACTAAAGAAATGTTCTTAAATCACTTATATAGTAGTGTTGATGAACCGGAAATGAAAATTATTGACGTATTTATTTGTAAACTTCGTAAAAAGTTAAGTGATGCTGCCGGCGGTAGAGATTATATCGACACAGTATGGGGACGTGGTTATATGCTAAAAGAATATGATGAGTTACAACAAAAAGAAATTTTAGCACAAGGAGCATAATTAATGCCTTTATCTAATTCTTTACTTGGTAAAAAAAGTACTTATAAAGATAGTTATGATGTGACTTTATTATTTAAAATTCCACGTATAAATCATCGAAACGAACTTGGAATAAATAGTAATAATCTTCCGTTTTACGGTGTAGATGTTTGGAATACATATGAACTATCTTGTCTTAATAAGAATGGTAAGCCATGGGTTGGAGTAGGCACTTTTTATATACCGACGGATTCTGAAAATATAGTAGAATCAAAATCATTTAAATTATATCTAAATTCTTTTAATAACTTTGTTGTTGAATCAGTAAAAGAACTAGAAAGAATGATCTTGCAGGATCTAAGTAATGTTACACACGCTAAAGTAACAGGACGTATATTTCCTATAAATACAAGAGTAGAATTTGGTGTTCCAAGCGGTAAAAATATCGATGATTTAGATATAGTATGCAATAATTACGGTGCACCCGATAATAGTTTAATTGAGTATGAAGATGTTTTGGTAGAAGAAGAGATTAATTCTAATTTACTCAAATCAAATTGCCTAGTAACCGGTCAACCGGATTGGGGTACAATCGTTATAAAATATAAAGGAAAAAAGTTAAAATATGATTCTTTTCTGAAATATTTAATATCTTTTAGAAATTGTAATGAGTTTGCAGAGCAGTGTGCTGAGCGTATTTTTACAGATATTAAAAATGCTATAAGTCCTGATTTTCTTTCTATTTATATAGTATATACTAGGCGTGGAGGAATTGATATTTGTCCCTATCGTTCTACCGATAAAAGTTATACTTTACCTAGCGATAAACGATTTATTAGGCAATAATCACTTTTCTAATCCATACAAAAATCCGTTTGTGAGAAAAGTATTGTCAGTGTGGATTGAAAAACGCATCCGTTGTCATTCCGTGGTTTGACCACGGAATCTAGCTTAAAATACTATTAATAGTATTTTAGATTTTTTTATGGACTCCGTGGGTCAAGCCACGGGGTGACACACAGTGGATTTTGCCGGTCCATCCAGCAATGTTCAACTATATAGGAATGACATAAACGAGCCACGCAATAACGCTGATCAAGGCGGGGTAACAACCAAAAAATAATTCACGTAAGCAAGCTTTTCGCAGGATAGCAGTTAGTATAATTTTATGATTCTTTTGTAGGATTTTGTGGAGGTTTTAGGCTTTCTACTATTTTATTCAGGTCTATTTGACTACAGATCCCCAGTAATACGGGATCACGAGGACGAATAGAATTCATATTCCAATGGCTACGGGTTCTAATAGCATCTATAGTAATTTTAGTAGTACCTATTAATTTAATTATTTGATGGTCTTGGATGTTCGGATAATTACACAATAACCAATATATAGCATCCGGTTTATCTTGACGTCTTGCTATAGGAGTGTATTTAGCACGCTGTTTTTTCTGATTTTTCATCAATTCATCAGCAGGGCTGTATGAAATTTGTAAATTAGCATTAGGATCTTTACTGCAACGCTCAATTTCCTCTAAAGTTAACTGACCGTTTGCAATTGGATTTAAACCTTTTATAGATTGTGCTACTTCACCGTCAGCCATACCTTTTATTTCAAATTCATGAATACCGCAAAAATCGGCAATTTGTTTAAAAGTTAAAGAAGTATTTTCAATTAACCATATAGCCGTGGCTTTTGGCAGAAGCGGTAATGTTTTTTGCGAATTCATGATAATTGTTTTTTTGGCTTAATTTAAGAAGTTATAACAAATAGAGTTATTTAAGTCAATCTTCATTTAGAAACTTAACTATCTCCTCAACTACTTTCTTAGCATCGCCGAATAACATAAAAGTATTATCGTGATAAAATAGCGCATTTTTTATACCTGCATATCCTGATGCCATAGAACGTTTAATAAACAAAATCGTACGTGCTTTTTCGACATCGAGTACCGGCATACCGTAAATTGGACTGTTCGGATCATTTTTAGCAGCAGGATTAGTTACGTCATTTGCCCCAATCACAAGCACTACGTCAGTGGTAGCGAAATCTCTATTAATTTCTTCAAGCTCAAGTACTTTCTCATAATCTATATTAGCTTCTGCAAGTAAAACATTCATATGCCCTGGCATTCTACCTGCTACCGGATGTACGGCAAAACGTACATTAATATCTGAACGTTCTAATATATCAACCAGCTCTTTTATGATATGCTGAGATTGGGCTACTGCCATACCGTAACCGGGAACAATTATCACCGATGATGTATTAAGTAGTAAATGTGCCGCATCTTCAGGGCAGCTTGTTTTTGCTATTTTATCGTCGTCTATATCCTTGTTAATTCCAGTAGGTGCAGGCAAAAACGCCCCAAAAATAACCTTAATTAATGAGCGATTCATCGCTTTGCACATTATATAGCTAAGTATAGCTCCGCTACTACCGACTAATGCTCCAGTAATAATAAGTAGGCTATTGCTAAGCGTAAAGCCTATACCTGCTGCCGCAAAACCTGAATAAGAATTTAGCATTGAGACTATAACAGGCATATCTGCACCGCCTACCGGTATTATTAGTAATACTCCGATTAACAGTGATAAAAAGACTATTAGATTAAATAAAAATATATTCTCTGAACGAATAAACGATATTACTAGAATAACCAATATTATTGCCATTAATAAGCATATATATTGCTGACCGTAGAATTTTAATGGGCTACTTTTCATTAAGCCTTGTAGTTTTAGAAAAGCTATAATTGAACCGCTAAAAGTTAAAGCACCGATAGAGACGCCTACTGATATTTCTATTAATGCATTAATAGGTAAACTTCCTGCTATTCCTATAGAAAAATTTTCAGGAGCAAGTACTGTAGCATAAGCTACAAATACCGCAGCAAGACCGACAAAAGAGTGAAATCCCGCTACTAATTGAGGCATTGCCGTCATGGAGATTTTAAGTGCGATAATCCCGCCGATTACAGCACCTAATAATATGGTTGCTATAATGGGTAATTTATGAGTAAAATCCGGTAGGAAAAAAGTAACGACGACTGCTATCGCCATCCCCAAAATACCTATGGTACTGCCTAAACGTGCTTGTTTCTGTGAGGATAAGAATTTGAGTGATAGAATAAAGCAAACAGCCGCAACTAAGTATAATAACTGGATAATTTGTAGGGACATAGGTGAATGTATGTTTATATTATTAGCTATTTAATGTCATACCGCGGCTTAACCGTGGTATCCAAAAAAATAAAAAAACTGGATCCCGCGATCAAGTCGCGGGATGACAAATACGCTTCAAGAACCATGCAACAAGGCTAAAAAGTAAATCCTATACCTATAGAAACTATTAAAGGATTAAATTTAACTTTAGAGGCCATGGTTTTATTACCCACTAAATTCGGTTTATACTCAAGTTGAGGATTTAAGAAAAATTGTCTTACGTCAATATTGATTAAAGTATCATCTTTAGCATAAAAATCTACACCTATTTGTCCTACGGCACCGTGTCCGTTTCTAATTTTAAGACCGGTAGCTTGCGTAAGCATATAAGAACCGTGATAACCTATACCTATATATGGTCTTATTCCACCGTAAGGAGCTATATGAAATTGTCCGGTAACTGTTGCAGGAATCATATAAATAGGTTTGTTTTTTCCTAGTTTAACATTATCAACGCCATAATTATGAGCAACGGCTGCAATAGATGTATATTTAGTGCGTAAAACATTAAAGCCAAGTGATAATTCAGTAGCTAAATAATTATTAAAGAATATAGTAGTGGACACATCACCTCCATAACCGTTTTTTGCCACTTCTCCTACTGAAACAGGTTGAGGAGAGGTAGGAGTAGATAATCCTTTTTGCTTAGCACTTGAAACAACACCTCCTAGACGCATCTTGAAAACTAAACTGCCTTCGTTTTCGTAATACGGTGTACTATCATAGTCAGGAGCAGAGTCTACATCATCATACATGCTTTTAGCAAAACTATTAATACTTATGCTGGATACAAACAAAATTATCCCTAATTTTTTCACTATTCTTAACATATAATTATAACCTTTACTTGCTTAAAATTGATTACCGTATTATTATATAAAATTTTTGTTTATATAATTTATACCATTGTCATAAAAGATAGAATTCTTTTATGCTAAAAGTCAAGACATTTAAGTAAAATTATAGAAATTATTGGAGCATATTAATGAATGATGCATTAAAAACATATTTAACCGGTATAGGTTGGTTTTTACTTAGTTTAGTAAGTAGTAGTGCCAATGATGTAATGTCTAAATATCTTGGAACTCGTTTACATAGCTTTGAAGTAGCTTTTTTCCGCTTCTTTTTCAGTAGCATAGTTTTACTACCTTTTGTTGTTTATTATGGTAAAAATACTTTAAAAACAAGTCGTCCTTTTGTACATATATTAAGAGGGTTATTATTATTTTTCGGTATGACTTCTTGGACTTACGGTCTTACCATAGCTCCCGTTACTACTGCAACAGTCGTAAGTTTTTCTATTCCTTTATTTACGTTAATACTTGCCGTATTTTTTCTGAACGAAAATATTATTTGGCCAAGATGGGTAGTTACCGTAGTAGGATTTATAGGACTTGTTGTTACGCTTAAACCGCATGCCGAGGATTTTAACCCAGAAATTTTGTATTTTGTATTAGCGGCTATTTCATTTGCTATGCTTGATATTATTAATAAAAAATTCGTAATAAAAGAATCGATGATTAGCATGCTATTTTATTCGGCAATAGTAACTGCTATAGTGTCGTTACCTGTAGCATCGCAGTATTGGCTAACTCCTAGTAGTTTTGAATTAGCTTTATTGTTTGTACTCGGTAGTAGCGGAAGCTTAATATTATTCTTCCTGCTTAAAGCTTTTTCCATGGTAGATGCAACCGCTACCGCTCCTTATAGATATTTAGAGCTGGTTATTTCGGTAATAGCGGCATATTTCATATTTAACGAATTTCCTGATAAAAGCACACTTCATGGAGCAGTAATAATAATTCCTACCACCTTATTTATAATATATTCCGAAAAAACAGCTATGAATAGAAAACATGAATCGCAGTAAACTAGTATTTTCAAGCGGTATCGCTAACACTTTTGAATGGTATGATTATGTATTATTCGGTTATTTTGCACCCATAATAGGAACAAAATTTTTTCCAAATGATGATGCTAATACTTCTTTACTGCAAGCTTTTTTAGTATTTGCTATAGGTTATTTGGCAAGACCGTTGGGCGGCATATTTTTTGGTGTTATCGGTGATAGATTTGGACGCAAAGTAGCCTTAACTAGTGCGTTATTTTGCATGTCTGCCCCAACCGTATTAATAGGAATATTACCAACTTACCATACTATCGGTATAACTGCGACTATATTAATGATTTGTGTACGAATTCTACAAGGATTATCAATGGGAGGAGTTTTGACCGGCTCTATTTCCTTTGTTATTGAGCATACTAACCATAAACACCAAGGCTTAACCGGTAGTATTTCAATGTCTAGTATATGCTCCGGTTTATTGCTTGGTTCTTTTGTTTCTTATATTGTTAAGAATATCCTAACAGCTTCACAATTTGATAGTTTTGGCTGGAGAATACCTTTTTTACTTGGTTTTTTTATTCTTTTTGCAGCATTTTATATTAAAAAAAATACACACGAAACACCGAATTTTAAAAATCTAAGAGAGCAGAACAAGATTTTACAATCACCGTTAAAAAAAGTCATTACCAATTATTGGTTTGATATATTAATCTCGATTTTTATAAATGCTCCCGGTTCGATAATATTCTATCTAACTACAATTTACTTGGTATCGTTTTTAAAAATCAGCCGCAACTTTACTGAAAATGAGGTAAATAGCCTTGCTAGCGTGTGTTACGTGATTATGATAGTCGTAACTTTATTAAGCGGTTATCTATCCGATATTATAGGTCGCAGGAAAATTTTTGTAATTAATCTGATAATAATTATTGTAACAACGCCATTTTTACTTAATAATTTTGAGAGTGGGGCCTTCACAAGTGTAATTATCTCACAATTGATACTTGCTATACTTGCTGCTAGCTATATCGGTCCTGAACCGGCATTACAAGCAGAATTGTATCCTACAAATATACGTAACACTGCTCTCTCTATTTCATATAACACTGCTACAAGTATTTTTGGTGGTACTACGCCTCTTGTCTTTGAATATTTAGTACACAAAACAGGGCATGTAACCTCAGCAGTTTATTATGTCATATTAAGCTGTATTTTTGCATTGATTGCCTTATCTTTTTACAAAAATAGAAGTTTAGATAAAATATGAAAAAATTACAAAAACTGCAAACCTAGTTGAATTTAATAACAAAATTGTAGTCTTTAGACCTAAGAGTTATTACTATGGTGATGCTTGTGAACATAAAATAACTGAAAAGGGATTAGTCTTTGCCAGTATCTCTGAGGATACATCAATTATTCCAGAACTTTTAAAGAAGTAACTAGTGACGAAGCAATTTCAAGGATAGATCTAGACTTATTCGGTACATGTCATAGAGTTACTACGAGTGTAACGGCTGACCTTCTACAACAAGAAGAAAATGGTTGTTTGGCAATGAGGCTTGTTACTGCAGAAGAGATACCCAAATTACACAAGTTAGTACAAGATAATAAAATGATATTAGCATGCCAAACCAAAGAAAAAATACTAAAGATTTTAAGTGATTATTTACAGAAAGAATTTGGGATGTATGCTAATGAAACTACAGTAGCATCTTATGATGGGGTACATATAAGTGGAGCGAATAAAGATAAGAGCTTTTTTGTAAATAGTAAACGAATTTCCAAAATTTTTCTTGATTTTATGACAAATATGTGGCAAAACGGGTTTGAAATAATCTTGCTACTATAGCTCAGGGGTAGAGCACTTCATTGGTAATGAAGAGGTCGAGGGTTCGATTCCCCCTAGTAGCACCACAACACATCCTAAACTTTGTGAGTTTTTAACCTTTCTTGAAAAACTCATATGCTGATTTTAGTCTAGTTTCTATCAGATACTATTATAGTATTATGTTTATTTTATAAAGCTAAGTTGCAAATAATATAAAACTAATGTATGATTTACATTTAAAATACGGTAACGATTATTTTATTATATGATAGACATTCTTCTTTTTGTACATATTACTATTGCAATATTGCTAATTATAGTTATTCTGATGCAGCGTAGCGGATCGGATGGAATTAGTAGTATAAGCGGCGGTAATAATATGGGAGTAGTCAGTGCTAAAACAGTCGGTAATTTTCTTACTAAAAGTACTATAATACTTACAACATTATTTTTAATAAATGCAATAGTACTTGCTAACCTTTCCTCAAAAAAGAAATCTGATTTAGTTTCTAAGATTAATGAAATTGAAGAAAATCAAGCAGAAAATAGTTTACCTATAGCTAAATAGTTACAGCTTTATCTTAGTAATATCTCTCATACTTGTCATTGTCTACCGTTGTTGGTATTGTTGCGTGGATCGGTAAAAGCCACTGTGTCACCCCGTGGCTTGACCACGGGGTGACAGATAAAAGTACTGGATTCCTGCTTTTGCGGGAATGACATAACAGGAGTCATGTAACAACACCTATGGATAAATGGCATGACATGAATTTAGTATAGTTTTCAGAACTCCCAATATATATTATTAGAGTACAGCAATATTTTTGCACCTAAAATAATTTTAGAAATGTCTATAGAATTTAATATAAAAGAAAAAATTTATATCATTTTATGTACGTTTTTTACAGTCCTTATTATAGTAGGGAAACTTAATATATCAAAAATTTGTTTACCTTAATATTTTTAATTTTTATATTCTTGAATTATCTATAGGAGCAATTTTTTACCCGTTAACTTTTTTATTAACGGATTTAATAGCTGAGTTTTACGGTAAAGAAAGAGCCAATTTTTGTGTAAAGCTTGCTATTATTTTTAATATAATAGTAGTTTTAATAATAATAATAAGTCTCATGGATAAATTGGAAGCTACTAATATCTTGTTTAGCATCAACTTTTGCCTGTTATATAGCTCAACTTGTTGATATTAATATCTATTTATGGATATGTAAAATTACTAAAGGTAAATATTTATGGATAAGAAATAATTTTAGTACGGCAATTTCTTTATTTATCGATACTTTTATTGTAATTGGGATTATGAGCTTATTTAATATTTTTCCTTTTGACCAATTATGTCATCTTGTACTTAATAGCTATTCATTTAAACTATTTTTTACTATATTTAGTACTCCAGTATTCTATGCAGGAGTTTGGTTAATAAGCTTATTCATTAAGAAAGGATAAGCTCTTAGGCAAAGCTTATCCTTATTTAAATTTTCTATTGGTGATTTACAAATTGACTTTTAGTTTAATAAGTCCTTGATGGCTTTGATACTTTCTATGCGTATAATAATTATACTCAAGTAGAACATTGATATTTTTTCTACTCATAAGTATATTACTACCGATATTATATCCAAGCTTAGGTTGTTTTAGTGTAATAATTGTTTCTTGTAATGTTTGTCCTTTAAAAGTCGCTTTTGCATTAACTTTTGTATTTTTATTATTGAAGTGATACTCAATATTACCATACAAACTTGGTGTTAATACTATATTGTTTTTGGTCACTATAGGCTTAAACATTATTTTACCGCCAAGGCTACTTTCAAATAATTGATTTGATTTCTTTTGAATCATGAGATTTTCTATATCTACATTATACTCTTTATAGTTGCTAGCTCTTGAATAATCATATTGAAAACCGATATTAGGAATAAAATGTAAATCGTATTTTGTACGATATTGATAATGTAATAAAGTTTGAAAACTTAAATTATTGTTTTGATATTTTCCAATTATATTATTAATACTTTTAGATCTATTCTTAATATAATTATGACCGTAAGATGTTATAGCCTGCAATGAGAAACCTTTAATTAGTTTTTTTAGACCGTAAATGCTTAAAAGATGACCGTTAACTACTGTTTTCCCTAGTTTTTTATTATATTTAATTTGGGATTCCAAACGGCTATAAGCTATTCCTATAACATCATGACTATTGATGAATTCAGCATCAGTCCCGATAGTTATGCCGGTTATACGATTTTGATATTTTGGAATATTCTTCCAAGTGCTTTGTTTGTTGATGCTGTATAAGCCGCTAATCCATACCCCTCTGTTTATACTAGTTTCTTCATCACCGGCCCCTATTGCAGTAACCTTTAATCTATCACTTATATTATAGTGAACAGGTTTGTGAAGAGTTGAAGTCGCCTTAACTAATATTGCTGCTTTCCCACTACTAGTATCATCAGATACCTGTTGTCTCTGTGTCGCCTCATCTTGTTCTGTAATTGCTTCAGTTTTGAATGACACATCGATAGCTTCATCTTCGCTTTCTAAAACTATATCTTTTTTTAATTCTTCGTCAGTGGTGCTATTGTCAGTGGTGCTATTGCTTTCTTCTAATTCTTCTTCATCAGTTGCATACCCTTCATCGTCTTCATCACTAGATCTTAATGCTAGAAGTGATTTTTTGTCATCTGATGATTTATCATTGTTGCTATCGTTAGAACTCAATAATCTCGGTGATAAAGCGGTTGTTGAATCAGATTGCTCTGACTTTGAATCAGATTGCTCTGACTTTTTATTGCTATCTTCAGGTTGTGTATAATCCTTTGTTGAGGATTCGTCATTTGTAGCTTTGTTTTCTTGTTGGAATAATCGTAATTTTTTCGAATCTAAACGTCCTATTTTCTTTTCATTGTTACTATTTTCTGATTGAATATCACTACCATATTTTTGTTCTAGTTCAGTAGACTCTGCTAGTACTTGTTTAACAAATAGAAACAATTCTTTATCTTTTGCTAACTCTAAAAGTTGAGAAGTATAAATATCATGTACTTCTTGCCCTATTTCAGTTCTAGGACCTATAAAATCAGAGTGAGCAGTATTAAATGCCTCTTTTACCGCTTCTTCTGGATATTTTGTCAATAGCTGTGTATAAATATTATGTATTTTTTGTCCTATTTCAGTTCTAGGACCTATAAAGCTAGAGTGCATAGTGTCGACTGCTTCTTGGATTTTTTCAAAATACTTATTATTTTGATGAGCTTTAGATAAATTTTTTGAATGCTCAAATGCTACTGATTCCACTATAGCTTTTTTTAATAAATCGGCATCGGAGTATTTTGCTTTATGTCCTGCTGCTTTATGTCCTGATAAAGTAAATTCTTCATATCTTAAAGCTATATCGGAGCTAAAGTGATAAATTTTTGGAGTTGTTTTAAAAGTAGATGTATTTGTATTGAATTGAGTAATCCCTAAACTTTTTAGATAAGCTAATTCCCAATCTTGTGAATCAGGCAGTGGCGGTGGTGGTGGTATATTTCCGGTATGGATTGGTTTTTTAGCTTTTTCTTGTGAGCACTCTTTAATAGCTTGTAATATTATAGGCCCCTTTAATTTACTAGCAAGAATGCTTATTTGTTCATTGCTCATGTCTGTAAATGAAGGCAAAGCTGATCTTAATTGATCTAAATTACCTGTTAGTGTGATAGTAGAAGCTTTTAAAAGCTCTTTTAATAATTCGGGGGCTTTTTCCTTTACTATAGTAATAAACTCATTGTGAGGTAATTTTGCTGTAATTAATTCTTCAAATTTTATTGTGTTTAAAATAGCTGTTCTTAAATCATCAAGTTTAGCCTGTGCTTGATCAGAATTAATTATTTTTCTTAAGTCTGTATCTGCTGTTATTAAAAAATGAGCTTGTTGTACTATAGTTAATATATTAGGGTTGTTAATTAACTCTTCGACTTTATTGCCAAATATATCTTGATCGAAGTTTTTTGCATTAGTATAGGCAAATGCTAATTGTTCAAACAGATCTTGTTTGCTCTGTAACTCTCTCATCAATTCTGATTTATTGAATTCAAGTTTAATAGGTCTCTTTAATTCTTCAGATATTTTACATGACGATAATAAAATACGTTTTACTGCATCATCAGTGTCTTCATTGAAAAGATTTGTAATTATCTCTTCACTTGTTATTGTTTTCTTACCATTTACGGTTATATCTTTTATATACTGGTCTTGAACAAGGGTGTTAAAAGCTTCTTTAGCTTTTTCTGCGATTTCAGGGGTTGAAATGCTAAATAAATTTACAAGAGTTTTCTCGTCAGCTCCTTGGTTGGCGTATGATTCTGTTAATATTTGACGTATAACATTTGTAAGATCAGCTTGTCTTTTTATAAGCTGATCTTGTAAATCATTAGCTTTTGTACCTCCTGTCTCAGTTCTATATTCTGCATATAGTTTGGCATAAGCTGTATCTGGCGTGCTTCTGTCTGTGCTGGTTGCACTAGAAGCTGTAGGTTGAAGTAGTGCTTTTGATTGAACAGTAGTATTGCGAGTAAACTGAATATATAATGAATGTATGTGAGGATATTCTGCTTGTAACTGATTTAAATCAAAATGGTTAGAGTTGCTACTAAAGCCTTGAAAATTTAAGGGAGGTGGTGGGGGTGGCATGCTTCCATTTAGCGGTAGAGGTGGTGGGGGTGGTATGCTTCCATTTAACGGTAGAGGTGGTGGATTCGGAATGCCGCTTTGTGTTTGTTCTAAATTATTTGCATTATTACCTACTGCTAACCCTAAAATTTTATTGGTTTCATCGCTGAGTTTACTATCAGATAATATTACTTTAATTACTGAATTTAATGTGTGGTTATTTACTTCTTTGGCTAGTTTTATCATATCGTCTTTAGTTAAACTATCTCTTATTAGCCCTTTATTTTTTAGTTCTATATTTATTTCTTTTACTATTTCTGGTGTTAAAATATAGACGCTTTTTACAATGTAGGGTTGTATTCTGTTTTTTAACTCTAATTGCAGAGTTAAAAAGTTTTCTACTGAACTCTTATCTTTACTTGCTGCTAGTTTGATAAGATCTAATCGTGCCTTTTCTTCAAATTGACTATTAGATATATTTCGTGTTGCATAGTCTTGAATTCTTTCAGCAAATATAGTTTTTTCTTCAGAAGAACTATTTTCTAATAATTCTTTTAAAATAGGTCTATTTTTAACGTCAATATTGGTATTGAAATCTAATTGTCCCTTATCATTGCTAAATAATACCCTTTGAATAGTATCATCATTAAAATCACTTAAGATAGCCGTTACTGCTTCTTGTTTATAAATACTATCTACTTGAAGAGTTAATGCTGCTATAGGATCTGTTTTAATAAGATTTTTAAAGTCTTCAATATTTTCTTCTTGTTGTATTATCCTATTTAGATTGTGTTGAGACGGCGTTAATTTACCCTTACTTGCTTTAGTATTAAAGTGCCTTTTAAAAGTACCTATAGGATCAAAAAAATATTTTTGTTTCTTTTGTCTACCCATGATAATCCCTGAAGATGTTTCTGTATTATTTAATCTATCATTATAGTCGTTTTGGCTTCCGCTCTTTTTTTGAGAGCGTCCGGCAGATGGGTTAGTAGTATCATTGTTGTTTAGCAACTGGTTTGCTGCTATTCCGGCTCTTATTTGGTCTATATAAGAATTTGCTTTTACTGCCCCTATCTTAAATTCATTCATTAATTCGTCAGCGTTAGGGATAATATTATTATCTATATAGTACGATTTTTTACCAAGCATCATCTGAGTTGCTATTGATGCGATATAGTTTGTTGCCTCACCTTTATCAGCACCAAATTTCTGCTCTAGTTCTTTTTCTGTAGGAATATGGCTATCGACTATATATTGTGGCTTTTCTTTGTCCATAACTTTAAGTCTTATTGACTTAATATAGCCGTCTCTATTATCATCACGAGATATACCAAACCTCTTTTTTAACTCTTTTTCTGTAGGAATATGGCTATCGGCTATATATTGTCCCTTTGCGTTTTCCATAATTTCAGTTCTTATTGAAGCAACAAAAGATTCTGCATCATCTTTATTCATGTTAAGAACAGTCCTTACTTCTTGCATTTCAGGGATAATATCATTATCAACATAATGTTTGTATTTAATATCTCTGTTTATTGAGTTGATATATAGTTCGATTATTGCTTTTTTGTCTTTTTCTGCACGACGTACCTTTTGATTGTGTTCTACATTATTGTCTATTTTGCTAGGGTCATAACTTATTCCAAGATTTGTTGCTGCTTCTATATCTGTAGGAACTACATCTTGATTAATATATTCTTGTTTTTTTGTATCAAAATCCTGTTGTTTTACTCTTTCGATGTATAATAAAATTTCAGTTCTTGCTTGTCTTGCTTTATGTCTAGTATTATATAAAAAACTTGATAAATCTGTTTCCTTATACTTTATTCCTAGATCATCTTGTGCTTGAGTAAAACTAGGAACTAAATCTGCTTCTTGCCATTTTTTGATTTTTTCATTTGGAGTCAAATCTTTCCAAATATTTTGTTGCTGTGTTGAATTGTGCTTTTCCCATGCCGGGATTTTACTAACTAAATCTTTAAAGCTTGCCGCTCTAGCACTTGTACTTAAAAAGCTACTAGTCAACAAACATGTTGACATGAAAAAAGTTAAAACATATTTTTTTGAGTGGGAATTTTGTAAATTCATTCAAACCTCGATTAGTTATTATTTTTTAAATACAAACGAGGCGAATCATATAATTTTTGTTAACCTATGTAAACATATTAATTACTAATTTTTGTTAACCAATGAATTTTCTAGCCAAAATGTGTTTAATATATCACATGCTAATGTATACTCCAAATTTTAAACTTTTTTCAAAAGGAGTATGTAATAATACTTTTGAAAGAAATGTACTTCAGTTTTTGGTAAATAAAATATGCAAATTCAATTTCACTTATATAACACTCTTAGCCGTACTAAGGAGGTTTTTAATCCTCAAGATCAAGCTAACGTAAAAATGTATGTATGTGGACCGACTGTTTATGATAATCCTCATATAGGCAATAGTAGGTCGGGAGTAGTATATGATTTACTTTATCGTATAGTTATAAAAATATTCGGTGAGAAGGCAGTAAAATATGTACGTAACATTACGGATGTTGACGATAAAATTATCGATAGAGCTGCACTACTTGGTGTTACTATTGATGAGTTGACTGATAAAGTTACGAAAGAGTTTCATAAAAATATGGCATATTTAGGTTGTATGCTACCTAGTATTGAGCCGAAAGCTACAAAGCATATTGATGTAATGATCGCAATAATAGAACGCTTAATAGCAAAAGATCACGCATATATTGCTGATAATCATGTTTATTTTGATGTTTTATCAGCGCCAAATTATACGGAATTATCTAACCGCAATTTAGAAGAAATGTTTGAGGGAGTGCATGTAGAAAATAGTAAAACCAAAAAAAATCCACAAGATTTTGTATTATGGAAACCGGCAAAGCAAAATGAATCGGCAAATATGAATTTTGAAAGCCCCTGGGGACTTGGTCGCCCTGGATGGCATATTGAATGTTCAGCCATGAGCTACAAATATTTAGGTGAGAATTTTGATATTCACGGCGGCGGAGCAGATTTAATCTTTCCGCATCATACCAATGAGATTGCTCAAAGTAGATGTGCTTTTCCAAATTCTACCTATGCTAAATATTGGGTACATAATGGGTTTCTAACGGTTAACGGTGAGAAAATGAGTAAATCTCTTGGTAATTTTATTACCGTAAGGGATTTAATGGATAAGCAAATTCAAGGAGAAGTAGTAAGGTTATTTTTATTAAGTAGTCACTATAGGCGTCCTCTTGATTATAATGATAAAGCTATAGAAGATGCTAAGAAAACTTTAGATTATTGGTATAGAGCTATAGAAAATATTAATGTGCAGAAAATAGATTTACCTCATGATTTCATGCAAAGCTTACTTGATGATATAAATACGCCGCGTGCCGTTAAAATCATTAATGACTACGCTAAAGCTGTTTTTATTTCTAAAACTGAAGAAGAAAGGCAGCTTAACGCCTCTGCTATTATTACTTGTGCTAATTTTATTGGTTTAATGAATAAGACTCCACACGAGTGGTTTAATAGCGGTGTGGATAAACTCTATATAAATGAGCTTGTAAATAAGCGTTTGGAAGCAAAAAAACAAAAAAATTGGTTATTAGCCGATCAAATTCGTAACCAGTTATTAGAGGAAAAAATAATTCTAGAAGATCAACCTGATGGTACTACTACTTGGCGAAAAGAATAAAAGCTTGTAAATTACGCAATATGCGTATATAATTATAGGCTTGTAAGTTGTCATTGCGAGGAAATTATGTAATAATTGACGAAGCAATCTCACAGGATATTTGATGAGATTGCCACGCAGCCTACGGCTGCTCGCAATGACGATTATCCAAAACTTAAGTAAAAAATTCACACGTAAGATATATGTTAGTTCATTAGAATGGACATCTTACGGAGGTATAAACTAACAATTAGGAGAATTTAAAAATGTCAAAAATACCATCTGTTAACATTAAAGCATTATTAGATGCGGGCGTGCATTTCGGTCACAAGACCTCACGTTGGAATCCTAAAATGGCATCTTACATATATGGTGAACGTGATGATGTTCATATAATCGATTTAAGACAAAGTGTCGCTTTAATGAACGTTGCTTTGAATGCAATATATGAAACCGTAAAAAAAGACGGTAAAATATTATTTGTAAGTACTAAAATACAGGCAAGCGATATTATAGCGGAATATGCCGAAAAATGCGGGCAGTATTACGTAAATCATAGATGGCTTGGTGGTATGCTAACTAACTGGAAAACTATTGCGGGTTCAATAGAAAAGCTAAATAAGTTAGACAAAACCTTAGAAAACGAAGAAGCACTTATGGGTTATACTAAGAAAGAGATACTCGATATGAGTCGTAAGAAAGATAAATTACTTCTATCTCTTGCCGGTATTAGAAATCTTAATTCTAAACCTGATCTTCTAGTAGTTATTGACACTAATAAAGAGCATATCGCAATTAATGAAGCGGTAAAACTTAATGTTCCTATAGTTGCAGTAGTTGATACTAATTCTAATCCTGATAATGTAGATTATCCGATTCCGGGTAATGATGATTCTATAAGATCAATAAGACTTTATTGTAGTTTATTTGCAGATGCGGCATTACAAGGACTTGAAGAATCAATGAAAGCTTCAGGAGTTGATATGGGTGCTATGCAAGAGCATACAGATAAGGCGTTAACTTCTAAAAATGTTTCTAAATTAAAACAAGCTAAAAAATTCTCTAAAACGAAAAATATTGATGAAGAGACAAATACAGAATTTGAGCAAGCATTAAATGATACCGATGAAAATAAAAATTCTTATAATGCATAAGTGTTGTTGCATGGATCGGCTTTTCCATTGTTATCCCGCGACTTGATCGCGGGATCCAGCTTAAAATACTAATATTAGTATTTTAAATTGTTTTTATGGACCCCAGGAGCAAGCCACGGGGTGACACCGAGGTCGTTCTTCGAGCTACAACCCAAGCCAAATATAATAATTAAGGAGAAAGTAAGGTATGAGTGAAATAAATATAAGTGCTGCAGCGGTTAAAGAATTAAGAGAAAAAACTGGTGCAGGTATGATGGACTGCAAAAAAGCATTAATAGAAACCAGCGGTAATTTTGAAGAAGCTATTGATTTTCTTCGTAAGAAAGGTTTAGCGGCTGCTGCAAAGAAAGCCGGACGCATTGCTTCTGAAGGTTTAACGGCTGCAAAAGTTGATGGGCTTACCGGAGTGGTAATTGAAGTAAATTCCGAAACGGATTTTGTTGCTAGAAATGAGCAGTTTCAGGATCTAGTTAAGGATATTGCAAATCTTGCAGTAATTGCAAAAACTATAGACACGCTAAAAACATTTAAAATGCAAAGTGGTAAATCAGTTGAAGAAGAAATTATAGAAAATATCGCTACAATCGGTGAAAATTTAACATTACGTCGTATGGATATATTAGAGATATCTGAAGGAGCAATCGGTTCGTACGTGCATAATGAAGTTGTACCGAATTTAGGAAAAATTTCCGTATTAGTAGGTCTTGCGTCTAACGCAAAAGATAAAGCAAAACTAGAAGCTTTAGCTAAACAAATTGCTGTTCATGTAGCAGGAAATAACCCGCAAAGTATAGATGATTCAAGCTTGGATCAAGCACTCGTAGAGCGTGAGAGAAAAGTATTTTTTGAAAAATCTAAAGAAGAAGGAAAGCCTGATAATATTATAGAAAAAATGGTAGAAGGTAGAATACGTAAATTCTTCTCGGAAGTTGTATTGCTTCAGCAAAATTTCTTATTTGAACCTAAACTTACCGTTGCGGAAGTAATTAAAAATGCTGAAAAAGAACTCGGTGCAGAAATTAAAATCGCCAAATTTATTAGATACGAACTTGGTGAAGGTATAGAATACGAAGAAAAAAACTTTGCCGATGAAGTAGCTGCCATTACGCAAGGTTAATGGGCTTGTTTCATAGCTTCAATGTCATTCCCGCGTGGATACCAAATCGTCATTGCAAGCATGTGTTGTTGCGCAGACACAATTCTATCCTGTCATCCCGCGACTTGATCGCAGGATCCAGTAAAAATATAAAAACAACTAGTATTAGTTATTTTTATGAATACCGTGGTCAAACCACGGTATGACACCGAATGCGTTTTTCTATCCACGCAATAATACCTTCCCGTGGTCAATTGAACTAGGTGACAGTAAAAAACTCGTGAATACTCACTCACACCTTTTCAAAGCAAACAAAGGCGAATTTAGGATAAGTGCTTATTCTAAACTCGTATTTATAATATCTCTCTAACTACAATCAACTATCTATTAATAAATAATTTTCGGTTTTTTACTTTATAATAAAAGATTTATATTGACTTAATAATAGAAAATCTTACATTAATTATTATTATTAGTTTAAATGAAGAGCGTTTTATGTCAAGGACAAAAGAGGAATATGCTGCACAAATTTATGCTGTCAAAGAGCATCGTAGGAGACAAGCTAATTATAGTGATAATGATGCCGAATTACTTGGAGTTATTATAGTGTCGGTGATGCATGTTATAAAGCAGTAGAAGGGGCAGTAAAAGTTACCGTCACAGGAAGTAAAATTATAGAAAACGCCTATAAGATAGGAAGTGGACAAATAGCAGTACTCGGTACTGATGCCGAAAGTAAAATAACTTATATAACAAAGCATCCTTCGTCTCGAGGTAATACGAGTACTCCCACTCAGTCGATGACAACTCATCCTGTAGATCCTTTAGAGTAAACTCCCCCTAATACTCCTACCTCTAAAAGAGAAAAGGCTAAAATATACGGAAAAAAACTGGTAGATAGTACAAAGATTGGAGCTAAAACCCTTTCAAACGCTTATAAAGTGACAACCGGTACAATAGAAGTCGTCGGTCCAGGAAGTGATTTTAACAGTAATGGTAAGGAAAAATTTATATTTTCTGAACCTACTAAGCGTAAAGTTGTTCAAAAAGAATTTAAAACCGAAAACGGTTATAAGTGCGGTATTGTGTTGGAAGAGACAATTGAAGCTTCCTTAACATTAAGATTGAATAACAAGTGTATAGTTAAGATTAAAGAATTTAGAAGCATGATTGTCCCTGATACTACAGAAGATACTTTTGATATTTCGCTAATTTTAAAATATTCTGATGGGACAAACATGCTTAAAGCAGATCCTGCTTTTTTAAAGATACATTACGGTAGAGACGGAAAATTAAATAAGTTATCGTTGCCAAACCCACTATAATTTTTCATAACTAATGGTATCCGGCCTTAACCGTTTATAAAGGTGAATTATGTTCTTTGCCTATAAGTAGTGGTATTATAGGTATTTGAATAAGAAAATACTAGAAAATAACGGAAGTATAGAAATCAGTCACGTAGATCCTGAATTTACTATAGAGCTTTTAGGAGAATAAGAGTTTTTAGTTAAATTCTATCAAAGAAACTTCGTAATTACTTTTAAATATTCATCTAGGACTTTTTGGTTGTCCTTAACAAATTTTAAAGCATTTTCGCGGTAAGCTGTAAGTTCTAGAGCATTATTAGACCTGAGTAGATATGTTAGTTTAATTAGTAAATCTTCACCATTTTTGATTTGGATAGCTGCTTCATTTTGCAGTACGCCTTTAGCGATATCGGTGTTTTTGCTCATATCAGGACCGAACATAATACAATTAGAGAAATATGCTGCTTCTAAAATATTATGCCCGCCTTGTTTAAAAGAACCGCCGATAAAAGAAATTGTAGATACAGAAAAAAATAGTCCCATTTCGCCGAACCTATCAACTATATAAAGATCATCGCTTAAAACAGGTAAATCATTTTGCGACTTAGCGGTAGCGGATAAATTATGTGACTTACAATTATCGATAATTGATTTAACTCGCTCAGGATGTCTTGGAATTAAGATAATATAGCAGTCTAAAAACTGCTCTTTTAGGTTTTTGATTATAGGCAAAATCACCTCTTCATCTTCGGGGTGAGTGCTGGCAAATAGCACGACTCGCCTATTGTCTAAATGTAAGCTTAATTTTGATAACTCTTCTTGATTGACCGGAAGTTTTTCGTTGGCAAATTTAATATTGCCTAAATTCACTGCATCTGATACGCCAAGTTCATTGAATTTTTGTAAGTCACGCTCGCTTTGCACGATAATTTTACTGCAATTTTTGAGAATAAGCTGAAAAAAGCTTTTTCTTTTTAGCCAAGCTTTAAACGATTGATCGGAAATACGAGCATTAACTAGTAGTAATTTACACTGCTTTGCTCCCTCATTAATAGTACACGGCCATAATTCCGATTCTATAAAAATGCCTAAATCAGGTTGCCAATTTCTTAAAAATTTTCGAGTAAAAATAATATTATCTATCGGTAAAAATTGGTGAACTGCTATTTTAGGTAATTTGGTAGTTAATATTTTAGCGGAGCTGTTAGTCCAAGAAGTGACTAGAAAACGAACGTCCGGGTAGCGTTTATTTATATTATGTATTAATGTTAAAGCTACCATAGACTCGCCAACGCTTGCTGCATGAATCCATATCAGCCTTCGTGTATAACTTGCTTCTAAAGGTAATTTATACGTCGGTCCTAACCCTTCATCCTCACGTATTAGTGTATACGCTGTGGTTCGCAGTGAAGTGTCTCCTTTAAATTCCTCTTTATTAGCGGACGTTTGCACGAAGTCTAATAAATCGTCTTGTCTGTGTTTGCCAATAGCAAAACGCTCTTGTATGCGTCTTATATCTTCTTTACCTATTAACAAACGTATAAGAATTATGATAAAATAAACAGGTAATAATATAAAGCTTAAAGCATAATATAATAACATCATTGCTTTAAACTCTCTGTTAAGCTTGCTAATTGTTTTTCAAGGCTTATATGGTTTTGTATTTTATCATTTGTGAGTTCTAAAGGCAAGCCAACTATGATTTTAATGGTACCAAACGGTAGGGGTATTATTAATTTATCCCAACTTTTTAATCTGAAACATCTAGAAGTGGAGCTGACTATAGTAATAAGTTTTGTGTTATATCTATAGGCAATTTCGGTAATACCGCTATTTACTTTATATACCGGTCCTTTAGGACCGTCCGGCGTGACTATTATATTTGCACCTTGAGATAACTTACCTATAATATTACGTAAAGCTCCAATTGGATTTTTATTAGTAGAACCTACTATCACTCTGCAACCGAATTTTCCTACTAGATTGTTTAAAATTTTTCCGTCTAAATGCGGTGATATTAAAGCATAGAGATTTCTATGTCCTATAAACATAGCCGGACTTAAGGCAAGCATATTATGCCAAAATGCAAAGATTACCCCTTGTTCGTTTAGGAATTTTTCCTTATTGCCGTTATCGTAAAATATAAATTTCTGCTTTGAAGTAAAGTAAACAAAACGCAAATACCAATATAGTAAAATAGTAATTATACTAAGTACGTATTTATTATTTTTTAAAAATTTTTTAAAAACTTTCCGCATTATTTTTTTGTTGGTTTAGGTGGCTTTTTAACTTTTCCGTCATTGCGAGGAAATTACGAAGTAAGTGACGAAGCAGTCTCAGGATATTTAACGAGATTGTCACGCAGCCTATGGCTGCTCGCAATGACGATGTGGTATCCATGCAAAGCCTTAAGCAGGAATGACATCGATTGTTCTCTCAATTCTAATACAAGCTTTTTCTAGCTCTTCCATAGAAGTAGCATAAGAAATTCTAAAATATCCCTCTAAGCCGAAAGCGATACCAGGTACTACGGCAACTTTTGCTTCTTCAAGTAAATATTCGGCAAAATCATTACTATTTGCAATAATTGTTCCTGATTTAGTTTTATGCCCAAATATTTTATCGCATTTAACAAATAAGTAAAACGCTCCTTCCGGCTTATAGCATTCAAAATATTTTACTCTTTTCAAAATTGATAAAGCAAGATCACGCTTTTTTTGACAATTTAAAGCATTAGGCTTTATATAATCTTGAGGACCGTTTAATGCTTCAATAGCAGCCATTTGACTTATTGAACAAGGGTTTGAAGTACTTTGCGACTGAATAATAGTCATTGCTTTAATCAAAGCTTTAGAGCCTACACCGTATCCTATACGCCAACCCGTCATAGAATAAGCTTTAGATACTCCGTTTACGGTAAATATTCTCTTTTTTAAATCAGGTGCTATTTGGGCTAATGTATAAAATTTAAAATCGTCAAAAGTAATATGCTCGTAAATATCATCGGACATTACGTTTACATGTGAATATTTTCTTAAAACTTTAGCAATATTTTCTAGTTCTTCAAAATTATAGCTTGCACCTGTTGGATTACTAGGTGAGTTAATAATAAGCCACTTAGTTTTATCCGTAATTGAACGTTCTAAAGCTTCTGCACTTAATTTAAAGTTATTTTCAATTCCGCAATTTACAAAAACAGGTGTTCCTGTGCTAAGTGCAACCATATCAGGATATGAAACCCAATAGGGTGCTGGAATAATTACCTCATCCCCTTGGTCTAAAGATGCCATAAACAAATTATATATAACTTGCTTACCGCCGGTGCTTACTATTATTTCATCAAGTTCGTAATCTATATTATTTTCACGTTTGAATTTGTCTTTTATTGCTTGCCTTAAAAGAGGCATACCCTCAACGTTAGTATATTTAGTAAAGCCGTCTTTAATCGCTTTAATCGCCGCTTCCTTAATATTGTCAGGCGTATCAAAATCAGGCTCACCGGCACCGAGTGTGATAATATCAACTCCCGCTTTTTTAAGTTCAAGAGTTTTTTTAACGACTGCAAGGGTCGGCGATGGTTTTATAGAACTTAGCCTCGTAGAAATAATTGACATAATTTGAGTCCGTATTAAATGAAAGCTATAGTAAAATCGGTAATTTCAAGAAATAAATATTAATTCTTATAATGAAATCTACAATTATATATTATAATTTGTTTAGTATTGACAGAATATATTAGTCTATGTTCGTGGTTAATTCTACGTGACCATAAACCTGATAATATATGTTTTAAAGGTTCGGGCTTACCTATACCTGTAAACGATGCTTCTTGGATATTTTTTATTAGAATTTTAATACGTTCATATTTTTTAATATCGTATTTTTTCCAATACACTAAATCCTTCGCTGCTTCTAGTGTCCACTCAATCTCAATCATCTAAATTAACTTTAGCAAACTCTCCTCTTTTTGCTTGTTCGATAGATTTTTTTATTCGATTTGCATTAGCCAGATTAGATAATAAATATAATGTTTCTTTTGTAGATTCATATTCTTCTTCGGTTAAAAGAATAATATTCTTATGATTCTTTCTTTTAATAAGATAAGGGACATGATCGTTTTCTACGGTATTTAGTACAGAGCTTAAGTTTTTTCTAAATGAAGTGCCGCTAATTGAGTTCATGAGCTACCTACTGATGTACATATAACATGTACATCCTAGCTTCAATGCCATTAATTTACAAGTAAAATTATTATTTTATTTAAAAATTTATCAATATATGCTTTATTATAGTAAGTAATATTAATTTAGTAATTAAACTATGCTCGGTAAAATAAAAGACAAAATCAAACATTATTGCTTAACTATAATAAATGTACCGAATTTTATTAAGAATAAAATTTTAGAATTTAAAAATTATATAAGTGATTGTAAATATAAATTCTCTCGTTTAACCGAAACTAATTATCAACTTGGACTCGATCATTTATATAGAGGTAATTTAAATGATGCATTACTTAGGTTTAAACTAGTCGATAAATTTTTTAACCCTAATGATTCTAAAGTATATTCTCAACTCGGATGGGTTTATTTTTTAAAAAATAATTACAGGCAAGCTATAGAATATTTAGAAAAATCTAATGAAAAATATAAAACTATATTTATAAATTTTTTGAAAAATTATAAGGATATTATTGAAATACCTCAAGAAATTTGTGGAAAATATCGTGATTTAACTGCACAATATTATCCTACTATTTTTAATAACGATAAAAATATCCATCTTCCGTATAGGTTTGTTAATGAAGCACTTAAGCAGATATCTGATTTACCGGATAATTACTCTATTTTGGAACTTGGAAGTAATATAGGGCTTGTAGGTTATGAAATACAAAAACGTTTTCCGGAACGTTTTACTTTAACCGGTGTAGAAGTTTCTGCTTTAATGAATAAGTTACAAGAAACATATTACCCGAACACTAAAATTTACGATCAAATATATAATATTGCTATCGATGAATTTTTAAAACAAAACTCTAATAAATTTGATATTATTTTTAGTTTTTGCGGATTATCATTTACTAACAATTTAATGGAATATTTTAATTTAATATACTCATCTCTTAATAAACAAGGGTATTTTGCCCTTTGTTTACCGAATGCGACGAAGACACAATTTTCAGTAAAACGCAAAGAATTTATTTTTAACTTGAATGAAATAAATAATTTTTTACAACAACATAATTTTACCATATTAACTTCGGAAGAAATAATACTAGCGGAAAACAATAAATATAGTATTATTCTTTGTAAGAAAACAGCATAAATCAATGAGAATATTAATTATATTATCCATTATTTTATGTTCATTATCGATAAGAGCTGATCTTGAATATGTTGATAATGACATATATAAATATAATGGTGGAAGCAATGAAAACGGTTGCGTGGAAGTTTATGATCCATATGAAAAATTTAACCGTAAAGTGTTTGTATTTAATTCTGTGTTAGATTATATAATATTGCGTCCTTTAGCGATAGGTTATAAGAACATCACGAATGATTACGTAAAAGCACGCGTTAATAGTTTCGTCAGTAATGTCGATACACCGCTTACTGCGGTAAATTACGGGCTTCAGTTAAATTACGATAAAACTATGAAAAGCGTTTGGCGGTTTCTCATTAACACTACGCTTGGCATAGGCGGTTTATTTGACGTAGCAGGTAAAGTAGGTTTGCCGTCTGATCGTCAAACTTTCGGTAGTACCCTCGCACATTATGGAGTTGCCCCAGGTCCTTATTTAGTATTGCCGATAATCGGTAGTACTAACGCAAGAGATATGACGGATTCGGTAATTACTAATTATGCTCTTAATCCATTAATGTACTACACTCATAATGATTTTGACTTAGGAGTACTAGCAGTTAGTAAAATAAACGATCGATATGTTGTATTACCGTTTAGTGATTATGTGATGAAGAATTCTACCGATCCTTATTTGGCTATTAGATCAGCATTACATCGTGCTCGTGAAGCATCGGTTCAATATCCTGAAAATTTTAAATGTCCTAAACCCAAGAATTAATGAAATTAAAGAGGATTATATGCAAAAAATTATTACAGGTTTATTTTTATTAGTGATGACGTTTTCCGCTTATTCTAATGAAAAAGTGCCTGCCGGTTTGAACAGTTACGTTACTAATTTAGTAAATGAAGCTTCTAGTATATTAAACGATAGTAAATTATCTGAGCGAGTAAAAATTGCTAAAGCACGTGAGTTAATGTCTCAGAACCTAGATTTTGATTGGATGGCTAAATATACATTAGGCAGAAATGGGATAAAAACTTTATCAGGTGGGCAGGTTCAGGAATTCATCAAAGTTTACTCTAAATATGTTACTAAATCTTATACTGATTTAATAAAAGATTATAAAGGCAAACAGCCTAAAATAGTAGGAGTTCGTCCTTTAAGCTCAACCGATTTTATGGTTGCTATGAATATCATTAGTAATAAAGAGCAAGACCCTATTAAAGTAGAATATCTTGTACGTGAAATGAAAGGAAACGGAAAAGACGTTTTTAAAGTTTCTGATATAATTACGGAAGGTGTAAGTCTTATTGGAGCTCAACAAGACGAGTTTACCGATACTTTAAAAAATCAAGGCTTTAAGGCACTAATACAAAAATTAGAAAGTCGTTCTTAAGCTTATTTCACTGTCATCTTAAATCGTCATTGTGAGGAGGTATTGTTGCGTAGACACCTCGTCGTCATTGCGAGGAAATTGCATAGCAATTGACGACGCAATCTCAGGAGTTTGTTATTATTGTATGAGATTGCCACGCAGTCTACGACTGCTCGCAATGACTATTAGATATCCACGCAACAAAGCCCGCTCGCTAATAGCGTTGAACAACATAAATCATTCACATGAAAATCTTAGCAGGCAGTAGTAATAAGTTACTTGCAACGCGTTTAGCTATAGCATTATATATTAAATATATTGAGCCGAAAATTACCTATTTCAATGATTCCGAAATAAAAGTAGAAATTCAAAAATCGTTTCATAGTGAAGATATAATCATAGTACAATCCACATCAAAATCCGTTAATGATCGCTTAATTGAGTTGTTTTTGCTAGTAGATGTAGCAAAAAAAGCGGGAGCAAATCGAATAATTTTAGTAATGCCTTATTTTTGGTTATGCAAGGCAAGATAATATAAATTCTCAAAATATAATTCCTGCTAAGTTAATAGCAGATTTTTTAGAGACGCTCGGAGTAAACCATGTAATTTATTGATTTACACTCCGATAAAATAGAGAAATTTTTTAATATTCCTGTTTCTAATCTTGAACCTATAAATTTATATATCCCGTTTTTAAGAACTTATAGCAATTTCGTTATAGTTACACCTGATAAAGGAAGTATCACTCGAGTTCAAAAAATTAGTAATTTACTAAATATAGATTCAGCTTATATAAACAAAGAAAGGGATATAAATAATAATTGCGAGATGATATCAATAACAGGTAGTGTAGAGGGCAAAAATTGCATATTAATTGATGATATTATAGATAGTGGAGAAACAATCGTAAAAGCAGCGAGATTTTTAAAAGAACATTCGACTTTATCGGTTATTGCTTTTATAACTCATGCAGTGCTTTCTGCTGGTTCTAAAAATTCGATAATAGACCTCTTGGAGAACGAAGCTAATAAAGAGGAATTTGTAGGAAACACGGAACGCAGCACCGCAGCGTACACTTTAGTACGTGAGGATGCGAGTACTGAATTGACGTACAAATTACCTTTAGAAGCAAGTTATGTAAGAGGTCTATTAGACAATATTTTTATCACGGATACTATAGAAACAAGTGACTTATCTACACAATTTCATATAATATCCGTATTGTCTATCATCGTAAAAGAGTTAATAAATATACTATGAGCTTGTGTACTGTAGAAATAAATCTATCTACAATAAAAAATAATTACCTTTTATTACAAGATATTTGCAAAACCTCATTAGTCGGTGCTGCCGTTAAAGCTAACGGTTACGGTCTTGGAGCAGTACAAATTTCTAAAGCTTTAATAGAAGAAAATTGTAGGCATTTTTTTGTGGCCTCAAGTGAAGAAGGAGTGAATTTACGCAACGCTTTAGGATTAGATGTTAATATTTTAGTTCTTAACGGCGTTTTTGAACATGATGCTTTAGAGCTGATAAAATATAATTTAACACCTGTCCTAAATAACTTAAAACAAATAGAAATTTGGCAAAAATTTAGTAATTTGAAAAATCGATTATTGCCTTGTTATTTACATTTCAATACGGGGATTAATCGTCTTGGCTTAAGCTCTGATGAGATAGAGCAGCTAATTAATGATCGTGATTTGTTAAAAGGGCTAGATTTACAATATATTATAAGCCATCTAGCTATATCCGAGGAAATAGATAATCCTTATAATCTAGAACAATTAAACAGATTTAAAGCTTATTTACAATATTTCCCAAACGTCAAAGCAAGCCTTGCTAATTCCGGCGGCATATTTTTAGGACAGGATTACCATTTTGATTTAGCAAGACCGGGGGCAGCCTTATATGGTCTTAATCCCTTAACAAAGAACCCCGTAACCTTAAAAGCTCCTATAATTCACTTACAGAATTTGACACTAGATAGCCATATCGGTTATAATATGACTTTTACAACTAAGCGTGATAGTGTCATTGCAACGTTACCGCTTGGTTATGCCGATGGGTTTAGTCGTAATTTTAGCAATCAAGGTGAAGTATTTATTAACAGTCGCAGCGTTCCTATAGTAGGGCGGGTATCGATGGATTTAATAAATATCGATGTTACCGATCTACCACCGTCCGAGATTTTTCTAGGGCAGGAAGCGGAAATTATCGGAAATTATTGCACGCCCGATAAAATAGCGAGTATTATAGGTACTATCGGGTATGAGGTATTAACTAACCTTGGTAGTAGATATACAAGAAAGTATATCGGGTAGATATCTGTGTCATACCATGGCTTGACCACGGTATCCAGAAAAAAATTAAAAAAGACTAGTTCCCGCGATCAAGTCGCGGGATGACATTATAGGTTACTGGATTCCTGCTTTCGCAGAAATGACATAGCGTACTTAAATTAAATAGAAAAAATACAAATGTTATTCAATATAGCTAATTCGGTCGGTAAACGTACTGTAAAGTTTGCACAAAGTGTAGGTAGTTTCTCTCTATTTAGCTTTGCTGCCGTTAGCAGTATCATAAGACCGCCTTTATATTTGAGTTTAATCATCAGACAATTATTATTTATCGGGTTTCACTCGCTTCCGGTTGTTGCGATGACGACTTTTTTCTCAGGTGCGGTACTTGCATTACAGAGCTATATCGGTTTTTCCCGTTTCTCAGCTGAAAGCTCTATTGCAGCGGTAGTAGTATTGTCGCTGACTAGAGAGCTTGGACCTGTCTTAGCTGGACTAATGGTAGCGGGAAGAGTTGGGGCATCAATCGCCGCCGAAATAGCCACAATGAGAGTAACAGAGCAGGTAGATGCTTTATATACTTTATCTACCGATCCTATTAAATATTTAGTTTTTCCAAGAGTAATAACAGCTATTATTACAATGCCTTGTCTTGTTTTAATCGGGGATATAATTGGTGTTATGGGCGGTTATTTGGTAGGGGTATATAAACTTGATTTTAATAGTGCAGCTTATTTAACCAGTACTTTTCAGTATTTAGAACCGATTGACGTAATTTCTGGTCTTGTTAAAGCGGGAGTTTTTGGGTTTATTATTTCTATAATAAGTTGCTATAGCGGCTATTATTCAGGTAAAGGGGCTAAGGGAGTTGGAAGAGCAACTACCTCGGCAGTAGTAAATTCTTCTATCCTGATCTTAATCAGTAATTATTTAATAACCGAATTATTTTTTAAAGTATAGGTATACTCATTTAATTTGAAAAATTGGTTTTGTTGTTTTATATTTTTTGACCGCAGCGTACATAAACGTACGTGAGGATCAAAAAATATAAAACGCCTAGCTCTTTTCCAAATTAAACGAGTATACAGTTTTTTTGTTTATTTGGAGTATGCATGAGTGTAGAAGAATTTAAAATTAAAATTCGGTCATTATATAAATCATTTGCTAATCATAAGGTGTTAGACGGAATAGATTTGGATGTAAAAAAGGGTAGTTCATTAGTTATTTTAGGTGGTTCCGGTAGCGGCAAATCAGTTCTAATTAAAAATATAGTAGGATTGATTAAACCTGATAAAGGTAAAATTTTTATTGATAATGTAGAAATCCAAGATATCTCAAGTAAACAAAAATTTGAGATTATGGATGGTATAGGTTTTTTATTCCAAGGCGGAGCATTATTTGACTCCTTAAATATACGTGATAATATTACTTTCGAGACTAAAAAATTATCTAAGAAAGAAAAAAACGACCTTGCCGGTGCAAAGCTTAATTCCGTTGGTTTATCCCCTAGAATACTCGAGCTTTATCCTGCCGAATTATCGGGAGGAATGCAAAAAAGAGTAGCCCTTGCTAGGGCTATTTGTAGTACACCGTCGATTTTATTTCTTGATGAACCGACCACAGGGCTTGATCCTATCATGGCAAATGTTATCAACGAATTAATTATAAAAATCCAAGAAGAGTTAGAGGCAACTACGATTACTATAACTCATGATATGATTAGTGCCGCAAAAATAGCTAAAGAAGTAGCTATGATTTATCAAGGAAAAATTAAATGGTACGGTAGTAAAGATGAAATGCGTAATAGTGATAATCCTTATTTAAAACAATTTATAAATGGATTAACTACTGGGCCTATAGAGGTATAAAATGTTTAAGAACTTATTATGTATAATAATATTTCTAGGTATAAATCTAAATGTTTATGCTATAAATTCTAGCTCTTATACGACAGATGATATACTAAAAATAGTAATTATTCTTGGAATAGTTATTTTAATTTTTAGTCCTGCAAAATTCCGTATAATCGTTATCGGTACTATGTTAGGCTTGTCTTGTGCCTATTTCACGTATAAATACATCGTACCTATCTTTATTTCTTTACTAAATGGACCATAAAGATAAATATTGCTATTAGTGATGTCCCACATCTCTTCTATTTTCTCTTCTAATAGTATCAATTTAATATTCTACAATTAATCTAAAGCTCTAACTCCCCCGTGATAGCCATCTAATTCAAAAGAATTGGGATGTATATTTTTACATGCATCTAAACCTATTATACCTATTATATTAATCATATTAGTATTATTATCAATACCATTAAGTAGTACGCATATCTTCCAAGTATTTATATGATTCAGGCGAATCATTACCTCCAATTATTCGTACTTTTATTAAATCTTGTTCTATCAATTCATTCTGATTAAAGTCAGTAATTAATTGCTCTAACTGTTGTGAATTAATATTTCTAGCTAATGCTATTTTATTTAATTTTATGGAAAAGAAACTACAGGCAATCTCTTCATTTAAATCTTTAGTATAAGTTACTAAATCATCATTTATATCAAAAATTTTATATTCTTGTGAGTTAATTTCAATTTGCATAGTTTATTTACTTTGTTGATTATTTTTGTGTAAAGCAATATTTTTATTGGGAAGAGTATAGCTAGGTGCAGCTATTTTTGTCTTAGTACTTATATCTTATCACTTGTTAAGTTTAATTTTGGTTCATTTTTTGTTTTATTACTACTAAAAATATTTATGAACAAATCTTTTATTTTTTGTACACTTTTTTGTATCTAGGATTTTTTAATATTACTATCTTGTTGGTAGGTAGAATGAGTAAGTGCTAATGTTTTATTAATTTCTGAACGTACACTTTCCAACGGATTTAAATTGTTAGATAATAAATAATCAGTTTTAGCTATTAAATTATTTACAATTTTTGTTTGTTCTTGATCATTTAGATTCAATTCGTGAACTCGATTACTAATATTTTTAGTTACTACATTTTTTACTAATTTTGGATTAGTTTTTTGAATTTCCTCTGCTACTTTAGTAAGTGGTCTTGATATTTGATTAGATTGCCATTTGTCCATAGAATTAGGATTTTGATTAGATCCTAATAAATATTGCTGAATAATATGTTTTTGTTGGATTTCATTTAAAGAGCGATTAGGTATATTTTTATTTTTAGTTAAATCAAAAGCTTTATAAAGTACAGGAGTATTACTTCCTATACTTAAATGTACTTGTCTAGCAGCGGTTGTTTTATCCTCTCTACCCGGAACAGTTACATGTTATTGGATCAAATATAATTCCTAATTGGGCTCCCTTGTCTTCTATATCTGTAGATTTTATATTTACGTTAAAGTGGTTATTTAATTCTTGTGTTACTTTACGAATATTATCATCTGATACCGCAATTGATACTGCAGATCTATCACACCCTCCTACTAAATAAGCTTCTAATTTAGTATTAGGAGGAAAGTGGCTTATTACATCATGTGTTAAAGAACTAGCATCAGTAAATCTGTCAACATGGGCTAATGCAGTTTTTTTAGTTAATGGATCATGTAAAATTACAGCAACGCATTACAGCAACGCATTGTTGAATGTTATCAGTGCCTATCTTTTCTTTATCAGAAAAACCAACTTTATACTGTTCCACACGAATAGCTTCATAATCAACTATACCTTGCTGTAATGAGTAAGCATATGCATACTGCGCTATTGAATTTTCTTTACGGTTTTGAGTTTTATAAGCAGCTCCTAAAGCTAATCTTGCCATTAATTCTTTAGCTTGGTCATTATTAGCTTGGCTAATGTTTCTTGTTGTTGATGTGCAGTGACTATAATTCTTTGTATGAATTTTCTACATTATAATATTTCTTTGCTTCAAAAGAATTCTCTATGCTATCTTGAAATTGTTGAATAGCATTATCAAACAGTCCCAGTTGTTGATAGCTACGTCCTATCATAGTATTAGATATGGGAAAGAAAATTACTGTCAGTTTGACCTATAGCAATTTGTTCAGCTTGTTGTAGTGGTTTAAGAGCAACAAGATGATTATCTTTGCTATATAATTTTAATCCTTCATTATACAAAAAGCTGCTTGATTATGATCAATTTGCTCCTTTATACTTAAGATTACTAATATATTCAGGAAAACTTGAAGGCAACTCTCCTAATTTTTTAATTAGTCCGGTGATATTACCTTGAACTGGATTCCCATTAATAAGCATAGATTTATAATAGTTTAATTAATTTATATTTTTATATAAAACTCTGTTATTTAATAAAAATCAAGCATTAGCTAATACGTAGCTACAAAATAATTATCTCTTGACACTAGGGGAGTATTGCTTTATATTCTTTATCTATTGTGTATACTCGATGAACTTCAAAAATTGGCTACGTCGTTCTACAAGATCTGCGGTGCTCACGTATTAAGTATACGCTCCGCTCCTCGGCTTATGAACTCTTAGCGCTTTTTGAAGTTGATCTTCGTATATGACTCTTCATTTACTTGAAGTATATTTTATAAGTTTTAAGGTATTTAGCTTATGTCTCGTAAGTGCGAACTCACAGGTGTGGGTGTTTTATACGGCAACAATGTATCACATTCTCAGCGTAAAACTAGAAGACGTTTTGAACCTAATCTAAGGTCGGTTAAGTTTACAAGTGATATAACAGCCGGGGAATATAGATTATCGGTTAATGCTAGATGTATTAGTTCAGTGGAAAAAGCCGGGGGTTTTGATGCATATATTCTAAAAGCCGATGATAATGTTTTATCAAGTAACGCTAGAGCTATTAAGAAAAAAATAATTCAGACTAAAACAGCAAAATCATTATGAAAAGCGGTATACATCCAGAATATAAAAAGTTTTTGATTAAAGTAGGAAGCGATGTTTTTGAAACAATGTCTACTCATCCTACAGGTGAAATTTTAATGGATGTTGATTTTAGAAAGCATCCGGCATGGAATAAAGATTCCGGAAATGTAGTAAATCAATCGAACAAAAGTATTAGTGATTTCAATAAAAGATTCTCAGGTCTTTCGTTCGGTAGTAAGAAAGAAGCTAGCTAGGCTTTGTTTGTGGATAACAAATCGTCATTGCGAGGAAATTGCATAGCAATTGACGAAGCAATCTAGTAAACAATTCTGATTTATAGAATTTTTTTATTATTTTTTCTGGGTTGCCGTGCAGTCTACGACTACTCGGTATCTACGCAAGAATGACACTAACAATATTCACGTAGTATTGGACTAAGTCAAAATATAACATAGATAAATCGTCAATTCAATTATTGCGGGGTGGAGCAGCTCGGTAGCTCGTCAGGCTCATAACCTGAAGGTCGTTGGTTCAAATCCAGCCCCCGCTACCATATTTTTTAATGTCATGCTAGTTCACTTATAGTGTTATTGAAGTCTGCTGATGCCATTCCTAACTCAGTGTTGTTGCATGGTTTGGTTTTTCTGTCATTGCGAGAAGGCATTATTTCGTGGTTCGGTAAAATTCGCTGTGTTACCCCATGGCTTGCACGGGGTCCATAAAAACAATAAAAAATACTATAAATCAGAATTGTTTACTAGATTGCTTCGTCAATTGCTATGCAATTTCCTCGCAATGACGACTTGGTATTCACGCAGGCAATGCCTAATTACATCCAATACGAAAGCAAATTATGACTACTCAGAAAATAGTGCCTACAAAATCAACTGATGGCAGTAAGCTTTTTCGTCATCAAGCTAAATTTGTAGCCGGTGCTATGAATATAAATCAAATCCCCAATTTTTCATTACCGGAAATTGCTTTTGTCGGTAAGTCAAATGTCGGCAAATCAAGCCTAATAAACACGATATGTAATAATAAAAATCTTGCTAAAGTTTCTAATACTCCAGGGCGTACTAGGCAAATTAATTTCTTTAACCTTGCAGATAAACTTATTATAGTTGACCTTCCCGGTTATGGTTTTGCTAATGTTCCTATATCAGTTAAAGAGCAGTGGGGAGTGTTAATTAGTTATTATTTACGAAATAGTTATAATTTAAGGTTAGTTAACTTATTGATTGATTCAAGAAGGGGTATAAAAGAAAATGATAAGAGAGTAGCTGATCTATTATTTGCAAATAAAAGAGAATTTCAAATTATTTTCACAAAATCCGATAAAGTTACGGATCATAAAAACCTTAATGATGAAGCACAGAATTTTCTTGCAACTTTAAACTACTCATGTAATGTTATGTATGTAAGCAGTAGGAGTAAAGAGGGTGCAAGAGAACTTAAAGCTAGTTTGGCAAAATGCATCAAACCTCAAAAATAAAGAGGTAGATAGTATTTCTTCATTAAATAACATTGCTATAATTAAGAATATAATAAAGTGTAGTAGTGAGTTGAAGAATCAAGCAATAGTTCTAAAATTACCTGCTACTATTATTATTGACGATAAATTATTTACGGCTTTTATTGAATCTGTTAGATTGCTTGAGATGTGCGGTGCTAAAATATATATAGTACATGATCATATTGATTTACGAAGTTCGTCTTTAATATCACAAATAGATGAAAATTTTAGTCAAAAAATTAGTAAAATAAACGACTATAGTTCTCTAAATAATCCTATTATTATGGAAATTTTATCCAGTTACGTTAACAAGCTTATAGTAACAAAGTTAAGTAGTATAGGTTGTTATGCAGTTGGTATTTCAGGTAAGGATGCTAATTTACTGCAAGCAAAAAAATCAAAACTATCTTACCGAAAAATTGTAAATCATGATGTTATAAATATTGGTTTTTTAAGCGAGCCTATTATGATTAATCCAGAAATTTTATTAAATTTTGCAGATAATAATATTATACCCGTGATAGCACCGTTTGCGAGCGACGATCAGGAGAAAACGCATTTATTAAATGTTAACTTAACGGTAGCAACAATTGCTTCTGCATTAAGTGCAGAACATTTAATATTGCCATATGAGATATTACAGGTATCCGAGACGTTTCCATATAATATAAAAATACGAGATATTAACTTGTTGAAATCAATGTTAGATGATAGTAATAATTTCATCGAAGAAGCATTAATTAAGATAGCAGTTAATGCCCTTGAAAATAATAATGGTTACGTACATTTTGTGAATAGTGAAGCACCGAATTCAATATTGTCAACTATGTTTGATATTAATATAAATTAATAGAGGTTTTTTATGGCAGGAGCATTAGCATCTGATCTTTTATTTGTAGGGTTAACTAGACCGCCGATGATATTTGGAGTAAGTATTAAGTTTGCTGCATTAAATATGATAATGACGATGATAGTATTTATTTGGAATAACGGCATTATGATTTTATTCATTGCAGCTGCTTTGCATTTGGTAGCTTATATTATATGTTTTAAAGAACCGAGATTCATAGAGCTATATTTAAATAAAATGTCAAGAACTAGCCAATGTCCTAATAAATTTTACTACGGAGCAAATTCGTATAATATTTGAGTTTTATGTCATTCCCGCGTAGGCGGGAATCCAGTAACATTTAATGTCATATCGCGCCTTGATCGCGGTATCTTAGGACACAGTCTGTGATACAAGATCCCGTGGTCGTAGCCACGGGATGACAACAAAAAATCTGGATTCCTGCCTACGCGGGAATGACATAAAAAGAGGTATAACTGACAAAATAAATCAAAATAGTTAAGTCAGGTGAGGTAATGAAATTATTTAGAACTAGAGCAGCTAAAGAATTAAGGTCTAAACAAGAAAGACCCACTTCGCATTTTATTCCTTATAAATGTCATTGGGATAGTAATACTATTTTAACAAAAGATAATTCTTTATTACAAGTTATTAAAATAAATGGATTTTCTTTTGAAACTGCTGATGATGAAGATCTAGACATTAAAAAGAATATCAGAAATGCCTTACTTAAAAATATGGCTTCGGGAAATATCATTATGTATTTCCATACTATTAGAAGACGTAAAGCAGTAATATTTGACGATACGGAATTTACTTATGATCCTACCGTAAAAGTCCCTAATGATTTTATTACTTATTTAGGTGCAGAATGGCGTAAGAAACATGCTGGGGCTAGGTCGTTTTTTAACGAATTATATGTTAGTATTTTATATAAGCCTGATACTGGCGGTGTTGCTATAGTTGAGTATTTTCTAAAGAAGCTTAGACAGAAATCTAATAAAACCGCTTGGGAAAACGACATGAAAGAGATGAAAGAAAATCTTCAAGAAATGTCAACTAGAGTGATTAATACATTCAGAAGTTACGGAGCAAGATTACTTGGAGTTCGTCAAACGCATTCAGGTAGTTATTGTGAAATTTTAGAATTCCTTTCATCTTTAATCAATTGCGGCGATTCACCGGGTCCTATAGCATTACCGCGTGGTACTATTGACGAATATTTACCGACTCATCGCTTATTTTTTGATTCTCGTACTATTGAAGCAAGAAGTCCGCTTGGCAAGAAATATGCCGGAATTATCAGTATACTTGAATACGGTCCTAATACTTCGGCAGGAATTTTTGATGGATTCCTGCAAATGCCTTTTGAATTTGTTATGACGCAAAGCTTTGTCTTTGTTAATAGAACAGTAGCGATTGGTAAAATGCAATTACAGCAAAATAGAATGATACAATCCGGTGATAAAGCGACTTCACAAATTGCTGAAATTAATATGGCCCTTGATATGGCCACTAGCGGTGATATCGCTTTCGGTGAGCATCATTTATCGCTTTTATGTTCCGCAAATAATATTAAAGCTTTGGAAGATATATTGTCAATGGCAGCAGTTGAGCTTTCTAATTCAGGAATTCAGCCGGTTAGAGAAAAAGTTAACATGGAACCTAGCTATTGGGGACAGTTGCCGGGAAATATAGATTATATAGTGCGTAAATCCACTATAAATACTCTTAATATGGCTAGCTTTGCCTCACAACATAATTATCCGCTCGGTAAAATTAGAGATAACCATTGGGGAGAATATGTCACAGTACTTGATACTACTTCAGGTACACCGTTTTATTTTAATTTCCATGTAAGAGATGTTGGACATACTCTCATTATCGGTCCAACCGGTGCCGGTAAAACAGTTCTGATGAATTTCTTATGTGCTGAAGCACAAAAATTCAAACCTCGTATGTTCTTTTTTGATAAAGATCGAGGAGCAGAAATATTTATACGTGCTTTAAACGGAGTTTATACAGTAATTAATCCAGGTTTAAAATGCAACTTTAACCCTTTACAGCTTGAAGATACTAGTGAGAATAGAACGTTTATTTTAGAGTGGCTTCGCGTGCTTGTAACTTCTAACGGTGAAAGTTTAACTGCACAAGATAATAAAATCTTATCTCAAGCGGTAAGCGGTAATTTTAGATTAGCAAAACAAGACAGAAGGCTTAGTAATGTTATAGCATTTCTTGGTATTGATACACCAAATAGTTTGGCAAGTAGGATTGCAATGTGGGTTGGTAAAGGTTCACACGCTAAGATATTTGACAATGAAATAGATGATATTGATTTACAAAAAGCAAGAGTATTCGGTTTTGATATGACTGAATTACTTAAAGATCCTGTAAGCCTTGCACCGGTATTACTATATATTTTCCATCGTATTAATATCTCTTTAGATGGGCAGAAAACTATGATAGTACTTGATGAAGCATGGGCTTTAATCGATAATCCGGTATTTGCACCTAAGATCAAAGATTGGTTAAAAGTGTTGAGAAAATTAAATACTTTTGTTATATTTGCTACGCAGAGTGTCGAAGATGCTGCAAAAAGTAGAATTAGTGATACGTTGATTCAACAAACAGCTACGCAGATTTTTTTACCTAATTTGAAAGCTACGGATATTTATCGTAGTGCATTTATGTTGAGTCAGCGAGAATATATTTTAATTAAAACTACTGACCCTACTACACGTTATTTTTTAATAAAACAAGGAATAGATGCCGTAGTGGCAAAAGTTAGCTTAGATGGTATGGATAACATAATCAGTGTTTTATCCGGTAGAGTTGAGACTGTAATATTGCTCGATCAAATTAGAGAGAAACACGGCAATGATCCGGAAAAATGGTTACCTATATTTTATGAAGCAGTTAAAACATTATAAATGCCTGTCTGTCATCCCACGGCTTGACCGCGGGATCTTGTCTCACAGAGTGTATTCTGAGATCCCGTGGACAAGCCACGGGATGACATTTTTACAATGCGAGGCAAGTAACTAGTTATGAAATTATTTCCTCGTAGTATACTTATAACATTAGTATTAAGCTTTGCCCTAAATTTAGGGCTCGTTACTAAAACTCATGCTAAAGATACTCTTGATAGCATTATAGATATTTTGAGTGGCTTAACTTGCGAAACCCAAGGCGTAGGCGATTTGCTGCGTTCTGAATTTTCTCATACATGTATTGTTGCTCCGTTCTTTACTTTTGCGGTAATGAATCTTGTCTCTCCCGTTTTATACATGAATACGTTTTTAAAGCTTAAAATAAACGACAGTGATTTATTTAACGATAGTAACTTTGGGAATTTCCCCGGAGGTCAATGTACTCGTGAAAACAGAATTGATCCTAAAAATCCAGAATTACGCTTTGCTTTATGTAATAATGCTAAATTAATTGTATCTCGGGCAAAATCTGTTGCAGAATCGGCACTTGCTATTGCTAAAGCCGTCTTAACAGGGAGCGACCCTTGGGATGATATAAAGACAGCGTGGGCAAATAAAAAAAAGGAATATCATGTTCCATATAGTGGTAAGCCCGGTGATGACGGTTTTGCATTTGATTTAGGCTTTCCTGTAATATATTGGAAAGTTATTCAAGATAAAGATAGAATATGCGTATCGACAAAAGGATTTACAGGAGACGTTCCCGTCGGCTGTAAATATATGAAAGAGCCGTTCCCAAAATCCATGTATAATAACTTTATGGATGTAGCAGATAAGGATTTTATTGAGGATCCAAATAAAACTCCCACCGATCCTTTAGCTTTAGTTTCCTGTAGTGCAGCGGGTGATGGATGTTATCAAAAAGCTTATAATGCTTCAAAAACTGCAGTAGTCATGACTTCTCCTCTTATAGAATGTATGAGGCAAATGATTGCTAGATTACTAATTAGTAAAGATGTTTGTAGTTTTGATAATGTAAGCCAAGTGGTTAATTTGGTTTCAAGGCAAGATAGTGCATTCTTTCAGTTTCAAGTAGGAATGTATAAAATAGTTACGGCTTTTCTAACTTTATATGTTATGTTTTTTGGCTTTAAACTATTACTTGCAGGTGAAGTGCCGCCAAAAAGTGAGTATATAAATTTTATATTGAAAATGATATTCGTAACTTATTTTTCAATAGGAATTAATATAACCCCTGGTAATGGTTCTCCGTATGACCGGTTAGATGGCATGATTCAGTGGGCGTTTCCTTTCTTACTTGACGGTATAAACGGTTTAGCAAGTTGGGTTATGAATGCTGCTCCGTCCGGTTTATGTAAATTTAACAATCTTTCTTATGACGGTACCGTTTCTTATATTGCATTATGGGATGCATTAGATTGTAGGGTAGCTCATTATTTAGGGCTTGATATATTATCTACGTTACTTGTTGAAAATGCTTATCGCAGTCATGATTTTTTAAATTTTGATTTCTTTAGTTTTAGTGCTCCACCATATATTTATTTGCTAATTCCGGCGATAATCTCCGGTAATATGATGTTGGTGTCACTCGCTCTTTCTTATCCGTTACTTGTGATTTCGGTTGCTGCCTTTATGGTTAATGCAACGATTATGTGTATGATATCTATAGTAATACTCGGTATTTTGGCTCCTCTTTTTGTACCTATGTTTTTATTCTCATATACAAGAAATTATTTTGATAGCTGGGTTAAACTAATGATCTCGTTCTTGCTACAACCTATGGTGGTAGTTACTTTTATGATCACGATGTTTTCGGTATATGATTATGGTTTCTACGGTAAATGTCAATATAAGAGCAAATTAATTCACAATAGTATAGAAGACAAAATTCAAGGTGGCATTACTTCTAAGAGGGATGTTTTAATATTTTACATTAATAATGATTGGGATGATACGTCACAGTATCCTGATAAAGATGCCGTAGAAAGCTGTCAAAATAGTTTAGGTTATATGTTAAATAACCCTATTACCACGGCATTTAACTTTGCAAAAGATAGTGTAAGTGAAATTGTCGATAGTAAACCGGGTAATACCCCTACCGATAAATTTCTTGCTAAATTCCAGTTTTTATCAGGAGTAGTTTTGGGTCCCGGAATGTTTTTCATGTCTCCAAAAGTGCTTTTTGAGAAAATTAAAAATATTTTGCTTGCGTTAGTTACGGCATGTTTTACATTGTATTTGATGTATAATTTTAGTAGTCAGCTAGCTGAATTTGCTGCAGATATGACGGAAGGAGTAGCTCTTAATAATGTTGCTATAAAACCGCAAGCAATATTTAAGGCAGCTATGGCATTACTTGCTACTGCGGGTGCTGCAACTAAGGGGGGTGATCAGATAGCAAGTAGAGGAGGAGTTGGTGATTTAAAAGCTGGTCAAGGTGGAGGAGCAAGTGATTTAGAGGTAGGGAAAGGCGGACTACCAAATGATAATATTGCTGCAAGCGGAGGTACGTCGGCACCTACGGTAACAACGCCGACAGCTTCGTCTTCTGTAGCAACTTCTAGCCCAAAAACTGTAAGTAGTGAAGCAAGATCAGATGTTGTTACTCCTCCTGCTCCTACAGAAGCTGTTTCACCACCGCCTGCTAGTATTAGAACTTCTATTTCTACACCTGCACCACAAAGTAATATTGCAGCTGAAAGTGTTGGAAAAATCATAAGAGATAATAATCAAGAAAGTAAAAAAGAGATTGATAATACTCCGCCTTCACAGGAAAAAGTTGATAATGCAGCTCCACACGAAAAAGTTGACAGCACAAGTAAAGGTACAGGAGTAATTGATTATAGTTTTAACTTAAAGGAACATGATAATCCGATAGGCATAAAACAGATACGGGAAAATGCAGAGATTCGAGATAAACGTGTAAAAGTAGAAAAAGCATGGAATGAACTAGTAGCAAGCGGAGGAGCAAGAGTAAGAGAACAAGAAGAAGGAGAAATATCAGAACGACGTGCAAATGCTGAAAAGGCATGGGAGGAGTTAGTAAAAAGCGGCGTAGTAACAGAAAAAAAAGATAATAGTTCTAATGAAAACTCTTAAAACCTTAAAGCTATTTATTATAGTTTGTATAGCGTCTGTAAGCTTAGCTAGCTTTGCCGGCTTTGGAGAATCATGTTCTAGTTTACCGACTACTTCAGATGGGTATTTAGAAACGGACACGGCATATGGCTATATAATTCGTAATATTGATATGAAAGATCCGAGAGGTAATTGTAACTCAGTTGCGTCTAGTATAACGTTTTGTTTTAAAAATGTAGAAGGTAGTAGTAGCCCTTGCACCATGTATACTTTAAATGAAGGTGACTCTAAAAAGATTAGTGATTTAAGTACCGATAATAATCCTGATCTTGGAGCAAATCCTGTATTAAAGAATATCGTTTTAACGGTTAAAAAATGGGATAATGATCTATGTTTAGTTATGCCTACGTCAAGGGGACCGATGCCGGTAGCATGTAAATCTTTGAGTGCTACACCGACTCCACCTCCTTCTGAGGATGAGAATTGTAATATAGGAAAAAGTTGCTATACGGGAGCAAATTATAGTCAATCATTAATTAATTTTTCCGGTCTTGCAGTTCAGTGTTTGAGCGCAACGCTTAATAAAATATTTTTTGCTGGAAAGAGTTGTAGTGCTCAAGATCAAAATTCTAGAATAACTAATCTTGCTGCTTTTTCTACGTTTCAAGGTTATTTAAAGAGAGTTATAGGTGCGGCATTAATTCTTTATACTATGTTTTTTGCCTTTAATATGGCTCTAAATACAGAATATGCAAGTACTGAAAAAATAGCTCTTTTTGTAATAAAATTCTTATTTGTTGCTTATTTTTCTATCGGTCTTGGACCTTTAGATTTTAGCGGCGGTCAGCCGACAAAAGAAAACGGTATGTTAAAATATGGATTACCTCTTTTGACAGGAGCAGCACCGGACTTTGCGCAGATGATCTTTAATGCAGCAGGTTCTAGAGGATTATGTCAATTTGATAATTCAAAGTATAAGGACGGTTATAAATTTTACGGTTTATGGGACGCGATTGATTGCCGTATAGGTTATTATCTTGGCTTGGATTTACTTTATAATATAGATAAGAATGGAGTGTTAGGGAATGTGGTAGGCAATGGTCCCCGTGGTAATAATATACCTATACCTAATTTTGATCCTGACGGCAAAAATGACAGACCGAAGGATTTAAGTAAAGCAGGAGCACTTAGATTTTTTACCGTTATGTTTGGATTCTTTATGTCCGGAAACGTTATTATACTTGCAGCAGGTTTAGTATTTTCTGTAATATTTTTATCTATACTTTTATATTTTATTACGCATTATTTAGTTTGCATGATTACTATTTACGTTATGACATATATTTCTCCTATATTCATTCCTATGGCTCTATTTACTCGTACAAAAGCTTATTTTGACGGGTGGCTAAAAGTATGTATTTCATGTGCATTGCAGCCGGCAATAGTAGCAGGTTTTATAGCTTTATTAATAACTATGTATGATGCCGCAATATTTAAAAATTGTGAATTCCTTAGATATGATTATGAAAAAGGGGATATTAGATTTAGTACTTTTGAGTTAAGGCTTCCTGTTAGCGGGGCAGATCAATGTCAGGAAAGTTTTGGATATAAAATGTTAGAATATTATGCAGGTAAAGGTTGGGAAGAGCATTTATTGATACTTTTTCCAATAAAATCAATTGTTAGAGATGTTGTATCTATTTTAGCGGAACTTTTATGCGTATTAGTATTTTCGGTTATTTTTTATTACTTCTCTAAATCTATAGGGCGATTTGCTTCTGATTTAACTAATGGTCCTAATATGGATGCAGTAACGGCAAGTCCCACTAAAATCGTTGGTTTAGTAAAGAAAGGAGCAGCTTTCCTTAAGGATGCTGCTATGGCTTCGCAAGGTAAGCCGCTGGTAGGAGATAAGCCGGGTGTTGGAGGTAAGCGTAAAGAGGGAAAGCAGCAAAGCGGGGATTTAGAAAGCGGCACAGGCGAAGGAGCTGATTTAGCAAGCGATTCGGGTGGAGGTAAATGATAGCATATGCAGGGTAACTTATTAAAAGTTTTAGGAGTACTTGCTATAGTAGCAACGTTAGTTTGCTTTATTTTTGCAGCACTTGGTATGATAGGAGCAGTAAAAGTCGGTGACAGCTGCTACATGAGATATGCGTCGGACGGTAAAGGAGGGGCGGATTCAATAACCGGTACTATAACCCTTAATGCTAATGCTAATTATGTAAACACTTCTAAGATGTTGCCCGACGGCACGACTCTGCTTATTCCTGATCCTACTCGTTACGGTGAATGGCTAAATACTCAGGTGCTAGTAGAAAACAGCCAACCGGTGAATTTACAAGTGGTCGGTCAGGTTAGTTTGTGTTTAGCTTACATACCGAAAGATAATTTACAACGTACAGGGGCTGGATCTAATTTAGACGATAACGGTCAAATGATTCCGATTCCTCGTATTAACGATACAAATAATCCACCTGTCTCTCTAATAATGGATGCAAAAAATAATGAATGGCGTAATATTGCCGAATTATACGCCAATGATAGAGTTTTAGTTTCCGTATCTCCTAATTTTGCTAATACGGATGTGACAGTTAAGGATGCTTTTAAAGGTGCTGAAGTTACGAAAGATTGTTCAGAGAATAAAACTACTTATAATCCAATTTGTGGAAAATATTCTGTTTATTCAGGTGAGTATGTCAATGCTTGCGAGTTAAAAGAGAATTATTGGAATTGTCGAGTCACATGGAGGTGCCCTACCTGGAGGGAGCAAGTAGGTTGCGACTGGGGAGCATTAGGCTGTAATTATTATTGTGATAAGATACCAGAATGTAAAGAGAAATGTATGGCTTGGGTTAATATAACTAGACCAGCACCAGAAAACTACCTAGATGATGAGAGTTTTACATTTTCGTGGTCTGACAACACAGGTAAATTATTTATCGACTATTCAGCCCTTCAATGTTCTTATAATGCTAATATTCCTCCAGATGATAAATGTCCTGATAGTGTTCGCAATCGTAGTCCAAAAGATAAAGATTATATTGGAGGTGTAAATTGTACTTCGGGCATATGTAGCGATGGAGATTTTCAAAAGAATCGGAGATTTTGGTATACAGCGGACGGTAAAGGAGGCAAAGGACCAACTGGATTAATATATCAAATGAATGATGCGGGTTCTGTAAGTCAAGCTCTGCCTTCTAAGCTAGAATTTGCTAAATTTGTTGCAGATACAGATCAACCGCCTGACTATAAAGATAAAGACGGTAAATATTTATATAAAGTTATATATAATATACCTTTTAACAGTAATATTGCAAAAAGTTATTTACAATATAGGCTATGGTCTCCTACCTCACAAGATAGTAGTAAGAATACGGGAGGATACGTTTTAAATATTAAACAGACTAAATGCTATAGAGAAAACGGTAATAGTTTTAACGATACTTTTGATGATCGAGGACGAGTGCAATACATAATAGTAAAGCCTTCGGAAAACCCGAATACTAGCGGTAAAACCTATTCACCTCAAGGAATTAGCGTTGATAGTGAAGGTAAATATAGCTTTAACGCAAATGAGGCGGGTTATATATGGATGAAAATTCTAAATGATACTGGTAATAATTTAAGGGACTATAAAGATAGTGAAGGTAGCTATAAAGTACATTTCTCAACATCCTTAAAAGTAGGAAGTTTTACTATTAAAGTAATGAATCCGTTACTTCAGTTATTTAAAACTAAAGTGCAAGGGGCTGCTACTTCTATTTTTAAAAATATGGTATGTTATAAAGCTAATGATAGCTCATCCTGTACTAACTTTTTTACCTATATTAAAGCAATTTTAATTCTGTATGTGATGACTTACGGAGCAATGTTTTTGCTTGGTTTTGCTAAGATAAACCAAAAAGAGCTAGTAATTAGAATAGCAAAAATCGGGGTAGTTAGCGGGCTTATGAACGGTAATACCTTTGAATTTTTCAATAACTATCTTTTTGATACAATTACCAATTTTTCAGACTCAATTATTGCTAATATGAGTGGATATAGTTTGTTTACTTCTACTAATACTATTTCTAATCCTTTCATGTTTTTAGATGCAGTAATGAGTAAAATATTTTTTAGTCAAACCTTTATCGCTCAATTACTTGCACTTCTTTCTCTTGGGCTTAGCGGTATTATATATTTTATAATTACTTTTATTGCGGTTGGTATAGTAATTATTACGGCGCTTAGAGCTGTTGCCGTTTATATTATGGCATTTATGGCAACTTGTATATTAATCGGTATAGCCCCTTTATTTATTAGTTTCTTATTATTTGATTTTACTAGGTATTTATTTGATAATTGGGTGAGGTTTACGATCCGCTATATGATAGAACCGGTAGTTATGATGGCAGGTATTATAGTGCTAACACAACTATTTACCATTTATCTAGATTTTGTTTTAGGTTATAGCGTGTGTTGGAAATGTGCTTTACCGATAAAAATTCCGTTTATTGGTACTATTTTACCTATTGCCTTGCTGAATGTACCTATCTTCTGTATTAATTGGTTTGCCCCTTGGGGAATGGATTATATGTCGGGTATGATGGGAGTAAATATGCAAAATATCGTAGCTCTAGTTATTATTGCTTACGGTATGTACGGTTATGTCGAATTTTCAGGACGTATGGTAGTAAAATTAACTAGTGCTTTTGGGCCTTCGGCTACTGAAATTGGTGCTACAATGTCTCATGATGCAGGACAAAAAGCATTAAGTTCAATAGGAATGGATTATAAAACAAGACAAGGTATTACCGGCAGAGCGGAAGCACGATTAAAACAACGCAATAAGACATTAGATCAGGCTGAGAAAAATAGGAAAAATACGCCAAAAGAAGGGGGTGAAAAGACAAATGAAGAACCACCTAAACCTGAAACACCGAAATAGAGGGTGAATCGAAAATCGTCGTTGCGAGGAAATTATGAAATAATTGACAAAGCAATCTCAGGAGTTATTTCATGAGATTGCCGCGCAGCCATACAGCTGTTCGCAATGACGGGTTTACTTTTAATACTATGGACAAGCCACGGTATGACGTGTTGGATAACAATTTAAAATTATGAAAATTCTTAAGAGTTTAGTTTTATTAGTTTTGTTTATGGCGATGCCAGCTAAAGCCGATGATGCTTTTTCATGGATGTCAACCAGTTTTGGCGGGTTAAAAAGCTTATTCGGTTGTTTAGAAGTGCCTAAATTTACAAGTTTTCAAGAGGGTAATATAGGAATTAGTTTATCTACAGCCGGAATTTGGCAATCAACAGGTAATACTGTTCAGAAAGGTAAATTGTTAAAAATAAATTGGTCTACTTCAGGTATTACTCCTGAACCTAGAAAATATCTAGTATTATATAGAATTGATCCAAGGTTTAGTATGCCGCAAGTTTTCATTAAAACTTATAATTATTCTAAATTACAATTTGAAGCTTTAGGATTTCCTCGTTTTGTTACGGACAATAACAGTGAAACACTGGGGACTATACCGCCTGATAAAGACCTTGATGCACTTTCATTTACTAAAATGTCTGATTCTGTTAAATATTTTAACTATTCTAACGGTAATTCGAGAATTGAAGTTAAGGCCGGCGATGTAGTAAATATTAGTTTAGTTGGTAAAGATAATTTTTTTAGCCCTAATACTCTAAAACTTCCTAATACCGTAGATAATATTTTAACACAGGAACTTGATAGCTCGATATTCGCTGCTTCTGCACTTTATACTCAAAGTAACCTTGGAGATTTTGATAATAGAATAATTTATTCTTCTGCAGAGCAGGTGTGTAATATGATAGATGAGGAAAGAAAAAGTGTATGTAGCGGCACGGGTACTGCTACAAAGTATAAAAATACCGATAATGGGGTAATAGTCGGTAAGCCTATGATAACGGGAGCGGTACAGTATTTCATGGGCTTAATTAATGCTTGTCCTGCTAATGCCGGTATAAATACTAGCCCTGCTTGCTATTACGATCAAGGTAGAGGGATGATAATTAAAGTAGGCGGGCAGGTTATTAAGGGACGAGATCAGAGTTTTGTAAATTCAGGCAGTACTCAAAGTAGCTTTATATATTATCAAGCCACCAGCGGTGGTACTATGGATTTTACTAGTGATTGGCAAGTTAGTAACATGTTTAGTAATTCAGCTTTAATGAGTGATTGGAGCCGAAATTTTTCAAATTATGCTAGTTTTGTAGATTATATAAATAAGAATGATTGGTCAGCTAATTTTTTATATTTTGGTCGTTATTCGATGATTGTTGAAATAGGTAATGGGGCAAATTCAATTAATCCTGGTGATCAACAAAATATAAAGTTAGAATATTTAATAACGTCTGATGGTACATTACCTGATCCATCTGTTCGTGGTATGCCGGTAGATTATAACTTTGCGACTGATGCCCCGCAAGATGGATATTTATGGTTAAGGGTGGTAAATCCTAATAGTAATATACAAGGGGTAGTTAGTGTAAATTATGCTAATTATACCGGTACAACTTGGTTTTCTGATATAATATATAACGGTGCTATTAAACCTATTACCTATCAGTTTAGAACTTTTAGTCAAAACTTTTATATTAAGTTAGTTAAAAATTCTGCAGTGCAGAATTTAGCTAAAGCTGCATTAACCCTTTATGTTACTATATTTGGGCTAATGTTCGTTGCAGGAGCATTAAAATTAACTGCCGTAGAAGTAATAACACGTATATGCAAAATAGCTATAGTAGCTTTTTTAATTAGAGAAGAAAGTTGGAGCTTCTTTAATACATACTTCTTTAGTGCATTTACTGACGGTATTGATTTCTTTGTAACTAACGTAGTAGGTGCTACAAGCTCTAGATCTAATATTTTTGGTTTTATTGATCCTATATTTGATAAATATACTAACGGTAGGATTTGGGGATTACTATTTATTGAATTATTACAGATACATAATGGTTTAGCATTTATCGCTATTATAACCATTTATTCACTTATTACTTATTTTAGAGCTATTTTAGAAGTTATAATAGGTTATGTTATTGCATTCATAGGGGTAACTGTTATGATTTCATTGGCACCGTTTTTTATAATATTAATGTTATTTGAAAAAACTAAAAGTTTATTTGATAATTGGATATCGACATTGCTTAGCTATGTAGTGCAGCCGACAATATTATTGATTTTCTTTTTATTGATAGATCAGGTTTTATCTGAGCAGCTTTTAAAAGTGGTAGTTAGAGCCTGTTGGGATACTCTTATACCAATAAAAATAGGGCTTGATTTAACAAATCTTGGTATTCCGATTCATTTCTCTTTTACATTACCGTTCCTACCCGGAATACCTTTCTATGTACCGGATGTTCCAGAAATTAGTAGCTCGAATATTCTAACGAACAATGCTAATACTTTCTTAGTATTATTTACTACGGCTTTATTATTTTATTCATATTGCTTGATGTCATATAGTTTAGTAACTTTTGTAAATATAGTAGTTGGAATGCTTACAAATGTTACACCGGCACGAATATCAGGAAATTATCAAGAACGTTCTGATCCTGTGGGAGCCGTTATGCAGGATATAGATTCAGTAACAAAACCGATTAAAAAGGCTGCAATGGCTCCGGCTAGAGTTTTCAAAGACAAGATAATTGATCAAAATTATAAAGCTAGAAAACCGGAAGGAGGTGGTGAATTTACAAATAAATTTCTTGCTGAGCGTAATGATGTGAAGAAAGAGGAAGGAGAGAAGAAAGAATAATTGTAAATATTTTCACCGTCATTGCGAGGAAATTGCATAGCAATTGACGAAGCAATCTCAGGAAATTAGTACTGCTTCATGAGATTGCCATGCTCCCTATGGTCGCTCGCAATGACATTGAAATTAAGACATATGGAAATAACACATAATAAATGAACAAAAATATTTTTATTACATTATTAATATCGCTATTGCTGCTTTCCGGTTGTACCGGTGATACTTGTATTGACCCTGATGATTTCGGTTTTATCAAAGTCAATGTCTCTGCTAGATATGATCCGGAAGAAATTACTTCAAGACAGGAAGGTAATCAGGTAGCACCATGGCGTGATAGTGCTTATAAAGTAAACGGCTATCCTTTAACCATTATGGTAAGACCGTGGAGTTATATACTTGGCGATAAAAATACTTCAGGTCAGTTATCTGCATGGTGTCCATGGTATGGTCAAAAAAATAACACAACTACTTTGGCTGCTTTTTGCGTTAAGCTACAACCGTGTACTTTTTGGGATAATACTAGACTTGATATGTGTACTCCTAATCCCGCAAATCAAAATGATGCAATGATTAGTAATGCTCCATGTATAATGACAGACGGTGTCGGGCTTTATTTTCTTATTGCCGCTAAAAATACCGATCCCAATATTTCACCGGACTCACAGCGTAAACCGCAAGGTATAACTCAGCATTTAGGAGAGGAGCTTACTTCGGGCTATGAATTTTATAGTATTAGTAGTACAGGAAAATTCTTGGAAGCCGGCGGTATAAATTATCAATATAAAGGTGAAGATAAGTCAAAATATGCTCAATCTCCTCTTTATTTTAAGATTATAGATAAATTTTATAATGATAATAGCGGGCAATATAGATTAGTAATAAAGTCCGGAGTTACTGATACTAGACCCGATCCGCTACAATTTTTAACGGATTTAATAAAAGGAGTATTATTTGGTAAGGATGGGATTATAAAGAAAACTTATCAACAAATAATTGATACGTCGGGTTATAGGATGAGTCTCTCGGCTATTTTAACTCTATATATAATGTTTACAGGCTTTTCCTTTTTAATAGGTAATATAAACCTTACTCATGTCGAACTTATAGTTAGAATATTAAAAGTTAGTATAGTCTCAATATTATTAAGTACGGATAAAGCTTGGACATTTTTTCATGATTATTTATTCGTATTTTTTATTGATGGGGTTCAGCAAATACTGCAAATAATTAATGAAGCTTCGGCTACTGGTCCCGGTTCTCAAAGCTTGCTTGGGTTACTTATTTCTCCTCAAACTTTATCTAAATTATTTTCTTTACTATTTGTTGATTGGCTTGGTTTTATATATATCATTCTATATTTAATAGCCTTATATTTTATTTTCTTTCTTATATTTAAAGCCACTATTATCTATCTAACCGCTCTTATAACTATCGGTATGATTATAATTATGGGACCGATATTTATTTGTTTCATGTTGTTTAATATAACTCGTTCGTTATTTGAGAATTGGTTAAGACAATTAATATCATATGCATTACAGCCTATAATTTTATTTGCCGGTATCGCTTTTATTTCAATGATCATCAGAACCGAAATATATTCAACGCTTGGTTTTGCGGTATGTAAACATGATTTTCCTAATTTAGGTCCGATAAATGAAATATTCGGTAGCTTCCTTGAGGATATAGATCCAAGCCTGGGTCATTCAATATTTTATTGGTGGTTCCCAGTACCGATGAAAGGCGGTATAAATAATTTCCACAAAGCAAATATATTAGTTCCTAAAGATCATATAATAGTAGATGATTCTTGTAAGAATGACCCTGATAAATGTAAGCATTGTGCTGCGTATGAGTGTATAGATGAACGCTATATTGAATTACCGTTTTTAGATTTAGTTAAAGATGCAAAAAGAATTAGTAATTTTATAAATGGGAAATTTGTCCAACTTGACGGGATATTACTAATTTTTGTGTCTATTTATTTGCTAAGTAAATTTAACGATACTGCTATATCGACGGCACAATTTATTGCCGGTACTTCAGGTAATTTAACAGACATACAAAAAGTTAATCAGCAATCTTATGAATCTGCAGCGAAACAAATGAATAGACCGCTAAATTATGTGGCTAAGACGGTAAGTGCACCTGTAACTAGCCGTGTAAGTGCAGGGAAAGAGCAAGCTCGTATGTTTTTTGCTGAGAAATTTGAAAATATGATGATGGGAAGGCTTGAAAAGCAAGCTCTCGGTTCTTCAGCAAATAAAACCGTACAAAATGAGGTTAAGAGAAAATACGGTATAGATTCTAAAGATGTAAAAATGAATGCTATTACGGATTATGAAAACGGTATTGCAGGATTATTAAAGAATTTACCTAAGGGGAATGAATTAAAAGCAAAAGAACTATCGCAAATGAAGTTTACTCAGCTTCGAGATAAAATTGCTGCAAATAAATATGGAGTGAAAGATTACGCTGCTTTAAGTAAAGAACAAAAAGCTGAGCTTGATAAGTCATTAAAAGATGCTAACTTACGTGAACTCGCTAGCGATGCAAACTTTACTAGAGATTATCAAGAGGCTTATAAAAATGCTCACCAAGAAATGTCTGGGCGAGGTGTTGGTCTGTTCGGTAAGAATATAGGAGTTCTTAGAAGCTGGCAAGAGATAGAGCATCGTGTTGATACAAAACGTAAATTAAAAGAAGAAAAGCGTGTAGGTATAGGCGAAAAAATATATGCAGGTTATACAGGAATAAAAAGAGGAGCTTTAACTGCAATAGTCGGTAAAGATTTACGTGATGCTTATGAGGGTAATCTAACCAGTGCCGAATGGCATGATTTTGAATATAACGATCCAAGGCTTAGAACTTATAGCGAAAAATTAAAAGATGATGAAAAAGCACGAGAACATGAAGAGCTCCAAATGCATATTAATAAGGAGGCGCTAGCTGCTCAAGCAGATATATTATCACCGGAATATCTAGCAAGACTAGAAAAAACAGGTAGATATAGTGATGTGGAATATTATCAAGAATTAGCTAAAAGAAAGCTTATTTATGAGGTGCATGGTAGGTTATTTGAGGAAGGTGAGCCGGTAATGATGGGCGACAGATTTATGCGTGAGAAAGCTACTGATTCTCAGATGTGTGATATGATAGATAACGCTCATAGAAAACATGCAGAATTTATAGATGGAGATCGATATATTCGTCGCCAAGAGCATTATGATATTATGCACGAGAAAGCCCAGGCAAATTTAGAGCAAACTTATAAAGAGCTTAAAGATCATTTCAAAAGAGATGATATCAAGATCGAAGAAATGCCGGCATTAATAGCACAAAAAGTTAAAGATACCGCCGAGGGAGCTGAAATAGACCAAAAGATTACTGAAGAGCTTAATAACTTTAATGCTGATGTTAAAAATTATGAATATAGTACTGAAGTATTAAATAAAATAGAGGATAGAAAGCAAGCCATTACCGATGAAGTCAATGCTCAGATCGATCAGATTAATAAATATAGAGAAAATGCCAAAATGCAAACCTATGTAAAGCCTATAGTAAACGAGGGTAGAAAGCTAAGAAAATTAGAAGATCATTTAAGAAATATGAAGTAGAATAACTAATAATTGTTTTTTAAACAATTATAGTATAATAGAATATGTAAAAACAAAAATATTGATGAACGATCAAACTAAAAATGGTTATGAAGAACTCAAGTATTTATCATCAGATAAAAGCTTAAAACCGCAAAAAAGTTGGGAAGAAATATTTACAGAACTAAGCTCAAATCCTACTAATGATTTTTTTTCTGAAGGAAGAGAAGATTCTCCACCGCAAGAACGAAATTGGAAATTATTTAAATGATTGATATATAGCTCTTATGTCATTCCCGCAGAAGCGGGAATGACATTAAGGGTATTTTTCAAACTACGCAACAATGCCTACACGGAATGCGAATATACACTGTTGCGTTAATAGCATTTAAGAAATGCCCGCTAAAAACAATAATTAGTTTTCCCTTTATTAATTAACTTATATACTATCTAATTAAGTTAGTGATTATTTATTCAGGGGTTTATGAAGAAGCAACATATAATAAACGAGACTTTTTTAGATGCCATTCTAGCTAAGAAATTAGGTACTACTTATACTCCTCCAAAAGAAATCAACGATCCTGACTTTGATGAAGCAGCAAAGCATTTCATCGATCTATTACTTAGAGCCGACGGCTTTAAGCCTGTTAAAACTGCAGTAGTTCATCCGATCGATAAAGAATCATTACTCGGTGCAGTTAGAGCGGCACAATTTAATGTAATAAAACCGGTCTTGATTGGTCCGCAACATAAAATTGAATCAGTAGCAAAAGTTAATAATGTCGATCTTGAGGATTATCAAGTAATTAATGTTGAGCATAGCCACGAAGCAGCAAAAAAAGCCGTAGAGCTTGCGAAGAAAAGGGAAGTTGTGGCTATTATGCAAGGGGCGCTTCATACTGATGAGCTTATGTCTGCGGTAGTTCATAAGAAGAATGGACTACGTACTGAACGTCGTATAAGCCATGCTTTCTTAATGGCAGTTGCTACCTTTCCAAAACCGTTTATTATTACCGATGCTGCTATTAATATTCGTCCTACTCAGCTCTTCAGTTTCAGGAAATGCTGATATATTAGTAGTACCTGATCTTGAATCAGGCAATATGCTTGCAAAGCAGCTAAAATATTTGGGTCAAGCGGTTATGGCGGGTATCGTTCTTGGAGCCCGTGTGCCTATTATTTTAACAAGTAGAGCTGATCCTATGGATATGCGTATTCTTTCCTGTGTACTTGCTGCGTTTATTTATAATCACACTAAGGCGAAGCTACATATCCAAGCAGGTAAATAATGAAAAATGTTATTTTAATAGCTAATGTCGGCTCATCTAGTTTGAAAATTTCTATTTTTGAAATTCAGAATAAAAAAGTTAAGGATAAAATTTATAATATTTTTTTAGAAAAAATGATAATAAAATATTATTTCATATAAATAAAAAACAGGCATCTGCTACCGACATTAAAGATGATGCTATTGCAATGATGATTGATCTTTTTGAAGATTGGTGGAAAAAACAAGAAAATCTCAAGTTAATTGCAACCGGTCGCCGTATTGTCCATGGCGGGAAAAATTTTAATAAACCGGTTATTGTTAATGAAAAAGTTAGTGAAGATTTAAGAGCATTAATACCTCTAAGCCCCTTGCATCAACCTTATAATTTGCAGGTACTGGCTTTATTTCTTCAAAAATATAAAGAAATCTCACATATAGCTTGTTTTGATAAGTCGTTTCATTTTACCAATCCTCCTATTACAAAAGCTTTCGGTTTACCGAAAAAATATTATGATAAAGGGATAATTCGTTATGGTTTTCATGGGTTATCATATAAATATATTAGCAGCCATTTTAACGAAATGACAAAGGAAGATTTCCTACAAAGACTATTATAGCTTATTTAGGACGCGGTAGTAGTCTATGTGCTATTAAAAACGGTCTTAGTTTAACAAGTTCCATGGGCTTTAGCGTACTTGACGGTGTTATGATGGGTACAAGGACAGGTAACCTTGATCCTGGAGTGGTGTTATATCTTATTGATCATGAGCAAATGACTACGAAAGAAGTAACCGAGTTACTATATAAGAAATCAGGATTACTCGGTATGTCCAGTGAAAGCTCCGATATGCGTACTTTGCTTGCCAGTAACTCACCTGATGCTAAATTTGCTATAGATTTATTTGTGTATCACATTGTACTTGAAATAGGTAAGCTAACTGCTGCACTTGAGGGAGTTGATTGTCTAATTTTTACTGCCGGTGTTGGATAGAATACCGCTGTAATACGAGAAATGATTACTGAAAAACTTTTATGGTTAGGCATTAAAATAGATGATGCAAAAAACCAAAAAAATGAGCATCTAATAAGCGCTGAAAGCAGTAAGGTTAAAGTTTTCGCTGTGCCGACAAACGAAGAGCTAATCATCGCTGAGGAAATGATGAAGTTTTTATAACACAAATTGGTTAATTTTTAATTACTTATACCTCTATTTTTCTTTATTAACTTTTTTTGAAATATATACAGCTATAGATATATTTTTAACTTAAATTTAGGGGGAAGTTATGCCAGAAGATTTTGATAAAAAGAAAGCAGAAAAACAAATAAAGGATATTAAAAATAATAAGATAAATCCATATAATGATGCAATGAAGAAAGATTCTAGAGTGGGTTGATGCAGAGGCAAGTTATAGCTAAAAACGCAGCAGCAGGTTATAAGACAGCATTAAAAATAGAGCAGCAAGCAAAAGAAGCAGGTATTAGTTTAGATAAAGATGCTATGAGACGCTTAGAGAAAATAACAAGTCCGTTTTATATAGCATCTGCTAAGAAAGCAGAATTTCAAAAATTCCAAAGTGATCAAGCTCATAAAACGCATCAACAAAAAGCTGAAGCATTTAGGAGTGGTACAACAGCTGCTGCTAAAAAACAAAGAAAAGAAGATTATAGGACAGGTGGGTGGGGTAAATAATTAAATTATAATTTTATTGCGTTAATTGGTACTGTCTACTATTTTAAACGTATGTCTATACTTCATGCCACAATCTTAACCGTTTTTCCTGAAATGTTTCCTGGAACTCTAGGACATTCTTTAGCAGGACAAGCGCTAAATAAAAATATTTGGTCATATGACGTTATTAATATTCGAGATTTCGGTTTAACTAAGCATAAAAATATTGATGATGAGGCTTATGGCGGTGGTAACGGGCTTATAATGCGTCCTGATGTTCTAGGCAGTAGCATAGATCATGCTCTTGCTTTAAATCCTAATGCTGAAATGTATTATCCTTCACCTCGCGGTAGAGTCTTTACCCAAAGCTTTGCTAAAGAGATGTTAAAAAATAAAAACCTCATATTCTTATGTGGACGTTACGAAGGGATTGACGAACGTGTAATTGAAGAGTATAATGTTCAAGAAATTAGTGTAGGCGACTACATTTTGTCCGGCGGAGAAATACCTACCCTCACCATTCTCGATTGCTTAATTAGACTACTGCCAGGTGTTTTAATGAACCAAAATACCTTATCTTCTGAGTCTTTTGAAGAAGACGGAGAATTTAAGGGTGGGCTTGAATGCAGCCTATATACAAGACCTGCAATTTGGCGTGATCGAGCTGTACCGAGTGTTTTGTTATCTGGTAACCAAAGGCTAATTAATGAATGGAAACAAGAGCAATCACATATGATTACTAAATTACGCCGTCCGGAGTTACTTAAAGATTTATAGAGTTAAGGAGTGAAAAAATGAATATTATTGACCGCTTTGAACAGGAAAATATTTCAAAGCGTACTGCAAATAAAAAAATTCCTGATTTTGAAGCCGGCGATACAGTTAAGGTAACTGTTAAAATTATTGATAGATCGATTGAGAAAGACGGTAAGGAAAAATTAACGGAAAGATTTCAAGCCTATGAAGGTGTAGTTATCGCAAAAAGAAATCGCGGTATTACTTCATCTTTCTTAGTACGTAAAATTAGCCACGGTGAAGGGGTCGAAAGACGCTTTATGATTTACTCGCCGATAGTACACTCTATTGATGTAGTAAAATACGGAGTAGTTCGTCGTGCTAAACTTTATTATTTAAGAAATAGAAGCGGCAAGTCGGCTAGAATTAAAGAGAGACATATCCCTATTGCTAAAACTAAGGCAGCAAAAGCTTAAATATATTGGTATCTCTTATGTCATTACTGCGAAAGAGTGCATTGCTACGTGAATACTAAATACGTCATTGCAAGCAGCCGTAGGCTGCGTGGCAATCTCATGAAATAATAACAAACTCCTTAGATTGCTTCACCAATTACTTCGTAATTTCCTCGCAATGACGTATGCCTCAAATCCCTAAAGTATCTCTATAAAGCTCAAGCATAGCGTCCTGCTCGGCAAGTTTATCTTTATCCAATTTCTTTAGTTTCAATATAGATTTCATAGCTTTAACATCAAATCCATGTGAAGAAGCATCTTGGAAGATATCTTTTACTTCTTGAGATAAATCAGCTTTTTCTTGTTCTAATCTTTCTATTTTGCTTATATATTGCTCTAATTGTTCTTTTACTACTACTTCTGACATAAAAAATCATTTAACCTTTTTGAATTTACTATATAATACAAATATAATCCTTATTCAACAAAATATATAATAATGCAAATTTATCCTTTAAGACTTTTACCTAATAAAATCGATTTTGATTTTATGAATTTTAAAAAAGTTAGCTATACTTTCTCAATTATTTTATCACTCATTAGCTTTATTTGGATCGGTATATATAAATTTAATTTCGGTATTGATTTTGCCGGCGGTATAGTTATTGAAGTAAGGCTTGATCAAGCTCCTGATTTGCCAAAAATGCGTGGGGTTCTAGGCAAGCTTGGAATAGGTGAGGTGGTCTTACAGAATTTCGGTAGTGAGCGTGATTTATCAATTAGATTCGGTAGTAGTAGTGAAGAAAATCTCATGAAAAATATTGAGTTAATTAAAGCATCTTTGCAAAGTAATTTTCCGTATAAGTTTGAATATCGTAAGGTAGATTTTGTCGGTCCGCAAGTCGGTAGGCAGCTAATAGAAGCGGGAGCTATGGCGATGCTATTCTCTTTCTTAGCGATTATGGTTTATATTTGGGTGCGTTTTGAGTGGTATTTCGGTCTTGGTATACTTATCGCCTTAGTGCATGACGTAATACTCGCTCTTGGGTTTATGAGTATGACAAAGCTTGATTTTAACTTAAGTACTATTGCTGCAGTGTTAACTATTATAGGTTATTCCGTTAATGATTCGGTAGTAATATATGATAGGATTAGAGAAAATTTACGTAAATATCATAAAAAAAATATCACGGAAATTATAAATTTAAGTATTAATGAGACTTTATCAAGAACTATTTTAACTGTCATTACCACGCTACTTGCCAATTTAGCCCTTATTCTTTTTGGCGGTGAGGCAATCCGTAGTTTTAGCGTACTTGTATTTTTGGGGATAATAGCCGGTACTTATTCCTCAATTTTTATCTCTGCTCCGATACTTACAATGTTTGTTAATAGGAAGTTTAATAAAAAAGTAATAGAAAGGTAAAGAATCGTCATTGCGAGCAGGCATTGTTGCGTGGACTGGCTTCATTGTCATTGCGAATGGCCGTAGGCTGCATGACAATCTCAGGATTTTGGCACGAGAGTGCTTTGTCAAAATTTTCAATTTTTCCTCGCAATGACGTTTTTAAGCCATAACGAGAATAGTTTATGCTAAAAGAAGAAGACAAAATTTTTACTAACCTACATGGGCAGCAAAGCCATGATTTGAAATCTAGCAAGAAGCGAGGCGATTGGGAGAATACTAAAGCTTTGCTTGATAAAGGTAGAGATTTCATCGTTGAAGAGGTTAAGAAATCAGGGCTTAGAGGGCGAGGAGGTGCCGGATTTTCTACCGGTATGAAATGGTCATTTATGCCTAAAAATTTAGAGAAATCTTGCTATTTAGTAGTAAATGCCGACGAGTCTGAGCCTGGCACTTGTAAGGATCGTGATATATTAAGGTTTGAGCCGCACAAATTAATAGAAGGTTGCTTGCTTGCAAGCTTTGCTATAGGAGCGAATAATTGTTATATCTATATTAGAGGTGAGTTTTATAATGAAGCATCTAATATTCAGCGTGCCTTAGATGAAGCCTATAAAGAAGGGTTAATAGGAAAGAATGCTTGCGGTTCGGGCTTTGATTGTAATATTTATTTACATCGTGGGGCGGGTGCTTATATTTGTGGCGAAGAAACGGCATTGCTTGAAAGCTTAGAGGGCAAAAAAGGTATGCCTCGTTTAAAGCCGCCTTTTCCTGCCGGCTTTGGGTTATATGGCTGCCCGACTACTATAAATAATGTTGAGTCTATTGCAGTAGTGCCAACCATTTTAAGACGAGGAGCTAGCTGGTTTGCTGGTATAGGTAAACCTAACAATACGGGAACTAAGATTTTCTGCATATCAGGGCATGTTAACAAGCCTTGTAATGTTGAGGAAGCAATGGGTATTTCGTTAAAAGAATTGATTGAGAAATATGCGGGTGGTGTTCGTGGTGGATGGGATAATCTTAAAGCCATAATCCCGGGCGGTTCTTCCGTGCCTTTACTTCCTAAGTCATTATGTGAAGTGGATATGGATTTTGATAGTTTAAAAACCGCAGGTTCTGGACTTGGTACAGGCGGTATTATAGTGATGGATAAATCTACCGATATTATTTATGCAATAGCAAGGCTTAGTAAATTTTACATGCATGAATCTTGCGGGCAATGTACTCCTTGCCGTGAGGGTACGGGCTGGATGTGGCGAGTCATGATGCGGCTAGTTAAAGGTAATGCCAAAAAATCTGAGATAGACGAACTCCTTAGCGTTACGAAAGAAATAGAGGGGCATACTATCTGTGCTTTAGGTGATGCGGCAGCTTGGCCGATTCAAGGGCTGATACGCCATTTTAGAAGCGAGATTGAGGCGAGGATAAAGAGTTATAGCGTGGTTTGACTTTATCGTCATTGCGAGGAGATATTGCCTGCGTGGATACTAAGCTGTAATTGCGAGCGACTGAAAGGAGAAAGGAGCTTGGCAATCTCATGAAATAATAACAAACTCCTGAGATTGCTTAGTCAATTACTTTGTAATTTCCTCGCAATGACGATTCCAATTTATAAATAATTAAGAGATTATGCAAACAGATAATACAAAATCAAACACTAATAAAACAGCTAAGCAAGAGTGGGGGTCTTTTGCTTTTGTAATATGTATTGCTTTACTTATTAGAATACTTATTATGGAGCCGTTTACAGTTCCGACCGGGTCTATGAAAGCAACCATACTTGAGAATGACTATATATTTTCTACGAAATATAGTTATGGTTATAGTAATTATTCTTTATCTTTTTTTGATTTTATTCCTCTTTTTCAAGGGCGAATATTTGCTCATGAACCGGAGCGTGGCGATATTGTAGTTTTTCGTCCGCCTAACGATATGAGTGTTAGATATATAAAGCGTTTAATAGGGCTACCCGGCGATAAAATTCAATTGATTGATGACGTAATATATATTAACGACAAAAAAATAGAACGCAAAGAAGTTGGAACTTATATAAGCGAAGAGGGAATAAAATATTTAAAGTTTAAAGAAACACTGCCAAACGGTAGAACATATTTTTCTTATAAGCTTGCTCCTATTTATGGCGTTATATATAATGATAGATACGGTAATACGGATGTTTTTTATATACCTGAAGGGAAATATTTCTTTTTAGGGGATAATAGAGATCAGTCAAATGATAGTAGAGTAAATCTTGGATTTGTACCGTTTGAAAATTTTATTGCTAAAGCACAATTTATTTGGTTCTCAACAAAAATAACTTGGTGGGATAATGATATAGGAGTTATTAATCTAGTACTAAAGTTAAAGCCATGGATTGAATCTGTTAGGTTAAATCGAATTTTCAGAAATCTTTATAACACGGATGCGTAATGGAATCATTTGAGAAGTTAGAAAAGCTACTTAGCTATAGTTTCAAAAATAAAGAGCTTTTAATAGAGGCGTTAAGTCATCCGTCTTTAAGACAACATCACGAGTACAAGGATGATAAAGATTATGAACGATTAGAATTTCTAGGTGATGCCGTATTAAATTTAGTAATCACAGAAATTTTATTTAGAAATTTTGCAAATTATAATGAGGGGAATTTAGCTAAAATTAGATCATATTTGGTTTGCAAAGAAACAATATGCATGGTTGGAGCTAAACTTACTTTAAAAAATTATATAATTATGACTCATGGCGAAGAAGTAGCAGGCGGGCGTGATAATCTTAATAATATAGAAAATGCCACGGAAGCTTTAATTGCAGCTATATATCTTGATAGCAATATTGAAACAATCCATGATATTATCGAGAAGTTATGGGCAGAATTTATAAAAGTTCAGAATTTAACGGATTATGACCCAAAAACTGCTTTACAAGAATGGGCTCAAGCTAGTGATCATCACCTACCTATATATCGTCTGATAAAAAGAGAAGGAGCCTCCCATTCATCGACTTTTACGGTTCTTGTAAAAGTAAAAGATTATGAACAAACAGGCACTGGTCACACAATAAAAGAAGCAGAGAAAAACGCAGCACGAAGCTTATTGCATAGACTTAAAAATGACTAATAGACATCTTGCCAAACCAGCTTATAGAGAGGAATTTAAAGGAGACACGGAAGCACTTGCCGCAGCAGCGGCGTACACACTAGTACGCGAGGAGGCGAGTACTGGATCGACGTCTAAATTACCTCTAGAAGTGAAGTTTGGGAAGATATCTAATCAGAAAACGGTATCGGTTTGTATAATCGGGCGACCTAATAGCGGAAAATCAACTTTATTAAACAGAATAATCGGTGAGAAGCTTTCAATCGTTACCCAAAAAGTTCAAACTACTAGGTCAATTATTACCGGTATTATTACCTTAAAAGATACGCAGGTAATTTTATACGATACGCCCGGTATATTTGAGCCGAAAGGGAGCTTAGAGAAAGCAATGGTAAGATGTGCGTGGTCTAGTTTGCATAGTGCAGATTTAGTTCTGTTAATTATTGATAGTCTAAAGTCGTTTGATGATATAACGCATAATATTTTAGATAAGCTTCGCTCACTTAATATTGTTCCGATATTTTTATTGAACAAAATAGACATCGAATCAAAATATCTAAATGACATTAAAGCTTTTTTAACAGAAAATCATCCTGATAGCTTACTTTTTCCTATATCTGCTTTATCAGGCAAAAATATTGATGGATTACTTGAATATATAACAAGTAAGGCCAAAATTTCTCCTTGGCTTTATGCGGAAGACGACATAACGGATTTACCTATGCGTTTTATTGCAGCAGAAATTACAAGAGAGCAGTTATTTTTAAATTTGCAGAAAGAACTCCCGTATAAATTAACCGTACAAACCGAAAAATGGGAAGAGCTTAAAGACAAATCCGTAAAGATTAATCAAGTTATAGTAGTTTCAAGAGAGAGCTATAAAACTATAATACTCGGTAAAAACGGCTCTAAAATCAAAGAAATAGGAGCAAAATCCCGAATGCAAATGGAGAGGTTTTTTGGATTTCCTGTTCATTTATTTTTATTCGTTAAGGTGCGTGAGCTGTGGGAGAATAATCAAGAATTTTATCAGTATATGAAGATATAAAGTTGTCACCCTGTGGCTTGACAGGCTTTGTTGGATGGTTTTCGATGTCATTCCCGCTTTCGCGAGAATGACATAAAAGCCATATAATAATGCCAATAAAAATAACATTAAATAATCATGATAATACTTGGGATTGATCCGGCACTTGGGAGTCTTGGATGGGCAGTAGTGGCAAAGGAGACCGCACAGTTGAAATATTTAGCTAGTGGTATTATTAGAACAAATAGTAAGGATGCAATTCATCATAGACTTGCTTTTATTAATAGTACATTAGAAAAAGTAATATTAGAATATCAACCAAATATGGCAGCGATTGAAGAAACATTTGTTAATACTAATAGCGTGACTTCTTTAAAGCTTGGATATGCTAGAGGGGCGATAATGTCGCTGATCGGTAGATATAATTTGGACATGCGAGAGTTTAAGCCAAATACGGTAAAAAAAACCGTAACAGGATATGGGCATGCAGAGAAAGACCAAATTTTGCATATGATAAAGCTTTTGCTGCCTGGCACTGCCTTAATTACCAATTCTGATGAAGCTGACGCCGTAGCGATTGCCTATACCTGCTTAGTTACAAAAAATTATTAAAATGAATCCAATAATAATATTAGTTGCCCCGCAAATGGGTGCGAATATAGGTGCTACTGCAAGAGCAATGAAGAATTTTGGTTTAAATGAGCTTAGAATCGTGGCTCCAAGAGACGGCTGGCCTAATGAGCAAGCACGTAGTAATGCAGTCGGAGCGGTTAATATTATAGATCATGCAAAAATTTTTGATAGCCTAGAGGATAGCATTAAAGACCTCGAATATTTATATGCTACTACTTGCATTAAAAGGGCTATGAATAAAGATTATGTATTTTCACAAAATTTACCTTTAGATTATCCAAATTCTGAAAAAGTCGGGATAATGTTCGGGCGGGAAAATAATGGGCTTAGCAACGAAGAAATCGCATTTGCTAATAAGATTATCACTATTAATACAACCGAATTTAGCTCATTAAACATTGCTCAAGCGGTTATTATTATATGCTATGAGTTGTTTCGTAATTCTACGCCCAGAGAGGATTTACATAACATTCAAAAATTAGCTACTAAAGAAGAAATAGAGCATTTTTTAGTAAATTTATTCGGCAAACTCGATAAAGCCGGATTCTTCGAGGCTCCCGACAAAAAAACTGCTATGCAACAAAACATCACTAATATATTTACACGTATAAATAGTTTCTCTTCCCCTGAGGTCCAAACTCTGCAAGGTATTATTAAATCTTTAAATCAATGATATTTAGTAATTTCTTAAGTTCAGGAACATAATTTCTTATTCGGTTATATATTTTATCAGCAAGCTTTTTATCGTAAGTATGAGAGGTCATATTACGATCAGTAAGCATATAAATCCATAAACTCTCATCATTTATAATACCGGCAACAAAAGCTTCCTTTATAACTTCTTTAGGATAGTGAAGAACTGTGCCTTTTTGAGAAAAATATTCTTTTAAAAACTTCCAAGCGAGTTCAAAAGTCAATTCAAATCTTTGTATAGTGGCACCAATATAAGCCCTATCTTCTGTTGTCGATTTTAAATAAATATCTTCAAGCGTCATAAAAGCTTTATGCAATTTTTTAAGTTTAAGGTTTATTTTTGACATATATAATTTTTTTTTCTTTTAATATATTTTTATAAAGTTCAGAGCTTATTTTAGTACTTTCAAACCTTACACAATCTATTTTTAAAAGCGTGTCAGCATTCTCTATAATAGACATAACTTCTAGCCATGCTTGATCTGTAATATTAGGGCAGATAATTGCAATATCAATATCGGAACGCTCATCGTTATCCCCTCTAGCACGAGAGCCAAAAAGCCATATTTCGTTGACAAACGGTAAAGATTTTAGCTTATTAATGAATATATATGATTGTATATCTTTATCCATATAATTACCAGCTTTTGATTAAAGATTTAATAATTTCAGCTACTCTTTCTGCTTCATTTAAGGGTTTGTAGCTATATTCTTCTAGATCAATAGCCGACTTATCAAAAATTCTTGCTATCTTCTGTTCTACTAACTGCTTTATAAAAATCTTATGCTTTGAAGAATTAAAGTTTGGTGGGCAGAATATATAAAGAGGCTTGCCGCTTGAAGCTGCTTCACTGCACATTGAGATTGAGTCGGCCGTAGAGATTATATATTTTGCCTTGGAGAGCATAGCTATATAAGGATTATAGCCTGCGTCTTCGTTCGGGTCATAAATAATTGTGGAGGACGGCATATTATTTTTAATAATTGATTTTACAGTGTGTGGTGTACGTCTACTAAAGCTAATGAAAAAAGGTATTTTTTGATTAGTATATATTTTATTTAATAATGAAGCAAATAAAACTGCTTCATCTTTATGGAAATTAAATTTTTTATTATTTCCACCAATTATCACTGCAATAAACTGTTTAAGATTAGGATAATGTTTTTGGAGTTCCAAGCTCGCTGCGGCGAACTGTTCGGTTACGTTGTTGATAGCTCCGTTGATGGGGATGATGTTTTTAACGTCGTCATTGCGAGGAAATACGAAGTATTGACGAAGCAATCTAGTAAAAAAGCCCTGAGATTGCTTCAGCCACTTTGTGGTTTCGCAATGACGTTGGTCATGATAAGGCAGAATAACGGCATCAAATGCATTGTAAGGAAGATGAGGCTGCATTATTTGTATTAACTTGATATCTTTAAATTTCTTTTTTAAATAAAATGCTAGTACTGCCGTTCTTCTTCCAGCGGTAATTATCATATCAGGCGGGGACTTATCCAAAAGATACTGCAATAGCTCACTTTTTATATGAATAGGATAATATTTTAGTAAAAAGTTCGGTAGCTTAGCTAAGCAATTATATTCAAGCTTAATTGTTGTATATTCTTCCGTTAATTTTTCAGCAAGTGCAATAGCCTGATGGGTATTGCCTGTTCTATCATCCGCTAATACGTGTATTTTCATTGTAAATACTTCTCTAAAGGTAATGTTAATAAGTTTGTTAGAGGTAGTGATTTATCGCAAGCCTTGGCTATTTGCGGTGTGATAGGAATTTGAGCGATTAGTGGTATATTATATTTTTGTGATAAATGTCCGCCACTATTATTTTTAAGCATATAGCTCATATTCTCAATTATTCCCAAAATAGGTAAATTTAGTTTTTGATATAAATCTATAGAACGTATTACGTCTATTTCTGATATTTTTTGTGGTGTAGTTACGATTATTACGCCGTCTAAATGATAATTTTCTAGTATACTTAAATGAATATCACCTGTCCCCGGCGGCATATCGATAATTAAATAATCTAAATTATCCCATTTTGTTACCGATAATAATTGATAAATAGTCTTACTCGCCATAGGACCACGCCAAATAATTGCCGAGTGGTCTTTCACGAAGAAGCCTATAGATATAATTTCGATGCTTTGAGCAAGTACCGGTATTATTCGTCCATCTTTCGTTTGCGGTACTTCGTTAATGCCGAATATATGCGGAATTGACGGACCGTAAATATCTGCATCTACTATCCCGACTCGGTAATTTGCTAGACTTAACTGCTGAGCGATAAGAGCCGATATTGTAGATTTTCCGACTCCGCCTTTACCTGACGCTACTAAGATAATTTTTTTTACATTTTCTACAAAATGTTTTGGTTTTTGAATTTTTTCCTCCATCGGTTTACTTTCGGTAAAAACAATTGTTATTTTATTTACTTCCGAAATCTCGTTAAGTTTATTAATTGCCTTAAGTCTAATTTCTTCGGCTTCTAACTTGTTTTTACCTGATATATCTATTGAGAAACCGATATTATTACCTTTAATTATAATATCCGATATAACTTCATTTAAAAAAGTACCGTCTTTAAAGGTAATATGCTGAATTTTATCTATAATTTGTCGTTGGTGTAAATTCGCCATAATTAAATTTCCTTTTTAAAGCTGTTTTAAGCTCGTAACTTGACGTTATATACTATTATATATATAATTATCTCATCTTTAAAATAATATAAAACAACAAAGCAAATGCTTAATAAAAAATATATCTCAATTTTAAAAAAATCCCCATGGAAAGATTTTGATTCTGATAAAGAAGATAACATATTTACAAGACCGCGTAAAAATCAATTTAATTTTGATCAATTTCAATGCCCGTTTAATTTCAATGCTAAAACAATAATTTTAGCTGTTGTCGCAGTGGTTGCTTTATGGTTCGCTTCGGGTATTTATGAAATAAAAGAAGGTGAAGAAGCAGCGGTAATAAGATTTGGGCGTTTTGTGCGTAAGGGCTACCCCGGGCTTAATTATCATTTACCGGCGCCTTTTGAAAAGATAATAGTTGAGAAAGTTAAACAATCACGTCGGATTGAGATTGGTTATCGTACAAATAGCTCTCTGCGTAGCGGTGGCGATAATACTAAAAATATTGCCGGTGAAAGTATAATGCTCACCGGTGATGAAAATATCATTGCTTTAAATTGTGACGTAATGTGGCATATTAATAATCTTGAAGATTTTATTTTTAACGTACAAAGACCTGCAGAAACAGTAAAAGCAACAGTCGAGAGTGCCGTTAGGGAAGTCATAGGCAATACTCCTATTTCTTGGGTATTATCCGATCAAAAACAGGAGATTACTTATAAAATAGAGAAATTAGCACAGAAGATATTGGATAGTTATAATGCTGGCGTTATGATTGAGAAAGTACAATTATTAAAAGCCGAGCCTCCTGCCGAAGTAATAGACGCTTATAGAGACGTGCAAACTTCAAAAGCAGATAAAGAAAAAGAAATAAATCAAGCTCAAGCCTATAATAATAAGATTTTGCCGGAAGCTAGAGGAGCGGCTGCAAAGATTATACAAGAAGCAGAAGGTTATAGAGCAGAAGTTATATCGAAAGCAGAAGGTGATAGCCAAAGATTTAATGCTATTTATAAACAATATGCTACAGGTAGGCAAGTAACTAGAGATAGATTATATTTAGAAGTAGTCGAAGAGATATTAGGCGGTTCAAATAAAACGATTATTAATAATGCACTACTGCCGCACATGGCTATTAAACCATAGGGGTGTTATGTCATTCCCGCGAAAGCGGGAATGACATCAAGAGTGTTTTTCACTCTATACACAAATGACATCTAAACAACAAGGAATATTAAATGCAACAAAAGATTTATTATATAATTTTTACAATTGTTTTTGGGCTGATACTGATTTCTAGCTCCTTATTTTCAGTTGACCAACGCCAATCTGCAGTAGTATTCCAGTTTGGTGAGGCAGTTAGAACTATAGAAAATCCAGGACTGAATATTAAAATCCCGTTTATTCAAAATGTTGAATTTTTTGATAAGCGTCTTTTAGATGTTGAGGTTGAGGCAAAAGAATTAACGGCTGCTGACGGTAAACGAGTTATTGTTGATGCCTACGCCAAATTCCAAATTAATAATCCCGTAATGTTTTATAAAACGGTACATGATTATCAAGGTGTGAAAATTAGGCTGACTCGTAATCTTGAATCGTCAATGCGTAAGGTGATAGGTAAAATCTCGCTAAGTAGCCTTTTAAGTCAGGAACGTAGTAACGTAATGTTAAATATCTTAAATCAAGTGGACGGTGAAGCTAAAAGCTTCGGTATTGATGTTGTAGATGTTAGAATTTTAAGAGCAGACTTACCAAAAGAAAATAGTGCGGCTATTTATCGTCGTATGCAAACGGCACGTGAAAAAGAAGCAACCCAAATTAGAGCGGAAGGACAAGAAGAAAGTGTGCGTATTCGTTCAAAAGCAGATAAAGAAAGTAAAATAATACTTGCTAAAGCTTATAGAGATGCACAAATTATTAAAGGTGACGGCGATGAGAAAGCAGCAAAAATATATAATTCTGCTTATTCAGTTGACCCGGAATTTTATAAATTTTATAGATCACTTTTAGTATATAAAAATTCTTTAAAGAAAGAGAATACTAATTTTGTAATTTCACCGGATGCTGAAGTTTTAAAATATCTAAATCTAACTAAGTAGTATACTAGTCTATCTACTTTTTATTTACTTGGAGTATATGGTTAATCTGAAAATAGTTCTTGTTATAATAGTTTTAATATCAAGTAACGTTGTTCTAGCAAAAGAAAATAGTAAGTCTTTAAAAGTAGCAGCTCAAGAAGAGAATGAATTTACGGAAATAAATTCTGCTCCTTTAAAAGTAAGTGAAGCCGCCCGTTATAGCTTTGCCGATATAGTTGAACCGTTAATTCCTGCAGTCGTTAATATTTCAACAATAGAATATGTTAATAGTAAATCAGAAAATGCCGAGAAAGATCCTCTGCAAGAAAAAGTTAATGATTTTTTAGAAAAGCTTAATATACCGCTGAATTTGGAAGAGGTTGATCAAACTCCGAAAAGTGTCCCGCTTGGTTCAGGATTTATTATTGAACCTAACGGCTTAATAGTGACAAACTATCATGTAATTGCAAATGTTGATAAAATTAATATAAAACTTGCAGATAATACCGAATTATCGGCTAAATTAATAGGTAACGATACTAAAACCGATTTAGCTCTCTTAAAAATAGATAGCGAGGAACCTCTACCTTTTGTTGAGTTTGGAGATTCAAATGATGCAAGAGTAGGAGATTGGGTTATTGCGATCGGTAATCCGTTCGGTAATCTAGGCAGTACGGTGACAAGCGGTATTATTTCTTCTAAAGGGCGGGATATCGATATAGATACGGACAATATAGTCGATAATTTTATTCAAACGGATGCTGCAATTAATAACGGTAATTCCGGTGGTCCTATGTTTAATTTGGATCAGAAAGTAATCGGCGTAAATACGGCAATTTTTTCACCGCTCGGTACTAATATAGGTATCGGTTTTGCAATACCGTCAAATACTGCAAAGCCTATAATCGAACGTCTTAAGAAAGATGGAAAAGTAAGTAGAGGACGCCTTGGAGTAACAATACAAGATTTAACCGAGGAAATTTCTGAAGGGCTAGGACTTAAAAATACTAGGGGGGTGTTAGTAGCTAAAGTACAAGAAGATGGTCCAGGTGATAAAGCGGGAATTAAAACAGGTGATATAATAATAGAGTTTGCAGATATACCGGTTAAAAATACTAAAAAATTACGTGTAATTATTGCAGATGCTCCTATTGATCAGGAAGTAAAAGTAAAAATACTTCGCGATAAAAAGGAGCTTGAATTACCTATTAAAATTACTTCGGATAATGAAGAGGTTACCAAAGATTCTACAGAAGAGACCAATAAGAAAGAAATAACAAATAAAGAAGAAAATAATTTATCTATTACTAAAAATAATATTACTTTTGGTAATTTGACTGAAGAACTAAGACAAAAATATACTATTCCTCAAGATAAAATGGGAATAGTTATAACCAATATTGATGAAGAAGAAAGTAGCTTCAAAATTGGTGATCTGATAACCAAGATTAATCAGGAAAGCATAGACGATATAAGTAAGCTAGAAGAATTATATGAAAGTGCTAAAAAATCAGATAAGCAAAATATTTTGCTCCTGATTGAAAGGGGTAGTAGTAATATGTTCGTACCATTGCAGGTTATATAAGATATAGTTTTCTATGTCATTCCCGCGAAGGCGGGAATGAAAAATAACCTTAACATTGATACAAAAATTACATATTTAATAAAATAAAGCTATAAAAATAAGTTTTTTATAGCTTTTGATGGATTCCCGCTTTCGCGGGAATGACATAGAATGTAAAAATAATACCTAAATAATTTATGAATGAAAAAATAGCAATTTTAAGTGCATATAGTTTTGTTAATATAGAAGAACCAGCGAATTTGATACCGAAACTTTTGCTTATCGGTAAAAGAAAATATGTTAGAGGTACTATTTTATTAGCTAATGAAGGTTTTAACGGTTCTTTTTCAGGTTCATATGAAAATGTAAATCTTGTACTTGAAGAATTGATAAAGCTGACCGGTCCCAAAGATGTTAACGTTAAAATAAATTATAGTGATGTTCATCCTTTTCAGAAATTGAAAGTCAGACTTAAGAAAGAGATCGTAGCAATGAACGTTGATGATTTAAATGTTGATTTGTTTAAAGGCGAATATATAGAGCCGAAAGATTGGGATGAATTTATCACAAAACAAGATGTTATAGTAATAGATACTCGAAATGATTATGAAATAGAGGTTGGTACATTTAAATCAGCAATTAATCCTAATACCAAAACATTTAAACAATTTCCTGCTTGGGTTCAGCAGAATCAAGAATTGCTCAAAGGTAAGAAAATTGCTATGGTTTGTACAGGTGGTATCAGGTGTGAAAAATCCACCAGCTTACTTAAAAGCATAGGTTATGATGAGGTATATCATTTAAAGGGTGGAATACTGCAATATCTAGCAGATACACAAAACAAGAACAATTTATGGCAAGGTGAATGTTTTGTCTTCGATGATAGGAGAGCAGTGACAGATGATTTATCGCCCGTAGAAAGACATTGGTTGCAGAGATAGATGTCGTTGACTGATTGAAACGTGTAGTATGTCATTCCCGCGAAAGCGGGAATCCAGAAAAAAGAGAGCTTTTAATTTTAAAAATTCAGTATATGTGTATTTTTTAATTACTGGATTCCCGCTTTCGCGGGAATGACATAACCCTTTTTTATTTATTAGAAATATATGACTAAAACCAAACAAGAAATTTATAATAAGCGTCCAACTTCACCGCATTTAACTATATATAAGCCGCAAATAAGTTCTACATTATCAATTTTGTATCGTATGACCGGCGTAGCTTTGTTTTTTGCGGTGTCAATCTTGGTGTGGTGGTTGATTCTTAGTAAATATGACAATAATTATTTACAGCTTGCTGAATGCTGTATTATAAAAATATGCTTAGTAGCTGTTAGCTACGCTTGGTTTTATCATTTATGTAACGGCATTCGGCATTTATTTTGGGATATCGGTTACGGTTTTTCTATAAAATTGGTTAATATCACCGGTGGGTGTGTAGTGGTAGGATCTGTATTATTAACGGTATTGTTATGGGTGTAGTAATTAAAAACGTCATTGCGAGGAGATGCGTAGCATCGACGTGGCAATCTCAGAAATAATAACAAATGCCTGAGATTGTTTGGTCAATTGCTATGCAATTTCCTCGCAATGACGAAAAGCTAAAACAAATAATAGAGAAAATTAATGGTATATGATTTTAAAGCAGAAATTGTAAAAGCAAAAAATAGCGGTTCTGCTAAAAGTGGTTCTCATCATTGGTTATTGCAAAGAGTAACGGGGATTATATTAGCTTTATGTTCTGTGTGGCTAATATATTTTACGTTAACCAACAAAAATAATGATATAAATATTATTATGTGGGAACTTAAAAAGCCTTTTAATGTAGTAGCTTTGTTAATTACGGTGGTTATTTCGTTGTATCATGCGATGCTTGGTATGCGTGTAGTAATTGAGGATTATATCAGTTGTTACAAATTACGTAATACATTGATTATAATAGTGCAATTATTTTGCATTGTTACTATTGTAGCTTTTGTAGTAGCGCTGTTTTATAAAGGATAAAAATTGTCATACCGCGGCTTGACTGCGGTATCCAGAAAACAATTTATAGCATTATTGTGTATTGAATTACTGGACCCCGTGGTCAAGCCATGGGGTGAAAGAGGTAGACAATTCACGTATCAGAATAATAAAAAATTAATTTAATGACCAAAGCGTATAATATCATTCATCATAAATTTGATGTAGTAGTTGTAGGTGCAGGCGGAGCAGGTCTTCGTTCTGCATTCGGTATGGCTAAAGAAAGGCTAAATACCGCTTGTATAACTAAGCTGTTCCCAACCCGTAGTCATACTGTGGCTGCTCAGGGTGGAATTAGTGCGGCTCTTGGGAATATGGGCGAAGATGATTGGCGTTGGCATATGTATGATACGGTAAAAGGTTCTGATTGGTTAGGTGATCAGGATGCCATTGAGTATATGTGCAAAAACGCTCCCGATGCGATTTTAGAGCTAGAGCATTACGGCGTACCTTTCTCAAGAACTGAAGAGGGAAAAATTTATCAGCGTCCTTTTGGAGGAATGACAACAGAGTACGGCAAAGGAAAAGCAGCGCAGCGTACATGTGCTGCGGCAGATCGTACGGGGCATGCTATACTTCATACTTTATATCAACAGTCACTAAAACATAAAGTACAGTTTTTCGTTGAGTATTTTGCTATTGATTTATTGATGGAAGATGGTGAATGTAGAGGCGTAGTTGCGTGGAATTTAGATGATGGTAGTCTGCATTGTTTTAGAGCTCATAATGTAGTGCTTGCAACGGGCGGATACGGGCGTGCTTATTTTTCGGCGACGTCTGCTCATACTTGTACGGGTGATGGGGGCGGCATGGCGATTAGAGCCGGTCTTCCACTGCAAGATATGGAATTTGTACAGTTCCATCCGACAGGTATATATTCGGCAGGCTGTCTTATTACCGAGGGGGCAAGAGGTGAAGGGGGATATCTCGTTAATGCAAACGGTGAGCGTTTTATGGAGCGTTATGCTCCTGCTGCAAAGGATTTAGCTTCAAGAGATGTAGTTTCAAGAGCAATGACTATAGAAATCAGAGAGGGGCGAGGAGTCGGCGAGCATAAAGATCATGTATTTTTACATTTAAATCATTTATCGCCTGAGATTTTACATAGTCGTTTGCCCGGTATCTCTGAGACGGCTAAAATTTTTGCCGGTGTTGACGTGACTAAAGAGCCGATACCGGTGCTTCCTACGGTACATTATAATATGGGTGGGATACCGACGAATTATCACGGTCAAGTCATAATCAAAGACGGTAAAAATCATAATAGCGTAGTAAAAGGGCTTATGGCAATCGGTGAAGCGGCTTGCGTATCGGTACACGGTGCTAACCGATTAGGATCAAATTCTTTGCTTGATTTAGTAGTATTTGGTAGAAGTTCTGCATTAAAAGCAGCCGCGCTTATTAAGCCTGCGAGTCCCCACAAGTCTATAAAAGAAGTAAGCCTTGAAAAAATTATAAATAGATTTGATAAAGCCCGTCACGCTAACGGTAATATTTTAGTTGCAGAGTTAAGGCTTAAAATGCAAAGAACTATGCAAAGCCATGCTTCGGTATTTAGAACTCAAGAGGTACTAGATGAAGGAGCAGGAATGATTAGTGAAATAAGAAGCGGCTATAAAGATATAAAAATTAACGATAAATCTTTAATTTGGAATAGCGATTTAGTGGAAGCCTTAGAGCTAGATAATCTACTTGATCAAGCTTTAGTAACGGTATATTCGGCAGCTGCAAGAAAAGAAAGCAGAGGAGCTCATGCACGTGAAGATTATCCTGATCGTAATGATGGGGATTGGATGAAGCATACTCTTAGCTCTATCGATGAAGCAGGTAAAGTAGTTCTTGATTATAAACCTGTGACTTTAACTACTTTAACCGATGAAGTAACAGCAGTCCCGCCGGTGAAGAGAGTTTACTGATTAATGTTCTTATGTCATTCCTACGAAAGCAGGAATCTAGAAACCTTTAATGTTATCCCGCGATTTAATCGTGGGATCCAAAAATGCTTATTTTTTAGATATCGCGGTTAAGCCGCGGTATGACAAGAAAAAAATATATATAAAATATGTTTGAGTATTTAATAAAATTCTATCCAAAAATCTTTTTTATTGTAGAGGGAACTTTGGTAACTTTAAAATATAGCGTTATTGCCGTTATATTCGGTTTAGTAATAGGGATGCTGCTCGCTATTTGTAAGGTAAATAAAAATCGTGCTTTAAGGCTTTTTGCAAATTTCTATACTTCTATTTTCAGAGGAACGCCTTTATTAATTCAATTAAGTATTATTTATTTTGCTTCACCTTATATCATAGGCATTAAATTTAGTGTGTTTATGGCGGGAGCTATTTCTTTTTCTCTTAATTCGGGAGCATATGTTTCCGAAGTAATCAGGGCAGGGATTAATGCAGTTGATAAAGGGCAGTTTGAAGCGGCTGAAGCTCTTGCTATTCCAAAGTTTTTAATAACGAAAGATATAATTTTGCCGCAAGCAGTTAAAAATATTTTTCCGTCATTAATAAATGAGCTTGTAAATTTGATTAAAGAATCAGCCATTATTTCTATGCTTGGAGAAATGGATTTAATGCGTAGAGCACAAATTGTATCAATTGAAACATATAATTATTTTGTTCCAATGCTTATTGCTGCGTGCTGTTACTATATTTTAGTGATGTTAATCAGCTTTATAGCAAAAATAATTGAGAAAAAAATGATTGTTAATTAAAACATACTTGCTTTTATGGAAAAAGTAATTATAATTTAAATTTAGTGTAATTTACAAATTCTTATAATTTGTATTTAGAAATGATGGAAAATAAAGGGTGGAAGTATTTTTCACCCTTTAATGATCGTATATATAAGTTTTTTTTGGAGTATTTTTTTAATGCCGACATATAATCAATTAGTACGTTTTGGGAGAAAGTCAAAAACTCGTAAGACCAAATCTCCTGCCTTAGAATCTAATCCTTTTAAAAGCGGTGTTTGCCTAGTTGTAAAAACCGTTACCCCTAAAAAGCCTAACTCTGCACTTCGTAAGATTGCAACGGTGCGTTTAAGTAATAAAAGAACCGTAAATGCATATATTCCTGGTGAAAAGCATAGTGTAAAGGAACATGATAGGGTATTAGTAAGAGGCGGTCAGGTTCCTGATCTTCCGGGGGTGAAATATCATATCGTACTTGGTGCTTATGATATTGCCGGGGTTAAAGGACGTAAGCAAGGTCGGTCACGTTACGGTGCTCCTCGTAAACAAGTTGCAGTTACAAAAAAATAAATTATTAGTTAGAGAGAAAAAATAAAATGTCACGTCGTCATGCCGCGGAAAAGCGAGTAATTTTACCTGATATGAAATATAACAGTATTTTACTGTCAAGATTTATCAATAATATTATGAAAGAAGGGAAGAAAGCCCTTGCAGAGAAAATTGTTTATTCAGCCTTTAATAAAATTGAAAAGAAGCATAGAGTTGATCCGTATCAAACCTTTAATAATGCTATGCATAACGTGAAGCCGCATTTAGAAGTAACTTCGGTTAGGGTTGGAGGAGCTAATTATCAAGTTCCGACGCATGTTGATGAAAGAAGAGGATATGCCCTTGCTAGCCGTTGGATTATTAATGCTGCGTCAAAACGTTCTGAAAAAATGATGATTGATAAACTTGCCGAAGAGCTATTTGAAGCTTCTAATAATAGAGGCGTTGCCATTAAGAAGAAAGAAGATACTCATAAAATGGCCGAAGCTAATAAAGCTTTCTCTCATTTTAGCCCTAAAAAAATGAAATAAGGTAGGGTATAATGAGTAAAATAAATAAACTTGAGCATATTCGTAATATCGGTATATGTGCTCACATTGATGCCGGTAAAACCACAACTACCGAACGTATTTTATATTATACCGGTAAATCGCATAAAATAGGTGAAGTTCATGAGGGCGGTGCTACCATGGATTGGATGGAACAAGAACAAGAACGCGGTATAACCATTACCTCAGCTGCTACTACTTGTAGATGGCAAGATAAAATAATTAATATTATCGATACTCCTGGACACGTTGACTTTACTATCGAAGTAGAGCGTTCGCTTCGTGTGCTTGACGGTGCGGTTGCAGTATTTGACGGTGTAGCAGGTGTTGAACCGCAGTCGGAAACGGTTTGGAGGCAAGCAGATAAATATAATGTTCCTAGAATGTGTTTTGTCAATAAAATGGACAGAATGGGAGCAGATTTTTATAGATGCGTTGAAATGCTCAAAGATCGTTTAGGAGCAAAACCGCTTGTTATTCAGTTGCCTGTAGGGATTGAAGAAAATTTTAAAGGTATAATTGATCTTGTTAAAATGAAAGCAGTGATTTGGAAAGATGAAGCACTTGGAGCTGAGTATTTTGAAGAAGATATACCTGCCGATATGAAAGATAAAGCTGAAGAATATCGTGCTAAATTACTTGATATGGTTGTTGAGTTAGATGATCATGTTATGGAAAAATATTTATCAGGTGAAGAAGTAACAGCAGAAGAGATTAAAAGATTAATCAGAAAAGGTACTATTTCAGCAGCATTTTATCCGGTTTTATGTGGTAGTGCTTTTAAAAATAAAGGGGTACAGCCTTTACTTGATGCCGTAGTAGATTTCCTACCTTCGCCTATTGATATAGGTATAGTAAAAGGTATAGAAGTAAGTACTGGTGAAGAAAAAGATTTCCCTATTTCGGTAACTGAGCCTTTTGCAGCTTTAGCATTTAAAATTATGAATGACCCGTTTGTCGGTTCATTAACTTTTATTAGAATATATTCAGGTAAAATTACTTCAGGAACAACTGTTATTAATACCGTAAAGAATAAAAGAGAAAAAATCGGTAGAATGCTATTAATGCATGCTAATAATCGTGAAGACGTAAAAGAAGCATCAGCAGGTGATATAGTAGCTTTAGCAGGTCTTAAAGATACTACCACAGGTGATACGTTATCCGATATTGATCAGCAAGTAATCTTAGAAAGAATGGAATTTCCAGAGCCGGTAATTGAGCTTGCGGTAGAACCTAAATCAACAGCCGATCAAGAAAAAATGGGCCTCGCACTTTCTCGTTTAGCAGCTGAAGATCCATCATTTAGAGTGTCAACTGATCATGAAACAGGACAAACAGTGATAAAAGGAATGGGAGAACTCCATTTAGAAATTATCATTGATCGTATGAGAAGAGAGTTTAAGGTCGAAGCAAATATTGGAGCTCCTCAAGTAGCATATCGTGAAACTATAACAAAAGCTTGTGAAATTGATTATACCCATAAGAAACAATCCGGCGGTGCAGGACAATTTGCTCGTGTAAAAATTATTTTTGAGCCTCTAAAAGAGGTAAAAGATCTAAAAGATGAAGATAAAAATAAAATTTTTGTCTTTGAAAGTAAAATCATCGGCGGTGCCGTGCCTAAAGAATATATACCAGGTGTTGAAAAAGGATTAAATAATATTAGAGAAACCGGTGTTATTGCCGGTTATCCTATGATTGATTTTAAAGCAACTTTAGTTGACGGTGCGTTTCATGATGTAGATTCTAGTGTACTTGCGTTTGAAATTGCTGCAAAGGCAGCATTTAGAGAAGGGATGCCGAAATGTAATCCTAAATTACTTGAGCCGATTATGCAAGTTGAAGTTATCACTCCTGATGAATATATGGGTGATATTATAGGCGATTTAAATAGTCGTAGAGGACAAATTCAAAGCATGGATCCAAGAGGGAATGCTCAAGTAGTCACTGCGAATGTTCCTTTAGCGGAAATGTTTGGTTATGTTAATACACTTAGGTCTTTATCGCAAGGTAGAGCTCAGTTTAGTATGATATTCTCTCATTATGATCAAGTACCGAGTCAAGTAGCTGATCTTATTAAGGCTAAAAAATAATTTAGGGGTGAGGTGTCACGTCTTACAGAAATAAATGTTGTTTTACCGTGGCAGCTTATAAATTAGAAGTACTGTTTATTATAGTAATTTTTTAATAATAACAAATATTTTTAATAAATTTTATTGATTTTTTATTAAAAATATGATAGGAGTGTAGCTCAATTGGTAGAGCGCCGGTCTCCAAAACCGGAGGTTGCGGGTTCGATACCTGTCGCTCCTGCCATTATAGGCTTAGAGCTTTTTTGCTATAAAATATAGAATTTTACAAAATTTGCTTATAGAGAGAAATTTGAAAGAGGTACTTCACCTCGAATCGCAGAGTACATACTAGTATGTGAGAATTCCAGTGCTGGATCATCGTCTCAATTGCCTCTAGAAGTAGAATTTTGTAAGAAGTCTAATAAATTACCTAACAAAAATATGTTTAAAGAATATAAAATTTATAAGTTTTTTGAACAAGTTAAACAAGAAACTTATAAGGTAGTTTGGCCAACTAGAAAAGAGCTTGTTGCTTCAACATTAGTAGTGGTAGTAGCAGTTTTTATTTTTAGCCTAATTTGTTTGGTACTTGATTATAGTATACATAACATAATGCAGCTTTTGCTTAATATCGGCAAATAGTATAAGGAATAAATTGTGACGAGTATAGATAATATATTGCCTTCTTCTGAAAAAAATGTAAAGCAGTGGTATGTAGTACATACGGCATCAGGAGCAGAGAAACGCATTAAAGAAGATATGCTTAGAAAAATCGCTAAACAGAACATGACGGATTTTTTTGAAGATATATTAATACCTGTTTTTGGAGTTTCTGAAGTTAAACGCGGTAAAAATGTCAAGGTAGAAAAAAAACTAATGCCGAGTTATATCTTGATAAAGATGAATATGACTGATAAATCTTGGCATTTAGTAAAAAATATATCTGGAGTAACCGGCTTTTTAGGAAGCAAAACCACGCCAAAAGCTCTTACAGAAAGTGAAATACAAAATGTTTTTAATAATTTGGAAGCAGAAGCTAAAGAAGCAAAGAATTCTAAATTGTATGAAGTTGGTGAAATAGTGACTGTTATAGACGGTCCTTTTGAAACTTTCATGGGTACAGTAGAAGAAATAGATCAAGAAAAAAATAGGTTAAAAGTTTCAGTTGCAATATTTGGTAAAGCAACTCCAATAGAACTAAATTTTAATCAAGTAAAGAAAAATGATTAAAAGTTGGACTAAATACGGTTTATAAATTACTTAAGCTGTATTGTGCTAATGTTCAGGATGTCATTGTTGCGGGATAATGCGTCGTCATTGCAAGCAGCAGTAGGCTGCGTGGCAATCTAGAAGAAATAATACCAAACTTCTGATTTACAGAATTTTTTTCTTCCTTGTTTTGTCAAAACTTACAGTTTTGCCTTGCAATGATGGGAAACAAGATCCATGCAATTGTTACAAAGTAATATTAATTTAAGAGAAAAATAAGGATATTTATAAATGTCTCAGAAAGCAATAAAAGGTTATATTAACTTGATAATTCCGGCTGCTGGAGCCACTCCTGCACCTCCTATAGGACCGGCCCTAGGACAAAGAAAAGTTAATATTGCAGCATTTTGTAAAGATTTTAATGATGCTACGCAAGGTATGGAAAAAGGAATACCTCTGCCAACCGTAATTACCGTTTATGAAGATAGTAGTTTTTCTTTTAAAATAAAAACTCCTCCTGCTTCGTACTTTTTAAAGAAGTATGCTAAAATTACTAAAGGTTCTAGTGCTACTAAAAAAGAAGCAGTAGTAGGTAAAGTTACTATGGATGATTGTCGTGAAATTGCAAAGTTAAAAATGCCTGATTTAAATACAAAAAATATTGAAGCAGCAACAAAAATTATTTGTGGTAGTGCTGCATCTATGGGACTTGAAGTAGTAGGGAATTAATTATTATGTCAAATAAGAAAGATGTCGCTGTAAAAATTAGCGGCGGTAAAAACATAAGAGAAGCTAGAGAAAAAGTAAAATCAGATACTTTATATAATTTAACAAATGCAGTTGAACGATTAAAATCAGCATCATATGTTAAATTTGATCCAACCTTAGAAATAGTTATGAAGCTTGGAATTGATCCTAGGCATTCCGATCAAATGGTACGTGGTGTAGTTAATTTACCTGCCGGTACAGGCAAAACCGTAAGAGTTGCCGTTATTTGTAAAGAAGAAAGAGAAGAAGAAGCTAAAAGTGCCGGAGCAGATTTAGTAGGTTCAACAAATATTATTGATGAAATTAAAGCAGGGAAAATTAATTTTGATGTATGTATAGCTACTCCCGATATGATGGCAGCTATAGGTTCAGTTGCAAGAATTTTAGGACCAAAAGGTTTAATGCCTAACCCTAAACTTGGTACCGTAACTTTAGATATTAAAAATGCTATTAAAAATGCTAAAAGCGGTCAGGTAGAATATAGAGCAGAGAAAGCAGGTATAATTCATGCAGGGCTTGGAAAATTATCTTTTTCAGACCAAGCTTTATTAAAAAATTTAAATGCGTTTATTGAGGCAGTAATTAAAGCAAAACCTGCCGGATTAAAAGGAAGTTATTTAAAAGCAATGTATTTATCTTCTACTATGGGAGCATCGGTACAAATAGATTTAACTAGTATAGCATAATTTTTATAGCCGTTTAACGGTAGTATAGTAATAATAAAAAAATTTTGTCATTTTTAGCATTTGTATCAGTTTAAATATATTAAACTGTATGATAAAAGGAGAATTAAAAGGTGTTAAGATCAGAAAAATCGGTAGCAGTAGAGGATATTGTAAATATTTATAAAGAATCGCCCTCTATAATTATTACTCATTATCACGGGTTAACCGTTAGTCAAATGAGTTCGCTTAGAGAATCACTTAAATCTAAAGAAGCAGGTTTTAAAGTAGTTAAAAATACTTTAGCAAAAATAGCTGCAAATCAAACAGGGCTTGATAGTATTGCTAATTTATTTGCGGGTCCTACTGCTATTGTTTATTCTAAAGAACCGGTTGAGATGGCAAAATTAGTAGTTAATTTTGCTAAGGCTAATGATAATCTTAATATTATCGGTGGAATAGTCGATAATCACGTATTAGATGAACATTCAATAAAAGAACTTTCTAAGCTACCTGCACTTAATGAGCTTAGGGGTAAAATTGTTGGGTTATTACAAGCACCGGCTACTAAGGTTGTAGGTGTTTTACAAGCCCCGTCTTCGAGTATGGCGAGAGTAATACAAGCACATGCTAGTAAAAATTAACTTAAAGGTTACTGCATCAGGTATTTTAATTGATAATTAAAGAGCTTTTATAGTTTTAAAAAAATCTTATAATTTGAAGCACAAAAGAATTTAATTAACTTTAAAATGCCTGATGTAGTAATCTCTCAATATAAAAAAAGTAAAAAGGAAAAAATTATGGCAGATTTAGCTAAAATTGAAGAACAATTATCATCATTAACGTTAATGCAAGCAGCTGAGCTTGTGAAAATGTTAGAAGAAAAATGGGGTGTATCTGCAGCAGCTCCTGTAGCTGTAGCAGCTGCCGGTGCTGCAGCTCCTGCGGCTGAAGCAGTAGCTGAAAAAACTGAGTTTGAAGTAGTTTTAACAGCTGCTGGTGACAAGAAAGTTGAAGTAATTAAAGTTGTGAAAGATATCACAGGTCTTGGTTTAATTGAAGCTAAGAAATTAGTTGATGAAGCTCCAAAGCCGATTAAAAGCAATGTGAAAAAAGCAGAAGCAGACGAAATCAAAGGTAAGTTAGAAGCTGCTGGAGCAAAAGTTGAATTAAAATAATTATTCTGCACTAGGTTCTGTAAAGAAAAGTTGAATTATTCGTATTTTAGATGTTTGTAAGTAAAAATTAATAAGATTTTTGTTGAAACAGTTGTTTTTATTCAAAGAAAAATCTTATAATTTTCAATCAAAAACAACTAAGTATAGATTAATTTTTTTTACAGGACCTAATGTTTTTGCATTACAGGTGAAATATTTTATAGCTTTAAATTAACTTCTTAAAATCCAAAAAGCCTTATTCAAATTTAATTACTAAAATAAGGCTTTTTGGATTTTAAGAAGTTAATTTAAAGCTAATTTAAGTTATTTTTTTGAAAATTGATTAAAATAATTTTGTTAACGTACCATACGTCTAGAAATTTAAATTATTGAAATTTTCTAGGTTCTGTGAACATAAGGAATAGCTACCTATTTTTTAAAAATATTATAATTTATTGCAACAAATAAATAACCAAAATCAAATCTTTTTGGAAATGTTCGTAGAGCCTACACAAGATCTAAATAAGAAACTTACTAGGTTTCTTTAATTTAAGTTCTATGTGAAAAATTTTAAAACAATATATTTTATTTTACTGTAAATTATAAGCATTTTATTGAAATAGGTATCTATTCCAATAAAAACTTTATTGTTTAAAATATAAATAATTTAAATTTTATATACAGAACCTAGGTTCTGAACACTTTTGATTAATGATTATAATTAGGAGATATTTTTAAGCGAAAATTAATAAGATTTTTGAGAGGAGAGTTTATTACTATTTCAAAAAAATCTTATGATTTACAGCTAAAAAGAGTCATAATTATGATTATTCTATTAAAAGTGCATAGGACCTAATCACTGTAATACGTGCAGTAATTTTATCAGTCAGGAGATTATATGGTTTCATTAAGGGATAATATAGAAGCACAACCCTTGTCACATAATAGAAGAATAAGAAAAAATTTCGGTCACATAAATTTAGTAGCAGATATACCGAATTTGATTGAAATTCAAAAAAATTCATATGAGAAAAACTTTCTACAGTTAAATATTAAAGATTCTGAAAGAAAAAACAAAGGTTTACAATCTATATTAAACTCAATTTTTCCTATTTCAGATTCCTCCAATATTGCTAATTTAGAATTTGTAAAATATGAATTCGATACTCCAAAATATGATGTAGAAGAGTGCAGTCAAAGAAGTTTAAGTTATGCTGCTCCTCTTAAAGTTACTTTAAGATTAAGTATTTGGGATATAGATGAGGATACTGGTACTAGAGAAATTAAAGGGATTAAAGAGCAAGAAGTATATATGGGTGATATCCCATTAATGACTAAAAACGGTACTTTTATTATCAACGGTACGGAAAGAGTAGTTGTATCACAAATGCATCGCTCACCTGGTGTATTCTTTTATCATGATGAAGGAAAAGTCCACTCTTCTGGCAAGCTTTTATATTCTGCTCGTGTTATTCCATATAGAGGATCTTGGCTTGATTTAGAATTCGACGCTAAAGATATTATTTATTTCAGGATTGATAGAAAAAGAAAGCTTTATACTACTACTTTGCTTAGAGCTATAGGTATGAGTACTGAAGAAATTATAAAATTTTATTATAATTCAGTAACTTATAAGCTTGTTAAAAATAAAGGTTGGGCGGTTAAATTTATACCTCAGCATATTACTGCTCATCGTTTAACAAGTGATTTAGTAGATGCAGATACCGGAAATATTCTACTGAAAGCAGGACAAAAAATTACTCCGCGTTTGGCTAAAAAATATTTTGGGGAAGGGCTTAATAATATTTTAGTAGCTCATGAAACTTTAATCGGCAAATATCTATCCGAAGATTTAAGAGATCCTGCAAGCGATGAAGTATTAGCAAAAATCGGTGAAATGATTACTGTTGATATGCTAAATGTTATTAATGATCTTAAAATTAAAAATGTTAACGTATTAGTAATCAATCCTCAATCCGGTCCATATATAAGGAACACCTTATTTGCTGATAAAAATCAGGATCGTGAGGCAGCATTATGTGAGATTTTCAGAGTTCTAAGACCAGGCGAACCTGCTAATATCGAAGCGGCTGAAAGTCTGTTTTATAATTTATTCTTTGATACGGAAAGATATGATCTTTCAGAAGTCGGGCGAATAAAAATGAATTCTAGGTTAGAGCTGAATATTTCTGAAGAAGTTACGGTTTTAACAATTGATGATATTAAAAATATCGTAAGAGTTTTAGTAGAGCTTAAAGACGGTAAAGGTATCATAGACGATATTGATCATTTAGGTAATAGAAGGGTTAGATCGGTAGGTGAATTGATAGAAAATCAATTTAGAATAGGTTTAGTCCGAATGGAAAAATCTGTAATTGAAAGGATGTCGGCAGGTGATGTTGATACCGTAATGCCTCATGATTTAGTAAATTCTAAAATTTTAGTTTCAGTAGTAAAAGAATTTTTTAGTACCTCCCAATTATCCCAATTTATGGATCAAACAAATCCATTATCGGAAATAACTCATAAAAGAAGGCTATCGGCACTCGGTCCCGGAGGTCTTAGTCGAGATCGGGCAGGTTTTGAGGTGCGTGATGTACATCCGACTCATTACGGTCGTATTTGTCCTATTGAAACACCTGAAGGTCAGAATATCGGGTTAATTAACTCTATGGCTACTTATGCTAGAATAAATAAACACGGTTTTATAGAGAGTCCGTATAGAAGAGTTAAAGATGGATGTGTAACCGATGAAGTGGTATATCTTTCTGCTATTGAAGAAGGTAAATACAAAATCGGACAAGCAAATTCTAAAGTTAATAAAGACGGAAAGCTGCAAGGAGAGTTTATTAATTGCCGTGTTGAAGGCGGTAATTTTGTAATGGTAGAACCGTATGAGGTAGACTTCATTGATGTGACTCCTATGCAGGTAGTATCGGTTGCGGCTTCTCTTATACCTTTCTTAGAAAACGATGATGCTAACCGTGCTTTGATGGGTTCAAACATGCAAAGACAAGCCGTTCCTTTAATTAAAACGGATGCACCTTTTGTAGGTACCGGAGTTGAAGGGGTAGTAGCTAAAGATTCCGGAGCGTCAGTGCTTGCATTACATGATGGTATTGTTGAGCAGGTAGATTCAAATAGAATCGTGATTAGAACTCTAGAACAAAAAGTTGACGGTTCTCCTTCGGTTGATATTTATAACTTACTAAAATTCCAAAAATCCAATCATAATACTTGTATAAATCAAAAGCCTTTAGTTAAGGTCGGTCATTACGTTAAGAAAAACGATATTATAGCTGACGGTCCTAGTACGGATAACGGTGAAATTGCTTTAGGTCGAAACGTGCTTGTGGCTTTCTTACCTTGGAACGGTTATAATTTTGAAGATTCCATTTTAATATCCGAACGTATAGTAAAAGAGGATGTATTTACATCTATTCATATTGAAGAGTTTGAAGTAATAGCTAGAGATACACGCCTTGGTCCTGAAGAAATTACCCGTGATATACCGAATGTAAGTGAAGAAGCGTTGCGTCATCTTGATGAGGTCGGAATAATTTATATAGGTGCAGAAGTAAAAGCCGGTGATATTTTAGTTGGAAAAGTAACACCAAAAAGTGAATCGCCTATTACTCCTGAAGAGAAGCTACTACGTGCTATTTTCGGGGAAAAAGCTTTTGATGTAAAAGATTCATCGCTGCATGTACCTTCCGGAGTTAGTGGAACTGTAGTAGAAGTAAGGGTATTTTCTCGTAGAGGTGTAGAAAAAGACCAGCGCGCTATTGCTATTGAAAAACAACAAATTGAAAAATTTGCAAAAGACAGAGACGATGAATTAGAAATTATTGAGCATTTTGTGTTTAGTTGGCTTGAAAAGCTTTTAGTAGGGCAGGTGATTATTAACGGTCCTAAGCAAGTAAAAGTAGGACAAACTATTACTACTGAAATGCTAAAAGGCTTATCTAAAGGGCAATTTTGGCAGATTACCGTGGAAGATGCAAATGTAATGAATGAAATAGAGCAGATAAAGACTCATTATGATGAGAAAAAAGAGGCTCTTGATAAAAGATTTGCTACTAAGGTAGAGAAATTGCAAAGTGGTGATGATTTACCTCAGGGAGCTTTAAAAGTAGTAAAAGTATTTATTGCAACTAAGCATAAATTACAACCCGGGGATAAAATGGCAGGAAGACACGGAAATAAAGGTGTTATTTCACGTATCGTACCTGAAGAAGATATGCCGTTTTTAGAAGATGGAACTGTGGTAGATATCATTCTTAACCCTCTAGGTCTTCCGTCTCGTATGAATATAGGACAGATTTTAGAAACGCATCTTGGGTGGGCATCAATAAATTTAGCAAAAAAAATATCTACCTTAGTAAAGAAATATAAAAATAAACATATAGGTATTGAGCAGATTAAGAAATTCTTAATTGAACTGTATGGAGAAAATATTAATTCTATACTTGAAAGACCGGAAGAAGAGATTATTTCTTTTTGTAAGAAAGTAAGTAAAGGCGTACATTTTGCAACTCCTGTATTTGACGGAGCAAAAGTTCAGGACGTTAAAGATATGCTAAAGCTTGCCGGTCAAGACCCTTCAGGACAAGTGAAATTAATTGACGGTAGAACCGGTGAATATTTTGATCGTCTAGTAACCGTCGGACAGAAATATTTGCTGAAATTGCATCATTTAGTCGATAATAAAATTCACTCCCGTTCTATAGGGCCTTATAGCTTAGTAACGCAGCAACCACTTGGAGGTAAGTCTCATTTCGGCGGACAGCGTTTCGGGGAAATGGAATGCTGGGCATTACAAGCTTACGGTGCAGCTTATACGTTACAGGAAATGTTAACGGTTAAGTCGGATGACGTAAACGGTAGGATCAAAACTTATGATTCTATAGTACGTGGTGAAAATAATTTTGAATCAGGCATTCCTGAATCATTTAATGTTATGATAAAAGAATTTAGATCTTTATGTCTTAACGTAAAGCTTGAAGTAACTTCAAGTTAAGCAAGACAGGTCATTTAAACAGATAAAAAACTTGTTTTTTATCTGTTTTACTAGATTCCCGCTTTTGCGGGAATGACATATAGGGTGCAATAAGAACTCTGGGTAGACGAAGGTCAATTTCAAAAAGAGCTAGGAGTTCACAAGGCGAGGAGCGGAGCGTATACTTAATACGTGAGCACCGCAGAACTTGTAGAACGACAACGCCAATTTTTGAAATTCACCGAGTATATACGAGTAATTTTTAAGGAAAAGTATTTTTATGAGCGTAGTAAATTTTTACGGACAATTAAGTAATACTCAACAATTTGATCAGATAAGGATTAATATAGCAAGTCCCGATCAGGTACGTTCGTGGTCTTTCGGTGAAGTAACAAAACCTGAAACAATTAACTATCGAACTTTTAAACCTGAGAAAGATGGTTTATTTTGTGCAAGAATTTTTGGTCCGGTAAAAGATTATGAATGTCTCTGCGGTAAATATAAGCGGATGAAAAACCGTGGAATTACGTGTGAGAAATGCGGCGTTGAAGTTACGGTTTCTAGAGTCAGACGTGAAAGAATGGGGCATATTGAACTTGCAGCTCCCGTTGCTCATATTTGGTTTTTAAAGTCGCTACCTTCAAGAATTAGTACACTTCTTGATATGACAATGCGAGATGTAGAAAAGATTCTTTATTTTGAAAATTATGTAGTAGTTGACCCAGGGCTATCGATTTTACAAAAAGGCGAACTCTTAACAGAGGAAGAATTACAGAAAGCAAAAGATAAGTACGGTGAAGATGCATTTACTGCCTCTATAGGTGCAGAAGTAATACAACAAATGCTTAAAGAGCTTGATTTTTCAAAGTTAAAGCAAGAATTATACGAGGAATTACAAACCACTTCTTCAGAAGTCAAAAAGAAAAAATTAGTAAAGCGTTTAAAATTAGTAGAGGATTTTTTAGAGTCGGAAAACAAGCCGGAATGGATGATTATGGATGTTTTACCGGTTATTCCTCCTGAAATTAGACCGCTTGTTATGCTTGACGGTGGAAGATTTGCTACTTCAGACTTAAATGAACTTTATAGAAGAGTAATTAATAGAAATAATCGTTTAAAGAAATTAATAGAGTCAAAAGCTCCTGATATAATAGTCAGAAACGAAAAAAGAATGTTACAAGAAGCAGTGGATGCGTTATTTGATAACGGTCGTCGCGGTAGAGCAGCAAAAAATGCTAATAAGCGTCCATTTAAGTCATTAAGTGATATGCTTAAAGGTAAGCAGGGGCGTTTCCGTCAGAACTTGCTAGGTAAGAGGGTTGATTACTCAGGACGTTCGGTTATCGTGGTAGGACCTGAGCTTAAACTTCACCAGTGCGGTTTGCCTAAAAAAATGGCTCTGGAGTTATTTAAGCCGTTTATTTATTCTAAGCTTGAGTTGTACGGCATCGCTACAACTATTAAAGCCGCTAAAAGAATGGTGGAAGCTGAAAAATCCGAAGTGTGGGACGTGCTTGAAGAGGTAATTAGAGAGCATCCGGTTTTACTTAATAGGGCTCCGACGTTACATAGGCTTGGTATTCAAGCATTTGAACCGCTATTAATTGAAGGTAAAGCGATCCAGCTTCATCCGCTTGTGTGTGCTGCGTTCAATGCAGATTTTGATGGTGATCAGATGGCAGTACATATCCCGTTATCGATTGAAGCACAGCTTGAAGCTAGGGTATTTATGATGTCTACAAATAATATCTTAAGCCCCGCAAACGGTCGTCCTATAATTGTACCGGATAAAGATATAGTGCTTGGTTTATATTATCTAACCCTTGCATTTGATAATGAAGTAGGCGCAGGGATGATGTTCTCAGATTTAGCTGAGATGGAACATGCTTTATATAATAAATTTATAACTATTCATACAAAGATAAAATATCGCAGAAATCAGTTAAATGCCGAAGGTAAAATGGTCCCTGTTATCATTGATACTACTTACGGTAGGTTGATGGTCGGTGAGTTATTGCCTTCTAACCCTAATATAGAATTCAAGTTTATTAATAAACAACTAACTAAAAAAGACATATCATTAGTTATAGATTTAGTTTATCGTCACTGCGGTCAAAAAGCTACAGTAATTTTTGCCGATCAGCTAATGAAACTAGGTTTTAAATATGCTTGTTCTTCAGGTATTTCTTTTGGAATGGACGATATGGTAGTACCGGAATCTAAGAGTACTCATATCAACGAAACTCAGCTTGAAATAAAAGAATTTGAACAACAATATTCAAACGGTTTAATTACTTACGGAGAGAAATATAATAAAGTAGTCGATGCTTGGTCAAGATGTACCGATAGAGTAGCAAACGACATGATGAAAGAGATTGCTACGCCGCCGGTTAATGATGCTCCAAATCATCAGAAAATAAATGCTATATATATGATGGCTATTTCCGGAGCAAGAGGTTCTTTCCAGCAAATTAAGCAGCTAGGCGGTATGCGAGGTTTAATGACCAAATCAAACGGTCAAATTATACAAACTCCTATTATCTCTAACTTTAAGGAAGGATTAACTGAATTTGAGTGTTTTAATTCTGCTAACGGAATGCGTAAAGGGCAAATAGATACGGCTTTAAAAACGGCAAGCTCAGGTTACTTAACAAGAAAATTAGTAGATGTTGCACAAGATTGTATTATTACTGAAAAAGATTGTGGAACTGATAAAGGAATTGAAGTTAAGAGTGTTATTGAAGGTGGAGAAGTTATAGTACCTTTAGCTGAAAAGATTTTAGGTCGTACTGCTGCTATTGATATATTTCATCCGGTAACTAATGATCTAATTCTCAATAAAGGCGAGCTTATTAATGAATCAAAGTTAGAGCAGATTGAGTCGGCAGGACTCGACAGAATTATGATAAAATCCGTATTAACCTGTGAAAGTACTACCGGTATATGTAGCATATGTTACGGTAGGGATCTTGCTACCGGTACATTAGTATCGGAGGGTGAAGCAATCGGGGTTATTGCTGCTCAATCTATCGGTGAACCGGGTACGCAGCTTACAATGAGAACTTTCCATATCGGAGGAGCGGCAACAAAAGGTGCTGAGGTTTCTTCCGTAGACGCTTCCTATGACGCAAAAGTGAAAATTATAAGTCGTAACGTTGTTATTAATTCTGAAGAACGCAAAATTGTTATGAGCCGAAATTGTGAATTATTATTGCTTGATAATAACGGTAATGAAAAGGCTCGTCATAAAATTCCATACGGTGCTAGATTACTTGTTGATGACGGTGATATGGTGATTAAAACTCAAAAACTAGCAGAGTGGGATCCTTATACTATACCGATTATCACGGAGAAGTCAGGTAAAGTTTTATTCAAAGATATGGTTGAGGGTATTTCTATTCGTGACGTAACTGACGAAGCTACCGGAATACCGAGTAAAGTTATTATTGAATCAAAGCAATATTCACGCGGTGCAGAATTACGCCCGCGTATACAGCTTTTAGATGCTAAAGGTGAAGTTATCACCTTATCAAACGGTTTAGAAGCTAGATATTACTTGCCGGTTGGAGCAGTTTTAAGCGTAGAAGACGGAGTACAAATATCGGTAGGTGATATCATTGCACGTATACCAAAAGAATCAACCACTACTAAAGATATTACCGGTGGTTTACCAAGAGTTGCCGAGCTTGTAGAAGCAAGACGCCCTAAAGATCATGCAGTTATTGCCGAAATTGACGGTAGAGTAGAATTCGGTAAAGACTATAAATCTAAAAGACGTATTATTATACATCCGATTGATGAAACAATGTCTATTGAGTATATGGTACCAAAAGGCAAGCATGTTGTAGTTAACGAAGGTGACTTTGTTAAAAAAGGTGATTTATTGATTGACGGTAATCCGGTACTTCAAGATATTTTAAAAGTAATGGGCGTAGAGGTTCTTGCAAATTATATTGTTAAGGAGGTTCAAGCCGTTTATCGTCTACAAGGTGTAAAGATTGATGATAAGCACATAGAAGTTATTATCCGTCAGATGTTACAAAAAGTAGAGGTTACGGATTCAGGCGGAACTACGTTATTAGCAGGTGAAAAAATAGATAGACATGAATTTGATGAGATAAATGCAAAAGCTATGAAAAACGGTTTAAAACCTGCTGAAGCACAATTAATATTACAAGGTATTACTAAAGCTTCTCTGCAAACTAGATCGTTTATCTCTGCGGCATCATTCCAAGAGACTACTAGAGTTTTAACTGAAGCAGCTATTGCCGGTAAAGTAGATAAGTTGCGAGGACTAAAAGAAAACGTGATAGTTGGACGATTAGTACCTGCTGGAACCGGTTACTTTATGGATAAAATGCGTAAAGCAGCCGTAAAGCTTGATGAAGAGAATGTATAAATATACTAAGATAGAACTTGAAAAATTGGCTGTGTCGTCTGCGTGAGTCCTAGGATGCTGAACGTTTAATATACGCTCTGCTCCTCGACTTACAGGCCCTTTGCTCTTTTCCAAGCTGATCTTCGTATGTATCGGATAGTTTATAAAAAACCCGTCATTGCGAGCCAGCATTTATGCTGGCGTGGCAATCTCATGAAATAATAACAAACTCCTAAGCTGGCTTCGTCAATTACTTTTTAATGTTCTTGCAATGACGGGGTGGTATCTACGCAACAATGCATTCCTAAAAAAACTTGGTTTTTTATAGGCTTTTTCTCATTTCCCGCTTGCAGAAATGACGCTTTAATAACAAGCAATCGGTGCGGTTAAATGCTCGTAGGTTTGACCTAAATAAGATACTGGTGGTTCAAAGATATACGTATTATTGTTATCATAATTATAATTACCGTATAATTGTAATCTTGCTAAAGAATTGTCATATTGGAAGTTTTCAAGTGTTTCTTGATTTTTAGATATCTGAATTTCTGCTAAACAATGTTCAACATAAGTTTTCAGTACTTCTTGACGAATTGTATCATGTAAAGCTTTTAACATGAGTAAGTTTACTAATGGATTAATACTATTATTTGCATTAGTAGTAATAATCGTAGCTTCTTCATATTTTTGATCAATAGACATCTTTCCAAACTTCGCTTCTAGAGGTAATTTAGACGTCGATCCGGTACTCGCATCCTCACGTATGTCTATATACGCTGCGGTGCTACGTTCCGTATCTCTTTTAAATTCCTCTCTATAAGCTGGTTTAGAAAGATGTCTAACAGGCAATTCAGAAATTAAAGACTCTTCATTGCTTACTTCTACCTTCTCTATTGCAAGATTTGCTGATGCAGCATTGACTTTTTCTTCAAAATTTATCTCTGGGAAAAGTGCTGTCACATCCGTTATTTCAAGTTTTCCTCCTTTTTTACCTACTTCATAAGCTTTAGCAATAATTTGTTTATAAATAATGTCAATTAATGCTCGTTTTGTTTGCATTTCATCAGAATAGTTAATTCCTCCTTCATTCCAAAACTTTACTATTTTAGACAAAGCAGGAATATATTTACCGGCCTTTGCTAAAAATTTTTGTATAAATGTAGGCTCAATAAGAGGGGTTAATGTAGGATTTTCTTCATATTTTCTAAATACATACTCGACAATTTTAGGTATATTTTGATCTGATTCTGCTTCGTCAGGTAAGCCGTGTAATATTTTTTTGGCTGTTGCTTGACCCATCTTCTCATGCAAAATATTAACCCCGATCCATGTCCATACCGGATTAGCCGTAAAACAAAGCTTTGTTATATAACATGCTAGCGATATAGGTAGAGATAATAACTTTAAATAGTTAAGGCAAGTATACCGTATTGGATGAGGAGTGAGACTATAAATCTCACCCATATCTTGGTTTAACTCACATGATGCTTTAATCATTTTATACTTCTGCTCAATTAAATGAGAAGTGATGTCATATACTGGCATATTATTACTTAAATTTAACTAAATTCGTCAGTAAGATATAAAAAACGTTAACATTTGTCAAATGCTATTTAATGAGATTTTGCTTTAAATCAATTATATAATACTTGCAAAGTTTTATCAAGATAAATAGAATGATCCAAAGTCAAAAATAATATAAGGAGTAAGTATGCTTAATATAAATTTTGTGAATGAAGCATCATCTACTAATCAAGGTCTAGTAGTTTTTATTGATGAACAGTTAAAGCTTGATAGTAATTTAATATTACTTGATCAACAACATCATGGATTAATTTCTAAAACTATTCAGAATAAACTGCAATTTACCGGTAAATATGGACAGATCAAGGTTATTCCGTCCGTTATTAAATCAGGCGAGGTTAGATATTTGATAATAGCAGGTCTTGGGAATGAAGAAAAATTAACTGAAGCAAAAATTGAAGAGTTAGGCGGCAAAATCTTACAGCATGCAACCGGTTGTAAAATTTCTACTATCGGCTTAAAACTTACAAATAGAATTAGCAGGTTTACATCTCAAACATTTGCATCTTTAGTTGCTAGCGGTGCGTTTCTTGCTTCTTACAGATTTGATAAATATAGAACTACCTTAAAAGAAGCAGAGAAGTTCGCAGTAGAGTCAATTGAAATTTTTACCGATAATAGCACTGAAACGGCAAAATTATTTGAAATCAAAAAATTAATTGCTGAAGCAGTATTTTTTACAAGAGATATAAGTAATGAACCGTCAAATATTAAAACTCCTCAAGTTTATGCCGAAAGAATAGTTGATATACTTGAACCGTTAGGGGTAGATGTTGATGTTATCGGTGAACGTGAGATGAAAAACCTTGGTATGGGAGCATTACTTGGTGTGGGGCAAGGTTCACAAAACGAGTCAAAGTTAGTGGTGATGGAATATAAAGGTGGCAGTAAAGATGCTCCTACTATTGCTTTGGTCGGTAAAGGAGTGATTTTTGATACAGGCGGTATTTCATTAAAACCGTCAAGTGATATGCACTTAATGCGATACGATATGGGAGGTTCTGCAGCAGTTGTGGGTACCATCATTGCGGTTGTCGGTCAAAAATTACCTATAAATATAGTCGGTGTTGTAGGGCTTGTCGAAAATATGCCGTCCGGTAATGCACAACGTCCAGGGGATGTAGTAACTACCATGTCAGGGCAAACTGTCGAAGTTTTAAATACCGATGCAGAAGGGCGTTTAGTACTTGCTGATGCTGTTTGGTATGCACAAGAAAAATTTAAGCCTAAATGCGTGATTGACGTTGCAACTCTAACAGGAGCAATAACCGTAGCACTTGGTAATACATATGCTGGTTGTTTTTCCAATAATGATGAGTTAGCTGATAAGTTAATAAAAGTAGGGGAAGAAGTTAATGAAAAACTTTGGAGAATGCCGCTGCATGATGAGTACGATGCAATGATTAACTCCGACATAGCCGATATGGCAAATATCGGGAACGTACCGAGAGCTGCCGGAAGCTGCATAGCTGCAAATTTCATTAAACGTTTCATTAAAGATGGAGTAGATTGGGCTCATTTAGATATAGCAGGCGTTGCAAATAGTAATAAAGTTTCAGCACTCGGTCCTAAGGGGGCAGTAGGATACGGCGTGAGATTACTAGAGAAATTTATCAAAGAATATACTTAAATGCTATTCTTGCGTTGCATTGCCTGCATGGATACCGAGTCGTCATTGCGAGCAGCCGTAGGCTGCGTGGCAATCTCGTCAAATATCCTGAGATTGCTGCGTCAATTACTTACGTCATTTTCTCGCAATGACAGAAAAAACTATCCACATGGGTAATACTGAGCTAAGAATGAAATTAAACTTCGTCTATTTACTATTCGTTTATTCTGAATATAATTATGAACACAATAAATAAACCTTATATATTTGTTATAGGTAATGAGAAAGGCGGAGCAGGTAAAACTACCTGTTCTATGCATCTAATAATCGCTCTGCTTTATCAAAATTATTCGGTAGTAAGTATAGATACCGATTCACGTCAAAGTTCGTTAACGAATTATTTAAAAAATCGAGATTTATATAATAAACACAATCCTGATAAACCTGTATTAGTACCGAAACATTTTCATATATCGGAAAGCAAAGTAGAAGAGCAAGCAAAGAGTTTTGAGCCGATACTCAAAAATAATCAGGATGTCGATTATATAGTGATTGATACCCCAGGCAGTCATACTCCTTTATCAAGGGTTGTTCATTCTTACGCCGATACAATTATTACACCGATTAATGATAGCTTTCTAGATTTAGACGTAATAGCAAAAGTCGATAGCAAGGATGAAATTATTAGCCCATCAATATATAGTCAAATGATTTGGGAACAGAAAATGGAACGTGCTAGTCGTGATAGAATTAGTATAGATTGGGTAATACTTCGTAATCGTTTAAGTAATCTTGATGCATTAAATAAAAGACGCGTAGGAAATGTATTAGCTAAACTTGCTAAAAGAATTAACTTTAAACTCGCAGAAGGATTTAGTGAACGTGTAATATATAGAGAGTTATTTTTACAAGGTCTAACATTACTTGATCTAAAAACTGCAAAATATGATAGAGAATTTAATAGCTCACACGTGCTTGCACGTCAAGAATTACGAAATTTTTTAGACTTTCTAGGTATTAAGGCTGCGTCCAAAGGTTAATTTCTATTAAAGTTTTTCTTGTATAAAGTTAAAATATATATATATAATGTAAGTTAATATGTTTTAACTTTATAAGAGAAACAAATGCCAAATATTGCTGAAAATATTTCAAAACTACCGGAAGAACACGAAAAAGTTAATAAGCTTGTTGATCAATATAAAAATTTAACTCCGGAAGAACAAAAAATTGTTGATAGAAAACTTAAGTTACATTTTACAAAAGAAGAGCTAGAACAAGATGAGCTTAAATCAAGAATGAATAGGATACGTAGTAATTTGTCTAAGCAAGACCAAGAAAAACTACAAGCAGGTAATAATTCTATAGGTGAAATAGCAAAAGATGTATTATCGTTAGTTAAAGGAATAATAAAGCTAGTCGAAAATGTTGCAGAGATAATTAAAAATCCTAAGAAAGCAATATATGAATGTATTAAAGGTGAGTTAAATCAAGTAAAACCTCAACAACAAAATTATCAGCAACACCCATCAAAGCCAAAAGTTGCTGCAATATCAAGATAAAACTTTGGCAAGATAAATTTTTAGTTTTTATTTGCGAAAATTTGCGATTTTATGTATATAATATAGGGGAAATCGTATAATAAAAAAATAAAAATGCATAAATACAGAACTCATAATTGTAACGCATTACAAATATCCGATGTAGAAAAAGAAGTTAAGCTATCCGGTTGGGTACATAGAAGAAGAGATCACGGGAATCTAGTTTTTATAGATTTACGTGATCATTACGGTATAACTCAAATCGTGTTTACCGATCAAAACCCTCAGCTTATGGAGGATGCAAGTCGTTTGCGTTATGAGTCGGTAATTACGGTAAGGGGTATAGTTGTAGCAAGATCAGAGGACACGATTAATAATACGCTTCCGACAGGTCATGTTGAAGTGCTAGCTGTGGAATTTAGTGTTGAGTCAGCTGCGGACACTCTACCTTTTGTTATTAATACCGAAAAAGACGCTCCCGAAGAGTCTAGGCTTAAACATCGCTTTTTAGATCTTAGACGTGAGAAATTACATAATAATATAATACTCCGCTCACAAATTATTTCTCATATTCGTCATTTGATGACGGCAAGCGGTTTTACCGAATTTCAAACTCCGATTTTAACAGCAAGCTCACCTGAGGGGGCTAGGGATTTTTTAGTACCTAGTAGAATGCATCCGGGTAAGTTCTATGCATTACCGCAAGCACCTCAGCAATTCAAGCAGTTATTGATGGTATCAGGCTTTGATCGTTATTTCCAAATTGCTCCTTGTTTTCGGGATGAAGATGCAAGAGCCGATAGATCACCCGGCGAGTTTTATCAGCTAGATGTAGAAATGTCGTTTGTTACACAGGAAGACGTATTTAGTACTATTGAGCCTGTGATGTATGATTTATTCACTAAATTCACGGATAAGAAAGTATCAGAGACTCCTTTCGTTTGTATTCCATATAATGAATCTATGCTAAAATACGGCTCTGATAAGCCTGATTTGCGTAACCCTATTATAATTGCCGATGTAACTGAGATATTTAGAGATTCCGATTTTACAATCTTTAGAGAGAATATTCAAAAAGGTAGCATAGTTCGTGCAATTCCTGCACCTAAGGCAGCTGCACTGCCTCGTAGTTTCTTCGATAAAATGATAGAGTTTGCGATATCAGAAGGAGCAGGTGGACTTGGCTATATTCAGTTTAGTGAAACCGGTGAAGCAAAGGGATCGGTAGTAAAATTCTTAAGCCCGCAGCAATTAGAGAGTCTAAAAGCTACAGCTAGTATTAGTAACGGTGATGCTGTATTTTTCGCTAGCGATAAGAAAGAGAAAGCTGCTAAACTTGCCGGTAAGGTTAGAATAAGACTTGGTGAAGAGCTTGATTTACTTGAAAAAGATTGTTTTAAATTCTGCTGGATTACCGATTTTCCATTCTATGAGTTAAATGAAGAAACAGGAAAAATTGATTTTAGCCATAATCCGTTTTCTATGCCGCAGGGCGGAATAGATGCTTTAGAGCAAGCTAAAACCACTGAAGAGTTATTAGAACTTACCGCATACCAATATGATATTGTTTGTAACGGTATTGAACTGTCCAGCGGTGCTATTAGAAACCATAAGCCGGAAATTATGTATAAAGCATTTTCCATAGCAGGTTATAGTGACGAGGAAGTTGATAAGAGATTTGGAGGGATGATTAGAGCATTTAAGTTTGGAGCTCCACCACATGGTGGAATAGCCCCCGGTATTGACCGAATCGTTATGCTGCTTGCGGAAGCAACAAATATAAGGGAAATAATAGCGTTTCCTTTAAACCAGCAGGCTGAAGATTTACTAATGAACGCCCCAAGCTATGTAGAGGATAAAGCTCTAAAAGAGCTAAGCATTATGCTCTCACCGTCTGCTAGAAAAAATGCAGAAGCAGACAAAGAATAAGAATTTATAGTTGTTGTATGTTATTATGTCATACCGCAACTTGGCCTATAGTATGTCATTTCTAGCTAAAAGCGGAAATCCAGTAACTATTAATCTCATCCTGCGACTTGATCGCAGGATCTAGTCTTTTTTAAATTTTTTTCAAGCACTGAATTTCCGCTTTTAGCTAGAAATGACATTAGGACTATGCAACGACTCTGTGACTGCTCGCAATGACGTTTAAGGCATACACTCGACAATGCTTACCTTTGTTGATGTCTTTCCTTCCTAGCTTGTAATTTAGAGCATGCGATTTCTTTTACCGTTTCTACTCTTTTTGTTTGGAGTCCTTCTTGTTTCTTCTGTTGTAGTACATTACCAATTTTTATACTTTCTGTTATAAGTTTTTCTGTATTATGAATTTTATTTAAATTCTCAGGAGAAATTTGTTTCATAAAATAATTTGAGATACTAGATAAACCTCTCTTTTCACAAAAAATTCCTACCTTGTAATATATAGCATCTTTAGAATTTAACTTTAAAGATTTAGCATTTAATAAATTTGTCGTGTTTTCGATATTATCCTGATATTTTAAATTTTTCTTTATACTCTCAATATCTTGCTCGGTAAGATAATTTTCTTTTTTTAGCGCTTTCATTATATTGTCGTAGAATTTTGCTACTGCTTTATCGGTTACGTTTTTAGTTGTTGCCTGCTTTGTAAAATCAACAATTAGTGATACCAATTTTTCGCCTGTAGATTTGTCTTGTATACGCATTGATTTTGCAGGATCAGAAATTTGTACTTCTACTTTATCTGTCTTAACCTCAACTTCTTTTTCTTTCCATTTTCCGTCCACATCTTTGCGCCATTGTTGTTCCTTGATTATTTCTTTTTTCAAACCTATAGAAATTTTAATTTGGTAATTATTTTCATATGCCCACTCTTTAGCATCTTTACCTTCAATTTTAATGTTATTATCTATTGCATAGAGTACCGGGTCTTTTACAGGTGAATTAGCGAAAGCCTCTAACCAACCACCATTGTTAAATTCAGATAAAACATTACTGAATTTTGTTACTATCTCAGCGCTTTTGGCCACTTCTTGCATATTAACAAGATTTTCTTTTATACTGCCTTTGTAGTGTTTTCTCAAATCATCAAAATTTTGAATATTAGTGGATAACGCAATATTTTTTGGATCAAACCCAGCTTTTTTTAATTCATCAATTTTTTGATCAACTATTGCTTCCATCTGTTTCTCATCAAATTGACTTATCATTTGATTTAACGATTCGCTATATTTATCGATATTAAATGAGAAATTACCTGCTTCAATAGCAGCACTGTAGCCAACACCAGGATGTGTAAACATTGCAGCTGTTGATTGAACCATACTGCCAAAATTCTTATGAAATGCTAAAAAAGAGCGACCATGATCAATTTTGGTTATTGTTTTACCATCCTGTACCATTAAATTACCAGCATGATAATCTACTTCCCCCAGCATATGACAAGCAGCTATAGCTTTTTCAAATCCTTCCAACTTTTTTAAATTTTGATCATTAGCTCTGACTCTAGTTTCACCTGATAAACCGGAAAATTCTGTTAGTGTTACAGCATTATCAAAAAATTTAGAACGTACATAAAGTGAATCAGGGTATTGTTCATTCGCTATTACCAGCCCTTCTTTTGGTGCGCGATCATATAATAAAAATTGATACATGGTAGAGCCTATTAATTCTTGTACTCCGTCTCTTCGGTCAGCCAAAGCCTGTCTTTGTGCCTGAATATCTTTTATTTTTTTGCATGCAGCATGAGTTTTATAAAAATGTTTTAAAATAAAAGTATTACCGGCGTTATCTTTAGCAACATAACCGGCCGAGACGCCTGCTGTCTTTTTTCCTTGCCCCTTAAACTCAGCTTGCTGTGCCACCCTCTTATCACGTAGCATAGCATCAATTACTTTTTTAGGGTCATTAGGATTTCTTATTTCTTCAAGTTTTTTGTAATCTGCGTTATATCGGCTATCATCTAATCCAACCTGTCGTTCAATTGCCTCTATCATAACTAAATGCTCTAAAAGAGGCGCATCGATTATTTCCCTTAATTCCTTGTTTTTATCTCCTGGAAACGAGTTTTTTATTATTGTTGTAACTTTAGCTAAATCCTTAGTGTTTAAATCGGCTAGGGCCATATAGCTAATATATAGGCTTTCAGCAGTAGGAGATTGGTCATTAGAAAGGTCAATAACAGATTCGGCAATGCCTTCGCAGGTTCTAGATATTTTGGCATTCAATTCTGTATCGTTAGTTTTCAGAGCTTTAAAAAGTTGCTCTTGTAATAATAATTCTTGTTGAGTTTTCTCTTTAGACATAAAAATAACCTGCTTAATATTAACTAATAGTGAAAAAGTGTTGTTGCGTGGGTACAAAATCCTCATCATTGTGAGAAAACCACGCAGCAATTGACGAAGCAATGCAGTAAACATTCTGATTTACAGAATTTTTTTATTATTTTTTCTGGATTGCCGAGTGTGCTGCGACCGCTTGCAATGATGATTCAGTATCCACGCAACAATACCACGTGGGAATGATATTGAATAAGTTTTCCAAGCCGTGCAACAAGGCCCCCGCTTTTGCGGGGATATGACATCGAGGTCTTTTTAAAAACTATTCAGTACTATAGATTTGATCGTGATATAACAATGAAAAAACCGAAGCAATGAAATAAAATCATAACTTTGCAAGAATGATACCAATTAATCTCTTCTATTGCCTAAAAATCTCATTAAATATAGGAAAAGATTGATAAAATCTAAATATAAAGTAAAGGCTGCCATAATAGAAAGCTTTTGTCCTACTTCATCGTTTCCTGCCATGTAATACATAGACTTAATCTTTTGAGTATCCCAAGCAATTAATCCCATAAATATTACTATTCCAATAAGAGAAGTAGCAAAAGAAAGAGCCGAGCTTTTTAGAAACAAGTTGACTAATGAAGCAATGATAAGACCTATAAGACCCATTGCAAAAAATGAACCCATAGATGTTAAATCTCTACTTGTACTATAACCGTATAAACTCATTGCTCCAAAAACGGAAGAGCAAATAAAGAAAGTACGAGCTATTGATGCACCGGTATAAATAAGAGCTAAATATGCAAGCGACATACCGGTTAAACCGGCATAAACCCACAATAATATTTGTGCCGTTTGCAGGTTCATTCGTCCGAAGCCCATAAAGAAATATAAAGCAATACCGAGCGGAGCAAACATTATAATAGTACCAAAACCTGTTTGAAACATTAAATTATAAATAGGCTCAACTGATATAGTCGTTACGGCTGCTACACCGGTTAGTAAAAGTGCTAAAGCCATATAATTATATACTTTAAGCATGTATTTTCTTAAGCCTTCATCAAAAGTTTTATTTTTTGAGGCGGCAGTTAAAGTTTTTGTATAATCGATCATAAGTAACCTTAGGATTATGTTATTTACATAATAAAATATAGCCTCTTAAAGGTATTTTTTCAAGCTTATTTTATAAATATCTTGCATTGAATATAAAGCAGAAGGTTTATCTTGTAGCCAAATAGCGGCTTTAATTGCACCAATAGAAAAAGAATTTTTATTCAGAGCTTCGTGTTTTAAGGTGATTATTTCATCGTCACCTAGGAAAGATATTTCATGTATACCGTGAACATTTCCACCACGAAGCGAGGAAATACCTATTTCTTTTTCGCTTCTTAGTCTATTACCACGATTAAATGTTATATTTAATCCTTTTTTGCTTGCAATTGTTTCAGCAAGCATAACAGCAGTTCCTGAGGGTGAATCTTTTTTATTACGGTGATGCGTTTCTAGAATTTCAACATCGTAATCATCTAGTATTTTTGTTACTTCTTTAGCTAGATAGCTAAGCAAATTAGCTCCTATACTCATATTTGCAGAATATAAAACAGGTAAAGTTTGAGCTGCTTTTTCTAAAAGCTTAAAATGTTGAGGTTGGAGACCTGTGGTTCCGATTACTAATTTTGTATTATGTTTTAATGCATAATTAATTAATTTTTCTAATATTTCAGGGGTAGAAAAATCGATGATCACATCAGAATTTTTACAAAAATTATCTAAATCATCTAAATTATTAGTACTATTAAATTTTGCTGCAATTTTGCAATTTTTAAATTTATCTATTCTCTCTAGAATGGTTTCTCCCATTTTACCGGTAGAACCACTAAGACCGATATTTAACATATTGGCAATTTATACTCCTAATAAATGAACAGTAAGTAGACGAAGTTTAATTTGGACAAGAGCAAGGCGTCTAAAGTCCTTAGATCGCAGTGTATACTTAATATAGTTCGAACCGCAGATCTTATTAGACGACGCCAATTTTTCAAATTAAACTAGGTTCTGTGAATATTTCTAATTGATTGGCTATTTTGAGGTATTTTTTAGCGAAAATTAATAAGATTTTTGCTGGAATAGTTACTTACATTTCAAAAAATCTTATAATTTGCAGCAAAAAATAACCAAAATTAAATCTTTGTATACGATTTATGAAAATATAATAGAGGCTTTAAATCATTTTTAATAGCGGTATTTATTACTTCACCGATAAATATAACATGATCACCGGCATCGTAAGAAGCATATTTATTACACTCTATATGATAAGTTGCACCGTTTATTAAAGGGCAATCAGTTTTGTTGCCAAGCTCATAATTAATTTTTGTAAATTTATTAGATTGTGATTTAGCAAAATGTTTTGAGATATCAATTTGATTCTCTGCTAAAATACTAATTGCAAACTTATCACTTTTTTGAAAACTGTTTATACTAAAAGAGTTTTTATTAAGGCAAAATAATATTAACGGCGGTTTTAAAGATACGGAAGTAAGAGAACTAGCAGTAAAGCCAAAAAGTTCGTTATTGCAATTTGTTGTTATAATAGTTACTCCCTGAGGGAATCGGCTCATAGCATCTTTAAATTGACTTTCTGTTACTGTCCCAGCCATTTTTTCATAATTTTGTTAATGGTTCCGTCTTTTTTTAATGAATCGATTGCCTCATTAATTTCATTAATTAGTCCTGAGTTTTTAGACATGCCTATAGCAAAATCGGATGAAAATTCTTCTAAAGTACTGCTGTCTAAATTTGAATTATTTTCTTTTAATTTTTTGCCTTGAAATTCCTCAGAAATAATAGCATCTATGACTCTGGCTTTTAATTCTTCAACCAACATTAAATGATTTGCTAAAGAATGAACTTTAATATTTATCGTCTGTGATAGATCATGTGCTTTTTGTTCTAAAACACTACCGAGCTGTACCCCTACTATTTTATTTTCTAGATCTTTGCTATTTTGTATATTATCACCTGTTCTATATATTATGGCAAATCTTGCAGTAGCATAATTATCGGAAAAGCTGATATATTCAGCACGCTCCGGTGTTACGGAAAGCTCCGCCACCGCAACATCAATATTTTCACTAACCAAAGCTGCAAGTAAACCGTTAAAGTCGAAGTTTTTTATGATAACTTTTTTATTTAGACGTTCGCTTATTGCTTTGATAATATCAATATCAATCCCAACAATCTCTCCGTCTTGGATAAATTCATAAGGAGGATTATCTGCGGCAGTACCGACTATTAAAGTTTTTTCCGTTTCTTTTTTGTCACAAGAAACTAGTAAGCAAGATAGTAAAAATATTTTTAGAAATTTCATAAAAATAATGTTTTAAGTTTGAGTATGTTCTGTGTCATCCTACGAGGCATTGCCCTTGTTGTACGGATATCAAATCGTCATTGAGAGGAAAATTACTGAGTAATTGACGAAGCAATTTCAGGATATTTGGCGAGATTGTCACGTAGCCTACGGCTGCTCGCAATGACAGGAAAATCTATCCACGCGGGCAATACCTTCAAAGGAATAGCATCAAGAACTCAATTTCTCCTTTAAAAGCTGATTCACAAGAGTCGGATTAGCCTTACCGCCGGTTTTTTTCATTACCTGCCCTACAAAGAAACCGAATAATTTATCCTTACCACTTCTATAACCCTCTACTGATTCAGGATTTTCAGATATTACCTCGTCAATTACAGTGTTTAGCACGTTATTATCCGAAACTTGTACAAGTCCTTTTTCTTCTACTATTTTATCAGGTGCTTTACCGGTTTCAAACATAATTTCAAAAACGGTTTTTGCAATTTTACCGGAAATAGTATCATTTTCTATTAATTTTACCAGTTTTGCAAAGTTACTAGGGGTAATTTTGCATTCATTTATTCCTATCGATGCTTTATTTAATTGGCCAAATAATTCACTAGTTAGCCAATTAGTAAGCATTTTAGGGTTACATTCATTTGCTGCTTTCTCAAAATACCCAGCAACCGATTCATCGGCTACTATTACTTCGGCATCATATTTACTTAAGCTAAATTCCTTCATATATTTTTCAATCTTTTGATCAGGTAGCTCAGGTAAATTTGCTTTTAGCTCATTTATTAACTCATCAGAAATAACAAGCGGTAATAAATCGGGATCAGGAAAATATCTATAATCAAGTGCTTCTTCTTTTAAACGCATAGTTCTTGTTTCGCCGCTATCGGCATTAAATAGGCGTGTTTCTTGAATTATTTCTTTACCGCTTTCAAGCAAGTCTACTTGTCGTTTAGCTTCAAATTCTATTGCTTTAATGATGTTACGAATTGAATTGATATTTTTAATTTCGCATCTTGTGCCGAGTGGTTCGCCGCTACGTCTTACTGAAATATTAGCATCGCAACGCATCGAGCCTTTTTCCATATCACCGTCACAGCTGCCAATATAACGTAACAAATTTCTTAGCTTTTTTACAAATTCAGCTGCTTCTTCCGGTGATGATATATCAGGTTCGGTCACAATTTCCATAAGCCCAATACCGGCACGATTCAAATTGATAAAGCTGTAATGTGGTGATTGATCATGCATAGATTTACCTGCATCTTGCTCTAAATGCAAACGGTTAATACGAATAGTTTTAAGATCGCCGGTACTAGTCGGTATTTCCATAGTGCCGTTTTGTACTATAGGATAATAAAATTGTGAAATTTGGTAACCTTGCGGCAGATCGGCATAAAAATAATTTTTACGATCAAATACCGAATATTTATTTATTTTAGCTTTAAGCCCAAGCCCTGTTTTAATTGCTTGGTGTACACAATGCTTATTTAATACCGGTAACATCCCGGGCATTGCTGCATCAACATAGGCAACCTGCGAATTTGGATTTGCTGCAAAAAGAGTACTACTTCCTGAAAAAAGCTTAGATTTTGAGGAAATTTGAGCATGGATTTCAAGCCCTATTACATATTCCCATTTCCCCGTATTACCTTCAATATATGCCATAATTAAAAACCCTTTGGCTCAAATTTAATATGTTTTACACCTGACTCAATGGTCGATGCTACTTTCAAAACATTATATTCGTCTAATTGTTTACCTATAATCTGTATCCCAAGAGGTAAACCGCGTGCCGATAGTCCAGCAGGAACCGATGCACAAGGTAAACCGGCTAAACTTGCAGGAATAGTAAATAAATCGTTTAAATACATAATAGTCAGATCATTTTGTTTTTCACCAATCTTAAAAGCTGCAGTCGGGGCAGCCGGTAATAAAATGGCATCAACTTTTACAAAAGCATTATTAAAATCGTTTGCAACTAAACGACGTACTTTTTGAGCTTTTAGATAATATGCATCCATACCACTAGATGATAGCACATATGTTCCAATCATAATACGACGTTTTACCTCCTCCCCAAATCCGGTTGATCTAGTCATTTCATACATTTCGTCAAGCGTCATATTTTCACGTTCTACTCGAAGACCGTATCTAACGCCGTCATATCTAGATAAATTTGAAGAAGCTTCAGCCGGTGCTATTACGTAATAAACAGCAACACCGTATTTAGCATGCGGCAAAGTAATATCAACTATTTCAGCACCGGCGTTTTTAAGTAGTTCTATGGTATCCTGCCACATTTTCATAATATCAGGTTCAATAATACTGCCCTCACCAAGGCTAAGAGGTACGCCTATCCTCATATTTTTCATAGAACTTCCGATAGCGGATTGTAGCTCTGGAACTTCTGCTTTAATCGAAGTAGAATCTTTTTCGTCAAACCCCATCATCGCTTCAAGCATAATGCTACTGTCTAAAACGCTTCTAGTAAATATTCCTGCTTGATCAAGGGAGCTAGCAAACGATATCATTCCGTATCTTGAGCAACGACCATATGTCGGTTTAAAACCGACTAAACCCGTAAAGCTTGCAGGTTGACGTACCGAGCCGCCCGTATCGCTACCAAGAGCAGCAGATGCCATAAATCCGCTAACTGCCGCAGCTGAACCGCCTGAAGAGCCGCCTGGAACTAAATCAGCATTATCATCATTTGCTTTCCAAGGGCTAATTACATTTCCAAAACAACTAGTGATATTTGCTGAACCCATAGCAAACTCATCCATATTGGTTTTGCCGAGCATCACACCGCCCTTATCAAAAATATTTTGTGTAACACTTGATTCATAATTAGGTATAAAATTTTTCAGTATATTAGAACATGCCGTAGTTCTAATGCCTTTCGTGCAGAAAAGATCTTTAGCGGCAAACGGGATACCCTCAAGGGTTCTTGCGTTATTTTGAGCATAATTTTGATCGGCTGCTTCAGCCTGTTTTAAAGCTAAGTCAAAAGTTTCGGTAACATAAGCATTTAGGTTTCTATGCTTCTCTATTTGTTTAATATGTGCACCTATTAATTCCGTACTTGTAAAATCTTTATTTTTTAGACCTTTTATACTGTCTGCTACTGTTAGTTTATTTAGTTCCGTCATAATTATTCAACAACTTTTGGAGTGATAAAATATTTTACTTCTTTAGCCAGCTGAGCACTATTTCCACTTACATTATCAAATAACTCACTTGATAAATCAGAACTTGTAACGGTGTCCTCTCGCATTCTAGCATTCATATTAGAAACCGAAGTTAAAGGCTCTATATCTTTGCAATCTATTTCATTTAAAATATCGATCATATCCATAATAGTACTAAGCTGAGTAGAAAATTTTTCTACAGTATCTTCTTCAAATTTTAATCTAGCTAATTTTGCTATTTTCTGTGCTTCTTCTTTTGTTATCATAGTTTTATTATTTTGAGTGGTATAGTCTGATGTTATTCCCGTGAAGGCTTGCCTGTGTGTAACGGTATTTCTGTCATCCTGCGACTTGTGAGCTAGATCCTGGATACAGCCTGTGATACAAGGTTCTATAGCCAATTTTATTGCATGACTCCTTTATTTTATTAAGGCAAAAAAGCTAATTAGTTATTTTTTCTAAAATTATCTTATTATCAAAACCACCATTCACTTTCTTTTTTTGTTTTTGAATTTTTAATATATCTTTTAGTTTATAGCCATTAATATTACAGATTGTTTCAAGTACTTCTAATATATCGGTAACTTCTCCATATACTCATCTTGTAAAATTTCCTCTACTTCTTCTAGTAGTTTATTTTTTAATAATTCTTTATACTCATATGATTCAGTAATACGAGTAACTGGTATCCTGCCTGATTTTAATATAATTTTAATTTCTGGAATTAAATCTCTAACTAATTTTGTCAGTATAGATTCAATTTATGTCATTCTCGCTTGGCATTGTTGCGTGGATTAATCCCACCGCTGTCATCCCGCGACTTGATTGCGGGATCCAGTTAAAAATAAAATTATTAGTATTTTTTATTGTTTTTATGGACCCCGTGGTCAAGCCACGGGGTGACACAGTGGATTTTACCGGTCCACGCAACAAATCTAAAGCAGGAATGACATAGACAATCAAACAGTCATTATTTCTTGTTCTTTTTGTTTTATTACCGAGTCAACTTTACTACTATAATCATCGGTTAGCTTTTGTACTTGTTCAGATAAGCTATGATGCTCATCTTTTGCGATAACGTTATCCTTTTCTAGCTTTTTAAGTGCTTCATTGCCGTCTCTTCTAATATTACGTAATGAAATTTTAGTATCTTCACCGTATTTATGAGCAAGCTTTACCAGTTCTTTACGTCTTTCTTCAGTTAAAGCCGGTATCGGCAGTCTGATTAATTGACCGTCCGTTGCAGGAGTTAAGCCAAGATTTGCTATCGTAATTCCTTTCTCTACCGATGATACCATAGCTTTATCCCAAACCTGCACGTTAATTGTTCGTGCATCAGGGGTGGATAGAGAAGCAACTTGTGAAAGCGGCATTTTACTCCCGTAAGCTTCCACGGTTACGCTATCAAGTAAATTCACTGAAGCTCTACCGGTACGTAGCCCTTTAAGCTCATGATCTAAAACTTTTAGAGCTTTCTCCATCTTTTCTTGTAAGTTTTTCTTTAAATGCTCTTTATCCATCTTTATTTATCCATATATTATTATTAATACACGAATTGAGACATTGTTATGTGTATTAGGAAATGCCCCTGATGTCATTCCCGTGTAGATTGGTTTTTCCGTCATTGCAAGGAAAAACTATAAGTTTTGACTAAGTAATCTAGTAAAAAATTCTGAATCTACAGAATTTTTTATTATTTTTTCTAGACTGCCACGCAGCCTACGACTGCTCGCAATGACGATTTAGTCTCTACGCAACAACACCTATGCGGGAATGACATAAAAATCATACAACAATTCACACTACAATCATATTATTTCTCAATAGTCGTATATTCCCCTTTATCTTGTATTACTCTAGCAAAATTTCCCTGTTCTTTTATCGAAAATACCCTTATAGGTAATTTATTTTCTCTTGCAACTGCAATAGCTGCCGTATCCATGACTTGCAGGTTATTAGTTATAACATCTTTATAGCTAATAGTGAAATATTTTTTAGCATCCGGATTTTTTTTAGGGTCGGAATCATAGACACCGTCAACCTGAGTTGCTTTTAATAAAATATCGCAATTCATTTCGATTGCGCGAAGTACTGCGGCACTATCGGTTGTACAAAACGGGTTACCCGTACCGCCGGCAAAAATTACTACACGCTTTTTTTCCATATGTCTTTTAGCTTTGCGGCGAATATAAGGTTCGCACACGCTCATCATAGGAATAGCCGATAGAACTCTTGTATAGATATTGAGGCTTTCCATAACGTTTTGTAAAGTTAAAGCATTAATCACCGTTGCAAGCATACCTATATAATCCGCTGAAGCTCGATCCATACCGACAAGTGCTGCATTAATCCCGCGGTAAATATTTCCACCGCCGACTACAATAGCGACTTCTACTCCTAAATCGATAACTTCTTTAATATCGCTGGCAATCTTTTTTATTACGTCATATTCATGCCCAAATTGCTTATCTCCCATTAAAGCTTCCCCTGACACTTTAAGTAAAACTTTTTTATACTTCAGAACGTTTATATCTGATATCATTTTCTGCTTCAAGTTGTTTTTAATATCTGCTTAATTTTTTTAATCATTATACCTCTTTGTAGGTCGGTAATCGATGATTTATTGAGTGCATGCACTAATAACATATTATTATTTATATCAAGTGTTACTGTACCTGGAGTTAGAGTAATCGAATTACCATAAATTATTTCACCTATTTCTTCTAGCCCTTCTGCGTCAACCCATTCAAAAACCGGCTCTATTCCTATCTTTCTTTGCCAAATTATTTTAATAACCGCGAAAGCCGATTTCCATATTTCTAATAATAACCAAGGGAAATATAATATAAATTTAATTTTAGTGAGCATTAACATTTTCGGTTAATTTGATATTTGAAGTAAAAGGTATTAGTAACATTATAAATACAAATAACAGCCCTATCATATTAAATATATTATTTATTGCAATTACAAAAGCATCATGATTTAATTTGTTTGCTAATAACAAATATGATGCTTTTTCGGGATTCAAAACTTTTCCGTTTAATAATTCAGTATAAGAATCTAGTTGTTCTAATGCCATTATAGAAGTAGACGAGATATTTTCCGATAAATATTGCATAAAGGTTTTAGTATCATTAGTAAGTATAGTACTGATTATTGCAAGCCCTACCGCTCCTCCTAAATTACGAGTAAGATTATAAAGCCCGCTAGCGTTACCTACTCTTTCTTTCGGCATATTGCCAAGAGCTATATTATTAGTCGGTATAAAACAAAACATTAATGAAAGTCCTCTAACAAATTGAGGAAGCACAAATGCAGCAAATTTAGAATCAGGAGTTAGAAAACTATTCAAATGACATCCAAGAGCAAACCCTCCAAGCCCTATAATAAGCATCAGGCGTAAATCTACCCCTAGCCCTAACATTCTACCGGCGAGTGGTGCAGATAAAAATTGTGCTCCGCCCGTCACCATCATAGTAGCCCCGATTTGTAATGTATCATATCCGGCAATAGTAAAGAGAAATAGCGGTAATATATATACTGCCCCGTATAATCCGATACCCATAACGAACGAATAAAGGCAACCAAAAGTAAAGTCTTTATAAAGAAATGTTTTTAAGTCTAAAATTGGATTAATAAAGGTTAGTTCTCTAATGATTAATAAAATAAAACCTAAAACTACTGCAATACTTAAGAATAATATTAAATTATCCTCAAGCCAACCTTTTTTGTTTCCTTCTTCTAACACATACTGTAATAAGCCGAGCGTTAAAGCCATTAATAATATACCGAGAAAATCAAAATTTTTCAGTAATTTATAATTTGGTTTATCAAAATCCCCATATAAAAAAACTACAGTGCATACGAAAATACCGGGTATGACGTTTAATAAAAACATAAAATGCCATGATAAAATCTCTGTAATATATCCACCGAGTGTAGGTCCTAAAGTAGGGGCAACAGTTACGACAAGTCCAATTAAGATAGTAACGATAGGACGTTGCGATGCAGGAAAAATTATAAAAACGGTACTAAAGACCGTCGGTATCATAGCACCGCCAAAAAAGCCTTGTAATGCTCTAAAGATAATCATGGCTTCAATATTAGTTGCAAGCGAACATAATACGCTCATAACCGTAAACCCTAAAGCTGCAATAAAATAAGAAATTCTAGTAGTAAGTAACCTTGCTAAAAAGCCGGTAATAGGAATAATGATAACTTCAGCTATTAAGTACGATGTTTGAACCCAAGAAAGTTCATCGCTTGAAGCGGCAAGACCAGCAGCTATTACGGATAATGAGCTAGCGACAATTTGAATATCAAGTACCGACATAAACATGCCGACAACCATACCAAAAAAAGCAAATAATTGCTTTTTAGAAAGAGCAGGCGGTTGTAAATTATCATTTGACATAATTAAATTATACAGTTTAAATTAAATAAAGTTAATAAGTGACATATATGTTTAAAATAAAAAATTATTGTACAACTTTTAATTTTTAATTAAACTATTTATTAGGATATAAGTAGACAAGACATAATATATGGTAATCATTTTATTTATATTTAGCAAATAATAAATATGTGATTGATTTATTAAAAATATTTACTATAATGTTAATTAACTATAATTGATTTATCAATATGCAAAACCCAGCACAAAAAGTTATATCTTTTTCAGAGCATAAATCTGATATAGAACGCATAAAGAAATCAATAGAAGAGGGGTGGGCGATAGTAAAGCTAGTACCTAATAACGACCGTTTCATCGGACTTTTAGAAAAGATTTCGCATGCTGAAGATGACACAATCTATATTCCTCCAAGAAAAAAGATAATAGTTAATTAACACGAATAGCGAATTATTACATAATCTGCTATTCGGCTTAAGAAGTTGAATATAAAAGGTGACAATTGGCTTTCACTTTTTATATAAAGCTAAATATATATTATTTTTTAGCAAAAACTTATAATTCTTTACAAAATATAATGGAATTACCTAAAAAAGGTAGTTTTGTTTTACACCATTCTTAAAAAGACCTTATTGTCATTTCCGTGTAGCATTGGTGTTGTTGCATGGATTAATTCCACCCTGTCATCCTAGCTCATTTGTAGCGAGATCCAGTTTAAAATACTCAGGTGACCTTGCAGTTAATAAAGTGCATTACCGCAGTTGCTACAATCTGGCCTATATTTATGGCTCAGGGAATCATGAATGGCGTCATGTTCTCTTGTTACCGTCCTGCTCTAAACGACTGTAAGCACTTAGCAATATCCCGTTATTAGAAATTAAAGCCGGAGTAACGCTCCCCGCTATTTTATTCGCTATCTTCTGGCCTAAACCAGATAGTGCGTTGTTATTTACAGCATTTACTGCGAGTTCCGTTACTTTTTCTATCGCTATCATCTTCGCCAGCTGTACTCCCGATGCTTTCGCTAGCTCTATGATGGTCTTAAAAAAGTTGCCCACTTCAATCTTTCAAGCATTTTGATAGTTCAATACTCATAGGTCTTATTGGTAAAGGTTTATTTTCTGCTATAGCTTGCTGACGTTCTTTCGTGATTGCTTCCCAGTATCTGTAATCTTCATCTTGTCTTTTCATTAAATCAAATTGGGCAAGGTAGGTATTTAGCTTTTCTTGAGCCTTTGTCACTTCTCCATCTTTAGCGTGTAAAAATTCTATTAGATGCGGGACATCTTCTGGAAATAGTCTTGGATTACACATTTGTATATAATTTACTATCAATAACCAACCTAAATTACTTCTATCCTCTTTAGAAGATTTAGGATAATTTATATATTTTTCATCATCCATAAAAACATAATCGAAATATTCTTATAATATTTCTCCAGTATCATATAATTCGCCTAAATGAAAATGATATTGTTGATAATGTTTTAACATTACTTCTAAAAAGTCACCTAAATTTTCTAAGGTTATATCTTCTACTGCTTTAAATTCTACAGAATCAAAGAAATATAAATCTATATATTCTTGAAGTGTTTTTCTGATATATTCATCTTCTCCATTTATTTTTTCATACCATAATTTATCTGTCATTGTTTATTTCATTTTGTTATTCCAATAATTTATACCGCTTCGAGGTTTCATTAAAGTTTTTATTACCTTATTTGCATATTTTTGTTGTGATTAGGTTATTTTTTAAAACAGCATCTCTCTCTATTTCTTGATATGTCCTTACATGAGCTACATTACCACCTGTATTATCAAATATTACAAACTGGTCATTTTTTATATCAACAGCAATAAGTCTTTCAGTATCATTACTTATTTTATAAGCATTTTTTAAAACTGCTTTAGGTTCTTTAGATGCTGGACTTTTTGACCACTTGGATTGATGGTGATAATAAATGATTAGTATTTTAAGTTATTTTTTTGGATATCGTGGTCAAGCCACGGTATGACACGAATGCGTTTTTCTATACATTATTAGTATATCAGGTTCTACCACGCCTATCACAAATAGGGCTATAGTTTTATTTAGAAGATGGTGCCAATGTGGGGATTTGAACCCCAGACCTACGCATTACGAATGCGCCGCTCTACCAGCTGAGCTACATCGGCTGAAATATGATTATATTATGCTGAGATATGAATTCCTACGAGACATGTTTCGTCATTGCGAGTGATGACTGACAAGGAGCGTGGCAATCCAATAAAAAATTTTAAAATGCTAAAGACTAGCATCCTTAATTGGACCCTGTGGTCAAGCCACGGGGTGACAATGAAACATCTTTATAAATGCGTCGAAAATCTTAAATGAAAATGCTGCGTATCGTCATATTTCTTCTTCTTAACCGGGAAACCCCAATCCATTCTGATCGGTGCAAAACGTGTTACCCAAATAAAGCCGAAACCAACGGAAGCTCTAAGAGATTTATCGTTATAAAAACCGTTTGGAGTTTGATATTGTTTCTTATTTAGGCCTACTCCCCAAACGCTTCCTAAATCCATAAAGACTGCACCGGTTAAATTAAATTCCTCAGGTATAGGTGTTGGGAAATTAAGCTCTGTTGAGAATGTGTAATATCGCTCACCGCCAAGTCCTTCGTTAGTGACCTTTTCACGAGGTCCTACACCACCGCTTGCAAAGCCTCTTAAACTATAATCACCTAAATTAAATCGATCGGAAATTCTAATAATTTTTCCTCCAAGCCCTGCAATATCGCCTCCGGAAGCAGATAATTTTAAAGTAAGCTTGTTATGTATGAAAGACTTATAATATTTACCGTCAACTTCATGCTTTATATATTTGTTATCACCTCCAACGCCGGCAAATTCTTGTGTGCCGCTTACTAAATAACCGTTCTTTGGAACAATTTTATTATCGGTTTGATCATAAGTAATAGTATGTCCTATAGCAGAAGTAATGAATCTTCCCATTTGCTCTTTTAAGAATATTGAGCTTGATGGAGTTGGAGCACTTAAAATATCACGTTTGATTAAATAATCTATTTCGTGACCTAAATCCTCTTTAATTTCATAACCAAGAGAAGTTTTGACTCCTATAGAGTGTAACTTATAGCTTTGATCAGTTGTATTTAATACACTAGCACCACGTCCGGTATAGTTTCTAAATGCGTTTACGCCAAGTGATAAATCACGATCTAAAAAGTGCGGTGCGGTAATACCACCGTAATAGCTTGTAGTGTTTTTACTTACTTGCACACCGGTATTAAGCAGTTTCCCGGTACCGACTAAATTACGCTCTAAGAAAGAGAAACGTCCGAATAAACCGCCAGCAGTATTATATCCTAAATCAAAACCTATAGAGGAAGTAGATTTTTCATCAACTTCAACGTTAACATCATATTTATCTTTAGCTTTAGTCGGAGCTAAGCTAATTGCTACTTTCTCAAAATAATCTAAATTTCTAAGATTACGCTCACCTTTTTCAATATATGAACGATTAATTATATCACCTTCTTCTATTTTAAATTCTCTTCTTATAACAGGGTCTTCGGTTTTAAGGTTATTAATAATATTAATTTTATTAATATAAACCTTATCGGCTTTTTCAATAATAAATTTAATATCTGCAGTATGATTAGCATTTTTCATTATATCCGGATAAACATTTACCGCAGGGTAATCGTTCGCTGTAAAATATTCTCCGATTTTTTCAGCTATATCATCAACCTTTTTCATATTGAAAACCTTGCCTTGCTTAATATTAACAATTTTATTAAGCTGTGTTATATCTATATTAGTTAATTTATTGTCTATTGTAATATTACCGAAGCTATATTTTTCTCCCTCTTCAATGGAATAGGTAAGGGTGAAATATTCTTTAGTATTATTGAGTTCTGCCGATGCCGAAATTACTCTAAAATCTGCAAAACCTACAGATTGATAAAACTCTCTCAGTAATTCTTTATCATACTCCACTCTATCAGGATCGTAAGTATCGTTACTTTCTAAAAAACGAAACCAACGAGATTCTTTAGTTAAAACAATAGATTTAAGTTCTGAATCACTATAATTTTCATTACCGCTAAAATAAATATATTTAATACCGGTTTTTGGTCCTTCGGCTATATCAAAAATAACCTTAACTCTGTTGTTTTCTAAATTTTCGATTTTAGGTGTGACTGTAGTAGCAAAACGTCCGCTACGTTTATAAATTTCTAATATTTTCTTTACATCTAATTCAATTTTAGCTTGGCTAAGAGATTCACCCGACATTGTGTAAATTTCTTTAGCGAGCATATTAGTTTTGATTTTAGAATTACCGCTAAATACTACACTACTTATAAAAGGCGTTTCAGTAACGTTAACTATTAAATTACCATTATTTGTTATATGCATATTTATATTTCTAAAAAGTGAGGTGGCATATAAACGTTTTATTACCTCATCTTCTTTAGAATTATTATAGGTTTCTCCTACCTTAAGCTTTAAATAGCTTTCAATAGTAGAACGCTCAACCCTGTGGTTACCTTCGATAGTTATTTTACGAATTACAGAGTTAGCTAATGAAATATGATAATAAAAAATCGTTAATAATAAAATTGTTAACTTACTAATTGATCTGATTGTCACCTAAAACCTTCTTTAAGATTTAATTTAAATTTCTGTGTTTAAACCCAATGTCATCCCGTGGCTTGACCACGGTAAAAATAATAAATTAGATACCGCGTTCAAGTCGCGGTATGACAAAGAACTGGATTCTCGCTTTTAGCTAAGAATAATACAAAGTTCTCCTAACTAATGCATTCAAACATAATCAATGTACTCCACTATAGTAGATAATATAAACGAGAGCAAGCAAATCTAATAATTCAGGAAAACAAATTTTGTATATCGTTGGAAACAGCAATTATAATAAGAAAAATTATGATTATTGCTCCTAATTGTAACAAAATATTTTTAGTCTTAGGATCCGGTAATTTACCTGTAATTGCTTCATATAATATAAATACTAAATGTCCGCCGTCAAGCATCGGTATAGGTAGTAAGTTAAGTAACCCTAAATTAACGGAAAGCATTGCTATAAATAACAGATAAATTTGAGTTCCACCAGCTATAGATTTGCCTGACTCTTTAGCAATAGCTATCGGCCCTCCTATCTCATCGAATGAACGTTGTCCTACAATCATTTGCGATATTGCGTTTAGAGTTAAAGCAGACATATCTATAGTAGTATTAATAGCTTCCCAGAATCCTCCTAAAATTCCTATTTTAGTATGAATAGGTTCATTTTTAGCTATAATACCGATGCGAAGAGTTTTCTTAACTTGCTTTTCTTCGGGAGGTGATATAATTATTTCTTGAGGCATTATATTAACGATAAATTCCTCACTTTTTCTTTCTATAGTTAAAGTAGAAGAGCTAAAACCGTTAATTAATATCTCTCTCTGCACGTCCCCGAAATCTTTAACAGATTTATCGTTAACCTTAACAATTTTATCTCCTGCTCTTAAGTTTGCTCTCTCTGCCGGTGATGAAGCTACTACATCACCTATTATAGGAGGAATCTCTGTTTTTCCAAAGTAACAATAAAAACCTGCAAATATTATTATGGCAAGTAAATAATTAATTAACGGACCTGCTGCAACTATTAAAAAACGTTCTAAACAAGATTTAGCATCAAAAGCTACTTTTTCGTTAACTTCTTTAGTCTTATACATAAGGCTGCGATCATAGCCGTAAATCTTGACATAACCGCCAAGCGGTATAAGGCAAATCTTCCACCTAACTCCTTTTTTATCGGTAATGCCTATTAGTGCTTTACCGAAACCTATCGAGAACTCCTCAACTTTTACATTAAAATATCTAGCAATACAATAATGCCCAAATTCATGGATAAATACCAAGATACTAATTGTTATAATAAATCCTATTATAGAGAGCATAAAAATTTTATAAGTTTACTAATAAATTATTTTAAGGTATACCTTGCAAGGTTATAGATATCATTTCGTCGTTGTGAGTGGACGTTGCTCCTTGGTTTCCGATGTCATTCCCGCTTTCACGGGAATGACATCACGCCATATCACACTCGCAATGACGAAAATTAAATTTTAAATTTCTTTTCTTTATGAGTCCAAATAAAATTAATAAAAAGTCTATTGCACGTATTGCAGCAGTGCAAGCTATTTATCAAAACATATTGCAAAATAATGACGATATGGATGATATCATGCAAAATGTACTTTCTTTTTATCAAAATAATAATTCTATAACAGATTTACCTGAGAATTTAAAAATATCATTAAGTATAAGTCATTTTAAAATGCTGGTAAAGTCAGTATTTGAAAATATTAATAAACTAGACGAAATTATCGACAATCATTTAACAAATGATAAAGATCCTGCACATATGCCGATCTTACTCCGAGCTTTATTGCGTGTTAGTATATGTGAGCTATTATTTTGCCCTACTACGCCTGCTAAAGTAGTAATCAACGAATATACGGACATAGCAAATGATATGTTAAATGAGCATGAAATTGGTTTTGTTAATTCTGTATTAGATAAAATAGCAAAAGAGCATACTCGTTTAATTTGAAAAATTGGCTACAAGTACTGTGGTACTCAAGTATTATTAACGGCTTTCGTGCCTCGTCTTGTGGATTCCTTGCTCTTTTCCAGATTAAACTTCGTCTACTTATTCTTCATTATATTTATTAAGTATAAAAGATTTTATGACAAATAATTTAAGCGGTTATAGAAATAAATTTGTTAGAGTTAAGACTTCTAAAAAACGCACCGTCTCTTCTAGTAATTGGCTTAGACGCCAATTAAACGATCCGTATGTTGCAAAAGCACGTATAGACGGTTTTAGGTCGAGAGCTGCATATAAACTACTTGAAATTCATGAAAAATTTAAACTTTTTACTCCTAACATGAAAATTGTTGATCTAGGAGCAGCTCCTGGGGGATGGAGTCAAGTAGCTTCCAAGCTTATTAAAGCTTCGGATAATAACCTAAATAATAAAATAATCTCTATCGATGTGTTAGAAATCGAACATATTGCTGGAGTTGAATTTTTTCAACAGGACTTTTTTGAAGTAGATACGGAAGAATTAATGATTCAGGCTTTAGACGGTAGAGCTGATATAGTAATGAGTGATATGGCATCAAATACCATAGGTCATAAAGCTACAGACCATATAAGAACCTTACTTTTATGTGAGCAAGCTTTTGAATTTGCTTTAAAAGTACTAAAACCCTCCGGTCATTTTATTGCTAAAATTTTTCGTGGCGGTGCAGAAAATGAATTATTACATAAAGTAAAGCGTGAATTTAAAACAGTGAAACATTTTAAACCTTCATCCAGCCGCAGTGAATCTACGGAAATCTATTTAGTTGCTCTAAATAAGAAATAATGAATATGAAAGGCGAAAGGTGATTTCTGCCTATAATATTATATATGTTATTTTTTTATTTAACATATTAGAGGATATAGATGATAATTACTTATATCTCCTGTTGTTTGGACTTCCTGAGCATATTCTTGACTGCAGCTTTGAAAATTATTATACATCCCAACTAAATTAGCTCCGGTTTCAGTTTCAACTATTTGATTATATAAATTATTTTTTAAATTTAGAGTATTTTTAGCATATTTTGGTGTTGCTGCTTCCCAATCATCTATGGTTAAAGTAATATTCTGTTTCAAATCAGAAAAATTAACAAGCCCATGTTTACTGATTCCGGCTATGATTTCTTCAAAGCCTTCGACTATTCCATTAATTCCTAGATATTTTGTAACTTTTTGTTTGACAAAATTATATAAATATGATGCCCATTCTTCTGATTGTGATAGTGCTGTTTTTTTACCAGGAAGTACCATTGTTGTTTTTCCAAAATGCTTATTAGTAATATTAATAAGATTATGTTGTGCATTATATATCTTAGAATGGGTAGCTAGCTCTTTTATTGGAGTTGTTACTTTTCCGGTAAATAAATTTTTTTCTATGCCTCTTTCAATTATCGGTTTTGAGCCAGGGCTGTCAAAAGTTATAGATTTATTAAAATTTAGGTTGCGAGAATGTATTTCTACTAAGGTTAAATCTGCAATTATTGCTCCAAGTGAATGACCGCTAGTATTAAAACTATATTCTGTGGCTTTACTTAAGCCGCCTAATTTGTTAATTATTTCATTAACAAAATCCTGAAGTGGAGTTAGTTTAGTAGGTAAATAGTGCAGAGCGATAAGCAAGTCGTCTAATAAATCATATATATTGAATTTTGTGCCGGCACTAGCAATATGAACTTCTTTAGTTTCTTTATTTATAAATGCGACGGCTTTATAATCATATTTAGCAGTGTTGATATTATCACATGAAGCAGTCAGTATTTCCCAGCCGCTATCTGTTAATTGTTCATTGACCTTTGATGCTTTTAGCTTATAAATATTTAAATCATCTGTTTTATATGCGAGGTCTAAACCTATATAAGCAAGCTTTTTAGTGCTAATATGTTTAGAATTTTTGTATGTAGGCATATCTACCTCTTTTTGATCAGTTTTACCATAAAATATGGTTTTTTTCTAAAAAATGTCAAGTCAAATATTAATGTTTATTAATCTAAAATAAAGGATTGATATCTGATTACTTTTGTTGTATAGTGCATTTGTAACCATGAAATATGGTGACTTAAATAAGGAGATAGACTATGTTGACATTATTAATACGAAACTTATTCGGAAGTAATAAACCGGTTACTTACTTATCTTTAATAGAAAAAGCAAAAGCAGATTATAGTTTTTATACAAAATTAGCATCAGGAAGCTTTTTTGTAGGAATAAGTAGTTTTTTTTCATCTAGTAGTTGGTTAAGCAAAATACCTTTAATAACAGGGGGTGTTTTTGGTACTAGTTATGGGGCAAAAGGCATTATGGAGAGTAATGAACAAATAAAGCTTTTTACTCAAGCTCATGAAGCAACTAAAGTTGAAGAGTATTTGGCTACTTCGGGGTTAGGAAGTTTTGTATACGGTACTGCTATAGATAAAAACGGTATAGATAAATTTACCGGTAAATATATTGAAGGAACAAACGGTAAGATAATATCTAATGAAATAACTCGCGTACCAACCTTAAGTTTAACGGGAGACGGCGTTGGTTACAAACATAATGGTGGCTATGAAATAGTAGAATCAACAGATCGTGCTTTATATCAGGCAATACCTGGCGTGAAAGGACAATATACAAATAAATTAGTTCCAGATACTAGTATTCTTCCTTTACATGCTTGTATTATTCAGCAGCTAATACAAAATGGCTATTCAAGTGAAGATATTGAAAAAGCTTTAAGTTTAGGAACTGTTGCAAAGAGAGAAAGTTACAAAAATAAGCAATTAGCAGAATACAAGCCAAATTTGACAAGTAAGTTATGGCATGGTACAGAAAAAGCTATGCAAAATAAAGTATTAGAACTTTCAAAAGAAATACAGAAATATGCTGAAATAAATGAAGCTTATGAAGAATTATTTAATTATCATACTTCCAGTACTAGTGAAGAACAAGAAGAGCAGTTTTATAGCCTTGATTATAATAATCTTAATGATGATCAAACTCAAATCTTAGGAGATGAAGGATATATATCTGATATTGCCTAGTAACTAAATACAAAACTTTCTAAAGAGTAAGGTTATAGATCTATAACCTTACTCTTTTTTATTTAATAACCTCTTTAGCTCTTCGTTCAAAAGCTATAATCATTTTTTCGGTTGCTTTGGTAAAATAAGTGCCGATTAATTTATCCAATATTACGGATTTCATTTTAAAATCAATAAAGAATTTTAATTCAGTTCCTGCCGTGTATGGAACAAATTGCCAAGTACTTTTTAAATATTCAAAAGGTCCTGAAATAGCTACTGTATTAATCAAATATATTCCATCATCTGTTATTTCACGTGTAACTCGTGAGTTATATTTTTCTGAAAAGCCTTTTAACTGAATTACTAATTCAGCAATAACCTCTTGATTATTTTCTGAAATAATTCTAGAAGCAGAACACCAAGGCAAGAATTTAGGATAAGATTTTACATCCCAGACCAAATCAAACAATTCTTGCGGTTTATAGGGTAAAATTTTAGTGTGTTGAAGGCAAGGCATTAGAAATCTGTGACTTTACATTTATGCTGCCAGTCCCCGTATCTTGTCGGTTCTAGACCTTTAACACCGCCAATTTCTTTTTCTTTTGGTAAATTTTCTGCTTCTGATATATTATTAGACATCTTTCCAAACTTCGCTTCTAGAGGTAATTTAGACGTCGGTCCGGTACTCGCATCCTCACGTATGTCCATATACGCTGTGGTGCTGAGTTCCGTGTCTCCTGTGAATTCCTCTCTATAAGCTGGTTTGGAAAGATGTCTATTATTATCGTCCATAGTACTAAATATATGAAATATAACCGTATTTATATTAATAGTCGTTTAGCTGAAAATAGCAAGATAGAATTAGCAAGTGATCATGTTCATTATGTCAAAACGGTGCTACGTCTTAAAGTAAATGATGGTTTACGTCTCTTTAACGGTACGGATGGAGAATTTCTAGCACAAATTAACGATATAGGTAAAAATAACCTATCGGTTAGACTTAAAGAACAGTTAAAAAAGCCTTATACAGAATCTACGTTAACTCTTGCTGTTGCTATAATAAAGCAAGATAAATTAATGCTTGCAATAAATATGGCTACGCAACTCGGTATCACTAAAATTATTCCGTTAATTACTAGGTGGTGTCAATTGAGATCGGTAAATATCGAACGTTTAACGAAATGTGTTATTGAGGCAACAGAGCAATCAGAACGTCTTACTCCCCCGATAATTGAAAAAGCTATCACAATACAAGATTATCTAAAAAAGAATAATAATTTGATGTTATATGCTAATGAACATGAAAAAGAAGAAAATTCTATATTACGAATTTCATCATCACTTAGTAATAGTGATATAACTATTATTGTAGGACCGGAGGGAGGCTTTACTAATGATGAGCTGGAACTTCTTGCCTCATATAAGAATACAAAATCTATAAGTTTAGGAAGTAATATATTACGTGCTGAAACAGCAGCAATAACTGCTATAGCACAAGTGAGGTTGTTAGGTAGTCATTGCGAGGAAATTGCATAGCAATTGAGGAAGCAATCTCAGGATTTTGTTATGATTTCATGAGATTGCCACGCAGCCTACGGCTGCTCGCAATGACGAAAAGGTAGAGTTACTTCACCTTTTCTATTTTGGGTTTACAAAATAGCTTACCTAAACAAAGGCAAGAATATACACCACAAAAGCCTATAATTATATAAAGTATTGTAACAATAATTGGAAATGAGCCAAATAAAAGTGTGACTAAATTAAAATTAAATAATCCGACTAAGCCCCAATTTATAGCACCTATAGAAGATAATAAATGTACAGTAGTAATAAGTGGATTATTAGAAGTATTTATTAACATATTTAAGCTCCTTTTAGTTAAACGTAAAAGACCTTGTTGCATGGCTCATACCTCTGTCATCCCACAACTTGATAGCGGGGTCCAGTTAAAATACTAAAATTACTAGTATTATGGGTTACATTTTTGGATCCCGTGGTGAGGCCTCGGGATGACACTATATGCGTTTTCCGAGCCATGCAACAAAACTAACGTAAAATAATCATTTCTCATTTTGAGTTATATGTCTACTAAATTTTATTATTCTATAATTTATTAATCCTTCTTAAAAGTTTGATATATTACAGGTATAACAAAAATTGTAAATATAGTACCGATGCTTAATCCTCCAACTATTACAAAGCCTATAGAATTACGCGCAGCAGCACCGGCCCCGTCTGCAAAAACTAGAGGTAAAGCTCCGACTACGGCAGCAAGAGTAGTCATAAGAATTGGACGTAAGCGAAGTTTTGAGGATTCTATTATAGCTTCTTGAACCTTTACTCCTTTTGCTCTTAGCTGATTAGCAAATTCTACTATCATAATAGAATTCTTAGTAATTAATCCAATTAAAGTAATAAGTCCTATATTACTATACATATTAAGGCTATTACCGGCAAGCCAGAGAGCAAGTACACCGCCGGTTATTGAGAAAGGTACGGCGAGTAATATTAATAAAGGGTCAGTAAAGCTTTCAAATTGAGCTGCAAGCACTAAATAGATAAATATAAGAGCAAACACAAATGTTATAAGCATATTACTGTCTGCCTCTCTCATTTGTTTAATTTCTCCGATATATTCAATTATAGTATTACTAGGATCAAGTAACTTAGCGGCTATTTTATTGATTTCATTAATTGCGTCATCAATTTTCCCGTCAGGAGCAAGATCGGAAGAAATAGTAACGGATTTTGAATTATTATAATGATTATATGATTTTACTGATATTTTTTCCGTAATATTGGCTATCGATTCAAGCGGTAACATATTATTATTTTTTGTTCTGATTAAAATTTTACTAAAATCGCTAATATCTTTTCGATCTTTTTGATTAAATTGTAATATAACGTCATATAAATCATTACTCATTCTAAAATGCCCGATTTGTTGACCTGCAAGTAAATATTGTACCGTTTTGCCTATATTTGCCAAATCCATTCCGTATAAATAAGCCTTATCACGGTTGACTTCTATACTTATAGTCGGCATTGCCGATTGTAAATTTCTATTGACGTTTAAGAAAATAGGATTTGTTTTCATTATATCAATAAATTGTTGTGATATTTTATCTAGATCATCATATTCAAGGTTTGTTTGAATAGTAAACTCGATAGGGCTACGTGCATTCCCGCTAACCATTGAACGTGGATCCATAGCGCAAATCGACATGCCCGGTATTTCAGAAAACTGCTTATTTAACATATTCTTAATAGTTTCTTGGGAACAAGAACGCTCACCCCAATTTTTTAGAGGAATGAATCCAAAAACATTATCGCTACTGCCTGCACCTATTACCATCAGATAACCTAATATATCTTTATAATTAGCAAGGATTTTTTCGGCTTCTTTCACTACTTTAGTAGAAGATTCTAAATTAGAACCTTCAGGACCTTTAAGAGAAACTTGTAAAAATCCATCATCTTCTTGGGGTACGAAAATTTTTTGAGTAAATTTAAAACTAATAATCAGCACTATAAATGATGATGCAATAATGATGACAAATTTCTTTTTATTGTCAAAAGTTAGCTTTAGATAGTAAATATATTTATTTTGAATAAATTGTAGAATGTCGTTAAACTTTACTAAGAATTTTGGTAAGTCCGTATTATGTTTTGTAACCATACGACTTGACATCATAGGAGTTAAAGTTAAAGCAACAAATCCTGAGAATAAAACACAAAATGCTAAAGTCCAAGCAAATTCAATAAATAATTTCCCGATAAAACCCCCTATAAAACCCACGGGTAAAAATACGGCAGCAAGCGTAATAGTCATAGCAATGATTGCAAAGCCGATTTCTTTAGAAGCAAGCATAGCCGCTTCCATGGGTTTATGCCCCATTTCATTATATCTAAAAATGTTTTCAAGCATAACTATCGCATCATCGACCACTAAACCTATAGCAAGTATCATAGCAAGGAGCGTAAATATATTAATAGAAAATCCAAAAGCATACATTACGCTAAAAGTACCGATCAACGATACCGGAATCGTTACAAACGGAATTAAGGTAATTCTAGCAGAAGCAAGAAATAAATAAGTGACTAAAACTACTAATATTAAAGCTTCAAAAATTGTTTGAAATACTGCATAAATTGATGCTTTTATAGGTGTTGCTCCATCATATGCGATACCCATGCTTATTCCTTTGGGCATGGATTCTTTAATTCTTTCTAGTGCTTTAGTTACTTCATGTGATAAATCTATGACGTTAGTTTTTGATTCTTTTATAAGACCAAGGGCAATAGAGCTTTTGCCGTTATATCTAAAAATTATGTCCTCATCGGGAGAAGTTAAAGATATTTTTGCTATATCTCGTAATTTTATGATACCTCCGTTTTGTACTTTTAGAATAATATTACCGAATTCTTCCGGTGTAGATAAAGAACCTTCAAGAGTTACTATAAAATTATTGCTTTTTGTTTTAATCGTACCTGCGGGATAATCTTTATTTTGCTCTTTTATTGCGGATTCAATCTCCAATAAAGAAATTTTATGTTGATATAATTTTTTAGAATCGGGTTCTATTCTCATTATATATTTCCGACCGCCGTAAATTTGTGACTGTCCTACGCTTTCAAGTTTATCTAACGGTGTTTGTAGATTATCTTCGACGATCTTTGTTAATTCTAAATCGCTATATTGATCACTTTCAATGCTTATGAAGAGGCTTGGGAAATTATCGGCATCAAGTTTTGCAACTGACGGGGCTTTCATATCTTGCGGGAACATATAAGTGATATCCGATATTTTAGCACGGACATCGTTTAGTGCTACTTCAATATCGGTAGATAATAGAAACGATAAGGTAATACTACTTTCGCCGGTAGAACTTTGAGAAGTTATATAATCTAAATTTTTAACCGTCTTTAAAGCTTTTTCTATACGTGTCGTTATTTCTTGCTCCATATATAAGGCATCGGCACCTGCATAATGAGCTTCGACATTTATAATAGGAACTGAAATATCCGGAGTACCTCTAATTTGTAGTTTGGTAAAAAAAATTGCTCCAAGAGCTACGATAACCAAATTCAAAACTGTAGCAAAGACAGGGCGTTTAATACAAATTTCAGACAATAACATTGGATTTAATATATTTTTCTTTAAAAATTTTATTCTTAATGTGAATAGCGAATTATTACATAATCTGCTATTCGGTTAGAAATATTCTATATAAAGGGTGAAAGACGGCACTTTTTATGTAAATTAAGTATATATTGTTTTTTATTAAAAAACTTATAATTTTTTATAGAGTAGAAAATTAGTTTTTGTAATTTACTACTGACAATAAATTAGGGTTTTAATGATAAATTTTCACTTTAATTACTTGATTAAGATAGTTTTAACAGTATAACTGATGTAAAATGGCTACATTTTTCTATAAATTAATATAATAACGTATATATTTTAAACTTTGTAAATAACTGGCATTTGCAGTATGTGGGTAGTTTGTTATAATTAACTCACATAAAAAATATATTGATGTATATTATTGCCAGTTGTATATATTGTTTTATAAAAAAACGTCAATACATATTAACCTATCAAAGGAGAATTGATTTTATTATGAGTACACATAACAAAAAAGAATCAAAAAAAATGAATAAAACCGAATTTATAGCATTTATGACCGACCATGGTCATAAACATGCTTCACATAAAACATTAACAAAAGCTGAGGCCGAGAAAGCACTGAATTTAGTTCTCGATAGTGTGATTAGTGCTATAAAGAGCCACCATAATATTAATATAACAGGTTTCGGTTCATTTGAAATACATCATAGAAAAGCACGTGAGGGTCGTAACCCAAAAACCGGAGCAAAAATGAAAATAGATGCTTACAATCAACCTACTTTTAGAGCCGGAAGAAAAATGAAAGAAGCTTGTAATTAAAAGAAGTAACGTATTTACAGTACTAATAATTTCCGAACCCCGTTACACGCTTGCGGGGTGACACTAGAAAAACCGGTTCATGCAATAATGCTCTGCAAAAGCCGGAATGATATAGAATACTTCTTAAGTACAATTCATAATGATATTACAACCATTGATAATTGAACGCCTAGAGTTTAACTTAAAACATAATAAGCTATACAATAGTTGGCTTATCGAAGCCGAAAATATAGAGCAAGCTTTAAAAGATTTAGAAGAGTTTATATATATTAAGCTTTTTAAGAATAGCATTCCTCTTGAAAACAATCCTGATTATCATTTCATCGCTAGGGAAACTTCAGCTACATCTAATGCTAAAAATATTTCTATTGAACAAATAAGAAAATTACAAGACTTCTTAAGTAAAACTTCTGCAATTTCAGGTTATAAAGTTGCAATAATTTATTCGGCGGATCTTATGACTTTGAATGCAGCGAATTCATGCTTAAAAATTCTTGAAGATGCACCAAAGAATAGTTACATTTTTTTAATTACTTCAAGAGCTGCAAGTATTATTTCTACAATTAGATCCAGATGTTTTAAAATTAATGTTAGATCATCTATCCATCATACTAAAAACGAATTATATTCCGAATTTATTCAGTCGATAGCAGATAACCAAACGTTAGATTTTATTAATCGCTTTACTACTAAAGACCGAGAATTATGGCTAGATTTTATTGATAATTTATTATTATTAATGAATAGAATCCTTAAAAAATCTGCCAATGTTAATATTGAACTTCTAAATTTGGAAAATAAGATTTTTAATAAACTATCAAATAGACACCCTTCATATTTACTGCAAAAATTTACCGACATAAAAAAGTTAATATATAATACCATTGATTATGATTTGGACTTAAAAACAAGTTATATATTAGTGGTGAATGAGTTTTCTAGTAATTAACACGATATCACTACGTTCCTTTCTATGTTATCCATAAAACAACAAAATATATTGAGTACTCCTTTTTGTTAAAAAATAGTTAATAGATATTCAAGATAGAAAGCGGTTTCCCTCTAGAATATAAATTTAATTTATGTTTTATTTTGACTATTGTTCATTTACTCGTAGTATATATTAGGTTTTAGGAACTTTATAAATTAAATTATTTGCATGTTTAAAACTTTAACACAAAATTTAACGAAGATTTTTGATAAGCTAGTTAGCTCAGGCATTTTGACGGAAGCCCAAATAGATGCTGCTATGCGGGATATAAGAGTGGCTCTTTTAGAGTCAGATGTTGCATTACCGGTGATAAAAGATTTTATAGCGGAAGTTAAACAGAAAGCTTTAGGGCAGGAGATTATTAAGTCTGTTTCACCTGGACAGATGATAATTAAAATTATCCATGAAGAGATGATCAATCTCTTAGCTTCAAGTAAAAGTGAGACAAAGCTAAATTTAAATTCAAAGCCGCCCGTAAATTTCCTAATGGTAGGGCTGCAAGGGAGTGGTAAAACTACGGCAAGTAGTAAGCTTGCTTTACGGCTTAGAAATCAAAATAAGAAAGTTTTACTTGTTTCTTTAGATACTTACAGACCGGCCGCACAGGAGCAACTCGCTATACTTGCAAACTCAGTACAGATTAATTCATTACCTATTGTGCAAGGTGAGAAACCCCTCGATATTGTCAAAAGAGCTATTGCCGAGGCTAAAATTTCTGCTTATGATGTCGTAATTTATGATACGGCAGGTCGTACACAAATTGATAAAGCTATGATGGAGGAAGCGCTTGCAATAAAAAAGATAGTGGAGCCTACAGAAACTTTGTTAGTAATCGACAGTATGACAGGGCAGGATGCAGTAGTTACGGCAAGTAGTTTTAATGAAAAGTTAGCAATTTCAGGATTAATTTTATCTAGAATTGACGGCGATTCCAAGGGTGGTGCAGCACTCAGTGTAAAATATATTACTAAAAAGCCGATTAAATTTTTAAGTAGCGGTGAAAACCTAACTGATTTAGAAGAATTCGATGCTGAACGTTTAGCTTCTCGAATACTGGATATGGGTGATGTTATCTCTTTTGTTGAAAAAGCAGCTAGTATCGTTGATAGAGAAGAAGCCGAAAAAACGGCAGCTAAATTAAAAAAGGGTAAGTTTGATTTAAATGATTATCTTCAGCAAATGAGAAGTATAAAAAAAATGGGAGGTTTTGGAAGTATACTTAGTATGTTACCGGGTAGCGGTAAAATTATGGATCAAATAGATCAATCAAAATTAAATAGTAAAATAATTGAACATCAAGAAGCAATTATTTTATCTATGACGCCAAAAGAACGTAAAAATCCCGATATAATTAATGCTTCTCGTAGGAAACGTATAGCTGCTGGAGCAGGAACTACAGTACAAAAGGTAAATATTTTGCTAAAGCAATATAAACAAATAAGCGAGATAATGAAAAAAGCCAGTAAAATGAATCCTAAAAATCTATTACGTAGCGGAATTGGAAAATTGTTTTCTTGAATTTATATTATATATACATTATATCATTCCTGCGAAGGCGGAAATCCAGTCAAGCATATAAAAACAAGTGTTTGTATGGTTATTTTATCAAGTATATAACTTCTGTAGCAATATTGAAGTTATTTTTCTGGATTCCCGCCTACGCGGGAATGACATCGAGTAGGTTTTCCGATCCATGCAACAATGCCGACTTGATCGCGGGATCCAGTTAAAAATACTAAAATTATATGGACCCTGTGGTCAAGCCACGGGGTGACCTTTTCCTTCAGTTGACATCTGTGTGTCTTCGCAGAAATGACATCGATGTTTTTTTTTAACTATCCAGTAGTATAATAAGTAACACATATTGACCTAGTATTAAATTTAATTAATTTTTAATTTCAAAGCATTTGCAAAAAATGTATAAATATTGATCAAATAATTGGCACTATCTTTTAAATCACTACCACTACCATGCCCACTATATACACTTCCTAGAAAGTAAGTTTTAGTATTTGGATTTTTCTCAAGCACATACTCAAAAATTCTTCCATGTCATGGGTGTACACGCTGCTCTAATACTGAATCTGTAATTAAACAGCTTGGTATTTTTGCGTTAAAGATAAATTCTCTAGCGGTGCATATTTTTTGATATGTACTAAATCTTCTACTTTGGATCACCATATTCTGTAACCCATGAATGTCCTGCTCCGAATTCTTTATATCGTATCAAGTATCGGCACTTCACATGCTATAGCTCCAAATAAATCAGGACGCTGCGTCATTGCAACACTTACTAGCAATCCGCCGTTACTTCCTCCTTTAATTCCTAAATACTCAGGGCTAGTAATATTTTGCTTTATTAAATCCTCTGCTACTGCAATAAAATCATTCAATCCGGTTTGACGTTTTATTCCTTGAGTCGCCTTATGCCACTCAGGACCAAACTCTCCGCCACCTCTAATATTAGCAAGAACACTAACCCCGCTATGTTTAACCCATACTTCATTTTCCATGCGAGAGAAATATGGAGAGTTGATTACTTGAAAACCGCTGTATGCTTCAAGTAATGTTGGATTCTGACCATCAAATTTTGTACCTTTTTTATAGACAATAAAATATGGTATTTTAACTTCATCTGAGCTTGTAGATTCCTTTTGATCTACAACATAATTTTTGCTATCAAACGGATATAAAGGCTTTCTAATAACTTTGAATTCATGAGTTTTATCCCATAAATAGCTAGTGGGAGGAACTATAGAATTTTCTATAGTAATTAATGCATCTTCCTCCTCATCATCAGACAATATACCAAAAATTGTATTTTCATAAGACAGTAAAGTTACCGGTTTTGCTCATTCATTATTTTCTAATGTAAATGTTACTACTTTTGAAATAACATTCTCATAGCTAGTTAAAAATACCGTATCTTTAGTCATTCCTACAAAATACAATACTTCCCTCTCTTTGGGGTAAATAATATTTTTAAGCTAGCTTTATCGCCATCTTCTTTTAGAAGATCAGCGTATTGTATGGCAACAAGTGAACCTGCTTTATATTACTATCTTTAAATTGCCAATCGGAACGCAGTAGCCAAAATACATATTATTTAAAAGAACCTTCAGGTGTTGCATCTGATGGCATATTTATTTTTTGTAATTTTAAGCTCTCATCTTTAGTATCTAAAATATAATTATCGTAATTATAAAAATCCTTATCTGCAGATATAAATATTAAAGATGAAGAAATATTATCGGATAAAAGCTTACTGGCTGATACAACGTATATAATTCTTTGGTATTTCAAATAGTTTTTTGGCTTTCTCTATAGGTTCTCCTCGCTTCCATACGTAGAGCGAGCTAGGATATAAAGAGTCAGTCACTTCCTCTTGATGTAAAACTGGATAAATATAATAGTATCTTGATCAACCCAAGTAGGGACAATAAATTTACCTTCTAGTAATTTCCCGCTACTTGTTTTTGGCTCAAAACCATTTTTTACAAAATCTTTTTTCTCTAAATCCCATGTTCTAAAAAACATCTTATCCTTACCGCCAAATGACATGGTAATTAAGAAACGATTAGGGTTTTGAAAACAATCACTCCCATCTCGATACATTACTTTTTTACCGAGTTTTTGGGATAATTTATCAAAATCGATTAGAACTTCCCAATTTGGTTTATCTTTCGAGTAATTCTCAACCAATGTCCTACGCCATAACCCTTGCGGGTTTTTATAATCCATCCAAAAATTATACACGTAACCTTTACGTATAGCACCAAAAGGAGTGTTGCTTTGATCATAGCAAACAGATTCTATTTCTTTCTTAACTAACCTTATAAGTAGGCATAGATTGGCAAGCCTTTTCTGTTTTATCAGTATGCTCTTTTGCCCATTTTAGAGCTTCAGCTTCTTCTAGAAATTTAGTGTCTTTTGGGTTATATATTTGTTCATTATTACTTCCCATAGCTTGAACATAAAAAGTTAATAAAAAAATTATTAAATAGTTGGTAATTTTTTTCATAATTTTAATAATATCTATTAAATTAAAAGCTTTATTTAAAGTTTGCTTTGAATTAGAATAGTATTTTATCATACACCTTGAATAAAATCAAAGAAAATGCTAGGTTTTGTAGACATTGCTAATTGATTTGCTATTTTGAGGTCTTTTTTAGTGAAAATTAATAAGATTTTTGTAGAAATAGTTATTCATATTTCAAAAAAATCTTATAATTTGTAGCAAAAAATAACCAAAATTAAATCTTTTTAGAAATGTCCACAAAACCTAAGCTAGCACTAGCAAAAATACAAAATATGAGAGTTATGGCTAATGATTTAAGTATTTATATTCATTGGCCTTTTTGTTTGTCAAAATGTCCGTATTGTGATTTTAATTCTCATGTAGCAAGTACTATAGATCATAATCAGTGGCTTAAATCTTATGAAACTGAAATTGAATATTTTAAGGATATTATTCAAAATAAATATATAAAATCTATTTTTTTTGGGGGCGGTACTCCCTCTTTAATGAATCCTGTAATAGTTGAAGGAATAATAAATAAAATCAGTAATCTAGCAATTATTGATAATCAAACCGAGATAACTCTAGAAACTAATCCCACATCCTTTGAAACTGAAAAATTTAAAGCATTCAAAGCCGCCGGAATTAATCGTGTTTCAATAGGAGTGCAATCCTTAAAAGAAGACGATTTAAAAAAATTAGGTAGAACTCATGATTGTATGCAGGCCATTAAAACAATTGAGGCGGCAAATACGATTTTTCTACGAGTGTCATTTGATTTAATATATGCACGTAGCGGTCAGACATTAAAAGACTGGCAAGAAGAATTAAAACAAGCTATGCAGCTCGCTACCTCACATATTTCTCTTTATCAATTGACTATAGAAAAAGGCACGCCGTGTTATAAATTATTTAAGGAGGGTAATCTGATTTTGCCGCATTCAGATGCGGCAGCTGAAATGTATGAATGGACGAATCATTATCTAGAATCTAAAAAGTATTTTAGATATGAAATATCCAATTATGCTATGAGAGAGCATGAATGTTTGCATAATTTAACTTATTGGAATTATAATAGCTATTTAGGTATAGGCCCCGGAGCTCATAGTAGAATCATTGAATCCTCAAATTCGGTATCGGCAATTATGATGTGGCATAAACCTGAAAAATGGTTAGATTCGGTTAAAACAAAAAATGTTGGTATTCAAACTAATACTAAGTTAGCACATCAAGAGATTATTGAAGAAATGCTAATGATGGGTTTACGCATTAGCAAAGGTATAAATATTTCTACATTAGAGCAGAAATTAAACACGAAATTAGAGAATATTTTAGATATGAATAATCTTAAGCATTATCAAGCGTTAGACTTAATTAGACTAGATGAAAATATCTATCTTACCGACAAAGGTTTAATGCTGTATAGCTACATAGTACCTAGATTGATTATATGAAAATTATTCAAGTAATTTTAAAGTTTATAATTATTTTTATTATTTCTTCTATTCATGTTATGGAATGTAAACTTAAAAAAGATATATGTGAATGGTGTTGAGTATGCTCAAAAAGTCGGAAATCCAATTACACCGATAGCAGATGCTATTAAAGCAGATAATATTGATGAAGTAAAAAAATATTAGATGAGGGATATGGAGTAAATCAACCATATATCCCTCATCTAATATTTTTTTACTTATTTGGGCTGGACTCCTTTAGATTATGCTATATCGAATAATAATATAAAAATTGCCGATTTTTTATTAAAGTGTGGTGCACCTATGAATTTAATCCATATAAATATAGGATTTATGAAGCCGGAAATTGCCAAACTTTATAATTAATCAGGGAATGAGTCCTAATTTAAGATATGAAGACGGTATTACCGGAATGATGCTAGCCGCAGAAAGAAATAATCTTGATTTAATAAAACTTTTGCTTAAGTTAGGTGTTAATCCTAATGTTCAAAATTCTAAAACCGGAATGACTTCCCTTATTATGCATCATCATATCTTAATGTTGAACCTACTCGTATTTTATTAGAATATGGAGCGGATCAAAAAATTAAAGATTGCAAAGAGAAAAGAGCTTGAGATTGGATAGTGGTGGATGCTAATAGAACTTTACATGCTTCTGACGCAGAATACTACTTCTCAATTCTCACCGTTAAATTTTTGTAGCGTTTCTATTTATACTGCACAAGTTAGGATAAAAACCTATCTTAATTTTCTGCCTTATGTTCTGTATCTGTCATTGCAAGAAAATTACATAGCAATTGACGAAGTAAGGAAGAGAAAAAATCCTGATTTACAGAATTTTTTTTATTATTTTTTGGGGAGTGCCATGCAGTCTACGACTGCAATGTTGTTAGCCCGATTAAGATATCTTGGTAGCTCAATTAATTTAATATACCTTTAAGGCTAATATATATTATAGGTAGATTCTCATGTCCTTTATGTACAATCCCCAAAATTAAATAGTCAACTATAGGAGATAAGTTATCACTCTTCTTGGTCATTTGGACGGTATGCAGCATCTACATGCCAATCTCAATCATTATACGGCGATTGAGAGCTACGTTCATTATGCGAATTACGTCTTGGTGCTACTGCTCTAATAATATTCTTATCTTCTTTATATAATACAGGCAAACTACCAATTATCCCTATTACTCTATACATATGACAAATTAATTCTTCTATTCCGCTAATCCGTACCTCACCGTCATCGGGAGTCATTATATTATAATTTTTTTGATCTATATTTTTTATATGTATAATTTCTGCATTATTATTTACGGCATCTTTAATTTCTTTTGTATAATTTACATATTTTGTATTTACTCAATATAAATCTTTGTTTTCTTTCAACCAGCTAGTTAATCTAACGATTTTATTGTTTAAATTTTCTAATTTTGCTATACAAGTTTTTTCATCTAAAATTTTCCTCCAAACATCATAGCACGCATTATTATAGTCAATATTAGTATCTTCAATGATGCTAAAATACCTATAGTATTAATATGAGCATCTTCTATTCAAAGTATAGGATGTACTATTTCAGATATTTTTTCTTTTGGGAATATTGCCTCTACTTTATTAGAATCACCTTGTAAAAATTCTATTCTATTATCTTCTTTTTGATAACTATATTTTAATTTCGCTTTTCCTTGGATTCCTGCTTTCGCGGGAATGACATAAAACGTATTTTTCAATTCAGACAACAATGCTTATAGTTGCTCGCAATGACAATGTCTGGTCTTAGTTAGCAATATCATTAAGATAAATATACTTCCTTATCTAAAGTATCTTCACTGTTATCTATAATCATAGTAATTGTTGCATCGCCGGTAATATTGATAGTAGTACGTAGCATATCAAGTATTCGGTCAATACCAGCAATAATTGCTACTCCTTCTATAGGTAAGTGAACCGAAGAAAGAACCATAGGAAGCATTATCAAAGAGGCACCGGGAATACCGGCACCACCGATAGATCCAAGTGTTGAGGTGAGAATAATGACTAAATAGTCGTGAGGAGCAAGCGTTACTCCCATCATCTGAGTAAAAAATATGGTGGTAAGAGATAAATTTATAGCAAAGCCGTCCATATTAATTGACGCACCTATCGGAAGTACGAACGAAGTACTAGACTCTGAAATGCCAAGCTTTTCACGACAAACTTGCATAGTAGTTGCAAGAGTTGCCTTACTGCTTGAAGTAGAAAAAGCAAGTATCTGATACTCAAAACTTTTCTTATAAAAAGGTATAGGTGAAACACGACAGAATACAAAGATAAGTAAGCCAAAAACTAAATATTGGAATGTCATCGCCACAACTACCGCTACAACAAGTTTCGATAAACTAATCATTACCTCAACTCCCTGCATGCCTACAATCCAGCCTGTTAAAGCAAAAGCACCGTAAGGGGATAATTGAATAACAAACGATATCATTTTTAATATTAATTTTGACATTACATGAATTAAATCAGTAATAGGTTCACCGATAGATTTCATTTTGTTTAAGGTAATTCCAACAAAAATAGCAAAAAATACAACTTGTAAGACATCACCGTTTGCAAAAGCCCCAACAGCATTATCAGGGACGATATTTACAAAAAAATCAATTATATTAAATGAAGTTCTGCTTGTCGTTCCTGAAGAGGTGAAATCTATATGTACGCCTACTCCTGGCTTTAATACTAAGGCAACAGTGAGTCCAAAAACCGTGGCAAAAAAAGTAGTACCTAAAAAAGCGGCTACCGCTTTCATTCCTACTCTACCAAGGGCAGAATCATCATTCATACTAGTGATACCGGAAACCAAACTGAAGAAAATTAAAGGGGTAATGATCATTTTTATCAAACGTAAGAAAATGTCACCGATAGGTTTAATATAATTAACATATTGTGGTAAGTATATACCAAATATAATACCTAAGATTAACCCTAAGGTAACTTTTTGCCATAATTTCATAATTTACTTACTTAATTTTTAAATTTGCTCAACTATAAGTTTATTTATTATTGTGGTTAATCCATTCTAAGTACTTTTGAAAGCCATAGTCAATATTTATTTTTATTATTTGCGGTAATTCATAATTATGAATTTCAAGGAGTTTATTTTCAATTTCATTATAATTAGAAGATTTTGTTTTAATTACAAGTCTATATTCAGTTTCTAAAGTTACTCTACCATCCCATCTAAAGTAACTTTTGACATCGTCAATTTGAATGCAGGCAGTAAGATTTAATTCTAACAAAACAGATGCGATTTTCTCGGCAATTTGCAAATCATTAGTAGTAGTTAAAATTAAACAGCAATCTTGCATGCCTAAACCTCAACAAAACAATTCGGTGTTTCATATAGTTTGAGGCTCGTTACGAAGAAGTTTTGACTTACGAAAAGTTTAGGAAAAATTTCATTCTTTAAATGCGTCGCTATATTTTCTGCAGTCGGGTTATTTTGCATGTAATATATTTTTTGACCGGTACAATTTTCTATTTGCTGCCCCATTTCCTTATCGTCTTGATGTAGGATTAAGCTATGATCAAAATTTTCATCAATCCATTTTTTAGCTAAATCCTTAATTAAACCAAAATCGATTACCATACCAAGTTTATCGGTTTTGTTTGCGGCTATAGCGATCTCAAGAACATAGCGATGACCGTGCAGGAATTGACATTTATTTTGATGTTCTATAATTCTATGTCCCGCATCGAACTCAATACGACGAGTACATTTTATCATTATTATATACTTCCTTTCTTTGAATGATTTTACTTTTTTTTCAAAGAGTAAAAACGGGACCACGTCATTGTGAGGAAAATTACGAAGTAATTGACGAAGCAATCTCAGGAGTTTGGTTATGATTTCATGAGATTGCCACGCAGCCTACGGCTACTCGCAATGACAATTGTTTACAAATTTAACAATAACTTTTCGGGATTCTCAATAAGCTGCTTAATTTTTACCAAGAACGATACTCCTTCTTTCCCGTCAATTATACGATGATCGTAAGATAAAGCTATATACATCATCGGACGTATTTCAATTTTACCGTCTATAACTACAGCTCTTTCCTCGGTTTTATGTAAGCCTAGAATACCTGATTGAGGAGGATTAATAATCGGTGTAGATAATAATGAGCCATATACGCCTCCGTTAGAAATCGAGAATGTCCCACCTGACAAATCAGCAATAGAAAGCTTACCCTCACGAGCTTTTTTAGCCAAAATTCCTATAGCTTTCTCCACTTCGGCAAATCCCATTTTATCGGCATCCCTCACAACCGGTACAACAAGCCCTTGCTCTGTTCCGACAGCTACACCTATATCATAGTAATTTTTATATACTAAATCATCGCCATCTATTTCAGCATTTACCGACGGAATAAGCTTTAAAGCTTCAATTGTTGCTTTAACAAAGAAAGACATAAACCCAAGTTTCACAGCGTGCTTTTGCTCAAACTCTTCTTTATATTGATTACGCAAAGCAATTACTTTTGACATATCGATTTCATTAAAAGTAGTCAAAATAGCTGCTGTATTTTGTGAATCTTTTAAACGCTGTGCAATAGTTTTACGCAAGCGTGACATACGAACACGCTGCACTCTTTCTTCATTAGATTTACTTATTGCAGGAGCAGAAATAGCCGTAGTGTTTATTGTTGCAAGCACGTCACCTTTGGTAATTCTACCGTCTCTACCTGTTCCTTTTATATTATTGAGGTCAAGCTTATTTTCGGTAACTAATTTTTGTACAGAAGGAGCAAGAGTATTATTAGCCACGGCAGGTTTTTCTGAAGTAGGTTGTGTTACTGCTTGAGCTTTAGCAGATTCATTATTAGTACCGGCAGTATTTGCAGCTGCTCCTTCATTTATTTCGCCTATTTCTTCGCCAACTGCTACATTTGCACCGTCAGTTTTCGATATTTTACCTATAGTACCATTGCAAGGAGCATTAACTTCTAAAGTCACTTTTTCGGTTTCGATTTCTAACAGTAATTCATCGGTTTTAACCGAATCGCCTTCTTTCTTATACCATTTGGCAATAGTTGCTTCCGTTATGGACTCCCCAAGCGACGGTACTATAATTTTAACGCTCATAATTTATTTTACTCCTATATTTGTATAGCATCGCCCTGTATAGTTTTATCGTCATTGCGAGAAGACGCTATAAGCGTCGACGAAGCAATCTCAGGCAAATTCCTGAGATTACCACGCTCCTTTTAGTCGCTCGCAATGATGATTATTAGGCAATACCCTAAGAATCATATTCCCAATGCTGCCCTTAATAGTTTCTCTTGCTGTTTATTATGTGCTTGCAGCGAGCCTACTGCCGGAGAGGCTGATTCCTCTCTACCTACATATTTAAATTCATTATTAATTCCTGCTTCTTTTAAAGCATCGTTTAAGTGAGAAACTATATAACACCAAGTTCCCATATTCTTTGGTTCTTCCTGACACCAAATAAATTCCTGCGTCCTATTATATTTTTTTAATAGCGATGCTACAAGTTTTTTTTCAAAAGGGTATAATTGCTCAAGCCTAATAATCGCTATATTACTGTTATTGCCACGCATTTCAAATAGATCGTAATATACCTTACCGCTGCATAAAATTACTTTAGTAATATTGTTTGTATCTACTTTAGTTACTTCATCTAAAACCGGTAAGAAAGTAGTATTTTCACCTAGCTCGTCAAATTTAGATACAGCATATTTATGACGTAATAATGATTTCGGCGACATTACGATTAAAGGTTTACGGGTATCATCAAGTATTTGGCGACGTAGCAGATGGAAAATCGAAGCAGGGGTAGTAGGGTATGTAACATACATATTATTCTCAGCCGCCAGTTGTAAGAACCTCTCAAGTCTTGCCGAACTATGCTCCGGTCCTTGTCCCTCAAATGCATGAGGTAACAAAACCACAAGCCCGCTCATACGAAGCCATTTAGTTTCGCTGCTTGAAATAAACTGGTCAAAAATAATCTGAGCTCCATTAGCAAAATCACCAAATTGTGCTTCCCATAAAACTAAATTTTTTGGGTTTGCGAGTGAATAACCATACTCAAAACCAAGCACCGCATATTCAGATAAATTACTATCGGCTACCTCGTATTTTGCTTGTTCTTTAGATAAATTATTTAGAGGTATATAGGTAGTACCATCAATTTGGTTGTGCAATACTGAATGACGATGCGAGAAAGTACCGCGTCCCGAATCTTGTCCGGTGAGCCTTATATTTGTGCCTGAAGCAAGCAAGCTCGCAAAAGCTAGCTGTTCTGCCGTCGCCCAATCAATAGGTTGATCAGCTGTTAGAGTGGCTTTTCGAGTTTCAAATAGTTTTACAAGTTTTGGATTAACGGCAAAATCTTTCGGTATTTCGCATAGTTTAGTGCCTAAATCGTGTAATGTTTTTTTACTGATACCCGTTATTGTAGCTTGTGTACGAGTACGAGAAATACCTTGCCATAATCCGCCTAAGAAATGTGCTTCTTGCTTATAACTTTTTGCCTGCTTATATTCCTTATCTAGTTTTGCTTTAAATTCTTCTTTTAACTTAGCAAAATAATTATTGTCGATTACACCGCTTTTTACTAACTCATTTGCGTAAATATTTCCAGGGGTCAGTTTGTTTTTAATAATGTTATACATCTTGCCTTGAGTATACATCGGCTCATCGCCCTCATTATGCCCATATTTACGGTAACAAATAATTTCTACTACAACATCCTTACCGAATTTCTGCCTGTATTCTACCGCAATATTGGTGGCTTTTAACACTGCTTCTATATCGTCACCGTTAACGTGTAAAATCGGGGCAGCTATGATTTTAGCAAACTCCGTAGAATATCTACTAGCTCTAGTATCTGCAGCATTAGCAGTAAAACCTAACTGATTATTAATGACGAAATGCAATATCCCGCCGATATCATAAGCAGCTAAAGGTGACATTGATAGACTCTCGGCAACCACGCCCTGACCGCAAAAAGCAGCATCGCCATGTACTAAAATAGCTTTGACTTTGCTGCGTTTAGTATCTCCAAGAATATCTTGCTTTGCTCTTACTTTTCCTGCAACTATAGGATTTATCGCTTCTAAATGTGAAGGGTTATCGGCTAGCGACAAGTGTATTTTCTTATCCTCTAGAGTTCTATCGGACGAATAGCCTAAATGGTATTTTACATCGCCTGAAACATTTAGCTCATCAGGAAATACGCTGCCGCTTATGAAGCCTGCAATAACGGCTTTATATGGCTTACCTACTACTTTAGTTAGAGTGTTTAATCTCCCTCGATGTGCCATACCGATAACGATTTCTGAGACGCCCTGATGCATGGATAAATCTATAGCTTTACTTATAGCAACGATAGAAGCATCACCACCCTCAATGGAAAAACGCTTAGCTCCAGGAAATTTTGTATGTAAATACTGTTCAAACCCTTCTACTTCTACTAAATCATTTAAGATAGTTTTTTTGTCTTCAGAAGAAAACGTAACTTCGCTTTCTAGCTTATTATATAACCAGTTTTTTTCTGCTACATTTTCTATTTGCTCAAACTCTACACCTATAGAACCTGTATAAACTTTATCGAACTTGGTCACTAATTCAGATAATTTACAGTTCCAAGTACCGACAAATTCATCCGTAATATTGATATTTTCTTCTAGCTGACCGCTATCAAGACCAAAAGTTTCTATATTAAGCTTTAAATCATTTTTTGTTTTACGTAGCTCAAGACCAAGCGGATCAAGATTCGCTAAATAGTGAGCATGCTTGCGATAAGCATTGATCATTTCCTTAGCTTTTAAACTATTTAAGTCTTCAGACGATAAATTATTATTTAACGATTCCTTTTTTATTTCATCAGGGATAATTATTTTTGCCGTACTTTTATTGAGTAAAGTATTATTATCCTTAATGCCGGCAAAAAATTCTTGCCAAGTTTGATCAACCGAGGCAGGGTTGGCTAGATATTGCTTATATAGCTCTTCAACAAAAACAGCATTCCCGCCAAATAAATAACCTGTTTTTTTTAAGTTTTCTTCCATATTATTGTTTGTATTGTTTAGTTTTTGTCATAAGCCGTCATTGCGAGCGACTGCAAGGAGCGTGGCAATCTCAGCAATTCTTCCGAGATTGCTTCGTCAATTACTTCGTAATTTCCTCGCAATAACGATTTTATTACTATAAATACTTCCCTTCTAAATATCTTATATACACCTCAGGGCTAATTTTTTCCTCACCGCTAGCACTTTTTAATAAATCGGCTGAATTTTTTAACGAACCGAGATTTCTAAAATTCTTATTTAGATAATTATTTAGATTACTAAAATCACCCTTTAATATATCATCTTTTATATTTGAATGCATCTCTTTTACTTTTTTCATCACCATTGATGCGATAATTGCACCGTTTGTATAGGCGGGAAAGTAACCGAAATTTCCGTGTGACCAATGAATATCTTGAAGACAGCCGTTACTAAAACTTACCGGTTTAACGCCTAAATATTCCTGCATCTTACTATCCCAACAGTTTGGTAACTCATTGAGATTCAAGTCGCCATTGATAAGCATTTCCTCTATCTCAAAACGTAATATTACATGCATCGGATAAGTTACTTCATCTGCATCTACTCTTATAAAATCAGGCGTAACTCTTGTAATTTTTCTATATAAACTTGCCGCTGAATATTCTTCGCTTTTAAAAGCAAATTCGTCTCTAAGTAATTTAGCTAAAAATTCGGTAAATTCTCTTGATCTACCTACTTGCATTTCCATAAATAAAGATTGGCTTTCATGGAAGGCCATACCTTTAGCAAGCTCAACCGGCTACCCTTTATATATTTCCGGTAGATTCTGTTCATATAAAGCATGTCCTGTTTCGTGAATAATTCCAATTAAACCGCTTATGAAATTATCTTTATCATACCTAGTAGTTAAACGTATATCGTTTGGCGTTCCACCACAAAAAGGATGAGTCGATTCGTCTAATCGTCCTTTTGTTAGATCAAACTGCATAATTCCCATAATGCGTTTTCCGATACGCTTTTGCATTTCAGGAGCTAGTTTGCTGTGTTGTACTAGTTCTTTCTCGGTTTTCTGTTTTTCTAAAACTTTATTTATGAGCTGTGGAAGTTTTTTTTAGTACTGAAAAAACTTGTTTGATCTCGCTACTTTTTCTGCTTGGATCAAACATATCTATTAATGAGTCGTATAATCCGCAATTAAAAGCATCTGCTCGTACTTTAGCAACTTCTTTCGTATAATCTAAGACTTTTTGTAAGTGTGATTTAAATAAATTATAGTCGTTATGTTTTCTTGCTTCTCGCCAAACAAGTGCGGCTTTAGTAGTAGCTGCTACCAATTTCTTTTGTAGCTGCTCGTCAATACAATTTGCACCTGTTACTTTTCTCTCAATCTCTCTAATATTACCATTCTGCCATTCATCAAGGTTCTTTGATTCTTCTTTTGCCTTGCTAAGTAGCTCCTTTAGAATAGGAGATTTGAGCATAGAATGAACTAGCGACGTTAAAGTTACTATTTCGTTTGTCCTACTCTCACCTGAACCCATAGGCATATTTACGGCAACATCCCAGTATAATATGCTCAAGATATTATTAAAATGTGAGATGGTTGCAAATTCGTTTTCTAATTTTGTATATTTGTTGTTCATATGTTCCCTATTATGTCATCCCTGCGAAAACGAGAATCCAGTAAAACTTTTTTATAGGTTTTACTGGATTCTCGTTTTCGCAGGGATGACATAAAAACCGTACCGCTAGTGCCTATTACAAATGCAACAACTCTTTTGCTGCTTTTAAACTTGCTTTGGTGATTGTTTTACCTGAAATCATGCGGGCGAGTTCCTCCTGTCTTTCAGATAAATTTAAAGCTTTTACCGTTACTTTCGTTTCTTCCTCTAGCTGTGTTTTCTCGATTTTTATATGCAAATCCGCTTTACCTGCTACTTGCGGTTGGTGCGTAATAACTATTACTTGAGTAACGCTACTAAGTTTTTTTAATCGCTCACCTACTTTATCTGCGACCTCTCCGCCAATCCCGACATCTATTTCATCAAATATAATAGATGGTTTTACCATTTTATCAAACAAAGAAGTTTTTAAAGCTAACATGAATCTTGATAATTCACCGCCGGAAGCGATTTTATTAATTGCTGCAGCTGCCGTCCCCGGGTTAGTAGACGCTTTAAACACAATATCGTCATTACCGTCAGCTGTTGGTTCTTTAGCATTTATCTCAATCTCAAAAATTGCTTTCGCCATTTTAAGCTGCTTTAGCTCCTGATGCAATGATTCTTCTAGATGTTTTGCAACAATAAGACGCTTTGCAGATAAATTACTCGCTAGTTCATAATATTTTTTCTGCATTAGTACTTCTTGAGCTTTCAACTCATTACTATTTGCTATTTTGTTTTTTAATATATTGAGTTGCTCTAAAGATTTATCTAAAAATGCACCTAACGCATCAGCAGGAACATTATATTTACGGCTAATAGCTTTTATTAAAAATAATCTTTCTTCTGTTTCTTCAAGATTATATTCCTCATAATTGAAACTATCTAACAGATTTGATAATTCTTGGCGTGCTTCTTCTAGATTATTATAGGCTTCCTCTAAACTTGTAACGATAGCTTCAAAACGCTCATTGTTGCCTTGCCTTGCTAATAATTTCGCTGCTCTATTAATCGATGTATTTATTTCAGGGTTATTAATCTGTTCTAGAATATCTTTTATTAGCTGTAAATCCTTATCTTTATTTTGTAAATCTTTTCGTAGATTGGCTAATTTTTCTTCTTCACCTGTTTGAATGTTCAGTTTAGTTAATTCTTCCGTTGCAAAGCTCAAATAATCAATTTCTTGTTCTATAGCATTTTGCTTAAGTGTTATTTCGGCCATTTCTTTCCGAGTATTTTGCCAAGTCTGATAGCATTTGGAAAGTTCCGCTCGAAAGTCCAAAAGATTTCCATAACTATCTAAAATATCGCGCTGCGTATTTGCTTCTAGAAGAGAAATATTATTATTTTGTCCATGAAGCTCGAATAAATAAGTAGCTAATTGCTGCATAAGAGCTTTAGTAACCACTTGATTATTAATGAAAAAATTTTTTCGTCCTTCGGCTTTTTGCAGACACTTTACAAACAATAACTCTTCAGGTTCAATAAAATTTTGAATCAGAAAATTTTTTATTTCTTCATTTAAAGAGAATATTATATTAACAACAGCGTAATCTTTTCCACGCTTTATTATATTATTTAAAGTTTTATAACCTAAGCAAAATAAAATAGCATCAAGTAAAATAGATTTACCGGCTCCCGTTTCACCGGTAATAACACATAAACCTTTATTAAACTCAATTTCCAGCTCGTCTATCAGAATGAAGTTTTTAACTGAGAGACTGTAGAACATATGCCGCTTAATTTTGGTGGTTCTGAACTAGCCTGTACGCATAACTATACCATTGACTCTCAGGATAGTTGTAACCTAGCACTGAGGCATATTTTTTTGCTTCATCCGGAAGTCCGAGCATCATATAACTCTCGGCTAAACGGTAAAGAGCTTCTACCGAGTGAGAAGTAGTTTGATAATTATCAATTACCTCTTCAAATCTATTTATAGCTGCCATCGGATTCTTTTTCTTTAAGTAAAACCGACCTACCATCATCTCTTTACCTGCTAAATGATCGTTTACTAGGTCAATTTTTAAAGATGAATCAATAGCATATTTAGTATTTGGGAATTTTGCTATTACGTCTTCAAAACTATCTTTAGCTAGGAAAGTTCTAGATTGATCATGATTTACGTCTGAAATTAACATATAATATGATAATGCTTTAAGGTAATATGCATAAGCAATGTCAACATTTGCAGGGTGCAAATTAATGAACATATCAAGCACATCAACTGCTTCTTCATATTGAGCGGCGAGAAATAAAGAATAAGCCTGCATCACTTCGGCTTGCGGTGTCATTTCATTACCTGGATGCTGGTAAAATATTCTTCCGAATTCTTCTGCAGCTTTCTTATATTTTTTCTTTTCCAATAAGGTAATACCTTCATTATAAAGGGTAGGGATAGGGACTACTATGTCATCACTGTTTTTTTTGTTTTTGCACCCGCCTAAAACTAACCCTATAACTAAAAGGGTACTCAATAATTTTGTTAATTTCATAAGAACTTAAATTCAGTTAATAACTAAATATACATATAGGCTTACAGAATTTCAAGGATTCAATTTAAAATCTCACAAACTTATAAATTAGACCTATTCAGAAACTCGTTTATAAGGAGGCATTTGAGGGAAACACAGAACGCAGAACCGCAGCGTACACTTGTACGTAAGGATTCGAGTACCGGATCGACGTACAAATTACCCCTAGAAGTAGAGTTTCTGAATAGGTCTATATTCTTGGACTTATTTCTCTACCCAATGTCCTTTATCATTTTTATGTTATTTTTTTCTACGGCCGACCATGCTACTTTATGTGCAACTGTCTCTCTAGAGTCATTTCCACGTCTTTTATCGGCATCCTTATATGGTTCAAATGCCATGATTAAAAGCTTCGCGATAAATATCCTTAGCATGGCTCGGAAGATGATTTTTAACTGAATCAGGTAAATAGTTATTATTTTTATAAGGCATAAAAACCTCCGGTAATATTATGCAAATAATATTTTATAAATTTTATAATATTGGAGGTTTCATTTCTATAGGAAAGGTAAATAAAATTTACGACCACAGACTTTTCATTTTATTAAAAAAGCTGCCGTCATTTTCTTTTTCATTTATGGATTCTTTTTTGAATTCTTCTAGTAATTCACGTTGTCTTTTAGATAAATTTTTAGGTACTTCGACATGAATATGCGTAAGCATATCACCCCTAATAGTTGATCTCATTTTAGACATACCTTTGCTGCGTAGCCTTAATTGATCCCCGTTTTGTGTGCCTGCAGGAATTGTTAAGTTTACTTTTCCGCCTTCAATTACCGGTACTTCTATCTCTCCTCCAAGAGCAGCATTCACAAAACTAATAGGTAGTTTACAATGTAGATGTGCTCCATCTACTTTATAAATATCATGTGGTTTTATTGTTATATCAACGTATAAATCACCGCTATTACCGCCTCTAATACCTGCTTCCCCTTCTCCGGTATGTCTTATTCTAGTACCGTTTTCAACACCGGCAGGAATGTTTACCGATAAATTTCGTTGTTTATGGTAACGTCCCATGCCATGACATTTCTTGCAAGGATTTTTTATAATGTGTCCGTTACCTTGGCATTTATGACAAACTTGTTCGATCGTAAAGAATCCTTGCTGCATTCTAGTTGCTCCAACACCGCTGCAAGCATCGCAAGTAGTTACGGTTTCACCTTTTTCAGCACCGTTACCGTGACAAGTATCGCATTTTACTGCACTAGCAAAGCTAATATTTTTTTCTATACCGTGAAATGCTTCCTCTAGGTTAATTGTCAGATTATATTTTAAATCTGAGCCTCTAACTTTAGCTGAAGTTGGGCGTGATGATCTTCTGCTGCCTCCCATAAAGTCGCTAAAGAAGTCACCGAATATGTCGTTAATATCAGGGTGAAAACCGCCATGATTTCCTCCTCCCCCTCGTGATTGTTGATTTTGAAAAGCATCGTGTCCCAAACGGTCATAAGCAGCTCTTTTTTGCTCATCTTTTAGAACATCATAAGCGGCATTGATTTCTTTAAATTTCTTTTCAGCATCTTTAGCATCAGTAGTATCAGGGTGATATTGTTTGGCTAGCTTGAGGTAGGCTTTTTTAAGGTCAGCTTGGCTAGCTGTTTTACTAACCCCTAGTATTTGGTAATAATTTTGTGACATAATTTAATTTATAAAATGAGATTGTAACGTCATTACGAGGAAAATTACATAGTAATTTGACTAAGCAATCTCAGGATATTTAACGAGAGTGCCACGTCGCTTCGCTCCTCGCAATGACGAAATTACTTCTACTTCTTCTCTACATCTTGAAAGTCGGCATCTACTATTTTTTCATCATTAGCGGCACTTTCTTCAGCAGGTTGGCTCTCGCTTTGTGCTTTATACATCGCTTCACCGATTTTCATGCTAGCTGCAGTTAAACTTTCGGTCTTTTCTTTAATCAAAGCAGCATCTTCCGACTCAAGCACGGCTTTTAAAGCGGCTAGTGCTTCTTCAACAGCTCCTTTATCGTCTGATGATAATTTATCGCCATATTCTGTAAGAGTTTTTTCAGTAGAATAAACTAAACTATCGGCAGCATTTTTTGCTTCAATAAGTTCCTTACGCTTTTTGTCTTCATCAGCATTTTGTTCGGCATCTTTAACCATTTGTTCAATTTCTGCATCGCTAAGACCACCGGAAGCTTGAATAGTTACTTTCTGCTCTTTACCGCTTGCTTTATCTTTAGCTGAAACATGCACTATTCCGTTAGCATCAATGTCAAACGTTACTTCTATTTGCGGCAAACCTCTTGGTGCAGGAGGTATACCTTCGAGATTAAACTGACCAAGTAATTTATTATCTTTTGCCATTTCACGTTCACCTTGGAATACTCTAATAGTTACGGCATGCTGGTTATCATCAGCAGTTGAGAATACCTGACTTTTCTTAGTAGGTATAGTAGTATTACGATCGATTAATCTTGTAAATACGCCGCCAAGAGTTTCAATGCCAAGGGATAGAGGTGTAACGTCTAATAATAATATATCCGTTACTTCTTTATTAAGTACTCCGCCTTGAATAGCAGCACCGAGAGCTACAACCTCATCGGGATTTACGCCTTTATGAGGCTCACGTCCGAAGAATTTTTTTACGGCTTCTTGTACTTTCGGCATTCTAGTCATACCGCCTACTAATACTACTTCTTGAATATCAGAAGCTTTAAAACCTGCATCCTGTAATGCTTTACGGCAAGGCTCAATTGTTTTTTCAATTAAATCATCTACTAATTTTTCTAGTTCAGCTCTAGTAAATTTAATATTTAAGTGTTTTGGACCGCTACTATCAGCCGTAATATAAGGTAAATTAATATCGGTAGTTACTGCAGAAGATAGCTCTTTCTTAGCTTTTTCCGCGGCTTCTTTCAAACGTTGAAGTGCTAAAGGATCTTTACTTAAATCTATACCGTTTTCTTTTTTGAATACATCTATTAAATGGTTTAATATTCTTGTATCGAAATCTTCACCGCCAAGGAATGTATCGCCGTTTGTTGATTTCACTTCAAAAACACCGTCAGCGATCTCAAGAATTGAAACATCGAATGTTCCGCCGCCAAGATCGTATACTGCAATAGTTTTACTTGCCGATTTCTCGAAACCGTAAGCAAGAGCTGCAGCAGTCGGCTCGTTGATTATTCTCAGGACCTCAAGACCTGCTATTTTACCGGCATCTTTTGTTGCTTGACGCTGTGCATCATTAAAATAAGCAGGTACGGTAATTACTGCTTGTGTTACTTTGTCCCCTAAATAATTCTCAGCAGTTTCTTTCATTTTTTGTAAAATGAATGCACTAATTTGACTCGGTGAATATTTATTATTATCCGCTTCGACCCATGCATCCCCGTTATCGGATTTAACTATATTATACGGTACAATACCTTGGTCTTTCCTGACCATAGGATCGATAAAATTTCTACCGATTAATCGCTTTACCGCATATATAGTATTGCGAGGGTTAGTTACTGCTTGCCTCTTAGCAGATTGCCCGACTAATTTTTCGCCGTTTGCAAAAGCTATTATTGACGGCGTAGTTCTTTCACCTTCTGCATTTTCTATTACCTTTGGTTCTTTACCTTCCATGACCGCAACACAAGAGTTGGTAGTCCCAAGGTCGATACCTATTACTTTTCCCATAAGTTTCCTCGTTTTCTTTATTTTTATTTTATTATGACTTGTGATTTGATATAGTGCGGCTTAAATGATTTTACAAGAGGTGACAATGAAAAAACTACCGATTTTACTAAAACTTTTATTTATTATTAATTTAGTTGTCCTAAATAATATAGTTTTAGCATCTAGCGAACCAAGCACTATTATATTTGAAAAAGCAAAGAAAGCAATCGTAACGATCGATACTAGAATTGCCGTATCGGCATATGACGATACAAGTAGTTGGACTGGAACAGGATTTATCAACGATAAGAACAACGGTTATATAATTACTAATACTCATGTTGTCGGCGGTGCGTCTATCGGAACTTATTTTGTTACTTTTTATAACGGTGAGCAGGCAGAAGCAAAACTTATCTATTACGATATTTGGCAAGATTATGCCGTTTTAAAAGTAGAGAGTAAAGATATACCGGCATCAGCAACGCAAATATCTTTTGCAAGCGAATTTCCAAAATTAAATCAAAAGGTTTTTGTAGTCGGTAACACAGAAGCAAAAGGTTTTTCTTTCCATACCGGTTATTTGTCTGATCTTTATAATATTGAAGGTTTAATGCCGCAATGTACTTATGTTATTAATTTAAATACTACAGGAGGTGCTAGCGGTTCACCGGTATTAAACGATAAGATTGAGGCTATAGGAGTATTATATGGTGGCGGTAAAACTCATTCTCTAGCGCTGCACGGTGATTATGTAGCTCGCACTTTAGAAAGTTTAAAGAATAATAAACAACCAGGCAGAAAACATATAGGAATAATAAGCGAGTTATATTCTTTAAATAAAGCAGTGAGACATCACAATTTCCCTAAAGAAGAAATGGATAAATATATAAAGAAATTTCCTGATAGTAGAAATAGAGTGATAAGCGTTAAGGCAGTTCTAGCCGGATCACCTGCCGAAAAATCTTTAAAAGCCGGTGATATTATTTGGGCAGTTAATGATAAGGAACTCGGCGGCAATCTAGCATTATTTGATAGAGAAATGGATAATTTTAAAGGAATCGCTATTAAACTTACTATATTTCGTGATGGAAAAAAGCTAGAACAAGCAGTAGATTTATATGATGTGAACAATAATAAAATCGCTAAAATGATAAATTTCGGCGGTGCAGTATTTTTTGAAGCCGATGATTATTTTAGTAATAAATCAGGTATTCCGCTTAAAGCTCTAAGTATAGCTTCCGTTCAATCCGGTAGTAGCTTTAGCTCTATACCAACGTTTTTTACTAAAGATTATAAAAATGTTTATAGATTGCAAATTTTTGAGATGAAAGATTTAGCGTTAAGTAATCTTGATGATTTGGTGAAATTCTTACCTGCTATTACTAAAGAGAAGTTTATAACGGTTAGATTTAGAAATTATCAACCTTATTATGCTAATTTCGGTTATAATGAACTTATCTCGTCGCATGATGATATGATTGCTGATGTAACTCTAGATTCTATAGATACTAAGCCTTATATATTAAAGTATAATACTATTTCTCATGATTGGGATATGGAAAATATAAAACTTCAGTAATTAATGACATTGTGATAAATTAACAATTCTTAATCAATGAAGTAATATATAATTCAACTTGGTTTGTTGCGTTATTATTCTTAAATTTATAATCTTATATTTTAGGAGAATCAATGACTAAAGAACAAATACTACGGTCGATAAAAAAACATCTTTTTTTAAGTTTTTTACAAAAAATAGTAATAACTCTAATACTCAGGATTCACTAACATCACCACGTTCAGATGATGATATAGAGAGGGATGTTTCTAAAAAAGAAGCTTCTTAAGAAAATTCAAAGCAGAATGATGAAGCTGCACTAAAAGCATTTCTATTTGATAAAAATAATAAGTATATCTTACATGATGCGGTTGAGGATAAAGAACAAACATTAGTTGAAAAAATATTAGAATTAGCTAAATACGTAACAGAGATGATCTATAACGATTCAACAGTGTTACATTCAGCAGTTACAGGAATTGCTAACAAAGAGATTATCAAAGCTTTATTAGCAAAAAATCCTTATTTAGTAATGATCAAAGATGCTTCAGGTCTTACTCCATCATATTATAATACTAGTAAAGAAATATTAGAAATATTGCAAAATTGTGAACGAGATATTATAGACCAAATATAGAACCATGGCACGGTTGGGCAGAAGATATACACAAATATTTAGAAGATGATATGTCTATAATTGGAAAAAATAAGCATACAATAATGGAGCTTGTATAAAAATTTTGTAAATTATCGGACAAGCATCTTCCTTGTAAATTTAACATAGAGCATTAGATTTGCAAGGAAGATATAGAGAGTTCTTTAATAAAAAACGGTAAGTATGTAAAACTTACCGATTAAATTTAGCTTAAAAAATTATAATTCAGTGATAGGGATATACTTGATATTTCCATCTTCTCCTATCAATGGGTAATACTCTGTTTGAGGGTTATAAGCATCATAACTAATTGATGTTTGTGATGATAGTGTTTGTGCTAATATTATCAATTTTTCTTCATATAACTCAAAAGATTTTGCTAAATCCTCTTTTGTAACCTTTACAGTTTTAGCGTCATCTGTATTTACTTTGCGTGTTTCAATATTTTCTGTTAAGCTATATTTTGTTAAAGTTACTTTTTTTAGTATGGGAAAATATGTTCTTATTTTTACCAATGCTATTCTTATTTGTATTGAAATATTTAGAACAAGTTTATTTAATAACATCTAATACCTTAAAAATTTTGAAGTGCAGAATACAAGTCTCACTTATTAATGTCAACATAATAAATATTAATAAGCTCATTATTATATTTTCTTTCACAAAATCGAAATAAACTGTTATTAATATAAAAAAACAATCTTAATCTAATATATGCGCTCTTTATTTGTAATAATTATATTCTTTCTAATGAGCAGTTGTAATTTAAAACCGGTATATAGTGAAAAATACAGTAGAAATAATGATTTAGAAGCTATTGAAGTTGAACCAATTCGAACAATTGAAGGGGCTGAGTTTTATCATCGTTTAACTAGTATTTTACCTCAGAAAGTACAAGCAAAATACCTGCTTAAAGTAAAGCTTATCGCAACAACTATGCCTGCTACTATTGAAAAAAACTCCAATGTTTTAAGGGAATATATTAATCAATTAGTTAGATATAAATTAATTGATATAGAAAGCCAAAAGGTTTTAATTGAAGAGAAGTTTTACCAAAATACGTCATATAATGCTATTTTTACACCATATGCGACAAATGTTGAAAGAGATAAAACAGGAATAGACTTGGCATATCAAGCAGCAGAAGAAATTCGTAGCAGATTAATTTTATATTTTACACGGAAATAGTTAAGCTATGAAATTTTATTTTTCACAAATAGGTAGATTATTTGAACTAATAACATCCGGAAAGATTAGAGCTCTTTTACTATATGGTCCTGATAAAGGTTATATAGAAAAAATTTGTAAGCATTTAGTAAAAAGCTTAAATATGCTACAAACTTCTATAGAATACGCAGATCTTAATATTTCATCTTTAGCAATATTACTTAATTCGTCTAATTTTTTTGGTCAAAAAGAATTAATTAAAATTAGATCGGTTGGGAATTCAATCGATAAGAATTTAAAAATAATTCTAAACAGGGATTATATAAATTTTCCTGTATTTATAGGTGAAGAAATAACTTCTAGTGGGAGCATTAGAAAGTTTTTTGAAACGGAAGAATATTTAGCGGCAGTTGCTTGTTATCATGACGATGAAGCAAAAATTGAACGAATTATTTTAGGTAAAGTAGCAAAAACTAATAAAGTTATAAGTAAAGAAGCTATTACTTATTTAAAAGCTCATTTAAAAGGTGATCATGATTTAATTTGTAGCGAAATAAATAAATTAATATATTTTGTTCACGACGCACGCGAAATTACTTTAAACGACGTTCTAGAAGTTATAAGTAGCGAAATTACGGCAAACGGCAGTGATTTAGCAATGTATTTTTCAAAAAAAGATTATAGTAATTTTCTGCAAGAGCTTGATATATTAAAAAAACAAAATATCAATGAAGTTTTAATTATTAGAGCATTAATAAGGCATTATTTAAATTTATATATAGTGTTGTCGAAAGTAAAAAACGGTGAGAGTTTGGAACTCGCAATAAAATCATTATCACCACCGATTTTCTATCAGAATATTAATGATTTTACGAAGATAGCAAACGGTTTTAGCCTCACTGAATGTCTAAAGACTTTAAAAGTGCTACAACAGGCAGAAGTGGATTATAAGTTAAATCCTGCTAGTTTCGATTTATTCCAAAGTATACTCCAAAGTAAATGAAGAGTAGACGAAGTTTAATTTGGAAAAGAGCAAGGAGACTATAAGGCGAGGAGCGGAGCGTATACTTAATACGTGAGCACCGTAGCTCTTATAATATGACGTAGCCAATTTTTCAAATTAAACAAGTATACATTATGCCTAGACCTGATTTTTCTGACCCTGACAAACAAATTCACGAGATAATTAGAGTTAATCATGCCGGAGAATATGGTGCAAAAAGAATTTATCAAGGACAGCTAAAATATATTAAATCTCAAAATGATCATATATTGATTAAAGAAATGCTTGACCACGAAGAAGTGCATTTAAATTATTTTGAAAAAAAATTACTGGAAAAAGAAATAAGACCCACGTTTTTATTATTTTTTTGGCATCATTACGGATTTTTACTTGGTGCTTTATCTTCCTTGATGGGAATAAAAACGGCGATGCTTATTACCGAGAGTGTAGAAGAAGTAATAGAAAAACATTATGAACAGCAAATAAATTATTTAGAAAATAAAAATGTTGAGCCAGAATTATTAAATAATATTATTAAATTTCGACTTGATGAAATTGAACATAAAAATATTGCTATAATGAATGATAGTACTGAGGCAATATTTGCAGAAATAACTAGTAAAATAGTGAAGATAATTTGTCGTATCTCTATAATTTTAAGTAAGAAAATTTAGAGTTAACAACTTAATTAGTTAAAAAATCTAGAAATATTTTACTTCTAAGATATTAAGAAGATAATAAAAAAACATTAATAATATTATTAGAAATGGTGATGCAAAGAAAAACTTTTTTAAATTTGTTCTTTATTTTTTGCATTTGTATTTTTTAGAATTAATAAATAAAGGTACCAGGGGTTAAGCTCCGTTGCTGTAGGACAACAACCTCCATTATACTTCATGATTTTACTCACTTATAATAATAGACCCCTGGCATAACTTAATATTAAGTTTTGACAGATTGGTCTTGCAACAATGGAGCTTAAACATTATTAGCGGTCTATATATTAGTTGAGTAATGTAAAGAGCCAAGAGATTTTAGTTGTCATTGATAATCAATAATGTAATTCTGAGTTACTGGGTATATTTTCTATATAATCTGCTTCTAGCATTTGCTTTTACATCAATAATAATTTATATTTATTTTCACTCATGCGAATAGCAGATTACTTTTGTAGTTTGTTATTGGTGATAATTAGGAAATATAAAATAACAATATGAGTCAAAAGATAATTTTAAATAATTCATATTCTATTACTAAATCGCACTTATTCCATATAGTAGACCCAAGCCCTTGGCCCGTCCTAACATCTTTTGCTTTACTTCTTTTGGTTATAGGCGGCGTCTCGTTCATGCATAGCTACAAGTTTAATATATATATTTTATCTGCAGGGATTATTTCAGTAGGTTACTGTTTATATTCTTGGTGGAGAGATATAGTGAAAGAAGGAATAGTCGAACATCAGCATACTAGTCCTGTTAGAAAAGGTTTACAAATAGGTATGGCGTTATTTATCTTAACGGAAATAGTATTTTTTGGTGTATTTTTTGCTTCTTTTTTTAAATCACGTCTATCACCCGTAGGTCTTTTAGACGGTGTATGGGTTGTAAAGCAGGGCATTTGGCCTCCACCTACAATTAAAACTTTTGAGCCGTTTGATATTCCTTTTATCAATACTTTAATACTACTCTTATCAGGCACTACCATTACTTGGGCTCACTACGCCTTAGAAGAAAAAAATCAAAAAGATTGTGTAACTGCACTTGCGCTTACCATATTGCTTGGAATATTTTTTACAACTATGCAGGCATATGAATATTACCATGCGGCGTTTAAATTTACAGATGGTATATATGCTTCTAATTTTTATTTAGCCACGGGTTTTCATGGAGCTCATGTAATTATAGGTACTATATTTCTAATAATTTGCTACTTTAGAGCAAAAAGAGGAGATTTTACTACAGAAGGTAATGGATATTTAGGGTTTGAATGTGCTGCATGGTATTGGCATTTTGTAGATGTGGTTTGGTTATTTTTATTTACGTTTGTTTATATATTTGGAAGTTAAATTATACTATATGTGATTATAATATTACTTAAAATAAGTATTTTTAAAATATTTTTGCATATTAATTAAATTTGCATATATTTAGGAGTTGATTTATATATAAATAAATTATACATTATTTTTTAAATGCTAATTATTTTATTGAGGTAAAACATATGAACTTTCCTATTCGTAAATTAAACGAAGAATTAATCGATTATAATCTATCATTACGCATATTATTTACTATTCTAGGCGTGGCTATTATTATGGTAGCTTTTGATAGCTTAGGTAGTGCCGACGATCCTGTAGGTAATGCATTATGTAAGTTAATTAAAGTGTTCAGAGGCAATACTGCAAAAGGTATAGCTGTTGTCGGTATAATTGTTCTGGGAATTCAAACATTAAGAGGAAAATTGCAGTGGGAAGTAGCTTTAGTGGTAGTGACTGCAATCATTATATTATTTAAAGCTCCAGATATTGTTAATATGGTATCAAGTGATACTAATAGCTCAACTTGTGGTGTTTCCTAATACACGAAAAAATTATTATATCTTTAGTAATACCCATAAGCTTCGGCTTATGGGTATTTTTATTTTTAAGTGATGTTGTTGCATAGCCCCTATGTCATTCCCCACATGGCATCGTTGCGTAGGTCAAAAATGCGTTAGGTGTTATAGTGTGGCTTGACTCTCTATTGTATGAACGTTTAGTATGTCATTCCTGCAAAGGTAGGGACAAGACAATCTTAATATAGATTACATATTTAATAAAAATAAACATATAAAAACAAGTTTTTATATGTTTTTCTGGATTTCCGCCTACGTGGGAATGACATAGGGGCTATGCAACAACATCCTCACTTAAATAAAAGTCCTAATCTATTACCTATAACAATATCAATATATTTTGCTGTAATAGGGATCCCTTCAATATTCATTTCTAGATATATTGCTTGTTTTGCAGGGATTTTTGTTTGTAGTTTTGTAATTGATACATATTCATCTAAAGCTTGATTATTAGTATCTATTACTCTCACTTTGATTATAGGATCGGAAATTAAATAATCAGACTCATTAGATAATTTATAAAATATCTTCATACCGCCTATATGACGAGATTTACCTAAATTAATTTCTTCTATCTTTAATTGATCATATTTACCTAAGAATTTAAAGCTATCTATTAGTAATATCACTAAACAAAAAATTATAAAGCTAGTCCATAATATTGGAAATATATTATATTTTTTCTTATTAGGAATATACGGTAAAATAACCGGCACATTAGCATTGTAATGATTTTTAATAGGAGTTTTAATAGTTCCCGTGTTTACTTTATCTTTAAAGTCATTTAATGTACTATTATTATAGTCTAATTTTTGATACCACAAATGGCTACATTTGGAACATTTTACTCGTCGTCCGTTAATACCTATTTGATTGCTTGTCACAATAAATCTTGTTTGGCAATTTGGGCAAGTAATATGCATAGTTAATTATAATTATTATGTTTGACTTTATGATAATCTCATTTATTATTTTTGGCAATAAAACAGTTAAAAGATATGTCCTCTCTTATTAAAGAAATTGAAGAAGCTTGGCAAATTAAGGACAAACTTCTTCAAGATTTTGCAAAGCTTATAACATTAAAGCAAACTCTTAATGATAGTATAGAAAGCTTAAATCAAGGTACGATTCGTGTTTGTGAAAAGAAAGAAAATAGTTGGCAAGTTAATGAATGGGTAAAGAAAGCTATATTGCTATATTTTATCACTACGGAATCACAACTTTATAATAACAATTATAATAGTTGGTATGACAAAGTTGCTCCTAAATTTTCTGCAGATACTGATAAAAATACATTCAAAGAAGCAGTTATACGCACAGTGCCCGGAGCTGTTGTTAGAACAGGTACTTATATAGCTAAAAATGTTGTAATTATGCCTTCTTTCATTAATATAGGTGCTTATATAGATGAGGGAACAATGATTGATACATGGGCTACTATCGGCTCATGTGCTCAAATCGGCAAGAATTGCCATATTTCAGGCGGCACGGGAATAGGTGGGGTGCTTGAGCCGTTGCAAGCAAAGCCTGTTATCATTGAAGATAATTGTTTTATTGGTGCAAGATCGGAAATAGCAGAAGGTGTAATAGTGGAGGAAGGAGCAGTAATTAGTATGGGGGTGTTTATCGGTAGCTCTACAAAAATAGTATACAGAGATACAGGTGAAATTATTTACGGCAGAATTCCGGCTTATTCCGTTGTAGTTCCAGGAGTATTACCTGCTAAGGAAGCCGGTAAGCCTGGACTTTATTGTGTAGTTATCGTAAAACAAGTCGATAAAACTACTAGAGCTAAAGTAAGCATAAATGATTTACTAAGATAGATAGATCAATGTGAGCGTTCATGGGTTTTTCACTGTCACCCCGTGGCCTGACCACGGGGTCCAGAAAAAATAACTTCAATATTGTTACCTACACTACATGTTTAATAAAATAAACATATAAAAATAAATTTTTATTTTTATATGTTTTACTGGATTCCGTGAATAAATCACGGGATGACAGAGAGGAATAATAAGCCGCTTAACACCAGTGAACGGTCACAGATCAATAATATCGCCGATTATACCATTAAGATATCCCTCTCTTTATTGTTGTTCTGAAATATCTGTTTGTTGAATTGTGTTATTATTTGGGTTTCCTAAGAAAGTATTGTATGCCATAAGCATTGCATCTCGTTGTTTTTGAGGATCACGTACAACACCAGCTGCTTTAAAATATGATTCTGCAGCATCTGTTTCCTGTTGTTTTTGAAAGCAAAGTTTGTTTCCTTGCTCAATATATCACCTATTTTAGAGTGGCAGCTAGCCTATAGTTTGAGTCACTTCTGCTTTGTTCGAGTACTTATTTAACCACTCTATGGCTTTTTTATAATATTGCACTGGTTGATTGTGTTTAGGTTCTATATTTTTTATAGAAGATAGATAGTGATTTTGTATGAATAAATCACATATTTCAATTAAGGAACTATAGCAATCATTGGATTGAGACCATGTTGTAGATAAAAATAATGATAATTCTTTAATTTGTAGGTTTAATACATATCGGTAAGCTTGAATAACCGGTTTATTGTCTGTGAATTTCTCAATAGAGTCTAAAATTTGAAATATTACCCCTATAAGGTTATTAGCTTGTTTGTTTAATATGATAGCTTGAAATTCTGATCATTGTGCTAATCCTTCAAAACAAGAAAGAGTTTTTTCTATAGCCGGTATTGTATTGGAGAACTTGGTAAATATGGTTTAATATAATCCTCATAGTTAAAAAATTTTGAGTAGTTAAGAGGTGTATATACATTAAAGTCTTCAAAAATTGATTGGATAGTATTAATTATACATTATATATTTATCTGTATTTGTGTATGTAAATTTTCTATCAGACTGTCTTGTTCCTTTAGCAATGAACTTAGCTGCTTTATCTCTAAATTTTGTACTCCTTTTTTCTCTTCTAGGTGTTTTAGTTCTAGAGAGAGGTTTATTTCCCCATTTTGAGAAGTAGGTTTATAGAAAAATTTTATATCAGAGAATTCTAATATATCCTTGTTAATAGCAATGCTATTTTGTACATCGGTATAATGTTTTCATGATTATTTTAATTATGTTGTGTTATTACGCATATAACATTTCCTTTTAATTTTTTGTGTTCTTCTGTAGGAAAAATATTTTTAAAGTCTTCTATAATCCTGTTAAAGATACTAGGGGATTTTACGGTCTCTTCTTTTACTACTATGATAAATTTTAATTTATCGGTCATTTGAACTAGCTTTTGAATGAAAAATACATTGATTAACTCTTGCACTGTATCGGGTACTCCGTTAGAGCATGCCCAAAATACTTTTTCTGCAATTTCAAATTTTTTGGGATCATATATAGCCGGTTCATATTTATGCTGAATTTCCGGCGTTGTTTTAAAATCAAATAATTTATCAAATGTAAATTCTTCACCGTTTTCGATAATCTTAAGGCTGTTCTCAAGAGCATTTAAAAATGTGCTTTTCCCGCTATAAGGTAATCCTATTACTACTGTAGCTTCTGGTGTTTTTCCTGCTGGTATTAGTGAATAATTCACTTCAGTCAATGCATTTAGAATATTTGCTTTTAAAGAATCAAGAGCAGTTTCTGCTTCTGTGAAAGGTTTAATATCAATTTCTATGGGAATTTTAAATTTTATATATAACCGCTAATCTATTCTTTAATATAAATTTTTATACTGTCGCTTTCGCCGCTATCGCTGATAGCTCTAATAATAAATTCACCGGCTTTTGCTTTCCATATTACTGCTTCGTTTGGTTTCGCGGTTGCTATTAATGCATTTTCCACAAACCAAAAAATATTGTTGGTTTTATTATCGCTAATCGCACTAAAAGTAATGTTATCACTATTTTTAATTGAATGTACGGAATTTTTTAACGGGTATATAATTTTAGGTTTTTGATGATGCCAATTTATCAACCTATTGCAATGGTTTGTAGGTATCGGTTTCGGTAATATATGTATTCCTGCTTTTTGATAAACCGAAAGCATATCTGTTGGCCATAAATTTACTGTTTTATATTCTGTTTGTCCTTTAATAAAGTTACAAGCAGGCATACCGGTTTTTAAATCTATCAACATTTTTCTATAAATACCGGATTGTTTTATCGGTGATTTGCCTTGAATGAATAAGGTTTCTGCTTTAACCGGACACATATCGTTATCGATATCTCCCGTATCTGCACAAACTTTTACTTTAGTAATATTTAGTGCATTAATTTTTGAAAGGATTAAATCCTCATCTTTATTTGGTCTAGCTATGGATTCGATAATATTAAAGAATAAAGGGGCTGCAGAAATATTACCCGTAAATGTTCCGTGAGTTTGCCCTTTGAAATCCTCAATCCAAACAGCAAGTACGTATTTCCCGAATATGCCGACGCTAAGTGCATCTCTAAATGAGCTGGAAGTACCTGTTTTCCAATAAATCGGTAAGTTATGCTTTGTATTATTATAGGTAATAGGACGAGTCGTATCTTTTATAATATCAAGTGTTAAATAGCTTGCCTCGGGGGATAGTAGTACGGTGTCCGTGTCATCCTTGTCCTCTCCTGTGTCATTCCCGCGAAAGCGGGAATCCAGTAAATCATATGAAATTTTTGTTCCAACATTTAGGTAATTTTTTATGGATTCCTGCTTTCGCAGGAATGACATAGTAGAATCCAATACTTTTCTAAGCGGTTTATAAGTACCGAAATTAGCAAGCATAGCATAAAGAGTAGTTAACTCTTCAAGAGTAATTTCTGCTGTGCCGAGTACTATAGATAAACCGTAATTTTCAGGTTTTCGTAAGCCGCTAATTTTTGCTTGTTGTAAGAACTCATAAAAATTCGGGTTTTTTAACTTAGACGCCAGAAATATTACAGGTACGTTACGGCTCTTTATTAACGATTCTCTAGCACTTAAACCGCCTGCAAACCTACTATCAAAATTTTCCGGTTTATAATGATCGTAGTAAGTAGGTGTATCCTTTAGTAAAGTTAACGGATGTATTATTGATTGATCAAAACTAAGTGCATAGACAAACGGTTTTAAAGCTGAGCCTGGAGATCTATGGCTTTTAGTGCCGTTAATCTGTCCACAAATATCGTTATTAAAAAACTCTCCGGAGCCAATACTTGCAAGCACTTCCATAGTAGTAAAATCAATAAGAATTACGGCGGCATTATTAATGCCATATTTTCTCCGATCATTAATATATAGCTGCACTTGTTTTTCTATAGTAGCTTGCAGATTTTTATCTATAGTAGTGCGTATAATAGGGCTATCATTATTTGCTAGTATGTCTAAAGTAAAATGCGGTGCAATAAAAGGCAGCTTTTTATTTTGATTAAATTTAACCGGCAAACTAATTAACTTATTATAAATAATATCTTGTGGGTGAATTGTGAGCCACTTGGTAAATAGATATTTACGTGCTTTAAAAATATTAATATCATTCCCGTCTCTTTTAAGCGGATTTTGTGGGATTACTGCAAGGTTTAGAATATCGATCAAATTTAAATCTTTTAGGTCACGATTGAAGTAAATATAACTGCCGGCTGCTATCCCTTCAATATTACTACCGTAAGGTACTAGATTTAGATAAGCTTCTAGGATTTCATCTTTTGAATAATGTAGCTCTACATGAATAGCTTTAATGATTTGATGGATTTTACCAAGAATAGTAGAAGAGTTTATTCCATATCTTAAACGTGCTACTTGCATTGTTATAGTAGAGTCACCTATTTTACTATTATTCTGTAAATAAGTAGAATAAAAAGCTTTGGTTAAAGAAACGGGGTTAACGCCAAAATGCTCATAAAAATGCTTGTCTTCATATAATAGTACTGCTTCTATAAAACTTGCCGGTATTTCACGTATAGGAGTGAATATCCTATATTTATCGTCTTTAGAAAGCGAAATACGCATTAACTTGCCGTTTTGGTCAAATACTCTTTGTGAGAAACTTACGTCTTTAAGTAAAGGCGCAGGAGGAATAGCAAAATATAATATTATAATGCCGCTGATTGTAATAAAAAGTAATTTGGTTTTGAGAGACAAAGTATATACCTTATAGTTTAATGTCATTTCCGTGTAGGCAAGAAAGCGCGGTTGCGTGGAACGATTTTTGCGTCATTGCGAGGAAAAACTGTAAGTTTCGACGAAGCAATCTCAGGAAAAATTCCTGAGATTGCTACGCTCACTAACGTTCGCTCGCAATGACGACTTGGGTATTCATGCGGGAATGACATCATGTTATATAACAATCATTATAAAGCATTTTAAAAATAATGAAAATTTTAATAATATAGCTTGCATGTATAGAAGTCATACCGTATAATGTTCCACAAGATTTTAATAAATTAACTAAACGTTAATAATAAGCTTTACATTTTCTATAAATACTAAAATATCATATAAAATCCACGTTACTATCCTATTTTATAACTCATCAATATAAATTTTAACATAATATTTTTTATGTATCATTATCTTCAATAACAAAAAAGTATTAATATTTTAAGTAATTGCTAAGATTTATTAAAGAGAAATTAGATATTATGAAAATATTAAATCTATAAATTCTAAACTTACAAAATTATTCTTACTTAGCTGTGCTAATGCTGCAATCCTTACCGCTGTGACCGGGGAAGCAAGAGCAGATATAGAAATCTATGATATATTGAACCATACTGCTGACTACCAAATATTAACTCCTGCTCAAAAGCTTAATGTTATAAAAGGAATTCAGGACCGTACAGATTTTGGTGACCTTGTTGACGATCTTATGCCGGGGGAAAGCAGATTATTCAATAACGCAATAATAGAAGTCACTAGACTTCAAGCAGTTGCTCCTGTACTTAACGGTGCTAGAGCAAGAAGAGAAGCACGTGCAGCCGGTGTTGAAGTTATTGATTTAACAGGTAATACAGCAGTAGAAACAGGACGTAACGAGCAAGAGATGGTTCTAGAAAATAGACTGCAAGTATTGGCAATCCTTGCTAAAGCTGAAGGGGCAAATGCTGTCAGTATTAACGATAAAATTAAAAAGGCTATACATTTGATAACATAGAAAATTTAAATACACCTTTGGAGCAGTTAAAATATATAGCTATGACAGGCGGTGTAGATGCTAATGACGATTTAAAAGTTGTAAATAATTATGTTGAAGCTCCTTTAATAACAGAAGCTCTTGAACATGTATTTTTTGGTACTAATATTACTGATCCTACTGTAAGAAGCATCGATATTAATGCTAAATACTCTGAATCAGGAAACAGCCCTTTATTAAATAAGTTTGAAAGCGTAGCTACTCCGGAAGCAAAACATAAATTATTAGATCAATTTAAAAACTATGTTAATCAAAACTTAGTTGAGCTTGAGTCTAAACAATCTAGTATTCCCATAAGACAATCCGTAATGAAGTTAGCTGATCCTGCAATAGTAGTTAATTATTGAGAGCAGATGGCTAAATTAAAAGAAGCATATATTGATAACGGTAAAATTAAGATAGTGAATGAAAACGATAAGGTAGTTGATGAGCAAGGTTTAAAAAGTTATAACAAGATTTTAAAAGATGCCGGTTTAATAACTAAAGATTTGGATGGTAAGAAAATGCAGGCATTGATAAATAATTGCGATGCTTTAACAATGAGTGATCTGGTACTTGTCCTAAAAAAGACTGTAGGTGAAATAAGAATAGATAATGAGGGTCTAGTAGGTCTTGTAATATAGCACCTCAAGCAATGGCAGGAGTAGTACTGCCTATTCCGCCTCTACCGGGTGGAGTAGCAGCTCCTCCTCCGGCAGGTGTAGTTATAAGACTTGCAATAGCTAGGGATATAGCAAATCTAGATGCCATAGGTGATGATGGAACTAAAATTAGCAGGTTATAAATCTAAAAGCAAAAGAAGATGCTACATTAAGAGGAAGAATAGCTGCACCGACACCGGTTGTAGGCAGAGCAGTCGCAGAAGTTCTTGTAGCTCCGAATACTTTAGACAGAATATTTCATAATGAGATGTATTTAGCTAAAAATAATGGAAATCCCAGAAAGCTAGAAGTAAGAACATTAGGTGCAGAAACAGATTTAGGGATTACTATCAAAACACTTTTAACTTTAGAAGAAAGGAAAAGTTCACTTAAGTCTTTAGCATTATTTTCAGAAGCAAAGCCTGATAAAGCACAATTAATGATAAAAGCTGAGAATATTTGGAATAGACTAAAAGATGATGATGTAATAAAGCAAATTTCAAGGCAAGCTTTAACTTTAAATAATAAAATAGCCAACAAGGAATTTTTTAAAGGGCTATTTAATGAAGAAGAACATAATGCAATAGACCGTTAACCTATACTTTTGATAAATTACCGCTGGACTTACAAAATCATATTACGGCAAGACGTACTGAAATAAAAATAAAAGATAAACTACAAGATAAGAAAACAATTATATCAAGAATAGATTATATTGCTAAAAATGAAAATGTTTTAGGAGCAAATTCTTTAAATAATGAAATAGAGATAAAATTTTCCGATGTACTAGATCTAGCTCTTAATAAAGGAGACGTACGCGATAATATAGCCCTTACTCCTAAAGCAAACGAAGTAAATACTCAAATAAATAATTGGATTAATAGCAACATTGTTAATTTAACAGTGGAAAGTAATATAGATAGCGGCTAACATTTTTACACAATAAAGCTGTACCGGCAACATTATCAAGAATTTATGAAACGGCAGTTGATACTAACGCTAGATTACTAAGAAAAGTTTGAGCCGATAATGCAGCTGGTTTATCTAAAGCTTCTAAAACCGTCCGTCATTCAGATATATCAGTGTTACGCCTGTACTTCAAGCATCTGTAGAACATTACTTTAATGATAATAGTAAAAAACTTAATGCTAAAGTAAAATGGAAAGATAGAGAAGTTAATGAAACTATCGCATTACCGAAGCAACCTAAAGTCGCTTATAATATCGGTGCTAGCGTTTTAACTGAAAAAGATAATGTAAGCGTATTACTTGACTATAACTGTCATTTACAAAAGAAATATCAAAGCCATCAAGGCTTTGTGAAGTTGAAAGTGAAGTTATAACAGCCAAAATCGTCATTGCAAGAAAAAATTGTAAATTTTGACGAAGCAATCCAGTAAAAAATGCTAATTTATAGCATTTTTTTTATTTTTTGTGGATTGCCACGCAACCTACGGCTGTTCGCAATGACGATTATGGACCCACGCTAGCAATGCACTCCCAAGAGTCGTAAATAATTATTACTCGTCTCTTACTACTAACACTGATATATCTGAATGACGGACGATTTTAGAAGCATTAGGTCCAAGCATATAATCTTTTAATTGTAGTCTGACTGCAGAGATTATTATTAAATCGGCTTTAATTTCATTAGAGTGCTTAATTATTTCATCATAAACGGCACCGCTACCTATATAATAATCTGTTTCAATTTCATCGGGAATATATTGTTTGATAAGCTCTTTAATTTGAGCTTTATACTTTTCTTTTTTCTCCGTTCTCCAATGTTTAGGTAAATAATCTTCAAACATTTTCGTACCGAATTCAGGAATTACATACATAAAATGTAATTTTGCTTGAAAGTTCGTCGCAAGCATTAAAGCCTTAGAAAGAATACCTTTTATAGATTTTTTATCATTTAAATCTATAGGTATCAGTATATTTTTAAATATAGTATTTTCAGACATAATATATTGTTAGTTTTTGTTTCTTACTGAATCATGTTTTGGTAGAACAAAATTTTTAGTATCGGCGAAATAGTTAATGTCCAGGTTATTTAATAAGTAATTAGAAAGTTTAAAATTTGCTACGTTTCTATGAAAAGCTCCGATAAATTTATCTAAAATATCACGATTCGCCTCATCTCTAGTTACTAGGATTGCCGATACTTTTACTGTAGTTTGATTATCGGTAATCCCTGGATATAAGCCCTTATGAAGTATGGCTTTATGAAAAGCTCTATTTTGTTTTATTAATTCCGTTATTTTATCATTGTCAATAGAAATGAAATCAATTTCACACTTATTAGCTATGAAATTTACTAAGGGGTTAGGATGTCCAACCATCATTATTATAGCATCTATTTCCTTATTACAGAATTGATCACTAGAATCTTCATAATTAATATGTAGCTCTTCAGGTTCCTTAGCAAATTTATATAAAGAACGTACGAGATCATAAGTAATATGACTACTGGAAAATGTCGGACCATTAGTTATTTTTTTTCCGTCAATATCAGCAAAAACTTTTATTTTATCCTCATCTTTTACAATAACCGTAAAAAACTCATCATGTAGATTAAGCACCTGACGTAAATTTTGCATTTTTTCTTGATCGTGATAATAACCTATGCCCTCATATGCTTCTACTGCAATGTTAGCTTGCACTAGGGCTAAATCAATTTTGCCTTGTTGTAATAATTTTAAATTTTCTATACTACCGTTTGTTGCAACAACTTCGCATTTAATATGTTCATTATTTTTATCGTCATTTGTAATAGTCTTGCATAAATCAAGTCCAATAGCATAATATCCTTTTAAAATAGAGCCGGTACCGATTTTAATGACTTTTGGAGCAGCATAAATATGACTGCAAATAAGGAATATGCTAATAATAGTTGCTAGTTTAAAATTGTTCATAAAACGAATTTGAATTATTTGCGGTATTTTTGGTCTTCTTTATGTTCACCAAGTTTTAGTTCTAATAAATTAATAGAACCGATATTTATTCCTTTGTCTGAAAACTCAATATCAAACTTAGCTTTTTCTATATTGTTGTAAGCCGAATTTGCATTATTTTGCTCTGTATTTAATTGCGCGTCGGAAGCTTTATTAATTGCTTTAGCAATAATTGTTTTAATTATTTTCTTAGAAAAAATAATATTATTCGGTAATAATTTATCAACTATGGAATTATAATTTTCCAGCTCAAAATATAGTTTTCCTTTCGGTAATTTATTGGCAAAGAGTTGTAAATCACCGTTTAAATTAACTTTAGAATCATTATCACAAGTAAAAATAAATCTTTCTATATTAAAATTTTGTAAAATAGCTGAATCTTCTCCGTCTGCAGCAAATTTTAAAGAAGCAGCAATATCTAAATTAGCATTTTTAAAATTCACAATATCTTTTTCTGAATAATAATTCATGTTTAAAAATAAGGATATATTTTCCTCACTTGCTAAATTCTGTTTTCTTATAAGAAATGCTAAATCATTAATTTTAAAGATTTCTTGATTATCTTTAAATATCAATAATGCTTTATTATTTAACTGAATTGATTTTAATATTTCTTTTAAATTATCATCTTTTGATATTTTATATAAAGGTTTATTAAATTTTCCTATACCCTTTATGTCATCATCGCTGCATACATCATAGGTAAATGTTTTGTCGCCGTAATTATCGACTTCTCTAATAAAAGGGCCAAAATTAAGAGAGGCTCTTTTAGTACTAAAAGCTATATTTAGGACAATATTTTCGCATGTAAATTCTTTAGAATTTACATGATCAATTAATTTTACTTTAGGATCCGTTACGGTAATTTTCCAATTAAAAGGATAGCCTGAAAACTTAACTGCATTATAAGATATTTTAAGATTATCGGATTCAGAATTCTTCATTAAACTTACAACGTTATTTTTTATAGTATATGCAGTTGCAAACCATATTGTAGTAAAGGCTAAAAACACAAAAAGAAGTATTTTACGTATCACTTTTTTAATCCATTATAATTTTATATTACGAGTAGCAGCAGGAAGGCGTACTTTTATGCCGTCTAATTCTTCGGTTAAAATAATTTGACATCCCAATCTAGAAGTATCGGTAAGACCAAAGGCTAAGTCAAGCATATCTTCCTCTGCTTCCGTAGGTTTTTTTAATTTGTTGTAAAATTCTTCTTCTAAAATAACGTGACAAGTAGCACAAGCAAGCGATCCTTCACAAGCTCCCTCAAGGTCTAGATCGTTACTATGGGCAATTTCTAAAATAGAAAGCCCTATCGGTGCTTCTACTGTTTTTTCTTCTCCATCATTTATAATAAATGTTACTTTTATTTTTCCTGACATTCTTCTTATTTTTCCTTATCTAAATTGGTTCGATTATATATAATATTTTATATATAACTGAGGCTATTTAATTTGATTGATATTTTTGCCTTTTAGCAAATCATTAATTATTATATTATACTTTGTATACATAGATTTTTTTATTTTGGATTTAAACTCTTTAATAGAATTATTAATTAAGATCCGATCTCTAGCGTGTACGGCTTCTTTTATATTATCTAATAAAGAATTAATTATAGATATCTCACTTTCAGATAATAAAGTTGTTAATTCCGCTATAGCACGTTCTATGCTAAAGATTAAAGCCTCTGCTTCAATTACTGCTTCTTGTAATAATCTTGTAGTATAATCTATTTTAGCATTTTTATACGCGTTTTCTAACATAATATCAATTTCCGTTTTATCAATACCGTGATTTGGCTTTACTTCTATAGCATGTGATGTATTGCTGATTTTCTCATAAGCAGAAACGGATAATATACCGTCGGCGTCAATAGCAAAAGTAACTTCGGCTCTAATATATCCTGCTTTCATAGGAGGCAGTCCCTTTAACTCAAATCGGGCTAAACTGCGGCAATCGGCAGCCATTTCACGTTCACCTTGCAATATATGAAATTGTATACCGGTTTGATTATCGACATAAGTCGTAAATTCTTTTACTACCGAAATAGGAATCGGAGTATTATGCATGATGATTTTTTCAACTATACCGCCATATAATTCCATACCCAGCGATAAAGGTACTACATCAATCAATAATGAATTTGTATGGGGTGCTATTAAATTTTCTGCTTGTAATGCAGCCCCCCATACAACTGCTTTATCAGGATCGATATCTGATAGAATATCTATTTTAAATGCTTTATATAATTCGTCTTTTATTAAAGGAATGCGGGTTGCACCCCCTACTAAAATAACTCCGTCTATATTTGGATTTCCTGCTTGTTCTAAACACTCTTGAGCTATATTGATAGTACGTCCTACTAAGGGTAAAATTAATTGCTCTAATGTTTGCTTATTAATTGATATATTATCATTATTAAAACTATCTTTATATGTTAAAGTTTCCTTTGCTTTTTTTGCAAGTTGTAAAGTATCTATAGAATTAGGTAAATCAAATTTATTGCAAAGATATTGTGTAATTACTATATCTATATCGTTGCCACCAAGCATATTATCGCCGTTTGTTGCTATAACTTGAAAAATACCTTCTTGTATATTAAGAATAGATACGTCAAAAGTGCCGCCGCCTAGGTCATATACTAAATAACAGCCTTTTTGATTTTTGTTTAAGCCGTAAGCATAGGCAGCTGCAGTAGGTTCGGCAATGAGCCTTAATACTTCAAAACCTGCTATTTTAGCCGCAAGCATTACTTCGCCTCTTGCTGCATTGTTAAAATGTGCAGGTACTGTTATTACTGCTTTAGTTAGATTAGTCTTTAATTGTTCTTCTGCTTGATTTTTTAGGTAAATAAAAATTTCTGCTGCAATTTCAGAGACTCTCAGTTGTTTATTTGCAAAATTTAGCTTAAGCTCACTACTATTTACATCTAGATAATCTTTAACTAACGAAAAAAGTGCCGGAGTATTTAGAATTTCTTTTAATGTTTTACCGAATAGTCTTTTAATAGAACGCAGTCCTTTATTATTACCTATAGTAAAATTGTTACTTGTAAAATCTATAGTAGTTGGGATTAATTCTTTATCATCTATAGATTTAATAACTTTAACTTTTCTATTAGCTGCAATAGCTATTAATGAGTTAGTAGTGCCAAAATCGATACCGACTGCTATTTGCCGTTCTTGCTTAAAATCAGCTTGCTCCGGTTCCCTAATTTCTATTATTTGCATGATTTTATTTTTTCTTGCAGTTTATGCAGCAATGTCCCAATATATTTAAGCTTGCTAGTTTTTATAGTTGCGTCTGATAGATTGTGTTCTTCAAAAGCTTGTTTTAAAGAATCAATTTCAAGCTTTTTCATTAATTCATATTTGTCTTTTATTTTTTCTAAATCACTAAATAAGATAGTATTTTCGATTATTTCCATTTCATCCCAGAATATGCTTAATTCTAGAGGCGAAAGTAAACTACGTGTTTTTTCGTCATCTAAATTTATATTTTGCAAAAGCAGCATATATTCAGCACGCTTTAAGGCATCTTTAAGAGTAGAGTAAGCGTTATTTAATTCAGCCGCAGTAATTAGATTTTGTTCCTTTTCCTGCAAAGTTTTTGTTTTATCGGGATGATATTTTACCTGCATAGCAAAATATTGCTTTTCTAATATCTTTAAATTAATATTATACTCTTGCGGAAGTCCTAATAATTGAAAATAATTTTGCACTTTTCCTTTTTTATAATTCTAAACTGTTCTATCATATATCAAAAATTAAAAAAATACAATTATGGAAGTAGATCTATTACATTTTGAAAAAAAATATCATAACTGTATTGTAGCAGGTATAGATGAAGCAGGTAGAGGACCACTTGCAGGTCCGGTAGTAGCAAGTGCCGTTATAGTAGATAACGCCAATATTATAACGGGCATTAAAGATTCTAAAAAGCTTTCCAAAAAGAAAAGAGAATTACTATATGAACAAATCACTAGTAATTATGTTTGGGCAACTGCTATTATTTCTCATACCGAAATTGATGATATTAATATATTAGAGGCAACTAAAAAAGCTTGTTCTATTACTGTAGCAAATCTTAGCCTTGAGCCAGAAATAGTGTTAGTTGACGGTAATATGCAGTTTAAGGATGAAAGATTTGTCAGTATAATTAACGGTGATAATTTATCATTATCGATTGCTGCGGCTTCTATTGTTGCAAAAGTTACTAGGGATCGTTTGATGCTAGACTTAAGTGCTGAATTTCCCCAATATTTATGGCACAAAAATTCCGGCTACGGTACCAAAGAACATATCGAAGCTATTAATATACACGGCTTATCACCGTATCATCGTAGGAGTTTTAGGTGTTGTTAATGGTATTGCCTGTGTGGACACTGAATCGTCATTGCGAGTAGCCATAGGCTGCGTAGCAATCTCATGAAATAATAACAAACTCCTGAGATTGCTGCGTCAAAACTTACAGTTTTGCCTCGCAATGACTATGACGCTTTTAGTATCCACAACGCACACTATTAACTCAACTCGAGTGCCGCCTCTTCTAGAGTTTTGAGCTGATCACGAAGTTTTATGGCTTGTTCAAATTCAAGATTACTTGCGGCTTTAAGCATTTCTTTCTTTAATTTATCAATATGGATTTTTAGCTTGGCAGGATTATCAAATAAAGTATGAGCTTGTTTTTTATCAAGCTTACTATCGATTTTCTCAAATTCTGCTAAAGCGTGAATAGCACGGTTGATGGTTTTTGGAATTATGCCGTGTTTTTCATTATATTCCTGCTGAATTTGCCTTCTACGCAACGTTTCACTAACGGCTTTATCGATAGATTTAGTCATTTTATCGGCATAAAGTATAACTCTGCCCGCGCTATTTCTTGCAGCTCTTCCTATTGTTTGTATTAACGATACTTCCGACCGCAAAAACCCCTCTTTGTCTGCATCAAGTATAGCAACTAAGCCGCATTCAGGGATGTCAAGCCCCTCCCTTAATAGATTAATACCGACTAAAACATCAATAGTACCTTGTCTTAAGTCTCGTAAAATCTCTATACGCTCTAGAGTATGAACGTTAGAATGTAAATAAGAAGTTTTATATTTTAGCTCCTGCAAATAGGCGGTTAAATCTTCTGCCATTTTTTTAGTTAAGGTGGTGACTAGAACACGAGAACCTTGAGCGATAGTAGTTTGAATTTCGCTAATTAAATCCTCAACTTGGTTAGTAGCGGGTTTGATAATACATTCAGGATCAAGCAGCCCCGTAGGTCTGATAATCAATTCTACAACCGTGCCGCCGGTTTCTTCTAACTCGAACGGTCCTGGAGTTGCAGATACAAACACAGTTTGTGGTCTAAATTTTTCCCATTCTTCAAATTTTAAAGGTCTGTTATCAAGTGCAGAGGGTAGACGAAACCCATGCTCTACCAAAATTTCTTTCCTTGCTCGATCGCCGTTATACATTGCTCTAATTTGCGGTACGGATACATGGCTTTCATCAACAAATAATAATGCATCTTCTGGTAGGTATTCGAATAATGTAGGAGGCGGCTCACCGGCATTACGTCCTGTGAAAAAGCGAGAGTAGTTTTCAACGCCTTTACAGCTGCCGGTTTCCGTTAACATTTCAAGATCATATTGAGTACGTTGATTTAGCCTTTGAGTTTCAAGTGGTTTGTCTTGTGACTTTAAAAACTCTAAGCGTTTTTGTAATTCTTCTTCAATACCTGATATGGCATTATTGACCGTTTCTTGAGGCATCACAAAATGTGAATTACCAAAAACCATAGCGTGATCGAGCTTAGCAAGTTTTTCACCTGTTAGGGGATCAAATTCATGGATATATTCGAGTTCATTACCGAAAAACGATAAACGCCAAGCTTTATCGCTGTAATGTGAGGGGAAAATATCTATGTTGTTGCCTTTAACTCTAAAACAGCCACGCTCAAATCCGATATCGTTACGCTCATATTGTAGATTTATCAAATCGTTTAGTAGCTTATCACGAGGGTAGCTTTGACCAGGCTCTAGATTAACCGTCATTTGGTAATATAAATCGGGAGAGCCAAGCCCGTAAATACAGGAAACGGAAGAAACTACTATAACGTCACGACGCTCTAATAGCGATCTTGTAGCGGCATGACGCATTAAATCAATTTGTTCGTTAATTGATGAGTCTTTTTCTATAAAAGTATCGGTGCGTGCTATATAAGCTTCGGGCTGGTAATAATCATAATATGAGACAAAGTATTCAACGGCATTCTTTGGAAAAAGCGATTTCATCTCTGAATAGATTTGGGCAGCTAAAGTTTTATTATGAGCCATAATAAGAGTAGGACGATTAGTTCTCTCTATAATATTGGCCATAGTAAAGGTTTTGCCTGATCCCGTAATACCAAGCAACATTTGTGAGCGTTTTTTGCTACTTAACCCTGCTATAATTTCATCTATTGCTTTTGGTTGATCGCCTGCCGGTTTATATTCTGAGATAATAGAAAAATTATTCATGCATTTTTACTTGCTTTAAAAACTATAGTTTAAGATAATATATTAAAATCTAACAAAAAAATATAACATTATGAATAAAGCTATATTACATACAATTATTGTTTATACTCTCGCTAGTTGTCCTTATTGTATAAAAGCTAAAGCATTGCTTGATGAGAAAAATGTTGCTTATGAGGAAATTGAAGTAAGTAATTTTACTCAGGAAGAGAAAGAAAATTTTATTAAGAAATCCGGTGGAAAAAAGACCGTTCCGCAGATATTTATAGATAATATGCATGTTGGCGGTTGTGATGCTCTGTTTGATCTTGAAAAAGAGGGAAGGCTAGATAAGCTGTTAGAAAATCAGCCGAAGACGACTTCACCTGCTGCCGGAGCGTAATTAATAAAAGCGTCATTGCAAGGAAATTACGAAGTAATTGACGAAGCAATCTAAGGAGTTTGTTATTATTGCATGAGATTGCTACGCTCCCTACGGTCGCTCGCAATGGCGATTTAGTATCCACGCGAGCAATGCCCGCTTGCAATGATGCTGAAAACTACAAAAACTTCAAAATGTCCAAAAACAAAACTCGCAAAAATTCATGCCATCTACTTCTGCCGTATTTATGGTCGAAGGATTTTGATATACGCCTGCGTATTGTTACCTCTCTTATTTGTCTAGTCATAGCTAAAGTAATAAATATTTTCGTTCCTATTGTTTATAAACATATAATAGATGGGCTAAATAAAAACTTTGCTCTTTCGGTTATTATCGGGATTATTGTTGCATATGGCGGAACAAAAATACTTGTTCAAATTTTCAGTGAATTACGAAATATCATTTTTTCAAAAGTAGGACATCAAGCAACTTGCTTAGTTGCTCTAAATGTCTTTAAGTACATGCATAATTTAAGTATGCGTTTTCACATTACCAGAAAAACAGGGGGCTTAAGTAGGTCAATAGAGCGTGGTACTAAAGGTATTGAAGCGGTACTGCGGTATTCGTTATTTAATATTTTTCCGACAAGCGTAGAAATTATATTAGTAAGCGGGATGTTATGGTATGTTTACGGTATTTGGTTTGCCGTAACTGTTTTAATAACAATGATAGTTTATGTTGGTTATACTTGCCTAATCAGTACTTGGCGTATTTCTTTTGTAAGGGAAATGAACCAAAGCGATAACACCGCCAATAATAGAGCAATCGATAGTTTACTGAATTTTGAGACCGTTAAATATTTCGGTAATGAAGAATATGAGGCGATAAAGTTTAATGAGGCTTTACAAACTTATGAAAAATCAGCTACTAAAACTACTAACAGCCTATCGATTTTAAATATCGGGCAGGATGTTATAATATCCTTAGGGCTTGTTAGCCTTATGATACTTTCAGCAAATGCTATTAACCAAAATAAAATGACCGTCGGCGATTTAATAATGGTTAATACTTATCTATTTCAGCTATCAATTCCGCTTTCAATACTTGGCTTTGCTTATAGAGAAATTAAAAATGCTCTAGTTAGTATGGAAGATATGTTTAAGCTGCTTGATATACCGGCAGAAGTAGATGATGCTTTGAACGCTAAGGAGCTAATTATCTTAAAAGGTGAGGTTAGTTTCGATAATGTTAGCTTTGCTTATAATCAGGAACGTCCGATTTTACATAATATAAGTTTTACGATAAAGAGTGGTAAAACTTTAGCAGTAGTCGGTAGTAGTGGGGCAGGGAAATCGACTATATCACGCTTGCTTTTTAGGTTTTACAATATTAATAGCGGCAATATTACTATTGATGGTCAGGATATAAGAGAAGTCACGCAACAATCGCTGCGTAAATCTATTGGAATTGTTCCGCAAGATACGGTACTGTTTAACGATACGATATATTACAACATCGCATACGGTAATAATGCAGCAAGCTACGATGAAGTTATAGCAGCTTCAAAAAATGCTCATATTCATGAGTTTATTAGCACGTTACCCGAAGGGTATGAGACGCAGGTAGGCGAGAGAGGCTTAAAGCTTTCGGGCGGTGAGAAACAGCGTATTGCAATTGCAAGAACCATCTTAAAAAATCCAGCAATATATGTTTTTGATGAGGCAACAAGTTCGCTTGATACTAAAACCGAAAAGCTAATTCAAGCAAGCCTTAAAGAGATCTCGGCTCACCATACTACCCTTATCATTGCCCATAGACTCTCAACTATTATCGATGCAGATGAGATTATCGTTTTAGATAACGGTTATATAGTTGAGCGGGGTAACCATAAAACCTTGCTACAGCACAAAGGCTATTATGCCGAACTTTGGTATAAACAGCAAGAAGAGGCACATTCTTAAAATTTATCATTATATCAACTATAAGCTTTGTTAAGTGGTTTGGTAAAACCAGCTCGATGTCATTCCCGTGGAGGTTTTGTTGCGTGGATATCAAGTCGTCATTGCAAGCGAACGTTAGTGAGCATGGCAATCTCAGGAATTCTTCTCAAGATTGCTGCGTCAAATTACTATGTAATTTTCCTCGCAATGACGAAAAAACTGATCCACGCAGGAATGACATGGATAGCTAATTGATATTTCAAAAAATTGGCTAAAATCTCTTGCAAGAATCGCGGTGACGTGATGCCGGGGTTTCAAAGCCTCTATCCTAAGCGTTATTATCAGCCGTATAAATGGTATAATCCTCGACTTCCTGGTTGGGGGATAGTAGCTGCGGTGGTTAAAACTTGAGCAATTTAAGTGTAATCACGGGAGCAACTACATGTTCAACAAAAATAATAAATTATTATCTAAAATATTACCGTTCTCTAAGAAAAATAAAGATTTAGAAAAACTAAGATCTAAGTTTAAACAAAGGTTAGCAGAACAGGTAACGGTAGATGAGATAACAAGAATAGAGCAGCGTTCATTATATTTAGAAAGTATAAAATAATTCTAATATATAATAAAGTTTGTTAACTGTTACGATTATGTTATTGCCTAGAAACGGTTGATGTCGTCATTGTAAGCGACTAAAGGCCTTGTTGTATGGCTCGTTTATGTCATTTCCACGCAAGCGGGAATTCAGTAAAAAATGCTAAAACAAAGAAAATTACATAAAAATTTAGTATATAATTTGCTTAAAAAACTAGATTCCTACTTTCGCAGGAATGACATCGGCATCCGTGCAACAATGCCCCGCAGCAATGACATCGGTAACTTAGAAACAATGCCACGATTATAAATACAAGCAATCCTTGAAAGAAATTTATTATGTCTCTATTATTAAATATAATTCATTAAATTTAAGGCTAAGTAATCGTGACTGATAAATCTTCTTCTAATTTAGTACCGGTAAATATCGAAGATGAGATGAAAGTATCTTATCTTGATTATGCTATGAGCGTTATAGTCAGTAGAGCTATACCGGATGTTCGGGACGGCTTAAAGCCGGTACATCGCCGAATTATCTATTCCATGCATGAAGCCGGTAATCATGCTAGTAAACCTTATAGAAAATCCGCTAGAATAGTCGGTGACGTGATGGGTAAATACCATCCGCACGGCGATAGTGCTATTTACGATGCGTTAGTACGTATGGCACAAGATTTTTCCTTGCGTTTACCGCTTGTAGACGGGCAGGGTAATTTCGGCTCGATGGATGGTGATGCGGCGGCAGCAATGAGATATACCGAATCTCGAATGGCCAAAGTTTCGTATAAGCTCGTAGAGGATATCGATAAAGAGACTGTCAGCTTTAACCCTAATTACGATGGTTCTGAAGAAGAGCCTTCCGTACTTCCTGCAATGTTTCCCAATTTATTGGTGAACGGTAGCGGAGGTATTGCGGTCGGTATGGCAACTAATATCCCGCCTCATAATCTTGGTGAGGTTATCGATGCGTGCTGTTTATATATAGATAATAACGATATAGAAATATTAGATTTACTTGAAGTTGTTAAAGGACCGGATTTTCCTACAGGTTCAATGATTTTAGGCATTAGCGGTATTAGATCGGCATATCTTACCGGTAGAGGTAGTATAATTATGCGAGGTCGAGCCGAGATTGAGAATATCGGTAATGGCCGTCAAGCAATTATTATTACCGAAATACCGTATATGGTAAATAAGGCAAGGCTCGTTGAGAAAATCGCTGAAATGGTTAAGGAAAAGCGTATAGAAGGTATAAGTGATTTACGTGATGAATCAAATAAAAACGGTGTAAGGATTTTTATTGAGTTAAAGAAAGACGTAGTTGCTGAAGTAGTCTTAAATCAAATATACGCATGTACGCAGCTACAAACTAGCTTCGGTGTTATTATGCTTGCTCTTAAAGATGGGCTACCGAAAGTGATGAATTTGAAAGAAGTAATTGCAGCTTTCGTTAGTTTTAGGGAAGTAGTAATTACTAACCGTACTATATATTTACTCAATAAAGCAAGAGATAGAGCTCATATTTTACTAGGACTAACTATTGCCGTTAGTAATATCGATGAAATAATACGTATTATTAAAGCTTCAAATGACCCGCATGCAGCTAAACAAGAATTAATGGCTCGTCAGTGGGAAGCATTAAATATCCTACCTCTTGTAAAGTTGGTTGATGATAAAGCAATGTTAAACGAGCAGGGTAAATGTAACTTTACCGAATTGCAAGCTAAGGCAATCTTAGAAATGAGATTGCAACGCCTGACCGCTATGGAGAAAAACAAGCTTGAAGAGGATTTAAAGAACCTCACTACGGAAATCACCGAATATCTTAATATACTCGGCTCTCGTACAAGGTTACTTGAAATTTTAAAGGAAGAGCTCATTAAAGTTAAAGAAGAATTTGCGACTCCTCGTCTTACTTCAATTGAATTCGGCGAATTTGATCAAGATATAGAAGATTTAATTCAGCGTGAAGAAATGGTTGTAACCGTAACGCTTGGTGGGTATATCAAGCGTGTACCTCTAAGTAGCTATCGTGCGCAAAAACGTGGAGGTAAAGGAAGATCAGGGCTTTCAATGCGTGATGAAGATATTACCACGCAAGTTTTTGTCGGTAGTACCCATACTCCTATGTTGTTCTTCTCAAATATCGGTCAGGTTTATAGTTTAAAACTGTATAAACTGCCTTTAAGTAATCCGCAGGGTAAGGGTAGACCGATGGTTAATATATTACCGTTGAAAGCAAATGAGCATATTACGAATATTATGCCGTTACCTGAAAATCAGGATGAGAGGAATAATTTAAACATTATGTTCGCAACTGCCAAGGGTAATATCAGAAGAAGCGATTTATTAGATTTCAAAAAACTTCAGTCGAACGGTAAAATTGCTATTAGGCTTGATGAGGACGATAAATTAATAGATGTAAAACCATGTAAAGAAGACGAGCATATTTTACTTGCTACCAAAGCCGGTAAAGCTTTAAGATTCCCTGTTGAATCGCTGCGTGTTATTAAGAGTCGTACTTCTGATGGGGTACGAGGTATGAAGCTTGCCAAAGAGGATTCCGTAATTTCTATGACTGTGCTTAAAGGTATTAGTAGTACAAAAGAGGATAGAGATGCTTATTTATCCGTGCCGTGGGAGCAGAGATTAGAGATTGCTAAAGGTGAGGCGTTTAATCCTGAAGAACTTGGCGTAAGCTTAACTGCCCCGGCTATTATAGAAATGGCAAATTCCGAAGAATTCATTTTAACCGTAACTGAGAACGGTTTTGGTAAGAGAAGCTCAGCTTATGGCTATAGAATTACTGACCGTGGCGGAAGCGGTATAATCAATATGGATATTAACGACAAAACTGGTTTAGTCGTCGGTGTTATGCCGGTTAAAATAGATGATGAGTTAATGCTGATTACCAATAGTGGTAAGTTAATTCGCTGTAAACTTGAGTCAGTACGTATTACGGGACGTAACACTAGCGGCGTAATCCTATTTAAGCTAGATGATGGTGAAAAAGTCGTGTCTGTCTCTTTAATTGCTGAAACTGCTGAAAGTGAAGAAGATAGTGAGTTAGAGGAAGAGGGATTAGAGCAATCTGAAGAGGTGTAAGGGCTGAGGCGTTGTTATTCCCGCATAGCTCTTAAAAAGCTCTCGATGTCATTCTTGCGAAAGCATTTTGCATAGATACCTAAGTAGTCATTGCGAGGAGGTATTGTTGCGTGGACCGGTAAAACCCACTGTATCACCCCGTGGTCAAGCCACGGGATGACAGAGGTGAAATTGCTTCACGCAACAATGCCTCCTCGCAATGACGTTAATTTATTAATTGATCTGCTTTTAGTTAACAATACCCCACAAAGAACTTCTAGAAAAGTATTGCAACAATAATTTTTCTCTCTATAATAACTGTATATTGAATTTATGAATATGCAAATATTAACTTTCCAGTCTTTTTTTACTACTACAACCGGTCTAAGCCGGTAACAATATCTCATCTTCCTTTTAATTATATCCATCTATTTAAATTAACTAATTATTATTAGGTAAGTTTTATGTTGTGTAAAATGCCACTTATTTTAATGGCTATTATCATAGCTATCATATTGTTAAACCCACTAATGAGTTTAGAAGTACAAAGGTTATTGTATTCAATAAGTCTATCTATTAAATCTATAATTGGATTATTTCTACCTTTAATTATTTTTGGTTTACTTTTTAAATCTGTTGTAATGCTAGCCAAAGATGCAACACGTATAGTTTTCTTAATATTATTACTAGTATGTGGGTCTAATGTTTGTTCTACCTTCATAAGTCATTATGTAGGTATATACATGTATCAATTCGCTTTATCAATGATCTCTCCTATAGAAAATGATAGCTTAAAGCCTTTATGGTTGCTTAATTTTCCTAATATTATTGCTAATGATAAAATCGTATTTAGTAGTATTATCTTAGGCTTTATTCCCTCAAAATTGTGTGCTGAAGTTGCAATTGGATTGGCTTGTAAGCTAGAAGCATTTGTTGCAAAAATATTGCGATTGTTGATCTATATAATTCCCTTATTTATAATGGGCTTTATCGTAAAACTACAGTTTGATTAAGTATTAGATATAATTATTAAAGATTATATGTTCATTTTTATGACGATCGTATTTGCTCAGTTTGGTTATATCTTTCTTGCTTATTTTATTTTAAGTAACTGTTGAGTTAAGGAATTCATAGCTAGCCTTAGTAATATGATGCCAGAGTCTATAAGTGGATTTAGTGCAATGTTTAGTGTTATAAGTATGCCACTTAGTATAATAGGAGCGGCAAATAATACAAATAATAAAGCACTCGCTCGTACCGTTGACCAATAACAGTCAATATTCATCTTGTTGGCGATTGTTTTGCCATACCGATTTTGGCTTATACTATACTAAAAAGTTATGGATTAGCTGAACCTACTTTATTTAATTATTTTATTTTTACTTTTTATTTTGTATTGGCAAAATTTTCAGTAGCAGCTATACCAGGTGGTGGAATTATTGTAATGCTTACTATACTTGAACAATATCTAGGTTTTAATACTAATATGATGTCTCTGATTACAGCTCTTTATATCTTATTTGATCCTGTGATCACTTGTGCTAATATTTTAGGAAATGGTGTTTTTGTTAAACTGATAGATAATATATATAGTGTAACTCAGAAAGCTTAATTTAAGCAAATTTGCATAGAGCAAGTTATGTTCCACCGTGGGCATTAATAAATATTTTAGCAATAGGACGAGGTTTCTCAAAATACTCTAGGTTCTTGCGTGCAGAAAATTAAATTATTTGTATTGTTAGATATTTTTGAGCAAAAATTAATAAGAACGCAAGAGCCTAATATCTCTTTTTCTTTTAAAGTAATTGTTGAATTATCTATATTTGATAAATTAGATATTTGTGTTCCTTGAATTATTATTTTTTACGAAGAATTAGTGAATTTTTTAACCAAATCTCAAATATTAGATAATTGATTTAAAAGATATAATCTTTGTGTGGAAAGTGATATATTGGTAATAAATTATGATGTGGTTATTAATTGCGATTGGTTTAACCGTTGCGGTTCTTATTATAGGAGTAGTATCGATGGCTATCGGAGGAAAGTTTGATAAGAAATTTAGTTCAAAATTAATGACTTTAAGAGTTTTTTTTCAGGCAGTTGCTATATTTTTATTGATTATAATGTATTTTTATAAAGTTAATTTATAAATGTCTGAAAATAACTCAAAAGCTACTTAATCGATTTCTTTAATTTCTTCACGTAATTCTTCCCATTTGTCTAAAATTTCTTCTAATGTAACTTCTGCGACTTTTTGTGCTCCATCTTCAAAGTCCTTTAAATCTCTAATCAGTTTCTCTAGCTTTAATAATGAAATTTTTTTTTCATTATACTGATCGCTACAATGTTCTTCGAGTTGTTCGGCAATTTCTTCAATATCACCCCAATGCATGATTATTCCTCCTTAATTTTATGCAAGCCTTATTTATTAAACATATTATCTGATATTTGCTATTATTTTGTACTAAATATTATTAATTCGACAAATTATTGCAAATAGGTGAGTTTATTATGCAACTATTGCCGGAATTAGGCAGGTTTGTTTTCTTTACATTTTGGTGATTTTATAGTATATTATAAAATATTAAGATTTAATGATTATGTCAATATTACCGATAGTAACGGCACCTGATGAAAGATTAAAGCAGAAATCTCGGCCGGTTTTAGAGTTTACCGATCACACACGAAAATTTATGGATGATATGCTTAACACTATGTACCATGAAGACGGTGCAGGGCTTGCAGCAGTACAAGTAGGGGTATTGAAACGTATTTTAGTAATTGATATAAAAGATCATGATTCGGTAGCAAGACCAAAAGATTTTTATCCGCTTTTTATAGTGAATCCTGAAATAATAGAAAAATCAGAAGAGCTAGTTGCGGTTAACGAAGGTTGTATCTCATTACCGGAGCAACGTATTGAGGTCGCAAGACCGGAATCTATAAAGATTCGGTATTTAGACTATCATGGTAAATCGCAAAAGCTTAAAGCAAATGATTGGCTTGCAAGAGTTATCCAGCATGAGTATGATCATTTAGAAGGTAAGCTTATGATTGATTATTTAAGTAATTTAAAACGAGATGTAGTACTGCGTAAGCTTAAGAAACTCAAAAATAATATAGTGTGAAAGTAATCTTTATGGGAACGCCTGAATTCGCTGTTCCCGCTCTTAAAAAACTTATAACTCATCACGAAGTTAAAGCTGTTTTTACACAGCAGCCTAAAGCTAAGGGCAGAGGACTTAACTTAGCTAAATCGCCAATACATCAATTAGCATTTGAGCATCAAATTCCTATTTATACTCCTTCTACTCTTCGTAATGATGCAGTAATAAATCTAATTAATAAAGTTAATGCTGATATTATAGTTGTTATTGCATATGGTTTTATTGTGCCGAAAGCTATATTAGAAGCTAAGAAATACGGCTGTCTTAATATCCATCCATCCGATTTGCCTCGTCACAGAGGAGCGGCTCCTCTGCAGCGTACTATTATAGAGGGTGACCGGAAAAGTAGTGTATGTATTATGCGTATGGATATAGGGCTTGATACAGGTGATATATTTATGAAAGAAGATTTTGATTTAGAAGAAAGAACAACATTGGAAGAACTGCATAACAAATGTGCAAATCTCGGAGCGGAGTTATTAATGAAAACACTTGCAAATATCGATAATATAGTACCAATAACACAGCCAAGTGACGGTGTTACGTATGCTCATAAATTAACTAAAGAAGAAGGAAAAATTAATTGGCATGAATCCGCATATAAAATAGATTGTAAAATAAGGGGCATGAATCCTTGGCCCGGAGCATATTTTAGTTATAATGATAAAATAATTAAAATCCTTGAAGCAGAATATTTAAATGCGGATCATCACTTTACTTCCGGTACCGTTATTAGCGATAAGCTGGAAATAGCTTGTGGAAGCGGTATATTAAGAGTGAAAAAACTTCAGCAAGAGAGTAAAAAAGCTTTGAATATAGAAGAATTTTTACGTGGTACAAATATTTTAAAAGATACAGTATTAAAATAAGAGTATTATTGTGGGTAAAGATAAAAAAGAAGTTAGGTTTAATGATAATTGAGACGTTAAAGAGTTTACCTCAAAGCTTGAAAAGAATAGTGATATTTATTCTGTAAAAAGGAAAGTCATTAATATAGTAGATGATGAAGTAGAGGATCAAACTAAGCTACTTACGGAAACTCAATTTTTTGTGAAAAAAACTCCACAACATCTCAATATGAAATTAGCGGCTTTATTAATAAAGCAGGCAAACATATAAACAATCCAAAGCAAATAAAAGAAATTTCAAAATTATACGCTCATGCCGTATTTGCTGATTTACAGAAAAATATTTTAGGTACATTTGATAAGAACGGTAATTTAAGTATAACTCAAGATTTTGCAATTGATGAAAATCCAGTCTTTAGAAAAGACTGTAAATTATTGTTGGTTAAAACTCAAAGCGGTTTGGTAAACAGAGAAGGAGAAATGACAGCAGTAAATCATGTTTTACAAAAAGGCAGATTTTTGTTGGAAGATTTAGGCGGTAAGGTAGATACAAAATTAGGGACCGCAAATCTAAACAAAAAGCCGACAAAGCCTACTTTAAAAAGAGGTTAAAATAACTTTAAGCTCTCTCATAAGAAATAAAATTAAAATTATTTGAAATTAGTGTTTGACAAGCTTTCAAAATATAGATATAAAATCATCACACAAAGTTTGAAACGTAAAACTTTGTAGCTGTTTAAAAAGTTGATAAAGCTAAAAACTAAATACACCGCGATAATAAAAATTTATATCGTGAGTAGATGCTGAAAATAATTGTGAAATTAATTCTGTATGCATTGTGTAATCTCAAGTTAAAAGCGTAAGTAAATATAATAAGAGCATTTGGTGGATGCCTTGGCACTAGAAGGCGATGAAGGACGTAATACGCTGCGATAAGCTTCGGGGAGTTGCGAATAAACTTTGATCCGAAGATTTCCGAATAGGGAAACCCACCTAATTTATTAGGTATTGTATAGTGAATACATAGCTATATGAGGCAAACCCAGCGAACTGAAATATCTAAGTAGCTGGAGGAAAGGACATCAACCGAGACTCCGTTAGTAGTGACGAGCGAACGCGGACCAGGCCAGTGGCTTCAAAAAAATAACTAAAACAACATGGAAAGGTTGACCATAGAGGGTGATAGTCCCGTATAGGTAAAAAGTTTGAAGTCCTTGAGTAAGGCGGGACACGTGAAATCCTGTTTGAACATAGGGGGACCACCCTCTAAGCCTAAGTACTCTCTAGTGACCGATAGTGAACAAGTACCGTGAGGGAAAGGTGAAAAGTACCCCGACAAGGGGAGTGAAATAGTATCTGAAACCAAATGCTTACAAGCAGTCGGAGCAAGCGTATTTATATGTCTTGTGACGGCGTACCTTTTGTATAATGGGTCAGCGACTTAGTTTATCTAGCAAGCTTAAGCCGTTAGGTGTAGGCGTAGCGAAAGCGAGTCTGAATAGGGCGTTTAGTTAGATGAATTAGACCCGAAACCGGGTGATCTAGCCATGGCCAGGTTGAAAGCGGAGTAAAATCCACTGAAGGACCGAACCCACTACTGTTGAAAAAGTAGGGGATGAGCTGTGGTTAGGGGTGAAAGGCCAATCAAACTCGGATATAGCTGGTTCTCCGCGAAATCTATTTAGGTAGAGCGTTATAGCGATTACCATCGAAGGTAGAGCACTGAATGAGCTAGGGGGTCCCACAGACTTACCAAACTCAATCAAACTCCGAATGTCGATGAGTACAGCATAGCAGACAGACTATGGGTGCTAAGGTCCATAGTCGAGAGGGAAAAAGCCCAGACCGCCATCTAAGGTCCCTAAATCATGACTAAGTGTTAAAGGATGTGAGAAGACCAAAACAACTAGGATGTTGGCTTAGAAGCAGCCATCATTTAAAGAAAGCGTAATAGCTCACTAGTCTAAATAAGTTTTCTTGCGCCAACAATGTAACGGGGCTCAAGTCATGTACCGAAGATGCGGATTTATGCATTTGGCATAAATGGTAGCGGAGCGTTCCGTAAGCCTGCGAAGGTGAACCGTAAGGTTTGCTGGAGGTATCGGAAGTGAGAATGCTGACATAAGTAGCGATAAAGAATGTGAGAAACATTCTCGCCGAAAGTCCAAGGGTTCTTGCGTAAAGTTAATCTGCGCAAGGTTAGTCGGCCCCTAAGATGAGGCTGAAAGGCGTAATCGATGGGAATCAGGTTAATATTCCTGAACCTGAAGGATGTGACGAAAATAGTAAATTGTACAGTCTTATTGGATTGATTGTGCGGTGAATGTTTTCCAGGAAATAACACCTTCATTATAGACCGTACCCGAAACCGACACAGGTGGACAGGTAGAGTATACCAAGGCGCTTGAGAGAACGATGCTGAAGGAACTAGGCAAATTGCATCTGTAACTTCGGAAGAAAGATGACCTGTATATGGGCAACCATGTGCAGGTGGCACAAGCTAGGGGGTAGCGACTGTTTATTAAAAACACAGGGCTCTGCAAAGTCAATAGACGACGTATAGGGTCTGACGCCTGCCCAGTGCTGGAAGATTAAAAGGAGGGGTGCAAGCTCTGAATTGAAGTCCCAGTGAACGGCGGCCGTAACTATGACGGTCCTAAGGTAGCGAAATTCCTTGTCGGGTAAGTTCCGACCCGCACGAATGGCGTAACGATTTCCCCACTGTCTCCAGTATCGACTCAGCGAAATTGAATTCTCCGTGAAGATGCGGAGTTCCCGCGGTCAGACGGAAAGACCCCGTGAACCTTTACTATAGCTTTGCACTGGTGTTAGGAATCAGATGTGCAGGATAGGTGGAAGACTACGAAGCGAAGGCGTCAGCCTTTGTGGAGTCACCCTTGAGATACCACCCTTTTGGTTCTTGACATCTAACCGAGATCCTTGAATCAGGATCCGAGACAATGCATGGTGGGTAGTTTGACTGGGGCGGTCGCCTCCCAAAGAGTAACGGAGGCGCGCGATGGTTAGCTCAAGTTGGTCGGAAATCAACTTTTAGAGTGTAATGGCATAAGCTAGCCTGACTGCGAGTCTGACAAGACGAGCAGAGACGAAAGTCGGTCATAGTGATCCGGTGGTCCCGAGTGGAAGGGCCATCGCTCAACGAATAAAAGGTACTCCGGGGATAACAGGCTGATGATTTCCAAGCGTCCATAGCGACGAAATCGTTTGGCACCTCGATGTCGGCTCATCACATCCTGGGGCTGGAGAAGGTCCCAAGGGTTCGGCTGTTCGCCGATTAAAGTGGTACGTGAGCTGGGTTTAGAACGTCGTGAGACAGTTCGGTCCCTATCTGCCGTGGGTGTAGGAAGTTTGAGAGGATCTGCCTTTAGTACGAGAGGACCGAGGTGGACGTACCCCTGGTGGACCAGTTGTCGTGCCAACGGCACAGCTGGGTAGCTAAGTACGGAAGGGATAACTGCTGAATGCATCTAAGCAGGAAACCCCCCTCAAAACTAGACTTCCCCATTAGAGCCGTGGAAGACCACCACGTTGATAGGTCGGGTGTGGAAGCACAGTAATGTGTGTAGCTAACCGATACTAATAGCTCGATTGATTTACTTTGCTGTGAGATTACATATGCATATAGTGTTAATGTTATAAGAGTATAGTATCTATTCACAAAATTATCAGGTTAAATAGCTTTTTATCAACTAATAAAAATGTTATTGCATAACTAATGTTATACTGTAGCCCTGCCACGATATCCAGCGAAAATTATTTTGCTGAGTATCGTAGTAAAAGTTAAGATATGATATTAAGAATTTTTTTGAGTTGTGCAACAACATTAACAGCAAACTATAATACAAATCTATCTTTTTAAAAGTTTGTATTGCTAGCTTGGTGGTTATAGCATGAGTGAAACACACGATCCCATCCCGAACTCGAACGTGAAACCTCATAGCGCTAATGGTACTATGTCATAAGGCATGGGAGAGTAAGTCGCTGCCAAGCTTGTAATGCAAATTTTTAATTATCTTTCTTTCTCTATATTAGTAATGTTTACGCATTAAAAAATAAACATCAATTTATTTCCATGGAGTCGCTAAAATCTAACATAGAAATTAAAAAGCTATTTAAAGAAAAAAAATACTGGTCAATTTATTTTAGAGTTACCAAACGGCACAGTAATTAATGAAGGTGGAATTTTAACTCAAGAAGGTTATATTCTACAAGATACTCAAACAAGCTTAGGTGATCAACATAGTTTATTAAAAAAACGAGATATTAATACTGAAAATCCTTTATATTTTAATGGACAATTAGCAGTAATTTCATCTTCTGGTTCTGAAAATTGGTATCATTGGCTGCTACAAATTTTGCCTAGATTAATTGTATTAAAAGAATCAGCTCTTGAATATGATCGTATCTATATTAATAATTTAAAATATTCATGGCAAATTAAGTCATTAGAAATAGTATTAAATTATTTAAATATACCGGAAGATAAGTTTTTTGTAGTAAATAGTGACTGTATAATTCAAGCTACTAGACTAATTGTTCCATCTGTACCGTTTATTCCGGTAAAAGGTACACCTTTGCCTTTATGGTTAAAAAAAGATTTAAGAAATATTTTTATTAAAGATAATGGTAAAGCATACGATAAAATATATCTTTCTCGTAAATACGCTTCTACCAGAAAAATAGTTAATGAAGAGGAATTAATAGAAAAAATTTAGAGATCCGGTTTTAAAGTAATATATCTAGAGCTATCCTTCCCGTATAAACAGGCCCAGCTTTTTAATAAAGCAAAAATAATAGTTGGATCGCACGGATCAGGATTTGCTAACTTTATTTTTGCGGCTCCAAAATGCAAAGTAGTAGAGATTGATCACGGTACAACTCCCTCTAGAAGTTTTTATAAAAGAATGGAAAATTATATGTCATGCGATTATTATCCTTTTTATGTAGATCAGACAACAGAAGAGCATTTAGAAGACAATATAAAGATCAATATTGATGAATTTATTAAGTTTCTTAGAGGTCATCTGTAAATAAATTTTAATTAGTAATTAAAGAGTTTTTTTAGCGAAAATTGAAGTTAATTCTTAAAATCATTATTTAATAAATAAGATTCGCTATTCATTTCATTTAGTCTTGAAGTAGTGCGTTTAAATTCTGCGGCTCGTGCTGAACCTTGATATATTTTATTTGGGTTATCTTCTAGGCTCATAAATAAGAGTATTTTATAGAAATAGGCATTATCGATAAAGTTGATAAATCTAATGGCTGTATTTGTATCGTTAGCATCGATAGTATGAACGTTCCCCACTATAATAACGTTGAAATTTTGGCAAATATTAACATAATCGATATAGCTTAAGTCTCTTGTAAATAATTCATTATAATCTGTTACTAATATTCTTTTATGCACTTTTTGAAAGGATATTTCTCGACCTAGAACCTGTATATTTTGAGAAGCAAGATTATTATCACTAATATCCGTGATAATTTTTTCAAGTTTGTTTTGGTTTTCTAAAGTTAAAGGATAAATTATCCTTGCCTCTTTAACTCTTAACGCCTTATCAAATCGATAATCATGTTGATTATCTAGATATTTAACATAAAATGTATTATTGATTATCTTTATAAAAGGTAAGAAAGATTCTCGTTGTAATCCGTCTTTGTACATATTATTGGGACTCGTGTTAGAAGTTATAAAAATAAAAATATTTTGTTTTATTAATTCATTAAATAATCTACCGATTATCATTGCATCAGTAATATCTTTAATTTCAAACTCATCTATACATAACACTTTAGTTTGTTTAGCATAGTTTTTAGCAATTTTATTGATGATATCTTTCTGATTTGCTGTTTGTAATTTATGCATAGATTTATGAATTTCCTGCATAAAGTTCTGATAATGTATTATTATTTTAGGTGTGGTTAATTCTTCAAAAAAAGAATTCATGAGCATAGTTTTACCGCTGCCCACCGGACCGTATAAATAAATTCCGCTTTTTAAGTTGTTTTGATTAAAGAATTTGAATAAACTTTTAGGCTTATTAAGTGCTGTTGCCAGCTGTTTTAATTCTTCTCGTAAAGCAGTTTGTTTTGAATCTCGTATTAATAAATTAGAGTATTTAATCATCTAAAATATTTTTTATCTAGTTTGTTATAGGTTTTTTCTAAAATGTCGTTCCTAGCTAAAAGCAGGAAGGCTTTGTTACGTGGATCAATTTCACCTCCGTCATCCCGTGGTTTGACCACGGGATCCAGTGAAAAATGCTAACCTTTAGCATTTTTTGTTATTTTTGCTAGATTGCCACGCTCCTTTTAGTTGCTTGCAATGACGGTTGTGATTATCATTTCCTACATAAAAGCGTTGCATCGCCGTAGCTAAAAAAACGCATTGCTTCTTTTATAGCATATTTATATAATTCATGCATCTCTTTAAATCCGGCAAAAGCACATATAAGCATAAATAAAGTCGATTTAGGAAAATGGAAATTAGTAAGCAGCATATCGGCTGTTTGAAATTTAAAACCTGGGGTTATGAAAATATCGGTTTCAAAGCTACCTGCTTTTATGATGCCGTTATTGCAAGAACTTTCAAGTGTTCTAAGTGTTGTAGTGCCGACTGCGATAATACGTTTCCCTTCTTGCTTTGCTTTATTTATGATTTCAGCAGTGTCAGGAGTAATAGAGCAATATTCGGTATGCATTTTATGTTCATGAATATTTTCGGTTTTTACAGGTAAAAAAGTTCCAGCTCCCACATGTAATGTTAAAAATGTAGCTTGTATGCCTTCTGCCTTAAGCTTATCAAGTATATCCTTTGTAAAATGCAAACCTGCCGTCGGTGCTGCAACTGAACCTTCTATTTGGCTATAGACAGTTTGATAGCGGTCGTTGTCGTTTTGAGTGTTTGTCATCCCGTGGTTTGACCACGGGATCCAGTCATTATTTAAATATTTTTTGGATCCCGTGGTCGTAGCCACGGGATGACATAATGAGTGTGAACGCCTAATATAAACCGGTAGCGGCATCTCACCGTATTTATTTAAGAACTCGAATACAGAAATATCATTAAGTTCAAATTTTACTTTAATCTCACCCATTGCAAGTTTTTCGGTAATAATTACCTTATGATTATCAAAATAAAATTCATCATTTACATGAAGCTTTCGAGCTGGTTTAGCAAAAGCCGACCAACTATCATCTGATAATTTTTGATTCAAATTTATTGTAACATTTTTCCCCAAATTTAACTTTGCTTTTATTACCTTACTATTATTAAAGACTAATAAGTCCCCTTCTTTTAAGTAATCTATTATGTTGTAGAATTTGGTTTTAATAGGCGGCGTAACAGCAATTAGTAAATCTGAGTTATCACGTTCACTAGATGGATATTGTGCGATCAGTTCGCTTGGTAAATCAAAGTCAAAATCAGATAGTTTCATTGTTTAAATATTAGTGGCTAAAAAAGTGATTATAACAGCATATGACAATATTTAATATAATATTTTAGTTTATTGATTGCTTACTAATAAATAAACTATTTGTTGATAAAATGATTTTTTTCTGTACGATACAAAATACTATCAATTGAATCATTAAGGGAAATACTATGATAACCGATGATATAATTAGAAATAAATTTCATGAGATATTAAGCAGTAAAGATATAGAAGAACAGCAAAATATGGAATTTAATAATATATATAAAATAAAAAGATATGAATTTTTTAGAGAAAGTTTTGTCAAAGAATTCAAAGCTTTGATTGAAGATCCAAATACAAATATTTCTAGTGTGTCCAATATTACTGCACTGTAGATAAAATAGCAAGATCTCCTGACACTGCTATAGTTAAAGCAATTTGTCAAGGTGATTATGATTTAGTTGATAGTATGTTAACCTCTTTAAATATTGATCCAAATACAGAAGTATATACATTGGAAGGTGAGGCTAAATCTTTTTTATATTTTGCGTGTCATAATCATCAGAAAGGGATAGTAAGGCTTCTACTTGCAAAAGGTGCAAATATAATCCTTGACCACAACAGCGGCATGACCGTTTTTCACACTGCCCTAACAGCTCAACATTTTGATATGGCAGCATTTCTAATTGAAAATGGTGCGGATCCTAATTACGTAAAAGGTGACAATATGACTTATTTAGAAATATGTACGTTCCTATACCTAAATATAGCCATGGTAACTAAATTGCTCGCTTATGGTGCTAATATGGAATTTATCCGTTGTGAAAAAACCGCATTTAAAAGTTTAGTAGACCTAACTAGAGAGCTTAATGATAGGAAGCAGAGTACAGATATGGTAAAAGTATTTGTACAATATGGTGCTAATTCGGATATACTCGATCTTGACGGTCAAATGGTCCGTGACAAGGAAGCAATTTATGAACCTCTGAAAGCTCTTTTAACGCTTGAATCCGTATTTCGTAAGAATGATTACAAGAAAATTAAGGCTATTGACAAGAAAGATTTAGCTGCATTTGTTCAATGGAAAGCAGCAATATTACCGGTTGTAAAAGATATTTCTAAGGATGAGTATATAAAACGCCTATTAGAACTATATAAATTTTCAAATCAAATGAGTTTGGATTCGGATGATTCTATACAACCATTAATAGAATTAGAGGAAAAGATAGCTAAATTGATACCGCCTTTAGAGTTTTTATGCATTTTAAAAATTGAAGATATTATTTATAGTAACGCTACAGATAAGATAGAATTACCTGAGAGTGCAATAAAAGCGATGACAGAGTACGGACTACTGTAAGTTGAAGAAATAGGAAAAATAGTGGCTCATAATGATTTAGTTTCAAGGTTGAGGCTGGTATTATGTCATTCCTGCTTTCGCAGGAATGACATAATACCTGGGTAATACCTCCTCACACTATTAACCCTTTAACTTGAGAGTTCCATAATTTTTGATATAGCTTACTATTTTTTAGTAATTCTGTATGGCTACCGTCATCGATTATACTTCCCTTTTCAAAAACTAAAATTCTATCCATATTGAGTAAAGTAGATAATCTGTGGGCAATGACTATCACGGTTTTATTTTGCATTAAATAATCCATTGATTCTTGAATCAGGCTTTCCGTCTCGCTATCTAAGCTACTTGTTGCTTCATCGAGAATTAAAATAGGAGCATTTTTTAATATGGCTCTTGCTATGATAATTCTTTGACGCTGACCGCCTGATAAGTTATTCCCCCGTTCACCGCACATAGTATCGTAACCGTCCGGTAGATTATCGATAACATCATGAATATGTGCAGCTTTTGCTGCTTCTATAACCTCCTCAAGAGTAGCTTCTTTTTTCCCGTATCTGATATTGTCCAAAATGGTACGATGAAAAAGCACCGGTTCTTGAGGTATAAGGCTAATGGCTTTTCTTAAAGAATCTTGAGTTACGTTTTTAATATTTTGATTATCTATTAAAATCATTCCTTCTTCTATATCATGTAACCTAGTGAGTAAACTAATAAAAGTGGTTTTCCCTGAACCTGAAAATCCAATTAGTCCTATTTTTTGTTTACTCGGTATTAATACCGATTTATTATAAAATAGATTGTTATTATGATGATAATTAAATGTAACATTTCTAAATTCAATAACCCCTTCTTTGATATCTAATGGAGTAGCGTTTTCAATATCAGTTATAATATGCGGTGCCATTAAAGATAAGCCTTGATTAAATGCCCCGACCTGCTCGAACATATCACCGATTTCTTGCGTTAAATCCCAAATATCGTCTGCTACATTTATACATAATGTTAGCACTAATACGCAATCACCTATGCTTATAGATAATTCGCTACGAAGTTTAGATAAATAATAAATCATTATAAAAATCATTATTGAACAAGAAGTCCCAAGAGCATAACGCAATTTGAACATAAAGAATTGCATAGTCTGCTCATCGGCTATGGCATTTTCTACTCTTGTTTCTAGATGTTGACGTTCAAATTTATGGGCTGTAAACATTCTAACCGCATTAATGTTGCTGATTGCATCTACGATACTACCGGCAACAAAAGATTGGCTTCTAGCATAATTTAATGAGTATTTATTGATTTTATCGGAGAAAAGAACACTAAGTCCTAAAAAAACCGTAATCCATAAAATAAATATCGTAGCAAAAACGTAATGTACCGAATATAAAGCAATTAATGCAAATACAATAATAGCGAGTTTACGAAGAATTTTTTCACCGAATATTGAAATAATCATCTCAAACGATCTTGCAGTTTCGGTAATACGATTGCTAATATGTCCTGCTAGATTATCCTGAAAGAATTTATGGCTATGATATTGGGTATAATTATAAAGTTCATTTAGTATTTTCCCTTTTATTACGGGCATAGTCTTGAGATACAAATAATCATATGAACGATATGCTATATTAATACTCTCCCACCAAAGAGCATAAAATACTGCCCAGTAAATCATGGAAGATAAAAGATTATTAGCGTTCTTATCGCTGAAAGATTCTATTAAATCAATGATTTTCTGAAGTAATATACTATCAATCGCCGGAATCATACCGAGTAAAATACAAATTACAGTCAATAAAGTCATTTTAACTTTATCGAATTTTAAAAAATAAATACCTAAGCTAAATGTTGATTTAGATAAAGTAGGGTATTTTATCACGATAATGTACCTCGATTTTAAAATAATGTATTAATTCGTGTTATTTTGGAGCATATTTTAATTTAATTATTTTAAAATATACCTAAAAATATTAAATCTGTGGAAAAATAATAAACAAGCCTTGCTTCTTACCTTAAATAATGCTACAAAATTCAGAAAATAACTTCAACATCATTAGAAATGCAAGAAAAGGAATTATCTAATAATTTTTTAGAAGAACAAGAAAAGTCTAAGGAAGACGATTCTCCGTTCTTTGATGTAAAATATATTTGTCAAGCAAGTTTATTAATTACGGATTCTATCCGAAAAGGGTATGATGTAACGCAATTGCCCAATGGTGATATTAATGTTACAGAAGTAAGAATAGTAAATGTTCATTATAATTGGAACTCCGAAAAAGGAAAATTTGTTAAAACTAATCAGATAGAATTTAATAATAGCAAAGGTTGATAATGAAATCAAATACTGTATACTCGTTTAATTTGAAAAGTTGGCTACGTCGTCCTATAAGTACTGTGGTACTCACGTATTAAGTATACGTTATTACACTGGGAGTATATTGTTATTGTCACAAAGTTTATTATCTTAAAACAGCAGCCTAAATATGGAATTTGATCAAGGATTATTATCAAGGATTCAATTTGCTTTTACCATAAGTTTTCATATAATATTCCCTGCTTTTACTATAGGGCTTGCAAGCTTTTTAGCGGTAATTGAAGGGTTATGGTTGAAAACAAAAAAGCCGGTTTATCAAGAAATATACAAATTTTGGGTGAAGATTTTTGCCGTTACTTTCGGTATGGGGGTAGTTTCGGGTGTTGTAATGTCTTATCAATTCGGTACTAACTGGTCGCATTTTTCAGATAAGGTTGGAAATGTCCTCGGTCCGCTTCTCGGTTTTGAAGTATTTACTGCCTTTTTCCTCGAATCTTCTTTTTTAGGTATAATGTTATTCGGCTTTAATAAAGTCAGTAAAAAAGTACATTTTATTTCTACGTTAATAGTTGCCGTTGGTACTGTAATCTCAGCTTTTTGGATACTTGCAGCTAGTAGCTGGATGCATACGCCTGCTGGTTTTGAACTGCGAGGCGAAGGATTCTTTTATCCTTTAAATTGGCTAGAAATTATCTTTAACCCTTCTTTCCCATATCGCTTTTTCCATATGATTACGGCGGCTTATTTAACTACTTCTTTTGTTATCGGTGGTGTAGCTAGCTTTTATTTACTAAATAATCGTTATAAAGAGCATGCTAAAATTATGCTTTTTATGGCGGTGTTAATGGCGTTAATCGTTGCACCTATTCAAATAGTTATTGGTGATCTGCATGGTTTAAATACTCTTAAATATCAGCCGGTCAAGGTCTCGGCTATGGAAGGTATTTGGAATACAGAAAAAGGGGCAGCTTTTAATCTTATCGGCTTTCCTGACGGGGAAGAAGAAAAAACAAAATATGCTGTAGAAATACCTTATGCTAGTAGTTTAATCTTAACGCATAGTTTAGACGGTGAAGTGAAAGGATTAAAAGAATGGACAAAAGAAGAGCGTCCGCCAGTTGCAGTAGTATTTTTTAGCTTTCGTATTATGGTAGGAATCGGTTGCTTAATGGTATTTATAGGTATTGTAGGGTTATATCTTTACTTGAAGAAAAGATTATATACTACGCATTGGTTTCAATATTGGTATATATTAATGTCACCTTCAGGTTTTATAGCAGTACTTGCCGGTTGGTTTGTAACCGAGGTAGGTAGACAACCTTATATAGTATATAATATTTTAAAAACCGTGGATACGGTATCACCGGTACTCGGCAAATATGTATTTATTTCTCTAATTGCTTTTATAGTAGTGTATGTGATCATTTTCGGAGCGGGTATATATTATATAATGTATTTGATAAAGAAAGGTATAGAAGTGATAGATAATAAAGAAATGTACGGAGAGAGTGGTTTGAATAACCCATTATTAGAAAAGTAATAAGCTTATGTTAAATTTTGCACCTTATATAGATTTACCGCTTGTTTGGGGTGGGCTTATAGCTACCGCTATTTGTTTATATGTTTTATTAGACGGTTTTGATTTAGGAGTAGGAATCTTATTTCCGTTTGCACCTACCGATGATTGCCGTCATAAAATGATCAATTCTATTGCTCCTGTTTGGGACGGTAACGAAACTTGGTTAGTACTTGGCGGCGGTGGTTTATTTGCGGCTTTCCCGTTGGCATATTCGCTATTAATGCCGGCTTTATATATTCCTATTATATTGATGTTACTCGGTCTAATATTTCGTGGTGTAGCTTTTGAATTCCGTTTTAAGGCTCATATAGGTCATCGTTATATTTGGGACTACGCTTTTCATTTCGGTTCTATGCTTACTGTTTTTTGTCAAGGTTTAATGCTTGGTACGTTTGTCCAAGGCATAGAGATAGAAGGACGAGAATTTGTAGGAGGGAGCTTTGATTTTCTTACTCCCTTTTCCGTTATGACGGGGATAGCATTAATATTCGGTTATGCACTATTGGGTGCTACTTGGCTTATTCTGAAAACAGAAAAGACAACACAAGATTGGGCTTATAAATCTGTTTTATATATTTTATTTTACGTTGCACTTTTTATGGGGCTTGTAAGCTTATGGGTTCCTTTCTTAAATAACCACATAAATCATCGTTGGTTTAGTGTACCTAATATTTACTATTTATCTATTGTACCTATTGTAACTGCTTTAATATTTATCAAGTTAATTAAAGCCGTTAAGCAGAAAAAAGAAGTAAAGCCGTTTATTTATACGATCTTGTTATTTTTATTAGGATATTTAGGGCTCGCGATAAGCATATGGCCATATATCGTTCCTTATAAAGTTACGCTTGAAACTGCAGCAGCAGCACCGGAGTCACAGTCTTTACTGTTGATAGGGGCTGGGATATTCCTACCTGTCATACTTGGCTACACATTCTATTGTTATTATATATTCCGTGGCAAATCATCTCATCATCCGATATATTAAAAAATTTAAGAAAATAACCTCTTGTCTCAAAGGATGGCAATGGTTTATTATCCTATGGCTTAGCGGATTATTATCCACATTACTTTTAACTTATGTAGTTAAGCTGGTGTTTAGGGTGATAGTAGGAATATAACCTTGACAAAACGTACTGTTTATAGTACGTTATTAATATTAAGTCTCACTAATTATAAGGAAAAAATAATGGAAATATATAATACAAGTGAAGCAAGAAGTAAGCTTTATAAACTTATAGATTATGTTTCTGATGTACACAAACCTGTTTATATTAAAGGTAAAAGAAATAATGTAGTTATAATTTCAGAAGAAGATTATCGTAATATGGAAGAAACTTTATATTTATTATCTATTCCAAATATGCATAAGTCTCTAATTGAAGGACGAGCAGAGCCTATAGCAAAGTGTAGCGATAAATTAAATTGGTAATTTTTTATAAATGTATATAATTCGTTATACTACACAAGCACAAAAAGATGCTAAGAAAATAGTGCAAGCCGGTTTAAAGAATAAAGTAGAAGTTTTATTAAACATAGTTAGTACTGATCCTTGGAAAATTTACCCTCCATATGAAAAGCTCGTTGGTGACTTTAGCGGTTGCTATTCAAGAAGAATTAATATTCAACATAGGTTGGTTTATGAAGTTTATAAACAAGAAAAAGTTGTAAAAATTCTTAGAATGTATACGTATTATGAATAAGTCATTAACTGAAAAAATCTCAGCATTTATTATTACCAAAAATGAATCCGCAAGGGTAGCACGAGCTATAAATAGCGTAAAAAATATTACTGATGAGGTGATAGTAGTCGATAGCGAAAGTACTGATGATACGGTAGCAATAGCTGAAAAATTAGGAGCAAAGGTAGTAATAAAACCGTGGCTTGGTTATGTAGGACAGAAATCTTTTGCCGAAAGCCTTTGCGTAAATGATTGGGTTCTTAATATTGATGCCGATGAGGAGTTGTCTAAAGAGTTACAAGACGAAATAGAGTATATTTTTGCTTCTCATAATCAAGATCGTTATTTAGCTTATCAAATGAAGCTGTTAATAATGCATCGTAATGACCAAAAGCCACGAATGTTTGCTCCATTTAATAAATGTACTCGGTTGTATAATAAAAAATTTGCAAGCTTTGCAAATACCGTAAATAGTACTACTCATGATTCGGTAATATTTAATAAAGATGTTGATTTTGCAGGTAAAATTTATCTATTAAATGAAGCTGCTTATCATTATTCGGGTACTTCAATTGAGCAGTTGGTCACTAAAGCAAATTTTTATTCTAGCGAGCAAGCAAAAGATTTAGTTAAGCAAGGAAAAAAGCTTTCAAATTTTCGTTTAACAACTGAAATGATATGGTGGTTTTTTAAAGCGTTTTTTATCAGACGCTATTTTGTATTTGGTTTTGACGGTTTTATAGATTCAATAATTTTTGCTTTTGCAAGATTTCTAAGGCTTACGAAGTTAAGAGAGTCATCGCTTAAATCAAAAAACGTCATTGCGAGCGACTATAAGGAGCGTGGCAATCTCATGAAGTAATATAAAATTCCTGAGATTGCCACGTCGATGCTATGCGTCTCCTCGCAATGACGATTTAGAAAATAAAAGATAAATTATGAAAGAAAATTTTAATGTTAGTAAATTAAAAAACGGTTTGACAATTTTAACATATAATATGCCTTATGTTAATTCGGTAGCAATAAATTTAATTGCTAAAGTTGGAGCACGTTATGAGAATGCAGAAGAGGACGGCATATCTCACTTTCTTGAGCATATGGCTTTTAAAGGTACAAAAACTAGAACGGCAAAACAGATAGCGGAAGCGTTTGACTCTATAGGTGGACATTTTAATGCCTATACCGGTCATGAGAATACGGTATATTATGCACGAGTCTTGTCTGAAAATTGTGATAAAGCACTTAATATACTTGCCGATATAATTCAAAATTCTATTTTTGCTGATGAGGAAATAGCTAAGGAATATCAGGTGATCATGCAGGAAATTGCTCATCATCAGGATAATCCAGATGACCTAGTATATGAGAAATTTTATAATAAAGTTTATAGAGAACAACCGTTGGGTAAGTCAATCTTAGGTACTGCTAAAACCCTTGCAACTTTTACGAAAGAACATTTTTTTAATTTTATAGATAAACATTATAATGCTGAAAATCTCTATTTATCAATTGCCGGTAATATTGATCATGATAAAATAGTAATTATAGCGGAACAGTTATTTTCTTCTTTGAAGCAAGGAGTAAAAAGTAGCTTTATTCCAGCAAAATATATAGGTGGGAACGGCTTTATTAATAAGGAGTTAGAGCAAACTAGTTTAGTGCTAGGGTTTGAAGGTACATCATATATTAATTTAGAAAAGCTTTACCAAACCCATCTACTTTCTATAATATTCGGTGGCGGTATGTCATCGCGTTTATTTCAAAGTATTCGTGAGAAATTAGGTTTAGCATATGCAGTAGGTAGTTATAATAGTGCTTATTTTGATAGTGGAGTGTTTACAATTTATGCATCCACTGCACATGATAAATTAGAATTATTATATAGAGAGATTAAAAACGAAATAATAAAAATGACTGAACAAGTAAGCACAGAAGAGATTCTTAGAGCTAAAACACAACTGCGTAGTAATTTACAAATGGCTCAAGAGAAAAATACCTATAAGTCAGAAGAAATAGGTAAAAATTATTCTGTTTTCGGCCAATATATTTCTCCTGAAGAGATTATGGAAATTATCATGAGCATAAAAGCTGATGATATTATTAATACGGCAAATAAAATATTTAGTGGTACTACTACGTCGGCAATTATCGGTCCGAATGATCTTCAGGGATTTTAATGATATGCTTGTGTGGATACCAGAGTCGTCATTGCGAGCGGCCGTAGGCTGCGTGGCAATCTCATGAAATAATAACAAGTTCCTGAGATTACTTCGTAATTTTCTCGCAATGACGAGGAAAATGAATTTTGAGACAAATAAATGAAAAAAAAATTATATGAAGGTTCAAGTAAAATTTTATATTCTGCCGCAGAAGATTTTTTACTTATAATGGCTTTTTCCGATAAGGCTATTTTAGAAACAGGTGAGATTGTTGATATATCAGGTAAAGGAGTACTTAATAATAATATTTCTTCCTTTCTAATGGATAAACTGGAAATGATCGGCATTGAAAATCATTTTATCGAAAAAATAAATATGAGGGAGCAATTAATTCAATATGTTGAGGTTTTCCCGATACAAGTCATAATATCATCAGTAGCGTGCAGTAGATTTGTAAAAGAATTCGGAATTGATGAAGGGTATGTATTTGATAAACCTATCATTGATTTTAAGGTCCGAAGTCGTGAATTTAAATACCCGATAGTTAATGAGTATCAAATATTAAATTTCGGCTGGTTAACTAGGGATGAAATTAAAGCGGTAAAAGAGCAGGCTTTGCGTATATATGATTTTCTAAGCGGCTTATTTATCGGTGTCGGGATTCGGCTTGTTGAGTGTAAATTAGAATTTGGGCGTGTGTTTAACGGTGAAGAATCTATCATTATGTTAACTGATGAAATTAGTCCGGATAATTGTAGATTATGGCATATTAACAGTAATGAAAAATTGGGATTTGAATTGCTTGAAAAAGAACCAAATAAGGTTTTTGAATCATATCAGCTAATAGCTGATCGTTTAAAAGAAAAATAAATATATTTTTTAAGCGATATATGCTATTTTGGACTGTTTAAGGTTTTATTACAAAGTTCGGTTTTTCGTCATTGCGAGGAAAATTACAAAGTAATTGACGAAGCAATCTCAGGAACTTGTTATTATTTCATGAGATTGCCACGCAGCCTACGGCTGCTCGCAATGACGATTAGGTGTCTACGCAGGAACAACATTTCTGATTTTTAATAATTTTTTACAGTAAAAAAGATGAAAATACGATTTATTATAATAAGCTTTATAGCTCTAATCCTAGTAGGGTGGGGATATGCTGCCTATAAATTTGAACATCAAAGTAAAGAAAATATTATCTCTATTCTTGATAAATATGAAGAATATATAACTTATGATGCAATAAAAGTTAATAAATATGGATTTAGTGTTACTTTAAATAAAGTAATGTTAAAACCTATAGATTTTTATTTTGATGAAATAGTTATTAGACATATACCGTTTTTGAATATTACAAGAATTGATTCTTACGGCAATAATGTAAAAATTACTACCGCTCAAGATGAAAAAAATATTTTTTACTCACCTGATCATCATACAACAATTTGGTTTAGAAAATCTTTGTTTAATAGAGAGCCTGATTATTGGAAATTAAGCTTGAGTGACAATAAATCAACGCTTTATAGTTCGCTAGATGCAGAAAAATTAGCAGAGAGTGATATTAGTAATTCTGTAATTACTAATACTAAGACATCGGATAACCTTAATTTGTTAATTTTGGATGGAAAAAATACTGTTTCTTTTATTTCTGAAAAGTACAGAAGAAATTTATATGATAAAATTTTTGAATTTTTGAGAGATCAAATAGCTAATGACTCTGATACTGCTTTCTTTGAGTATGGTTTGACAAAGCTAGATATATTGAATTTACCTATTTCTTACAATTCCAAATTAAAACTAAAATATAGTGATGAGTTAGTAGCACTTGGGAAATTATTAATTCAAAATTTTTCTCTAGATCAAAAGCAAGATAAGAATATGCATGCTGTTATTTTTATGCAGATGTTAGGAGAATTAGTAAAAGGTAAGCCGTTTTTATTTGCTTGTGATATTGAAAGAAAAGGAAAAGTAGAAAGTTATTTATATAAATTAAATATAAAAAAAGATAAAATTTTTGATTTTGCTTTAAATATTAAATCTACTATAGAACCTTCTGAAACATACCAAAAAACGGCAGCTGAAGCTTTAGGAAGCTACTTTAGTAATAGTTTAAACAAAAAAGCTAAGTTAGATAAAATTTTTAAACTAACTAGCCCTATTACTCAAGAAGATGGGGAAAGAGTAATGGGTGTTTTTGCAAAAATAAATAATTCCGAATTTAATTTAAAAGGTGAGTTTGATCCTGAAGCAAAAAAATTATCCGGTAAAACTAATCTTGTAATGGATGATTTTAATTTTGCTATTGATATTGATATGCCTACTATAGATAATCCTCTGAATCTAGAAAGCGTAATAAAATTATCGGATCCGAGTGCGGTTATAAATAATTTTGTGCATTATACTAATAATGCTATTGTACCGGTGCTTAATAAAATAGAAGATTCTAAGGAATTTGCTTTAAATCTAGGAAAACAATCTTCAGTAATAAAGCAATACGGCTTTAGGGCAATAGAAGTTTTTAGTAAAAATTCTGAATTAAAAGACGGTGAATCTTTAGTCGTGTATGTAAAAAGTAAAGACGCCGGACTAACCTTTAACGATAAAGCTATTGATCAGATCCTTAGTGATACAAGAGTATTAGAATTTATGAATGCCATGGCTATGATAGATCAAGACAGAAAGTAGTCTAAGTGTCATTCCTGCTTTTGCAGGAATGAAATAAGAGCTACGAGATAAGGTCTACAAGTAAAAAATTTGAAGAAAAAATAAGTTATAAAAGAATGATTAATATTTCCTTTCCCGATGGGAGTATAAAACAATTTGCAAAAAACATTACCGCCTATGAAGTAGCAAGTGCAATTTCAATGTCACTTGCTAAAGCAGCAATGGTTGCTGAAATAAACGGTGAGCTTCAAGACTTAAGTATCGTAATTGAAAATGATTGCAAGCTTCGTATTTTAACTGCGAAAGATCCTGAATGTCTCGAGATAATAAGGCACGATGCGGCACATTTAACAGCAGAAGCAGTAAAGGAACTATTCCCTGAAACTCAGGTAACGATTGGTCCTGCAATTGAAGACGGTTATTATTACGATTTTGCTCGTGATAAACCTTTTACCACTGATGATTTAGCCGTTATAGAAGCTAAAATGCAAGAACTTTCGCAAAAGAACGAGCAAGTAACAAGAGAGCTATGGGATAGGGATAAAGCCGTAGAGTTTTTTAAATCGATAGGAGAGCATTATAAAGCCGAAATTATTGATTCAATTCCGGCAGGTGAGCCAATTACTTTATACAGGCAAGGCAATTTTATTGATCTATGCCGAGGCCCACATGCTCCTTCTACAGGGGGTGTTAAGCATTTTAAGTTGATGAAAGTTGCAGGAGCGTATTGGCGAGGTGATAGTCGTAATGAGATGTTGCAGCGTATATACGGCACTGCTTGGGCCACGAAGGAGCAGCTAGATAGTTACCTCTTGATGCTTGAAGAAGCCGAAAAGCGTGATCATAGAAAGCTTGGGCGTGAGCTTGATTTATTCCACTTCCAAGAAGAAGCTCAAGGAATGGTATTTTGGCATGATAAAGGCTGGAGTATATATAATACCATTGAGCAGTATATTAGGAAAAAGATTCGTAAAAACGGTTATATCGAAGTTAAGACTCCTGTTTTGGTTGATAAAAGCCTTTGGGAGGCTTCAGGACATTGGGAAAAGTTTCGTGATGATATGTTTGCGTTAGAAACAGACAACAAGACATTAGCTTTGAAGCCGATGAATTGCCCTTGCCACGTGCAGATTTTCAAACAAGGTATCAAGAGTTACCGTGATTTACCTCTTCGTATGTCGGAGTTTGGTTTGTGCCATCGTAATGAGGCATCCGGTGCGTTGCATGGTTTAATGAGAGTGCGGAGTTTAGTGCAAGACGATGCACATATATTTTGTGCTGCGGAACAAATTACCGATGAAACGGTTAATTTTTGTAAATTACTGACTGAAGTTTATAAGGATTTCGGCTTTACTGATATAAAGGTAAAATTCTCTGATCGTCCTGAAATCAGAGCAGGGAGCAATGAAGTTTGGGATAAGGCTGAGAATGCTTTAAAAGAAGCAGTAGAACAAGCAGGGTTTACTTATACACTCAACCCGGGCGAGGGGGCATTTTACGGTCCGAAGCTTGAGTTTGTATTAACCGATGCGATAGGGCGGCAATGGCAATGTGGTACGCTTCAGATGGATTTTGTTTTGCCGGAGCGGTTAGACGCTAGCTATGTTGCAGCAAGCGGAGAGAAAAAAAGACCCGTAATGCTACATAGAGCGATCCTTGGCTCACTTGAGCGTTTTATTGGTATATTGATCGAAGAATATGCAGGTAGGTTTCCGCTTTGGCTTGCACCAGTGCAGGTTGCTATTGCAACTATTACCAGCGATTTGAACGATTATGCTTTGGAAGTGCAGAAAGCTTTAATTGATAACGGGGTAAGAACGGATTTTAATATCTCACCTGATAAAATTAACTATAAGATTCGTGAGTTTTCTAATCAAAAAATACCGATGATTGCAGTAATCGGTAAACAAGAGCAAGAAAATAAACAAGTAGTGATTAGAAGGCTCGGAACTACTGACCAAGAAGTATTATCTGTTAAGCAGTTAATAGCTGTGGTTAAAGAAGAGAATGAGAAATATTTGTAGATTTTAAATCTAAAGGATTATATAAGATAATAATACGTATCATAGGGATATGATATCCTAATTAGGAAAAAATCCTAAGGAGATTATGTGAGAACTATTATTAATATAGCTGATTCGCAAATTAAAATTCTAGATAAACTATCCAAGAAAAAAATATCAAGAGATAAAACTATTGGGCAAGCTTTAACTAGTTACATTGCTAGTAATGATCACAATAATAAGGCATTTGAAAACGCTTTTGGACTCTGGAAAGATAAAAATCTAGATAGTTTAGAATATCAGGCTAAATTACGTAATGAGTGGAACGAATGAAAGCTACCTTTGATACTAATATATTAATAGATTATCTACAATAATGTCATTCCGTTGATCGCACATGGGTGACAACTTAAGGATCGATGTCATTCACGCGAAGGCAGGAATCCAGGGTAAAGCAAGATAAATCGAGCTTTCCAAAAAAATCTTTTAGACCAAGATTTTTTTTATAAATTTTACTTTTCAAATAAAGCTTTAAGGTACTGGATTCCCGCTTTTGCGGGAATGACATAAGAGTCATGCAACAAGGGCACGCAGGTATGATATGAAACGGGCCATGTAATAAGGCCGCTTTTATCTAAGAATTATATTTCTCAACTTATGAAAATCAAAACTTATCCTGTTTCTTTTTTATGGTCTGTTATAAAGCCGTATAAATATTGGTATTTTGTTATGATGCTTGGGCCTATTGCAAGCGGCTTTCATCCTATTATATATAATTATGCCGTAAAGCTTTTGCTTGATTTATTTACCCAAAATGAAAAGATTATATTTGCTCAAAGTTATAAACCGATAATATGGTTTGTAGCAGCACAAGCTATACTTGATGGTGCTTGGCGTGCTCATAGCTTTGCACAACTTAAAGCAATGCCTCATATCTTTCAAGGCATAATTATTATAAAATGCACCAAGCAATCGAGTATCAATTAAGCAAACCGTTATTAATTACCTTGCTTCCCAACTATGTATTGCACTGGGTCTTACTAATATTAAAGTATTTGTTGTCATTAGTACCTTTATGGCTATTGACTTATCGCTTGCTTTACAGTTTTTTACTAAACTTGCTAAAATGGAACAAGATAAGCAAGATTCTTGGTAGCTGATTGTATTATAAACATCTTTTTTTTCGTTTGCAGCAAAGCAGCGAGAATTAAATAAAGTAAATGATTATTACCATAATGTACATATTGCTTTTATTGTGTCCCTTACTTTTTTAGTTACTGAAAATTCGTGGCATGCCACTATGGAACTTAAAGACTTTTTAGAAGATATAGCCGCGTTTCGCTCCGCCTTTACAATAATGCAAATCCCACAAGATATAAAAAATGCTGCTGAATTAAAAATCTTCAAAGGGGAGATTATATTTAAGGATATATCGTTTGCTTATAAAGAGGGGAGTAGTGTATTCCAGTCTCTTAATTTGTATATTAAAGCCGGTGAGAAAGTGGGTATTGTCGGGCATGCAGGTAGCGGTAAATCCACTTTAATTGTATTATTATTGAAAAATTTTAAGCCGGAATTGGCAATATTATAATCGATAACCAAAGCCTTTACGATACTTCCTCTGACAGCCTGTGGGAGCAGATATTATTAATTCCTCAAGATATTATGCTTTTTCATCGCTCAGTAGGTAAGAATAGTGGATATGCAAAAGAGAATGCTTTGCCTTGGGAAATAGAAAATGCCGCCAAAGCTGCAAATATCCATGAATTTATCGAAAGTTTACCGGAACAATATAACACCATTGTCAGTGAGAGAGGAGTAAAGCTAAGTGGCGGACAGAGGCAACGTATAGCAATTGCCCGTGCTATTCTTAAAAACGCTCCGATTTTGGTTTTAGATGAAGCAACTTCAAGCCTTGATAGCCATACAGAGCAAGAAGTACAAAAATCTATTAATACCATGCTTGATATTGAGAATGTAACAATAATTGCTATAGCCCACAGATTATCTACTATCAAGCATATGGATAGAATTATTGTTATGGATAAAGGCAAGATCGTAGAAGACGGCACTTTTAAGGAACTCTGGGAGCATCAAGTTAACGGGTTTTATTAAGAATATGTAAGGTGTCTCTAGGCAACAAAAAGCTAACTATGAAGTTCATAACCTAATAAAAGGCATTATTACATTTATAATCAAATATTTCATGAAATGTTGTTTTGAATTGCCAATCTTTTTTACAAGATGGACAATTTGAATAATTAGAACGTGCATAGGAGTTTCCTGATACCGGTGCTGCTATAGGATAAAAAACTTTCTTTTTTAAACATTTTTGTATTCGCTTACTCATTTTTCTTCCTTTTATAGAAATATCACTATCTAATTCTGCTAATTGTTTTTCCATTAAAGGTTCTAATGTTTATAGCTTGAAAGCCATAAGCTGTAAGCTGCCGCATAATCATTTTGCCAAGAAGTAATTGTGCCTCCGAGATATCGGTCTTCATTTATTATATGTAAAGGTAGATATCTGTAGATATCTCCCCTCATCTGTACGTAATACAAGCTGCTCTTCATAAGCTTTTGACCATGAAATAGGATATAAATAGAGAAATTTTGCATTTTCAATATCAATAGGTGTTTCACTAACATAGTCTGCTGTTATTTTATAACTAATTATTACGCCAATTGCTCTAATTCATCTTTATCTTTCAATGCATGATAGCTTAAATGTGAAGCATGCAAAGCATCTTTATTAGGAATTACTGCATAAAAAACCAATTTATTTTTTATAGGACTAAAAATTCTCCATTATTTAATATATTACCGTTTTGGTATAAAGAACCGATAAAACTACAAAGTAAATGCCAAGCTTTTCCGTAAGCATTTAATAAGAATTGCTTACTTTTATTAAACGATATAGTAACAAGATATATATTAGACATAGTTTAAATAAAATTTATCTATTTAGCTAAGAATGCTGCCTTTTATAATCTAACTTACTTGGAGTTTATTCCTAAAAAAGCTTGCTATTTAGGAATAAACTCCTAAATAGTTATATTAGTATATAAGTAAAGGATAAAAAACATAATTAATTTTAAACATGCTTTAAAGAAAAGTATAAAATACTACTTTTCAAAGAAAAGAGTTATACCCCTAAGGTTTTTTTGCCTTTAGATTGTTCTTGTTCAACTGTTTGAGTATGAGACTTAACTTGAGGAATTGCAAGATCGACTACATGTTCATATCTAACGCCATTTTCAAATAAAACTTGACCGCATTTATTCACTTGAATAACATCTTCTTTAGAGAATTTATTTAAAATAACTTCCGTGATATTATAAAGGAATTTCCAAGATAGTTCTATTCTTTCTTGTAATGTCAGCGTTTTATTTTCTGGTTTTTGACTATTAAGGGCCATATTTGGCGAATCATCAATATTACCTCCTTCAGCAGGTAATATATTTTTTTTACGTGCTACTATTTTCTTATACATTAAAAATATTAATAATAATGCTAAGCAACCTATGGCAATTAAAATATGAGTATTAGAATTAGACATTATTTTGCTCTTCCTTGTTGTTGAGTTAAGTTGTGTGTTTTAGAAAGTATAGTAACCACTGCTTGACCTATATTAACTAAGTTAGCTATATCAGGAGTTAGCTTTGCAATTGCTAAGACCGGAGGCGGTAATAAGTTAGTTTTTATTGTTAGACTTATAACATTTCCGAGTGCTTGACTTCCTGGTATTACTCTTACTATTTTTTTATGTCGCTTGCAATTTTCGTAGCTTTTTCTGCGGCTTGACATAAGGATTCTATCTTTTCGCTACAAGAAGCTTCTGGATTTAATACTTTTAATAATTCTGTTTTAGCTTCATTTAGATTACCAGAAATAGTATTCTTTACAGAGTTTAATTTGTCAATATTTATATCTTGTGGAATTGCACTTTCAATATTACTTTTTAGTTCTGTTATTTTTTCTTCTACTTCATCTTTGCTTTTTGGTATAGCTTGAGCAGCTTTTACAACATTCTCTAGTGAAGCTTGGTTATTAGGGTTTTTATTTGCTATTTCAATAATTTTTCGAGTCGGTTCTTTTGATATTTCTGAAATTGTGGCAACTTTTTTGGCTTTTTCATAGATGTTTTCAAGCTTCTCATGAGATTTAGCTTTTTCCCTTATTTCTTTTATATCATTATGCAATTTTGTTATTTTTGGCAATAATTTTTTCAGAGTCAATAAGATTATTTACTGTTTCAAGTATTCCGCTTGTTTGTATAAATATTCCAAGCATCGGTATTTGAGTCGATATAACCCCGACTAATATGTTGTCTAATGATTCTATAATTTTTTTAGAAGCGCCAGGATAGAGTTTATCTAATTCTTGCTGAAATTTTAAAATGTGTTCTAAAACATTTAAACATTTTTCTACAATAATCCTGTCAAATAAAAAGATATCTTTTGTTTTTAACTGTTCTTGATATGCTTTCTCAAGCGCTTCAGATAAAGTAGTTATAGATTCTTGGATTGTCCTATTAAAAAGTTTTTCTATTTTCGCTACATCGATATTTTCAGTGTGAGATAATTTATTTAAAGAATTTTGTAAAATATAAAATAAATGATCTTCTAAATCTTTTACATTCATTTTCAAAGATTCAGTAAAACCTTTTAATGTTATTAAAAGTCTTTGTTGTTCTTTAGTGAATTCGCTGAAACTAGAAAGATCAATTATTAGACATAAAATTTTATTTTGTTATCAAATATTAATTAATCTTAAAGCTTTATAACCGTAAAATAAAATGTAAAATAGTTATCATTGCCCTTGAGATTAATTTTTGTTATATTACGTGCTAACATTGCTACAATAGATTTATATTTGTTTTATTAGGATATAGGTATATTCTTGAAAGATTAAACTAATCTAACTAACATATTATCAATTATTCAAGAAATTTATGCGTAAATTAACTACATTTATTGTTACATTATTACTAACTAGTTCGGTTGCAGCAGTTGATTTGCAGGGAGCTTTAACTGAAGGATATAAGAATAATGAGGAGCTGAAAGCTGCTAGAATTAAGTTTTTAGACTCGATTGAGCAGTTTCCGCGAGCTTTTTCGGGGTTTATGCCTAGTGCCGGATTACAGATTAATAGACAACATAATAAGACTAAATATAATAAAAAATATGCTGATAGGCTTGGTCTTACTCCAAGGGAAACAGATAGTGATCAAGGTGCATTAACAATTCAACAGTCTCTATTTAATGGTGGTTCTAGCGTTGCGGCTCTTAAAGCTGCTCAAGCAGGATTTAGAGCTGCACGGGGTGCATATTATGCCGGTGAACAAAAAATATTATTAAATTTAATAACTGCGTATCTTGATTGTTTTGAGAGCAAAGCGAAATATGATATTTCCGAAAGTAGAGTTCGCACTAACATACAACAAGTTAACACCGTTGAGGAAAAATTAAGACTTGGAGAAGCAACGGAAGTAGATATAGCAACAGCAAGAGCGGGGCTTGCAGCAGCAGAAACGAATAAACTAGCTGCTTATGCCGATTTTCAAGGAAAAAAAGCAAATTTTATTAGAGTATTTGGAATAGAGCCGACTAATATAACTATGCCTGAGTTACCTCAAATGTTACCTGCTTCATTAGATGAGTTAACTGGAAGAGCTGCTAAGCTCAATCCTGATATTGATTCGGCAAGGCATAATGTAACTGTGGCTAAAGCTTTAGAAATGGTAGAAAAAGGGAAATTATTACCGCAAGTAAGTGTGCAACTGCAATCCGGTAGAACATACTACAATCCACAAGATGATATAAATGCTAGAAATGTAAATGCTATAAATAATAGAAGCTATACTACTACTCTTTCGGTAAATATCCCTATTTATCCTGAGGGAGGAGCTCAATATTCAAGAATCAGATCGGCTAAAAATCAAACAAGAAATAGTGCAGTTCAGCTTGATAGTGTGATAAAGCAGACCCAAGCAGGGGTTGTAAGCGTATGGGAGGGATTTGAAGCATCAAAATCTCGTATTGTTGCCGCTAATCAAGGAGTGGATGCTGCTCAAATATCATATGACGGTACTGTGCAAGAGGAAATAGTCGGATCTAAAACAATATTAGATGTTTTAACTGCCGAAGAAAAATTATACGAAGCAAAAATAACTCGTGTGGATGCGTATAAATCTTCAGTACTTGCAGCATATCAAATGAAATTGTTAACCGGCGAGCTAACGGCTCAAAGTTTAAAACTTAAAGTAAAATATTTTAGTCCTGAAGAAGAGTTTAAGACTATTAAAAAGAAAATGTTTATAGGTTTCTAACGTGAGTAAGGAAAATAAAAAGAACCAAGATATGTTGATAGAAGACATATTAAAATCGATTAAAGGAGTAATAAACGAGCGTAAAAATCCTATTCATGAAAATGATAGCGAAGATGAAGATGTATTAGAGCTAACGGAAATAGTAAATCAAGATGAAGAAGAAAAGTTAATATCAACTAAATCTGCTGAAGAGGTAGGTGATATTTTTAAAAATTTTACCGATACTATTAAAGATAAAAAGCTGGATAATAATATCTCATCTAAAAATGCACTTGAAGAATTAGTTGTTGAGATGTTAAAACCAGAACTTAAAGCTTGGCTTGATAAAAATCTATCTGTACTTGTTAAAGAGTTAGTAGAGATTGAGATAAAGAAATTGGTGCAGAATAGTAAGAGGTAGGGGAGTGAATGTCATTGCTAGCTAAAAGCGGGGGAGGTGTATTGCTTGTTTATGTCATTCCCGTGGAAGCGGGAATCCAGCAATTAAAAGGTATATACACAGTAAGTTTTAATATTAAAAGCTCGATTTATCTCGCTTTACCCTGGATTCCTGCTTCCGCAGGAATGACATCGAACAACCTCCTGCTATCAAATAAATTATTTAATAAGGTATTATATGTTAAATAAATTATGTAAGATATTATTTTTTATAAATCTATTATTAGTGATAGTTCAAAGTTATGCTTCACCTCCGCCCTTACCGCCATCATTACCGGCTGCTGAAGTAGATACTAAAGATAAGGATGTTCGCTCTAGTGCCGATGTTTCTTTTTTTGATAAATTTAAGCAATTTTTTAGTAAACCAAAAAAGAAAGATATACCCCCTAAACAAGCAAATGAACAAACTAAAGCAGCCCATCAAGAAGAACCAAAGTTAGCTTCCCAAGAGCCTAATGACAATGAACAAGCTGAGCCGTTTATAGATGTCGGTAATACAGCATTGCCTAGTGCTACAAGTGATAACGTTCATGCAAATCCCAGTCATGAAAGTAGTGTAAATTTAGCTTATCATGACATTCAGGAATCTAATGAAGCCGAGGCATCTGAACCTTTTATAGATATTGGTAGTGCAACGTTACCTAGTGTTACAAGTAATGAAATGCATGAAGCACAAGTTGCTTCTAATGAGCATAATGATACAAATTTAGCTTCTAATATTATAACTCCTAACGTACCGAGACCGATAGTATCTATGCCTCCAGCTCAAGCAGGAAGTTATGTAGTGTCTCCGCAGCGACCGGTGCAAATATATAAACCAACCAATTTGCTGCCTGTGCATAAGTCTATTCCGCTTAATCCCCCTTCTGATGCTAATAAAGAGGAAGAAAGCGTAGCACCGCCCTCTATACCTAATATGCCTGCTGTTTCTCCGCCTGTGGTTAACCCGCCGGTAACCCAAGATACTACATCAAGCACTATGCCGACAACAGTACCTCCTGCAGGAACTCCGGCAGTACCTAGTAATGTACCTGCACCTTCGGTAATGCCTACAAATCAACCTTCTACACAGCCTATAACACCGACTAGCCCAAATACACCCGTTACTACTCCGTCTAAAGTAATTCCTACAACCGATTCTTCGGCGGAACTCAATAACTCGCAAGAGACATTTGTAGCTGTTTCAGATGTCCCAAAAAAACAAGATTGGAATACGCCGCTTATACCCGTTGTTGTAGTGAAGCTAAAGCAATTTCAGCCTTTAGAGAAGCAAATTAATAATAATCAAACTACAAATAATCAAGAGAAATCACCTCCGGTAAGCTCTCCAAATGTCACGATTCAAAAACAAGATAATAACGTAAATAATGAAACATCGGAGTTGGTAACAAAATTTGTTAAAGATGAAACACAAATGTTACTTTTACCTGATGATGATATAGTTCTTGGTAAACTAACAGAGCAGGCGACTTTAGAGCAGATGGATATGTATGCATATATAGAGCTGTTCCAAAAGAAAGAAGAATGGATAGCAAGTGCCGAAAGAAGAAAAGTTGTAGAGAGTTTTATTAAATATGATAATGATATAAATAAAAAGAAAGATATTTATGCCAATCTATCTTATTGTAGTGCAGTAGAGAATGCTTTTAGAGCAGTGGATAGAAACAATCTTTTTGGGTTGCGTGCGTTACTTGACGTTTATCCTATATTGCAAGAAAAAGGGAGAAGCGGTGAGACATTACTAACTGCTGCTATTTATAACGATAATTACTATTTAGCAAAATTTTTGGTCATGCGAGGTATTAAAATTTCTACTCTAAATGATGAGTGCCAATATCCATTAGATATTGCATTAGCTCAAGGAAACGCTAACATAGCTTGTATGTTAATCAAAGCTAAGGGATATTGATAAGATTATTTTTATCGTCATTGCAAGCGACTGTAAGGAGCGTGGCAATTTCATGAAATAGTATAAAATCCTGAGATTGCTTCGTCAAAACTTACAGTTTTGCCTCGCAATGACGTAGAGTTTTCAAACAATTTCTTTAAAGCTTAATTGCTTTTCTATGTTAAATAGTTTAATTTAGGAGAGAAAATAATTCATTAAATCTCTAATATATGAGTGATTTATTCAGCTTTAACAAAGAAAAGAAAAATAAGCTAGTCGATAATAACTATAGTGCAAAAGATATTGAAGTATTAGAGGGGCTTGAGCCTGTTCGTAAAAGACCGGGGATGTATATCGGGGGTACAGATTCAAATGCTATGCATCATTTAGTATCTGAGGTGCTGGATAATGCTATGGATGAAGCAGTCGCCGGCTTTGCAAGTATCATCACGATAAAAATGCATCATGATCATAGTATTACTATATTTGATAACGGTCGCGGTATCCCTATTGATAATCATCCTAAATTTCCTGACAAATCAGCTTTAGAAGTAATTTTAACTACTCTTCATTCAGGAGGTAAATTCTCAAATAATGTTTATCATACTGCAGGTGGATTGCATGGTGTTGGAATATCGGTAGTAAATGCTTTATCTAAACATTTAGAAATAAAGGTGTATAAACAAGGTAAATTATATAGCCAAAGTTATTCTAAAGGAGAAAAATTAACTGATTTAATATGTGAAGAAGCATCTAAAAGGCTAAGAGGTACATCAATAAATTTCACTCCCGATCCGGAAATTTTTAGTGAAAAATTACATTTTAATCCTAAAAAGATTTATGAGCTTGCAAGGTCAAAAGCTTATTTATATCGCGGTGTTACTATAGAATGGGCATGCGAAGTAGAAGTACCGTCAGATATACCTAAAAAGGCATTAATAAGTTTCCCGAACGGTTTAAAAGATTATTTAAGTTCAAAAATAACTTTAGATAATTTAGTTATTCCGGGAATTTTTGCAGGTAATATAGAGTCTACGCCAGACAGGATAAAACTTGAATGGGCGATTTGTTGGCAAAATAACGATAGTTCGGCATTTATTCAATCATATTGTAATACTGTTCCGACTCCTCAAGGAGGAACACATGAGCAAGGACTTAAGTCGGCTATTTTACGTGGGCTTAAAGCATATGGTGCAATGATAGGGAATAAAAAAGCTGCTAATCTAACTATTGAGGATATTTTAGAAACCGCAAGTGTCGTACTTTCTATTTTTATAGCTGAGCCGTCTTTTCAAGGACAAACTAAGGAAAAATTAGTATCAAACGGTGTAAGTAAACCGGTCGAGAATATAATAAAAGATCATTTTGACCATTTTCTTAGTAGCGATAAAGCTTTAGCTACTAATTTACTTGAGCATGTAATTAGTATTGCTGAGTTTAGAATCAGTAAGAAAAACGAAAAAAATATTTCCCGTAAAAATGCCATTCAAAAATTACGTTTACCCGGTAAACTTGCCGATTGCACACGCACTTCACCTGAAGGGACGGAATTATTTATTGTAGAAGGTGATTCGGCAGGAGGCTCTGCAAAACAAGCACGTAATAGAGAAACGCAAGCAGTATTACCGCTATGGGGTAAAGTTCTAAATGTTGCAAGTTCTACGCTTGAGAAAATCGTTAATAATCAAGCAATACAAGATTTAGAAATAGCTCTTGCCTGCGGTAGTTTAAAGAATTATAAAAAAGAAAATCTGCGTTACGAAAAAATAATTATTATGACTGATGCAGATGTTGACGGTGCTCATATAGCTTCGCTATTAATGACTTTCTTTTTTTTACGAATGCCGAAATTGGTAGAAGAGGGGCATTTATATCTAGCTAAGCCTCCGCTTTATCGTTTAACGCAGTCTAATAAAACTTATTATGCAGGCGATGAAGAGGAAAAAGCTAAGTTAACGGATAAATTATTAAAAGCTAGTAAAGCTAAAATTGAAGTAGGTAGGTTTAAAGGTCTTGGTGAAATGATGCCTGCACAATTAAAGGAAACTACTATGCATCCGGAAAAAAGATCGCTTTTAAAGGTAACTTTAGAAGATTTTCAAAATGTTGATAAAATAGTAGATGATTTAATGGGTAAAAAGCCGGAAAAAAGATTTCAATTTATTTATGAACAGGCTTTAGTTAAAATGGATAAAATTATTAGTGAGCTGGATATTTAATCGTTATTGCGAGGAGCCGTAGGCGACGCGGTAATCTAGTTAAATATCCTGAGATTACTTCGTCAAATTACTTCGTAATTTTCCTCGCAATGACGCTTTGCTTAAAAAACACACATATTTGGAGTATTATGTTATTACGTTTAATTATAACACTATTTTTTATTATAAATTCTATTTGTGCATTTGCAGAAGGAGAAAAAGAAACTGAAAATAAAATATCAAATCAGGAAGCTTATAAGCAATTTCAAGACGTATTTGAACGTATCGAAAAGGCTTATGTACAGGTACCCGATAGGCAAAAAATGATAGATGAAGCAATTAACGGTATGTTAAACTCACTTGATCCTCATTCAAGCTATTATACCGATGAAGATTTAGAAGATATTTTTACTTTTACAAAAGGTGAATTCGGCGGAATCGGTGTTGAAATAATGTATGATAGTGGAGTAATTAAGGTAATATCGCCTATTGACGATTTGCCGGCTTTCAAAGCAGGGCTTAAAGGTGGGGATTATATAGTAGGCGTGAATGACGAGTTAGTCTCTACGCTTGGTCCTAATAAAGCTATAAAAGAGATGCGAGGTACGCCTGGTACTAAGGTTAAATTGTTGATAATTAAGGAAGAAGAGGCAAAACCGCAAGAGCTAGAGCTTACTCGCGAAATAGTAAAAATCAAGCCGATAAAAGCACATTTAGAAAAAAATAATATTGCATATATACGTATAACTACTTTTAATGAGTCAACAATTTCTGAGCTGAAGGCAGCAGTAAAGAAGTTAAAAACTGAGAGTAAAGATGACCTTAAAGGTATAATTCTAGATTTACGTAATAATGCCGGAGGTATACTCGATCAAGCTATTGCTGTTAGTGATTATTTTATTGATTCCGGTGTAATTGTAACAACAAAAGGTAGAACTACATCAAGTAATAGCGAAACTAAAGCAAATGAGTTTTCGTTAAAAGCTCCCAAAGTACCTATGATAGTTTTAATAAACGGTAATTCTGCATCTGCCTCGGAAATAGTTGCCGGAGCTTTGCAAGATCATAAAAGAGCAATAATACTTGGCACTAAGTCTTTCGGTAAAGGATCAGTTCAGGCTTTAACGCAAATCAATTCTAGGGCTGCCGTAAAACTGACTATATCTAAATATTACACCCCAAGCGGTCGTTCTATTCAAGCAGAAGGAATAGAGCCTGATATTTTAATTGAGCCGGCGAAAGTTGAGTATCCAGAAGTGAAAAAAATAGATAAGCGTTTTTCTGAGAGTTCTTTAAAAAATTATTTGAAGAATGATAATGAAAAAAACAAAGATAGCAAAAAAGAAACAAAAGCCAAAAATAATAAACAAGAAGAGAATGAATTATCGGAATTATACAAAAAAGATTATCAATTTGCTCGTGCTTATGATGTAATTACAGGGTTGATTATTAATAAGAAGCTGGAAACAAAAGAGAGAGTTAAACAAGAAGATAAGTAGAGAGGATAATATCATTTTCGGTTGTGCTGCATGTATAGATTCTTCGTCATAAGCTACGGAAAAACTGTAAGTTTTGTACGTATGCAATCTCAGGAACCCTGGTTTATGAGATTGCCACGCTCCTTTTAGTCACTCACAATGACGATTTGGTATGCGAGCAAGCCTTCCGCAGGGATGACATCAGTTGAGTTAAAAATAACTACTAGGTCTTATAATTAATAAGTATATAGTAAGATCGTCATTCATTATATTGTTTCTTAATATTGTCATAAATATGATGTTTTATCGTTATTTTATGATAAAAGAAATGATAGTAAAACAAGTGGCTTTGGAACATACTAAAATTGTAGAACTTTACACTGATAATATTTGGAATACTCATCAGAACGTAATCAGTAAATTACACAAATTCGATTATTTAAAACTATTACAAGATCAAGATTTTATTAATTTTGCAAAGATTACCGCTCAATGGTTCACCAATCTTAATATTAATATTTCTCTCTACGATCTCAAAGGTAATAAATTCATCACTAGTAATATGTTACATATGTATAGTGTAGACAATTATAAAGATGATAGTTTGGTTGAGATAGTTACCGCAAAAATCGATAAATTTTTTTTAAAATCCTTTACTTCAAAAGCTCCGCTTCGAGATGCTTTTGAAGGTATTACAAGTCATATATTATTACCAAGGGTAATAATAGAAAATGAAAGTGATTTAACAGTGGAAGAGGCTTCTTTTGTTACTAGCTATATCCCTGTTATAAATAATAATTTAGATTTTCCCGTAGATGCAGTATTTGAGATTAACACTAATATTACCAGCCAGTGGCAAAATATAACCTCTCTTGAGCAAAAGGTTTTTATAACTTTTATCATTATTTTTATAATATTCTGCACTATAATTATTAGTAATAATAACTATGCTAGACAAATTATTGAGGAGCAGCTTGAAACAAATAGAAATTTAAAAGCTCAAATAGTAAAAGTAGAAAAAACCAGCTCTTCAAATACAAAGTTTTTTGCTAATATTAGTCATGAATTGCGTACACCGCTTAATGCTATAATAGGCTTTTCTGAAATTCTTATGTCGGAAAGAGATGCAGAAAAAAGTAAAAATTATATTAAAGATATAAATGATGCCGGTAAGCATTTGCTTAGTATGATTAATGATATTTTAGATCTTTCTAAAGCTTCTGCCGATAAATTAAAAGTAGATAGTATAGATCTTGATTTAAATAAATTAATTAGTTCTTCGCTGATACTTGTTAAGCCTCGTGCCGATCAAGCCGAAGTGGCTTTAATTAGCAGATTACCGAAAGAGCATGTGGTTATAAAGGCTGATCCAAAAAGGCTAAAACAAGTATTCTTAAATCTTTTATCAAATGCCGTGAAATTTACAAATTCCGGAGGCAGTGTTACTATTGCACTTGAAAAAGATGAGTTAGCAAAATTAGTATATATAAAAGTTATAGATACCGGTATCGGTATTGAGGAAAAAGATATCCCAAAAACTTTATCGGCGTTCGGTCAAATTGATAGTGAGCTTAGTAGAAAATATGAAGGTACCGGTCTTGGGTTGCCGCTTACTAAAAAGCTGGTTGAACTTATGAACGGTAAATTTGATTTGCAAAGTAAGATAAATGAAGGTACCACCATAACAATAACTTTTACATATGACTGTAGTATTGAAATATAAAAAATTGTGTGGAATATTAAAAAAATTTCGGTATTATAAAAAAATTATAAATTTTTAAAAAATATATGAAACTGATTGTCTTATTATTTACTTTTTTATTTTCTATGTTTTCTTTCGGAGAAAGCGAAACTATTAAAGGAAAGCCTTTAAAATATGCAGCAAATAATGATTTTGAAAATAGACTAGATGAACAGGAACAGGAAATCAGAAGGCTAATCGGTAAAGTTGAGGTTTTACAGCATAAAATTGATATGCTAACACAGAACTCAAATATTTCAAATCAAGAAGAAAATACTGAAGTTTTAGAAGCCGGTGATTCAAAAAAACAAGATGTTTTTGATATAGCTTTGCTTAAAGATATGCCGGATAATGCGCCTAAAAAACCTATTGCGGTTAATAAGGATATAGCTCCTGATAAGCAAGCCTACGATTTGGCTCTTGCTGCTTATAAAGATAATAAACTTACTGAAGCAAAAGATAAGTTTAAAAATTTTATCCAAAAATATCCTAACAGTTCGCTAATTAGTAATGCTTATTTCTGGTATGGGGAATGCTTTTTTAAACAAAAAGACTATAACGGGGCAGCGGTTAACTATTTAAAAGGCTATAAAGAGTTACCGAAAGGTGCAAAATCTTCTGATGGGTTATTGAAGTTAGCACTTTCCTTAGGCGAACTAAAAAAAACTCAGGAAGCATGTAATATGCTTGCTAAGTTTGATAAGGAATTTCCAACTAATAGAACTGCTGCATCCAAGAAAATGGCAGAAGATGCTAAGATTAAATTTGGCTGTAAAAATAAATAAAAATAATAAAATATGACTGATATTTTGGATGAAGTACTGAGTGATCAAAATGAAGAAAAAAGGTTAATTTTTTTCAAAAAGCTTTTACCTATAATAATAATCATTTCTATAATAGCTATTACTATAATGGTTGTTATTAATAATAATAAAGATAAAAGAATTAAAAATAACCAAAAAAACGGAGATATTCTTGTTAAGACTGTTGGTTTGGAAACAACAAAAGATAATGAAGAATTAGCTTTTAATACTTTAGAGAATTTAGTTACTACTAGTAATACTAAAATCAAAGAAATAGCTGCATTAGAACAAGTAGCCATAAAGATTTCAGAAAAAAAATATTCAGAAGCGAAAGACCTGCTTAATAAAATTATTGAAAATAAAGAATATTCCGAAATTTCTACTTCTTATGCACGTATTTCATGGTGTAGTCTTGTTATTGATGATCACAATCTAGATATTCAAGATAAAGAGAAATTGACCAAATATTTAAACTATTTTGATGACGAGAAAAAACCTTTTTGGGCTACAGCAACTATTATAAAAGCTATGTGGGATATTAAGAATAATATGAAACCGCAAGCAGAAAAAAATCTAAAAAATTTATTAATTTCAAATAATGTATCTGATCTAATAAAAGATCAGGCTAAAGCATTGCTTGTAAATTTAAATAAATAATAATTCGTACTTAAGGAAAAATATGACAAAAAAAATAGCACTTCTGTTATTACCGTTTATTTTAATTTCATGTAACGGGCTTGGACCAAAAAGGGTAAAAAATATTGTTGAGTTGACTCCTAAATTAGCAATGCAGACTCATGAGCCTATATATTTAGATTCTAATGCAAATATATATGCATTTAATGCAAATATGCTTAAGAATAAACAGTATAGTTTCGCTAGAAGTAAAACGATTACCGAGCCGGTTTTTATAGGCGATATGATTTATGCATTGGATATTAGATCGAATATTTCTGCATTTTCTATAGAGAAAAATAAGATTATTTGGTCTTATAATTTAAGTAGACATAAAAAAGATAATTATATAGGCGGCGGCATTTTACACCATAACGGAAAATTATACGTAACATACGGTTCAAGATTGTTAGTAGTGTTAGATGCAAAATCAGGTTATGAAATAATTAGAAAAGAACTTCCGGATATTATTAGAATTAAGCCTATTGTGCTCAATGATAATACTGTCTTAGTGCAAACTATCAGTAATCAAACTATTGCTTTAAATGCAGAAACTTTAAAAACCGTATGGGAACATGAAAGCCTAGCGGAAGTTTTGTCGGCTAGTTACTTTATGACGCCGATAGTACAGTATGACAATGTAATAGTAACTTATAATTCCGGGCAAATACTTGCCTTAAATATAACAAACGGTGAAGTAAAATGGAATTTTGAGTTTGCAAATCTTAATGATCGTACAGCTATACCGAATTTTGACGAATCAAGTATTTTATGTACTCCAGTTCATGATAATATGAATCTGTATATAGCAACCGGTCTTGGTAAGCTTATTAAGCTTAATGTAGCAACCGGCAGTGTGATTTGGCAGGTAAATGCCGAGGATATTCAATCAATGTCTTTAATCGGTAATAGCCTATTTGTAACAAATAATGCTAGACAAATAGCAGCATTTAATCCTGAGACAGGGAAAGTAAAGTTTGTAGCTGATTTAAATGATGGACAAGATCCTAAGAAACTAAAATCTGCTGCTTTTTTAGTACCTTTTGTTGGAGTTAATAATAACAATAAGCGAAGTTTAAATGTTATTTCCGTTAACGGTGTTTTATATAGTTTTGATGTTGATAATAATGGATTAAACATGATACCTCATATTGTCAAAATTATAAAAAATATTCGTTATTATGGGCTAAGAGCAAATAATAATTTATATTTTTCTACCGATAGAAAAATAATATTCGGAAGTAAATAAATTATATTTAGCTTGACAGATAGCGGGTATTAATGCTATTAAATATGTTGCTTGATTCTTTAATTTTAAATTCTAATTAAAAAGATACTATTGTGAAAACTTACTCGGCAAAGCCATCGGAAATTGAAAAGAAATGGTGGGTCATAGACGCAAAAAATATTGTACTAGGACGACTCGCTAGCAGAGTTGCTAATATGCTACGCGGTAAGCATAAGCCTAGCTTTACACCTCATTTAGATTGTGGTGATAATATAATCATAATAAATGCGGAGCATGTAAAATTAACAGGTAAAAAAGCAAATCCCAAAGACGGAAAAATATATTACAGATATACAGGATTTCCAGGTGGGATAAAAGATACTACGGCAGGTAAAATCTTAAATGGTAAACACCCTGAGAGAGTTATTAAAATAGCCGTAAAAAGAATGATTACAAGAAATGTTTTAGGTGCTAAGCAAATGAGTAATTTGTATGTTTATGCAAATGGTGATCATCCTCATATGGCACAGCAACCTACTGTTTATGATTTTGCAAGCCAAAATCCAAAAAATAAAAAGTAATAGAATATGCCCGAGTTAAAAATTAAAACAGAAAAAGTAGAGAAGCGGTTCACTAAAGAACCTTTAGTATTAAAAACTCCTAAAGAAAAAATAGATAATTTAGGCAAGTTTTATGCTACAGGTAAAAGAAAAAATGCTATAGCACGAGTATGGCTTAAAGTAGGAAAAGGAAAAATAGTTGTTAATAAAAAAACAATAGCCCAGTATTTTCCTTCTGAAACTTATGTGAAAACTATCTTACAGCCGTTTGTCTTAACAAAAACTATTGATCAGTATGATGTAATTTGTACTGTTAGAGGTGGAGGAATTTCAGGACAGAAAGGTGCTATTTTACATGGAATTTCTAAAGCTTTAGATAAAGCTGCTCCAGATTTTCATGCTATTTTGCGTAAAGGCGGTCTTTTAACACGTGATTCTAGGGTAGTAGAGCGTAAGAAATACGGACAACGTAAAGCACGTAAGAAAACACAATTCTCTAAACGTTAAGATAAAATTTGAGAAGTTGCTAGTCAATTGTTGCATGGATCAATTTTTTTATTGTCATCCCGCGACTTGATCGTGGAATCCAGCTTAAAATATTTAAATTAATTAGTATTTTAAGTTATTTTTTGGGGGGTACCGTGGTCAAGCCGCGGTACGACACTAAGTATATTTTCCAAGTCATGCAACCGCAATTATATAAACACTTTTCCTCTGGCGGGGTAGCTCAGCTGGTTAGAGCGACGGAATCATAATCCGTGTGTCGGGGGTTCAAATCCCTCCCTCGCTACCATTCATCCGTCTTTTTGATAGTTCTATAGTAAACTGATTTGAACTTTGTGCTTCGTTGTTCATCCTCTCGTCTATTATATATATAGGTAGGTTCTACCTTCGTGCCTGTCACAAAATGGGGGTGAGTTTACTACTGTTAACAGTCCCATGGTTTTTAATAAAATTTTGTATAAGATAAATATTAGACTTCTTGCATAACCTATTTTATAAAGAGGAATTTGAAGGAGGCACGGAACATAGAACCGGAGCGTAGCCAAATCTATGTAAGGATTCGAGTACCGGATCGACATACAAATTACCTTTAGAAAGATATTATGCAAGGAGTCTATTTTATATTAGGTTCTGTGAAGATCTCTAAAACGATTTGATTTGCACTAAAAAATATTTCAAAATAACAAATCAATTAGAAATCTTTACAAAGCCTAGCATTTTATGAAATTGTATATGCTAAATCCTTACTTAAAGGGTTCGTGTATCTGAAAGATATCGACCCTACAATTATTCAAAATATGCATTATTATTCAGATGAAAATTTTGTTGGTAAAAAGGTAGATGGTTATAAAGCACCGGAAGCAATTTTAACCATAGAAGCTGTTAAGGCTCTTAAAGCAGTACAAGCTGAGATACAAAACGATGGTTATTCACTGATTATATGCATATAGACCACAAAAAGCTGTACAACATTTTTTAAGATGGAGCAAAGATAATATTGATCAAAAAAATAAGGAAAGTTTTTACCCATATATAGATAAGTCTAAATGTTTTATATTATATAGCTGAAAGATCTAGTCATAGTAGGAGTACTGTAGATTGATCAATAATAAAGCTTCAGAAGGAAGTTAATAATAATCCTGAAGTCATTATTAAGAGAAAGCTGAAAGACGCGCGTGTTATAATCCTCTTTAGATGACAATACGGTAGACATGTATACTTCTTTTGACTTATTTGATGAAGCTTTATCTCATGACAGTAAATTAATTGATAAGCAATATATAGCAAAACGTAATTATTTACGTTCTAAGATGCAAAAACATAATTTTAAAGCATGTAAAATTGAGTGGTGGCATTATACAACTTGCAGATGAGCCTTATAAAGATCAATATTTTAACTTTGATATAGAAAAAAACTATGACAGTATTAAGTGAGAAAAGATGCATACCATGTGAGGGTGGAGTTCCGTCACTTGAGAAAAAAGAAATTGATAAGTGATTAGTTCAATTTTATAAAAGCTATGGAATTTGCAAATAAGATAACTGACATTGCAGAGCAGGAAGCACATCATCCCGATTTAACTATATCTTGGGGAGCATGTAGTGTGGAAATATGGACTAATAAAATCGATGGTCTTATGGAAAACGACTTTATATTGGCTGCAAAGATAGAAAGTAAAATCTAATTATTTTCAGGTTGAATTACTGAAGTGAAAAGAATAATAGCAAAAATCACACAAGTATCAACAGCTAAACGATGGTTTCTTATTAAATTAATTGAATTATAATAATAATCTTAATAATATTTAATAATAAGACATGTTATAATAAACATAAAGTAACGTTATGCCAAATTATCATATTAAATTTTTACCAAATATAGTTAATTTAATCGGTTATTTTTGTAGACTTATCTTATTACCAAATTTAATACCAGCTGATTCTAGTGAAAATAGTTATGACCAAAGCCTTGATAGAAATAAGGTATATTCTGTACATTTAAAACCTTTTTCTAATACTTCCATATTTTTTAGATGAGCATCCTGATCATACCTTTGTACATATTGCTGATAAAAAATATATTTTATGTGGATTGGTTAGAGAGCTAAAATTTGTGTTTGAAGATATAAATTCATGATTTTTAATGCCGGAAACTCAAATTGATACGGTTAATTGGGAAACTGAAACAACAAATCACTGTCTAAGTAATTTTATTATAAACTTATTTTATATAAGAGAAGTAAAAGATTTTATTGCTAATATAACTATATCTAATCTAGCAAATGCATTTACTGCACATATAATCGGTGATAATAATTATAACCTAATAAAGAATAATAGTACATATTATATGATTGAATCTAGTTGCGATAAAGATATTAGTTTATTGTCTAGAGGAACAAATGAGAGTGCTGTATTTACTTTAGGCAATGATATGGATATTTCATTATTTAGTGCTATAAATGAATGAATTGGAGGTGATAAAGAGGTAAATAGTGCTGCTCTACAAGTACTATATATATATAAAATTTTTACTGAATTAATGATTCAAATTCTTTTACGACGGCTTGGTAAAGTTTACGTTTAAACGGTATTATAATAGATAAGAGTTCATCAAGTGATGCCCAACGCCATTGGTCAAATTCCGGATTAGAGGTATTTATATTAATATCTTCGTTATTTCCGGTAAACCTAATTAAAAACCAGCGTTGTTTTTGTCCACGAAAATTACCGTTCCACAGTTTAGGTATTAAAAAGCTTGGTACATCATAACTATACCAGAATTTGCTTTCGGCAATAATATATCCTTTATCGCTGCCTATTTCTTCTAACATCTCACGCATTGCTGCAATACTTGGTGTTTCGCCGGGAACTATCCCACCTTGCGGCATTTGCCATGCAGATATTTTTGTATCTATTCTTTTACCGACGAATATATGGTTATCGGCATTTAATATCATCATGCCGACCCCTGGTCTATATGGTAAATCAAGATGTTTTTTGGAAGAATTGCTCATTATTTTTTTACTTTAAAAAATCAATTATAATTTTACTACTTTATTTTTACCCGTTGTTTTAGCTTCATACATAGCTTTGTCAGCACGTTCAATGAAAGATTCTATTGATTCTTCTTTTTTATATTTCGTAACTCCGATTGAAATAGTTATTTTTAAAGGTTCAATTTGATCTTCAATGTGAAAATTCATATATTCTATTTTAACCCTAACTCTCTCCGCAGTTTCAATTGCTTTAGAAATATCTATATCCGTTAAGAGTATAGTAAATTCTTCACCGCCGAATCTTGCTATTAAGTCTGTTACTCTGAGAGTATTCTTCAAAATACGGGATACAATTGTTAAAACCTTATCGCCTGCTTGATGACCGTAAGTATCGTTTATATGTTTAAAATTGTCGATATCGCACATAAGTAAATATAATTTAATACTTTCTTTATTAGTTTGCTCAATCATTTGTTTGAGATGTATATCGAAATAGCGACGATTAAATAAGCCGGTTAGACCGTCTTTAGCTGCTAAATTGACACTTTGTTCAAGATCATTACGTAAATTATCTTGATATTGCTTACGTCTTAATTGTGTTCTAATTCTAGCAAGCAATTCGCTTTCCTCTATAGGATAAACGAAATAATCATTAATACCGAGTTCAATACCTTTCACAACCAAAGGCATACCGTCTTCATCAATTTGTAAAATTATTACTACGCCGCTTATTTCTGCTTTACCTCTTAAAATAACACTGATCCTCAAAGGATCGTCATCTTCGAGCGTACTACTGATAATTACTAAATCGGGGGTATATTCATTTATAATATCTAATTCATCGGAATTACTTATTACCTTTACGTTTTGGGTAAGCTTAAGTAACATTTGTTTTATATTTTTAGCTTGTACCACATCATCATTAATTAGTAATATTTTTTTATCTGCACAAGTGTCATGCATTGCGATATTTGTTACGCCTAATAATGCATTAGTGTTATTACGAAGCTTTAACTCATCAATTAAGCTTTTCATTCTAGATAGCGATTTAAGTCTTACAAATAGGGCAGTATCGTTAATCGGTTTTGTTAAAAACTCATCAGCTCCTGCCTCAAGACCTTTAACTCGATCATCAATATCGGAAAGTGCAGTTACCATTACAACCGGTATATGAGTAGTTTCCGGATCGGTTTTTATTGTTTTACATACCTCAAATCCATCCATTGCCGGCATCATAACATCAAGTAGTATAATATCAATTTTTCCCTTTTTAAGAATTGCTAGTGCTTCTTTACCGCTATTTGCAGTAAGAACCGTATAATACTCTTTTAAAAGTTTGGCTGTTAGTAACTTAATATTGGGTTCTATATCATCTACTACTAATATTGTGGTCATAAGATTAAATTCTTGTTTTTAAAGGAAATAATTTGTATATTTATACTTTAATTTTAAGTCTTAATATGTATGATATATGAAAATTTCAGCAAATTCAATTAGAACAGGTAACATATTAGTTTATAATAATGATTTATGGGTTGTCAGCAAAACACCGGAACATACTCAACCCGGGAAAGGTGGAGCTTATGTACAAGTTGAGATGAAAAATTTAAAAACAGGGACAAAGCGTAACGAAAGATTCAGTTCTGCCGATTATTTAGAAAAAGCCGCACTTGAACAAAAAGAATATCAATTTTTATATTTTGAAGGTGATGATTTGGTATTAATGGATACCAAACATTTTGATCAAATAAATATTTCCAAGGAAATGTTAGAAGAAAAATTATCTTTCTTAACTGAAAATATGATTGTTAAAGTCGAATTTTATAATGATAAGCCTTTAAATATTGAGCTTCCTCCAACTGTTATACTTGAAATTAGTGAAACTGATCCGGTAATAAAAGGAGCAACCGCTACCGCTTCTTATAAACCAGCAATTTTAGAAAACGGTATTAAAGTTAAGGTCCCGCAATATTTAGAAATAGGAGAAAAAATTGTTGTTAAAACTGATGATATGACATATGTCGAGCGAGCGAAGTAAGCTGTTTTATTGAACTATGGATGTCATTCCAGCGAAGGCATTGCCTGTGTGGATACCACCCCGTTATTGTGAGCAGCCGTAGGCTGCGTGGCAATCTCATCAAATATCCTGAGATGGCTTAGTCAAAATTTACAGTTTTTTCTCGCAATGATGACTTTCAGCATCCACTCAGGCAATGCTTTTAGTGAGGAATGGTATCAATTTTTTAAAGCCATACGACATAATTGCTAAAACTAATATCTTAAAGTAAAAATATCAAATGCAACCTATAACTAATTTATTAATTAATGCCCTGCGTAAAGCTGTGAAGTTTTTGCATAGAGATTTTTTAGAACTCGAAATGCTACAAAAAAATTCTGTAAGAAATGAAGAATTTTGTAAGCGATCTTATATAAAATTAAAAACTTTATTATGTGAAGAATTACAAAAACATACACAATATTTATTTTTTCCGGAGGATAAATTCGATTTAAATAATAATTATGAGAGTGTTTTTTTAATTAATCCTATAGATAGCCCAAATAATTTTGCCAGAAGCATACCTTTTTTTGCGATATCCGTAACTTATTTAAAAAGGAATCAAGAAGTTTTAACTCCTACTTCTACAGTAATATATTTTCCTGCTCTTAATGAAATTTATTATGCTGAAAAAGGTAAGGGAGCTTGGATAGAAAAAAATAATTTAAACTCTAATTATCAAGGATTAAGACTTAGAGTTTCCGATAATGCCGATTTAAAAAACTGTTTAGCAATTATTGAAGATGTAAATCATAATGATTTGGAGGAGATAGAGGTAGATAATATTAGATCTTTTGGTTCTCTTTGCTATGGGGCTATGCTTGTAGCGTCAGGTAAAGCGGATTTAATATGTTTATCATTATTAAATTTTACATTATATTATGCATTTGAGCTTTTTATTAAGGAAGCAGGCGGGATAATTATAGATTCTAGCGATAAATTTCTATATTCAAATCGTTATATTGCTAAAAAACTTAAAAAATATTAGACAAGAAATTATTTTAGATTTGCATTTTTATTGTTATAATAATATTAATATAATTATTAATTCATAAAGTTATGGCACATTATAAAGAGTTTGAATTTGACTGCGATTTTAGTGGACAAAGAGCCAAGTTTAAGTTTTATATAGGTACGCCTCAAGAAGGGCATCATCCGCTACAATTTCAAGCAAAATGGTTATCTGACGAAAGAGGCGGTACTATTCCTGATGATGTTATGAAAGCAATATCACAGCTAAATGATCTTGCAAAAAAAAACGGTGTTCCACTCCCTGATTTATGCGTATATGCTCTTGGTTCTGCGCAAGAAGTCCAAGCTACCCCTCAAGATGAAGATGAAAACGAGAGTGAGAACCAAGAAGATAAAGCAGAGTAGGCATAGTTAAAAATAATAAGGAGATTCATAGAAATTAAAATGAAACAATATAATGATTTATTTAAAATTATTCACCGCGAAGGATATATATTTATTGCTAGCTTTGCATTAGTAAGTTTTTTATTAGCATCATTTAATGAAAAACTTGGCTGTATTGGATGTATTGCTACTGTTTGGTGTATTTATTTTTTCCGTAATCCTGATCGCGTTGTGCCTATAAGTAATGATCTGATAATAAGTCCTGCAGATGGAATAATTCAAGAAATTAAGGAAGCATTGCCGCCTCCGGAATTAGGGCTTGGTGATGTGGAAATGATTAGAGTTAGTGTTTTTCTAAATATTTTTAATGTCCATGTTAATAGAATCCCGGCAAACGGAAAAATTTTAGCACTTCATTATAATCCAGGAAAATTTTTTAATGTTTCACTCGATAAAGCTAGTGTTTATAATGAGCGTCAATCAGTATTAATGGAAACTGCTCAAGGTCAGAAAATTGTTTTTGTTCAAATAGCCGGACTTATAGCAAGGCGTATAGTTTGTGATTTAGAAGAGGGTAATGAAGTTAAAACGGGCGAGCGATACGGTATAATTCGTTTCGGTAGCAGAGTAGATGTTTATCTACCGTTGAAAACAGCTTTATTAGTGAGTAAAGGGCAGACTGCTATAGGCGGTGAAACTATCATTGCTGATTTTGGACGTAAAAAGACAACAGAATTTAAGTTTGAGAGGAAGTAGCCTCATAACTTTAAAACCGTCATTGCGAGCAGCCGTAGGCATGGTTTGTTTATGTCATTCCTGCGAAAGCAGGAATGAGACATTGACAGCCATGCAACCACACTGTTTTTTCCTTGCAATGACGTGATAAATACATTTTGAGTATAAAAATTGTTAAAAATTCGTAAATCTATAATAACTAAGCCTGTACCTCTAATAAAATTAATTCCCAACTTTATTACGTTGCTTGGTTTAGTAACCGGTATGAGTTCTATAAAATTTGCTTTGGATAGCAGATGGGAACTTGCGGTATATTGCATTATAGTAGCGGCAATTATTGACGGTATTGACGGTAGAATAGCAAGGATGCTAAATGCAGTTAGCCCATTTGGTGCAGAGCTTGATTCATTATGCGATTTTGCTAATTTCGGTATAGCTCCTGCCTATCTGATATATTTATGGTCTTTTCAACAATATGAGTATAAGGTATTTTCATCAGCGGTAATGTTATTATTTATAGTGTGTATGGCACTACGTTTAGCTCGCTTTAACGTTGGTATTTATCAACCGAAACAAGATAAAAAAACTGACTATTTTTTTACCGGTGTACCTGCCCCATGTGGTGCTTTACTTGCTTTAATGCCTGTAATGATAGATTTTGAAATCGGTACGTTATTAAATATCAATACCCGTACTCATACTATAACAATTAATATATATTTGGCTATTATAGCTTTTCTACTTGCTAGTAGGCTGCCTACAATCTCAACAAAAAATTTGAGTATTAAACCTGAATATTTATCGCTTGCAATGATTTTAGTTGCTATTGTTATTATAAATCTTATCATATATCCATGGTATTCACTGCCGTTAATTGCAGTTATATATATTCTTTCTATACCAATTTGTTATTTTTTGAAACATAGAGGGTATTGGTGAAGTTAATTATGCCGAGTGTATTACAACAAGCTATCGACAAATATAAACATCATCCATTTACTAAATATGTAATTATTATAGCCTTAATCATATTTATTTATTTGGGATATAGAATTTATGTTTGGGCAAATACACAATCCACGGATAATGCTTACATAGATGCAGATATTTCAAATGTTAGTGCTGAAGTTAGCGGTGTTTTAACAAAGTTATTTGTTACCGATAATACTAAAGTTAATAAAGGCGATCTGATAGGTGAAATTGACGATAGAGATTATAAGGCAAAGCTTGCAGCACTTGAAGCATCTATTGAAGCTTGCATAAAAAATATAGAAATTATAGAGCAAAAAATCTCAATAGGGCAGATTAGCCTAGAGCAAGCAGCTGAAAAATTAAAGCTTAATAAAATAAGCTTTGATATTGTTGCAACAGATTTTATGAGAGTGCAGGAATTAAATAAGACAAAATTTGCTAGCTCTAAAACGTTAGATGATTCTAAAAACACATATCAAAAAGCCAAAACGGATTATAAACAAGCACAATTAGATTTAGATATATCTAAGCAACATTTACAGCTTCTTGAGCTTGAAAAAGCAGCAGAACAGGAAAAACTTAAAGAGCTAACAGAAAATAAAAAAGTAACCTTAAGGAGCTTACAAAATACTAAACTTATTGCTATGGTACCCGGTATATTCGGTAATAGTAGTTTAGAAGTCGGAAATTACATAGTACCGGGTAGGGCGTTGTTTTCTATAGTTCAAGATAATACTATGTATATTCAGGCTAATTTTAAAGAAACACAAATTCAGAAATTTAAGTCCGGCATGAAAGTCAAAATTGAATTTGATGCTTTGCCTAAAAAGGTAATTTACGGGAAGATTCGTAATATTGCTCCTGCTACCGGCTCTAAATTTAGCTTAATCCCACCAGATCATGCTACCGGTCATTTTACTAAAAGCGTACAACGTGTACCTGTTTTAATAGATTTTGAATCCCCAAATGCTAATCTAGTTCCCGGCATGTCAGCAATCGTATCCATTAGAACGGATCAAAGTACGTAATTTTGGTTAAAAAATAGCAATAATTATTCTATTAAAAGTACATATTCTAGTATTATTTACTGATTACTTAAAAAGCTATATAATATGAGTAATACCAAAAGTAATAATTAATATGCAAAGATATTTAGATCCCACTAATGATAGTGTATTTAAAAAAATCTTTCGTGATTTAGAGAGGTTCAAGGAATTTATCAATGTAGTTCTTGCACTACCTGAGGGGCTTAGAATTAAAGCAATAGAATTTATACCTGTAGAGCAAGTACCTATGCTCGATAAAGGGAACAAAAAGCATATTTGATTTAAAGGTTAAAGATGAAGCCAGTAGCTGGTATATAATCGAGATGCAAAAAAGAAATGAAAGCGATTACTTAAAAAGAGTGCAATATTATTCTGCTCATTCTTACGTACAGCAACTTACACAAGGAATAAAGCATAAAGATTTATTACCGGTAATAGTTATTTCACTTATTAAGACTAAAATGTTTGATGATGAAGTACCTTGTATAAGTCTTCATAAAATGCTTGAAACTAAAACAAATAAGCAATATTTATTTGATTTTTCCTATGTATTTATAGAGCTTAAAAATTTTGATAAAGATAAGATTGAAACTACTATAGATGAGTGGCTACATTTATTTAAGTGTGCAGAAACATAAAACAGCCCACCTGCAAATATAAAGAGCGAGAAAGTATTAGATGCATACAATATAATAGCAATGCATAACCTCACCGCCGAAGAATATGATGCCTATATAAGAGCGAAATTAATGGAAGATGCCGAGGAAATAGCTTTAGACGAACAGTGTGAAAAAGGGAAAGCTGAAATAGAAATAGCAAAGAACTTGTTACTTAAAGATATAGATGTCAATATAATAGCAGATTCAACAGGGCTAACTATAGAAGAAATAGAAGAGCTAAAAGCAAAAATAGAAAATTCTGAAACTAGTTGATTAATTATTTGCTCTTTAACTCTGCTAATTCTTTCTTGAGTTTTATTACTAAAGTTTGTAATTTTTCAAATTCTTCGCGAGTGACGTAATTCCCTTTAAGTATTTTATCCTCAATTATGCCACAGCTTTTATCCGTTATACTATTTAAGGCTTTTTGTGCTACGCTGCTAGCTCCAACGGCTACTTTTAAAATATTATTTGTTTTCATAGTACCTCTATCGATAAAGCATGCAAGCCGCTATTAAATTCATCGGCAAGTAAGTTATTAATAGTGCGATGATTGGCAATTAGGCTTTTCCCCTGTAATGTTTCTGCAGAAATTCTTATTTTTATATGGCTGTGAATTCCGTTATAATGACTAGCATGTTTATAGCTTTCATCTATTATTTCTTGAAAATGTGGTTTTAACACACTTAATTTTTCTTGTATCCTTTCTATGCGGTTCATATTTTTATTTTATTTACAGTAAAAATGTCCTAATATTCTTAAGTATATAATTTTATGATACACATGGCAATGTCGGAATTAATAACGGATTATAAAGATTTACAAGATGCGATAGATAAATTGGAAAAAGGCGTATGTTTTGCTTGTAGATTAGTTAATTATGATGAAATAGAATTTATAGAGCAGGGTAAGCATTTTATAATTGAAGATTTAGATCAAATCATTAAAGATGTAAGCAAAGAACTTAATATTTTTTCAAAGTTTAAGAAAATAAAGAAAGATAGAATATTATTTATCCTAAATACTACTGATTCTGACTTAATTAAAAATTTTGCTAGAAAATTATATTTATTTTTGCAGCTTTATATTAATGAACAGAAGCCGGCAATTTATATGAATTGTTATATTGCTAGTATTAAATTTCCAAAAGTAAGTAATAATGCTAAAGAAATTGAAAAAACATTAAATATGTTACTTTCACAAAATAATAATTATTATTACCGTGAATATAGCAGTACAGAACATGATTTGGAAAATATAAGAAAATCTAATCTTCAGCTTAACTTACTACGACAAGCCTTAGCAAAAAAGACTATGCGATTTGCTTATCAGCCTATAATAGATCGCAATACTATGAAGATTCATTATTATGAATGTCTGCTTCGTATACCTGACGAGAACGGTGTTTATGTTTCCGTAGGTCCTATAATCCCTATTGCTGAAAATAAAGGATTAATTTTTATAATTGATCAAATTGTTTTAGAAATGACTGTTAATGAACTTGTCCGCAACCCAAACTTAATGTTAGCCGTTAATATTTCAAATATAGGAACATGCGATGAAGCTTTATGGGAAATAGCAGAAAACTTATTAAAAGCTCATAATGTTCGGGATCGTTTAATTATTGAAATTACGGAAACTTCTTTCAATGAGCATTACGATAAAATAACTTTATTTATTAATAAACTACGTAAGTACGGATGTAAATTTGCATTAGACGATTTTGGTGCAGGTTTTACTTCTTTTAAACAACTTCAAAGCTTACCAATTGATATTATCAAAATTGACAGTAAATATGTGCGTAGTATTACAAGTGATGTACAAAGTAGGTATTTCGTAGAAAGATTAATTAAAATTTCAGAAGATTTAGGTATTGCAACGGTAGCTGAATTCGTAGAAAACGGAGAAATAGCTAAATTTTTAATTGATCTAAAAGTCGGTGGGCTACAAGGCAACTTCTATTCCGAAGCAAAATTTGATAGGGTGGATGAGGTTTAATTGTCATACTGAACCGGTTTTGTTGCCTGGCTCTTGAAAAAGACTCCGATGTCATGCCGTGACTTGACCACGGTATCCATAAAAATAACTTTTAATATCAATGATTTTAATATTTTAAACTGGATACCGCGATCAAGTCGCGGTATGACACAGTTAGTGCTTGACAATGTTACTTAAAACCTATATGCAGAACTCAATTTTAAATGATTAAACTTAAATGCTGTTACTTGAATTAAAAAAAACTAATCAAACCTTAGAAACTATACATTTTATAGGTATTGGCGGCGTTGGTATGAGCGGTATTGCCGAGATATTACATAATCTAGGTTATAAAGTACAAGGTTCCGATTTAGTAGAAAATTATAATACTAAAAGGCTTGAGTCATACGGCATTAAAATATTTTTAGGACACGCCGAGCAGAACATTACCAATGTGTCGTATGTTGTTATTTCATCGGCAATTAATCCAAAGAATCCTGAAATAAAAGAAGCTTTGGAGCGTAAAATTCCAATTATTAGACGTGCGGACATGCTTGCTGAACTTATGAGATTAAAATGTTCAGTAGCAGTTTCGGGATCGCACGGTAAAACCACTACTACTTCTTTAGTTGCTTGTTTATTTGAGGCAGCCGGTTTATGTCCTACGGTTATTAACGGTGGGATCATCAATAATAAATCGACTAATGCATATCTTGGTTCAAGTAATTATTTAATTGCGGAGGCCGATGAATCGGATGCAACGTTTATTCATATTCCATCAACTATTGCGATAATAACTAACATTGATCCTGAACATTTAGATTATTATAGAGATTTTGAAACATTAATTGGTGCTTTTAGAAGCTTTATTAATAATTTGCCGTTTTACGGTTTTGCCGTTTGTTGTATCGATCATAAAATAGTTCGTAAGTTAGTAGACGATATTACTGAAAGGAAGATTGTTACTTACGGCATCGATTCGGAAGATGCTCATATTATAGCGTTTAATATTAACACTGATATTGCCTCCTCTACTTTTGACGTAAAAATTAGTCTACCAAATGTACTAGGTACAACGATTATTGAAAAAATTACTATTCCAACGCCCGGAAGACATAATATTTTAAATAGTCTTGCTGCAATTGCCGTTGGGATAGAATTAGATTTCGGTATTAAAGCTATTAAAAACGGTTTTAATAATTTTAAAGGAGTGAAGAGGAGATTTACTAAAGTAGCTGAATATAATAAGGCTTCAATTATCGATGATTACGCTCATCACCCTGAGGAAATCAAAGCAACGCTTGCGACGGCTAAAAATATAGCAAATAAACAAAACGGTAAAGTTATTGCTATTTTTCAGCCTCACAGATATTCAAGAATGCAGTATTTATTTGATGATTTTATGCTTTGCTTTGCTGATGCCGATATACTCTATATTACCGATATATATGCTGCAGGTGAAAACCCTATAGAAGGAATTACAGGACAAAGTTTAGTTGATAAGATTACTAAGCATAAACATCACGATAAAGCAAATTTTCTAGCAGAGCTAGATGATGCGGTTGGAGTTATTATAGATAATGCAGCTTCCGGTGATATGATAATTATGATGGGAGCAGGTAATATTTCAAGTTTTGCTAATGAATTAGATGGGAGATTGTCATCCCGTGGCTTTAGCTGTCATACCGTGGTTTGACTGGTATTGTGTTGCATAGCTCTTATGTCATTCCCGCGAAAGCGGGAATCCAGAAAAAAATGATAAAAACAAAGAAAATTATATACTAAATTTTTATATAATTTATTTAAAAAACTGGATTCCCGCTTTCGCGGGAATGACATCTGTTCGTATAACATAGGGTCAAGCGAACTAGGGGACAAAAGAGTGAAGATAACAGTAAAGCGAATAGCAGGACTAAATATGTTAATTTTACCGATAGTAAAAGGCGAGTATAAAAAAGATTATAATTTAAAACACTTAACATGGTTTAAAGTAGGCGGTAATGCTGAAATTTTCTTTAAACCTTTAGATAGCGAAGATTTAAAAAGTTTCTTAATACAAAATAAGCAAAAATTACCTATAAAGACTTTTGGAGCAGGCTCAAATATTATTATAAGAGACGGTGGCATAGAAGGGGTCGTTATAAAACTTGGTCAGAATTTTAGCAATATTGAGTTTATAGATAATCATTTAATAGTAGGTAGCAGCTGCCTTAATTATAATTTAGCAAAATTTTGTCAAGCAAATGCTATTTCCGGTTTTGAGTTTTTAGTAGGTATTCCAGGGACTATCGGCGGCGGTGTTGCTATGAATGCTGGTGCTTACGGCTCTGAATTTAAAGATATTGTAGTGCAGATTGAAGCGATTGACTTTGCAGGAAACTTTTTAACATTCACAAATGAAGAAATCGGTTTTAAATATCGTAGTAATAATTTACCAAAGAATTTAATTATTCTCAAAGCTGTTTTTAAAATAAATAAAGGCGATAGTGAAAATATATTATTACGGATGAATGAAATAAATAACGCAAGATCATCTACACAGCCTATTAAAGAGCGTACGGGCGGTAGTACTTTTGCAAATCCTGAAGGGCGTAAATCTTGGGAACTTATTGACAAAGCGGGGCTTAGAGGCTATAGAATAGGCGGTGCTTCGATGTCAGAACTTCATTGTAATTTTATGATAAATAACGGTGATGCTACCGCTAAGGATTTAGAAGATTTAGGTGATTTCGTCCGGCAGAAAGTATTTGAAGATAGCGGGGTTAAGTTAGAGTGGGAGATTAAGAGAATCGGACGTCATCCCTAATTAAAAATGGCGTTGTTGCAGCTAGTTTTATGTCATTCCCGCGAAGGCGGGGATGACATCGAGTAGGTTTTTCGAGCTATGCAACAAGGCCGCTTTTAGTTAGGAATTACAATGGGTTTAATAAGAAAGGAAAAAACATGCACAAATATCAAACACATTGGGTAGAACACTCTATAGTCAAAATATTAAGTAGTACCGGTAAAAAGCATATAGCATTAATGGCGGGCGGTATGTCTGCTGAGCGTGAAGTATCGTTAGTGTCAAGCGAAGGAGTTAGTAAAGCTTTAATTGAATTAGGATATAGAGTTACCTTTATTGATATGGGAGCGGATATTGCAGTTAGATTACAAGAAATAAAACCTGATATCGTTTTTAATTGTCTGCACGGTACATATGGTGAAGACGGTTGTTTACCAGGATTACTTAATATAATGCGGATTCCTTATACTCATAGCGGCGTGTTATCTTCAGCTTTAGCATTCAATAAAATACATTCTAGGAGCTGGTTTTTAACGAATAATATTAATATGGCAGAAAGCATTGTTGTAAATAAAGGCGATAATATAAAAAATGATCCTATGAAACGACCGTACGTTATTAAGCCTCTTACGCAAGGTTCAAGTATTGGTGTTGAGGTGATATTTACAGAAGATGATTTTAACTTTGCCGATTATGATTTTCCTTACGGTGATCAGGTAATAATAGAACAATATATAAAAGGGCGAGAATTACAAGTAGCGGTATTAAACGGCAAAGCTCTTGGAGCTTTAGAGATTAAATTACTAAAGAATCGTTTCTATGATTATGAAACTAAATATACCGAAGGATTTGCTGATCATCTTTGTCCTGTTCCGCTACCTGCTAATTTATATGAGAAATTACTTATAGAATCAGAAAAAATTTATAAAACAATGAATTGTAAAGGTCCTGCTAGAGCAGAGTTGATTTTAGAAGAGCAAACAAACAAGTTATATGCTTTGGAGATAAATACTCACCCAGGTATGACGCCTTTATCAATAGTGCCGGAAATTGCAGCTTATGCAGGGATAAATTTTACTAACTTAATTGAAGAAATTATAAAGACGGCAAGCTTTGAATCATGAGAAAAAAAACAAGCTCCAATAAAAAAAAACAAACAAAAAAAACTAATAATATCTCATTACGCCGAAAATTAGGACTAATTTACAAAAAAGCAATATTAGGGCTTAAGATTGCTTTAATTATCTTTGTATGTCTATTTGTTTTTACAAAATATTTTGCCAGCATAAAAACCTACTTAACAACAAATATATACCAAACAACAACAAAACTTGGGTTTAAACTTGAGAATGTTATAATTGAAGGACAGCAAAATGTCGATGAGCCTACAATATTAAAGGTTTTAAATGCGAATAAGGGCAGTCCTATTTTTGCTCTTAAATTAGACGAAATTAGAAATAATTTAAAGAAAAATAAATGGATCAAGGAAGTATATGTCAGTAGAAGATTACCAAATACGGTATATATAAAATTATTTGAAAGAGAACCTATTGCTATTTGGCAAATTAATAATCAGCTTTTCTTAGTCGATGAAGAAGGTTACGAAATTAGTAAAAATATTCAACCTTTTCCTCATTTATTACATGTTGTAGGGGAAGGGGCGAATATCTATGCAGGTACATTAGTATTAGAGCTGCAGAAATATCCGGCATTAATGAATAAAACTTCAGCTGCTGTAAGACTCGGAGATAGAAGGTGGGATTTAAATCTTAAAGGTAATATAAGTATTAAGTTACCTGAAAAAGAGTTTGAAGAAGCATTAAAATATGTCGATGCACTAAATAAAGCTAATAAGCTATTTAACCAAAATTATAAGGTTTTGGATTTAAGGGATAAGCATAAGTATTATATAGAAAAGTACTGAGAATCGTCATTGCGAAGAGAAACGTAGTTGCGACGTGGCACTCTTATCAAGCATCCTGAGATTGCTTCGTCGCATTACTTTGTAATTCTTCGTGCAATGACGTTTTTGGAATAACAAGCATAAAAAAATGAAAGAGAAAATATCAAATTTTGTTACACTTGATTTCGGTAGTAGTAAGATTGCCGTAATTGCTGCCTATATTAGTAAAAAAGGTGAAATTAAAGTAGCTAGCCAAAATTTGCATCATTCTAAAGGTATTAAATCAGGAGTTATATCAGATTTAAAAAATGCTGAAACTAGCATTGTTTCAGCAATTTACGCACTTGAAAAAGATTGCGGTAAAAATATAAAAAAAGTTATATTATCGTTATCAGGTGCCGACACTAAATCTTATTATATTAATTATACCATTAAAGTTAACGGGCAAACCGTAACGCAGCAGGATATTAAAAAGTTACTACAAAAAGCATTACTTGAATTTAAAGTTAAAAACCAAGAAATTATTCATTATTTTCCTCTTGAATTTACCCTTGATAATAATTCAGTCGAGAATCCTATAGGTATGTACGGTAGAGAACTTAGTTGTGAATTACATATTATTGCTGCTAGTTCAAATATGTTATCAAATATTGTACAATGCTTCGCTAAATGTCATGTTGAAGTCACAAATATTACTCTAGCAATTTATGCTTCTGCTATTAGCTGTCTTACGAATGATGAAAAAAATCTAGGTTCGATTATCATCGACATGGGGGATAAAACTACCTCTTTCGGCATTTTTTTTGCCGGTAAATTAATATATACGGGGCATGTAAATATAGGTAGTTTTCATATTAGCTCGGATATTGCTAAAGTCTTTGGTATTGATCTTGTTACGGCAGAGAAATTAAAAATTTTATACGGTAATGCAATGATACCTTTATTTGAGAAAGATATTATTATAAATATGGAGGATTTTCAGGTTGATACTCATCATACTTTAAATACTTCCGTAACAATTTATAAATTGGCGGAAGTAATAAGAGCAAGAGCCGAAGAAATATTATCAATAGTAAAAGCTGAATATGATAAAGCAACAAAAGGGCAGGTTGAAGTTTTTAGAGTTGTAATTACCGGCGGCGGGTCTCAGCTTAGAGGACTTAAAGAGCTTTCAAATAAAATTTTTGAAAAACAGAGTAGAATCGGTAAACCGGAGATTATTGCCGGTTTTATAGAAGACTATAATCCGGCCATGTATTCAGCAACTATAGGAATGCTAAAAATTCATGCTCTAAAACAGCAAAAAGAATTTGCTCATACTAGACTTGATGCAAATAGTAGCTTCTTTAAAAAAGCTTTTGATTGGTTTAAAGAGAATATTTAGAGAGGCTGCCCGCGTTGGACTGGAAAATGCATTTAGTGTCATTCCCGCTTCCGTGGGAATGACATAAAATGATCCACTCAACAATACCTACTTGCAATGAGTACTTGTATTTATGCGGGCAATGTCATTTAGAAATATTTTGCTAAGAATTATTATTAGGTTTTTCTCTAGAACAAATTAGTACATTCCCTTTAACTTCGATAATAAAAAGTCGGTCGCCTGTTTTTGCATCGATTTCATTTGGAACAAGGTAAGCATTCATAATAGCACCGGACCATCTTACTTGTCCTATAGTATCAGAAGAAACTGTAGAACTATAAACCTCTACCGTTTTGCCTATCATATCCAAGTAATTTTTTGTTTTATCAGTTTTATTATAAACATATTTTTTAAGAGGATAATATAATATGCAAAACCAAATAAGCGATAATATACCAAAAAATGTTATTTGATTTGTTAAGCTAACTAGAGGGTAGTTATATACCACAAGAGTGTTTGATAACGCTCCAAGCCCAAAGAATAAGAATCCAATACTTGGAACTGCAAATAATTCAACAACTATGCAAATTATGCCTATTATTAACCATATTTCGGTGAGATAATTATTTATCATGAACATAAGTTTTTAAAAATAATATTACGTCAGCTATGTCTTGTGGTTTTGAGATACCGGCAAAGGACATTTTAGTTCCTGGTGCATAGATATTTGGTTTATGTAAGAAAGCAAATAAACTATCATCATCCCATACGTCGCCAAGTTTTGATAGAGCAGGGGAATATTTATAGTCTGCTATGCTTGCTTTTGGTCTGCCTGCTACACCCCAAAGATGCGGTCCTAGTTTATTTGGACCGTCTTTATCAAGAGAATGACACATTAAACATTTCTTGGCTATTTCACGACCGTTATCGGCGTTAGCAGTCTTCATTAATTCTGGTATATTTACCGGTGCTTGCTCTAGTGCAGTAGTATTTTGATTTTCTGATGATTCTTGAACCGCAACACTGTAGCCGCGATGTTGTAACTCTAGAGTGGGCTTGTATAATATATTTGCAACAAATCCAACCATCATAGCAATTAAACTAGCCAATAAGATGGCTGCAACAATTTTATTTAATTCTTTTCCAGACATTTATTTTGTTTTTTTTATTAGAATTTATACTATAATTTAAGTTGTAAGAGAAGTTAATTAAATTTATAAAAATATTTGTTCTTTGGAGAGAAAAATAAATGTCAAAAAAATCAAGGGTTAGAAAAATGTTTAATAAGTTAAAATCTTATTGGACTAGTTTTAGACAAAGTAAAATCGGTAAAATATTATTTAGCAATAGTTTAAGTTATGCAGTTTCCATAGCTTCTATAGCAATTACAGTTTCTGGGCTTTTTACTCCTATATCACCGATAATTATAGCTGTAGCTGTTGTTTCAGGAGTTAGCTTAGGAATTCAAGCTGTAAATGAAACTTTGAAAGTGCATGATTTGCGTAAACTTCATAAAGAGAATAATTTATTAGTACATAACAGAAATGCTAAAAGTCAGCAAGATTATATATTATCATTAGAACCGAGCTTAAAAGATATTTTGAAAAATGAATTATATACGCCGCAAACGGCAGGTAAGTATGCTACTCAAGATAAGTATGAGTTAAATGTAAATAAATTGAAAAGTACAGGACGAATATTTGGAAATAATTTAGGTGGAGCCGCAAATTTGGTCGCTTCTATTATTAAAGGTGCTAGCGGTAATGTGCTTGATATATTAAAAGCTACGGGTTACGGTGTAGTGACAACCGCATCATTAATTATCGACGGTCTTACTGAAAAGGAAAAAATAGAAATAAAAGCAATATTTAAATTAAATATAAATGAAGAATATAAAAAACAAGATACTCCTATATATGAAAATTTAGAACAATTAGAGCATTATACTAAAAATCAAGTATTGCAAACATTAGCTTTAAAAAAATTAATAACGGATAAGAATTATTGGAGTATGAATAAAGACCAAAAAATACAAAAATTTCGAGAAATAATAGGCAGTTTTAATTCTGAGATAAAAAGAAACGGTTTAGAAGAATTTTTTAGAGAAAATAAAATAACAATGGATAATAGCAAAGAGAGCTATGTTAAAGATATTCAAAATGTAATGAATCCATTTTATGAAAATCCTAGTAAAGCCGAAGGATATAATCCTTTAACTAAAGCTATGGATAAAGATAAAGTTAATAATGCTGAAATAAAAAGGACCAAAAGTGAAAATTTAAAAAGGATGCAAAAAAGAAATCGAAATTTAACAATATGAAATGATTATTATAACTCACTGCTAGTTACAAATTTGTAAGAGGTAGTATCGCTAAATATTCTATACAATAGTTCATTATTAAGAGCATGGCTGGTTTTGTAGCCTTTAATTGCACTTACAATGCTAGTGCCGTTGGTATATAAATCACCGAATAAATCTAATAGTTTATGGCGAACAAATTCATCTTCATAACGTAAGCCGTTTGGGTTTAAGATTTTATCCTGCTCATCTATTCCTATAGCATTCTCAAATGAGGCACCTTGGGCAAGCCCTTTGCTTTTCAAATAATCAACATCTCTTATAAAGCCAAAAGTTCTAGCATCCGCAATATTTTTAGTAAAAGATTCTTGATCCCTAAAACTTAGATTTTGTCTGCCTATAGCTTTACTACTAAAATCAATGGTTAAATCTACAGTCATGTGATCGGAAGGAGTACAATATAATTCACAATCTTTATGAACTACTTTTATATCTTTTAAAATTTTTAGATATTTTTTAGGAGCATTTTGTAATTTTTTTCCTGCACACTCAATCATAAACACAAAAGGTTTACTACTGCCGTCCATAATTGGTACTTCAGGACCGTCAATTTTAATAATTGCATTATCAATGCTGCATCCCCAAAGTGCTGCCATTAAATGTTCAATTGTTGAAATTTGAACTTTATGATCATTGCTGATAGTGGTAGATAACAAGGTATCGGAAACATTGAAATAGTTAGCTTCAATATAATTATTTTCAGAAGATATATCGGTTCTAATGAATATAATTCCGGTATTTTCTTTAGCTGGTTCTATAGTTAACTGGGTACGTTTTCCTGAGTGGACCCCGATTCCGTAACAACTAACCGGTTTTAATAATGTACTTTGCTGCATTTTAGGCATTGTAAAAATATATTTAAATATTAATATTTAATGCCAAATTATACAAGTTATATTATGTTACAGAATATTACACATATACTCGATGAACTTCAAAAATTGGCTGCGTCATCCTACAAGAGTTGCGATACTCACGTATTAAGTATACGCGCCTCACCTTGTGGATTCCTTGCTCTTTTTGAAGTTGATCTTCGTCTATGTTAGTTTAAGACTTTTTGCATAACTTGCTAATAAGGATAATTTGTATGTCGATCCGGTACTCGAATCCTCACGTTACTTGCGTGTACGCTGCGGTTCTGCGTTCCGTGTCTCCTGCAAATTTCTCTTATTAGCAAGTTATGCAAAAAGTCTTATTAAAATCTATATAATGTATACTTAATAAAATACCAAAAATGATAAGCTACAAAACTACCGACTACGGCAAAAACAGAAAATAAGAAATCACTGCCGTTAATAGTGCCGTAAGGTACATGAGATGATAAAGCTCCGGCATATGTACCGATGCTGCACATTGAAAAATACGAAAATAAAGCTGTTCTAAGTTCGTAATCCCTAAATTTATCAATTAGTATTAAAATATTGCAAATATAAATGGATCCTAAACAACTACCGATTAGTATTATATATAATATATTAAGGTTTTTATTAGTTCCATGAAGCGGTAGTAAAATAAAGCAGACGAGCAGAATTATAGTTAGTGATAAATTAGCCAAATATTTATTTACTTTGCTTAATATATAGCATATAGGAATTATAGAAAAACATATTGCTAGAAAAATATATTTTAGTATAAGTCTTAAATTAATTAATGCTAATTCTTTCTTTAATGCAAAAGCTTCATAATACCATAATATATCCAAGGTGACATAAGCAACTACGAAGCCTGTCAATAATTGTAATTCGACATTTTTTATTAAGGATGAAAATTTGGAATTTAAATTTAATTTATGAGATGTAGGATTATAATGCAGAAATTCGGTTAGTATATTGATACAATATAATAATGCACAAATTACTATAGTATTATTTGTTGGTGTTATAAATGGATTTAATAAATCTACCATTAAGTTTCCACCCGCCCATAACAACATTATACAAGCTAAAAAAAAATATTTCTTTTCTTTGCTACTCTCAATAATGTCTAATGTTATAGAAGTGAAATATGAAAATGTTCCAAAATTAATTACAATAAAATTAATTTTAATGAGAGTATAATTATTTAATAAAATTAGGTTTATTGTACAAATAATTAATAAAGATAAGCTAATTAAAATAATTTTTTGATTACTTAACTTATTAATTAACTGTGTTAAGGCAAAGCTTGCGATTATCGAACCTATAAATTTAGTTTGATTTATATGATTTATTTGTTCTCCGCCTAGATTTTTATTTAGCAGTAAAAAGATTTTAAAATTATAAAAATTTATAGCATTGATACAGGAAAAAATAAATATTCCCAAAAGTGAGAAAAAAATAGTTTTGTAATCGTTTTTTAAAGTCATAAATTAAGTGTTTGCTAAACATAAATACATTGTATATAACTCATAATTATAATGATTAAGATTATTATCTTAAAAATTAAAGAGATTCGTAATTCCATTATTTAAGTATATATGGATAGTTATTAGATTATCAGCTTTTAATCAAGTATGGTAGTCTTATTTATAATTTGTATATAATTATTGTTGAATTTTAAAAAAAATTAATGAATTAAATAATATGAAAATATTTTAATGTAAGAAAAATAATAATATATTTTTTAGTATTTTAAAGAGGTGTTATTTGAAGTTTATCTAGAATTTCATTTTTGCTCTTTACTCATAGATAAATTATCTATTTAAATAAATTAATACAAGATAAACAATGATTTTTCTTAAGATACAAGCATTATATTAATTATTTGTTCTTCAAGTTAGTGAGCAAGATAAATGAATAAAAAGATTATAATTGATGCTAATTTTCCAAGCGAAACAAGAGTAGTTTTATTAGGACAAAGCAACAATATAGAAGATATTGAATTTCAAACAACCGTAAGACAACAAAATAAAGGTAACATTTATTTAGCAAAAGTTACAAGAATAGAACCGTCGCTACAAGCTGTTTTTATAGAGTACGGAATGGATAAAAGCGGTTTTTTACCGTTTAGTGAAATCCATCCTAACTATTACAATTTGCCTACCTCGGAGAGCAATTTTCCAGTTAATGCTTTTCCTGAAATAGCTCTTTCAAATATTACGGTTGAGGATGATAAAGAGAAATCGGCTGTTATATATGATTCTTTGGTTGATAGTGAAGAAATTGACCTAAAAACCATAGAAGATTTAGTAGAGAGTAAATTCCAGTCAGAACTTAATTTAGAAGCGGCTGATGATATTGAAATGATTCAAAGCGGTACCTCTGAGTCAAATATTCCGCAATATAAACAATATAAAGTTCAAGAAGTAATAAGAAAAAACCAAATATTATTAGTGCAGGTTACTAAGGAAGAACGAGGAAATAAGTGCGCCGCTTTTACTACTTATATATCCTTGGCTGGTAAATATTGTGTTTTAATGCCTAATAAAGGTTCGCAAAACGGTATATCGCGTAAAATATCAAACGGGGAAGAAAGAAAAAGACTGAAAGATATTTTAAATAAAATAGTAAGCGGTGACAAAAATGCTTATAGCGTCATTGTTAGAACCGCAGGTAGAGGAAGTAGCACCTTAGATTTAAAGAAAGACTATAATTATTTAGCAAGGTTATGGAATAAAATTCGTAAAAGTACTATTAAATTTCCGGCTCCGTGTTTTATTCATGAGGAAGATAGTATAATACGTAAAACCATACGTGATATGTGCGATCACAATGTTAAAGAGGTGGTAATTCAAGGACAAGAGGGTTATGAAGACGCTTCAAAATTTATGCAGGATTTATTACCTTCAGAGCTTGCAAAGCTGAAAGAGCATAAAAGTAAAACTCCTATATTTACTAAGTTTCAAGTAGAAGAGCAATTAGTTAAATTATATCAGCCTGTAGTGACGTTACCTTCAGGAGGATATATCGTTATTAATCCTACGGAAGCTCTTATCTCAATTGATGTAAATTCCGGTAAATCAACTTCTGAACAAAATATTGAAGAAACGGCACTAAAAACTAATTTAGAAGCAGCCAAAGAAGTAGCAAAGCAAGTCAAGCTTAGAGATCTATCAGGTTTGATAGTTGTTGATTTTATAGACATGAGCGAAGCTAAGAATCGTAAAATTATTGAACGATCCTTTAAAGAGTTTTTAAGTCGTGATCGTGCTCGTATACAAACCGGTAATATTAGTCAGTTTGGACTACTTGAATTCTCAAGGCAGAGATTACGTTCTTCTTTCTTAGAAACTAATTCGGCAATTTGTGCTCATTGTAACGGTAAAGGAGTCATTAGAGCAAGTGACGCTAATGCTATGTTAATTTTACGTACTATAGAGAATGAAATTTTTGAAGAAAGAATTGATGTAATAAATGTTTTTACCAATATCGTTTCAGTTATTTATCTACTTAATAATAAACGTGCTGAGATAAAATTTATTGAAGAAAAATATAATATAAAGCTTAATTTTTATTCCGATCCTAATGCTACATCAGATAGTTATTCGATTGAAAAAGTGAAGCTGTTCAAGAAAAATAACAATAATGTTAATTCTGTTAAGCCGGTAATTCAGAATCATAATGCCGATTATACTGAAGAAGAGCTGAAAAAAGAACAGTTACGCAAAAATAAACATAAATGGAAAACAGCTAATAATAGTAATAATATTGCTAATGAAGTAAAAGATAAGAGTTTAGAGGCAAAAGAATCGGTAGAGCAAACCGTAAGCGTTGTGGAAGAGGTGAAAGTTGTAGAAAGTAATGCCGGCTTAGAAGCAGCACAAGCTACTCCAAAAAAGACAAAACGTAGATATCGTAATAAAACATCAAATAAGAAACGTCCTTCTAATACCGTCGAAGATACGGAAAAGAATGCAGAGTCTTGATTTGAGGGTTATAATATGTCATTCCTGCGGAAGCAGGAATCCAGTAATCTTTAATGTTACCCCGTGGGCTTGACCACGGGGTCCATAAAAATAATAAAAAATACTAATATGATTAGTATTTTTAGCTGGATCCCGCGATCAAGTCGCGGGATGATAAATGATAAACCTATCCACGCAACAAGGCCTACGCGGGGATGACATAGCAATGCCGTAATGACGCGATAAAAAACATAAACTTAAAATAAAAGTGCAGAAAAGTTTAATTACAAAATGGTTGTGTATAAGTTGTATAATGGTCATAGCGACGATTGTTATAGGGGGGATAACAAGGCTTACCGGTTCTGGTTTATCTATAGTTGAGTGGCGTCCGGTAACTGGTATTTTGCCGCCTTTTAGTTTTGAAAGCTGGCAGGCGGAATTTGCTAAATATAAAGCTTTTCCTGAATATAACTCCGTTAATTACGGAATTACTTTATCACAGTTTAAGTTTATTTATATGTTAGAGTTTATACATCGATTACTCGGTAGAATTACAGTTTTAATATATATTGTACCTTTAATGTATTTTTATTTTAAAGATGTTATAAAAAATCGTGACATACCTTATATAATTGTTTTGTTGTTATTTTGCGTACAAGGCTTTATGGGGTGGTATATGGTTAAAAGCGGCTTGTTGAATAGCCCGTATGTTAGTCATTTTCGACTTGCTTTTCATTTAATTATCGCCGTAATTATTTATCACATACTTTTTTATCAACTAATAAAAAATCGTTGTGATATTTTGTTAATCCCGTCACAAACAGATTTTAAATTACCATTAATATTTTCCGGTATTGCTATTACTGTAGTATATGTGCAAATTTTTTTAGGTGCTTTAGTTGCAGGGCTTGATGCAGGGCTGATATATAATATTTTTCCGCTAATGGATGATAGTTTTATCCCGATGGAGATAAAAGATAATTTCGTTGATCTTAAAAATTGGTATGATCCGGTTTTTATACAATTCATACATCGTTTAGGCGGCTATAGCGTATTTTTGGTTGTTGTAGTTTTGATAATTTGCTTGTTAAAAATAGAACATCCGAAATTAAATAAGATAGCGTATTTTCTAATGATTGCATTATTTATGCAGGTATCTACCGGAATAATTACTCTTTTATACTCTGTACCTATAATAATTGCCTCTATACATCAGCTTTTTGCTATAATCCTTTTATCTATAATAATTTGGTGCTATTTTTTAATAAAAAGTTCCTAATTTATTAAAAATATGATCATCGATTTCAATACTCCTATTTCTTCTAGATTAGATAAATATTTAAAACGTCTATATCCCTTATTGACTCAAGGAGTAATAGAGAAAGCATTACGTCAAAAACAAATTACTGTTAATTCTCAGAAAGCAGAAGCGAGTTTAAGAGTAAAGGGCGGCGATAAAATTTTTATTAACGATAAGTTTAATTTACCTGTTAAGCAACCTGAAAAATTAGTTTTTACCGACACTGAAATTAAGCTAGCGAAGAAAATTATTACCGATTATTTGATATATGCAGATGATAATTTAATAGCTATAAATAAACCTGCAGGTCTTGCTACTCAAGGCGGCAGTAAAATAAATTTATCTATTGACTCTGCATTAAAATATTTGAATTATAAAGGTGCTGATTTTAAGCTAGTACATAGATTAGATAAAAAAACAAGCGGTTTGCTCTTAATAGCCACAAATTATTTAAGTAGTGTAAAACTTCATGATGCTTTTAAAGAAAAATTGGTTGTAAAAACATATTTTGCCGTAACCTATGGGAAGCCAATTAAAAATGTAGGCGAAGTTAGAAGTAATATAGAAAAGAGTAAAGGAAGTACACCTAAAATTACTGATATTGATAGTGAAAATGGTAAACTTGCCATTACTTATTATAAAGTACTTAAATCACTTGATAATAACTTATTTTTAATTGAATTTACGCCGGTTACAGGTAGAATGCATCAATTAAGGTTGCATGCTAAATTATTAGGTTGTCCGATACTTGGAGATGATAAATATGGTAATAAAGAAATAATGCCGTATAGTAAATATATGTTCTTGCATGCTAATACTATATGTTTATCTGAAAAAATTTTTGGTCAAGAGATTAAGTTAGAAGCAAAATTACCGTTTTATTTTAATAGACGTCTTACATAACTTGTTTCTAAAGGTAATTTGTACGTTGATCCGGTACTCGAATCCTCATGTCAAGTGTACGCTGTGGTGCTGCGTTCCGTGTCTCCTTCAAATTTCTTTTTATTAGCTGCGTTATGTAAGACGTCTATTGATAAGTTTGTGGAGTGTTGCATTTATGATTCGTAGATATTTTTTATTGCTGCTTTTTTTTATGACTAATTGTATTGATTGTTTTGCAGATATACAGCAAAGAATCAATGAAGCAGAAAAAGAATATATAAGTAATAGATTTTTAAATGCCGTTTTTATGTTTGCCGATGATTATAAACCTTTATTAACCGGTGCTAAAGGAATTTTTGCTTTAAATGGTGAGCAATTAAAAGCAAATGAAATGATGCCTATTGTTTCTGCTACAAAGCCTTTTACAGCAGCGGGAATCTTAAAATTACAAGAACAGGAATTATTAAATATTAACGATAAAATTTATAAATATCTTGATCCGGAAATGTGGGGTGGAAAAGTGCCGGATTGGGCATATAAAATATCTATCCATAATTTATTAACGCATAGTAGTGGTATTGCTGAATATTTTAGTTTTGTTAAACTTGATTTAAATATGCCTAAGAAAGAGATTCACAAGAAAATATTACAATTTGTTTCTTCTAAGCCTTTAGAAATATCTATAGGGAAAAAATTTAAATATAGTAATACTAATTTTGTTATACTCGGTATGATTATAGAAAAGGTGGCTAAAAAAGATTTAGCTAACTTTTTTTATGATGAATTTTTTAAACCGCTTAATATGAAATCTACTAGTTTTGCTTCATATAGTGAAGCCGCTAGAATCCAAAAAAACGTTATTAGTTCTAATTATCCGGTAAGATATTTTTTAACACCTAATAATAGTAATAAACCTATATTTACTCCTGTAACTGCTGATTTTTTAGCAGTTCCTTGTGCTGACGGTGGTATAATATCAACACCGGTTGATCTTATTAGATGGTATAGGGCATTAAATGAGGAGAAAATTCTTTCTAAGAAGTCGTATAAACTTATGACTACTAAATATTTTTTAGCAAAAGATATAGAAGGTCGTAAGTCTTATATGGGTTACGGTATTTTTCTTACTGATCTTGATTCTAAGCGTTTAATGATTCATTATACGGGAAAAGCCCTTGGAATACAAAGTGAAGCAGGATATGTTTTGCCTGATAATCTTTATTTTGCTATACTTAGTAATACTATGATAAAAATTCCTGAAGAAGAAAAAGATAAAATTGATATGAAAAATCCTTTAAATCAACTTGGAATAATTTATTTTAGAGATGCAATAATAGGGGCAGCTATAAAAAATTAAATAGACTTGTTGTGTAAGCTATTTTATAAAGAGGAATTTGAAAGAAACACGGAACGCAGTACCGCAGCGTACACTTAGTACGTTAGGATGCGAGTACCGGATTGACATACAAATTACCTTTAGAAGGAGGTTATACAACCAGCCTAATGAAGATAGTTACTTGGAATATTAATTCATTGCGTCTACGGATCGCTTTATTAAGAAAATTAGCATATGAACATCAGCCGGATATTATTTTACTTCAAGAAACAAAGGTAGCTGACTCATTATTTCCTCTTGAAGTTATTAAAAATATAGGCTATGAACATGTAATATATTCAGGGCAGAAATCATATAACGGTGTTGCTATTATTTCAAAATTTCCTTTGCATAATGTTTTTTCATTGGAGTTATATAATAGTGATAAAAGGCATATAGCAGCTATAGTTAATGATATAGAAATACATAATTTTTATGTTCCTGCCGGCGGTGATATACCTGATATCGAGGTAAATACAAAATTTAAGCATAAGCTCGAATATGTAAGGTTAATGCAGGAATGGTTAACGACTAACCGTACTAAAAACGATAAAATGATTATTGTCGGGGACTTGAACATTGCTCCGTATGAACATGATGTATGGTCTAGTAAGCAGTTGCGAAATGTTATCAGCCATACCGATATTGAACGCTCGTTATTGGTAGAGCTACAAAATGCGTTAGGTTTTATTGATAGTAGCAGACATTTCGTATCGCTTGACGAAAAATTTTATACTTGGTGGAGTTATAGAAATATAGATTGGAAAAAATCTAACAGAGGTAGAAGACTTGATCATATTTGGGTTAGTGATAATTTAAAAGGTGCATTATTTTCTATGCATTTACTACCAGAAGCACGTGATTGGCCTTCACCTTCGGATCATGTGCCATATTTTGTGACTTTTAATTTACAAATGTCATCCCGTGGTTTGACCACGGGGTCCAGTTCAAAATAAAAAAAAAAGACTGGATCCTGTGGTCAAGCCACGGGATGACAATAGTCTTAAGGAGTAATTAGTGGATATTAAGTTAGGAAAATATAAGCCGACAAAGGAAGAATATATAAAAAGCTTTAAAGATATACTCCTACTGCGTCGTTTTGAAGAAAAATGTGGTCAGTTATACGGAATGGGAGAAATCGGTGGTTTTTGTCATTTATATATAGGGCAAGAAGCAGTAATTTCTGCAGTAGATATGGTTAAACAAAAAGGTGATAGCACTATTACTAGCTATCGTGACCATGCTCATATTATTTTAGCAGGAACTGAGCCTAAGTATGTTCTTGCCGAGCTTATGGGGCGTGCTACAGGTTGTTCGAAAGGTAAGGGTGGCTCAATGCATTTATTTAATGTACCAAACAAATTTTACGGTGGACATGGTATAGTAGGGGCTCAAGTACCGATAGGCACAGGGCTTGCGTTTGCTGAAAAATATAACGATACGCATAATATCTGTTTTACTTTTTTAGGTGATGGTGCCGTTAATCAAGGTCAGGTATATGAAGCTTTTAATATGGCTGCTTTATGGGGGTTGCCGGTAGTTTATATTATTGAAAATAACGAATATTCGATGGGGACGTCTGTAGCACGTTCTACCTTTATGCGTGATTTATATAAGAAAGGGGCATCGTTTGGGATTAAAGGATTTCAGCTAGACGGTATGGATTTTGAAGAAATGTATGACGGCTCTAAGCAAGCAGCCGAGTATGTTAGAGAAAATAGCTTTCCGCTGATATTAGAGGTAAAAACTTATCGTTATCGTGGGCATTCGATGTCCGACCCGGCAAAATATCGCAGTAAAGAAGAAGTTGAGCAATATAAAGAGCGTGATCCGTTGGTAATAATAAGAAAAACGATACTCGACAATAAATATGTAACCGAAGTGGATTTAAAAGAAATAGAACAGTCGGTAAAAGAAATTGTGAAAGAAGCAGTAGAATTCTCAGAAAATTCACCGCTACCTGATGAAGGGGAGTTGTATACACAGGTGTACTGTTAAGGTGTCATTGCGAGGAAAAACTGTAAGTTTTGACTAAGCAATCTCAGGAATTTGTTATTATTTCATGAGATTGCCACGCAGCCTACGGCTGCTCGCAATGACGTTCACGCAGGCAAGCCTACTTGCAATAACGTTTAATTTAATCAAATAAAAAAGAAAAATGCAAATAACGGTACGTGAAGCGTTGCGTGATGCCATGCAAGAAGAGATGATAAGAGACGACAAGGTTTTTGTCATAGGCGAGGAAGTTGCAGAATATCAAGGAGCTTACAAGGTAACTCAAGGATTACTAGAGCGATTTGGTCCTAAGAGGGTAATTGATACACCGATAACGGAATATGGTTTTGCAGGGCTTGCAGTCGGAGCAGCTTTTGCAGGACTTCGCCCGATCGTGGAGTTTATGACCTTTAACTTCGCTATGCAAGCATTCGATCACATAGTTAATTCAGCTGCAAAAACGCATTACATGTCAGGCGGGCAGGTCAAATGTCCGATAGTATTTAGAGGACCAAACGGAGCAGCAAGTAGAGTAGCTGCACAACATAGCCAAAATTATACAGCTTGCTATTCCCACATTCCGGGATTAAAAGTAGTAGCTCCTTATAGTGCAGAAGATCATAAAGGACTTATGCTTACAGCTATTAGGGACGATAATCCCGTTGTTTTTTTAGAAAATGAAATTTTATACGGTCATAGTTTTGACGTGCCGGAAACAATCGAGCCTATACCATTTGGTCAGGCAAAAATTTTAAGAGAGGGTAGTAGTGTCACTATAGTAACTTTCTCGATTCAAGTAAAACTTGCCTTAGATGCTGCAAATGTTGTGCAGAATGATAATATTGATTGTGAGGTTATTGATCTTCGCACTATTAAACCGCTTGATACTGAGACAATAATAGAATCAGTGAAAAAAACTAATCGTTTAGTTGTAGTGGAAGAAGGGTGGTTTTTTGCAGGTGTTGGTGCAAGTATAGCTTCTATTGTTATGAAAGAAGCATTTGATTATTTAGATGCTCCGATAGAGATGGTAAGCGGCAAAGATCTTCCCCTTCCTTATGCTGTTAATTTAGAAACACTAGCTCTGCCGAGTGAGAGCGATGTAATAGAAGCCGTTAAAAAGGTTTGTTATTATAGTATTTAATGTATTAGCTTAGTTTTTTCGTCATTGCGAACAACTGAAAGGAGCGTGGCAATCTCATAAAGCAAGATTCCAGAGGTTGCTTTGTCCACACTTACAGTTTTTCCTTGCAATGACGATGTCAACTTTTTGAGGCATACCTACTTTGCAGCTCTTTTACGGTCGTTAGGGTCAAGTAGAGCTTTACGTAAACGAATAGATTTCGGTGTTACTTCAACTCGCTCGTCATCTTGTATATAGCTGATTGCCTGCTCTAACGTTAAAAGCATTGGCGGAGTTAGCCTTATGGCTTCGTCTTTACCTGCCGCTCTAACGTTGCTCAGTTGTTTCGCTTTTAGTGGGTTTACCTCTAAATCATTATCACGATTATGTTCGCCGATAATCATGCCTCTATATACTTTGTCACTAGGGTTTATAAACATTTTCCCCCTTTCTTCTAGATTCCATAGAGCATATGCGACCGCTGCCCCGTCACCGTTAGAGATAAGCACGCCGTTACGTCTTCTCTCGATATTTCCTTTATAATCAGCATATCCATGGAAAATACGATTCATAATCCCTGTGCCTCGTGTTTCGGTTAAAAACTGGCTGTGATAGCCGATTAACCCTCTAGACGGTCCGATAAACGTAACACGGCTTTTACCGCCGCCTGATGGCCTCATATCAGTCATTTCGGCTTTTCTCAGTGCTAAAGATTTTACGACTACTCCAACATAATTATCATCAACGTCAACTTGGATTTCTTCCATCGGTTCTTGCTTATTACCTTTCTCATCAGTTTGGAATAATACTTCGGGTCTGCTAATAGATAGCTCAAACCCTTCACGACGCATAGTTTCAATTAAGATACCAAGTTGTAACTCACCACGCCCTGCAACTTGGAAAGCATTTTTCTTGGCAGATTCAGTAACTTTTAAGGCAACGTTACTTTCAAGCTCACGCATTAACCTAGCTCCAATTAAGCTCGACGTAACTTTTGTCCCTTCGCTTCCTGCAAGCGGTGAGTCATTAACGCTAAAAGTCATGGATAAAGTCGGCGGATCGATAGGTAGAGACGGTACGGCCTCGGTTACCTCAGGGGAGCAGATAGTATCGGCAACGTTGGCGTTTTCAACGCCTGATACGGCAATAATATCGCCGGCTGTAGCATCATTTATAGCGATGCGTTCTAAGCCTCTAAAGGCTAATATTTTAGTGATACGTCCGGTTTCAAGTACTTTATTCTCACGATTTAATACTTTTACGTTTTGGTTAATTTTAACAGTGCCGCTTTGTACACGACCTGTTAAAACCCTACCGAAGAAAGAATTATATTCTCTAGTAGTAACAAGCATAGAAAACGGTGCTTTGTCATCGGCTAAGGGTTTTGGTACATGCTTGTACTATAAGGTCGAAAAGCGGTGCTAAATCATCTGCTAAATTATCTAAAGGATTAATTTTATCATCAAAGGTTAAAGATGCTCTACCTGCTCTACCTGATGCATAAACTATAGGGAAGTCAAGCTGATCGTTGTTTGCTTCAAGTGCCACAAATAGCTCAAATACTTCATCGATAACTTCTTTAATTCTTTGGTCATCTCTATCGATTTTATTAATAACGACAATAGGTTTTAAGCCGAGATTTAACGCTTTAGAAAGCACGAATTTTGTTTGCGGCATTGGTCCTTCCGATGCATCGACAAGTAGCACTACACCGTCAACCATGCTAAGGATGCGTTCTACTTCACCGCCAAAATCGGCGTGTCCTGGCGTATCAACTATATTGATACGGATATCGTTCCACATAAGAGCAGTACATTTGGCAAGTATCGTGATTCCACGCTCACGCTCAAGATCGTTAGAGTCCATAGCACGCTCAGCAACTGCTTGGTTAGCTCTAAATGTTCCGCTTTGTTTAAGCATGTTATCAACAAGCGTAGTTTTCCCATGATCAACGTGGGCAATAATTGCTATATTACGAATAGATGTCATCTTTAAAAATTCTTACAAGTTTACAATAGTTTTTCGTATTATACACTAAAATACCACAAATTGGAATATAAGTTCTTGAAAAAGAAATTGATTGAACTGCAGAATAAAAATTACTAAGAATTTTAAAACTTTAAAATAAGAGAAATTAATGAACGATAATACAGCTTTATTTATATTTGATTGTGACAATACTTTAGTTGGACATTCGCATAATTATATCGGAGAGAGGTTAGGAGGTTTAATAGCACGTAATATACAAAATCGCTTTTTTAGCTCCTATGAAGAACGAGAGCAAGAAAAAGTTAGGCTTGAGCAAAAATTTTCTATAGAGCTGATGGAGAAATTCCTAGATAATGAAAATTTAGGTTGGAAAAATGAAGAGCAAATAGCACGCCTTTTTAAGCATATTATATTATCCGGTCATAAAATAGCTATAGCATCATTTAATGATTATCCTCATGCTGTAAAATATGCATTAGAAAGGTTACTAGGAAAGGAAGATGCAGCAAAAATTTATATAAAATCAGCTTTACCTTCTAATAATTTTGAAGAAATACAAAATTGTACTAAAAAAGAATATATAAGAGAAATAATTAATAATACCGAAATAACTAATAATTTTTCATGGATGATGATATTAAATATGTCAATGCTGCAAAAGACTATGGTATTACAGTAGTTTTGGTTAAGAACAAAGGAACAGAGCATATTCATGAAGCTTTTTTTTATATGAATTTAGTGAACAGCATGAAATTTATGTTGAGCTAGAAGAACCGGCTACTGAACCTTTGCTTAGTGATGGAGAGAGTACCTATTTTAAGTACTGAAGCAATAAAATCTATTTCGTTTGAACCTATTTCTAGTGATTATTATTCGGATGGCGAATATACACCATGGGGAGGCGTGCCAATGTTAGGTAAAGATTAAGTTTTTAATTATAGACAAATTGCTTGATGTTATTTATTCTTAGATTAATAAGGGTGTTGCTCCGGTGTCATTCCCGCGTAGGCGGGAATCCAGTAATCTTGAATGTCATCCCGCGACTTGATCACGGAATCTTAGGATACTGCTTGTGACACAAGATCCCGTGGTCAAGTCACGGGATGACAATCCTAGCCGACACCGTTTAACCTAAAAGGATCAAGGATGATGTACCGAATATTATGTTTATACATATTCATAATAAATTTCTCAACGATTACGGAGGCACAAAATGTGCCAATTAAAGAAGATAATTTTAAAGTTAGAGTAGCTGTTGCTGATGTACAATCTATATTGGAAGGTTCGATCGCTATAAAAGATTTGCGTAATAAAATCGAAAAGCTTAATCATAAAATTCAAGAGGATATTGCTGCAAAAGAAGCAGAATTTAAACCGTTGGAAGAGAAGCTGCTAAATGAGCGTTCTCATTTAAGTGAAACCGAATTTGAGCATAAAGTAAACGAATTTAATGCAAAAGTTAGCCATGTTAGAAAAGAAATTCAGATTAAGAAAACAAAGCTTGAACAAGCTCACGCTGAGGCTATGAGTAGAGTCCATGAAACAACTATTACAATAATTAGTGAACTTGCCGAGAAATATAACCTTAATTTGGTCATTCCAAGTGCTCAAGTCTTATATGCCAAAAATAATTTGAATATAACTTCCGAAGTGACTTTTATGTTGAATGAGAGATTAAAAGAAGTAACGATAAACTATTGATAGTGTTGTATGGATTTTTGTGTGTCATTCCTGCGTAGGCGGTAATCCAGAAAAATAACTTCAATATTGATATAGAAGTTACATATTTGATAAAATAAATCTATAAAAACTAGTTTTTATAGGTTTTACTGGATTCCTGCCTACGCGGGAATGATATAAACAAGAGAGTATTTAATATGGCAGAATTTACACCGATTACAATTGCATACGGGGACGGTATAGGTCCTGAAATAATGGAGGCAGTGCTTTATATATTACGTAAAGCCGAGGCTCGTATTCGTTTAGAAACCATTGAAGTAGGTGAAAAGCTTTACAAGAAGCATTATACTTCAGGCATAAGCGAGGAAAGCTGGGAATCAATACAACGCACTGGTATTATACTTAAAGCCCCGATTACTACTCCGCAAGGTGGAGGATATAAAAGTTTAAATGTCACGATTCGTAAAACATTACAGCTTTTTGCTAATATTCGTCCTGCCGTTTCGTTTCATCCTTTTACTAGAACATTACATCCAAATTTGAACCTAACTATTATACGTGAGAATGAGGAAGATTTATACGCAGGTATAGAATACCGTCAAACGCATAATATGTATGAGTCAATGAAGTTGATAAGTCATACAGGATGTGAGAAGATTATTAGATATGCTTTTGAATATGCAGTAAAAAATAACCGTAAAAAAATCACGTGTTTAAGCAAAGATAATATTATGAAATTTTCCGATGGGGTTTTGCATAAAGTATTTAATGAGATTGCAAAAGAATATCCGCAAATTAATAACGCGCATTATATTATCGATATCGGGACGGCAAGGCTTGCTACCAAACCAGAAATATTTGACGTTATCGTAACTTCTAATTTATACGGTGATATAATATCTGACGTAGCTGCTGAAATTTCAGGCTCGGTAGGTCTTGCAGGTTCTGCAAATATTGGGCAGCATTATGCAATGTTTGAAGCGGTACATGGAAGTGCTCCCGATATTGCCGGTAAAGATATCGCAAATCCGTCAGGGCTTTTAAATGCTGCAATAATGATGCTAGTACATATAGGGCAGAGTGATATCGCTACATTAATCGAAAATGCTTGGAAAAAAACTATAGAGGATGGCGTTCATACAGCCGATATATATAACGAGCAGAGTTCTAGTAAAAAAGTCGGTACAAAAGAATTTGCCGAAGAAGTAACGAAAAGATTAGGACAGTTACCGACAAAGCTACCTAAAGCAGATTATCCCTTAATTGCTGAGAAGCAAGAAAGCAATATAGATTATAAAATTGATACTAAAGAAGTTAAGAAATTGGTCGGTACGGATATATTTGTGAATATGAATGTATCTTCTGCTCATGATATAGCAGATAAAATTAATAAACTTGATCTTGGTAATTTTGAGTTAAAAACAATCTCGTCAAAAGGATTAAAGCTGTGGCCTCATGATACAAGGTTTGAAACTGTTTCCGATCATTGGTGTTGTCGTTTTATGAATAAAGACGGCACAGAAATAAAGCATTTAGATATAACAAGATTGCTTGAAGCTTTAAGCACAGCAAATATCGATTTTATCAAAGTAGAGAATCTGTTTGAATTTGATGGGGTTGCAGGTTATAGCTTGGCTCAAGGTGAGTAAAAACGTCATTGCAAGTGAACTTTAGTTCGTGCGGCAATCTCAGGACTTTTGCATGAGATTGCTTCGTCAATTATTTCATAATTTCCTCGCAATGATGAAAAAAGGATAAACACAATGACACTATACTATATAGGAATTTTATTAGTAATTATTGGATTATTTGCTATATTTTCAGGGATAATCGGTTTTTTTAGATTTCCTGATTTTTATACTAAATTACATGCAGCAAGTGTTATTGAGAGTTTCGGCGTGCCTATTTGCTTAATAGGTTTTGCGTGCATTGAAGCAGATATTGTGAACTCTGTTAAATTAATTTTAGCGGCTTTATTGATTTTTATACTAAATCCGGTAGCAACTCATGCACTTGGTAAAGCATCTTTATTTATGAAAATTAGAGCTGATAGTACCGTCATTGCGAGGAAAATTACGAAGTAATTGACGGAAGCAATCTCAGGATGCTTGATAAGATTGCCACGTCGAAATTACGTTTCTCCTCGCAATGACGTTAAATTTTAACAACCATATGACAGTAAAGACAGCTTTAAATTTTGATCTCGGCAATTACCTACTTAACTTAATTGCTTTTTTATTGATCTTAATCTCGATAAAAATAATTTTTGCTAAAGATTTACTAAATGCAGTGATTGCTGCTTCTGTATTTAGCTTATTAATTGGTGTATCCTATCTTATTATGGATGCTCCTGATGTCGCAATGACCGAGGCAGCACTTGGAGCTTGCTTATCAACATGCGTATATTTGAATTTGTTGCGTAAATTACCTTCGGATTTAAAGAATATTGAGAGAACTAATATTATTCCAGCAAGTTTAATATGTTTATTGTTTGTAGTAACTCTTGCTTATATGGGGCTAGAATTACCGAATTACGGTGATGATAATGCTCCTATTCATATGCATTCAAGTAAATATTATATCGAAAATACCTCTAGAGATATAGGTATACCTTCTTTTGTTGCGGTTATTCTTGCAAGTTATCGTGGATATGATACTTTAGGTGAAACTAGCGTAATTTTAATTGCAGGAATTGCCGTGCTGTTGATATTTTCAAGAAAGTCTGATGATGCAATACCGCGACTTGATCGCGGTATCTCAGGACACAGCAGGCGATACAAGATCCCGTGGTCAAGCCACGGGATGACAAATCCAATAATAAAATATATTACTAGTTTTATAATACCTTATATAATTTTATATAGTATATATATTCAGCTTAACGGTGAGTCTTCGCCGGGTGGTGGGTTTCAAGCAGGTGTTATATTTGCATCTAGCCTTATTGCTTATGATTTAGTTTACGGTAATCGAAAATTAAACCGATCTAACATGTTAGTTTGTATTGCGGTTTTAGGTGTAGCAATATATGCAATTGTAGGAACAATATCACTCTTTTTTAACGATAATTATTTAAATTATTATTCACTAACAAATTTTATCAATGATAGGCTACTTGCTCAGCATATTGCGATAGTTATTGTTGAAATTGGTATAGGTTTAACTGTTGCAGCTATTATGTACTTAATTTACAACGTATTTAATAATTATGAATAGTCTATTTGTACTAATTAAGCGTGAATTGATAGTGCAGAATCGCATTAATAATGTAATTAAATATCTAGTTATATTTTTTTTATTTTGCATAATTAGTACTGTTTTAATTAACAGTGAAAGGGATATTAACAAATTCGGTTTAATTTTTTCGGTAATTTGTTTATTAATTTCATTAATCGGTTTTTCTTCGGTGATATTTCAATCTGATTTGGAAGACGGAAGCTTAGAGTTATTATTATCAATTGTTAGTCATGAAAAAATTATATTGGCTAAATTTTTTGCTATATTTATCAGCAGTATGATAGGGCTGGTTTTTGTTTTACCCATTATTTATGTTTTGTTTGATCAAACTTTGCTTGAGATAATATTTTTCTTTATTAGTGTATGGATGATATTAGTGTTATCAAGTAGTTTAGTAGTGTTATCCGGTAGCATGCAATGTTATTTTAAGAAGAATGCTAACTTTGTCGGTACGTTTATCATGCCGTTATTAATTCCGAATATTATAATGACAGGTTTAATATTACAAGATAATAACTTACAATTAATTTTTATTATGATAGGAATTAATTTAGTATTTTTACCGATTTCATTCTTCTTGAGTTCCTGTTTAATTAAAAATATTTATAATATTACGTGATTTTGCTTTATTTTTACTAATGTAGTGATATAAAATAAGATGAGTATTATTAATAAATTTTTTTGAGCAGAATATATGTGGCAAGCTTTACGAAGGTTAATGGCAGCAAATCCTATGGGATTTTTTCTGTGGTCTATTATCACTAAATGGTATTTAATTATAGCAGTTGCTTCCTTAATTACTTTATATTATACAGTATTGGGCTTAAAAAAAATTGGGTTTATAGATTATTTTACTGAAACTACAGTCGAGATATTAGATACAACTAAAGCAGTTGCTCAAAATTGTACTACAAAACTCGGTCCTAATTGGAATCGTTTAGTTAGTTTTTGGAATTGCTTAAGTGATCCTGGCGAATATAAGCATGAAGAAGGGACAGGAGCAAAAGTGTTAGAAGATGAAATAAATAAGCTTACGCCAAAACAAGCAGATAGTGCTGCAGACGCTGAACGTCCTATAATAAATCCTTATGAAGCACTAGAAAATCCAAATAATCTTAATAATACCCCAAGCGGTAGTAATAATAATCGTTAATTTATGTCACCTTAATAATTATATGTCGGATACTGAAGAGAATAAAAACAAACAAACAACACGTCGTGATTTTATGGTTCTAACGGCTAGTAGTGTTGCAGCAGTTGGGGCAGCATGTACTCTTTGGCCTCTCGTTGATTCTTTGAACCCTTCTGCGGACGTGCTAGCTTTATCATCAATTGAGGTTGATTTATCAAATATTGCGGTAGGTCAAACAGTTACGGTTAAATGGCAAGGTAAACCGGTTTTTATCACTAACCGTACGCCTGACAAAATAGCTGAAGCAAGAGCCGTTAAAATGTCAGAGCTGATTGATCCTGAAGCAGATGAAGCACGTGTGAAAGCAGGGCATGATAATTGGCTGGTGACGATCGGGATTTGCACGCATTTGGGTTGTGTACCGCTTGCTAATCAAGGTGAATATGATGGATGGTTCTGTCCGTGCCATGGTTCACAATATGATTCTTCAGGTAGAGTTAGAAGAGGGCCTGCCCCTTTAAATTTAGCTGTGCCGCCTTACACTTTTATTAGCGACAAAAAAATTAGAATAGGGTAATTATTTATGAATGAAGATATTACCCCTAAAAAGCCTAATGCTATTATAGAATGGATAGATTATCGTCTTCCTATTTTTGCGTTCCTAAAGCATTTTAGTCATTATCAAACTCCGAAAAATCTTAGCTATTTGTGGAATTTAGGCTCTATTGCTGGTATTGCGTTAGTGATTCAGATAATCACCGGCGTCATACTTGCTATGCACTATACTCCGCATGTTGATCATGCTTTCGATAGTGTTGAGCGAATCATGCGTAACGTGAATTACGGTTGGTTACTGCGTTATACTCATGCGGTAGGTGCATCGATGTTTTTTGCCGCCGTATACTTACACATAGCAAGAGGTTTGTATTACGGCTCTTATAAAGCACCTAGAGAACTGCTTTGGCATATTGGTATCATCATTTTTCTAACCATGATGGCTACTGCTTTCATGGGTTACGTGCTTCCTTGGGGGCAGATGAGCTACTGGGGAGCAACGGTTATTACTAATTTATTTTCCGCTATTCCGTTAATAGGGGAATGCATAGTTACGTGGTTATGGGGTGGTTTTTCTGTTGATAACCCGACATTAAATAGGTTCTTCTCACTGCATTATTTATTGCCGTTTATTATTGTTGCTTTAGTGATGCTGCATTTAGTAGCCTTGCATCAGCATGGTTCAAATAACCCAAAAGGTATAGATGTTAAAAGCCCTAAAGATACTATTCCGTTCCACCCTTATTATACCGTAAAGGATTTTGTCGGTTTCGGAGTTTATTTCATAATATTTGCCTATTTTATTTTTTACGAACCTAATTATTTAGGACATCCCGATAATTACATTCCGGCAAATCCGTTAGTTACGCCTGCCCACATTGTCCCTGAATGGTATTTTCTGCCGTTTTATGCAATACTTAGAGCCGTGCCGTCTAAGCTTGGTGGGGTGCTATTAATGTTCGGAAGTATATTTGTGTTATTCTTACTACCTTGGCTTGATACTTCAAAAGTTAGAAGTAGCAATTATAGACCGATATACCGCATGGCTTTTTGGCTATTTATGGCAGATTGTTTATTGCTTGGTTATTTAGGTGGGCAGCCGGCAGAAGAGCCGTATATTACCATTAGCCGTTTTGCTGCTTGTTATTACTTTTTTCATGTCTTAGTAGCTCTGCCGCTGATAGGTAAATATGAAAAACCGCTGCCATTGCCAGAGGAGTTGTAAGAGTTAAGTCATTACGAAGCAATCTCAGGAGTTTGTTATTATTTCATGAGATTGCCGTGTAGCCTATGGTTGCTCGCAATGACGTTTTTTGTATTATACAAATTTATGAAGTAACCAATAGTATATTATAGTAACTAACAAGAAAAATGGCTATACTGGTGTTACTTTTAATGTAATAAAAAGAATGTATCAACACAAAAATGATACAATTCAGGGGTTTAGTAAAAATTGCAAAATTTTAGTATTTTATGAGATTCATCAACTATGAATTCAGCAATAAATAGAGAAAAACAAATTAAAGCCGGTTTAAGAGACAAAAAAATTAAATTAATAGAACAAACAAATATAAATTGGGATGATTTGTATAATGAAATTATTCTGTAATAAAAACATCATTGCAAGTAAAGACAAAACCTCAACACGACAATCTTATAAAATAATAACAAACTCCTGAGATTGCTTCGTCAACATTTTCAATTTTCCCTTGCAATGATGACTCAAAAAAATTTATGAAAACTAAACTACTTATCTCTATCATCATACTACTAACGTCGTGCTTAAGTTTAGCCAACGAAGAAGTATTACGTCCAAAAAAGATGAAATGGTCGTTTGGCGGCGTATTTGGTACAGTTAATCGTGAAGCAGCACAAAGAGGTTTTCAGGTCTATAAAGAAGTTTGTAGTGTCTGCCACGGTTTAAACAATTTATATTACCGTAATCTTAAAGATATCGGCTTTTCGGATGACGAGATAAAAGAGATTGCTAAAGGCTATACGATACAAGACGGACCTAATGATGACGGTGAGATGTTTGATCGCCCCGCTCTTCCCTCTGATCGTTTTGTACCTCCTTACTCTAATGAGCAAGCAGCAAGAGCAACTAATAACGGTGCCCATCCTCCTGATTTATCGTTGATAATAAAAGCACGTCATGACGGAGCTAATTATATATATTCGCTACTTACCGGCTATACTGAACCGCCGGCAGATTTTAAGCTGATGCAGGGAACTCATTATAATCCCTATTTCCCTGGCGAGCAAATAGCAATGCCGCCGCCGCTTACAGACGGGCAGGTAACCTATATGGACGGTACTAACGCAAGTGTAGAGCAGATGTCGCAAGACATTGTGGTATTTCTACAATGGGCAGCTGAGCCGGAAATGGAACATCGTAAGTCTATGGGTCTTAAAGTTATGATGTTTTTAGCGGTATTTACTATCTTTTTCTATATTGCAAAAAACCGCATTTGGTCTAATTTAAAGTAATTGTTGAGTGGATCAGTTTTCCTATTATTGGCGTTGTTGCATGGATCATTAAACATGTTCAATGTCATTTCTGCGAAAGCAGGAATCCAGTAAAAAATGATAAAAACACAGCAAACTATATAAAAATTTAGTATATAATTAGATTAAAAAACTGGATTCCTGCTTTCGCAGGAACGACATAAATAATCAGTCCATGCTGCTCCTTTTTGCCTCTTTTTAGTATAATGACTTATCTTTGCTATACTTATCCTAAAATTTATATAGATAGATATTTATGATTACTTTACTTGCGGCGATAACAGGATTTATTAGTTCAATAATTCCTGAAATTTTGAAAATATATAAAGATATTAACGACAAAAAACACGAGATAAATATTTTAGACCGTCAAATTGCTAATAACAAAAACTTAATCAGTCTAACACTTCTAAAACTTTTACAGAGCTTACCATATCACAAGAAATGGCAGAGCAATATTCTCTTTACTCCACTTATAAATTTAGGTGTTAGTTGGGTTGATGCTTTAAATGGTTCGGTAAGACCCGTGCTTGCCTATAGCTTTTTTGCAATGTATGTAGGAGTTAAATATGTTCAATATAAATCGTTAAAAAGTTCTGCTCTGCTAGTTGAATATCTAGATATATTATGGAGCATAGAAGATCAAACTATTTTTGCAGAGATTATTAGTTTTTATTTTGGGCAGCGTACTTTCAGTAAATTATGGAAATGTAAGACTTGAATTTTAAATAGATAATTTTATATATTTAAATATATAACTAACAAAATTAATGGTGGTTTTATGTTAAAGAGCGTAAGATTATATATTCCGTCTATAGCAGCTATGATTTTATCTAGTAATATTGCAATAGCTAATAAGAATTATGATTCCGGTAATGCAACGCCACTGCGTCATGTAGCAGATTTAATAGATAATCAAATTACAAATATTGATAATTTATTTAAAAATAGATTGCCGCTTTATGAATCTAATAGCATAAAAAGCAATTTTATTACTAAAGATAAGCAGTATATTATTGTTATGGAAGTACCTGGCTTTGATAAAAGTCAAATTAAGGTTAAAGTAAACGGTAATAAATTATTTATTACAGGGAATATAGAAGAAAAAAATAAAGCTGATGATTCAGATAATTATATGAATAAAAATTTTAATTATGTAATATCATTATATGAAGATGTAGATCAGGCAAATATCTCTTCAAGCCTTAAGAATGGAATACTTACTATTATTCTACCTCGTATTGAGATTAAAGAACAAGAAGCAAGAGAGATAGTCATTGATTAATCAACCATTGCTAAATATTAGCATTTAATTTTTCTGCAACAAAACCTTTCTCTATATAGTTAGGTAATTTTATTAGCTCCTGCTTTAGTTCATTATCTACTCCTATGATTTCAAATTTTCGATCGACTAAGAAAATTATAGGTTTAGTGTTATGAATAAAGAAGAAGTCAAAATTCGGTTTGTTATCAAAATATCGATTAACACGAGGAAAATGATAAGCATAAGTAACAATAGCAATTTCGGCGTTACTTAAGTCAATATTACTGTTTTCATACTCTTTATATAGAGTGTTAAATTGTCCGCGCCGGTATTGGTTTGGTATTCCGGCAGCGTAAAAATATAAAAATTTTCTTTTGGATAATCGGTAATAATATTTTTATCAAGCGCTTCTTGTAGTAATTTATTATCATACGCTCCGCCGTTAAACAAAATCATCGGTCCGTATTTTTTCAATTCTTCATATGTTAGGCTAGATATTTGCTTATCAAGTTTTTTAGCTGCTACTTCTCTTGCAATCTCTATCTATGCCAAGTCTCATCCTATTATATCCGTCCTCTTTATCTGCAGCCTTTATATTTTGAGTATCAGAATTGATAGGTATTTTGGTATAAGAATGTCTTGTGGATTTTTTCATTAGCAGGATCAAACTCTAGATTATTTACGGTTATTACCTGCTCAAAATGTTTATCTTGAGTAAATTTTTGATAACTCTGAAATCCTAGAACCGAGGCTATAGCTATAATAAATATAGAAATAGCAGTAGTAAAGTTTTGCTAGTTTTTCATGTTGCGATAAAAATAATAAGGTTGAAATATGAAAAGGTCATACCAAAGCTTGACCATGATATCAAGAAAAATAACTTTTAGTAATTTATTCGCTTTTTAGCTTTGCTAGATCTTGAGGGGTAGGCAAGAATTTTTCAAGCTTTTTAGGTAATGTTGCTGTAAGCTTAAATTGTGATACTCCTATTGGTTTTTGGATGCCTTCTATAGCGTATTCTACAGTAATACCTTGTTTTTCTTCGCACAAAATTAACCCAATTGTAGGATTGTCTGAATTTCTTTAATTGTGCGCTCCATTAAATTAAGATAAAAATTTAGTGTACCGGCATATTCCGGCTTAAACTTGCCGGTTTTTAATTCAATAACAACATACATAGCATTTGAGTTTTATGTGATAAAAAACTAAATCCAAATAATAATCTTCTCCCTCAAGTTCTATATGATACTGATTGCCAACAAAATTCTAAGTTATACGGTTCTTTTATAATCGACCTGGCTAAATCAGACTGTAGCTCAGGTAGAGTATTGGAAAAGTTATTTATAGTTATTTATACCTTTCGCTGACCTTTCATGTAAATTACTTTTAATTTGCAAAGATAATACATTTCTTGACCAACCATTTTCGATGGTTTGTTGTGCATACCAAATTCTTTGATTTATATTTTTTAGTTTTGAAAAAATAATAATATTATGACTCTATGGGATTTCTCCAATCGCCTGTTGGAGAATTTGGTCATTATTATATTCTGCAAAAAACTGATGCATATAAGAAAGGTTTTGATATGATAATCCTTTCATTTCAGAAAATTCTTTACGCAAATCATTAGAAATATTTTGAATTACTTTTGATCCCCATTTTTCTTTATTCTGACGTTCTAAAATTAATTTTCCTATATTCCAATCAAGAACTATCAATTCTTTATTTACTGCTAAATGGGCTCTAATAAGAGCTTTGCTAATTTCGTGTTTTAAATTTTTAATTAAATCAGTATATGATTCATTACTTAAAGTATTGCTCATTGATTTTCACTACTTCTTACCACCCGCATTCATAGCAAGGTTTGCGGAAACAAATTCTTCAAGGTCACCGTCAAGCGCTCCTTTAGTATCGGAAGTTTCATAATCGGTACGTAAATCTTTTACCATTTGATAAGGTTGCAAAACATATGATCTAATTTGATGTCCCCAGCTATTATCGGTTTTAGTGGCATTCTGCTCGTTAACGCTATCGGTACGTTTTTGCATTTCAAGCTCATAGAGTTTGGCTTGAAGCATTTTCATCGCTTGAGCTTTATTTTTATGCTGCGATCTATCGCTTTGGCATTGTGTTACTGTACCGGTCGGTATATGAGTGATACGTACAGCTGAATCGGTAGTATTAACGTGCTGCCCGCCGGCTCCCGATGCTCTAAAAGTATCGATTCTTAAATCTTTATCCTCAATAGTAATTGCTATATTATCATCAATTTCGGGATATACCCAGCTACTTGCAAAGCTAGTCATTCTTTTACCGGCTGCATTAAACGGAGAAATACGCACTAATCTGTGAACTCCAGCTTCGGTCTTAAACCAGCCGTAAGCACGCTTTCCTATTATCCTAATCGTGCATGATTTAATGCCTGCCTCTTCGCCGTTAATCATATTGATTATTTCGGTTTTAAAGCCGAGTCTTTCGGCAAAACGCAAATACATACGCATCATAATAGACGCCCAGTCATGGCTTTCAGTTCCCCCGGCTCCAGCATTAATCTCTAAAAAGCAATTATTACCGTCTGCTTCACCTGAAAACAAACATTCCGTTTCAAATTTGGCAGCAATTATGCTTAAATTTTTTAAGTCCTGTTCAATTTGTGAAAGTATTTCTAAATCGTTTCCGGCTTCAGCCATTTCTTCAAGTTCTAAAGCATCTTTTAAATTGGATTTGAGTTTATTAAAAGCGTTTAGTTTTTCTTCTAGATTACTTTTTTCTCGCAGTAATTTTTGAGCATTAGCCTGATCATTCCATAAACTAGGATCGGCTGTTAACTCTTCTAACGCGTTCAGTCTTTCAGTTGATGCTTCAACGTCAAAGTGACCTCCAAAGTAGTTCTAAAGACTGCTCAATTTTTTTTACATAATTTTCTATTTCAGCTCGCATTATTTTTTCCTGTTATAAATTTCGATTTTGTTATATATTATCGTGGTTTAGTGTCATCCCGCGACTTGATCGCGGGCTAACAGACAATAAACAAATGCAAATTATATCACAATAATTATGAATCATCAAAAATATATAAGGAACTTCTCAATAATCGCCCATATTGATCACGGTAAATCTACATTAGCCGATAGGTTAATTGAACATTGCGGCGGCTTGCAGGCTAGGGAAATGAGCCAGCAAGTGCTAGATTCGATGGATATTGAAAAAGAGAGAGGTATAACTATTAAGGCACAAACCGTGCGGCTTGTATATAAAGCTAAAGACGGTAACACCTACTATTTGAATCTAATGGATACTCCCGGGCATGTCGATTTTGCTTATGAAGTTAGTAGGTCACTTGCTGCTTGTGAAGGCTCGTTATTGGTAGTTGATAGTACGCAAGGAGTAGAAGCACAAACGCTTGCCAATGTTTACCAAGCAATCGAGAACGATCATGAGATTGTACTGGTGCTTAACAAGCTTGACCTACCGGCGTCAGAACCTGAACAGGTTAAGCAGCAAATAGAGGATATAATCGGAATCGATGCAAGTGAGGCTGTGCTAATCTCTGCTAAAAGCGGTATAGGGATTGATTTAGTTTTAGAGGCTATAGTAAATAAATTACCTCCGCCAAAAGAAAGTAGTTCTGATATTTTGAAAGCTTTGCTTGTTGATAGTTGGTATGACCCATATCTTGGCGTGGTTATTTTAGTACGTGTTATTGATGGCTACTTACGTAAGAATATGCGTATTAAAATGATGGCTACTAACTCGGTTTATACCGTTGAGAATGTTGGCTATTTTACTCCGAAAAAACATATTTCGGATGTTCTGCATGCAGGCGAAATCGGCTTCTTTACTGCGGCTATAAAGCAAGTAGCGGATTGTAAAGTTGGGGATACTATCACTGATGAAAAAAAGCCTTGTGAGCAAGCTCTACCAGGTTTTAAACCAAACTTACCTGTAGTGTTTTGTGGTCTTTATCCAACGGATAGCTCGGAATTTGAGCATCTAAAGGATTCACTAGCTAAATTACGCCTTAATGATGCTAGTTTTGAGTATGAAATGGAAAGCTCTTCGGCACTCGGAGTAGGCTTTAGATGCGGCTTTTTGGGGCTGTTACATTTAGAGATAATCCAAGAACGTTTAAGTAGGGAATTCGATTTAGATTTAATCACTACCGCTCCAAATGTGGTGTATAAAATTCATATGCGGGACGGTGAGAATTTAGAGATACATAACCCAGCAGATTTGCCTGATTTACAAAAAATCGAATCAATGGAAGAGCCTTGGATTAAGGCAACTATAATGGTACCTGATGAGTTTTTAGGTGCGGTACTATCGCTTTGTACGGAAAAGAGAGGGATACAACTTGATCATAGCTATATAGCAAATAGGGCTAAAATAATTTATAAATTACCGCTAAATGAGATAGTTTACGATTTCTATGACCGTTTAAAAAGCTGTTCTAAAGGTTATGCAAGTTTTGAATGGCAAATGGATGTTTACGAACCTTCCGAACTTGTTAAGCTTGGGATTTTGGTTAACGCAGAGGCGGTTGATGCACTATCCACAATCGTACACCGCTCACGTGCCGAGCAAAGGGGGAGGGCATTATGCGTAAGGTTAAAGGATTTAATACCAAGACAGCAGATTGATATAGCAATTCAAGCAAGTATAGGTAGTCGTATTATCGCTCGTGAGACTATTAAAGCCCTACGTAAAGATGTTTTATCTAAATGTTACGGCGGTGATATAAGTCGTAAACGTAAATTACTTGAGAAACAAAAAGCAGGTAAAAAGAGAATGAGACAGTACGGTAATATCGAAATTCCGCAATCTGCATTTATTGCAGCTTTAAAAATAGGTGATGAATAAAACTTTTTTATTTTATATAAAGAAAACGCTAGACGTTATAATAAAGATTTGTTATAAGGAAGTATCTGAATCTTCCAGATGCTTCTAATGTTCCTCGGTAGCTTAGTGGTAGAGCAAACGGCTGTTAACCGTTCGGTCGCTGGTTCGAGTCCGGCCCGGGGAGCCATTCCTCGATTTTTGACAACTTTACGAATGCATCAAACGGTGAATGCAGCATAAAGTCAAGCTTTTTGCCTGTTAATTTAATTGAAAACACAGTTTTTATTAGGCGTCTTTTTCCCTCAGCATTCGACAAAACAAAATATTGATGTGCATTGGCAACTAAATTTAGTACATCTATTATTTTTTCCGTAAAACAATCATCACCTTTATTATGCTCTGCTATCTCTAACATTACTTTATCACGACGTGTTGTTAATTTATATTTATCTTCTTCGTCGTATTCTTCATTTGTAAATATACCTTCTAAAAGTTTACTTCTAAGCTTATCAAGGCTATTTTTTACACTGATAAGCTCTTTATTTAATTCTGTTATTCTTGTGCTATAATAATCTTTTTCATATTTTGCCGATTCTTTAACACTTTTAATTATTTTGTTCAATAAATCAGGCTCAATATACATTGATGCAAAAACTTTTTCTATTTGTTCTATAATTCTTTAGTAACAATAGGCTTGTAAATATGAGGGTAGTATTTGTTGCCTTTTTTATAATGTATTACTCCTAATGTATTACTCCGTGATAAAAAGTATTATTTAATATTTTATGTCGGGCAATGGGGCGTATTAGATGTGTTAGTTAACCCTTATGCACTTGATACAAGCGACAGTATAAGAATAAGATTTATGCAGGATATCGATATTGCCATAAGACATCCTGAATCTTTTGCCGTTGCTAGGAAATGATAAACTAGCTTTTCTTGCTACTTCCATAGTACGAATACGATTTTAATATGAGGCCATTCATTACGCTGGGCTAATTTTAAATCATATCTTGCTTGTAAATTACATAACTGGGCTGAAGTGTGAAAATATTTACCTAATCTCAGTGCCATATCAGCCGTAAGAGTTCGTTTGCCATGCACTAGCAACGCCAAGTAAGAAATCATCGCCTACTCAACTATCAAAACCGACAGTACTGCCGGTTGAGTTAGATTTATAACCGCTTAGATTATTTTGTGCCTTTTGAGTACTATTGCCGACAAAAGGACTAGCCCACGTACTGAAATCTACTTCTGTTTTATCATCGGCAGAAATAGAGAATATTTTTAAAGCCATAGATACGGAAAGATCAGAGAGCTATTTAATAAAAATTATCAAGTTCAAAAAGAAAAAATTGATAATATAGTTAAGTCACTAAATGAAGAAAATAAGTTTGCGATACTTCGCAGAAATCTAACTAATAAAAGTACCTCAGGAATAAAAAATATAGTTGAGAAAATAAACAGAATGCAAGTTGATATAGGTAAAGTATTGTTACTCGGTAGTGCAGGAATAGGTAAAACCACGTTAATGCATTATCTATCTTATAAATGGGAAAAAGACAAACTGTGGAACAACAAATTTGATTATGTATTTGGAATCAGGTTAAAGGAATTGTTAAGCAATTGGACAGTACGTTATGGTACTAATATAGATGACGATATACTAAGTTGTTTTGTCCATTATTGTTTAGATTCTAAAGATATAAAACTTGAAGATATAAAAAGTATACAAGATAAAGATAGGATATTATTACTACTGGATGGTTATGATGAGGTAGCGTTTTTATCACAGAGTAATCGTGATTACCGAGATATTATGGATTCGGTATTTCAGTATAAAAATATCGTAATGAGTTCTAGGCCTAATGCGGTTATAGAAGAAATGAGCAACAGATTTGAGCAGAAAGTAGACAATACAGGCTGGGATAGTGAGGTAATAGAGCAATATGTACATAAAAATTTTGAGTATGATAAAGAGCTAGGAGTGCAATTAAAAAGCTTTTTGGATACTCATAGCCAAATAAAAGAAATATGTGAAGTTCCTATCAATACTGCATTAATATGTTTGGTTTGGAGTGATCAAGATATAAGGGATCAGTTGCACAAAAACAGCGATGAAAATTTTAATATAAGTCGTTTATATAGTGAAATAATAAACTGGCTTAATAATAGGCATCTAGAAAAAAACAAAATAAATATAAAAATAAAACTGAAGCTAATGATATAGATGAAGTTATAGAACAAGGGCTATTAAGAAGAGAAGGGCAAAATTTTCAATTTATTCATTTAACATTTCAAGAATATCTAGCTGCATGTTATTTAAAAAATCAGTTAACAGATAATAATACAAAACACAAAGCAGCGAGCTTTATAGGTGCGCATAGAAACGAACCGAAATATCTAATGACTCTGAAGTTTCTAGCAGGGATGGTAAGTAATGAAAATAATCAAGAGTTAATAGAAATATTTTGGGAAGTTGTAACATGTAATGTTGATGGAATATTAGAGCTAGGAATTGAAAGAAAGATTATACTCTTAATGCATTTATTAGCTCAAAGCAAAATTAAGGGAAAATTTAATAGTAGAATACCGTATTTAAAAAAAATACAAGAGTTGATAGATGAGATCGTACTAAAAGATATTACAGAATAATAGATAGCGGATATTTATCGGCAGAGATTGCTAAGCTCATAAATGAGAAATTACGAAACAAAGAAACTATATTTCAAGCATTTAAAACAGCTATAGAAATAATTAATAAATAAAAATACTTCGGGTAATAAAACAAAAATTTATGAAAGATTAATCGGTTTATTAAAAGTTGATGATACGCAATTAAAGAAGCTAGTATAAATTGGCACATATATTAGATGGGACGATAGATAAGACAGTATTACAGGAAAGCTTTAAAAAAATAATACCATACTAAAATTGAAGCATTCCAATTTGATGAAGATTTACACACAAAGGCAAACACCACTCTACACACAATAACCGATTACATCACTTAAGAATATGAAAAAAGTAAAAATCCTGAAGTAATAGAATGGTTTATTGCGAGTTTTAACTAATTACCGAATATAAGCGAAACGCAAATCTTTTTAAAAGAAATATGTAAAAGCATATTAAAAAGCGGTGTGATAAATGAGTTAGAGAGTAAGTTTATTTTAAATGGTATAAAGAAATATAATTTTACTTTTACAGTATCGGTTAGTAAAGCACCAGGAATAGAAGGCAAGATAATATTTGAAGATAGAAACTATGAAACATTTACAACCGATAATTCAGCAAGCAAAATAGTAAGTTTAGAGGAGTTTGTAACTAAATTACTTGCAGAAACAGACGATCCGTTAGCAGAACGATATAAAACACATAAATCTCTATTCCTAAACAAAGGATTAGCCCTTAAAATAGCAGCAAGTGATATTTAATTACGTAAGTAGTATTACAAATGAAAATAACAAACTTTTTACTGAAAAATATCTTTTATCTTATGCAGGTGATAATAAAGATAAGTTCGTAATGTTGTTAGAAAAAAGAAGTATTTTCGGTGATCATCTAATATATAAATTTGGTGAGGATAATTTAAAGAAAATAGCCACTATTTATCCAGCAGAAATTAACACAGAACTAAGAGGGCAACTATTTAACGAATTAGCAGCCCAAGAACAATGTTTATTAAGAATGAAAAGCTTAAGCCTGAAGAAGAAAAACAGATATTTAAACATAGTAGTAAGCTGAAGTTTTCAAGTGAAATAATTCAAGATGCAAAAATAAGGTTGAAAACCAGTAATTTAAAATTACTAGATGCCGTGGCAAATAAAAGATTAGATGCCTATGAAATTAAGATAGATAGCCACAATAAAACACTAAAAGCTAGTGGAACAATACAAAAAGCAGAAATCTTTAGAGAAATTGACAGTTTAGCACAAGAAAGCCCATTATTATACGATTACTGTAATGCATTTTATTGGAATATAAAAATATCATAAATGCTTGCTGTATTGCTGAAACTAAAATATTTAAAAATAATATTAATGAGCAAGAGGGTATAATAAAAATATTAGCAAAAGGTATAGATTTAATAACGCAAAGTTTCTTAGATAGATATATTAACAGATTTGGCTTGCAGTATAGTAGCAGCAAGGCATGAGAGAAAGCATGGAAATAAAGTAATTAGTATAAACGATATTATTCGCAATAAAATTGAAATAGAAGATTTAGATGATAACTTAAAGAAAATAGTTATTATTAAAACACAAGAATGTAGAAACGAAATAATAAATCTTTCAAAAACACCTATATCAAATTCTGATTCTACTCGATTTCGAGCTAATATAAAAGAATTAGGTAATGTAGTTAAAGAATTTGGGCTTTCTAAAGCTATAGAAAGACATGACCAGGACAATATAGCTGTGCAACTAGCTTTAAAGGACTCTATTTTATTTATTGAATCTTTATATACAAACCGTGATGATATATTGAATGAAAAAAGTGATATATTTTTTAGAAGAAGATAATATAAAGAAGAAAGTTTGTGGCAGATAAGCTTTATACGGGATAAGCAATAACAGCACTAATAAAACATAATGAAGTTGCTTAAATACCAAAAGGTTAAAATTATTATGCTTCTTTAGGATTAAAAAGCCATTTCTTATTACAATTTTTTAATTTTTGTTTTAATTGTAATCAACTATTATTAATAAAAATAAGAAATGACTTTTATGGAAGATTTAAGCTCTTGGCAAAAAAGTTTGAAACTTGCGTTTACGCTAAAAAACTATTAGACAACATCGAATATTTAAACGCTAAAGTAAAAAATCCTGTTGATATACAAGAAGTGAAAAAAGGTATCTACTACGCTTGCAAGTATCACGGCTTACAAATACGTCAATTAGGCGATCCTTATTATTCTCACCCGATTGAAGTAGCGATTATGCTCGTAGAGTTTGTAGCCGAAGAAGCTCCTAAGCTTTATAATGCTATTATGCTGCCAAGCTGCTTTACTGCATGACACTATTGAAGATACAGCACTGACTGAAGAAGTAATAACTACAATTTTTGGATCGGAAGTAGCAAAGCACGTAGAGGGTTTAACTAGAATAAAACCTTACGGAAAAATAAGTAGTGAGGAAAGTCTGAATTTGCTAGTTAGACAAAAAAGATATGATACAGTATTAATAAAGTTCTGTGACAGAATGCATAATTTACAAACTTTAGGTGCTAAATCACCTGAAAAAATGAGGAAAGTTTAATTAGTTTTGTAAAAATTGCTGTGTATATAGAGGCACATGAAATAAAACAACAATAATTAAACTGTGCTACAAATAAATTCTGATGAATAATTTCTGCAGGGCTATAATTAAAAGTATTTTATAATATATTAGTACAATAAATATATTATAAATAAAATGCTACAGGACCTGTACAATCTAATAAAAAAACGCTATAATAGTTTTAATATTACTTTTATCTTCTTAGGATCAAATCGTTTAGCATACACAAACTCCGGTGTCTCTCTAAGCGCAGTTCTCCCGATGACTCCTACTATAGTGATTCCAGCACCGATTAAAAAAGCTATACGCCAACTAAAACCAAATGAAGTAACTAAAGAAGCTAAGCATAATGCTCCAAAACCACCTAATATACAAAAACTATCTAAAGTTGCTATAGTTGGATATTGTACAGGTGGTTTAATAAATTCAGTTAAATATACATCTGCTCCTATTACTTTTCCCATTGAGGACATGCCTTGTGCCATACGGCATGCTATCGTAACCCATGTAGCTACAATTCCTGTTTCATCATAAGTTGAAGATTTGACGTAATAAAACAAGCTATAGTAATAAGCAAAGTAGTTATTATTATAGTTGATTTTCTTCCTATATTATCACCAAGCCAACCAAAGATTAATGCTCCTATCGGTCTAAATACATATGTTGAACATAATGCAGCTGCTTCATAGATTAGAGCAGTCTGAAGATCAGCTTGAGGAAAAGCTCGTTGAGAGGCACTGCCATATGTACATATAAATATAAATCAAAATATTCAAGAAAAGTTCCAATAGACAAAATACCTCATGCTTGCTTTTGTTCTCTATTTAAACTTGTTGGTGCTTGCTCATAGCCGAGCATAAATTCTTTATAAAAAATTAAATTGTAAAGAAATCTATACTGTTTTATATAAAAGTCAATAGGAAATTTCGCTTTATACGAAAATCAGAAAGTGAAGTGCAACTTATTATTAATTTATGTTATCCATTTTGTCAATATAATTGCACTAGTTTAAAGCAGTATGCCCGTGTACTTGAGCATTCATCACAAGACCAAAGCCGATTAGCATGGATGTGATCATTGTTCCGCCGTAAGAAATAAACGGTAGCGGTACGCCTACTACGGGAAGCAAGCCCATAACCATAGCTATATTAATAAATACGTGACTAAATAAGATTGAAGTAATACCTATTACCATTAATTTACTAAAAATCTCTCGGCAATTTGCGGCAATTAATAAAGAAATAGTTATAAGTGCAAAATATAATATTAGTAAAAACATTCCTCCTATAAAGCCGAACTCTTCAGCGAAGGTAGCAAAGATAAAGTCAGTTTGATGTTCGGGAAGAAAATCCAAATGGCTTTGGCTACCTTGATTTAAACCGCGTCCAAATAGGCTACCTGAACCTATAGCGATTTTAGACTGAATAATATTATAACTAGCACCGAGCGGATCATGTTCGGGATCTAAAAAAACCATTACCCGTTTTTTTTGGTAATCATACATCATATTCCAAGCGATAGGTAGGCTAATAAGAGCAGCAAGACCTAGTATTATAAAATATTTTATTCTAAAACCTGCCGCAAAAAATATAATTGCCGCAACAATTAAAACAATCATTCCCGTACCTAAATCTGGTTCTCTAATTATTAGAAAAGCCGGTATGAAGACTCCTATAATCGGTATAATAACTTTATGAAATTTTGTAAGATCATCAATTGTTAGTGAATGGAAATATCTAGCAAGCATTAGTACAACGGCGATTTTTATCGGTTCAGAAGGTTGAAGCTTAACTATACCGATATCAATCCATCTTTTACCGCCCATGGCAGTTGAGCCGAAAAGCTCCACGGCTACTAGTAAAGCGAGTACGCACAAATAAAAGATATACGATAACCTAAATATTATGCGTAAATCAATTAATGCAATAATAATAGCTAAAGGCAAGAATATACAAAAATTTATAATTTGTTTGTAAGCCCAGGGCTGCAAATTGCTATTTGCTGCAGAATAAAGCACAATGAAACCAATACAGCAAATTAAGTTAATTAGTAAAATTAAAGTAATCGGTAATTTTTGTAATTGTTCTAGATAATTTTTATGCATTGTTTTTGTATTCAGTAGAGGTGTTGTATGTCATTCCTGCAACAAATCTGCTAACTAAACCTCAACATCAAACACCTTAAAAATAAATACTAATTCATCAGCTATCTCTTTCAGATAATCAAAACGACCAGCAGAACCTTTATGTCCCGTATCCATATTTGTTTTTAATAATAAGGGATTATTGTCCATTTTTAGTGCTCGTAATTTTGCTACCCATTTAGCAGGTTCCCAGTAACCTACACGTGGGTCGGATATACCGCAAGTAACGAATAGAGCAGGGTAGTTTTGTGCTTTTACGTTATCATAAGGGGAATATGATTTAATATATTCAAAATATTCTTTCTCTTTCGGATTACCCCACTCATTATATTCCAAGAGAGTTAACGGTAAGCTTTCGTCAAGCATGGTACTCAAAACATCAACAAACGGTACATGCGCGATTGCTGCTCTATAGATTTCCGGTTTTTCGTTGAGTATGTAACCGATTAACATACCGCCGGCACTACCGCCCATTATTACTATATTGTTGTTACTTGTATATTGCTCGTTAATTAAAGCTCTACTACAAGCTATGAAGTCTTCAAATGTTCTTTTTTTGGTTAAAAACTTAGCAGCTTCATACCAATCATGACCTAGATCATCGCCACCTCTAATATGAGCAACTGCGTAAATAAAACCGCGATCGGCAAGTGTCACTGCTGTATTTCTAAAATTGACGGGCATAGCGATGCCATAAGCACCGTAACCCATTAGATATAAAGGATTTGAACCGTTTTTTTTAAATAAAGATTTTTTATAAAACAAGGTTATAGGTACTTTTACATCTTCATTATCTGCAAATATTCTCTCCACTTTATACTCCTCCGGGTTAAAGCCTGAAGGTATTTCGTGGCTCTTTAATATCGTTAATTTATCGCTATTAAAATCGTAGCTATAAGTGGTATTGGGTCTTGCTAGAGAAGAGTAATCTATTCTGATATCGTCTTCCTCAAAGTTTGTAGAAAAACTACTTGCTTGGAAACTTTTGTCGGGAAAATGAATTGTGTTTTCTTGTAAATCTTTAAACCGCTTTATTTTAATTAGCGGTAAACCTTGGTCACGATAGTTTAAGATTAAATAATTATTTGTAACATTAAAGCTTTTTAAATATTTGTTTTGTTCTTCCTTAATATAAATATCATCCCAATCATCCCAGCTAGTATTTTCAAAATTATTTACCGGCAGTTTTATAACATGGAAATTTTTAGCTTTATAATTAGTTTTAATATAAAAATAATCGCCATTATATTCTATTTCATAGAATATTTTGTTTTCTGCAGCTCGTACTAATTTAGGCGTAAAACTGTCATCCTGCATAGAAATTACGTAAATTTCATTTTCATTATGATCGCCTGAATTTATAAAAATATATTCATGACTTGCTGATTTCGTGCAGCTGATAAAATGAAGAGGGTTTTTTACCTCGAATATTAATTTATCCTGAGTGACCTCTTCACCTAGACGGTGAAACATTACCTTATTCCAGCGTTGATTCTCATTAATAGTAATATAGAAAAAGCCGTTTAAGTGTTCATGCCAAATTATAGTAGGAGCTACAGCTAAATCTCGATCGCTTGATACAAGCGAATTTTGCGGCATTCGCCTATGCTCACGTACATTTGTACGTTCCGCAGGCTTTTCCTGAAATTCATCTTGTTTGAAGCGATCGAGATTTAGTTGTACATTGCCTAATTCATCAGGTAAGTATTTTTGTTCTTTAAGGTTGTATATTTTGATATTGTATTGTTCATTACCTGTAAAATTAACACTATAAGCCATTAAATTGTGATCAGGTGACATTGCAACTGTAGCAACATCAATAAAACCGCTATTTGGAGCAAGAAGGTTGACATCTAATATTACTTCTTCCGCTGAATCCATATTATTATGCTTTCTGCAATATATCGGATAATTTTTATTCTCCTCTACTCTATGGTAATAGTAATAATCTTTGTTCTTAACATAAACCGATTCATCGTCTAATTTAACCCGTCCTTTTAATTCTTCAAAAATCTTTTCCTTATCATTTTGCAGATCGGCAAAGAAATTTTCGGTATATTGATTCTCAGCTTTTAAATAATCTAAAATTTTAGAGTCTTCTACATTTGGCCACTTAGGATCACGCAGCCAGTGATAATCATCGTTTATTGTTGCTTCGTGAACTTCAAAGCTGTAATTTTGTTTGTCTGTTATTGGTGGTTTCATGTTTTTTATTTTTTTGTGTTGTTATGCCTAAAGTCCTCATTGTGAGGAGCCGTAGGCGACGCGGCAATCTAGTAAAATAATAAAAAAATTCTGTAATCAGAATTGTTTACTAGATTGCTTCGTTGAAACTTACAGTTTCTTCTCGCAATGACGATTTTGGTATCTATACAACAATGACATCGAATTATTGTAGTGTTAAAATCAAACTAATTAATAGGAATAATACAATCAATATAGCAGTTTGCTGATTATGCCAAGCAGATATTTTACTTAAAATATTATCCCAAATAACCTTAAAATTAAGATATTCTGCCGCATCTTCGTTATTGTCTGCCGTTTCTTTATATTTATCGATACTGAAATATATAAATTTTTCAATATATTGGTATAGGTCAAGGTTTATGTTTTCTGTTGAAATGCGTGGTATTTTTCTAAATATTAAAGCCAATAACAGTGAGATTGCAAGGATGACTAGCTTAAAGTTAGCAGTATGTGATATTTGAATAGGGTAGAATAAACATATGCATAAAGTTATGATGCAGAAAGAGAGGTAGGTTATAGTTCTTATGTCATTCCCGCGAAAGCGGGAATCCAGAAATATTATAAAGCTTTTATTTTTAAGGTTTTTACTGGATTTCTGCTTTCGTAGGAATGACATAAAGAGAGACAGGAATGGCGTAGAACTCTCCATCAACAACCCAAATAATACGGTACAAGTCGCTATCTTGGAAAATAGCATTACACTATTCTCGTTTAAAATATTAGCTATTTCATCTTTAATATAAGAAGAACTAATAGGCAGTATAGATGTATAGATCAATATACTAATAACAAATCCGCTTAATAAAATAAAATTAATTTGAGTATTCTGAAGATCTTGGTAATTTTTAATATCATACTCATCTTCTATATAAGCGAAATATAAAGCAAATAATCCGTTATATAATATATGTATGAATATAAAGCTTGTAATAAGATAAGCTATATTTGGAGAGTTTATGCTAATAGCCGTTAATATAAAACCAAGCTGTGATACGGTAAGATAACATGTTAATCGTTTAAGTTTTTTTTCAATTAGAGAAAATACTAACCCGTAAATGATCATTGATATCCCAAAAAACTTTAATATCTCAAGACCGCTAAATAATTTTAAAATGATAATTAAAATAACTTTAGTAGTAAAACTAATTAAATATACAGTACCGCTACTTGAAGCTATAGGATAGCAATGAACCACCCAGCCGTTTACAAAAATAGCCGAGGCATTAATTAAACAACCTGCAAGTATGAATACTGCTGGTAACTCAAAATTATTTACTGATTCCGTTAAAGAAGTAAAAGTCGTATTACTTGTTGTTTGGATTAGAAGAGTCATACCGATTAAGATTAGCCCGCTGCTGAATAAATGAGTGAGGAAATATTGACGTGTCGGTTTTATCTTTAATTGGTCACAAAAAATAATTATGCAGGCAAAAATCGTCATGAATTCAAGCGAGATTATCATGGAAATAAAATCAGCTGCAAATACGCATATAATAGAGGATAAACAGTATAAACTACCGATTAAGCATTCTAATTTTCTATTTTGGGAAATTGTATAAAGACTTAAGATAGCAGTAACAATTAGAAATGCTAGAGCTATTAGCTGATTTTGTGGGTGAAAATCAAACATAAGCTCAAAATTAGTAAGCGGCAATGTACACTTGGTATTTTGAATAAACATTTTAATCCTTAGAAGAAACTGTTAAAACCTCTAGTCCCTGGATTCTTTTAAAGTCTTTTACATTTAGAGTTAATATCGGAAAACCTTTTGTAATAGCCGTTGCTGCAATAAGCATATCATGAGTTCCTATAGTTATACGTTGTGTGTATAAATCATGAGTAATACGTGCATATGTATATACTTCTTCAATACCGAAAGGTAATATAGTAAACAGACTTTTTACGTATTCTATAAAAGCTAAACATTTTATACGTTTATTCTCATTCTTGACTCTATCTACTCCTATTAATAGTTCAGTTAACACAATAGGGCTAATATAAGTCTGACCGTAATGTGACCATTGCTTGGTACTTACCTTTCCTCTTGCTAAAGCTATGATTATAGCAGTATCAATAATTAATCCCATCTTTCAACCAATTTTTTAATATCTTGTTTAGTATTGCGTCTTATTTCTTCGAGATTTTTCATGAATTGATCAGCATCTTCAGGATCAAGATGTGGACCATTTTTAAAAGCTTCCTCTAAGTCTCTTACTGCTACAGAATGCTTGATTTCTGCAGGCGTAATCCTTGCTACGATATGATTACCTTTTTGAACGTCAAAGCTTTCGCCTTTATAGTAAACTCTATTCATAATATCTGAAAAAGATCGTACAAATTCTGTTGCTCTAATAATTTGTGCCATATTTATACTCAAAAATAATTACCATATGTATACCTTTAATACTTCAAGATTTGGTACGTCAAATTTTGGGATTCGCCTGTGTTCACGTACTATTGTACGCTGTGTAGGCGCACTGCTTATTTGACTTCCAACTTTTGAAGTATCAAAGGTATACATATTATATGATTATGTGTAGATTATGTAAATATGTTTATGTAATATAAGCTAAAAATTCTCTGATTAAGATTTGAATAAAATAGAAAAGAGTTACGGCACAGCAGCACATTATTATACTAATTTGCATAGAGTAGGGGAGTGGTTTTGTTACGCTAGATTCTACTAAAGAAAGTTTATAAATAGAGCTTAATATTTTGAGCAGGTAAAGGCTTGAGAATATACTACTAGCTATTACGACAATCATAACAATGATTTGATTCTGTTCGCTTGCGGCAAGTAATATTGAGAATTTGCTAATAAATCCGCTAAAGATAGGTATACCGATTAATGATAATGAAGAGATAGATATAATAAAAGAAATTAAAGGAAATTCTTTGGATGTACCATGTAAATTCTGTACTTGATCGGCTTGCTTTAAACTGTAAATACTTCCCATACTATAAAATAAGCAGATTTTTGTAAAAGAATGTGAAACTAAATGGAGTATTGCGGCTCCAAGTGCCTTAGGTGTTAACATGAAAGCACTAAGCAATGCAAGGCTTAATTGGTTCATAGTGGAGTAGGCGAGTATTTTTTTGATATTATCCGTGTCTAGGGCTTTGATTGAGCTATAAAATATGCTTACTATCGGTATAAAAATTAACCAGTTAAACTCGGCAAATATCATTTGTAAATACGATAAACCGAATATATATAATAGGATTTTGTAAATACAAAATAATCCGGTTTTAACCACTATTACGGCATGCAGCAAACTACTAATGGGGTAATGTGCAACCATTGCAGCAGGAAGCCATGAATGCACCGGAAAAATTGCAGTTTTAGCAATACCGCAAATAAACATTAACAATAAAATAATTGACTGGTTTTTGGAAAAATAATTTTCTACTAAACTCCCACTTGCAAAATCTCCGTTACCGGTTTTAGTATAAATAATTATCACTGCCGGTAAAAATAATATTGTGGCAGAAATCATCAGAATTTTTAGATATTTATATAACCCTCTAAGTACTATATTATTTTTGGTATGTCCTATTAAAAAAGCTGTAGAAATAGTTAAAAGCTCATAGCAAATAAACATCGTGAATAAGTTGCTAGATAAAGCAATTAAAACACCGATTATAATAGTTAAGTTAAAGAAAAATAAGAATCTAGAAGAATAGTCTATATTATTAATAGCAAGATATTTGGGAGTGTAAAGTAAAGCACAAATCCATAAAAAGCCTATTAAGCTTAAGAAAATAAGCCCTAAAGGTTCAAGATGGAATCCTATAGAGTAATTACTGAATATATTAAATTCAAATCCTGCTCTAATACCTTTTAAAAACAACCAGTCTATAATTAAAATATTACCGAAGAAAAAAATAGCGATAGTAATAAGTAAAAAATTACGTATAAAGCTATCTTTTGGAGTGGCATACGGGCTAGTTAAGTTTAATGCACCAACTAGCAAAGTTGATAGAATCAAAAGACTCGGAGTAGTAAATTGTGTAATCATGATAAGCTGTTATACTTTTTTTGATAGTATGGTTAGAGCATTACCTGTATGGCTTTCTATGTCATGCCTAGCTAAAAGTGGGAATCCAGAAAAAGCGAGATAAATCGTGCTTTTAGTTTTAAAAACTTACTGTGTTTATATTTTTTAATTACTGGATTCCCGCTTTCGCGGGAATGACAATAGTACCATTTTATAATGGTAAAATAACGATCCTACGGAGCTAAGTAAAATTATAATAAAATCTAATAGTAGATTTTGTGTTAATAATAATTCAAGAATATTTACTTTGATAAAAAATAATGGACTAATAGGTAAGCCACAGCTGCACATAATAGCAATTATTATTAAAACTTTGTTAGGCTCTCTTTTATAGCTTTCATTATAAGCATCTATCAAGAAAAGAGCTATTTTATTTATACTATCCGCAAGTAATAAACTTGGTAAAACTATTATACCGTTTTCGGTTACGTATAATAAAAATACGTAACCTATTTGAGTGCAACATGAATAAATTATAATATTCTTGAAATCTTTTGTTTGGTAAGCAAAATACGGGGCTATAATAAGAGTAGCTAAAGCGATAGGTTTTATAAAATTTGTAATAGCCGTTTTAATTGTCTCATAGCCTATAATAATATAAGTAAATTTATATATTATATATATTCCTATTATAGTAGAAATCCCTGCTAAATATACTAAAATAACTGAAGCCGTGTTATTATAAGCTCTCATCATCCAAAAATGCATAGGGAAAAAAGCTGTTTTTAAAATAGCACCTATTAAGAAAAAACCGATAGCTATAGTGATTATACGGGAATTAGTATGTTCTTGTAAATACGCTGCAATTTCTGCCATATTCAAACTACCCGTAATGCTTAGCAAAAATCCTATAGATATAAGAATAAGAGTTGCACCGATACTACCTATTATCAAATAATCAAAAGCTCCGATTAAAGATTTTGGATTATTACCTGAGGCTATCAGGACATAGCTACTAAGTGCTGAAATCTCTATAAATATATATAGATTAAAAAAATCGTGAGTAGCAATCATCCCTAAATAGCCCGTATGAGCGAATAATAATATACCGTAAAATAAAGATTTTCTATTATGGTTTATATATTTTAAGATAGTTTGATTAGTAATCTTATGACAAAAAACTAAAAAGAATAATAAAACCAAGTTAAGATAAATAATAATAGCTTGGTTTAGTGCATTTAGCCGATATTCTATTCCTATTTTTGAAGTCCATCCTCCCATGGTGTAAGATAGCTCCATATTTTGTATAATGCTATATCCATAAACACTGACCAAAAGGCTAGATAAAATACAAATCGTAGTAATTATTCGTGCAAATGTAATAAAGCGAAAAGATATTATTGAGAGTAAAGCCCCAAATAAAGGGAATAATATTTGTATGATAGGGACATGGTTAGCTAGAATCATTTATCAAAATTAATTTCATTTTCTGATATTGTACCAAAATGTTTATAAATTTGATATATTAAACTTAAAGCTACGCTAAGAGTAGCAAACCCAACTACTATAGCAGTTAGCATTAATACATGAGGCAAAGGGCTAGTGTAAGTAGTGACGCCCTCTTGGAAAATAGGTACACCGCCTATTTTAATTTTTCCGATACTTAAATAAAATACTAACACCGAACTTTGAAAGATTCCAAGCCCGATAATTTTATGAATATAATTACGACTTGTGAGCATTATAAATAAGCCGCTAGTTAGTAAGATCAAGGCAAAGAAATATATTAAATGATGCATAATTATATTGTTATTGTAAGAAAAGCATTGTTACGTGAATCAGTTTCATCGTCATTGCCGCAATGACGTTGGTAGACATTAATACGCTTTGAAAGACTGATTAAATACGCATGTGACTTTTTTGCCCTTACGTATAGCGAGCTTAGGAAAAACCTGTTCAAGGATCACCATATTAGGATTATCTTGAGCAAGGCGATAATTTACTAAAGATTCTCGAAGTGAAGCATCTACAGCAAAAATACCGGAAATTTCAGCGTTTTTATCCCTAAATTGCAGATAAGTAAACTCACCGTCATCAAAAATTTTAATAGGAGCTATTTCTTCGCTGCCGCTAATATAGTAATTAAAGTTATATTTTTCAGGATGAGTCAGGTCGGGACTTGCTAGGGCAGCAGAAAAAGTTTGCATATGACCGCTCATATTGTCATTTTCGTCATCCGGATAAAGAAACTTTACGTTAAAGACCATTTCAGGATCACGCATATCAAGAGTTTCGGCGGCATATAGTTCAAAGAAGTACGTCCGTTTATTAGTAATTAAAGTCATATTAGTAGTAGCATCTGGTTCCATCGGTTTAATAAAAATCCTATGACCGGCAGGTACTATTTGCCATGAAGTAGTATCTCCCATAGAAATACTTACTATTTCCTCGTCCCTTGCTAGTTCTATACTTGCTTGATAGCCGTAATATCCTGTGAATTTGAAAACATCGTCAGGGTTATAAGTCATAACTCTTAGACGTGGGTCTCGACCTAGAGGTCGTGATATAGTAAGAGCAAATACATCTAATGTAAGTATTATAAAAGTACAAAATATTATTAGTTGCTTCATATTATTTCTGATTTTTATTCCTTAATAACTTTAGCTTGTAACTAGTAACGGTAAAATTGAACGGCATATCAGGTGATGTATTTGTACTGATAGAATCCATTATAAATCCGATTCTTGCTTCCCATACCATATTTTCTAAAATTGTATCCGTACTATTTTTTGCCAATGATTCAAAAGTAACAACTGCCTCGTTATCGTTTATATTGTTAATTGATAATATATTAATTGAGCGTCTATATAGTTTTTGATATCTTATGACCGGTGATAATGGGTTATCAATATTCATAAAATTAGCAAATTGCATATAAACAATACTCGTAGAAGTATTTTTGATAAAGGTAAATTGTTCTTTTAATATATCGTAATTGTATTCTTCTCGTTGCTTTACATAATTCTGAAGCATAATATTTGCAATAGAGATATAAGGATTTGTTAATGTTGAATGTTTAGTATTAGTAACGGCAGCTTGTTTTGCGGCATCATCTTTTATTAAATAACTTACTTTTTTGTTTATAGGTAGCAATATATTGATATTTATACAAATTAAGGTTAATAATAAGGTAAAAATCGTGCATATTAAAAGCAGAAGACTTCTATGACTTAATGGTAAGATATACTTAAAATTATACCATTTTCTTGCATCAATAAAATATTCGCCGGATTTTATATATTCTTGTATTGCGTTGGTTAATGGGTCCATAATTACTAGATTAATATCTAATTTTATTCTGTTTTAAAACTCTATCATAATTATTATAATATGATTATGATTTGTTAATTTAATGTTATTTAAGCTATAAAATAAGTTTATATTGTTGCTACAATACCAAATATTTAACTTTAAAATTAAAATAAATAAATTATAAATTAAAATTATACAATAACAATTATTGATGGTAGTTATTATGTTATACGCGTCCTACTTGAAAAATTGGCAAAAATGTCTTATAAGTCCGCAGGTAGCCACGTATTAAGCACACGCTCTTCTCCTAAGCTGAACTTCGTATAACTACTCTTTATTTACTTCAGAGTATAATAATTTACAATCTTTTTAATATTTTTTCTATTTATAAATAGATTTTTTCAAAAAATGCTTGTGAACTATTGTATAGTAAGGTAATTTTAAAATAGTAACAAGATAATTTAATAATGTATAATTAGAATGTTAAAATCATTAAAGCTTCTATTAGTATTAATTATGCTTGCTCAATTGTTGTCATGTACCCCTTCAGCTCCTTATGAAATTAAAAGCCCGTGTGTTTCTGCTGATATAGATGATGGGAGTGTAAGCGTAAATCCTTGTATAAGAAGACCTGTTAATTCAGTAAATATAGTATAAAAGTAATAGTTTTACACAATAACAATGTAATAATAAAAATACCTTTGATATGAATAATATATTTGGCTTCTTTAAATCAAGTAATAACTCGCAAATCGGTTCAGGAGATACACAAACGCAAGAAAGTATTAAATCGGCTAATCCTTTAAAAATTACTCAGAATTGGTATGAAGAGCGATCTGATAAGTTACTTGTTCAACGTAACTTACTTATCATATTAATAATACTACTAACCATTTTTATGGTTATAGCAACTTTAGTAATAGCCTTTGTAGTAAAATCTAAACAGTTTGAGCCTTTTGTTATTCAGCTTAATAGTGATACCGGACGTGCCTCGGTGGTAGAACCTATTTCATCACCAGTGTTAACGGCGGATGAGTCTCTTACAAGGTATTTTATAAAGAAATACATAACGGCACGGGAAACATATAATCCGGTTGATTTTGCGACGATAGCTCGTACGACAATAAGATTATTTTCAACAAGCAGTGTTTATTACAATTATCTTGGCTATATAAGAAATAAAGATTTTGATCCTACTTTAAAATATAAAGAAGAGAATACTACATTTTTAGTAATAAAATCATGGTCAAAAATCGCAGCAGATAAATATATAGTTAGATTTTCCGTAAATGAAACATCAGGCAACCAATTAGTTTATAATAAAATAGCGGTAGTAAGTTATGCTTATGTGCCTATGCAATTAACAGATTCAGAACTTGATGTAAATCCTGTAGGGTTTCAAGTGAACGGATATAGGGTAGACGATGACAATAGTTAGATTTTATTTTTTAGTTTTTATATTATTAAGCGGTTTTACAGTACAACGAGAATGTCCACTTGTAGATGATCCATATAATAGTAGTAATAATTATGTAGATGATTTATCTTTAACTAAAGATAATAGGATAAAAACTTATATATATAATCCAAATGAAGTTTATTTATTAGTTTTGCATTTTGGCTTTCAATCGCATATAGAATTTGCTAAAAACGAAGAAATCCAAAATATAATTCTTGGGGATGCTTATGCTTGGAAAATAACTCCTTTGGCAAATAGATTATTTATTAAGCCTCTTGAAAAAGATATTCGTACAAATATGACTATTATAACTAATAAAAGAATATATGAATTTGATATCGCTTCTACGGAACTTATGATGGGTAACGAAAGGGATTTAGTATATGTAATTAAATTTTACTACCCTAAGAAAAATAGTAATTACATGGCAAGATTTTAATCGATGTCATTTCTGTGTAGATACGTCATTGCGAGCAGCCGTAGGCTGCGTGGCAATCTCATGAAATAATACAAACTCCTGAGATTGCGGACTTACAATTGCTCTGCGGTTTCCTCGCAATGATGGAAAACCGATCCACGCAACAATGACAATAAAAATACTTTAACTAATATAATTTAGATATGGCTGAAGAGCAAAATAACAATCATAATACCGGTTCTTTATCAGGAGCAGATTTTCCTGAAGTACAAAGAGAATTATCAAAAGTTTCGGTTAGCTTTAATAAGAGTATTGCGATAGTAGTCGTAATTTGTAGTATTTTTATATATATTTTTTATACTCTTTTTTTCGGTACTGAAAAAGAAGAAATACCGGAGACTCAGATACCGAGTAATATTGTAAAACCTGTTACGGAGGTTGATGATAATATTCCGGAGATTCCAAAGTTACCTGATCCGCCTAAGCTTGAGATGCCCACTGCTCCTCCACCGCCTCCCCCTCCGGTAGTAAAAGTTCCACCGGTCTTACCTCCTACTGCTCCTGTAGAAGAGAATAAAGACAAAACGCTTCCATTGCCGCCAGTTTCGTTGCCTTCGACTTCAGGAACGTTAGTTGAGAGCGATGCAGAGAAGCAACGTCGTGCAGCAAAAAGAAAATCAGCGATAGTGTTAATTGGTGGTGTAGAGCCTAAAAAAACACCGGAACAGATTACGGCAGAAGCGACCTTTAAAGATCGCGGTGATATGTCTTTGGTTCTCGGACGCGGTAAATTAATTGATGCAGTCCTTGAAACGGCAATAAATAGTGATCTTGGCGGTGAAATAAGAGCCATTATTAGTAGAGACGTATTTTCTGAGAAAGATAAAGTTATATTGATACCGAAAGGATCAAAAATATTCGGTAAATATGCAACCTCAACTTCTTCAGATAGTTACGGTAGAGTTTCTATAATATGGGATAGAATCGATTTAACTAACGGTTATACTATAGAATTCGACTCACCTGCAGTTGATAATTTAGGTAGACCGGGATTACAAGGAAGAGTTGATAATAAATATAAAGAACAATTTGCAAATGCCGTATTACAATCCGGCTTTAATATAGGGCTTGCTAAAGTCCTTGATAAGTTAGTGCCGCCTCCTATAGCTTCTCAGGCAGCGGCTACCAATAGTGCTACGGCAAAACAATTGTTAAATACTGCTCAAACTATTGCGTCTAATACCGCTATGGATGCAAATACTAGGATAGTTACAATTTGTACTAATATACTTGCTGCTATTACCGATAAAACTTCGACTGCTTATACTACTATGACTCAAGCATGTACAACCGCACAAACTGCTTCTTCAGCGAATACTGCTGAGCAGAGACTTCAAACCTTAGTACAGGCAGTTAATACGGCAGCTTCAAGTTTGCTTACTACTACCTCTATAGCATCAACTCCGACGCAAGCACAACAAGCTTCTACTCAAGCTTTTACGGATGTAACGAATGTTGTAAAAAATATGATAACTCAGCAGCAGTTTAAACCGACGACAACGGTTAATCAAGGTACGCCGGTTAGAATATACGTTAATAAGGATTATAAATTCCCAAAATCCGTTTTATTAAAATCGAAGGTCATGAAATGAATGAAGAATTTGCAGCCTTAGAGACGTTTTTACTTCCTTTTAAAAATTTATTTGCTGAAGACGGTATTAACGAAATTATGGTTAATAAGCCCGGAGAAGTATGGGTTGAAAAAAAAGGCGATATATATTCTAAGCAAATACCGGAACTGGATAGCGAACATCTATTTGCATTAGGGAGTTTAGTCGCTCAATCTACCGAACAGATGATTTCAGAAGAAAAACCGCTTCTTTCGGCAACTTTGCCGAATGGCTACCGTATTCAAATAGTATTTCCTCCTGCTTGTGAGATAGGACAAATCATTTATGCTATAAGAAAGCCTAGCGGTATGAATCTAACTTTAGATGAATATGCTAAAATGGGGGCATTTGATGATACTGCAACAGAGAGTTTAATAGATGAAGATGCAGTAATTTTAAATAATTTCTTAGCTGAAAAAAAGATTAAAGAATTTATTAGACATGCAGTTGTTTCAAAGAAAAATATCATAATTAGCGGCGGTACTTCAACCGGTAAAACTACTTTTACTAATGCGGCACTCACTGAAATACCTGCAATAGAAAGATTAATTACTGTAGAAGATGCTCGTGAGGTTGTGCTATCAAGCCATCCTAACAGAGTGCATTTACTGGCCTCCAAAGGAGGACAGGGGCGTGCAAATGTTACTACTCAAGATTTAATAGAGGCCTGTTTGCGTTTAAGACCAGATAGGATTATAGTAGGTGAGCTTCGAGGTAAGGAAGCTTTTAGTTTTTTGCGTGCTATTAATACAGGTCATCCCGGTTCAATATCAACACTGCATGCTGATAGTCCTGCTATGGCTATTGAGCAGTTAAAGCTTATGGTTATGCAAGCAGATCTTGGTATGCCGCCTGAAGAAGTAAAGAAGTATATTTTAACCGTTGTAGATATCGTTGTGCAGTTAAAACGCGGTAGCGGCGGGAAAAGATATGTTGCGGAAGTATATTATAAGAAGAATAAGAACGCTGAGGGGGTGGTTTAAAAACGTTATTGCGAGGAAATTACGAAGTAATTGACGAAGCAATCTCAGGACACAATCCTGAGATTGCCAAGCTCCTTTTAGTTGCTCGCAATGACGTAAAAATGACTCCACGCAAAAACTACATATATAAGCATAAACTAGGAATATCAATTCATGGAATGGCATAAGATACTTAAAGTTACTAGAAATATATTCGGTCATGCTATAATTCATCCGGTTGTTATTTTTTGTACCATTTGGATAAGCGGTGCATTTGTTGCAATTTTTACTAATGAGGTTGGAGCTTTAGGTGTAAATATAAATGCTATAAATATTGCTTATAAGTGGGCTTACTGGCTTATTAACGTTTGGGGGCAGTTAAAAATTGCCGACTATAATTATTTAAAATTGAAGCTACTTGCCTCTCTTCTCAGTCCGGCTATTATTGTTATAATATTTTACATTAAAAATTTTGAAAGAATAAAATCATTACAATTTTTCAAACAAGATGAAAAAGTATATGGAGATGCAAGCTGGGCTAATCCGTCAGATATAGAGGCTGCAGGTCTTAGATCTAAGAAAGGTATGCTGATCGGTGTTGATGCCGGTGGATATTTTGTTGCAGACGGGTTCCAGCATGCTTTATTATTTGCTCCTACCGGTTCAGGTAAAGGTGTAGGGTTTGTGATACCTAACTTGTTATTTTGGAGTGATTCGGTAGTAGTGCATGACATAAAGCTCGAAAATCACGGGTTGACAAGTGGTTGGCGTGAGAAGCAAGGGCAGAAAGTTTTTGTATGGGAGCCTTCTAATCCTGATGGTGTTACTCATTGTTATAATCCGATTGATTGGGTTAGTACTAAGCCTGGGCAAATGGTTGATGACGTTCAAAAAATTTCAAATCTTATAATGCCGGAAAAGGATTTTTGGAATAATGAGGCACGAAGCTTATTTTTAGGCGTAACTCTATATTTAATAGCCGATCCTACTAAAACTAAATCTTTCGGTGAAATAGTGCGTACTATGAGGAGTGACGACGTAGTTTATAATCTAGCGGTCGTACTCGATACGCTTGGTGGTGTAATACATCCTGTTGCATATATGAATATTGCTGCATTTTTGCAAAAAGCCGATAAAGAGCGTTCTGGCGTAATATCTACAATGAACTCATCGCTTGAATTATGGGCAAATCCACTTATTGATTCAGCTACAGCATCTTCTGATTTCAATATACAAGAATTTAAAAAAGTAAAAACAACCGTATATGTAGGGTTAACACCCGATAATATACAGCGTTTACAAAAATTAATGCAGGTGTTTTATCAGCAGGCGACAGAATTTTTAAGCCGCAAAATGCCGGATTTAAAGGAAGAGCCGTATGGAGTAATGTTCTTACTTGACGAGTTCCCGACGCTCGGGAAGATGGATACTTTTAAAGCCGGTATAGCTTATTTTAGAGGTTATAGAGTTCGTTTATTTTTAATTATTCAAGATACACAGCAGTTAAAAGGCACATATGAAGATGCAGGGATGAATTCTTTCTTATCTAATGCAACATATCGTATTACTTTTGCTGCTAATAACTATGAAACGGCAAATTTAATATCGCAGCTTGTCGGTAATAAGACGGTAGAACAAAGATCATTTAGTAAACCTTTATTTTTTGATCTTAATATTTCTACTAGAACTCAAAACGTTTCTCAGGTTCAAAGAGCTTTACTTTTACCTCAAGAAGTAATACAGTTACCGAGAGATGAGCAAATTGTTTTAATAGAATCCTTTCCGCCTATAAAATCTCGTAAAATTAAGTATTACGAAGATAAGTTTTTTACTAGTAGATTATTACCGCCGACTTTTGTACCTACTCAAGTACCTTTTGACCCTAGGGCAAATAATAATGAGGCTTTTGAAGAGACCGAAACAATAACTGTTCCGGAAAATAATGAGTAAAATGCGTTCAGCTATTATTGATATCGGTTCAAATGCTTTAAGAGCTGTAGTTTATGAAAGTGATGAGCTTGGAGCGCCGGAAATTTTTAATTATAAATTTAGAAATTATCTTACAAATTTACTTAATTTAGATAATTTAGACGTAAAACATCAAACATATTTATCTCTACAATATCTTATTCATATTTTTACCAAACTGTCCGTTACTAATATTAGATGTGTTGCAACAGCTATACTTAGGGGGCATCCTAAAGCAGATGAATTCAAAGCTATAATTAAAAAGAGATTCAATATTGATATTGAAATTATCTCAGGTGAACGTGAAGCTTATTTAACTGCTGCCGGATTAATTTCCGGTATTAGTGATGCTTTCGGTATTGTAGCTGATCTTGGAGGTGGAAGTCTTGAGCTTGCACAGATTGGAAATAAAAAAGTCGGTAAATTAAAATCATTGCCGCTTGGTACAAAAATTATTGTTAGTAGCAATTTTGGTGATGTCGGGCTTATTACTAAAATGCTAGAGGAAGAATTTGGAACTGCACATTATCCTAATTTATATTTAATTGGCGGTGCATTACGTCTAATGAGCCGTATATACATGGAGTCTATAAATTATCCCCTTAAAAATTTACATAATTTTGAAATAAATCGTGTAGAGTTTGAGTTATATTTAGAGAAATTATCGCAAATCGATAAATTAAAGCTGAGTTATTACGAGCAGAAAGCCATAAATTATAATGCAGTTTTAGTAATAAAAGCAATGATTAAGGTATTTTCACCGGAAAAAATTATTATCTCAAATTACGGTTTAAAAGAAGGAGTAAGATTTGACTCGTTGCCGTCTCATGAAACAGAAAAAGATATTATTTATGAGAGGGTGAAGAGATTAGTAAAATTTGATAGAAATATATGTAAAATTGAAAAATATATTGAAGCAGTACAATATCTTTTAATTAATGCCGATGCCACGACTATTATTATTATTGAACTCGCTATAATGCTAGCACAATATAATAAAAATATTGATAAAACGCTTAGAGCAAATTTTGTTTCGGAATTTATATTATCTTCAGACATTCCTTTTAGTCATAGACAGCGTCTTATGCTAGGTATTGCCCTTACGGTTACTTATACTGCTAAAACTGACATGCAGATTAATAAAATAGCTAAGAAAATGATTAGTAAAAGTGATTATTACAACAGTCATATAATCGGTTATTATATAAAAATTGCTAGAGAAATTGATGGGCCAGAATTTCAAGAACCTTCTTTTTCGATTAAATTAAAAGACGATAAATTTTTACAAATTAATGCTTCAAATATCTTGCCTAAACAAGTCTTTGAAAAGGTTTGTGAACGTTTAAAAGATATCAGTTCTGCTAGAAAAAATATTAGGTATAATTTTAGTGATTAGGTTTTTTTGTTATAGTGCCGGATAGTTTGCGAAAAGCCAGGTATGACATAAAAAGCGCCACACAACAATAGCTAAATTAATTACGCTCCATCAAATGTGTCACAATTATATTCCTTTGTACATCCTATAATAGTAGATTCCATTTTAGGAACTATGTGTTCCTCCCAAAAATCTGCCAGCGGTTGGATTGCATTAATAATAAGTGAATCTTCGATGGAATGCAATAAATTATCTATACTAATTTCTAGATACCTAACTATGAACTCTGCAGCTCTATCATCTGATTCGCTGTGTATAAGATTTCCAATTCTTTCTAAGTAGTAAACTTGCTCGCTAGTAAGATCTTTATCTTTTATTATTTGTGGTAGAATCTTGGTTAATATACATTGCAATTGAACTTTTTGATCAGTTGCAAATAATTCATAATAATCCTGTTCTTTTACACAAGGTAATTTTAGTAAATTAATAATTAAATTGGTCATAATATGGGCATGAGAATTAGTTTTTATAACTTCCTCTAATTCTCTTGTATCTGTTTTTTCCGGTCTATAATTATTAAAGTAAATATAGGTAATATAGTCTCGTTTTTTAAATATTTAATCAATTCTTTACTATCGTTATATTTACTACTAATTTCATTTTTTTCCTCTGGTGTTAATATTAAATTTGCCGTTAAATCAAGTATTGGTTTTGCCGCTCTACTACTATTCATATGAACTATTAATTAAGCGCTTTAAGCTTTCAAAATTTTTAGGCAAAAATATTTTATCATCATTTTGATATGGTACATTTTTTACGAAATCTGTTTTCAAAATTTGAAAACTATTATTTAGTGGGATACTTGCATTGTAAAAAATTTTCTCTATTGCATAATGTCCAAATTCATGTGCTATTATTGATTCTAAATTTAATTTTTCTGCGCCTATACCTATTAGGTTATTGTCTCAATCGTAATGAGCAAATGAATTTATTATCAAATATTATAGGCTATCTTGCACTTTAATATTAGCCGTTATATAGGCTAATAACTTATTTGTAGGCCCCTATTGCAAAAGCTTTGTATAGTTATGAAGAATTATATTGTCATTTAAATCGCTTACATTGTTAAGTCCTTGTCATTAAAATAGTAATATCAGAGTTTTCGCTATATGCAATTGGTGATAATTTTTCTATTTTAAATTTTGCAATATTAAGTTCTTCAATATTTATCTCAATTTTATTATCTTCAATAAAGCTTTTAAACTATTGAAGACTTAAATAACTAGCTAATTTTTTAATTCAAATCCTTCTATTTTAAGTTCACTAATTGCATTGTTATTTTGCTCCTCAATCGCTCTCTTCTTAAACTTAATCAACTCTTGCAACATGCTGCTTTTTGTATCTCTATATTGTATAGTATCAAAATTTATAAATGCTGCTACATCAAGTATAGATGTATCATCAATGTTATGTATATATCTATCGTATTCAGCAGAGGTAAAGTGGCTAGGGTTAGCATAAGAAATAATAAGTTTATATACTTCTAGATCAAATGACGTAATGGCATGATGTAACCCTAACAATTATAGCTGTTCTTAGATGCTAAAATTGATTTTATTTTGTCATATTTTTTAGTTTTTATAAAATTTTTTATTAGCTTATTCAAAGCTGTTGTGGGTCATTGTAAATAATATTCAGATGGTAAAGACATGTTGTATATCCTATCAAGTTGCTATATTTCATGGTAATATGTTTTATAATAAATAGTATATCTTTTATTAAGCTCTCTTAGTCTACCTCCCAAATCATTATATAATCCTGAAAACAACAAATATATTAGGATATATGATAAAATCGGCATAGAAGCTTATCGAGAAAATGTTATAGTATATAGATGTATTAATTTAATTGCACAATCGGCGGGACATGTTCAGTGGACAGTGCTTAAAAGTAAAACCGGAGAAGTAATATTAGACTATCCGGTGCATTATTTACTAAAAAAACCGAATCCCAAAAAAGCCGGAGCGGATTTTGTTAGTGAGCTAATTGCAAGCAAATTATTATGCGGTAATAGTTATATTTTATCAGCTCTAGACTCGTACCCTAAAGAGATTTATTTACTACCGGCTCTTGCTACGGAACTGGTTATAGAACATAACAATTTAGTTGCTTATTTTGATTTGCCCAAATTATTTGTCCGTTAACTCTTGCAGCACCGAAAATGAGCGGTATAGGTTCGCCGTAATTAGCTGTTACATATTTAAAACTTTCTTTGAAATTTTTAATATTGTCATATTCTATCGGTTCGTGATTTAGTTGATCTAAATACTCACCAAGCATTTTGCCGACAAATCTTCCCACGCTTGAAAATATGTCACCGCAAAATGCATTTCCAACAGTACCGACAAGCGAACTACAAACATATTTACCATATTATAATTTAATATGGATTGATATTAGCAGTATGATGTGGTAACACTAATATATGTCATTCCTGCGAAAGCGGGAATCTAGGAAAACATATAAAAAAACAAGCTTTTATATGTTTATTTTGTCAAACATGTACCAATTATTAAGGTTATTTTTTCTGGATTCCTGCTTTCGCAGGAATGACATAGAAAATCACAGGGTGATATGCTGCCTTAAAATGGAAATCATAAATGTTTAAAAAATATATATTTATTCTAATATTATTTATTGCTTCTATAGCTCGTGCAGAAATTATAGAAGTGGATAGTTTAAATAAAATAAAACAAGATTTTAAAGAAAATTATAATAAAAATTATGTACCTCAGGATTTATTAGTAGTAACGGTTCTAGATGAATTTTTGTTTAAGTCTTTAGTGCCTATCGTTGCACAGCTTGATAAAGACATTTATCTTACACTAACTCCTCTTTTACGTAATATTAATAAAAATTCAAAAACTATTTATATAAAGCAATTGATTTTAACTAATGATAGTTATAAGAAAGAATTACAAGAATCTGATTTTCCAAATTTTGTAAATGAAATGAGTAATAGTAAAATCCCCATAATAGCAGTAAATGATGGGTTTACCGGTAATTTTAATAATATTCCTAAATTTGAGATATGGTTTGCCGATTATTTAAAGAAAAATTTCGATATTGATTTTTCAAATAGTTTTCCAAACAATAATTATATTATTTTTAATAATTTAGATAGTTTTGCTAATACTTATCCGGTATTTTATAAGGGCATATTGACGAGTAATAATATATCGGAAGCGGCAATGATACTCAATTTCCTTATTCAAATGAATTTTATACCGAAATGCTTTATAATGATTAGTAGTAGTATAGAATTGCTAAGCTCAATGGAATTGCAACTTAGTAGTTATAGTTCTAATATATTATTTATTGGTTATCATTATAATAATAAAAATACTCTGAAAAATAAAGATGTTTCATATTATACTAAACTGATTAATGATTTAATATCTCAAATAAATAAGCTAAAAAGAAATAATCCACCTTTAAAGAATAATAATGCAAAAGGTAAAAATCCTTATGACACGAATAAATAAAGTTTTATTGAGTTTACTTTGCTTAGTTATTTCGTATGCGGGATACGGTCAAATTATTCCTACTTACTCCGTAGATTCAGTAACAATGAAAAACTTATTACCGAAGATAGATGCAGATACGTTGGTACTTATAAATATAGATAATACTATCATAACACCGAAATCCAAATTATTTCGATATCAGGATAATTCTTATATAAATTTTACTAAATATTTATATAGTCTTGCAGCGGATAACGCATCAGTTAATAAAACTATTGCAAAATTGATAGTGCAGCGTCAAATGATGCTTGTTGAATCTAAATGGGTAGATTTAATTAATAAGATGAAACAGCAAGGTGCAACGGTTTTAGGTCTTCAGGAAATAACGGCCCCATGTAATTTAATTGAAAATTATGAAGGATGGTTATATACCTTACTTTACGGACTCAATATTAATTTTACTAATAAAGTTAATGATAAAGATGTATTTAGATTTAATCCAAGCGATGCTGAAGCCCCTCTTTTTTATTTAGGTATAATATTTACCGGTAATATAAATAGAGTAAAAGCTCTTGTAGAGTTCTTAAAAATTATACCGAAACAACCTAAAAAAATAGTAATTTTTGCAAATAATAAAAAAGATTTAGAAAATATGGACTCTTATTTAAGTATGGTTGATATAGGATATTATGGAATTGAATATTTGGGGTGGCAAATGTTACCGGGGTCACCTGATCATCAAATCGCTGAGTTGCAGCAATCTACGTTTTTAAATACCGGTCAGTGGTTAGAAGATGATACAGCTGCAAAGATGTTAAATAAATAATTATGAATGACAATTTAATTAATGCTTTAAAAGATTTAATTATTAATACCGGCAAGATTGCACTAGATATAAAAAAGGCAGGAATATTGACTGATATTAAATCAGATGGGTCAGTAGTCACTAATGCCGATAAGGAAATTAGTAAAATAATTTATCAAGCTCTACAAACCTTAACCTCTCAAATAGCTATAGTATGTGAAGAGCAGCCGCTACCTATATTCAGCAGTGATACTTTTTGGTTAATCGATCCTATTGATGGGACATGGAGCTATGTAAACGGTAAAAGTACATATACGGTCAATATAGGGCTTATTGAAAACGGTTTTCCAACCATCGGTTTGATATATCACCCTGAAACAGCAAAGCTATATTATACCGATGTAAACGGTCGGTTAAAAATCGAACAGAATTCTAAAGAAATATTTGTTAATCATGAACTTAAACATGAAGAGCTTAATGCGGTAATAGGTTTTTATAATTCAAATAAAGCTACTAAAGAATTTTTAAGTAAGTATTCATTCGGTCAAATAAATGCAATAGGCAGTTCAATTAAACTATGCTTAATTGCTGAAGGAGCAGCTGATATATATCCAAACTTCGGTCAAACTATGGAATGGGACATAGCGGCAGGTCATGCTTTAATTAAAGCCGGCGGTGGTAATATTTTAGATACGCATGGACAAGAAATTACTTACGGTAAAGAAAGTTTCGCTAATCCTAATTTTTTCGCCTGTAGTAAATATTGGTTGGAAAGGGAGGCAAGGTTGCATAGATACTAGGTCGTCATTGCGAGCAGCCGTAGGCTGCGTGGCAATCTCATGAAATAATAACAAACTCCTGAGATTGCTTCGTCAAAACTTGCAGTTTTTTCTCGCAATGATGAAAAAACTGATCCACGCAGGCACTGCTAAACTCGCATCAAACCAACTTCTTTAACTCATAAATTAACTCAAGTGCTTCTTTAGGGGATAGTTTATCAGGATCGATAGTGCTGAATTTTTTATCTAATTTGCTGCTTATAGTAGTTTTATTAGGTTCAAGATAAAACAAACTCAAATTATTTGATTCCGTTGATAAAATATTTTTTCCTTTACCTGTAGAAGTTTTTTCAAATTTAAGCAGAATCTGCTCAGCTCTGTTTATAACACTCGCAGGGAGACCGGCAAGAGCCGCAACATGAAGACCGTAGGACCTATCGGCAGCACCTGATATAATATTATGTAAAAATAGAATATCTTTACCTGACTCCTCAATAGCAATAGTATAATTTTGCAAAGCCGGCAGGAAATTACTCATAACGGTTAGCTCATGATAGTGCGTTGCAAATAAACAGCGACATTTCAGCTTATCATGAATATATTCAAGCACCGACCATGCTATAGATACCCCGTCATAAGTGGATGTGCCTCTACCTACCTCATCAAGTATGATTAGTGAGTTTTTTGTAGATTGAGCAAGAATTGCCGAGGTTTCAAGCATCTCTGCCATAAAGGTCGATTGTCCCTTAATTAAGTCATCGGCAGCACCTATTCGGCTAAATATTTTGTCGACTACCCCTATTTTAGCACTTTTTGCTGGCACAAACGAACCTATTTGAGCAATGATTGCAATAATGGCGTTTTGACGTAAAAAAGTACTTTTACCTGCCATATTAGGACCGGTAATTAACCAAATACGCTCAAGCTCTGATAAATGACAATCATTATATACAAAGCTTTTGCTTTCTTGCTGTAGTGCTTTTTCTACTACAGGATGCCGTCCTTTAACGATATCAAAGCTTAAATCATCGGTAAACTCAGGCTTAACATAATCATATTCATCAGCGATGTAAGCAAAATTACAAAATACGTCAAGCCCGCTTAAGGAGTTTGCAAGCATTCGTAAATAGGAAGCTTTTTCGATTACTTGGCTACAAATATCCGCATATAATTCTTTTTCTAAGCTTATTACTAAGGTTTTAGCGTTGAATAACTCACTTTCAAGCTTTTGTAGTTCAGCAGTAGTGTAACGAACATGATTAACCGTTGTTTGACGGTGAATAAATTTGGGATCAAGGATTTTATTAACATTTTTAGCGGTGATATCGATAAAAAGCCCTATAACATTATTATGAGATATTTTTAAACTGTCTATTCCCGTTTCTTTGCGATATTGATCTTTTAGCTTTTCAATATATAATTTTCCGTTATTAATTAAATCATGTAATTGGGCTACTTTCGGATGATATTCATGTTTTATTATACCTCCGTCATTTAAATTATTTGGTGCATCTTCTCGTATTGTTTCGTCTATTAAATTATATAATTCTGCATCGCCTGATAGAGGTTTAATAATTTTTTCGATAAAATCAGGTAAATTAAAACCGTAAGCGTCAAAGAATACTCCTTTAATAATCGTTGCCGTTTCTAAAGTATATTTAATGCTCAGTAAATCACGACCTGAACTTCTGTTCATCGTAATACGTGTTAAGCAGCGTTCTATATCACTAGTTTTTTTTAGAAGTTCTCTAATTTTTTTGACTATTTCTAAGTTGGAATAAAAGAACTCGGTAATATTTAAACGATGATTTATTTTAGCAATGTTGGTTAAAGGACTTGAAAGAAAATTATATAGTAAACGTCCGCCTTGTTTAGTAACCGTATGATTAAGGGTGCTTAATAAACTTCCTTGCGAGCCGCCTTGTGAGTTTGTTACAATTTCAAGGTTGCGTCTAGTAGAGAAATCAATAGTCATATAGCTATGAAAATTGATAATTCTAGGGATTGGCAAATGAGGAATATTTTGTTTTTGCGTTAACGATACATATTCTAAAACGCTACCTATGGCACAAATTTGACTACTAGATATCTCGCCAATTCCTTTAATATCTTTCATTTTATAAAAATCTAAAATGATTTTTTCGCATTTATTAATCGCAAAAAAACTATCAACTTGATAGGTAATACGAAAATTTAATTGTTTGAAAATACTATCCGCAAGATTAGAAGATCTCAGATTTTCGCTAAGCAGAATTTCACGAGGTTTTAAACGAGCCAGCTCATTAAGAATTTCCGTTTCCGGTACATTAACTACAACAATTTCGGAAGTAGAAAGATCAACATAACAAAGGCTAGCTGTTTCTTTATTTTTCGGTATTACGAGACTTGCTAAATAATTAGGTTCGGCTGAAGCAATTAAATTTTCTTCAATTATAGTTCCCGGAGTTATAATACGTGTAACATCCCTAGTAACTACCGCTTTATAACCGCCTCTATTCTTTGCTTCTTCAGGTGTTTCTAGTTGATCACAAATAGCAACCTTATAATTTTCTTCAATTAACTTAGTTAAATAATTCTCAAGGGCATGATAAGGTACCCCGCACATCGCAATTTCTTCTTCGCCGTTTTTGCCGCGCTTTGTTAAAGCAATGCCAAGTACATTGCTTGCTAGAATTGCATCTTCATAGAACATTTCATAAAAATCACCCATTCTAAATAGTAGTAAACAATCTAAATGAGCAAATTTAATGTCTAGATATTGCTGCATCATTTTCGTTGCAACATCGTAATTATATTTTTGTTTCAACTCTTGAAGATTCATACTAAGCAGCATAATTTATATTATAGTTTGGCTTTATTGTATGGATACCGAATCGTCATTGCGAGCGACTGCAAGGAGAGTAGCAATCTTATGAAATAGTGCAAAATGCCTGAGATTGCCACGTCGAGGCTTTGCCTCTTCTCGCAATGACGGATAATAACAATGTTTAACAGTTTATACAACTATTTTATCTTTGATAGGCGGGTGCTATGTCTGCCGCCTTCAAATTGGGTAGTTAAAAACTTATCTATAATATCAAATACTATTTTTGGGTCTATGGTTTTTGCTCCGAGTATCAAGATATTAGCGTCATTATGAGCTTTAGCATTTTCGGCAGTTAATATATTGTTGCACAAAGCGGCTCTTATTTCCGAGCTACGATTCGCAGCTATAGACATACCAATTCCCGTATCACTAATTAAAATACCGATAGGTGCTGATTTTTCAATAATAATATCTACTACTTTCTTAGCATAATCAGGATAATCAACGGTTTGTGTATTATTTGTTCCGCAGTCATAAATCTTTAGAGATTTCTGCTCTAAATAATTGATAATTTTAGACTTAAGCTCATAACCTGAATGATCACTAGCGATGACAATATTATAAGTTTTCATAGTTAATTTTTTGATGGAAAATAATGATAAAAATTATATACTATGTAAGATTTGTTTTCTAATGTAAATAATAGTTTTGTTAAATATATGAAATATCCTGTTGTACTTAGTATCGTTATATGTTTTTGTTTAGTTGCTTGTGTTGATCAGACACCGGCTCCAATTGAGTATAAAGTGGGAGATGTTACTGCAAATAATAATTCTACTGCACTAGATCACGATGAGGGTATGATAGTTCAAAGAACTATGGAAGACAATCCCGCGTCAGAAAAAGTTAGCGGTAGACTCGAAGAGCCAAAGGCAAAAATTATAGAAGATGATAATGATGATATTGAGATTCCTATGTCTCGGAATGAAGACGAAGATGAAGAAGCGAAATTAAACTTTGTAAAACCGTTAAATGGGGTAATTATTAACGAGTTTAAAGCTGGTAAAAGTAAAGGGATAGATATTGCAGCTAAAGAATATAGTGAAGTTAAATCGATAGCTGCAGGAACGGTAATATATTCAGGTTATAATAAGCAATTCGGTAATTTAGTAATAGTTAAATTAGATAAAGACGATCTAGAAGTAGCATATGCGAGTTTAGATGATTTATTACTTAAAAAAGGTGATAAAATTGCTAGAAATAGTGTTATCGGACATGTAGAACATAAATTATATTTTGCTATGCGTAAAAATAAAATAGCAGTTGATCCTAATAAGTATATAGAATTTTAAATGGAAGATGTTATTACTCTTACCAAATATGGTGAACCTCAAAATGTTATAGTAAGAAGGAGTAGCAAAGCTAAAAATATAGCCATCCGCATTACGTCTAAAGGTGCAGAGCTTGTATTACCTCTTAAGGTAAAAGCCAAAAAGGGTCATAATTTTTTGTTAAGTCAAGAATATTGGGTTAGGCAAAAATTACGTCGTAATGTCACTGCGATACCAAAAGATGAAGATAAGATTTCTATTTTGGGTAAATCTTATGAAATAATACATATTGATTCGTCTAAAAATCAGATAAAATTAAATGATTCTACGTTAGAAGTGTATTGTTGTAGTCAGGTACTAAAAAAACTTAGTATAGAAGTATTCCTTAAAAAGAAATTATTAGCAGAAATAAAAATAATAGTAGAGAATATATCTAAAAAACATAATTTGACTTATTCCAATATTAGAATAATGGAAAATGTTAGCCGTTGGGGGAGTTGTTGTAGTAAAGGGAATCTTGTTTTTAATTGGCGGGTCGTTTTTGCCCCCTTTGAAGTACTGAAATATTTAGTAGCTCATGAAATGGCACATTTATAAAGAAATGAACCATAGTAAAAATTTTTGGGAGCTAGTTGAGGATATATATCCCGAATACCAACTGGCAAAATTATGGCTAAAAAGAAACGGTAAGAATTTATATAGTTATTTGCCATAACTTTATGTCATCCCGAGAAAGCGGGAATCCAATCCAATACTTTAAAGCTTTTTAAAAGCTCGATTTATCTTGTTTTACGCTGGATTCTTGTTTTTGCAGGAATGACATCGGAAAGGTTAATTTAAAGAAAAACATAAAGGACAAATAGAATGCATAACACCACAAAAAGAGTAACAGTCCCGGCACTTGAAGAAATCTTATATGAGCCTATAAAAGTGTTAGATTACGGCTTTATTAGAGTTATCGACTATATGGGGGATGATAGTGCTATAGTACAAGCAGCTCGTGTTTCTTACGGTAAGGGTACGAAGCAATTAAACCAAGATAAAGGGCTGATACACTACTTGCTTCGTCATTATCATACCACTCCTTTTGAGATGTGTGATATCAAGTTCCATATTAAACTACCGATATTTATTGCAAGGCAATGGATTAGGCATAGAACAGCTAGCGTTAACGAATATTCGGCAAGGTATTCTATTTTAGGTAATGAATTTTATCTACCTGAACCGGCAAATATTGCTGCCCAATCTGTTGTAAATAAACAATGTAGGGAAGGGGGGAGCTTACCGAAAGAAGTGGCTGAAAAGGTCCTTGCAATTTTAGAGGAAGATGCTAGACAGTGCTACGGGCATTATAAGGAACTGATGAATGCCGATGAAGAGGGTAATATTATAGATGAGAACGCCACAGGGATAGCAAGAGAGCTTGCTCGTATGAATTTAACTTTAAATTATTATACGGAATGGTATTGGAAGATTAATTTACATAATTTACTTCATTTTTTAAGATTGCGAGCCGACCCTCGCGCTCAATATGAAATTAGAGTTTATGCTGAAAAGATGCTTGAGATAGTCAAAGCTTGGGTTCCTTTTGCTTACGAAGCTTTTGAAGAATATCGTTTGCAGGGAGCAAATATTTCACGTAAAGGTTTGGATGTAATTAAAAGAATGATAAACGGTGAAAAAGTTACCTATGAAACTAGTGATATGACTAAGAGAGAATGGGAAGAACTGATGAAGATTTTTGGGTAATGTATGTCATTCCTGCTTGCGCAGGAATGACATACAACAACCATAACGGAATTTGATAAAAAGGAGTATTTTAAGTGCGAAATATTATATATTTTATACTATCACTATTATTTAGCGTTACCAGCTATGCACTTGAAACAATAAACATTGAGCATGGGCGAGCTGACCCGACACCTATAGCGGTCAATAAATTTGATGCCGATAGTTCTGCCGCTGATGTATTAGGTTACGATATGGTTAAAGTTATCTCTAATGATTTAAAGCTTTCGGGGTTATTCCGTCCTATTTCTGCTGCCTCTTTTATAGAAGAGAAGACAGGAATAGAATATAAACCGCTTTTTGCTGCATGGCGTCAAATTAATGCTAGTCTTTTAGTAAATGGTGAAGTTAAAAAACTAGAAAGCGGTAAATTTAAAATTAGCTTTATATTATGGGATACGTTGCTTGAAAAACAGCTCGCCGGTGAAATTCTTGAAGTACCGAAAAATTTATGGAGAAGAGCAGCACATAAAATTGCCGATAAAATTTATGAAAAAATTACCGGTGATGCCGGTTATTTTGACACTAAAATAGTGTATGTATCAGAAAGCAGCTCTTTACCGAAAATAAAAAGAATTGCTTTGATGGATTATGACGGGGCTAATAATAAATACCTTACCAATGGAAAGTCACTAGTCTTAACCCCAAGATTTGCTCGTTCGGCGGATAAGATTTTTTATGTTTCATATGCTACTAAAAGAAGAGTACTCGTTTATGAAAAAGATTTAAAAACAGGCAAAGAAAGTGTAGTAGGTGATTTCCCCGGTATATCTTTTGCTCCTAGATTCTCACCGGACGGTAGAAAAGCTGTAATGTCGATAGCTAAAAACGGCTCGACTCATATTTATGAAATCGACCTTGCTACTAAACAGCTTCATAAATTAACTGATGGATTCGGTATTAATACCTCTCCTAGCTATTCACCGGACGGTAAAAAAATTGTATATAATTCCGATAGAAACGGTGTGCCTCAATTATATATCATGAATTCAGACGGAAGTGACGTTCAGCGTATTAGTTTTGGCGGTGGTTCTTACGCAGCTCCTAGCTGGTCGCCTAGAGGAGACTATATAGCATTTACTAAGATTACTAGAGGAGACGGAGGCAAAACTTTTAATATCGGAATTATGAAAGCCTGTCCTCAAGATGATGAGAATAGTGAAAGGATAATAACAAGCGGATATTTAGTCGAAAGTCCTTGTTGGTCGCCTAACGGACGAGTTATTATGTTTGCTAAAGGTTGGCCGTCGAGAGCTAAAGCTCCGGGAAAAAACAAAATTTTTGCAATTGATCTAACAGGTCATAATGAAAGAGAAATTATGACACCGGAAGATGCTTCTGATCCAGAATGGTCAGGTGTACTGAACTAATGTCATTTCTACGAAAGCATTGTTGGGTGGATCGTTTTTCCGTTGTCATACCGTGACTTGATCGCGGTATCCAGTAAAAATACTATTGTTGTTTTTGGATCCTGTGGTCAAGACATGGGATGACAGTCCAATAAGGCTTAAGCTACTTCTCTACTATGGTTTAAAATAAACTTCTTTATTTTTTCAAAAGCCGTATTTTCTATTTGTCTAATACGTTCCTTAGAAATATTATACTCATTGCTTAGAATATCTAGAGTTTTAGGAGTATCCGTTAGTTTACGCTCTGTTAAAATACGAAGTTCCCTGTCGTTTAAAATCTTCATAGCATTTGATAGTAACTGCCTTTTACTGGTAGAATTTTGCTTATTAATAGCCATAGCTTCAGGAGTAGGGCGTGTTTCCGGTAATAGTTCTATTAATTCTCCGGATTCTGCATCGTCACTATTTATAGAGTTATTTAACGATAAATCAGGACCTGAAATTCTAGTATTCATTTCAGAAACTTCATTAACCGAAACACCTAGCTCATCTGCTATTTGTACAAAATCATCGGTAGTAATAGCCCTTGAGTATAAATTAGTAATTTTATGCTTAACTTTATTAAGACTAAAAAATAATTTTTTTTGTGCGGCCGTTGTTCCCATCTTTACTAATGACCAAGATTTTAATATATATTCTTGTATGGCTGCTTTAATCCACCACATCGCATATGTTGATAGGCGAAAACCAAGTTCGGGATTGAATTTTTTTACTGCCTGCATTAAACCTATATTACCTTCTGAAACCAATTCGGTAATAGGAAGACCGTAAGTCCTATAGCCGCTTGCAATTTTTGCAACAAGTTTAAGATGGCTTGTTACTAATTTATGTGCAGCTTGTAAATCATTCCCTTCTAAATAGGATTTTGCTAATAACAATTCTTCTTCTTGCGTAAGTGAAGGAATTTTATTGATTTTCTGTAAGTAGCTATAAAATCCTGATTCGCTAGAAATTGCTAATGCATTAATATTATTAGTCATACTAACCTTAAAAACTATTTTTTTTATACTAACTTTATACTAACACATATATGATCTAAAATAAACTTTTTCTAGAGTATTTTTAAATAAAATCAAATAATGTCTAAAAAATCCAATAAAAATTTAGCTTTTTCCTTGCTGGGATTAATAATTAGTATGGTGTTACTCAGTTTTGCTTCCGTACCTATCTATAATTTATTTTGTAAAGTTACAGGATATGGCGGTACTACTGCAAAAGAAACGGTGAGTGTATATTCTAAGGTAAAAGGCACTAAACCTATAATTATCGAGTTTGATGCTAATGTTGATAAAGATTTACCTTGGCGGTTTATTCCAAGGCAGCAAAGAGTGCAAATTGTTCCGGGGCAGAATACTATAGTGTTCTATGAAACGGAGAATCTAAGCGATAACGATATAATAGGTACTTCCGTATATAATGTTACTCCAAATAAAGCAGGAAAATATTTCGTAAAAATTCATTGTTTTTGTTTTGAAGAACAATTATTAAAAGCCGGCGAAAAAGTCTTAATGCCGGTTACATTTTATATAGATAAGGATTTTGAGCTTGACCCTGAAATGCAAGACATTAAAGTACTTACTTTATCTTATAGTTTTTTTAAAGTACGAGAGATGTCGTCATTGCGAGGAAATTACGTAAGTAATTGACGAAGCAATCTCAGGAGTTTGTTATTATTTCATGAGATTGCCACGCTTTCTACGGTCGCTCGCAATGACGGCTTTGGAATTATGCAACAACACCGGCTCATTGAGTATACTCGATAACCCATTTACGAAGTCTAACAATCGGCGGAGTATTTATAAGAGCGGTAGCAGGTAAAACTTTGCCGTTAGTATTAAAATTAATTATAGGATCTATACCGTATATGCTATACCAAGGTTTTAACGGTGAGCTATTTGAATATTTACGGTGGAACCAAGATAAAGAAGGTGTTGTTTCTCCATATTCTATTACTTTAACCGATTGTGGATTTTTATGATATATAAGGCTCAGTACCGATTGATCGGAATGATGCCATTTATATTCATCGTAATTAGGATGGATATTATAATCTTTACCTGAAAGAATTCTAATATCTTCACAACTTTTTAGCCATTTTTCAATGAAAGAACGAGAAAGCTTGGTATTACGCACAATAATAACGGCACTCCAAATGTGATCGTCATTTCTGCATTCATCTGTAAGGCAATCCATTAAAGCAAAAGTTTCGCCTTTAACAAAACTACCGTTTTTACGATTGCGATCATGTACCAGTAATATATCATTATCGCCTAAAAGATTTGTTAAATTACTGATATGCTTTTTAATAACAAATGCTGAATCTAAATATACTATAATAGCTCCTTCTGGTGCATTTTTCATTGTTTTAAGTATAATATAAGGCTTCCATAGCCATAACCCCGCTCCTGCAGGTTCATTAAAAATTTCTTGGTTTTTTTCTATAAACGCTTGATTTATGTGCTTTTTCTTATAGTTAAATATGAAGTCTATACCTTTATTAATTGCATAATGAGTGGTTGCATTTTGATTACGATAAACATACTCCGGACCGTCGGCATAAGAAACTAAATAAATTGGTTCTTTTATGGAATTCTGAATAGATAAATCTACTTTTTGTAACGATAAGTCATTAATAAAACCTTGACGTGCATATTCTAAAATAATCAGTATGAAATAAATTAGAGCTAATGTAATAACTGTTTTGTATAATATTTTAAATAACATATAATTTTTGCATTATTTGAAGCATCTTGTCATTCCCAGGTGGATTAGTAAATCGTCATTGCGAGGAAATACGAAGTATTGACGAAGCAATCTCAGGAGTTTGTTATTATTTCATGAGATTGCTACGCAGCCTACGGCTTCTCGCAATGACAAAATCGATAATTATTAGACAACGCCAATATAGCATTTTAATATATTAAAAGATAGTGTTGTAATTTAATTATAAATTTAGTATAACTTGCTGTTTGTTTAAGGTTGGTATGATTAATTTAGGGGATAAGCAGTCTACTATAGTTGTCGCAATGTCAGGCGGGGTTGATAGTTCGGCGGTTGCCGCAATGCTGCATGAACAAGGACATAATGTTATAGGTATTACCTTGCAGCTATATGATCACGGTATGGCAGTAGGGAAGAAAAATGCCTGTTGTGCCGGTCAGGATATTTACGATGCTAAAATGGTAGCGAATAAGCTAGGTATTCCCCATTACGTACTTGATTATGAGAGCAAATTTAAAGAGTCGGTAATAGATAATTTCGTCGATAGCTATTTACAAGGTGAAACACCGCTTCCATGTGTGCAATGTAATAAATCGGTAAAGTTCAGGGATCTAATTAAAACGGCTAGAGAGCTTGGAGCAGATAAGCTTGCTACCGGTCATTACGTACGAAAAATAAACGGTGATAACGGAGCGGAATTACATACAGGGCTTGATCCAGCAAAAGATCAAAGTTATTTTTTATTTACGACAACTAAAGAACAATTAGAATATTTACGTTTCCCTCTAGGAGGGCTTACTAAGGATGAAACACGAAAGCTTGCTAGTAAATTTGGGCTTGAGGTAGCTGATAAGCCCGACAGCCAAGATATTTGTTTCGTACCTGACGGAAATTATAAGAGCGTAATAAATAAAATACGTCCAAATAGCAGTGCAAGCGGTAAAATTATTCACGTAAACGGGTTTGAGCTAGGAGAGCATAGCGGTATAATTAACTACACCATAGGGCAACGTCGTGGTCTTGGTATAGCTTATAATGAGCCTTTATATGTAGTAAAGATTGATCCTAAGGACAATATAGTATATGTAGGACCGGAGTCCGCATTAAACGTGCAGGAATTTATCATTAGAGATGTGAATTGGCTTGCAGATGAGATTAAAGATAACGAAAAGTTAGAAGTAGCAGTTAAGATTCGCTCGACAAGACCGCCACGTCTAGCCGAAATAAGTAAACTCGGTGATGATAAAATGAAAGTAAAATTTTTATGTGAAGAAAAAGCCGTTGCCCCTGGGCAAGCATGCGTTATTTATGCTGGTGAAAGAGTACTTGGTGGCGGATGGATTACTAGAGAGATAAGGTAATTGCGTCATTGCGAGGAGCGAAGCGGCATGGCAATCTAGTTAGACTTTCTGAGATTGCCACGCTCCTTTTAGTCGCTCGCAATGAGACATAATTCACAAAAAAATAAGCTCACTAAAACAGGAGAAACTAATGAGTTGTTTAAGGAAGAAAAGTTTTGAATCAGTAAAAGAGATAGGCAGCTCAAGCGGTCTTAGCAAGACGCTTGGAGCATTCGATTTAATATTACTGGGTCTTGGTGCGATGATCGGCACAGGCGTATTCGTCGTTACCGGTATAATTGCTGCTAAATATTCAGGACCTGCAGTAATGTTATCTTATGCGATTGCAGGTATTACCTGTATCTTTGTAGCGCTTGTTTATACTGAACTTGCTGCAATGCTTCCGACATCAGGAAGTATTTACACTTATTCCTATGTAGCATTTGGCGAAGTATTTGCTTGGATGATCGGTAGTGTTATAATATTAGAACTTGGTGTTGCTGCAGGAATAGTAGCTGCAGGCTGGTCGGGCTACGTACAAGGAATACTAGCAGCAGGTGGAATCAATTTACCGAAAGAATTAACTACTGTACCGACAAACGGCGGTATAATAAATTTACCGGCATTTTTAATCTCGGGATTTATTGGATTTATTTTATATTTAGGTACTAAAGATAGTAAGAGACTAAATGCAATTTTAGTTTTCATAAAAATGGCTGCAATATTTGTATTTATACTCGCTGCTGCCCCTCATTTTGATGCTACTAACTGGAGTAATTTTATGCCTTTCGGTTTTAGTAATGTTTTAGTAGGTGCGTCTATTTTATTCTTAGCTTTTACGGGTTTTGGAACGATTGCAACCGCAGCTGAGGAGTGTAAAAACCCAAAACGCGATATAATGATCGGTATTATTGGCTCACTTGTTCTAACTACTATAGTTTATGTAACGATGGCAGGGCTTGTTACCGGTATTGCACCTTTTGATCAGTTAAATAACGATCAACCGCTTGCTTATGCTTTAACTATCAATAATAGCAAGATCGGCTCTGCTATTGTTGCAACCGGAGCAGTTTGCGGTATGATGACGGTGTTGATGATGAATATTTACGGTACTTCTCGTATTTTTTATGCTATTGCACGTGACGGTTTACTACCGAAAAGTTTTGCAAAGCTGCACCCAAAATATGATAGTCCGTATATTACGATTATAATATTTGCTTCTTTAGCCGCTATCCTTGGAGGATTTTGTTCTACGGAATTATTAACGCAATTAACTTCAATGGGAGCTCTTATTGATTATATAACCGTTACAATAATAGTGGTATTATTTAGGGTAACGATACCTGATGCTCAAAGACCTTTTAGATGTCCTTTAGTATTTATTATCGTACCGTTTATTTTAATTGCTTGTGCATATTTACTATTTATTCAAATATATGACGGTGAATTTAATCTATTAACCGCAGGTCGTGCATTAATATATTGGTTTATTATAATATTTGTTTTATATATTATAAGATCGTTTTTTATGCAAAAAGAGCAGAATTAAGAGGGGGCTATCCGTCATTGCGAGCGAACGTAGAGAGCATGGCAATCTCATGAAGTAGTACAAAATTCCTGAGATTGCCACGTCAAGGCTTTGCCTCTCCTCGCAATGACAAGTTAGTAGTATCCACGCAACAAAACAAAATTAACCAAATGACTGAAAAACTACAACTACTCCGAGGAATGAAAGATCTCTTGCCGGATGATTATAAAGTGCACGACTATATAATTAACAAAGCAAGAGATGTTGGAGTATTGTACGGCTATAAACAAATGAGTACTCCTATTTTGGAGTATACTAAAGTCTTTAACCGTTCGATGGGTGAAAGCTCTGACGTAATCAGCAAAGAAATCTATAGTTTTTTAGATAAAAGCAATGATTCCGTAGCATTACGACCTGAATTTACAGCATGTATTATAAGAAGCCTCATCTCAAACGGATTACAACATAAATTACCATTAAAGTTTTTCTCTACCGGTCCTGTTTTTCGTTATGATAGACCGCAAGCAGGGCGTCAAAGACAATTTCACCAACTAAATTATGAGTATATCGGTGCTAAAGGAGCAATTACTGATGCTGATACTTTGAAGTTAGCCGTTGATATATTAAAAGCACTCGAAATAGAGCAGGATACTACCTTAGAGCTTAACTCTCTTGGATGTAATGAATCAAGAAGCGTTTATCAGCAAAAATTAGTAGAATATCTAAATGATTTTAAAGATCAATTATCAGAAGAAAGCAAAATAAGGTTATCCAAAAATCCAATGCGGATACTTGATTCTAAAAGTGAGACCGATCAGAAAATAATAGCAAACGCACCGGTTTTATCTGAATATTACACTGATGAATCCAAAGAATATTTTGAGGAGTTAATAAAGTATCTAGATATTTTAGGTGTGAAATATAGTATAAATCCACGCTTGGTTAGAGGGCTTGATTATTATTGCCATACTGCTTTTGAATTCACTACAAAAAAGCTAGGGAGCCAATCTACTATTCTAGCCGGTGGACGTTATGACGGGCTTGCTAAAATCATGGGTAATAACGATGATGTGCCGGCTATCGGTTTTGCTGCCGGTATTGAGCGAATTGCTTTAATGCGGGAATATAATATATCTGAAGTTAAGCCAGTATTTGTATTACCTATAGGCAAAAATAATATTTGCTATGCTTTAGAAATTGTAGATAAATTGCGAACAGAAAATATTGCTATTATCATAGAATCCCTAGGTAAAATAGCTAAAAGAATGCAACGCATTTTTAATGAAAATGCTAAATTTATTATTTTTATAGGTGACGAAGAGCAGGCGAATAATAACTTAAAAATTAAAGACTTACAAAAAGAAGAAGAATATATAGTAGATTTTGCAAAAGCTCTTGAGCTATTGAAGAAATAAGATTTTTTATTGTTATACCGTGAACCTTACATGGTATCCATCAAAACTAACTTTAAGTAATAAGCATTTATGAATCTTGCCACAAGCTCGGCATTGCCCGCATGGCTCTTATGTTATGCCTGCATAGGTCTTATTGTGTGGATACTGAAGGTCGTCATTGCAAGGAAAAACTGTAAGTTTTGACGAAGCAATCCAGTAAAAAATTCTGATTTACAGAATTTTTTTATTATTGTTTTGGACTGCCACGCAGTCTACGACTGCTCGCAATGATGGGGCGGTATCTATGCAACAACGCTTTCGTAGGAATGACATAAAACGAGCCATGCAACAAGACTTGCAGTTGTTCACAATGGCGATTAGGTGTCTATACAATAACACCATTTAACCACGACATCTAAAAATATGATTATTATAAACGATTTAGCCATGAGTTATGGTACAAGAATACTATTTACGATGTAAATTTGCATATTAAAAACAATAAACGATATGGTTTAGTAGGTGCCAACGGAGCAGGTCAAACAACTTTTTTCAAAGTCTTAACTAAGGAAGAAGAGCCAGCTTTCGGTGAGATTAACATACCAAAAAACTCTAAAATAGGTTGTTTAAAACAAGATCAGTTTCTTTATGAAAATACTAAAATTATAGATACGGTAATAGCAGGGAAGAAGGAGTTATGGAAAGCTTTACAGGAAAAAGAAGATATATTAAATCGGCAGGAATGTAGCGATGAAGATGGGTATAAGTTTGGTGAACTTGAACAGGTAATATACGATAATGACGGTTATACTGCTGAAATTTTTGCAGCTAGCTTGCTTGTAGGTCTTGGAATAGCCGAAAAATACTATTATGAGCCGCTTTCTGCGTTGTCAGAAGGTTATAAGCTTCGTGTATTACTCGTACAAAGTCTATTTAATAATCCCGATATTTTACTACTCGACGAACCGACAAACCATCTTGATATTATTGCAATATATTGGCTTGAGAATTATTTAAAAAACTCTTTTAAAGGAATATTAATTTTTATATTGCATGATTTAGTTTTTTTAAATAATGTCGCAACGGATATTTTAGACATAGATTATGGAGAAATAAAACTGTATACGGGCAATTATGATAATTTTGTTCAAGAAAAGCAGATAATAGCTGCTCAGAAGCTAAGCAAGCGAAATTTCTTAGAAAAGAAAATAGAAAATATGTAGGCTTGGGTTGATAAATTTGGAGTAGGGACGAGAGCAAGGCAAAGTGCCTCCCGAGAAAAGCAGTTAGAGAAAATAGAATCGGATATACAGAAATCTTCAAGAATTAGTCTGTTATTTAGATTTAAGCAGCTAAGCAATTCAGGAAAATTAGTATTAAAAATATAACTAAAGATTTTGAGAATAAGCAAATATTAAATAAAGTTAGTTTTAACGTATCATGAGGAGAAAAAATTATTATTATTGGTGTAAACGATATCGGTAAATCTACTTTATTAAAAATCTTAATGAATAAAATATCAGCAGATCAAGGTAGCTATGAGTGGGGATATGAATAGCAAATAGCTTATTTCGCTCAAGACCATCATGAGCTACTTAATGAAAATATTAGTATTATTGATTGGCTTAAAAGGCAATCTGAAAAAGAAATGGGAAATACAATTAGAAATACGCTCGGACAAGTATTATTTCGTAGTGATGAAGTAAATAAAAATATTTTAAGTTTAAGCGGCGGTGAGGGGGCAAGATTATTACTTGCTAAAATTATGCTAGAAAAAAGTAATATTTTGGTTCTTGATGAACCGACAAATCATCTTGATATAGAGTCAAGAGAAGCTCTTAAAAAATCTCTAATTGATTTTGATGGTACGGTAATATTAGAACGCACGATCGGAATTATCGCTCTTTCCCATAGGAAAAAGATTGTTGATTTTAAAGGTAAATATGATGATTATATTGAGAAATACGACAACGATTATTTAAGTTCTACTACAAAATTATCCTAAGTTTTAGGCATTGCTCATTAAATATAGATATCGTTATTGCGAGTAGCCATAGGCTGCGTAGCAATCTCGTCAAATATCCTGAGATTGCTTCGTCAATTGCTATGCAATTTCCTTGCAATGACGATAAAAATCGAGTCATACAACAAAGCAGAATCTTAAAGTTAATCACTCCACATTATAAAACTCCAAATGATGACCGCTAATAAACTTTTTTATTTCAGCATGGTTACCAACTCATCAACATTTAATAATAACCCTTGTTCATTTAAATATAATATATTCGTAAATAATCAGTCATCACAGTCCCACTTAGCTTTAAAAGCATTTTCCTTAATAAGTTTCACTCCGTTTACTCCGTGTTTGTGATATATTATTCCTTTTTTTACAGCAGAAACAAAAGAGGTAACTTTACTTTTATAAAATTATAAAAGGTGTTATAGATTTTTTTAGACATTGTACCGTAACAATCAAATCCTCTATATTTGCCAAGAAATTTATCTGTACCTTTTGTTATTTCCTGATTATCAATTTTAATTTGACCTTCTTTAGGAATATTCCAAGAATTATTATTGAAGTTGCTAATCTTTTGAATGGCTAGATAAAATTCATGTTTCTTTTTTAGTTGATAATATTGATAGATTTTTTTTGTATCATATTGAAGGGTTAATTATTCTAAGTTTTCTATTGGCTTATTATCGGGGGAATAGCTTGCAATAATCCCTTCTTGTCGTTATCTGCTATTAAACCGGTATTAACGGCGTTAAGAACCTCTGCTTTTTCATTGGACGTTAGAGTATTATTTTTCGGTAACGTATAATTTGGGTCCACGTAACTCCGAAGTTTTATAATAGCCTTTTCATACAAATTTATTTGATGCTCAGGTATCTTATTTAAAAGATCAGAAGCCGTTTTAAATTGCTTATACTACATAGGGCAAGTGAGAATGCGAGAAGTATGTTGTTTTGGGGTATCACTAATTGCTTTTAGTTTTGCGGTTAATATTGATTGCTGGTTTTTGTTAATTTTTTTATTGAAAATTCTGTTATAAAAAGCCATGTATTCACAGCCATCATATATTGATGAATAGAAAGGAACTAAGGGATTTTTTTTATTACATCTAACGTCTTATAAGAAATTTCATATGGATTAGTTAACATTTCTAGAATGTATTTTATATATTCTACCGGCACATATTGTATTAAGTCATTAGCTTTATCACATTTGCCTTGTATTCTATAATTAGACCATAAATGATAGGCTGCTGTTTGATGTGTAGGTAGAAGCACAAAAGCATGTTCATAACATTTAGTGGACATATCATAGCTCCCGGTTTCTTTATAAACACGCCCTGTTCTATAATACCACTGGGCTAAAACCTGATTTTCAGTATTAGTATTTAACGAAAAAATAGATTCTTCAAGTAAAGCTTTTACCCCTTCAAAATTTTTATTTTCCATTAATAAATCAGAGAATTAACCTGACAAATCTAAGTTGGATTTTATATACGGTACTAGTGCTTGGGTAATTTTAAGCTTAGATTCCGGTTCAATAAGCTTTAGTACGGGGAGTAGATATTCTGCACATTTGCTATATTGTTCAACTTCTTTTGCAAAGTAATTAAAATATAGATTTATTGCTGCAATTATACATTTAAATATCTCTTTAGCAGCTTCATTGTGTCTATTTAATATACTACATTGAAAGGCAAGACTCATTATTTGAATTTTGGTTAGCGTATCAGGTGGTATAGAAATGATTTTATCCGGCATCCATTTTATGAGTTCACCATCTAATTGATATTCAAAAAAGCCTGGTCTCTGTATTATTTCATAATTTTTCAACAATTCATGATTTGTGTAACTTGCATATGAATAATTAGGCATTAATTTATGTATTAGTGAATGCTTAATTTCTGTAGCTTTCTTTCTACTTACTGTAGATTTTGCACTATTTAAATGTCCAAATATATAATGCATTACTTCTATAGCGACACCAACAGTTGGTATAGATGAAAAGTTTTTATCCATTTCTACTAAATCAAGACCGGAAAAGTTTTTTCTAAAATTTCTTATGTTACTTTCTGATAATATATTGAGGGTGTTATAAACCGTGATAATATCAAGCTTAAAAGTAATTGAAGGCGCTGCATTGTTCATGAATATAATTTAGTATTAGTTGGGCTTAAGAACTGCTACAATGTGATAGGAAAGGTTTAAAATTTTACATAGAATTATTATTAAAAACTTATAGTGTATGAACTTTTTATTACTGGATTTCTGCTTCTAGCTAGGAATGACATCGAGAGGCTCAATTAACTCACAAAGCAATTCTTTCTAAGTAATGTCTATTCAAACCCAAATCCAGTAAAATATTTATGAAACTATCCGGTATCATGACCTATCATTTTAACTTTATCATAATGATGAGGTGATTCAGATTCACGATATATAGTTGTGTAGTCATCCATATAGTAAATAGAATAAGATGGAAGGCCATAAGGTCTAAAAAACGTGTCTTTACTTATAACTTTAGGAGTTTTATCGGATTTTTGTATATTTTCTGATTTCAGCATATTAATTTTCTTAATAAATGATTGTTTTATTAATATATAATTTTTATATATTATCACAAGAATAATTAATAGCTATCTACAGAACCTAGAAATTCAGATTTATCAATTGCAGTATTATATTCATAAGGATATTCTAAATATTTTTGCAATTTTAAAGTATTTTTTTGAAACAATGGGTAATTATTTGATTGTTCGTGCTTTGATAAATTGAAATATTTTCGCGCCAAGAATTTCTTATCTTGAACATTATGAAAAGCTTTGATTTTTGAATATCTGTCTTGTTGTTTTTCTTGTAAAAAATAATCTTCATAGTCCTTATAATTCTTTGGAAGATTTAATATAAATCTAGCATATTGTTCTAACTGAAAGTTAGTTAACCAAGTAAATATAGAATATAAATTTGCTCTATAGTCCGAAGAAATAACTTTTGATTGCTTTATCTCTTCTCTTTTTCTCTTTTAATAACGTTATTAGATAATATAAATAACTCTTTATTAAAATGTTTTTTATTTTCTTGAGTTTGAATGATTATGTCAAACAGCTCAGTTTCTAATTCGTCTGAGGTAAATAATTGTTTGTATTTATTAAGCCGTGGACCAAAAGCTATAGATTCAAGTTTTTTTAAATATTGAATTAATTTTATATACAACTTTAGGTTAAATTTAATAGCGGTATTTTATATGAAGAATTGGCATAGGTCAAGAGATATTAAATTAATGGTTTAAAAAATATGTATCACCTCGTGATTTGTTCACAGAATCCAGTTAAAAATACTAATACTATTAGTATTTTTAGTTGTTTTCTGGATACTGTGGTCAAGCCACGGTATGACACTGAAGTGTTTTTCAAAAGCCATACTAAATTGATTACTAAAATTTTTCACATAACCTAATGACAAAAATAAAATATGAATATATTATTTAATTTTAGAATAATTTAAATAATATATATTCAATGAGTGCAGATACTAATATTAGCGACGGTTTAGAAGTCATGACGCAAGATCATTTATCGATTTTTTCTTTAATAAGCTCCTCCGACATTATCGGTAAGTCAGTTATGCTGATGTTGCTTATTGCTTCTATGTGGTCATGGGCTATTATTTTGGATAAAATATTTAAGCTAGTGCAAGTGCAGAAAAGCATGCGGGCATTTGAAAATGTGTTTTGGTCCGGTGGAGTATTAGAGCAATTATATGAAAGCATAAAGAGGTCGGTTAATAATCCGCTAGCTTTAATTTTTGTCTCAGCTATGGATGAGTGTAAAAGCTTAAGCACTAAAGGGCTTTCTGAAGGCTTAAAAAACAACCATAAAGCGCGTATAACGGGTGCAATGTACTTAGCTCAAAATAGGGAAGTCGAAAAGCTCGAGAAAAATTTAAGCTTCTTGGCAACTGTTGGATCAAGTGCTCCTTTCGTAGGTTTACTCGGTACCGTTTGGGGGATTATGCATAGCTTCCAATCGATTGCTACTTCAAAAAATACTTCTCTTGCCGTAGTAGCTCCCGGAATTGCTGATGCGTTACTTGCAACTGCGATAGGCTTATTTGCCGCTATTCCGGCAGTAATTTTTTATAATTATCTGATTTCCCGTATTACTCTTATCAATAATAAGATTGAAGATTTTATTAGTGAGTTAAACTCTATACTTTCTAAGGCAATTGATCAGGAGAAAATGTAATGGCTATAAAGCTTGCCGGAAGTAATAGAAAAAGTAAAAGAGCGGTAGTGAGCGAAATTAACGTTACGCCGCTTGTTGACGTGATGCTTGTGCTATTAATTATTTTCATGATTACTTCTCCAATGCTTGTGTCAGGAGTAAACGTGGATTTGCCTGAGACAAATTCAAGCCAGATTTCAGATCAGGATGAGCCTTTGGTTGTTACTATCAATAATAAAGGCAAAATTTTCTTACTTGAAATTCCAATAGAAAAAGTGCATTTAACCGACAAGCTTGCAAATATCACTAAAGAAAAAAAGGATGCTAGAATTTTTGTAAGAGGCGATAGAAATGTTTCTTATGGGCAGGTAGTAGAGATAGTTGCCGAAATTCATGCTGCCGGTTTTTCTCGTGTAGCTCTTATTTCAAATATTAAAAATAATGAAAAGTAATCAAAATAAGGATAATTTTACGGTTTTCCTTAGCTTCTCTGTTGTTCTGCACTTACTTCTTTTATATTTTTTTCTATTCGGTATGCCGTCACTTTTTGAAAAATTACCGGAAGAGCAAACCATAACTTTTGAAATGTTACCTGTTAGCGATAAATCAAATATTATCACTCAGACAAAGCAAAAAGAAGCCCCTATAGAAAACGAAGACGCTAAAAAATCTGAGCAGAGTAAGCCAAAAGAAGAAGAACTGCAAGATTTGCCTAAAGAAGAAAAATCAAAAGAGCCTGAGGCTAAAACAATGGAAGAAAAGCCTAAAATAGAAGAGAAAAAACCTATAGAAGAACCAAAGTCTGAAGAAGCAAAAGAAGTGTTACCTGCGAAGAAAGAAGAAGTAAAGGAAGCAAAACCTAAAGAAGAAGAAAAAAAACAAGCAGAAGAAAAGAAGAAGCCCGAAGAAAAGAAAGAGGAAACGAAACCGGCTGAGAAATCTAAAGAGGTGAAGAAAAAAGAGCCTAAAACTGATGAGCTTGATTCTTTGCTGAAGCATTTAGAGCAATCTTCGGAAGGGGATAATGTAAAATCCAATAAGCATCAAAGGTCAAAAAAAGCTGATAATGCAAAAGAAGCTAAAGGGGTTTATACGGATGGGCTGCCTCTTTCCGATAGTGAAACATCTTTGATAAAAAGACAGATTGAAAGACATTGGAGTAATGTACCGGCAGGAGTTAGAGGTAATAATAAGGTAAAAGTCATTATTAGTATTACGCTAGATAAAGCAGGTAATGTTGAGCAGGCAAAGGTTAACAAAAAAATCTGTCCTAATATTCCGGCTAGTGTTTGTGAAGCTTTGGCAGATAATGCAATTAGAGCGGTATGGCAAGCAAGCCCTATCGAAAACCTTGACTCTGCACGCTTTAACCATTGGAAAGAGATTAATTTTAGCTTTGATCCAAGTAAATTGTAGGTTGAGCATTGCCTGCGTGGATACCACCCTGTCATTACGAGCAGTCGTAGACTGCATGGCAATCTCATGAAATAATAACAAACTTCTTAGATTGCTTAGTCAATTATTACATAATTTCCTCGCAATAACTATTTTCGAGCCACGTAGGCCAGCCTTTCGCAGGAATGACATTAAGAACCATGCAATAATTAAAAAATTAAAATTACATTTATTTCACAAAGTTTTAAGAGCAGGATAAGTAAATAATAATACATGGCATAAATTTAGACCAAAATGAACTATCACAGAGCATAATATTTTGTCTGTTTTATAATATGCATAACCATAGAAAAAACCGCATATAGTGCTTAAAGCTATGTATATATTAGTCTGCCTTGAAAATATATGTGATCCTAATATTAAAGATGCTATAATAACAGCTAAAATCTGCTGTTTTGGTAAAAGATTTTGTAATGTTCTTTGTAAAAACCCTCGAAAGAATACTTCCTCAGCCATACAGACGAAAAAGAAATATTGTTGTAATGAGAAAAATGTAGGTGATAGTTCAGGATGACATATAAACCTTTGTAAAAAACTATTTTTAATATATAATTATTTTTTAGCATTAAAAATGGAAAATTTATTAAATATAGAGATTTTTAATAAATAATAATTGGATTTTAAAAAGAAAATATAAAAGATAATCATAAAAAAAACAATAAAATAATATATATATATATATATAATTAATAGAACGATTTTATGAAGGATATAGAATATTGGGAAAAAAATTTTGAAAGCTGTAAATATTCAGATCAATTAATCGAAAGGCTTTTATTTTTAAATACCCAAGTAAAACAACCTATCGATATTAGAGAAGTTCAAAAAGGTATTTATTATGCTCGTAAATATCATGGTGAGCAAATGCGTCAATCAGGTGACCCTTATTATTCTCATCCAATCGCAGTAACAATGATGGTAGCGGAATTTGTAGCAAAAGAAGTGCCTAAACTCTTTACTTTTAGAATGCTACAAGCTGCATTACTTCATGATACTATTGAAGATACTGAACTTACTGAAGAAATGATTAGCAATCTTTTTGATGAAGAAGTAGCAAAGCATGTAGCAGGTCTAACTAGAATTAAACCTTGGGGCAAAATAAGTAGCGAGAAAAGTCTTATTTTATTAATTAAACAAAAAAGATACGATACTGCTCTTATAAAACTTTTTGATAGAATACATAATTTACAAACTTTGGAAGCAAAATCGCCTGAAAAAGCTAATAAAATAATTAAAGAGACATTAAAAAGCTTTTTGGTGTTAAGTGAAATACTTGAAATACCTTCAGTTTCAGAGCTTATATATGCTGAATGTTATAAAAATAATTTAAAATTTAATATAAATTTTACTTTTAATAAAATTATAAACTTCGATTCGTTTCCATTTTCTCAAAATAAGTTACTCCCATAAAAAAAGTTATACCTACAGGAATGAAAATTAAAAATAATCCCCAATATCCTAGATAATTGGTAATATAAACTAAACCAAATGACGTTATAATATAAGTAAATAATTTTGCTATTGCACTTAGCATACTAGTATATGTAAATCTCTTAAAAACCGGAAAATATTTATAAAATATAGGAGCTGCTGGTACGTGATCAAATACGAATAATGCAGCTAAACATTGAAAAATAAAAATATATAAAGGAGTAGGGTTATAATTTAACATTATAGGAAAAAAAATGAGAGAGGTAAAAAATAGATATAATTTTACCTTTAGGATTTTTAAAGGATGGATTTTATAGCTAATAAATGCAAGACCGATAATACCGAGTAAATCTATTATAGATACCCAAAAATTTTGATTTATAATTTGATTTGGACTAAATCCGCATTCTCTTTTTAATATATCACCGCAATATATATATACGAAATAAAAACACGGTGGTCTAGCACACTGGATAAAGAAATACCAAATAGAGGTGGTGTTTGGAACTTTTTGATCTAGAATATCTTTGTCAATTTCTTCAAGCATAATATTATTTTCTTGAAGTCTTAGTTTTAATTTGTTTCTTTTATTTGAAAATGCATCTGCTTCTTTTAAACTAGTCCTTGCAATAGTACCTACAAAAGCAATAGTTGCACCAACGAAAAAGGCTATACGCCAACTTGACTCATGGTGATAAATATTTTGATTAGTAAAAATTGATGCAATACCTAGTGCTACCGTAGTGCCTACGGCAGAAAATACGGTTATAATTGTTACTAATGGATATTGTATAGGAGGAGATGAATTTTCGGTTAAGTACAGCTCTGCACCTCGTGCTTCTGCAGTTGCTGACATACCTTGAATTATACGACATATAGTAAGAACCCAAGAGGCTGTTATACCTATCTGTGCATATGTTGGCATGCTGCCTATAATCACACAAGTAATAGCCATTAATAGGGTAGTTAAAACAACTACAATCTTACGTCCAAAATGATCGCCTATATACCCAAATATTAATGCTCCTATAGGTCTTAGCAAATAGGTAGAACAGAAAGAAAAGGCAGTAAGCAACGAAAAAGTGAAAGGATCATATTCCGGAAAAAATAAATTATTTAAAAGCACCGCCATATGCACATAAAGCATAAGGTCAAAATACTCTAGAAATGTACCTATAGAAAGTAATCCGACTGCTTGTTTTTGTTCTGTATTTAAACTTCTTTGTTCTTTTTCGTAGCCTAACATAACCTTTATATATTAATTAGATTATAAAATAAGCTATACTGCTTTTGATTCAAAGTCAATAAAGGATTAAGAATTTTTAATAAATATTGTAAATATTTAGGTTTTGTAAAGTTATCTAACTTAAAATTTTCAAATTATCTATTTTTCTCTGAAAGCTTTAAATGCAGTATCAGTAACGGGATCAAGTAAATATCTAAGTAGTGTTCTAGTACCTGTTACGATTTGTACCTCAGCTTGCATACCGGGGTGTAATTCAAGATTTTTAATTTTAGCAACTTTGTTAAATTCATCCATATCGATTTCAACTCTTGCAACATAATAATTATCTTGCTGTTGTCCTGGATGCTGTCTTTCATCTTGTACGATATCAGGAGATATGCTTACTACTTTACCGGTAAATGTTGGAGTTGTTCTTGATTTAAATGCACTGAAACGTATTTTTGCAACTAATCCCTCATGTACTGAGTCAATGTTTTTTTGAGATACCTTTGCTTCTATTATTAATGGGTCATTAGTTGGCGAAATTTCCATAATAGGTTGTCCGTGACTTATAACACCGCCTATTGTATGATATTTTAAATTATTAACTATACCGTCAACAGGTGATCTGATTATCACACGATTAAGCGAATCCGTCAGGGCATTATATTTTTCTTTAAGAGATGCGGTTTGTACTTGAGCTTCACGAAGCTCTGTTAAAGTCCGTTCAGTGTATTTATTTTGTTGATTTATAATTTTAATTTGAGTTTCGGTAATAGCATGGCGTATTCCTGCTATTTCGGCTTCAGTTGTTGCAACATCGCTTTTTGAAGCGGCGACTTTTGCCTCTTGGTCTAATAAGGCTGCTTTTTGTACAAAGCCTTTTTCTTTTAAGGTTCTTAAAGCTTTTAAACGGTCTTGATAAACTTCAGCAGTTTTGGAGGCGGCAACTTTTTTTGCTTCTAAACCTTCAATTTTTTTCTCAAGTTGAGCAATATTTTGATTTAATGCATCTTTCTCTGAGTTATATACTTCTTTTCTAGATCTAAATAAATTTTCCTGCGTATGAATTATTTTAGCTACTTCTGGTAAATTGATATCCTGCATTAGAAAATCAGAGAATGCGATTTGTTCTAAATGATCACGTTCGGCAATTAAACGATTTTCAGTTGCTAAAAAATTACGGTACTGACCAAGAATATTTTCATGTTCGCTTTTTATTCTAGTTTCTTCAAGCTCTATTAATTTATCGCCTTCTTTGACTTTATCACCTTGCTTCACATAAATAGCATTGATTATTCCGCCTTCATGATGTTGAATCGTTTTTTTATTTGTGCTTGGCATTACGATACCGACAGCTACAGCACCACTATCAAGCGGAGCAAGAGCCGACCATAATCCGCCCATTAATACTAAAAAGATAATAACATAAATACCGAAAAGTATAGGTGACCTTGCAGCTTGGGCTACGTTATTACGATCTTTATCGGTTTTCTTGGTAATAAAATTAACAAACCTATCAAGTTTTACTAATAAGAATTCTATAGTATGAGAGGTTTTCTTTAATGCAGTATTTATTAAAGCTTTACGTTTAGAACTTTGACCTTTAAGGTTTAACGCATCTTCTCTTAAGGACAATAATTGTTTTAATTGTTCCGGAGTAATTTGAGGTTTATTGTGTTTTAAGTCCTGCATAATATTTAATCATTATTATATTTAGTCAGCATTGTTTGTATTTTGCGTCATTGCGAGGATATGACGTAGTAATTGACGAAGCAATCTCGATAGAATTCATGAGATTGCCACGCTCACTAACGTTCGCTCACAATGATGATTTGGAAGCCATGCAACAATGCCAATCAAGTCACGATTTAATATGAATTGTACCGCTTTTTAAAGTTTTAAAGTGTTTTTGAATCTCTTCTTCCGTTCCGTAAACTGCAACGGCTCCATCCTGTAATATTAGAATTTTATCAACAACGGATAATACGGATGGTCTATGTGAAATTACAAGAACTGCTATTCCTTTAAGTTTTGCTTGTTTTAAGGCACTTGCAAGGGCAACTTCACCTGCCTCATCTAAATTAGCATTAGGCTCATCTAAAATGATGAGTTTTGGATTACCGTAAAAAGCTCTAGCAAGCCCGATACGCTGTCTTTGACCACCTGATAGATTAGAGCCTGCAGGACCGATATCAGAATCATAACCGTCAGGGAATCTTAATATCATTTCATGAGCTCCGGCTATTTTAGCTGCTTCAATAACTTTTTGCGGATCGGCATCTTCTTCCATTCTAGCTATATTTTGTTTAATACTACCGCTAAAAAGTTCTATTCCTTGAGGAAGATAGCCGACATGTCTACCGAAATCTTCTCTATTCCAACGATAAATTTCAGCACTATCTAAACGTACGGAACCTGATGATTCTTTCCATACCCCGACTATGATTTTAGCTAAAGTTGATTTTCCTGTAGCCGAAGGACCGATAATTGCTAAAACTTCGCCCGGTTGTACTGCAAAACTAACTCCTTTTAAGATATATTTCGGTACGGGAGGTTGCGGTAAATATTTCGGTATAGGGTGAGCATAATAAATATTTTCAACAGTAAGATGACCATCAACGTTCGGAATTGGCATCGTTTCGTCTCTAGAAGAATAAGTGTTAAATAAATTATTAATGTTTTTGTATGATTTAATAGCACTGCTCATACTTTTCCATAAATCAATAGCATTATCGAAAGGAGCAAGAGCTCTACCGACTATGATAGAACTCATAATCATATTACCGGGAGTCATATCTGCACTGTGAGATTTGACAACAATGTAAGCACCGACTCCGGTAACAGCCATTTGCATTATATTACGGATAAACCTTGAAAAGTTAGAAATAACACCGTTACGATAGCTAGCAACCGATTGCTTATTAAGTGCTAATATGTTAAATTTATGCCAATTTTTTGTAACATTCTTCATCATTCCCATTGCTTCAATTGCTTCTGCATTTCTGTTTGCAATATCGGCTTGTGTCATACCTTTTATAGAAAATTCGGTAGCTTCACCGAGTGTTTTATTAGTAGCTGCAGCGTTAAAGAAAGCGGTTGAAACTATTATAATTGCACCAAAAACGGTAATAAGACCGATATATGGATGAATTGAAAAAATAACCGCAATATAGATAAGGCTCCAAGGGGCATCGAATAAAGTATTAATTCCGGTACTTGTTAGGAATGTTTTGACGGTTTGAAAATCACGTAATAATTGGCTAGAACCCATATTTGCTCGTGTTGCAGCTGCAGAAATTGAAGAAGCAAAAATTACGGGAGCTACTGTTCTATCAAGCCATTCTCCTACCTTTATAAGTGTAAAAGAACGAGCAATTTGTAATAATCCGTAAACAAAATAAATATATGCGATTATTATTGATAAAAATAATAATGTTTGTAGATTACCGCTTCCAAGTACTCTATCAAGAACTTGTAGTGAGTAAAGAGGAGTAATTAACATTAGTAAGTTGATTACAAAAGCAAACCAAAAGACTATCCAAAAAGTTGTTCTACATTCGCCTAATGCTATTACTAGCGGGTTTTTGTTATTTAGATTATTATTTTTATTATCCATATTTAAGTTATATTATAAATAATTATTAATTAATTCTTCAGCAATTTGAACACTGTTTAAAGCTGCTCCTTTACGTAAGTTATCACATGTGATCCATAGATTTATCGTATTATCTCTACTTATGTCATTTCTAATTCGGGAGACATATACGGCATCTTCGCCTACCACTTCAACGGGTGAGATATACGCAAGGTAATTATTATTAGAAATTGTAACAATTCCATCGGCATCTTGTAATATTTCTTCGACTTCTTTGGCATCAATTTTGTCGTTAAATTCTATGTTAACCGATATAGCATGACCGATAAATACTGGTACTCTAACAGAAGTAACGCTAGCTTTAAAGTGATTACCTATAATTTTGTTTAGTTCAGAAGCAATTTTTGCTTCTTCACTTGTATAGCCATCTTTATTTAAATCACCTATATGAGGAAAAAGATTAAATGCAATCTGTTTTGGAAATTTCTTAGGATCATTCTCTCCAAAAACATATTTAGATTTTGTTTGGTCGTAGAGTTCGTCCATTCCTGCTTTACCTGCTCCTGATACTGATTGATAAGTAGATATCACTACTCTTTTAATCTTTATTTCATTATCTAGCGGTTTTAATGCTACTGCAAGCGGAATGACGATACAGTTAGGGTTAGCTATGATATTTTTAGTATTAAACTTTTTAAGTGTTGATAAATTAACCTCAGGTACAATTAACGGCACTTGATTATCAACTCTAAAAAGTGAGGATTTGTCGATAACTACACAATTACTAGCAGTAGCTTTTGGTATAAATTCTTTTGAAACTTCTGAACTTGCACAAAAAAAAGCAATATCGATATCGTCAAAATGTAAACTTTTTAAACTATTAATTTGTAGTATTTTTTCTCCAAAGCTTACTTCCCGCCCTAGAGAGCTATCTGAAGCTATAGCATAAACTTTATTAATAGGGAAATTACGCTCAGCTAGAATATTGAGAGTTTCACGCCCTACATTTCCTGTAGCTCCGATTACTGCAATATTGTATTTTTTAGTCATTATTTATTAATCCGATGAGTTTTTCACCTCCGATAATATGGAAATGGAAATGAAAAATAGTTTGTCCCGATTTCTCGCCTTTATTAGTTATTAAACGATAACCGTCTTTATCTAAACCCGCTTCATTTGCTATATCAGAAAGTTTAGCAAAAAAATGTTTTATTTCGTCTATAGAAGCTTTAGAGATGAAATCGGCATAATCTATATATTCGTTTTTAGGTATAACGATAATATGTACAGGTGCTACGGGTGCTATATCTTTGAATGCTAAAATTTGTTCGTCTTCATAAATTATTTCTGCCGAAAGATTTTTACCTATGATTTTTGCAAAAACATTTTCTTTGTTATACATCATTTTATTCCTGTTAAAAGCTTTATTGTATGGCTTGATTTTCCGTCATTGCGAGTAAAAAATGTAAGTTTTGACGAAGCAATCCAGTAAGAAATGCTAATTTAGCATTTCTTTAATTTTTTTCTGGATGGCCGTGTAGTCTACGACTGCTCGCAATGACGATTTAATATTTATGAAACCACGTTTCTGTTAAACAAGCATACTACGTTTTAGAAATTTTAATTCAGCTTCAATTCGAGAGTTGGCAATTATTATATCTTCTAGTCGGTAATTATTTCTTTTTAAATAATTTTCTCTAATATCTGAAGCAAAAAAGCCGAAGCCTAATATTAAGACTATCTTAAATATAAACTTTAACTCTTCGATATTAATCGCTGTAACGATTATATTCGCTATTACGGCAATAGCAACAATTAACCACATTTTATGGTATAATGCCCAAAATATACTTAAAAGAGCCGCTATCCATGAAAAGCCTTCTGCAATAACAATAAAATTATTATTTTTTTGTGTGGAGTTAATGTATATTGCGTATATATTCATTATTTAAGTTTAAGCCTTGAAAATTCAAGGGACAATAATTAATTAAATTGGGTTAGTCAAGTATACTCGTTTAATTTGGAAAATTGGCTACGTCGTTTTGGTAAGTCCTCGGATGCTCACGTATTAATATACGCTCCGCTCCTCGGCTTACAGACTCCTTGCTCTTTTCCAAATTAAACTTCGTCTATTCGTCTTTCGTCTATTCGTCTATTTAACAGTAATTCTAATAGTACTTAATTAACAACTTAATATCAATAAATTTTATATTATGTCAGATAATTTAGCCTTACACGGTACAACAATACTTTGTTTAAAAAAGAACGAAGAAATAATTATAGCAGCAGATGGACAAGTCTCGCATGGTAATACCGTACTAAAATCTACAGCACGAAAACTTCGGACTATAGCAAATAATAAAATTATTGCCGGTTTTGCGGGTTCTACGGCTGACGGTCTTGCGTTATTTGAAAAACTTGCAGTAAAGATAGAGCAACATAAGTATAATTTACTTAGAAGTGCAGTTGAGCTTGCAAAAGATTGGCGTAGCGATAAATATTTGAGACGTTTGGAAGCAATGATGATTGTTGCTGATCGTAGTCATATATTAATTTTAACCGGTAACGGTGATGTCGTAGAGCCTGAAAATAATGTGGCAGCAATAGGTTCAGGCGGTTTATTTGCGCTATCTGCTGCTCGCGCTCTAATGTCTTATGAGAATAATTTAACTGCTGAAGAAATTGCTTTAAAATCTATGAATATAGCTGCAGATTTGTGTGTATTTTCTAATCATAATATTATAATGGAAAAAGTTGTATGAAAGCTACTAAAACTACTTATAAAAAAGACCCTATGGGGCTTACCCCTTCTCAAATAGTGAATGAACTTAATAGATTTATCGTAGGTCAAGAAAAGGCCAAAAAAGCCGTTGCTATTGCACTTAGAAATCGTTGTCGTCGTAAAAGAGTAGAAGGTAATTTACGTAATGAAATAGTACCGAAAAATATTTTAATGATTGGTTCAACCGGTGTCGGGAAAACGGAAATAGCAAGACGCCTTGCAAAGCTGACTAATTCTCCTTTCTATAAAATTGAAGCAACTAAATTTACCGAAGTCGGATATGTAGGGCGTGATGTAGAATCAATAATTCGTGATTTAGTCGAAATAGCCGTTAATACTGAAAAAACTTTAGCAAAAACGAAAGTAGATATTCATGCCCGTGAAAAAGCGATCGAGAGAATATTAGATAGTTTAGTAGGTAAAACTTCTAGTAGTGAGACTAGAGAAAAGTTCAAAGAAAAAATTTTAAACGGCGAACTTGATGATACGGAAATTGAAATTAGCGTAGCTGATACTACACCTGTCGGTGGTGGAAGTTTTGAAATACCGGGTATGCCGGGAGCATCTATGGGCGTTCTTAATCTTGGCGATATGATTGGACGAGCCCTTGGCAGTAGTAAGACTAAAACAAAAAAAATGCTAGTTAAAGATGCTATGGCTATTCTTATACCTGAAGAATCAGAAAAATTAATAGACCAAGAAAAAATTATTCAGCAAGCTATAAATTTAGCTGAAAATGACGGTATAGTTTTTATTGACGAAATTGATAAAATAGCTTCAACTGGTAGTTCTGGAGCAAAAAATGCCGAAATAAGTAGAGAGGGAGTGCAAAGAGATTTGCTACCTTTGATAGAGGGCACGACGGTTAATACTAAATATGGACCGGTTAAAACCGATCATATATTATTTATTGCTTCCGGTGCTTTCCATATTGCTAAACCTTCTGATTTATTACCGGAGTTACAAGGAAGGTTACCGATTAGAGTAGAATTAAATTCGCTTACCAAAGATGATATGATTAAAATATTGCTTGAGCCTGAAACTAGTTTAATAAAACAATATTCGGCGTTAATAGGTACTGAAGACGTACGTCTTGAATTTGCTGCTTCTGCTATTGAGAAGATAGCGGATTATGCGATCACCGTTAATTTAGAAGTCGAAGATATAGGGGCTAGAAGGCTGCATACTATACTTGAGAATTTGCTTGAGGATATAAGCTTTGAAGCTAGCGAAATGAAAGGCAAAAAAATAACTATCGATGATAAATTCGTAGAAAATCAATTATCAAAAATAATAACTAATCTTGACTTAGCTAAGTTTGTTCTATAGTATGTTTTTCCAATTAATGGTTAAGGCAAGATTGTTATTTTTCATCATTACGAGGAAATTACAAAGTAATTGACGAAGCAATCTCAGGAGTTTGTTATTATTTCATGAGATTGTCACGCAGCCTATGTCTGCTCGCAATGACGATTTAGTAGTATCCATGCAATAACATCTACAACCTAGCAAAATAGCATTTTAAGAAAAATTTCATGATAAGGCATATAGCAAGTCTAACGTGTTAAAGCAGTGTTATCTTCTATAGGGCTTGCACTACCTACTAAAAAGATTTTAATAAATTTAGCTCTGGCAGATTTAGTAAAAGAAGGAAGCCACTTCGATCTTGCGATTGCTTGTGCGATACTTACCGCAATGAATATTTTATCTGAACTTGAAATTGCGGAATATTTGATAATAGGAGAGCTATCATTAGACGGTTCAAGTTTACCAGTAAGTGGAGCTTTACCTGCAGCGATTGGGGCTTCTGTTAGAGGTAAAGGTCTTATTTGTTCGAGTAAAAACAGCTCAGAAGTTGCTTGGTCGGGTAATGATAATATACTTGTTGCAGGTAATTTAATTGAACTAGTAAATCATTTTAAAGGTTCACAAGTTTTAACTCCTCCGGAAGCTAAGCTACAAGATGAGCCGATAAATTATCCCGATTTTAAAGATATAAAAGGTCAAACAATTGCTAAACAAGCTTTAGAAATTGCAGCATCAGGTGGCATAACCTTTTAATGTTCGCTTCTCCCGGAACCGGTAAATCAAGACTTGCTGCCTGTCTTCCCAGTATACTACCTAAAATGTCTACAAAAGAAATTTATTAGAATGTAGTACGATTACAAGTATTGCAGGAAAATTTTTAGACGGTAAACTTACCAAAGCAAGGCCGTGCAGAACTCCACATTATTCATGCTCACTGGCCGCTATGGTCGGTGGCGGTATCGGAAAAAAAGTAAAGCCTGGGGAAATTACGCTAGCTCATAACGGAGTATTATTTTTAGATGAACTACCTGAATTTCCACAGCATGTTATTGATGCATGAAGACAGCCTATTGAAAACGGTGAAATACTAATCTCACGATCAAATGCTCATATAAAATATCCGGCAAATTTTCAGTTAATAGCAGCTATGAATCCTTATAAATGCGGTTATTGAGGCGATTCTTATAAAGAATGTATGAAAGCTCCAAAATGTGCTAGCGACTATCAAATGAAAGTATCGGGACCTATTATGGATAGATTTGATTTGCATATAGAAGTATTTAGTATTAATGTTTATAATTATGACTTGATCTGAATATATAGCTGCACGAGTCGAGAAAGTACGTTTAATTCAAGAAAAGAGATATGAGGGCTATAATATTAAAACAAATAACAGATTAGATGGGCAGTTGTTAATAGATTATGCTATGCCTGCAGATGAAGGTAAAGATTTACTGAATGAAGCGGCAAATAAATTTTGTTTATCAATGCGTGTTTATAACCGAATACTTAGAGTAGTACGCACGATTGCTGATCTTGAGAATGTTGATAAGGTCTTGAAAGTGCATATTGCGGAAGCTTTGAGTTACCGTAAAATGGAATTTAATAATATGTATACGAAGATCAACTTCAAAAAGAGCAAGGAGTTCACAAGGCGAGGAACGCAGTGTATACTTAATACGTGAGTACCGAAGCTCTTGTAGGACGACGTAGCATTTTTGAAGTTGATCTTCGTATACTGTCTTCATTTTTTGCAATATATAAGATGATTTAAGGATAAAAGATATGAGTACTATAATAAGTTTTGATTACGCTATAAAATATTTATTAAAAGATAAAGAGGATTATGAAATAGTCGAGGGATTTATTTCGGCTATTCTTAAAGATGCTGGTTATAGTTCTGTTAAAATAAAATCCCTACTAGAAAGTGGCAGTAATAAAGAAAATGATAGCTTAAAATCTAGCGTAGCAGATGTCATTGTGGCAGATGAAGAAGGGCATAAATATATAGTAGAAATAGATAAATCCTATACAAATCTTTTTAATGCATAAAGCTTGTTTTAATTCTAGTAGATTAATAGTTGATAGTATTTCTAAGAGCGAGGATTATTCTACTATAAAAAAAATATTTCATATTAATTTATTGTATTTTCCTTTTGATAATATGAAAGCACCTTTATATCACGGTAAGACTATTTTTAGAGAAGTTGATAAAAAACACCCTATGAAATTTTCTTTGGGAGATATGAGAGGTAAAATATTTGATTTATATAATGTATTTCCAGAATATATTGTAATATCAGTACCATTATTTAATGATGTTATAAGAGATGAATTGGATGAATGGCTATATGTAGTAAAACATTCTGAAGTTAAGAAAGATTTTAAATCACCATATATGAAGAAAGTAGCAAAATGTCTTTACTTAAGATGACTCCTAAAGAGCAAATAATTTATCGTGCCTATATGAATAAAAGCTATAAAGAGTGTGATTATATAGTTTCTGCTGAAGAAAAAGTTAGAGAACAAGGTATGGCAAAAGGAATAGAGTAGGGGAGGAAAAAAGGTAAACAAGAAGGTATACAAGAAGGCGAAGTGACAAAAAGTATAAAAATAGCAAAAAAGATGTTAATACAAAAAAACTCGATAGAAAAAATACATGAGATTACTGAAGTATCTATAAAAGAAATAGAGCGATTACAAACAGAAATTGAGAACCTTAAAAAATAACTATCTTTAATGACAAAAATTTACTTTATAGCTGGTGAGGTGTCAGGAGACTTTGTAGGTGGTCGTATAATGCAGCATTTAAAAAACAATACAGGAGTACAACTCAATTCGCCTGTATCAAGCTTTGTGAATGATGCTGTACAGTTTGTTGGTGTTGGCGGCAAATATATGGAGGAAGCCGGTAGCTTTAAAAGCTTATTTCCTATTACTTCCATAAATTTAATGGGTTTTGTAGAAATTTTGCCTCATATTTTTAAGCTTAAAAAATTAATTGATAAAACTGTGGGGGATATAATAAATAGTAAAGCTGATTTATTAATTACCATAGATTCACCAGGGTTTACTTATCGTGTGGCAAAGCGAGTAAGGAAACTTTTACCAAAGCTGAAAATGATTCATATCGTTGCACCGTCAGTTTGGGCATATAAAGAGGGTAGGGCAGTAAAATACGCTAAAATTTATGATTGTTTATTTGCTTTACTACCGTTTGAACCTCCATATTTTACTAAAGTCGGTCTTGATTGTAGATATATAGGTCATCCGATTATGGAGCAAGAGTTTTATAGTGATAAAATAGCTTTACGTGAAGAGTTTAAAATAGATGAGAATGAGAGAGTTTTGTGTGTTACTCTTGGTAGTAGAAAGGATGAGATTCTAAGGCATTTATCGGTTTTTGTTTCTTCTATTGAAGAAATATTCAAGAGTTGTAATAATCTTAAAGTTATATTTACTCTTGCAAATCCTGCTCATGAGGCAATAATAAAACCGTTTCTAGAAGATGTTAAGTTTAATTATTTATTTTCAAGTGAGAGACTTAAAACTTATGCTGTTGCGGATGTAGCTTTAGCAAAATCCGGTACTAATACTTTAGAGATAGCAGCTTCCGGTACTCCTATGATTGTGGCTTATAAAGTTAATCTTATAAGCTTTTTTATTATTAGGCTATTGATAAAAATAAAATATGTTACGTTGATAAATATTATAGCCGATAAAGAAATAATTCCGGAATTTATCCAATTTAATTGCCGAGCTAATCTTATTAGTAATAAGCTTCAAGAGTTATTATTTAATTCTAAGAAAGCTTATGAGCAGGTAATAGAAAGCCAAAAAATTTTGCAGCAATTAGGATTTAAATCAAACCGATTACAGCTAAATTCAGAAAGTTTTAGACACGATGAATTTAAAGGTAAGCTAGCTAGCTGTACAAAAGTACGTGAACACAGGCTTAGCTTGGAAAATTCGCTTGTATCAAGTGATCAAGATGACGCTGTACCTTCTTATATAGCTGCAGAAATTATTAAACAGGAGTTCTTAGAACCTAAAATAAAGTTGTTAAAAGAGAAAGATTAGTACTTGAAACCGGTGGTCCACAACATTTTCTGAATTATAATAAACATTAATATTAATATAATAACAAAATATATTTCCATGTTTTTTCTTATAGTATTAATTTGTTTCATTAAAATTTTTAAATCATTGGAAATTTTTTTGTATTCCTCATTGTTATCAGAACGCATTGTTGTCAAGAAACCGGATAAGTTTCCTAACTTATGTTGTAAAGCTTTTAACCTTTCAGTATGTTCTTCGTGTTTTAGATCGGTATTGTGATCTTGTATCATAATATATAATGCCCATTATAAGATCAGTATTAACGCTGGTATAGTAATATGCACTATGAATAAAGATTTATATTTCTTGTTTGTAACAAAAATTCTAACTTTTTCATTTTACAGGAGTATACTATTGTTATAGTAAATTGGTTTGCGTTATTAATTTGTTGCTCATTAGTCATCTAATTTTAATTACCAAATATTAAAACTATTGATTGATTTAGCACAAACTATATAATTTAAATTTAGCAAAAAGTTAGTTTTACTATATGTTATTTCAAATGTCAAGAAAAAAACCATATTTCGTGGTAATTTTTTTATCAATATTTCTAAGCCTTATAAAAATAATAGTTATTATGTTAAACAACCTATTAAAAACTAAACTTTTTTTAGTTATAGTATCTCTAACTATATTTATTACTTTGCTAAATTTTAGTATATTTTATATTTTTGTGCCGGGTGATCTTACTCAAAATAAAACGATAATTATTGAACCTAAATTATCCGTAAATCAAATAGTTACAAAACTTTATTCTAATGAAGTAATCAAATATCCAAGAATTTTTAAGGTAATTGCTAAAATTTATTCTATAAAAAGACCTCTTAAAAGTGGTGAATATGTGTTTACTCGTAATATATCACCTCTGCAAACTTTAAGAATATTAGCAAGCGGTAAATCTATAATACACAAGATAATTGTCTCGGAAGGTACGGTAGTTAGTGAGGTTATAAAGAAAATTAATGAAGAAAGTCGATTGCTTGGAGAAATAAAAGGGATAATACCTGAAGGTTTTTTAATGCCTTCCACGTATTTTTTTTCTTACGGTGATCAAAAAGAGCAGATAATTGATCACATGAGAAATTTAATGTCTGCTAATTTAGATAAAGTAATGCAAAATCTTGCACCGGATTCTCCATTAAAAACTAAACTTGAGGTATTAACACTAGCTTCAATAATTGAAAAAGAAGCCGGCTCAAATGCAGAAAAACCTATTATAGCAGCAGTATTCATTAATCGTTTAAAGAAAAATATGAAGCTACAAGCCGATTCGACTACTATATATGCTTTGACTGAAGGAAAATTTAAATTAGCAAGAGCTTTAACAAAAAAAGATTTATTGCAAGAACTACCCTATAATACTTATTATATAAAAGGTTTACCACCCGGTCCGATTTCTTGTCCGTCGTTAAAATCTTTAGAAGCAGTGGTAAAATCTGCTAAAACGGATGCATTATTTTTTGTAGTTGATGGTAAAGGCGGGCATAATTTTTCTAACAATCTTAATGATCATAATAGATTTGTTGAAACTTATCGAAAAAGTTTGATTAAAGTACCTGAGCCGGCAATTGATCCTGAAAAACCATCTACTCGATGAACTTCAAAAATTGGCTACGTCGTCTTATAAGAGCTATGGTGCTTATGTATTAAGTATACGCTCCGCTCCTTGTCTTATAGACTCCTTGCTCTTTTTGAAGTTGATTTGCGTATATTTTTATCTACTTAAGGGATGTTATCATGAATAATAGTGAATTTAGTAAAATAGCCGAGACAACAATTGCATATATAGCAGAAAAGATAGAAGAGCAGGATAAAGAAGCACGTATAGATGTAGATTTACAAGGCGATATATTAAACCTTGATACTGATAAAGGGGTATATGTAATAAATAAACAAAGTGCCGCCAAAGAAATTTGGTTGTCGTCGCCGGTTAGCGGTCCTTATCATTTTTTTTATGAACAAGGTGCATGGACAAATAGAGCAGGGCTTGAATTAATGGCTATTTTAACTGAAGAACTTAATATTAAATTTGATACTTGCCCCACTTGAAAAATTAGCCACAATGTCTTTGTAAGACCTCGGATGCTGAACGTTTAATATACGCTCCACTCCTCGGCTGACAGACCTATTACTCTTTTCCAAGTTAAACTTCGTATCACTACTCTTCATTTTACTTCGGAGTATATATGAAAGAGTTTGAAACTGCCGATAGTGCCGAAAAAGTTTATGGAAAAAGTTTATGATTTAATAATAAAAAATGTTCCTACTCGTGCATCTATATTCATTGATGTTGACGATACGCTTATAACTCCTAAATCAAAAACTTTTAAGCAGCCGCCTTATAATCAAATAATTGATAGAATTAAGGAAAATAACAGTAGTTATGACAATTATAAGGAAATTATCAGTAATTGGCGTTTGCAGCGAAAAGTAATATTAATTGATGAAGAGTGGGTAGAAGTTATAAACAAGCTCAAGGAAAAGTTTCCGGTTTATGGTCTTACACAAATGAATACGGGAGCATTCGGCAATATTCCTTCTATGCAAGATTGGCGATATAAAGAACTAAAAGAGCTGGGTCTCGAATTGTCAGATAATGAAAAATTAGCAATTTATAATTCAGGACAAAAGGATGATGCTATTTTTTATAAAGGTATATTTATAACTGGTAATCACTCAAACAGTGGTACTTTATCAAAATTTTCTGAAGAGCTAAATGCTAGTTTTATTGTATTTATTGATGATCGTGCGAAGCATATTGAAGATGTAGGAGATTGATATAGGAGATTATTGTAAAAAGAATAAAATAGGTTTTTTAGACATTTTATTTGACGGGCTTAAAAATTTAACAGGCGAACCTGATCCTACACTTGCCGAATTTTAAGAATCATATTTAATAGAAAACGCTAAATGGCTTGAAGATATAGAAGCTTATGGGCTAATGGTCAGGAAGTAATAATTAAATAGAATACATGCCTACATAGATATCGTCATTGCGAGCAGCCATATAGGCGACGTGGCAATCCATAAAAAATAATAAAAATTCTGTAAATCAGAATTTTTAACTAGATTGCTTCGTCAATTATTTTATAATTTCCTTGCAATGATGACTCAGTATCCACGCAACAATGCCACGCAGGAATGGTATCGAGAGTCGCACAACACTCTAAATAATCCCTAAAATCCATGTCTAATACGTCTGTTTCAGCTATCAAAGTTGAGAAAGAAATAATCGGCAATATGAGTGGTGAGGTTGTTTTAGATTTACCCTATGCATGGGCAAATGCCTACATATTACAAGCAAATCAAAAATGTTAAGCTAGAATAGCCTATTGGAAAATTACAGTTTAGAAATCAAGACTCGAATAAAGCTATTTTAAATACGGGAAAAATCAATATTATTCGTTTAAGCTACGAAATATATCAAAAAACTGGTAATCCTTGTGATATCCACGAAGCAATAATTAGACAAAATTTCATTCATTCACCGGGTTATGGGCTTTTTGCTACTCCCGGTGATCTAAATGGAAATGATATAGTAGCGTTTAACATTGAATGGAATAATATTCCTGATAGCTGGGAAACAATATCAGATTATGCTCTTGGTAAAAGCGTGAAATTTAAAGCTATGCCGATTGAATTATATAGTGCAGTTTATGCAGTGGGTGATTTACGTGTTTACAAAATTGTCGATCAAAAAAATCCTGTATATCTTGTGTTACATGGTCAATTTGATCTTAAAGATGAAGAAATAGCTTCTTATATAAATAAAATTATCAAGGGACAAAGAACATTTTTCCATGATAATGATTTTCCTTATTATCTAATAAGCTTAATCGAGGGGAATCAACCTAGATATATGGGCAGAACGGGCTTAACTCATAGTTTTACTGCATTTATTCCTCGAGGTTTGGACAAAACAGGATTATATAACGTTACTTGCTCATGAACATCTACATAATTGGGAAAATACGTAATAACTTAGAACGATTAAATTATTGGTGGAGTGAGGGATTTACCGATTATTATAGCAGGGTTTTAGCCTTACGTTCTAGTGTTATAACGCTTGAGGAATTTGTAGAAGAATTTAATAAATTCTTTGAGAATTATTATTTATCACCTGTTATAAATGAACCTAATAATTTAATCGAAACAGATTATTGGCAAGATTATGCAGTACAAAGATTGCCATATTATCATGGATTTGTTTTGGCACTTTATTTGGACAATTTCATTAAAGAGAATAAGTAAGAGTAAATCGCTGGATAATGTTATGTTTGATTTATTTAAAACCTCAAAAGAACAAGAATTTTCAAGCGATTATTTTAAAACAATAGTTAAAAATTATCTTCCAAAGGGCATAGATAAAGAGATAAACGAATATATAGAACAAGGTAAAACTATAGATTTAGCTAATGTTGCTAAAGTGCTGCCGATCGAGACAATAACAATGTGGGCATATGATCGTGGTTTTGATAGAGATGCTTTAATAAATAATTATACAATAAAAGATATTGATGAAAATAGTAACGCTTATAAATCTGGACTTAGAAACAGGGACATAGTTATAAAATATGATTTTCCTAAATGGGGTTCTTCTGATCAGATAGTTACAATCAACACAATTAAAGGCGAGTTTCAATTTAGACCTGAAAGTACTAATAAAAGATATATAAAGGTTCAAGCCTACTTTGTCTAAAGAAGATAAGCTAAAAATCAAAAAGTTTTTAACAGCTAAACCTTCTTTTTATCTTAATGTATTATCAATTTTTTAATTATTTATTAATAATATCCATTGACACAACCCAACATTTAAGTTATAATTGCGTCACGATTTAATTTTAAGGGGAAAAATCATGACAAAAAACTATACGGGGCCACAAACTTCAAAAAAAACATCTAGTTATTTTGACAGTGCTACAATTCATTTTCAAAATGCTAAAGCTGCGACAGATTTCACAATGTATGTGCTACCTTAGCAACGGAACATGCTATTAATGTGATAGAAAACGGTGCACAAACTGTATGTTCCGTTCAAGGTTTTGTTTCTGATGTGAACAACTCTAATTATTCTGTTGTATCTACATTTGCTTAAGCAACCGTAGCAAGCCTTGCAACTTTGGCTTATTACAATCCTCCGGTTCTTATCAGTGCTTTTACCTTAGGAGCAATTTTAATTTCGCCGTCCGATTAAAAAATACAGTAAAAGCAGGACTAACTGCAGGATATGTAGCTTATGAAACTGTGGGAAGGTTTAGTAGCAGGAACAGCAGGTACGATAATATTTACGGTGATACCGCAGAGCTTGCCGGTGCTATTAATACTAACATGATAGAGTATTATAGTTAAAACATTGTCATACTCAATCGTTATTGCAAGGAGTTGCATGGCTTCTATGTCATTCCCGCGAAAGCGGGAATCTAGTAAAACATATAAAAACTTGTTTTTATATGTTTATTTTACCAAATATACAATTTTTGTACCGATAAGATTATTTTTACTGGATCCCCGCTTTCGCGGGAATGACATAGAGAGTCACGCACTAGTTAAACGCTTTATTATCTCTTCTCTATCAATCAAAGGTAAAACGCCTGCGATTTCCGGTCCTGATTCTCTGGCGGTTAAAGCAAGGCGAAGAGGTAAAAATAACTCCTTACCTTTCCTGCCTGTTATATTTGTTATTTCTTTAGTCCAAATGCTCCAGCTATCTTTGGTGATTTCACCTTTCGGTAATAATTCTGCTGCTTGCTTTAAATATTCCTTATCTAAATTTAGATTTTCTACATTCGGAGTTTGATGGCAAATTTTCCACCAATCTTTTACATCACGTAATTTTTGCAAGTTAGGGCTTACCGATAACCAAAAATTTTCATCAATATACTCGGCATCTATTTCTTTAAGGCGTGCTTTTACTGTATCAAAATCTAAACTTATAAGTAATTTATGATTTAATCTTTCTAAATCTTCCGGCTGATAGATAGTTGGACTTTTAGAGAAACTACTTATCTCAAATTGATTTGCTAGCTTCGCCATTGATTTATAAGGCAAGATTTGTGCTGATGAACCAAGTAAACTAAAAAAGCTAGCGATTGCCATAGCTTCGATTCCGATTTCTTTTCTAAGAGTTGCGATCTCAAACCCTCCAACTCTTTTAGAAATTTTCTCATCTTTATTGATTATTAAACTTAAATGCCCAAAAGTCGGAGGAGTAGTATTTAAAGCCTCAAACATTTGTATTTGAATGGCGGTATTGCTAACGTGATCTTCACCCCTAATAATATGAGTAATATCATAATCAATATCGTCAATAACTGAGCATAACATATAGGTCATACTACCGTCTGCTCTTATCACTATTGGGTCGCTTAAAGCCTTGCCGTCATATTTAACTTCGCCTTTGATCATATCATGCCAGCTAATCGGTTCATGATTTACCAAAAATCTATAATGCGGTTTTCTTCCTTGTTCTATATATTTCTTTGCTTGCTCTTCAGTTAAATTTAAGCTAGCTCGATCATAAATCGGTGGTAAACCTTTAGATAATTGAAATTTACGCTTTAATTCTAGCTCTTCAGGAGTCTCATAGCAGGCATATAATCTTTTTTTGTCTAGTAATAGATTTTTGATTGCATCATATCTACTTAAACGACTTAATTGATTAAATGTCTGATCCCAATTAATATTTAAAAATTTTAGATCTTCCTTGATAGCGTCTTTATATTCCTGTTTACTACGCTCTAAATCCGTATCGTCAAATCTTAAAATAAACTGTCCGTTATGCTTCTTTGCATATAGCCAGTTAAGCAATGCTACCCTGATATTACCGACATGTAACATACCGGTCGGTGACGGAGCAAATCGTGTTATAACTTTTGTCATAAATAAGTAATTTTATTAATTGTCATCCCGTGGCTTGACCACGGGATCTTGTATCACAGCCTGTGTCCTGAGACCCCGTGATCAAGTCACGGGGTGACACTAAACCATTTACGCCGGTTTCTTCTCTAATTTCGCTTTATTCTCTTCAATTAGCTTCATCGCATCATCTAAGCTTAAATTTAGAAAATCATATTTTTTTTGCACTGAAATAAATTTACCCATATATTTTATGTAAGGACCGAATTTACCGTATCCTATCATAATTTCCTCGTCGCTATCTTTATGAATACCTATTTTTAGCGGTAAGCTTAGAAGCTTTAATGCTATATCAAGTGTAATATCATTTTGGTTCAAGCTAGCAGGCACGGGGCTACGTTTTGGCTTTACTTTGCCTTCTTGTTCGCCAAGTTGAATATAAGGTCCGTAAGGTCCTTTTTTCAGATATATTTCTACTCCGTTTTTATCCGTACCTAAAACTTTATTCTCATTAGGCATAGCGGCAGGCTCGCCTTCATTCTCGTTGTTATCGTTACCGCTAACAATAGATTTTCTAAAAGTACATCCAGGGTAATTACTACATGCTAAAAACGCTCCGAACTTACTAAGCTTTAAGCTAAGTTCGCCCGTGTTACATGAAGGACAAACTTTAGATTCTTTATTCTCACCGAACAGGTGATAATCAAGGGCTTTCTGTACATAGCTAATAATCTCGGTTATTTTCTGCTCGTTTACTGATTCAATATTATGGTTAAAACCGCTCCAAAAATTATTTAAAGCAGCTTTCCATTCAAGTTTGCCGGCTGCTATTGCGTCTAATTCGTTTTCAAGTCCTGCAGTAAAATCATATTCAACATATTTTTTGAAGAAACCGACTAAAAATACCGTTACCAAACGTCCAAGCTCTTCAGGTATAAATCGTTTTTTCTCAAGAGCAACATATTTTCGATCTTGTAAAACCGATAAAATACTAGCATAGGTCGAAGGACGACCGATCCCAAGCTCTTCAAGTTTTTTCACTAAACTTGCTTCTGAATATCTTGGAGGCGGTTCAGTAAAATGTTGATTTGGAATAACTTTTTTAGTTTTAAGCGGCTCTTGTTCTTTTAAAGGCGGCAGCATTTTATTTTCTTCTTCAGTTTTATCGTCCATACTTTCACGATAAACCTTATAAAATCCGTCAAAGGCTATAGTCGATCCGTTTGCTTTTGCCAAATATTCTTTATTTTCCGAAGCTAAATTTGCAACTACCAAATCCATTATAACATTTTCCATTTGGCATGCTATAGTTCTTTTCCAAATCAACTCATAAAGCTTATAATAATCCTTTTCTAGCTTTTCTTTTAAGCTATCAGGAGTATAAGTAATATTTGTTGGTCTTATTGCTTCATGAGCTTCTTGAGCATTTTTTACTTTGGATTTATAAATTATAGGGCTAGTTGGTAAATATTTATCGCCGTAACTTTTATCGATTAACTTACGTATATCTGCTATTGCATCATTTGATAATGTAACGCCGTCGGTTCTCATATAAGTAATAAGCCCTATAGTGTCCTTACCTATATCAACACCCTCATAAAGTTTTTGTGCTATTTGCATAGTCTTTTTAGCACTAAAACCTAATTTTCTTGCTGCTTCTTGTTGTAGTGATGAAGTAATAAAAGGAGGTTGTGGTTGACGTTTTTGTTGTTTTTTTTCTATCTTATCAACATGAAATTTTTGAGATTTTAATTTTTCGGTTAAATCTTTGGCGTTTTTTTCGTTAATAATTGAGAATTTTTCTAACTTCTGATCGTTTACGTGAGTCAATTTAGCAGTAAATAGTTCGTTATTACTATTTTGCATTTTAAGGCTAATATCCCAATATTCTTCTGACTTAAAACGCTCTATTTCATCTTCTCGCTCACATATTAATCGCAGAGCCACGGACTGCACACGTCCTGCCGATTTACATCCCGGTAACTTACGCCATAAAAGAGGTGAAAGGGTAAAGCCGACTAAATAGTCTAGAGCTCTTCTTGCTTGTTGGGCATTTACTAAGTTATTGTCAAGTTTCCTAGGGTTTTCAACGGCATGAATAATTGCTTTTTTAGTGATTTCGTTAAATGCTATCCTTTTGAAAAAATCATCGGATTTAACTTGATTCTTTTCTTTTATTACCTCTGCAACATGCCATGAGATAGATTCACCCTCACGATCAGGATCGGTTGCAAGATATACTGCATCAGCTTTTTTAGCATCTTTAACTATAGCATCTACATATTTACCGGCTTTATCGGAAATATCATATTTCATTGCAAAATTTTCATCAGGTAACACCGAGCCTTTTTTAGAAGGTAAATCTCTAATATGACCGAATGATGCAATGACCTTAAACTCATCACCTAAATATTTATTTATCGTTTTTGCCTTTGCCGGCGATTCTACTATTACTAATTTCATCTACTTATTATAAACTAATGATATTTTATTACCGGCGTGACGCATTACTGTCCCGGCGAGTTCTAATTCTAATATTACCGTATATATGATAGGAAGCGGTAATTCTATTTCTTTTGGTAAATATTCCAAGTCTATGGGTACTGCCGATAATAATTCCAATATAGCAAGCAGTACGCTCCTTTTGTGACGGTTCTTTAACATATCTCGTATTTACTTACTGTTCCTAGCTCAACAAAATCCTTAAATAATCCATCATCTTTTTTCATAAATTCTTCATATTGTGGTAAATTAGCTACAATATAGTCTACTGATTCCACTAAATATGTTCCATCTCTAATCAATTTATTTGTACCTTAACATCTTGGATCTAAAGGAAAGCCGGGAACGGCAAATATTTCCCTATTTTGTTCAAGTGCAAATTTTGCAGTTATTAATGAATCGGATTTTAAGCTTGCTTCTACTACCACTACTCCTAAGGCTAGTCCCGATATTATCCTGTTACGCTGTGGGAAATGTTTTCCAAGCGGGGTAAAGCCGATAGGTAACTCAGCTAATATTAAACCTTCTTCTGCTAAATTTTCAAATAGTTTTTTATTTTCCGGTGGATATATATGATCAATACCGCCTGCAATAACTCCGATAGTTTGAGAAATTGCAGCTTGATGTACGTTGCTATCTATTCCTCGTGCTAACCCTGAAACGGTTATATAACCTTCTTTTACTAAATCATTTGCAATTTTATGCGCAAAGCTTTTTCCGTTTGCAGCAGCGTTTTTGTGCCTACTATTGCAACGCATTTATTATGATTTAATAACTCTATATTACCTTTATAGCTTAATATTGGCAGTGGATCATAAATTTCAAGTAATAATTTTGATATTCCGGAGATTTATATGTGATGATCTTAGCATTGTCTTTTTCGAGAAGCTCTCACTCTTTTTCAGCATCGCTTTTACTGAAAATTTTAATTGGTTTTGACTTTCCGCCTCGCAATGAAAAATCCGGAACGTTATCTATGGCAGTTGCTACATCACCAAATAATTTAATTAAACTAAAGAAAGTTTTAGGACCGATATTTCACTCCTAATAAGACGTAAAATATTAATTGTTTCAATATTATAAGATATTTTAGGAGCAGAAAATAATTCTTTCAACATTATTTAGGGTTATTTGATATTGCGTTAGTGCTGTATGTCATTCCTGCCTAGTCGGGAATCCAGTCAAGCATATAAAAATTTGTGTTTTTATATGTTTATTTTGTTAAATATGTAATTGTTTATCAATGTTAAGGTTATTTTTTGCTGGATTCCCGCTTTCGCGGGAATGACGTCGAACCATGCAACAACACTAGACAAGTCACGGTAGGACAGTTTTCCACTTTAATAACACAGTAGTAATATAATTACAGCTTCTCTGCATGTGAGCTTAAATAATGTGCTATACCTTCATGTGATGGGGTAATTGCTTCCTCACCTTTATGCCAGCCGGCAGGACAAACTTCACCGTGCTTTTGATGATGAGTTAAAGCATCGATTACTTTTAATGTATAATTAATATCACGACCGATAGGTAAGTCGTTAACTAGCATGTGACGTACTATGAAATTCTTATCGATTAAAAAAGTGCCACGCAAAGCAACACCGTCTTCATTAAGTACATTATATTTTGAAGAAATATCCTTTTTTATATCGGAAACCATGGGGAATTGTACTTGTCCAAGCCCGCCTTTATTATGCGGAGTATTTTTCCAAGCTAAATGGCTAAAATGAGAATCAACGCTAACAGCTACTACTTTAGTACGTCTTTCGGTAAATTCACCAAGCTTATTGTGAAATGCTATAATTTCCGATGGACAAACAAAAGTAAAATCTAGGGGATAAAAAAATAACACTATATTATCCCCTGCAGCATAATCGCTAAGTTTAAACTTATCGTCTATATTATTATTAGGCATAATAGCTTGGGCTGTAAAATCCGGAGCAGTTTTGCCGACAAATACTGACATATTCATAACCTTTTATTAATTAATAATCTGATATGATATATAAAACTAATTATTATTACAATAATAAATCGTCATAAATTGCTACTTATCTATTTTTGTTCCCGAAGAAGCTTTTAATTGGTTAAATATAGTTAATGCTCCGGTTATAAAACTACTCGGTTCTGAAAGATTTGCGGGTAAAATTACGGTGTTGGTATCTTTAGCCAAATTACCGAACGCACTAATATATTGCTCGGCTATTTTAAGAGCTACTGCATCACTTCCTCCCGTTTTTTGTACGGCAGTTGCGACAATCTCAATACTATTTGCCGTAGCGGTAGCGACTAAGCCTATTGCTTCAGCTTCACCTTTTGCCCTGTTAACTTGATCTGTATAAGAAGCTTCTGAATTCAGTACGATTTGTGCTTTTTCACCTTCTGCATGGTTAATTTTTGCTTGTCTATTACCTTCCGACTCTAGAATTTGAGCTCTTTTTTGACGCTCTGCCGCTACCTGCAATTCCATAGCTTTGAGTATAGTTTGCGGAGGTTGAATATCTTTAATTTCATAACGCATACATTGTATGCCCCAATTTATAGCAGCCTGATTAATAGCTGCTACAATTGCTACGTTTAAAGTTTCGCGCTCTTCAAAAGTTCTATCTAAAGGGAGTTTACCGATTTCCGAACGCATAGTAGTTTGAGCAAGCTGTGTTATGGCATAGTAAGGATTATTAACACCATAAGATGCTGCCATTGGATCAATGATCTTAACATATAAAACACCGTCTATAGATAATGTTACGTTATCGTTTGAAATAGCTGTTTGAGCGGTAACGTCTATTGCTTCTTCTTTTAAAGTATGTTTGTATGCTACTCTCTGAATAACAGGGATGAGTAAATTTAAGCCAGGTTGCAGTACCTTATCGAATTTTCCAAGTTTTTCTACTACCCATGCTTGTTGTTGCGGTACAACTTTAACCATTTGTATTATAACTAAAATCGCTATAATACTGAAAATTAATAATGCATATTCCATAATTCAATACCTTTTTTATTTTCACTCTATATTATTTTTAATTATAAAAAAAGGATTTAAGTTAAACGGTACTTAATTATATATTTTTTTATCACTAAAATGGGTTTTAATTACTTTGAGTAAAGAAAGAATGCTTGAATATTCTTCAAGTTGTTCATTTACATTTTTTATCTCATTTAAAGCGCTATTAAAATCTTTCTGCAATAAATACGTTTCAGCAGCTTTATTTTGTTCTAGTGTTTTAAGTAAAATACTTTGTAAAAATCTATAATAATAGTCGTCTAGTTTATGTATATCAGACATAATAATAAATCATATAATTATTGAGTTCTTAATTTATATATAAATTTTTTAATAATTCAATAATTTTTAACTAGATTTACATATACTTAAGTCTTTATCTATTATTTCGGAATCTATATTTAAACAGTCAAGGATTGAATGAAATACATAATCATGGCTAATTTCGGTATTAGCATAATTTTTAATTGAAGATACTGATTTAGGATATTTGGCTTGAAAAGCATCTGATACCCAAACTATAAGAGGTACGGTTATTTGTTCTGCAAGTAGTGGACCACCGTGACCGTAATAACCATTTTCTCCGAGAGATTCGCCGTGATCAGATACATATAATAAAAATGCATTTTTATCTTTAAGCAAATCTATTAAATTAGATAAAAAAAAATCGGTATATAAAATAGAGTTATCATAACTGTTAACTAAAGCAAGCTTATCGCAATCACTTGCATCGCCCTTAACCTTAATAGGACAGGTAGGGGTAAAATACTCAAACTCTTTTGGATATCTCGCATTATAGTTCCAATGGCTGCCGGAAGTGTGAACTACTAAAAATTGTTTCTCTGAGTTTGTTATTATTTCTTTTATAAAAGGCAATATTTTTTCATCATGATCATTTAAAGAAAATAGGGCAGAGCCGCCCGGTACTATAGTAAAATTAACGTCATTATATATATTACTGAGGTCAAAATTTGCAAAACTCCTCATTAAAGTTTGAGTACCGATCCAGGTAGTATTAAAGCCAAGATTTGTTAAAATTGATAAAAAGCTGTTTTCTTGTCTACTATTTTCAATTTGACTTGCAGGATAACGTGAAAGTAACGACGGTACGGAAAGATAGGTAAGGTTAGAAGAAGATTTAGCTTTGAAAGAAATTAGGTTTTGAGTAGTCTTTAAGTAAGGAGTCGTATCTCTTTCATAACCGTTAATACCGAAATGATCAAATCTTGCTGATTCTCCTATAACTAAAACACCGATAATATCTTTATCTGACTTATCTATAAAGTTATATTGTTTGCTAATATCTATACATGCATAATTTTTTTCACCGAAATTTCCGGCAAAATTAAGGTAGCTATTATGTAAATACTGAATGGGAAAATAATTTTTTAGTATCTTAAATGAAGGAGTAATAATATTATATACAAAAATAAGTAAGCAAGCGGCAGATAATAGTTTTGTTACGAATGATTTAGAATTTTCGGCGGCAAAAGATTTGAGAGTATAAAAACAGGTAAAAAGGCAAAAAATTATCCATATTATTAACTTAATGCTGGTTAATTCATAAACTTCGTTTAAATCAGTTGAGAAAAAACTACCTATTACTTGTTTAGTGGGATTGATTTTGAAGAAATAAATGTAATAACTAGCAATAGCGGATGTTATAAATAAAAACCCCACGCCGATTTTTAACACTAATCTATGTACGCTAAGACCGAAAAATGCTATAAAAGAAAATATATAAATATAGCAAAAATCTTTTGATAACTCTAATATCCCTCTAAAGATTGTTGCTTTATAATAATCAAATTTATAAATCAATATTGCGGTATTAAATAATAAACAATAAATAAAGGCTAAAATCGCCGATAATTTAATTAATTTCGTATCTAAATGTTTCTGAATAGTTTTTAGCATAAATAATAATTAATAAAGTAATTTTTATAACTATCATGATCATAAAAAATCTTCAAGAATTTTATCGGCTTTTAATACCAAATGCTCCGCTTATCGCTATTGATTACGGAAGCAAAAAATTAGGAATCGCATTATCTAATCAAGAACGTAGTATTGCTATGCCTTTAAATACTATAACCGAGATAAATAAAAAAATTGTTATTACTTCCTTACTTAATATCATTGAGAAATATAAAGTTTGTGGTGTTATAATAGGTCTACCGATTGATATGAGCGGAGCAGTAACGGAGCAAACAAATATAGTGATGAAATTTGCTGAAGAGCTAGCAAAATCTATAAACTTGCCTATATATTTACAAGATGAAAGATTAACTACCAAAGCTGCAGATAATTTTCTTAAATCGTTTGGAGTGAACAGAAAAGACCGTAATAATAACGATGATGCAGTAGCTGCTAGTATGATTCTTGAAACCGTGCTTGATTCTATAAAAAATATTTAATTAGGAAAGAATTGAGGAGTTGTTGCATGGATCGAAAAACCTACTCAATGTCATCCCCACGAAAGCGGGGATCCAGCAAAATAACTTCAATATTGATATAGAAGTGGCATATTTGACAAAATAAACCTATAAAAACTTGTTTTTATAGGTTTTACTGGATTCCCGCCTACGCGGGAATGACATAAAACGGTCCATGCAACAAAGCCCAGAATAAATTACCTCCTATTTCACCGGGACAAATTTTACTAGCAGAATTTATGGAACCTATGGGGATTAGTCAAAGCAAACTTGCTCGTGATATTGATGTACCCGTTACTAGGATCAATAATATAATTAAGCATCATCGTTCAATTGCCGATGATACAGCCCTTCGTTTGGGTAAGTATTTTAATATTAATCCTCGTTGGTGGATGAATATGCAAGACCAATATGATTTAGAGCTTGCAGAAGATGAAGGTTGGAAAATTACAGAAGATAGAATAAGAACCTTTTCTATGGCAAGTTAATTATTTATAATTCAATATTGTTACGCACTCAAAACACTATTGTAAAGATATATTATTTATGATAGAACCGATTCGGTAAAAATAAATAAAATATACTATGAAAACATTAATTTTAGGTGTTACCGGTATGCTAGGTAATAGCATATTCAGGTTTTTAAGTAGTGATAAAAAATTTGATATTTTTGCGACAGCCCGAAATAATTCAGCTCGTTCTTACTTTTCTAAGGATTTATCCGATAAATTAATTACAAATGTAGATGTTGAGAACCATGATGCGTTAGTTGAGGTATTGAATCACACAAAACCCGATATAGTAATAAATTGTATAGGGCTTGTAAAACAATTGGCAGATGCTAATGACCCTTTAAAAGCATTACCGATAAATAGTTTGCTGCCTCATAGGCTAGCTAATTTATGTAAACTAGCTAATTCAAGGTTAATCCATATTAGTACTGATTGTGTGTTTTCAGGAAAAAAAGGTAATTATAAGGAAAGCGATTTTTCTGACTGTTATGATCTTTACGGTCGTTCAAAATTTCTTGGTGAGGTAGATTATCCGCATACTATCACATTGCGTACTTCCATTATAGGTCATGAGCTAGCAGGCAATAGAAGCTTAATCAATTGGTTTTTAAGTGCAGAAGGTTCAGTGAAAGGGTTTGAGAAAGCTATTTATTCAGGATTCCCGACAGTAGAGCTTGCAAGAATAATAAGGGATTTTGTGTTACCTAATAAAGAGTTGCACGGGCTTTATCATGTTGCCTCAAAACCGATTAATAAGTTAGAATTGTTAAAATTAGTAGCAGAAATATATAATAAAGAAATCGATATTATTTCATCAGATGAGCTTGTAATAGATCGTTCACTAGATAGCACTCGTTTTAATGAGGTGACAGGATATACGCCTCCTGAATGGCGTGAGCTTGTAAAGCGTATGTGTGAGTTTAAGTAAATTGTCATTGCGAATATAGGCTTGTACACGGAATCCAGCATAAAGTGAGATAAATCGAGCTTTTTATGTTTGTATTTTTTATAGCTGGACCCTGTGGACAAGCCACAGAATGACTACCTTAGAGTGTTCCTCGATTGACACAAGAATGAATAATAACAAAATAGGTATTTATATATAATGTTTGTAGATAAAACTTTAATGATTACAGGAGGCACCGGTTCGTTTGGTAATGCGGTGCTTTCTCGTTTTCTTAAATCCGATATTATTAACGATATTAAGGAAATTCGTATTTTCAGTAGAGATGAAAAAAAGCAAGAGGATATGCGTATTGCTTTAAATAATCCGAAACTTAAATTCTATATCGGGGACGTACGCAATTATAAAAGTATTGATGAGGCAATGCACGGTGTAGATTATGTATTCCATGCCGCTGCTTTAAAGCAGGTTCCGACTTGTGAATTTTATCCTATAGAAGCAATAAATACTAACGTCTTAGGTGCTGAAAATGTTTTAAGTGCTGCTATTAATAACAAAGTTACAAAAGTTATTGTACTGAGTACCGATAAGGCTGTATATCCAATTAATGCAATGGGATTATCTAAAGCATTAATGGAAAAGTTAGCAATAGCAAAAGCACGTATGCGTTCTCCAGGTGAGACTGTGCTTTGCGTCACTAGATACGGTAACGTTATGGCTTCTAGAGGTTCGGTCATTCCTCTTTTTATCAATCAAATAAAACAAGGTAAGGAATTAACTATTACAGAACCGTCAATGACACGTTTTTTAATGTCGCTTGTAGATTCGGTGGATTTAGTTTTATATGCGTTTGAGCATGGTCATCAGGGTGATATTTTCGTACAAAAATCTCCGGCAAGCACAATTGAAGTACTCGCAAAAGCGTTACAAGATATATTCGATAGTAAAAATGAAATACGTTTTATCGGTACACGTCACGGCGAAAAACATTACGAATCATTAGTATCATCAGAAGAAATGGCAAAAGCTGATGATTTAAGGGATTATTACCGTATTCCTATGGACGGGCGCGATCTTAATTATGCAAAATATTTTGTTGAAGGTGAAAAGAAAGTAGCACTTTTAGAGGATTACACTTCCCATAATACAAAACGTTTAAATTTAGAAGAAGTAAAAGAGTTATTACTGACTCTTGATTACGTACAAGAGGAGCTAAAAAATGCTTAAGGTAATGACGATTGTCGGTACTCGTCCTGAACTTATTAAACTATGCTGTGTGATTTCCGAGTTTGATAAATATACTCATCACATACTAGTTCACACCGGTCAAAATTATGCATATGAATTACATCAGGTTTTTTTTGATGATATGGGAATTAGAAAACCCGATTATTTCTTAGAAGTAGCAGCAGATAATACGGCAAAATCTATCGGGCTTATTATCGAAAAAGTTGATGAAGTACTTGAGAAAGAAAAGCCCGACGCCGTTTTATTTTACGGTGATACTAATTCATGTTTATCGGCAATTGCTGCTAAACGCCGTAAAATTCCGATTTTTCATATGGAAGCGGGAAATCGTTGTTTTGATCAGCGTGTACCTGAAGAAATAAACCGTAAAATCATTGATCATATTAGTGACGTTAACATTACGTTAACCGAGCATGCAAGACGTTATTTAATGTTCGAAGGTTTACCGCCTGAGCTTATTTTTAAATCAGGTTCGCATATGCCTGAGGTCCTTGATCGCTTTATGCCTAAAATATTAAAGTCTGATATTTTAGATAAATTGTTACTTACCACAAAGCAATATTTCTTAATTAGCTCACATCGTGAGGAAAATGTTGATGTCAAAAATAATCTGAAAGAATTACTAAGTAGTTTACAAACGCTTATTAAAGAGTATAATTTTCCTGTAATCTTCTCAACACACCCAAGGACTAAAAAAAGGCTTGAGGATTTAGAGGAGTTTAAAGAACTTGGCGATAAAATAAGATTTTTGCCGGCCTTCGGGTTTACGGACTACGTCAAACTTCAGATGAATGCATTTTGTATTTTATCCGATAGCGGTACTATCACTGAAGAGGCATCTATACTTAATTTACCTGCTTTAAATATTCGAGAAGCACATGAACGTCCTGAAGGTATGGACGCCGGAACGCTTATTATGTCGGGTTTTAAGGCTGAACGGGTACTACAATCGGTGAAAGCTATTACAGAAGAACACGAGAATAATAAACGCTTGCAAGATATCGTGCCGGATTATGCAGAAGCAGGACTTGTATCAAAGAAAATATTACGTATAGTTTTAAGTTATGTGGATTATGTTAACCATACAGTATGGTTTAAAAAGTAATCCTATTCATTGTTATCATATCAAAAACATGAAATTCTTTAAATTAATAAAACTTAACACTTTATTTTTAAGTGTTTTTTTACTAATAACTTTTATATCTTCTTTTTGCTATTCCAAAGAAAATTCTTATAAAAAAATAGTTTTTCTTGTTAGTACAGAGACATTCGGCGGCAAAGGCGTATACGCAATGTATAATGAGATGAAAAAAATAGGTCATGATGTCAAAATTGTAATAGTACCTCATCCTCATCCCAATATTCAAGGAAGAATAGATACCGGGTTTATTAGTAAATTTGATACACAAGATGTGATATATCCATGCGGTAAGTATGCTTCTTATTCAAATGTTAATACAAAATGTGAAATTTCTGAACTAAAAAATTATCAGCCGGATTTTATCTTTACGCAAAATCCTTACGAAAATTTTCAGGGCTATATATCAGAACCTTTTACGGCTGCTAATTTGTACAAGAGCTTTAGAGGAACTAAAACAAAAATTATGTATATAGTCTATGGTCCGCATATCTTTCATCAAAAAAATATTGATGATGATAAGTTATCAAGTTGCATAGAGACGGTATTTGTTGATTCAGAAAGTACAAAGGATATCTTTATTAGTAATTATAAATTTCCTAAGGATAGAGTTATTGTTTCAGGTTATCAACCATACTATGAAGTAAGAAATTATAATATTAAAGAAAAACCAAACTCGGAAACCATTTTATGGCTTCCTAGATGGGAATTATCATTTAAAAATAGAGATTTATATGAAGGAGGTTCTACTTTCTTAAATTATCACTATTTTTTCTATAATTATGCATTACAACATCCTAATATTCATTTTATTATAAGACCGCATGTTACACTATTTACCTATGCGGTCGGTAAAAATTACTTAAGCCAAAGTGATATGGATAATATATTAAGTAGATTTAACTCTTTAAAGAATGTTACTGTTTCTGCACATGCATTCAGGTCGTTACTGGATGATATAATGGTGTCAGATATTGTAATAAGTGACGGTACTTCATCTCTTGCTGAAGTAGTAGTTGCCGATAAGCCTATAATTTACTTAAGTAATGGTTGGAATAATGAATTTAATAGCAATGCTCTATCTAAAGAATTAAAAAAATATATGTATTTTGCTTATGAGCCGCAAGATATTATTAACTATATAGAATTTATTAAGCAAAATCATTATTTACCTTATTATGAAAATAGTAGTGGCAGAAATCAATTTAAAAAGATGCTTGATCCTGTAGAAAACCCTGCTGCATTTATCGCCGAATATTTATTAAAATTATAATAGTTTAAATAATTTATGTTAGAAGAAATGTATAATGATGGAGAAAGATTAATTCTTGGGGAAACTTATGATGTTTTAGAGGTAATGCGTCATAGAAGCCGATATACTTAATAGTCCATTAATGCTAAATCAAAAAATAAAAATTTTAGATATAGGTTGTGGAACGGGACACGGAACTTTCATGCTTAGCGATATATTAGGAGTAGAAATTACAGCAATAGATATCAGTAAAGAATCTATAATTTATGCTGAACAAAATTATGGAGCATCTAATATACAATATATTAAATCTGATTTAGTTAGTTTTATTAAAAAGGCAGGAGAATATGATTATATTGTATCACGACATGCACTTGAGCATATTGAAGATGGGTTAGTACTTAATCTTCAATATAAAAAACGATTAATAGTAAATGTACCTTTCAATGAACCGGAAGGTAATATACATCATTTAGTTAATTGAATTACTGAAAAAGACTTTGAATCATATCCGAACAAAGAATTTTTCTATGAAGGAGTAGATGGTGTAACTAACGACACGCATTCTGAAAAAAATCCTCCTAATTCTATAATCTGTATATCTAGTAACTCAGATTTAAAGCCTATAAAACAATTATTTAACTATCCAATCTCAGCTTGGACTCTGGAATTTTTAGAAAAGCTAGGTTTGCAATCCCAAGATATATTAAAACAATTGCTGCAAACTAGAGATGCATTTAAAAATAGCGAAGAGAAAAACTAAATTAAATAATACTGTAACAGAGCTAAATAATGCTTTAGAAGAAATAAAAATTCTTAAAAATAAACTAATTATTAGTGAAGAAGAAAAATCTATTTTTCTAAAGCTCTATAGAAAATTTAAACAATAAAACTAACATTTTATAAATTATTTTTAAAAGTTATGACAACTAGAAAAGATAACCCTCTAAATATTTATCATACTTTAGTTTCCATTATTATACCTGTCTATAATGGGGCTAATTATATGAAAGAAGCTATAAATAGTGCTTTAGCACAAACTTACAAAAATATTGAAATTATTGTTGTTAATGATGGTTCAAAAGATAATGGAGAGACAGAACGTGTAGCATTATCATATGGTGATAAAATACGCTATTTTCATAAAGAAAACGGAGGTTGTGGTTCGGCCTTAAATTACGGTATAAAAAACATGAAAGGGGAATATTTTTCGTGGCTTAGCCATGATGATATATATTATCCTAATAAAATCGCGCATCAAGTTGACATATTAAATAAATTAGATAATAAAGATACTATCATTTACGGTGGTTATGAATTAATCGATGAAAAAGGCAACTCTCTACGTTATATTAAACCGGATAGTGTGCTACCTATAAATAAACTTAATATTTCTTTATTACCTTTATTACGAGGATTAATACATGGTTGTTCGTTATTGATTCCTGCTAAATATTTTCATGAAGTTGGTATATTTAATGAGGCTTTACCGACAACGCAAGATTATGATTTATGGTTTAAAATTTTCCGTGTTGCCCCTATTCATTTTGACGAATCTATCCTAATTAAATCTCGTTTTCATTCAGAGCAAGGTAGTAAAAAAATATCAAATCATAACGAAGAATGTAATGTATTATGGTCATCGTTTCTTCATGAGTTAACAGAAGAAGAAATGATCAAAATGGAAGGCTCTCCTTATTTATTTTTAACTCGTACAGCTACTTTTTTATCCAATAATACTCCGTATAAAAAAGCCTGTGATTTAGCAAATACTATGGCTAAACAAGTACTAAATGATACTAAAATTAGTGTTATTATACCGGTATATAATAGAATAAATTGGGCAATTGAAGCTATAGAAAGTGTACTTATTCAAACACACAAAAATTTTGAGATACTTATAATAGATGATGGGTCGACTGATGATATATCAGAATTAACTGCAATATGCAGAAAAGATAAAAGGATAAAATATTTTCATAAAAAAAATGAAGGACCTGCTGCTGCACGTAACTTAGGTATTAAAAATGCTATAGGAAAATATATTGCTTTCCTTGATTCGGACGATTTATTTTATAAGGATAAAATAGAAATCCAATTAAAGTTTATGGAAGAAAATAATTTTATATTTTCTCATACTTCATATCAAAAAATAAATGAAAAAGGAAAATATATCGAATCTGTTCATTCCGGGCTTTTTAGTGGCAATGTTTTTCCTCAAGTCATACAAACTTGTCCAATAGCAATGCCGACAGTTATGGGAACTTTGACATTATTCCAAGAAAATTTATTTCCTGAAAATATAAGAAGCGGTGAAGATTGTTGTTTATGGATATCTATTGCTAGTAAAAACTCAATAGGCGGTATAGACAAAGAATTGTCTAAAGTACGAATTAGCGGTGGTACTAATACGTTTATGGACCCAAATAAATATTCAGTAGGTTTAATAAATATTACTTCTTATGTTCTTAATGATTCTTATTTAAGTAAATTTAGTCCGTTTACTATTAATTTGTTATTAGCAGCTGTTACACAATTAAGATTACTAGAAAATAAAAATGAAGACTATAAAAAAAGTAATATTTCTTTTTTCAAAAATAACTGTGTAATTCAAAAAATACGAACCTATTGCTTTGTGACAAAAATTTTGATTTTATTAACTATTACTTCTATAAGGCAAGAAGGAGTACGTGCAACAATCTCTAGAATACAGAGATGGCTTAAAAAGCATATATAAATAACTATTCCTCAAGTATCTTAACTTTTGAGCCGTCACCAATTTTAGTCATACCTTCGGTAACGACTAAGTCACCTGCTTTAATATCGTCCGAGATAATTTCAATTAGACCTTCTGTACGTGTACCGATTTTTACATATAATTGTTTTATCGTATAACCGTCTATTTTATAAATAAAATTACCTTGATTATTTCGTTGAATACAACTTTCAGGAACGGTTAGGTTTTTATGAGGGTTAATTATAAGCGTAACATCTACAAAGCTATTATGCAGGATTTTTGTACCCATAGGTAAAATAATTTTAGCTGTGAAAGTACCATTATCTGATAAGTAATGCGATACTGCCTCGATTGTACTTTTAATTTTTCCTGCAATTAAAACTTCAGTATCGACGCCAACTTTTTCGCTTAAAGACTCCGGCAATTCAATAAAAATACTTTGTGAGTTTTCTGTTCCGGTAATGCTAAAGAGATAGTCACCTATTTTTACTTCATCGCCGACCATAGACTTAATTACGCCTATTTTACCAGAGTAGGGTGCAGTAATTATCATATCATTATATGTTTTTAGAGCTTTGGAATAATTAAATTTTGCATCTTCAAGTTCGCTTTTTGACCTTTTATATTCCTCGTTGCTTACAAATTTTTTAGCGAATAAAGCTTCTTTTCTATTATAATCTTCTTGTTTTGTATTTAATAACGCTGCTGCTCTAGATTTAGTGGTTTCTGCTATGTTTTTATCTATAACTAGCAATATATCCCCTTTTTTTACTATTTCTCCTTGATGTGCTGAGACTTGTTCAACTACTCCGGTGGCATTGGCATAATAATCACGACTATTATCATTCCGGCATTGCCCTACAATATTAAATATGTCGTAAAGCTCGGCAATTTGTACTTTAGTTGCTTTTACTCCTGTAATTTTTTCTTCTTCCTTTTTACTTGCCATAGTAGAAAGCGAGATAAGTAAGGTAAAAAGAACAATAAGTTTTGCAGACATCATATTATACTCTAAGGTGAATAGGTGTCATCATAGTAGTTTGTCCACGGCATCTAGGAAAAACAACTAAAAGTGTATGTTGTTGTGACATTTTTAGCTGGATACTGTGGACAAGCTACTAGATGACAAAGTATGCTTTTTAAGTTCCTCATCCGTTAACCATTTATATTCTTTTTCTAGAATTTCAAATCTAATTTTTTCTAATTGTGCATCAAGAACAGGTTCAGGAACGATAGCAGAACCGGTAAACTCAAATCCTTGATAGTTAATTTTTAGTTTCTTACAAATTTCTTGTAATGATAATAAATTTTCTTCTATATCATCGATAAATATTATTGATTGTGGATAATAATTTGTTTTTCGTAATACATACTCAAGCATGCTTCCTTTATCATATTCTGCAGTGTAAATTATTCCGTCTTTTAATGTAGGTTTACCGTAACCGGCATTAAAATCTTCTATTATTATCTCATCTTCTAAAGGTGAAAATTCTTGAAAATTTACCTTTAATTCAGTGAGTTCACGAATTCTCCATTCGATCATATCTTCAATTACGCCGAATTTACCGGTAGGAAGTTTAGTAAGACCTATTGCTGGTACATTTTTTTCCGTAAGTAGAGCAAATATCGTTAAGATATCTGGGTTAACAAATCTAGCTTTCCTATCTTTAAGAACAATACTAAGTAATAATTCACATTCTTTTCTAGTAAGTCTTTTTTCAATGTTCTTCATTAATTCTTTTCTATAATCATGTGTTAACCTAGATTCATCACTATCCATTACAATTACTTCATCTATATCAAAAAGCACCAAGCTAGTATTATCGGCTTGTTTTACCGCTTCTATAACTTCTTTCAAATCATGAACTTTATTTATTTTGCTATACATATTTATTGTTTATTTAATATTACTTAAGAGTCTAATTACTTCTTCTAAGGAATTTGTCATTACCTTTAAATCTTCTTCTCTAGATAAATTATGGTGACCGTCTTTAATTAGCTTCATTACTATTTGTTTGCTCGTTATTTTTTCTAATAATTTTACTGAAACATTATACGGCACGTCTTCATCTAACATCCCATGAATTAGATGTACCGGTATCTTTATATCAATCTGTTTCTTTGTCAATAATAAATGTTTTTTTGCATCTCCTATCAGTTTATAGCTTATAGCATATTTATGCTCACAATTTTTACCGCTTACTTCTAGTATTCCCTCTTTTTGCATCTTATTTTGATCATTTAGAGATATATTTTGCCAAATATTTTCAGTACAATCTGGAGCAGGGGCTACACACACAAGTCCCTTTATTTTATCAGGAAATCTTAAAGCCGCAAGAAGTGCTAGCCATCCTCCTATGCTCGAACCTACTAATATCGCCTCCGTATTAATTAATTTGTCTAAAATTAGTGATACTCCTTCTAACCAATCACTAATTGTTTGATCCTTAAATTGTCCTGATGCGTTTCCATGGCCGAAATTATCAAAAACAATAAAATTATAATTGTTTTTTTTACAATAATCTATTAAATAGATAGCCTTAGTTGATTGCATACTAGACATCAAGCCGTGTAAAAAAATTACAGATGGAATATTTGTATTAATTATTCTATAATTATCATAGACAATAAATTTGTCTTGTGTTTTATTATAAAGCTTGTGCATTTTAAATAATTATTTTAATAGTTGAGATTTAATGCCTTCATTAAAGTCAAGTAAACGATACAATAAATATACTATTTTGCAAGTAGTGCCTGCTCTAGTTTCAGGAGGGGTTGAAAGAGGTACTATAGAAGTCGCAAAATATCTTAAAATTCTCGGTCATACTCCTATCATAATTTCAGCAGGCGGTACTCTAGTTAAAGAGTTAGATAAGGAAGATATATTGCATATTGAAATGAATAGTAACAGTAAAAATCCTTTTGTAATTCTGAATAATGCAAAATTGATAGCAGAGATAATCAAAAAATATAATGTTGATATAGTTCATACAAGATCAAGAGCACCGGCATGGAGTTCATATCTAGCAACAAAATGGACAAATGCTAAATTTTTGACTACCTTTCATGGGGTTTATAATATTCCGAATAGTTTTAAAAAATATTATAATAGCATAATGCTAAAAGGCAAGAAAGTTGTTGCCGTGTCTAATTTTGTAAAACAACACTTGCTCGAAAACTATAAAATTGATGAAGATAAAATAGTAGTAATTGAGCGTGGAGTGAATTGTGATTATTTCGATCCCGCAAATTTAACGCCGGAAAAACTTGAAAAATGTTGTGATAAATATGATGTACCGAGTAACGTGCCGATAATATTAATGCCTTCTAGAATGACAAGCTGGAAAGGACATCTTGTTCTAGTAGAAGCATTAAGTAAATTAAAACATAGAGACTTTTATTGTTTAATGGTCGGTGATATATCTAGACATCCCAATTTTACTAATAGAGTAAAAGAGCTTATAGCTAATCTAAAACTTCAAAATAAAATTCAAATTTTCGGTAATGATTCGGATATAATAAACCTATATGGGATTTCCGATATTATCATTTCTGCCTCAATCGAGCCTGAAGCTTTCGGGCGTACTATTATAGAAGGGCAGGCGATGGAGAAGCTTGTTATTGCAACTAATATCGGCGGGGCAGTAGAGACAATAAATAATAATATAACCGGTTTCCACGTAGAACCAAATAATGCCGAAGCGTTAGCACAGAAAATCGATTATTGTTTCTCGATTTTAGGTACTGATATTGCTAAGAAAATCCAAGAAGCGGCAAGACATACGGTAATTAATCATTTCTCTCTTGATCTGATGCTAAGAAAAAACCTTGAAATCTATAAAGAAATCTTAAAAAACTCCCATAATTGAACATCTAGATTTAGTATATACTCATGATAAATGAAAAGTAGTCAAGTATATAGGGTTGAATAGAATAGCTATTCTCCTAATAATTTTATTTCAGCATACAAATCTTCAAGATTTATATACTGATCATAAAAATTATTATAGTAATGAGATTTACCGTCATGATGCACTACAAGCATTAAAGTTTCCGGTAAAAATTCTTTTAAAGTTTGTTGTGCATTTTTTATAGATATTTTATCAAGATTAGCAAATACCTCGTCTAAAATTAATATTTTAGGGTTTGAAATTATAGCTTTAATGATTCCAATTTTTTTCTTGTGACTTTGCCACTTGGTGCATTTATTACATCATAATTTTTATCACTTAAGTGCGTAATTAATGTACCTAGATCTAATTTTATAAATAGTGTGTTAATTTTTTCTTCTAATAATTGCTTATTACTTTTAATGATTGATTGATCAAGGCCGGAGGTTATTATTTCAAATAAAGTAGATTAAACCGGTATGTAACTATTCTGATCAATAAATATTATTTTTGGATTTTGATAATGGGTAGGTATGGCAATTTCACCAACGCTATGGCATGGATCAGCAATACAATTGACTAAACTCTTTAAAAAAGTAGTGTTGCCTTTCCTAAGGAAGCTGAAAGAAGATCATGTGCTCATAGTTTGAATACTAATTTTTCAAAACTCAAAATAGTGCTTTCTTCTATAATTAGGTTATAATCAGAAATTACAAGTTCATCGTTTGTATCATTAGTAGACCATGTTATTCCTTTTTTATTCTCAGAAGAAATTGCCTCTATTAATTTTGTAATTCTCGCTTGTGATATAACTGCTTCACTAAAGATTATTTTTCATGAGGAACTTGTTAAGAATGATTTTAAGGTTTCAAGCTAAGGATTAAGTAGTAGAGCTTGCTCAGTCGTAATCTCTCCATTTTTTACTTTATAAATATAGTAAAGTGATTTTATGAGTTTATCGGAGATATCTAGTACAGTAGTTATAGTATTTTTTGTGCTATCTAAAAACAACATTTTCTTTGATATTTCTTTTTTAGCTTTAAGTTGCTTGGCATATTGATTTTGTACAAATTGAGCAGAATCAGTTAACAAGATATTTGAAGTATTAGAGGATATATTTCTTACTATAGAAGCTTTATTTTCGTTAATTTTCTCTGTTTCTTGCCTGTAAGAAATATCCAGTTGATATAATATATTTAAAAATCCTTGCTTAATATTTTCAAACGCATTAAATAATAGCTCCTGGAACTAAATTCATTATCTCTTGCAATGCAATAAGCTGTATAATTTTTTGAGTGGTTAAATTCCCTAATTGTAAAATTCCAATAGTGAAAGTATTATTAAGATCATTAAATAAATTATTAGTAATAGCTTCTATATCCTTTAATCCTAAGATTTTACTTTTATATTCCTCGTTTAGTAACAGTTCTAAAGTTTTTTGTTCGATTAAATCTTGAGTATTTTGTGTTAAAGAAGCTTTATATGATTGGAATAGTGTGCTGATTATATTTTTTCCACACCATAAAATACTGATTTTTGCTCCTTGAGAAACAAGAGGTCCTATAGCAGCATTAGGGTCCTGTATGAGTAAGGTTAATATAATTAATGTATTGCCATCATTTCCGGTATAGTTAATAAAACTACTATTTATGTATGCTTCAATTAAATCTAAAACCTTTGGGTTACATCTTTAATTTCATTTTTTGAATCATTTTTAAAATTGTTAGAAAGTATATTAGGATCAATTACCCTAATATTAGGAGTTAAGTTTATCTGAATTTCTTGTAAATTTTCCTGATAATTTAAGAAATCAGTCCCATAATATGCTAAGCCTACTATTGCAGCTGTAGAAGTTAAATAAATTGGTACTGAATAATTAGGAAAAGTTGTGATGAAATTTGTAGTAATAGGGTAGATTACACTTCCTTTAAATGTGGCAGAAGTAAGATAATGTTTCTGAAAATATCCTTCGGTTATTAAGATTTCATCAGTAAGAGTTGCCGAAACAAAAAGACTGCTTTCTGTTGTCCCATTTACAATAAAACCAAGTTATACCTCTAATTATTAAATGCGTTCCATATGCTAACTTCTTGGAAAAGGTAGAATCAGCGATTTTTATTAAAAATAGATATCGTTATTGTGAGCGGGCGTTGTTGGGTGTATCGAAAAAGGCACTCGGTGTTATACCGTGGTTTGACCACGGTATCCAAAAACAACTGAAAAACTGATCCACGCAGCAATACCTTTCGAGCGATTGAAAGGTAGCGTGGCACCTCCATAAAAATAATAAAAAAATGCTAAAAAATTAGCATTTTTATACTTCCTTGCTTCGTCAAAAATTACAGTTTTTTCTTAGCTCAGACGTTAAATTCTTAACTAATCTATCTTTAATAAACGCTACTGAATTAGGTGATAAGTTGTATTATAGTATAAAGAAAAAATGTAGGTGTAGGGAAGAAAGTAAAAAGGCAGATAAATAAAACCTGCCTTTTTATAATTATTAACGGGAATATAACTCGATTACTAAATGCACTTCTGCTTCAAAAGGATATGGGACATCAGAAAGAGCAGGAACTCTTAAATATTTACCGGTTAATGAAGGTACATCAAATGATAAATACCCCGGTGTTGTTTGACCTTGTTTTGAAACGGATTCTTGGATAAGCGGTATTTGTTTTACGGATTCTTTAACTTCTATAACATCGCCTGCCTTTAGTCGTATGCTTGCGATATCGGCTTTCTTACCGTTTAATTTAATATGTCCGTGTGAAACTAACTGTCTTGCAGCAAAAATAGTTGGAGCTATATTCATTCTATAAACTACAGTATCAAGTCTACTTTCAAGTAACCCAATGAAATTTTCACCGGTATTACCTTTCATTTTTTGAGCAAGTGCAAAAATATTTCTAAATTGTTTTTCAGTGACACGACCGTAGTGGCATTTCAATCTTTGCTTAGCTTTTAAATGTAAACCATAATCTGAAGTTTTAATCATGGTATTCTGCCCATGTTGCCCGGGACGATAATTTCGTGTATTGAAAGCATCCTTGCTATCACCCCATAGACTTACTCCAAGTCTTCTACTAGCTTTATATTTAGAACGAACAATTTTTGTCACTGATAATATCCTTAACTTATTATTTGAATTACAAAAAAATATATACATTTCTTGCATCAAAGTCAATCATTGATTTTTAACCTAAAACTTTTTATATTTAATTAAAAAATATTTCATATGAGTTCTTTAGTAAGACCAATCAATTTAGGTAAAATCAATCATTCACAAAGTACTGTTAAAGACTATATTTTACTTATGAAACCGCGTGTAATGTCGCTTGTGATTTTTACGGGTTTTGTAGGTATGTGGCTTGCTCCTTATTCCGTGCATCCGTTTATTGCTGGTATTGCAGTTGTTTGCATAGCTCTTGGGGCAGGTAGTGCAGGGGCAATTAATATGTGGTACGATAGAGACATCGATAGCTTAATGAAACGTACCCAAAAAAGACCGATAGTAAGAGGAGTTATAGAATCTGATGAAGCTTTATCTTTTGGTTTGATAACGGGATTTTTTGCAGTATTTTTTATGGCTTTATGTGTTAATCTACTTGCATCCTTTTTACTGTTATTCACTATTTTTTATTATATATGTATTTATACTCTCTGGTTAAAGCGTCGTTCTATACAAAATATCGTTATTGGTGGAGTATCGGGAGCCTTACCTCCTGTGATAGGTTATGCAGCGGTAAGCAATACTATATCTCTAGAGTCGATTATATTATTTTTGATTATTTTTATTTGGACGCCGCCGCATTCATGGGCTCTTGCTTTATTCTGTAACGATGACTATAAAAACTGTAAAGTACCGATGATGCCTGCAGTAAAAGGGACTTTATATACTAAAAAACAAATTCTAATTTACAGTATTCTTTTATTTATTGTTTCGCTAATGCCTTTTTTTATTGGAATGAATAATTTTATATATTTAATAATTTCTGGTATTCTTGGGGTAGTATTTCTATATTATGCCGGTTCTTTATTCTATGACACCCCTGATAACAAACAAGCTAAACGATTTTTTGTCTATTCGATATTTTACTTGTTTTGTATATTTTTACTTTTGTACTCAACTAACACTATATCCACTATTAGCTGAGAGATAAATAGTGTTGGGTTACTTTTATGGAAGATACAATTGAAACCCAATGTGAAGAAACATATCATAAGTGTATTTTCATGCAAGTGATTTTTTATTTATAACTGTAGTATTTATAACTGTAGTTTTTAAATTTTATGCTTTTGTTTCGTAATTTTGATAAGTATGAAGAGTTAGAATATATATAGTATTTTATTCCATGGGAGCAACCTGTCATACAACACACTCCATCGTTGGAGAAAACTACTCTTAATACCGGCTTTATAACGTACCGCCTTGCCTCCATATTCTCTTACTTTATTTTTCTGTATAATTTGGTTGCCAAATTAAAGCTTCACTCTCTAATCTATTTGGGGCAATATTTCTTTCATGCTGCTTATCGTTATGCGTTAAAAATATGCATTCCGCTTTTATAAACGGTTTATATTGGTTATTTATGTATTGAGCTAAATCTTCAAATAACTTTGCATATTCGGTAAGCCAGCCTTCATAAGCAATAATAGGAGCAAAGTTTAGATGAACTTCGTAACCTGCTTCAATAAAAATATTCACCGCTTTTATTCTCTCGATAATTGGACTCGTTTTTGGCTCTAATATCTCACTCATTCTTGCCGGCATCACACTAAATCTAATCCTTATTTTGTTTTCATGATTAAAATTAAGTAATTTAGGATTGACATATTTAGTAGCAAAAGTTGCTTTAGCACGTGGATCTTCTTTGAAGAAATTAAATATCTTGAACCAATTAGTGTGTTTCCAATGCAAACTTATATCGGTAGAACAACCTATATCATATGTCCAATATTTAGAATCTGTTTGATTGGAAATTTTAGTCGGTAAATTTGCTATATGTTTATCCAATACGTCAAGTATTTGATCTATATTTTCATTGATATATAATGTCTCATAGTTATGACGCATAACATAACAATAACTATTGCTGCAACCTCCGGCACAGCCATACATGAAGTTAGGCGTTATGTAATCAGCTGATCTTCCATTAGGACATACGTGCAAAGCTTTCGTATTTTGTATTATTTTCTTAATCATATGATTTTAAATTAAAGTTTATTTAAAATACTTACTTAGCTTTACAAACTTCAGATTTATTTACTTACATTGAAATTGTAGTTATAAATTATTAATTACAAATATATTATAAGTTATGGAAAAACCAAGCTATCTAAATTTTGATAATAAAAGTTATAAATGGAAAAATGATATTGAGTATCGTAAATGTCCGGAAAGCTATAGAGTAGGTAAAGGTGAGCAAGGAGTATGCATTTGTCAACCATATAAAAATGAAATTTTGCCTTATTGGAAGTTTAAAACTTCTGAAATTGCTAAAGAAAGTAGTGAAAAAATATCTCGATCTTCATAACAGATATCCAATATCAAGAAGAAAAAGACAATCTACGAAAATTCGTTGAAACTGATCCTGAAGAACTTTCAAATTTTATTGAAACTTATGATAAAACTGAAAAATATAACAATAGAGAAGCTGAAATTTTTCATAGTTTAAGTTCTATTTTAATGGAAAAACAACAAGATAATGCGATTAAATCATTAAAGAAAGCTATTGAACTAGATCCAAGTAAAGCATACTATCACGAAGAGTTTTTTACTAAATTACATAAAATAAATCCGGAGGAAGCACTCGCTTCTATCAAAAGAGCTATAGGGTTAAGTTCAAATAGAAAATCATTATATGAAGACCTTATTATTTTGCTGAAAAAGGCAAATTATGATGAAGAAGCAGCAAAAATTACTCAAGTAATTCCAGATTTCCCTAAAAACATATCTAATTTGGTATTAGATACTGAGGAAACAAAGGATGTGTATCCAATTAGGTTTGGCACAGGAATAACTGTATCAAAACGTGGGTATTTATGAGTTTTGCACTGTCATCTAGTTTGCTTGCTAACTAAGTCTAGAAAAAATAACTTCAACATTGTTACTACACTATATTATATGTTGTGCTGGATGATGACATAGAGAGGAATAATAAGTCACACAACACCCGTGACGGTCACATTAAAACAGTTTCTTCAATCCTTTTTGTAGAAGCTTATTCACAGGATCTGCTTGTTGGTTTTCCTGCAGAGGGCTGCTTTGTTTCTCTGTATTTGTATCCTTTTTCTTTCTGAGACCCAAAGCATCTTTAATAATATTTTCAGGTTTCTTCTCTCCGCTTTTTAAGTCTTTAATAACGCTATTAAATACGTTTTTAACTAAATATGTTTGAAAGGCTTGAACGTCTAATTTATGCTGCGGATTATTTATGAATCCGTATAGTTTAACGGCTATAGGCGGTAAATCCGCAATAGTAACGCTTGCACTAACATCCATCATATATTGTGGTAAGTTAATTTGACCTCTTGCATTTGTTGTGGCAGGTGAAGCATCTAAACGACATTCATTTAAATTAAGCTTGCCTTGCGTTATATTTCCGCTGGCAATTAAATTTTTAAAAGATGTGGATCCGCCACTAAAGGAGCTGCTAATAAGTCGCAATACTCCTTCGGTATTTTTAGCATTATTTACCGCATCTGCGATTCGGTTTAAATCAAATCCGCTTATTTCCCCGTTATCGCTATTTACGTTAAATTGTCCATTTAGATTATTAACATATGTATAAACGCTATTACCGCGAGAAATAAGATCGGCTTTAAAGCTTAGTCGCCCATCAGTTATTTTTATTTTCTCCGATTGCGGAGTGAAATTTTTGAGATAGGCATTTTTTAAATCGATTTTAATTGCAGCGTTTTGATCTTTGGCTGAACTCACATAACCGGTGCTATTTAGTTCGCCACCGTAAATGCTTGCATTAACTGAAGTAATATTCAGCGTGCCGCCAGTGATATTTAATTTTGCTTTTAAATTATTTATGATTAATGAGTCGTTAGTTAATTTATCAATATTTGCGGATAATTGCCCTTCAATTTCATTTAAAAAACCTAAATTAATAGGATTATTTGACCAAGGAGAATTATTTTTATCTGTAGGTATGTTTTGAGTAGCAGGACTATTAGTTTTATTTGGAGCAGGAGTAGGACTATTACTTGTAAGAATTTTATCCAAGTTAACTAACGGACTATATAAGTTAAGATTAAAATTGGGCTTCTGAGTTGCTAAATTAATATCTCCTTTAATAGATATATTAGTATTAAAAGCGGATATTTTATTATTAATATGGAAAGTATCTTTAATTTTTTGCACTCCTCCGTTTAACTGCAATACTCCAATCTTACTTAAATTACTTACTCCCATAAGAGACATAAACGACTCAAAATTATTAATTTTTAGATTGTGCGAAATAGTTATATCTTGTGCTAAATTTTTAAGCTCAATATTGCCTGTTAGATTACTATTTGCAGCCGATAAATTAATATTTTGTAATTTTATTGCTTGAGAATTACTAATTACATTAGAAGTAAGTATAAGTTTTTGGTTAATAATAGACGGTAATTTATCGGTCTTTAGTTTTAGAGCATCAAGTATAGGTTTTAAACTATCAGCTTGTAGAATAATATTTGTCTTATCTAAATTAGAGCTAATTTCGGTTATAATGTTACCGGGATTGATAATAATATTTGATTTTAGGTTATTATGCTCTATATCATAATTTGCATTTGCTAGTAATTCTATATTTGGATAATTAAGTCTAGCATCTTTAATAGCTATATTTTTACTATCGGTAGTAATTGCCGTAGTTAGCTCGTAGTCATTTTGTAAATCAGCAGGCATACCTAAAGTTTTAGTATTACCTTTAATATTTGCGTTACCTATGAACGAATTATTTTTGCTATCAAATTTTCCTTCGATTTTAATTTTTTCACTGGCAAGATTAATATTGGCACTTAACGGAATTATTTTACCTATTTCTTCAATATTTCCGTCTATATTAATTTGCTGTTCTAAAGCCTTTAAAGTTAAAGTCAAATCTATAGGACCTTTAAGGCTTTTAATTTTAGTCTCTAAGTTAATATCGTTAAATATTTTCTCACTGTTTTTTGCTATATATATTACTTTGCCGTCTATAATTTTAAAATGACTAATCAAAATAGGAAGTGCTAATTCAGTTTTAGTATCGGTAGATTCTACAGGGCTAATTTCATTTGTTTTGGATGCATTATTAGGTGTAGAAAATTGCCAATTTTTTTGTCCATTACTTAAAACTTCTAGATTTATAATCAGTTTTTGCAGTTCTATAGAAGCTACTTCAATTGCTCCTCTAAAAAGAGGAAAAAGTCGTAATGACGCTTTAGCACCTTCAACGGAAACTAGATGAGGTTCTTTTGTACCGTTTATTGATGATAATTTAATTTCTGATAGTGATATTGCGGGATTCGGTAGTAAAGCTAATTTTATGTCGCCGTTAATAGTTAAATCTCTATTTGTAGCCTCTTTAACTTTATCTATTATTATTCCTTTATAATGATTTAAAGGAATAAAGAAAGGAATAACAATTAATAATAATATTATACTTATAAATATAATAAGTGAGTATTTTAAAGTTTTAGGCATAGAGCTTAATCTTCTATTTATATACATATATTAATTATTATAGTATTTAAGGATTAATTGTCAATTTTATATTAATTTACTCAATTAAGGATTGAAATAATTATATTCTATGTCATTCCCACGAGGCGTTGTTGCGTGGACCGGTAAAACCCACTGTGTGTCACCCCGTGGCTTGACCATGGGGGCCATAAAAACAATAAATACTAATAAATTTAGTATTTTTAACTGGATCCCGTGGTCAAGCCACGGGATGAGACAGTGATGAATAAGAATCGTAGGGTACTATAAAGAAATTGAAAATTACGGTAAATTATTCAAGCTTCTCTTTAATAATTTAAAATCACATAATCTTTAGTTATAATAGGAAAAAATTCTTTATTGAAAGGTAATAATTCGGTTGTTTGATCTGAAAATGCTATTTCAATTATGTCACCGGCACCAAAGTTAAGAATATTTTTAATTTTGCCTATTTCTTTATGATCTTGGTTTAATACCGGTAAATGAGTTAAATCCGCTATATAAAATTCATCTTCTTCTAGTTCCGGTAAACTTGCTCTTAAGCAAAATATTTTATAACCTTTTAAATTTTCAGCTTCATTTCGAGTAGCTATATCATTAAATGTACAAATTAATTCTCCTTTGGCATTTTGGCTAATTAGCTTAATATGTATATTTGCTCCTGACTCATTTACTAAATTTCTTTCAAGTATTTTTGTAGCAGGGTCGGTAAAAGATTTTAACATTACATGACCTTTAATTCCATGACATGATTTTATTACACCGACTAAAATTAAATTTTCTAAAGAATTCATTAATTTGCCTTTAAATTTTGATGATTATATATAATAATATATTTAAAAACTTTTTTACAGACATGATAAAAAAAATAGCTGCCGGCGTCATAATTTGTTTCTCATTATTGTTATTTATAATGTTTGGTGCATTATCGTTTGTTAACTATAATTCGGTTACTAATAATTTTACCAGTCATTTAGGAATTGCGAAAGAAAATATCGGAAAAATAAAGATGAATAAATTTCCTTTGTCCTATTTAGTTATTGAGACGATAAGAGAAGAAGGAAAGTTAGATTTAGAGCAGATTAAAATTCATTTTTCGTTGTGGTCGCTTATAAAATTTAATCCTAAAATTAATAAAATAGATATATTAGATGCTAAATTTTATTCACATTCTAATGTATTAAATATTTATAATCATGAAGAGTTAATAAAGAATTTCTTTAAATATAAATTACAAAATATAAATCTAAATATTACTAATCTAAGTATTATTAATAAACAAGATTATTCTATTTTAAATTTTAATAATTGTATATTAAAAAAAGAAAATGCTTTATCGTCTAATTACATATTTAAAACTACAAGTAACTATATAGGTAAAATTTCAGGTTCAATTAATAAACGTGACGATATAGTAGATTTTAGTCTTAATATTGATAATAATGATTATGGTTTTAAGTTATCGCAAATTTACAAAGATTCTAAGCTTATTAGCGGTAGTGGTGAATATCAGATTAAAAATTTAGCATCGGTAATGTATAATATATTACCGGATTTAAATCATCTTTTTAATAAATTTAATCAACATGAGGCAATAAACGTTAAATTTAATATTTCAAATAATGAAGATGAAATAGAGCTAAAAGACATAGTCATAGCATCGTCTTTTATTATTGGTCATGGATTTGTTAACATTGCTAAAAATGATAATATTACTACTAATGTAAAACTAGATTTTCCTAAAATAGATTTAAGTTCGTTAATTTCTCCAAATGCAGAGGTAACATTTAATACTTCTTCTTCAAATATTAGATTTATTTTTGCCGATAAATTACTTAAAGCAGACGTGGCAATTAACGAAATAATTTTAAGTAATAATGAAGCACTAGAAAAAATAGTCTTTTCTTCTAACTTATCAAAGGGTACTTTAAAGATAAATGAATTTTCAGGTAATATTAAATCAGGTGGAGAATTTAAGCTTACAGGTAATGTAACACAGAATGCCGTTAGAAGTATGTTCGATGGACAGCTATATTTAAAGCACAACGATATAAATTCGTTACTGAATATTTTAGGATTTAACGATGTTACTATTAAAGAAGCTATTCCTTTTAGCTTGTCATCGGATTTAAAACTCACTTTAATAGATTTATTTTTTAAAAATTTATTACTCAAAACAGATAATTTAAATTTATCAGGAAATTTTTCTAGTAAATTTATTGCTCAAACCCCTCGTTTAGACGCTACGCTTAATATATCTTCGCTTGACTTAAGCAGTAGAACGTATCCAATAATTTCGCCGCTTATCGAATTTACAAAAAATTTAACTAAAGATATGAAAGCGCTAGATTATCCAAGTAAATTCATCCCTATTAGAACAATAGGATATTTAGCTCATTTAGATATTCTGATAGATAGCGTTAAGTATAACGATCATGTATTTGACAAAATGAATTTGCTTGCTAAAATCGTACCAGCTAATATAAAAATTAGTAATTTAGATTTTAAAACTGCTAACAGCTATTTATCAACTAGCTGGAACTTAGATGCATCGAGTGTATTACCGTCTTTGACCGTAGAAATTAAGGACGGTAATCTTACGACTGATTTATTATCACCGGCAGGAATGCTTAATTTAAGAAATAAATTAATAAATGATTATAGTTTAGATAAAGCTACCTTACAATTTTCCGGTACATTGTCTACATTATTACAAAATGATTTAATATTGAAAAATGTTAAATTTTATGTAGCAAATAATAATAATTTATTACAATTTAATAATATTGAAGCAGAATTATTAGGCGGTAAGCTTCAAGGTAACGGCAATATTTTATTAAAACCTTATGCTATAAATTTCGTATATGCTTTAAATACAATAGATTTAAACAAAGTTTCAGCTCTTATGCCTAAAATATTTACTGCAAGTGGTGGAAAAATAAGTATAAGCGGTAGTTTAGGAACTAACGGTAACACTCTTCAAAGCCAGCTATATAACCTGACTACAAAATCACAATTTGCTATAAACAATATAGATGTTAATAATTTTGCAATTGATTCTTTTATAGAAAAAATTGATACAGCTGATTATAAGGTACAAAATTTAGATAAAGATATAAATAGTGCTATAACCACAGGACAAGAAAATATTAGAGGTATAAGCGGTGATATTGAACTACAAAAAGGTATTGCCCTTTTAAAAAAAGTAAAATTTGCAACACAATATAGTAGCGGTGCAGCCTCTTTTGCAGTTAATATATATAATTTTGATATGGATGCATCTAGCATTTTATCATTTTACGTGCCGGCAAGGCTTGTTAAGTTAAATACCTCAAATACAAGTTCTGATAAAGATAGCTTGGCACATCTTAATATAAAAATGCAAGGGAGTATTTTTGCTCCTAAGAAAACTTTTGATAGTAGTGAGATAAAAAAATTACTTATACCCCAAACAACTGAAGACACAACTACTACAGATAACCATTAAAAAATAAAAATAAATGACTAATACTAAAACTTTAGAAGCAAATATTAGCTTTGAAGAAGCTTTAAAAGAGCTTGAGGAAATTGTTAAAAAAATAGATAACGGACAAGAGAGTCTAGAGACGGCAGTTAATAGCTTTGAAAGAGGTATTTTACTTAAGAATCATTGTGAGAAAAAACTAAAAGAAGCTCGGTTAAAAATTGAAAAAATTACTAAACTTGCTGATTCTACAGTAGTCTTAGAAGAGACGGAAGTGTAGTGTTGACATAAAGCATACATTGTACTAATATCATAAGATGACAAAGAAATGTAATTATAGCTTTTCTGCTGAAAAAAATTATAAGTTAATAAGTGAGCGCAAGGTAAGTTTTGAAGAAATAATATCAGTTATAGAAAGTAATTGTTTATTGGATATAATAGGACATCCAAATCCTAATAAATATTCAAAGCAAAAAATGTATATAGTTAAATTTAATGAATACGCCTATTTAGTGCCTTTTATTATTGAAGTTGATGGAACAGTGTTTTTAAAGACTATTATTCCACGTCGCAAAGCTACTCAAAAATATCTAAAAATAGGAAAAAGTAATGAGAAATAAAGAGAATGTATCAAATATAATACTAGATGCTGAAGAAAACGCATTGCTGGAGTCTTTTGAAAATGATGAATGGCAAAGAATTAAAAATTTTGAACAAGAGAAACATATAGCACAAGTTGCAGCAGCTAATTATTTAAAAAAAGATACTCGAATAAATATTCGTATTTCTAGTAGTGATTTAATGAGAATAAAACAAAAAGCTGCTTATGAGGGATTACCTTATCAAACTCTTATTTCTAGTATATTACATAAATATTCAGCAGGACATGGTTAATAATACCTATGTAATCATATAATTGACTTTATCTATACCGTTCCTAATATTGTTTTGATGAGTTTTTGTGCTGGATGTTTATATTTAACAAAATACATTATTCCTAATAATTTTCAAAAAGAAGAGCTTGGAAGTTTTGGTGGGTTTTTATCGGGTGTAGTTTGTAGTATGTATGCGGTATCAACCGGTTTTGTATTAATTTATTTACTCGGTAATTTTAATAAAGCACAAGAAGGGGTGGCAGCAGAATCTATAGTGTTGATGAGGCTTGCAGATAGTGTAGGTTGGCTTCCTCATGAAATGAGACCTAAAATTTATCTAGATATTAAAAATTATACCAAAGGTGTAATGTAGCGTGAATGGCAATTAATGAAAGACGGCAAGCAAATCGGTCATGAAGCTCTTAGTTTCCTCCAAGATATTAATAAGAGACTACAAGCTTATAAAGCAAGCGAGCAAATGCAGCTATTGACTAAGCAGGAAATCATCATTGAGGAGATAAAAGAGCTTTATACAGTAAGGTATAACAGAAATGTCCTATTTTCCCTTAAATATTCAATGTTGGATAGTTGTATGTATAATGACTGCTATTAATTTAATTTTTGTCTGTATGCTTGGCACCAAGCTTTATTTACATAAGATTTCGGTTGGTTTAGTTTGTATCACTTCATCATCAATGCTTTTGTTATTATTTATATTAGACAAACCTTTTCGAGGTCCTTTCGCCGTAAATCAATATGACCTTATTAAGGCTATACATTATATTGAGAGATTAAATTAGTGATATCTGTAACAACATAACGCCATAATTTATCCATGCCTTTAGTAATACCTATACGAGCAGTAGTAGAGTAGGGTAGCTTTAAGCCGATATCACCGACAAAAAATTCGTTGTTATTTATAAGATCGCATTTATTATGAGAAATATTAATTCCTAAATATTTGCATAATTTACCCGGACCGTTGAGGTATAGATTTTCAGGCGAAATAACATGTACGCCTCTTATTAAGGTCGCAGCAGGGAAGCCTTTAGCTTCGGTTACGAAATTTAAACAATAATACATTCCGTAAATTAAATAGACATAGCTAAAGCCTGCAGGACCAAACATTATATCCGTTCTTTTTGTTCGCCCTCTTGCTGCATGGCAAGCAGGATCATTCTGCCCTATATAGCTTTCAGTTTCAGTAATGATGGCTGTTTTACCTTGGAAATAAAGAGCTTTACCGATTAACTCAGTGCTTACTACATTAGTATCTCTTGCAAAAAATTCACGAGGTAAAGGGATTAGTTTATTCATGTTTTTGAAAAAAATATTTAAATTCTTATGTCATTTTGTAGGAGTGAAGTTAGTAATTTCATATTCAGCTATATTATTTATATAAAAAGGATCTTCTCTTAATATATCTTTAAGCTGACTTAGTTTTTCTATATTAGCTAAAATAATACCGCCAATTCTTGGATGTATAGGACCTAATAAAATATCCTTTATCATAACATGTATCTAAACATTTTCTATGTTCCGTAATAAATTTTTCAACAGAAGAAAGGTCTAAGCCTAAGGTATATTTAAGGTTTACAATAAACATAATTTATATTTTTTTATTAAGTATTTTAGAATTTTTTATAGAGATTGGAACGGTATCATATCCGCCGTCGCAAAACGGTTGACATTTGATGATTCTTTTAAAGGTAAGCCACAAGCCTTTTATGCTGCCGTGCATTGATATAGCTTCTTTGGCATATTCAGAACAAGTGGGGTGAAACCGGCAATTATTGCCAAGTAGTGGAGAAATGAAATATTGATAAAATCTAAGTAATAATAATAAGATTCTAGTCATTTTGAAGCTTGTCTATTATTTTCCCCATTTTTTCTTGAGTTAGATCTTCATAATAATCGTCATTAATCTGTACGACCGGAGCGTTAACGCATGCTCCCAAACATTCTATCTCGCTTAAAGTAAATTTTTGATCTTCAGTAGTTTCTTTGAGTTTTACACCTAATTTCTTTTCGCAAATTTTCATTATATCATCACTACCACGCAGCCAGCAAGGAGTAGTAGTACATACTTGAATATGATATTTACCAACTCGCTTTAAGTTAAACATAGTATAAAATGTTGCAATCTCATAAGCCCGTATATAAGGCATTGCTAACATATTTGCGACATATTCGATAGCAGGAACAGGTAGCCAGCCGCCGTTTTGACGTTGTGCTAGATCAAGCAGCGGAAGTATTGCACTTCTTTTTCCATGCGGTGGATATTTTTTTATAATCTCTTCTGCTAGATTTAAATTTTTCTTATCAAATGTAAAATTTGTAATTTTTGTATTCATATATTTTTAGTACGGTATAGTTTTATGTCATTCCTGCACAAGCAGGAATCCATAGAGCTATTTAATGAAATCTTTCCATTTAGGATTAGTTTTTTCTATCAGTTCTATTTTCCCACTACGTTGCCATTTTTTCAAGTTTTTTTCTCTTGTAAGTGCTTCTTGAATATCAGTAAATTCTTCTTTATAAAATAGCTTTATAATATTATATTTTGCGGTAAAACCTTTTATTATTTTTTATTTATGTTCATAAGCACGACGTATTATATTATTAGTAATACCAATATATAAAGTACCATGCTTATTAGAGCATAATATATATACCCAATACATTTTTTTGTTTTTTAGTTTTATTTTATGGATTCCTGTTTTCGTAGGAATGACAGCGCAACGCAAGTACAAGCCCACGGCATGACAAATATATTACCTATCTATCTCACCAAATACTATATCAAGCGTTGCAATAATAGTAATAACATCTGCCATTAAATGACCTTTAGACATAAAATCTAGTCCTTGCAAATGAGCAAAGCCGGGTGCTTTAATACGACATCTATAAGGTCTATTACCTCCTTGCGAGTATAAATATACACCAAATTCGCCTTTAGGGGCTTCTACGGCTTTATAGGTCTCGCCGGCTGGGACGTCATATCCTTCCGTATAGAGCTTAAAATGATGAATCATTGCTTCCATAGATTCTTTCATTTTGGCTCTTGTCGGTGGTGTTAATTTAGGATCATCGGTTTTAACTGCACCTTTCGGCATTTTTTCTATACATTGCTTGATTATCTTGATTGATTCGTACATTTCAAGCATACGAACGAAATATCTGTCGTAACAATCACCGTTTTTGCCGATTGGTACTTTGAAGTCCATTTCATCGTAAACGTCATAAGGGTTTGACTTGCGTAAATCCCAAGCTATACCCGAACCTCTAAGCATTGGTCCTGAAAACCCCCAGTCCATTGCCTCTTTTTGAGACGCAACGCCGATATCTACTAAACGTTGTTTCCATAATCTATTTTCATTTAGTAGACTTTCAATATCGTGAAGTTTAGGAGGAAACTGTTCTATAAACTTATCTATATCCTCAAGTAAACCTTCGGGTAAATCTGCTGCAACCCCGCCCGGTCTAAAGTAGTTTGAATGCATACGAGAGCCGGAAACATGCTCATAAAATTCCATGATCTTTTCTCGCTCTTCAAAGAGCCATAATAAAGGAGTAGTAGCACCGATATCTAAAGCTTGGCTGCCAATATTCAAAGTATGGTTCAAAATTCTTGTTAGTTCTGAGAATAGTACCCTGATAAACTTAGCTCTTCGTGGAACTTCGCATTCTAATAACGACTCGACAGCTAAAGCAAATGCATGTTCCTGACACATCGGTGAAACATAATCAAGACGATCAAAATATGGTATAGCCTGCAAATATGTTTTATGCTCAATAAGTTTTTCCGTACCACGATGAAGTAACCCAATATGAGGGTCGGCATTATTTACTACTTCCCCGTCCATCTCAAGGATTAACCTTAAAACTCCGTGAGTTGCCGGATGCTGTGGACCAAGGTTTAGAGTTATAGTTTTGGTGTTGTTAGTCATAGTATTTTTCCTACTGTCACCTAGTTCGCTTGACCACGGGGTCCAGTCTTTTTTATTTTTTCTGGATCCCGCGATCAAGTCACAGGATGACATTCATTTTATTTCTGGATTCCTGCTTTCGCAGGAATGACATCGGTTGCCTTCTCATCACCTGGCAATACATAACTCGGGCTATGCCAGTGCGAGCTAAAATCAAACTCACGATATTCTATGTCTAAATCGACCGGTTCATAAGCTACTTTCTTTAGCTTCTCATCATATTTAACTTGTGTATAGCCTGTTAACGGGAAATCTTTACGTAATGGATGCCCCTCAAATTCGTAATCGGTTAGTATGCGTCTTTTATCGTCATTACCCTCGAAATTTACCCCGTACATATCATAAACTTCACGCTCATACCAACAAGCGGCACTAAATATATTCATTGCTGAAGGTATAGTTTCTTTTTCAGATATATATACTTTTATTATAAGACGCTTATTTAATTTTAAGCTTAATAAATTATATACTACTTCAAACCTTTTATAGTCAATTGATTTGGACTCGCCTGCATTGTCGCTCGTCGCTTTCCTATTAGTTATAGGCTTCGCGCCTTGCTCCTTGTGGCCAAGCCCAACTGAATTGACTACGTTATTCTGAGGAAAATCAGCTCCAAATAAATCAGTAAGTAAAGTGAAGCGTAATTCTTCCGATTCTTTTAGAGCTTTTAAAAACGGCAATAAAAAATTCGGATCGATTTTATAAGCTAGGTAATCTTTAACCGTGATCGGAGTTATTAAAATGCTAGATTTAGCTGCAAGTCTTTCAATGAGTTTGTCTAGCGTCATACTTAAAACCTGTAGTGCGTTTAATTTTTTTCTGTAACTGCATAAGCCCGTAAATTAATGCTTCAGCGGTAGGAGGGCAGCCAGGGACATATACGTCAACCGGTACGATTCTATCACAGCCACGCACTACCGAATAGGAAAAGTGGTAATAGCCGCCGCCATTGGCACAGCTACCCATTGAAAGCACCCATTTAGGTTCAGCCATCTGATCATATACTTTACGTAGAGCCGGTGCCATTTTGTTAGTAAGCGTTCCTGCAACTATCATAAGGTCGGACTGTCTTGGACTTGGTCTAAATAACATACCGAAGCGATCCATATCATATCTACTTGCTGCTGCCTGCATCATCTCAACAGCACAACAAGCAAGCCCAAAAGTCATAGGCCATAAGGAATTAGCTCTCGCCCAGCCTATAACGTCATCAACTTTAGTGAGTAAGAATCCTCTATTAGAAAGCTCATTACTTAATAATTCGTCTTCTTGATAAAAATTATTTTTCATATTACTACCAGTCTAAAGCTCCTTTCTTCCATTCATATATGAACCCGATAATAAGTACGAATAAGAAAAACATCATTGAGAAAAAGCCTATTTTACCTATCGTATTAAGACTAATAGCCCAAGGCACTAAAAATGCAATTTCAAGATCAAAGATAATAAATAAAATAGCAACTAAGTAAAAACGTATGTCAAATTTTGCTCTTGCATCGCTAAAAGGCTCAAAACCGCACTCATAAGGTTCTAGCTTATCTTTATTATATTTTTTTGTCGATAATAGGTTAGGTAGAATCATTATTAAACCGGAAACCAATACCGCAATACCGAAAAATATAGCAATCGGTAGATATTCTTGTAAAAGTTCTGAGTTTTGTAGCATATGTTTTTTATTATATTGTTCTGTCATTGCGAGAAGAATTGCACAGTAATGCGACGAAGCAATCTCAGGATATTTGATGAGATTGCCACGCAGCCTACGGGCTGCTTGCAATGACGTAGATTTAATGACACTTAACTCTATATTTACCTCAAATAGCATCAATTATCAATGACAATATCAGGTTTAACTAGTAGCTTCATTAAAACTAGTACCCAAATACCGCTTGATATCCACCATATTTGCCAAATATTATATGAAATCATGCCGATAATATAGTAATTTATAAAACATGCATAGGAAATTGCTTTGAAATTTTTATTTTTGAGATTACTAATTTGTTTGAGATATTTATAAACTAAGCATAAAAATAATATTAAACCTATTATACCGAGTTCAAGAGTAATTTGTAATATATTATTATGAGGATGAAGCGGCAAAGGATGCCATTTTTCTCCGTTGTAATCGATCATTTCACTATCATTAGCTTCGATATATTTAGAAGAAGCTAAGCCATAGCCTAAAATCGGCTTTTCAATGATTTTGTTTGCGACGAAATGCCAAATAAATAAACGATGAGCAGCGGAAGGTTTTGTAGCTAAATATTGTTCAGATAAATCTTGTGGTTCTATTTGTTTAGCTATCACAGGAAATAGTAACGAGCCGGTAATTAAACTTATTGCGATTAATTTGAAAAATATCGGCTTCATAAATCGTGTTAAAATAAATATTACTCCTCCTATACCGAAGCCTAAAAAACTTGCTAAACTATCGGAAATACTTAGCAAATAAAGTACTAATATATATAGCATTAATGCATGTCGTTTTTTACCGTTAGAAAGTAAAATTATAATCGCTACCCAAGCGGTAATTGAAAGTAAAGCACAACCACGATCTAGCATATATAAGCCAAAACTAGTTTTGAATATTCTTGTTAAAAATCCATGAGAAGAATATTCGATGAAGAATAATAATATTGCTGTGAGAATTCCGAATATTAAGGCTTTTTTAAGCTGTAAGCGATTTTGAAAAGGAGAAGAATTACTAACTGCAAAGCCAAGAAATAAGAGTATAAAAACTTGAGTAAAAGTAGCTAAGCTATTAATAAGATGGATTGCGAATAAACAAGATATAAAGCACCAAGCGGTGAATAACATTGTCATCCCGTGAGCTTGTAGTGGGATCCAGTCTTTTTTTATTTTTTGGATACCGTGGTCAAGCCACGGTATGACATTGTTACTGGATTGCCACGCTCCTTTCAGTCGTTCGCAATGACTATTAATACTTCGCAGGAATGATATAAGCAAAAAAATTGTAACAGTAGCTGCAGCGGATAAGCCCGCCAGCATCCCAAGGCTTGGAATTAAAAATATTAAACTTGAAATTAAATATTGCATCTAAAAACAATCTTTAGCAAAAATTTCGTAGATTGGGTGTTCAAACGTTGAAAGTGAAATGCTTGAAGAAATCATCCATCCTTGAAAGAGTAAATTAGGATCTTCGTCTATTTTATATTCCGTTATGGTCATCAACAAATAATTATCTTCATTATATGGATCAAGGTTTTTTATACATTTGTGCAATTTGATTTTTATATTACCGAAATATTTTTCTTCTCCGACTTTAAAATCTATCTCTTCAGAAGTAGCAGTAATGTTATTTAGAGCAATAATTTTGCCATTTGTATAATTCTTAAACTCAGAACTATCATTAATATTATCGTTTGGATTTAAAATAGGATGATTTTCATCAAGAGGGATAAATACGTCATTTTCAATATCTTCGGTTGTAGTAACCGACTCTAAATTTTCTGCGAATATAGGAAAATTAATGCATATAGTAATGATAAAAATAATTTGTAGTAATTTCATAGATAAATATATTATTTTTCGAAATTATATACTATAGGGGATTAATGGCAATGATAATTTATGATAAGGTTTTAAGGTCATTGCGAGCGACTAAAAGGAGCGTGGCAATCTCAGGAATCTTGCCTGAGATTGCTTAGTCAAAACTTACAATTTTTCCTCGCAATGACGATGTAGGTACAATATGCTCCACTCTAAAGAACTCTTAAATTCTATTGTACGACAGGATTTTCATAGTTTTATAATTAAGGTATTTAATACTATTAATCCTGGAGCGGAGTATTATCCAAGTAAGCATATAAGAATAATTACCGATTATTTAAATGCCGTGTAAAGCGGTGATATTAATCGTTTAATAATTAATATACCGCCAAGGAGCTTACTACAATCTATTTGTGTTAGTGTTGCTTGGCCTGCTTATTTATTGGGGGTGAATCCTACCAAAAGGATTATGGTTGCCAGCTATTCTCAAATACTTAGCATTAAACACTCACTAGATTGTCGGTTCATTTTAAATTTTGATTGGTATAAAGAACTTTTCCCAAGTACTATCCTTAGTAAACCCCATAATCAAAAAAGTAAGTTTTTAACGACAGCTAATGGCTTTAGATTTGCAACATCGGTTGGAGGATCAGCAACAGGTGAGGGCGGTGATATCTTAATGATCGATGATCTTCATAACCCCACGCAAATTCATTCTTATAAAATACGTAAGAAAGTTATAGATTGGTTTGAGCAAACTTTTGTTAGCAGACTAAATAATCGTAATAAGGGAGCGATAGTTTTAGTGATGCAGCGTCTGCATACGGATGATTTATCCGGTTATCTACTTAATAATAGCAATTCATGGTATCATTTAAAAATTCCGGCGATTAGCATTCAAGATTACTCCTTTAAATTAATGAATAAAGAATATCAATATCTTAGTGGTAAAGTTATTAGACAGCTATAAAGAACCTCCTGATTGTTGAATGAAATTAGAGCAGGAAATAGGTAGCTATAATGATAATGCTCAATATTTACAAGAACCGATAGCACAAAGGTCATCGTTACTGAATATGGAAGATATTAGCTTTTATGAAAATCTACCTTCAAGATTTGATTATTTTGTGCAAAGCTGGGATACGGCAATTAAGATTTCCGAAGATTCCGATTATAGTGTTTGTAATATATGGGGGATTCTTGAACAGAAATATTATCTAGTATCATTAGTACGGAAAAAAATTAATTATCCTGAGCTTAAGAATTTGACGGAAAAACTAACTAGAGAATATCAGCCAAAATTTATATTAATCGAAGATAAAGCAAGTGGTCAACAATTGATTCAAGATATAGGATTTTTAGGTGGTAATATTAGAGTGACAGGGGTTAAACCAAGCTTTGATAAAGTTATAAGATTCGCCTCGGTAGTTCCTTTATTTCAATCAGCTAGTGTTCTAATACCTAAACAATCAAGCATAATTTAAAAGGAATTACTGAATTTTCCCCATATTAAAAATGACGATATAGTAGATTCAGTTAGCCAGTTCTTGAATTTTATGAAGGATAAATCTTTTAAATATCCTGCAAGGATTAGGAGTTTAATATAAAAATAGTTGCTTTTTTGTATGGATGTTGGTAGTATTTATGTTATTCCCGTGAAAGCGGGAATCCAGTACAAATACAATTATCTGTTTATGGATTCCTGCTTTCGCAGGAATGACATAGGATTGTAGTATGATAATGATTAGGCTGGGTAGCAAAGTGGTAATGCCGTGGACTGCAAATCCTCTATTCGTCGGTTCGATTCCGACCCTGGCCTCCATTATAGAAATTAAAACATCTTATGGCATTTATTGTGCAATTCCTAGAAATGCTTTTAGCCGAGAGAGCATTGTCAAAAAATTCAATACTTAGCTATAAGCGTGACTTATTCGATTTTCAAAATTATCTTGCTAAACAAAAATTATCCGAATTAAATATTACTACTGAGAATATTAGAGACTGGATTGAGTATCTAGCAAGTAATGATTTGCAAGCACGTTCAATCAACAGAAAAATCTCAACTATAAAAAGTTATTATGAATTTTTAATTAGCGAAAACCATACCGCGTTTAATCCGGTTCTTAACGTAGATTTGCCAAAATATCACAATAAACTTCCCGAAATATTATCTATAACTCAAATTAAATTGTTACTTGAACATTGCGCTCACGATAATTCTCCCGAAGGTATCAGGCTTAATGCTATGATTCATTTGCTTTATGCTAGTGGTCTTAGAGTCTCGGAGCTTGTTAGTCTTAAGCTTGCTGATATTCTGACTAATAAAACGTCTAAAGGAGAAGTAAGAAAAATATTTTCGGTACTTGGTAAAGGTAATAAGGAAAGAGTCATAGTAATAAATGAACAGGCAGTTATCAGTATTGCTAAATATCTTGCAATTAGAGATGTTTTTGTGAATAAAGCTAAACCAAGCAATCTAATTTATTTATTTCCCTCATCAGCTTTAGCGGGTTATATGACTAGGCAAAATTTTGCTATTCTGTTAAAATCTGCTGCCCTTTATGCAGGACTTAACCCTGAGTATATTTCTCCGCATATATTACGTCACAGTTTTGCAAGTCATTTGCTTGAGGGCGGAGCAGACTTAAGAGTAATTCAAGAGCTGCTGGGTCACGCTGATATATCTACTACCCAAATATATACTCATCTTCAAACTAATCATCTCAAAAAAGCATTGTTGCATCATCCTCTCAATAAAAATTAATTTATCTTAATCTTCTATAAAGTACTTGTTAATATTTCTTAACTAAATATAATATTCCTTATTAATATGTAAGGAATAAATCATATGAAGCTAAAAGACATTATGAGCTCTTGTATTAGTAAACCTAGAGAAATTGAAGAAGAACATCCTGGATTAGCTCAAAAGAAAGAATCAGGATACAATGTTTATGCCGGGTTAGGATGCAAAAATCAAGAAGTAAAATTTAGCAACTGTTATGAGTTACTTAAAAAAATTCAACAAGGAGAAATAACTTTAGAAGTTCTAGAAAATTTAAGGAAATTAAAAATAGATGATAAAAAATCTTTTCTAGCAGATGTAGAAGAGATTATATCTAACAATAGGTTACATGAGCTTAATGCAACAATAATGAAACATGCTTTAGATTTAGTTGATTATAAAGATGCAGCTTTTTTACTTCGTAGAACAAAAGAGGATAGTATATTTCGAGATCTAATATATTTAGAAGCAAAAGAAAACAGGTTTACTGTAGAAATTGATAAAAAAGGAACTTTGAAAATTAACCTTCCTAGTGGGGTACTTGAGCTTTACAAGCTATTAATTGATAATTTCTATTTGAAAAAATTTGCGGAGAAGGCATTGCAGAAAAAATTATATCAAGCATTGTTCAGTGATCTCAACATTCCTTTTGAAGAACTAATTGAAAAAGAGGAATTGCAGAAAAAATTATATCAAGAATTATTACCTGATTTCAAAATTCCTTTTGAAGGACTAAATTTTTTTGAAAATTTTATGGAATGCTTAAAAGGCTTGTATATTAAAAATAGTTTAGCACAAAGCATAATGAGTTTATTTGTAAGTAGAGATATTAAAGAACATGCTATATGTGAAGAATTACTTGAATTAGATACATTTAAAAAATTATTTGAGGCAAAAATGTCATTATATGGAACTTCTGATGATTCTAAATTATTAGTAGTTGATTATGTATTAAATGATGTACAAGGTGTTTATATTACCAATTTAACATCTTCAAATATTTTAGATTTAGTAATGCATAGTCAATCGAATAATGAAACAATAGAATCAATAGAAATTTTGGGTAATAGCTCAGAACCAGTATGACTTTGCTAGATACTGTTTTAAAGTTTTGATTATAAATATAGTAAAAACATCTAGAAATTAATTTAATCTATCATTAATATTTAAATAATTATAAGTGAGATTAATACTAAATATGGATACAAAAAATAAAAAAGAAACAGTGAATACTGAAACAAAAAATTTAGCAAATTTAGTTATCCAAGAAATAGATAACAAAAATTTTGATTTTGTTGTTTTGCAAAAGATGCAGCAGGCTTTTAGTACTGCAAGTAAGCAAAAACAAAGAGAAGCTTTTATAAGTTTGTTAGATAAAAAGCTTAATAAAGAGCAATTACATAAACTCAATCAAGCAATAATGGAAAATGCAAATGAATTAATGCCGGATAACGATCCTAATTTCGTTTGTCGTACTCCTAATAATAAAGTTTTTCAAGAAATATTATTATTGGAAGCCAAACGTTCAGGTATGAAAGCAAAATTTAATGATAAAGGAGAATTACAATCTCTTGATGTAAAAGATATAACACAGGAAATATTAGATCACTATCGTATTTTACAAGAAAAATTTTATCCCAAAAGAGATTCTAAAGATTTGATAGATAGTAGAATAGCTCAAAGTATTAATTTTTTATTATATGCTCCACTTTTCCGAGAATCAGATATATATACAAAATTAGGTTTAAAATCTGCTGAGATAGAGCGAGAAATACAAGATCCTAACGGTAAGTATGCTAAACAATTAGTAGATGCTAAAATAGGAACTAATATAAATTTTAATACCAAAGCAAATTTAGAAAATAAAGCGCATGAAGGAAAAGAAACTAAGATATCTTCAATAATTGAAAAAGCAATAACAAAACTCAAGAAAGACAAAAAAGTAAATATTGAAGATAAGAGACAAGGAGAAATAAAAAGGCATTTATCTAAATCCTTAGAAGGAGCTTCTGATTATATATTAACATTCAAAAAAAATGATTTAGTAGATGTAATATATCAAGGATTAGATAAAAGACAAACTTGGTGGTCAAAGATTGTTAATTATATAGGTATAAAATCATATTCCATTTCTAAAAAAAATCTTGAGAAAATAGGCACAATAATAAATAGTGAAATGAAAAATTCTCATACTCCTTTAACGATAGAAGTACAAGAACAGTTAAAACAAATCTCAAAAGAGTTAAATAGATTAAATAATCTGGTATTGCCGTTAGAGGCTAAAAAGGTTCAGGAAAAATCTAAAAAACCGCCTGTTCCTCCAAAACCTGAACACCTCAAAAAAAGAAATCATGGATTGTGATGATTTTGTTGTGTGACTTGAAAAATACAGTTGTCATCCTGTGATTTATTCACGGGATCTAGCTTAAAATACTAATATTATTAGTATTTTTTATTGTTTGTATGGATCCCGTGGTCAAGCCACGGGGTGACACAGTGGATTTTATTGGTCTACACAAGCAAGCCTTTTGCGGGAATGACATTAATCCCTAATTTATAATTTATTACTTCCCATAATATTATAACCGCAATCTACATAATGGATTTCACCGGTAACACCTTTAGATAATTCACTAAATAAATATACTGCTGCTCCTCCTACATCTTCTTGGGTAGTATTACGTTTTAACGGTGCGGTTGCAGCGTGAGATTTAAGCATAGTACTAAAATCACCTATTGCACTAGATGCTAAAGTTTTGATAGGTCCTGCCGAAATAGCATTTACCCTAATATTATTTTCTCCCATATCGTTTGCTAGATATTTTATACTAGCCTCAAGTGCAGCTTTGGCTACTCCCATAACGTTATAATTAGGTATAACTTTTTCAGCGCCGTAGTAAGTTAATGTCACAATGCTTCCGCCATTATGCATTAAGGCTTCTGCGGACCTTGAGAGTTCTAAAAGAGAGTAACATGATATATGTAAAGAATTATGAAAATTTTCTAAGCTAGTATAAACATAACGTCCTTTTAATTCATTTTTATCGGCAAAAGCCATACCGTGAAGTAAGAAATCGAAGCTACCCCATTTCTCTTTTATATCATCAAATAAATTACTAATTGATTTTGGCTTCGTAACATCAAGTTCGCTAACAAAATTACAACCTATTTCCTCAGCGAGTGGTTTAACTCGTTTTTCTAGTACTCCCGATTGATAAGTAAACCATAGCTCTGCTCCGTGTTTTTTAGCAAGCTGTGCAATCGCCCACGATATTGACATATTATTTGCAATACCTGTAATTAAGCCTTTTTTTCCTTGTAGTAATCCTGTAGTCATTTATTTACTCATTATATTAAAACTTGCTGAAAATGATAGCATGATGTATTATTTTGTAAACAAATAATCGATAAAAATGTATAAACCTAAAATCATCTGTTTACTGCTTGGGATATTAAGCGGTTTAGTTTTTGCTCCGACTTTCTTTATACCGGCATTATTAACGTTATCTTACTTATGTTATATAGTTCAAAAATCCGAAAATTGGCAAGAAGCCACAAAATTTGGTTATTTATTCGGTTTTGGGCATTTTTTAAGTGGAATATATTGGATAAGTATCGGTGTTAGCGTTTATATTGCAGATTTTTGGTGGGCAATTCCTTTTGCGTTATTTGGACTACCTATAGTTTTAGCTTGCTTTATATCAGCAAGCTGCACGCTTAGTTTTTTTGCTAAAAATAATAAATATTACCAATTTATATTCTGTTTATGTTGGGTATTATTTGAGTGGGTACGTTCGTGGATTTTTACCGGTCTTCCTTGGAATTTGATCGGTTATGCTTTTTCGTTTTCAGATATTTTAATACAGCCTTTAAGTATAATAGGGATATATGGGCTTAGTTTTATAGTTATATATATTTCTACATCAGCTTATCCTTTATTTAGCAAGCAATTTACTCAGTTAAAAATATTACTAGCTAGTTCAGTCCTAGTATTAACCATCATTGTCATTTACGGAGCAGTAAGGCTAAGTAATAACCATACAAATTTCACGGATATAAAAGTACGATTAGTGCAACCTTCAATACCTCAAACCGAAAAATGGAATGAAGAAGAATTTTGGCATAATTTAATGCTACATATTAATTTATCGGAAAATTTGGAACCTACCGATTTAATTATTTGGTCTGAGGCAGCATTAGTAGTACCTGATGATATACCGCAAGTTAAATCAAAATTATTAAAAATGCTAAATTCTACAAATGCTATTTTGATAACAGGAGGAATTTCGGATAATAAAAAACAAGGTGATGAGTTTGAACTTTACTCAGCTATGTATGCTCTTGATAAAAATGATCATAAATTATTTGAATACCATAAATCACATTTAGTACCTTTCGGTGAGTATATGCCCCTTAAAAAGATACTACCGTTTAAAAAATTAACTCATGGTTTAATTGATTATAAAGAAGGAAACGGAGGGCTTGTTTATCTTGAAAAATATAATCTTAAAATTAAACCTTTGATTTGTTATGAATCTATTTTTTCTGATTTTGTACGGACTAATAATGAAATAGCCGATGTAATAATTAATATTACAAATGATGCATGGTATGGTAAATCCAGCGGTCCATATCAGCATTTTCATATTAGTAGAAGTAGAGCTGTAGAGAATGGTTTACCTATGATTAGAGTAGCGAATAACGGTATTTCAGCTATAGTAGATCCTTTTGGCAGAACAATAAAAAAACTAAATCTAAATGAAATAAATTATACTCAAGGTTTAATTCCTAAAAAACTAATCTCTCCCACTATATTCTCGCAATTCGGTAATTTTACTATTTTATTACTCATCGTTTTTATACTTTTAATTAATTATTTATTAGCCTTGATTCTTGATAATCAAAGGGTTTTAGCATTATTATATTAAATTTTTAATAAAGTTGCTTGATTAAATATAAAGTAATATATACTACATTTAAAGTTGAATAGCCTTTATAATTAATTTTAATTAATTAAAGCTTATTGTTAAAATGAATGATTCAATAAAACATCCAGACAAACTCGCAAGTGAACGTTTAAAAGAACGACGTCTTGCTGTAGGTATTAGCCAACAAGAATTAGGGCAAGCTTTTTCGATATTAGTGCTCTCCAAGTTAAAAAATATTAAGAAGGTTAAAGTAATATACCTATAAGTAGGTTATATGTTTTTGCAAAAGTTGTAAATACGCCTTTAAAATATTTCTTTAATAGTCCTGAAGAAGAAAAGTTAAAAGCTGACAATGAAAATACTCCTAATAATAAAATTGAATATCTATTCAAAGAAATAGAAAGTGATTTCTTAAATAATATTGCTGAAGAAGAAGGGCAATATGAACATGACGTCTCTTTTGATTATAAATGAATTATCAAGGACTATGGAAAGAGCACTTTTATCGTTAACTAGAACATTTACTAGAGTACAAAATCCAAATATTAGAAAAATAATCATTGAACTTGTCAGATCAGTATAGATACCTTGTGAATAATATTTAAATTTTCATTGACTTAGCATTACCAAAGTATTAATTGTGGTTAAGGTTTAGTAAATTCTGAACTGTCAACAATTACTAAATATATTGGAGGAAGGTTATGAGTAAAAGTAAGGCTATTGAAAATAACGGTATTAGTAATACCAATAGTCCAAATGGTAAATATATAGCCCCAAGACCGGAAGGAGTAAAACCTACCTGTGTAGTAATTACTTATTCTGTAAGCAAGGATATTAAGGCTGTTCGTGAAGTATTGGATGAGCGAGGTGCAAGTGTTCATTACATAATTGATAAGGATGGGACTCAAAAAGAATATCATAATGATTTAACAGATCAAGCTTTTTATGCAGGCAAGAGTAGTTGGAAAGGAGAAGTAGGTGTTAATAAGTTTGGTATTGGAGTCATGCTTATTAATGATGCAAAAAGTGATTTTCCTGAAGAGCAAATAGGGAAATTAAAAGAATTTCTTAAGGATGTAGCAGAAAGATATCCAAATTTAGATTTAAAACATGATTTAGTCGGTCTTGGTGAAGTAACTGTAAACCGAGAAGTCAATGCTCATATAGCTCCTGGATCAAAATTTCCTTGGAAAGAATTAGCTGAAGCTGGTTTTGGTAGATATTTTGAGACTACGCAAGAGCAAAAGAGTGAATTATTATTAAGTCTTGATAGTACTGGAGAAAAAGTTAATACTTTACAGGAAAATTTAAAAGAATATGGCTATGGAGTAGAATCCACAAGTACATTTGATCAATTTACTCAGCAAGCAGTTAGAGTATTTAATGATCGTTATGGTACAGGTTTACCAAACGAAGAGCCACCTGTAAGTTGGACTGAAGCAGGTCAAGATGTTCTATCGCAATTACTAGGGCAAACGGAACAAACAGAAAATGTATAGTTTAAGAAATGAATCCCTTTTTCATTTTATAAGCCTTGCTGCATGGGTACTGAATCGTCATTAAGAGGATGAATGGCTTGTTTAGGTCATTCCTGCGTGGATCGATTCCACGCCTGTCATCCCGCGACTTGATCGCGGGATCCAATTTAAAATACTAAAAATTTAGTATTTTAAAGTTACTTTTATGGATGCCGTGGTCAAGCCACGGTATGACACCAAATACATTTTTCGATCTACGCAACAATGTTATGCGGGGATGACATCGAGTAGGTTTTTTGTAGCCGTGCAACAACTTTATGCAATAATAACGTTTCGTAAAAGCGGTTATGACATCGAAGTATAGGCTATCTCAAGTAATTCTTTTAGGCAATACTATTTATTGGTTATTGACATAATCTAAAAATGGTGCTAAACATTAAAAATTAAGAGGCTATCTGTAAATAAGTTTTAATTAGCCTTAAAATTTATTTACAGATAGCCTCTAAGGTAGAGCTTTCTTGACTATTTAGATTCTAGTCAAAGCAAGATAAGTTTTTTATCTTTACTTTATATTTCTACAGTTAAAAATATTTATGATATCTTTAAATGTTAATAGTTTAATACAAAATTGGCGTTGGCGTAGATAATTTTTGGCGTTTATGTGTTTGCTATATGCAAATTTAAATTTTGATTATTAAATTATAACTTATAACAGGATATTAAAATGTTTATCTCTAATATTTTTCAAAAATTTTTTTCTTTTCTTTTTGTTTTATTCATCACAGCTGCAGTTTATGCGGGTCAAAAAAAAGTAGCAGTCATTGTTCCACTTGAACATGCCGCAATGACTGAGATTATATCAGGAATTAAAGAGTCGCTAAAAGATATAGATGCAGAAATTATAGTTAAAAATGCTCATGCTAATTCTAATATTTTACTTGCCATTATAAAGCAAATAAAAGATCAGGATATTGATGTAATAATTCCAATAGGCACGACAGCCAGCCAAACTGTTATTTCTCATATAACAAATAAACCGATTGTGTGTGCTGCTGCTATGATTAATAGTAAAAACCTACCTTTAGTTACCGGTGTTAACGATGAGATACAAATCACTGACACCATTAGTAAATTACCTTTTTTACAGAATATCACTTTAATTTATAGCAGTAGCGAGAAAGTTATACCTGAAGTAGAAATGTTAAAATTATATGCTGGAAAAAACAATATTTCTCTGCATACGGTAATGATATAAAATTTCAATGATATGCCTGTGGCTGTAAAAAATGCTCCTGAAAATACGCAGAGTTTTATAATTTTGAAAGATCATTTAATAGTCAGTGGGATTAATATTTAAAAGCAAGAAGCATTTAAACGCCGTATTCCGATAATTGCTTCCGATGAAGGTTCGGTAATTAGCGGGGCAACTATTGCGGTAGGAGTACAAGAGAAGCAAATAGGCGTAGAAGCAGGTTTAATGGCAAAAAAAATCTTACAAGGAATAGAACCGAAAGATATTCCATTTGGGGATATGAAAGACTTAACTTTATTTATTAACCTTAAATCATTTGTTAAACAAGATATTCTTACTAAAGAAAATTTATCCGTACTTCCTTTCGCGCGTAAAGAACTTGAAGAGTAGTAACATGAACATTTTAGTTACTGCTCTTGAGCAATCCTTAATAATGCTGCCGCTTATTTTAGGGATGTATATAAGTTATCATATTCTCAAAATTACCGATCTTACCGTAGACGGTACTTATGTACTTGGTGCGGCAGTGTTTGCCCGCAGCCTTTCATTTGGGTTATTTCCTGCATTAATATTTGCCGTAATAGCAGGCGAGTTAGTGTTATGCAGAAGAATAACTGCATTAACGGGCTTATAGCCGGAATACTTGCAAGTTTTATGCTTTATTCGGTTAACTTACAAATTATGCAGCGTCCTAATATATCGGTTCTTTGGTATGCCGACTCTATTATCTCTATTATCTGTATTAGATCTCAAAAATTGGTTAATACCTTTAGTAATAATCAATTGTCTTATTATATGTTCAGTTATAATTTTATTAAAAGGTAAGCTCGGTTTATTTCTGCGTGCTTTTGGTTTTAATAAAGATTTATTGATTAATTTAGGAAAACCTGCCGAGCTTTACCGTACTATCGGTTTTAGCATAAGTAATTGTTTGGCTGCTTTAACCAACCGGTACTTTATCTGCACAAGTAAATGGTTTTGCCGATATTAATATGGGTTTCGGGGTGGCACTAGTCGGTATTGGTGCAATTGTTATAGGGCGTCATATTTTAATCCATGCTAATAATTTTAATGCGTTTAAAGAGATATTTTCTTGTTTGATGGGTATATTATTTTACTTTATTGCTCTGGGCTTTTTACTCCGAATTGGCATCGATCCCATAAATCTTAAGCTTATTTTAGGGATAGTATTGTTTATTTCGTTGAGTTCTGTAAAAAGAGGGGCTTTATGAAACCTTATTTATATGCAGAAAATATACAGTTCAAAGTTAAAGAAAGAACCGAACCTATAATTGCTGAAACTACTTTAAATATTGCTAAAGAAGAGTTTGTTGTAATATTGGGTCATAACGGTAGCGGTAAGTATACTGTAGTTAAAATACTTGCCGGCTATTTAAAACCTACTAGCGGGAAAGTGTGTCTAGATCAAGTCAGAATCGATAAAATACCTAAAGGACAAAAAGCTTTTACATTAGTTACATTAACACAAAAAGCTGAAGAGAGGCTATTTACCGAGCTAACCCTTGAAGAAAATATCATTTTGTGGGAAAGTAGATTCTCTAGTAATGAACGGTTAGCAAGTAGCGAGTTGTTAGAGCTTACAGGTGCGCCTAAACGCTTTTTGTCTTTACTTTCACAGCCATTAGGTAAATTTTCCGGTGGAGAAAAGCAGATTATACTGTTGGCACTTATCATAGCTCATCCACCTAAAATATTATTTCTAGACGAACATACGGCACATTTAGATCCAAAAGCTTCTTTGGAAGTGATGAAAAAAACAGCAGAGATTATAGAGAAACATAAGATCACTTCCGTTATGATCACGCATAATTTAGAAGATGCCGTAAATTACGGCAAAAGGCTTATAGTCTTAGATAGTGGTAAGGTAGTACTAGACTACCTAAAACCACCGGGTTTTTCTTTAAAAGAACTTAAAGAGATTTAAACTTAGAATTGAATATCTGCACCTATCTGTCCGGCTAATTCAGTACCGAAAGAATATTCACAAATATAATCTATTAACTCACTTTTTACATTCTCGTTAGTAGTCTGATAAAGAAGCACGAAATTAATAATATCATCCTTATTTTCTCTATTGTAAGGCGTGTCTTCACTTCAGCCAATAACTTTTCTTCTGTTGAAGTTGATGGAGCCGGTACTACTATAGGGGTTGCTACAGGAGTAACTAATGCTGGAGCTGCTACAGGATTATTATCATTAACATTATAATTTAAAACTTTTTTTATTAACTCTGCTCTTGTATCTTCATTAATACTAATCTCAATTAATGTATTAATAATGCCATCTTTATCTTCACCGTTTTTAAGACGTTGCATAACATCTTTTAATAATTTTTCGTGTGTATTTTTTGCAAACCCTTCTTCATCCGGACTTGTCCCTTTGTCTAATAAAATTTTAGCTATTTCTTGAGTGCTTGCATAAAATAATGCCGTATTTCCTTGTTCATCTTTAGCATTGACATCATGACCTTGCTCAATTAATTTTTGAACAATATTTGCATTTCTGGCTGAGGCTTCTATACTAAACGGTGTACGGTTGTCTTCAGCTTCAATTCAGGTGTCATGTATTTCATGGTTTGGTGCACGTACATTGTCCTCTGCTGTTATTTCTGTAGAAGTAGTGGTTGTTACTGGTGCCGGTGCTGCTACCGGAGCTATTACTGGATTATTATAGTTAATATTATAATTAAAAAGTTTTTCTATTAATTTCTCTCTTGTGACATCATCTATATCAGAATAAAATTCAGGATTCATAATTAATCCGTTGATAATTTTATTTTTATCATCCTCATTTTTAATATTTTTCTTCATCTCAGCAAGCTTTTGTTCTGCTTTGAATTCAGGCAGTGCTGAGCGTGCATTAGCGGAATCAGTTAGTATTTCTTTAATTTCTGGTTTAGATGCATAATCTATAGTTTTTTTCCTTTAGCATCTAAAGCATTAACATCGGCACCTTGTGAAAGTAAAAGTCTAACATTATTTACATTCCCTATACGTGCTGCATTATGTAAAACCGTACTACCGTCTTGAAGTCTGTAATTAGCATTATTTGTTGGTTGATTCATCATATAAATATTCCTTTATATAAATATTCCTTTATGTTTAAATATTATTTTGTCGTGCGAGCATTATACATAATATTTTGAATTTCTGCAAGCTAATAATTAATTTTTTAACTATTTATTAGATTTTGTATAAAACAAAACGAGGAGTAAACAGATTAGAAGACCGATATTTAAGAGTAGATTATACTCTGTCATAGAAATACCAAAGATTTTGATAGCGGGTTTCATGCAGGACGTGATTGGCTGCGAGTAGAACATTTGTTTGATGTGTTGTATAGACAAGCCTTTCGGGATACGAAGCATTGATGAACAAAGAGCACTTGGTTGTACTATGCCTCTTTCTACGAAACTATGATAGGTTGATAATATACAAGAGCTAAGGATAGTTAGGAGAATGAATATTAAAGTATACTTACTTAACTGTCGGATGATTAAAGCAGTTAAGCAAATTTTGATTAGGGTTAAATAGGGAAATCGTTCGTAAACGCATAAAGGACAGGGTGTATAATGGAATATATATTCAGCAATATAAGCGGTAGCAAGTGCTATTATAGAAATTGCAATCAGTCCTAAATGTAGAACTTTATAGTTATCTTTTCTGATGTAATTTATAATAGTATTAAATGGCATGATTTTTTTGTTCTTAATGTCATTGCGAGCGACTGCCAGGAGCGTGGCAATCTCGGGAAGTTTGATGAGATTGCTACGTCGCTTCGCTCCTCGCAATGACGGCGTTTAATTTGATATTTTACAAATAAATAAATTTAGTATATTGTCACTGATTATTAATTAAAGCGCAAGAAAAATCAATGTCAGAAATTTGGAAAGATGCTATTAAGTCAAACGCGTGGCCTTTTGTTGAGGCTAAGAAGATATTAGATAGCTTAAACGGTAAAATTCCTGAGAAGGGGTATGTATTATTTGAAACGGGTTACGGTCCTTCAGGTTTACCTCATATCGGTACTTTTGGTGAAAATGCCCGTATGGTGATGGTACAGAAAGCATTTGAGCAATTATCCGATATTCCGACTAAACTCATTTGCTTTTCCGATGATATGGACGGGCTTCGTAAAGTACCTAGCAATATCCCAAATCCTGAAATGGTGGCACAGTATATGGATATGCCGCTTACTTCTATCCCTGATACATTCGGTGAATGTGAAAGTTATGGGCATTATATGAATGCAAAGCTTCGCTCATTCCTTGATAAATTCGGTTTTGAGTATGAATTTTATAGCAGTACTAACTGTTATAAAGCTGGTATGTTTGATGAGATGCTGATAATGGTGCTTGAAAAATATGACGAGATAATGGAGCTAATGCTACCGACTTTTAGAGAAGAGCGCAAGGCTACCTATTCACCTTTCATGCCTATATGTCCGAAAACAGGTAAGGTACTGCAAGTACCTATAGAGAAATGGGATGCTAAAGCAGGCACTGTAACGTATAAAGACAAAGCCGGTAATTATATAGAAGTACCGGTAACGGGAGGGCATTGCAAATTACAGTGGAAGCCGGATTTTGGTATGCGTTGGGCTGCGCTTAAAGTCGATTATGAGATGTACGGCAAAGACCATTTGGCAAATGCTCGTCTTTATTCGGAAATTTGCCGAATCCTAGGAGGAAAGCCGCCGGTGCAGTTATGTTATGAGTTATTCTTAGATGAAAACGGTGAGAAAATATCAAAATCAAAAGGTAATAGTATTAGCATTGATGATTGGCTTAAATATGCTCCTGTTGAAAGTATGGCATTATTTATGTATCAAAATCCGACTAGAGCTAAGCGTTTGTTTTTTGATGTAATTCCTAAAAATGTTGATGAATATATTACTTTTAATCAGAAATATCATTTAGAAGAGGATAGGGCAAAGCGTTTTGCAAATCCCGTTTATCACATCCATCACGGAAATGTACCGAAAATTGAGACTTTTGGAATTACCTATTCGTTGCTTTTAAATCTTACTTCTGTGTGTAATCCTTCGGATAAATCGGTGCTTTGGGGATTTATTAGCAAATATGAGCCAAAAGCAACTCCAAATACTAACCCTTATCTTGACCATTTAGCAGAATTTGCTATAAGATATTATAATGACTTTATTAAAGCACATAAATCATATTTATCTCCTTCTGAAAAGCATAAGGTTATTTTGCAGGATATATTAGATATGTTATCTGATATAGCTGATCAAACCGAAGCTGAAGCAATTCAGAAAGCAATATATGATATAGGAATGAAAGCAGGATATGAAAATCTGCGTGATTACTTCAAAGATTTATATCAAATATTGCTTGGACAGAATGAAGGTCCAAGACTTGGGACTTTTATAAAGCTTTACGGGGTGCAGGAAATGAAAAAGCTGGTTGAAGGGCAGTTGTAGCCTATATATCATTCCCGCATGGGTATCTAAGCGTCATTGCGAACGAAGTGAGTGTGGCAATCTCAGGAAGTTGGACGAGATTGCCACGTCGCTTCGCTCCTCGTAATGACGTTAAAATAAAAACTATTAACAAATGAATGAAATTTTTTGTAGTACGTTACCTATTTTTTTAATTACGCTGCTTGGTAGTATTATCAAAAATAAATGGTTAACTTCAGAAGAATTTTGGCGTGGTATTGAGAAATTATCGTATTTTGTACTATTTCCTGCCATGTTGTTTAGTTACGTATCTACTGCCGATTTAAGCATTGCGCCCATAATTAAATTAGTAGTGGCGCTTATTATATCCACTATTCTTGTATCAATCGGTCTTATAATTTACCAAAAAAAATACAACATAGATAAAGTCCAATTTACTTCCATTTTTCAAGGATCGATTCGTTATAATAGCTACATTTTTTTTGGGGTAAGTAGCCCCTTGCTTGGTTCTAGCGGGCTTTCAATCGTTGCCATTATTTCTTCTTATATGATTATTTTTACCAATATTTTATCGGTAATGATTTTCGCTTATTATATCCCTAATAAATCCGTTACTAATACTATTAGCACTAGTTTTGTTTTAATGATGAAATTAATTGTGCGTAATCCGTTAATTATCGCAAGTTTAGTAGGATTCGTTTTTAATTACTCAAATCTTGAATTACATTTAGGGCTTAAGAAAACGTTAGATAGCCTTTCTAATGCTGCTTTAGCTATCGGTATGTTAAATGTTGGGGCAGGGCTTAATTTTACTATTAGACAAGAGCTTTTACATAATGTAATGTTTACAAGCTTTGTTAAATTAGTTGCATTTCCTCTAGTTAGTGTAGTAGTACTATGGTTAATGTCTATTGACGGATTAGATAGATCGGTAGGAATATTATATAGCTGCCTTCCATGTGCGAGTACGGCTTATGTTTTATCTCGTCAACTTGACGGTGATCCTGATTCTATGGCGTCGATTATAACATTTACTACTTTTTTCTCGGTAGTTACTATATCAATTATTATGTATATAATGGGTTGAATTTACCACGTCATTGCGAGCGACTGCAAGGAGCGTGGCAATCTCAGGAATGTTGCCTGAGATTGCTTCGTCGATGCCTAGTGCGTATGTTCGCAATGACGAAAAACCAGAACAAACAAATAAAACAGGAATTTCTAAAATGGATGAAATGAATAAAATAAATTATGCTGAGGCCCTTGAATATCATGAAAAAGATAAGCCTGGTAAGATCGCTATTTCTGCAACAAAGTCTTTAGTTACTCAGCAAGATTTATCACTTGCTTATTCCCCAGGGGTTGCGGCTCCTTGCCTTGAAATTGCTAAGAATTTAGAGGATGTATATAAATATACTGCTCGCGGTAATTTAGTTGCCGTAATCTCTAACGGTACTGCCGTACTTGGGCTTGGTAATTTAGGAGCTGCCGCTTCAAAACCGGTGATGGAAGGTAAAGCGGTACTATTCAAAAAATTTGCTGATATTGATGCAATTGACTTGGAAGTGAATACGGAAGACCCTGAAGAATTTATTAATGCCGTGAAGTATCTCAGTTATAGTTTTGGTGGTATTAATCTTGAAGATATTAAAGCTCCAGAATGTTTTATTATAGAAGAAAAATTAAAATCTTTAATGGATATACCAGTCTTTCATGACGATCAGCATGGAACAGCGATTATTACCGCCGCAGGGCTAATAAATGCTGCGTATCTTACTAATCGCAAGCTTGAAGATTTAAAAATCGTAGTTAACGGAGCAGGTGCAGCAGCTATTGCTTGCATTGATTTATTAATTGCTCTTGGAGCCGATAAATCAAAGATTATTGTATGTGATACTAAAGGCGTTGTTTACAAAGGACGCCTAGAAGGTATGAATAAATGGAAAGAGCTATATGCAAGTGATACCAAGTTTAGAACTTTAGCGGAAAGCTTAGATAACGCTGATGTATTTATAGGGTTATCGGTAAAAGGGGCAGTAACTAAAGATATGGTGAGTAGAATGACAAGTAATCCGATTGTTTTTGCTATGGCTAACCCTGATCCGGAAATTACTCCGGAAGATATAAAACTTGTGCGCGATGATGCGATTATAGCAACAGGGCGATCTGATTATAATAATCAGATTAATAATGTTATGGGATTTCCTTATATTTTTAGAGGAGCATTAGATGTAAGAGCTAAGACTATTAATACGGAAATGAAAATAGCTGCGGCAAAAGCCATTGCAGATTTAGCCCGTAGACCTGTACCGGAAGAGGTGTATAAAGCTTACTCAGGGCGTAAGATGGTTTTTGGTAAGGAATATATCATTCCTGTACCGTTTGATCCTCGTTTAATTACCGTAGTAGCAGCAGCGGTTGCCGTTGCTGCAATAGAAAGCGGCGTTGCTAGGGTTAAAGATTTTAGTATAGGTAAATATAAGAAAGAATTAGGTAGCAGATTAAATCCTACTGCTAACTATATGAATTTCTTAGCTGAAAAAATTCATAATGCACCGCTTAAACGGATTGTTTTTGCTGAAGGTGAAGAAGAAGAAGTAATTTCTGCCGCTCTTATGATGCGAGACAAGAAATACGGTCATCCGATTATAATTGGTCGTGTTGAACGAATTGAGGCTATATTAAAAAAGATAGGTCAAGATATTAGCTTAGACGGAATTCAAATAATGAATGCGGCCTTAAGCGATAGTTTAGAGCAATATACTGATTATTTATATAAAAGACTTCAGAGAAAAGGTTATTTATACCGTGATTGTGCAAAGCTTGTTAAAACTGATAAGAATATTTTCGCTGCTTGTATGTTAGCATGCGGTGACGGTGATGCTCTGCTAACCGGTGTTACGAAAAGTTATATCGATAGTTTAGAAGATATCATGAAAGTCATTTCACCAAAAACTAATCGTAGCATCCTTGGCTATTCAATTATGATTGCTAAAGATAATAATATTATTATTGCTGATAATTGTATTACAGAATATCCAAACAGCTGGGAACTTGCACAAATAGCAACCCAAACTGCAGAAATTGCTAAAAATATGGGAATCACGCCTCGTGTTGCACTTCTTTCTTTTTCAACATTCGGTAATTCTTCTAAGGCAAAAACAGCTTGTATTCGTGAAGCAGTAAATATACTAGATAATTTTAGCAAAGACAAAAAAGAGCTGAGCGGCATGGAGGTAGATTTTGAATATGACGGAGAGATGTCGGTTAAAGTGGCTTTAGATGGTGATTTACGTAAATTATATAAATTTTGTAGATTATCAGGATCTGCAAATGTATTAATTATGCCTGGTTTAAATTCAGCTGCTATTTCTACTGAGTTGTTACAAGAATTTTCGTCAAACAGCTTTATAGGTCCTATAACAAACGGTTTTGAAAAACCCGTTCAAATACTTCAAGCTACAGCAACAGCTAATGAAATACTAAAAATAGCAACTTTTGCTTGCGTTGAAGCTATAAAAGAGGTTTAATTACTATATCTTTAAAATCAATTAACTTGTGAGAGGTAAAATGGCGTCGATTACAGAACTTCATAAAAATATACAAGAAATTACAAAAGGTTTACGAAAACATGATCCTCAAATACCTGATACCAGTAAAAAACCGTTAGCTTCTAGAGAAAATTTTGACGATCTAATACATTCTGATTTAGGACAGCCTGTACGAAATAAACCGCTTTCTTTTGATGAAGAGTTAAAGAAAAAAGTTCAAAGCAGACAAGTACAGGATTCTTTCGAGCAGCAAACAAAGAGTACAGAAGAAAAAATAGATAATCATGCAAAACGTATAGAAGAATTAAAGCAAAAACAGAAAGAACTAGAAGAGAGGAAAAAGGGGCTTGAAGAAAAAACAGCTAATTCTAATATTACTAGAGAAGAAAGATGGAAAATCGCTGCAGAATTAGAAGCTATTAATAATCAATTTAAGGCTATAGAAAAAGAACATAATACTATTAATAGTGCTTCCGATAGAGAACAAAAGTTTGATAATAAAAATAAATATTTAACTTCTACAAAAAGAGAGCCGACAGCTGCAGATTTACAGCAACAAGGAGCATTAGCAGCTATAAAACGTATGAAAGAAGAGAAGATAAAGCAGCAGCAAGCAGAAGCTGTTAATCAATCTTCAAAAAATACTCCAACTATGCCTAGCGGTACTATACCGATGCCGCCTCTAATGCCTGGAAGCGGTATTCCTATTCCCCCATCGCCTCCGCCACCACCTATATCAATTCCAAAAACTATAAAAAAAGAGGCAAAGGATGTTGGTAAACAAATGCCTCAAGGAGGAGATAAGCATAAAGAAGAACTAACAAAAGCTATGAAAGCACGAAGAGAAAAAATAGAAAAGCAAAACTTAGGAAGAGGAATGTAATTATTATAGTATCATAATGGCTCTTTTTTCAAATTTTATCATAAAATGAGCTGTTAGTCTCTATGAAGATTTCTAAGAAGATTTAATTTTGGTTATTTTTTGCTGCAAATTATAAGGTTTCTTTGAAATAGGAGTAGAAAATCTTATTAATTTTCGCTAAAAAATACCTCAAAATAGCAAATCAATTAGAAATCTTCATAGAGACTAGCGAATTAGAACGATTTTACAATTTAATTGCAGTTTAGCCCAAATTTTATCTGCAGTATATATAGGATAGCCTGTAATGAATCCTAGGCTAATGCAAGCTCTGTCACCAAGAGATAAGCCAAATTGTTCTGTTTCTTTCTTTAAGCGTCCAATTTCTATAGCTTGATCAAAATCTAAGGCTACAATTTTATTTATTGAAGCTGAGATCATTTCTTTACTTTGAATAAAAGATATGTTCAATTTTTTATCTAGTTCAGCTACTACTTCTGCTATATTTACTGTAGACATAATAGATAACGGTAATAATTCTTCGACCTTGTCACTACCAGTTTCTACGTTAAATAATGCAAGTAAAGCAGATGAATCTAAAATATATTTATTCATTATTAAATTCCTTTCTTCTTGATTCAATTAAAGAGTCAACTAATGATATGTTATCTTTATTTCTAGATTTTACTAATGCTTGAAATTCTTTAATTTTATTTTTTAGAGGAATCAATGTTAATTCTTTATCAAGTATTAGCATTAACTGATCTCCTGAAGCAAGATGTAATTGATCACGAATTTTTGCAGGAATATTTATTCTGCCATTTTCAGATATAGTAACTTTATATTCTAAGTGCATATTTTTAAACAGTTAAGAATTGAATATATACCAAATATAAAATATTATAATTAAAACTACAATAGTAAAATAAATATAAAAGATTTCTATATTGAAATTATGTTGTAGTTGTTCCTATTTCAAAAAAATCTTATAATTTGTAGACACCAAGAGTAAAAATAGATTAAATTAATTTTCTTTCACACAGCCTAAATAGTTGGTATCATATGATGTTGCCACAAAAAGAAAATATTATATGTCTAATTCAGCTTTTTTAGTTGCATTTTTTACAACGATTATCCGTTATTATGATTATGCTCTATTCGGTTTATCGGCTAGTATTCTTGCACAAAATTTCTTACCTAATATAGAGCAGGATAAACAACTACTTGGTTTTTTTGCTATTCTTAGTGCAGCTGTTATAGTACGACCTTTAGGGTCCTTAATTTTTGGATTTATCGGAGATAAATACGGGCGTACTAAATCTATCAAGATATCAATGTGCATGAGTAGCATTTCTACCGGATTAATTGCTATTACTCCTTCCTTTGAGATAATAGGTATTTTTGCTACGGTAATACTAACATTATGTCGAATGGTTTTTTTAGCAAGCCTTGCCGGAGAAGTTGACGGAATAAAGGTTTATGTAGCTGAAAAAACAGGAGATAATCAGAAAAATTTAAATATAGGAATAGTTTCATGCTGTAGCCAAATAGGTGCATTACTTGCGGCTATAGCTTATTATTACGCTAGTAATTCCGATATCCAATATTTATGGCGTTTTAATTTCTTTATTGGTGCAATATTTGGTTTATTTGCTATTTTGATGAGAAATTTTTTTAAAGAAAGTAGCGAATTTTTAAGAACGTCATCAAAAAGTACCTTGCGGCAAATTATATGGAATAATAAACTATCCGTTATAATAGCATTACTAATAAACGGTGCTATTGGAGGAGTGTATCACTTTTTAGTAATTTTCTTAGGAGTTTTTTTAACAAAAATAGCTTTTATAAATCATCCTGAAATAAGATTTATGAATATAGCTCTTACTACTACCTATGGAATATCAGCTGTTTTTGCAGGGCTGTTTGCCGATAAAATAAACCCTTTAAGACAGATTACATGGGCTTTATTTGTCAGCATTATTGTTGCTTTAGGAATGCAAATAATGTTATACAAACAAATATTTAATATTCTTTGTCCCGTTATATTAATAGGACTTGCAGCATTTTATGCAGTACCGCTACAAATTATTGTTCAATCCTTATTTAAGACTAATGTTAAAATGAGGCTTTATAGTCTATCACATTCTTTTGGAGGTATTATTCTATCCTCAACTACTCCTTTCTTTAGTATGTTGTTATGGAAAACTTTTAAGTCACTATCTCTCACTTTAAGCTTTTTCATATTTTTGCTTATAATATTAATGAGTACAGTGTTGGTTTTACGCAGGATGTCATCCTCACAACAGTAAAGCCTTGTTGTATGGCTCGAAAAACCTACTCAATGTCATCTCCGCGAAGGCGGGGCTCTAGAAAAATAACTTCAATCTTGATACAGAGTTTACATATTTGACAAAATAAACACATAAAAAACAAGTTTTTTATGTGTTTTACTGGAGTCCCGCCTCCGCGGGAACGACATAAACGAGCCATGCAACAAGACCCAAAAACAAGAATAACATCAATTGCCTTAGATATTTCTTTCGTATTTACTGCAACCTGTAGGTTTTATGTTAGGACTACTTGAAGATTTGGAGCTTTGCTGTGCTTGTGTCCCAATTTGCTTCGCTTCTTTTGCTAAGTTTTCAAATTTGTCTTTTAAGTTTTTTGTATTGCTTTTTAGCTTTAAATAAATCGTGAGTTATTTCGTTAATATTCAATTTTTCAGGTGTTGGATGATATATAGGCTCTTTAGATTGAGTATGTTTAGAATGTTCTATTGCAAATTTTGTACGAGGTTTTATTAGTTCATTCTCTTTTCCTATACCTTTCTGTTTTTCTTCCTCCCATTTATCCCATCCCGCCGGTGATGTCCAGTATCTTGTTGTTTTATTATCAAAGCCTTTTTCAATTGGTACTATTCTCTTTAATTTCTTTACCTCGATTTTCAAACTCAAAATTTTTCTGAGGAGTTATATAGTCAGATTGAGTATTTTCATGTTGTTTTTCTACAGTCTGTTTCTTTTCTTCTGTCCAGTATTTTTTGATTTTGCTGTCAGAGTCTGCTTCAAATTTTGCTATTCTATCTTTTATACCAGTAACTGCTCCTGTAGATATTTTAGGTTGATCTTGGGGTGATTGCTTAATATGTTTCGGAGATGTATTTTTAGATAATTCATAAGTCAAAGATTCTAAATTAGATAAATTCTTTTGAACTTTTTCTATATTGGAATTTAAATATTCTATTTCGGGTCCTTTATTTCTATTATATTTTTTAATGTGGTATTAATTTCTACAAAAGATTCTTTAATCTCTTTATTAAATTTATCATCATTATTACTTATCTTACTACAATTAGTAGAAATTTTTTGAAGTTTATCTAATATATCATTAATTCTCTCATCTTGTTAAGAAATCGATACCATACTTGCTAAAAATTCACTTCTTCCTAAATTTCTATTAACATTATTTCAATATAGAGGTATGGTAGAGGTATAATCTTGTGGAAATTTATCGATCTCTTCTTTAAACCTTTTTAAGAACTTTATTGTATCATCGAATATAGGATGAGTATTCCAGGAAAGGCACTATTTGGGGCAGGAGGCAGCATTCCGGTGTCATCCCACTCTAAATCAGTATCAGTAGTTAGCCTTCCAGTATCATCCTGCTCTAAAGCGATATTATCGCTTCTACGCTCCTCACGAGGATCAGTTAGCTTATAGTAATTTTTATTTAGTAAACGAGGAACACGTGAATTGTTGCTCTTTTCATATTCCTTAATTTCTTCAAATATACCTAGTGTCTTATAAATATTATCTACTTCTTCTTGAGTAAGTCTTTCATTGCTTACTTCTTTTTGTTGGATAGATTTTTGTAGTTCTTGTGTTGCCGTTAACGTATCTTTTGCTGTATTTGAATTTGATAAAATTTTCGCTTGTGCTAAATCAAGAGCTTCAATTAAATTAGTAGAGCTGCTTTTTCCAAATGTGGTAGATAATTCTTCTTGACTTGAGCCTATTCCTGAATCAATAGAAGAAGATCTAGAAACGGTATTAGATTTAGGATTAATATTTGCCTGTTGTACATAAGATTTGCCGGTATCTATTAATATTTTATCAGTGAATTGTGCTAGTTCATTGAATGAATTTTTTAGTTTTGCAAAAAGTTCTGTTGAGTAATGTACTATTGCCGGTGATAACTTAGGTATAGAATCTTCAGGTATAGTTTCTAAAGAAGGAGAATATTTACCTGTTTCTTTTTGTAGTACTGATTCATTTTGCTTGATTAAATGTGATATATTTTTAAATTTATTTGCTAATTCTTCAGATAATATATCAATCTTGTTATTGTTATTACTTCCGGCATATAAGACTAGAGCCTCCTTTATATTTGGCGAGATATTATCTTAACAACATCTTATATTGTAAATCTAATTCGCTTGAATTATTAGTATTACGGAAGTAATTTTTATTTACTGATATACTTTTGCTGAGTATATTTTTAGAAGCTTCTATAAGTTCTTTTGCCCCTGTCTCTTCTTTATTTTTTAACTTCTCAAATAAATTTTGTACACCATCTGAAAAATCCCTGGCATTATCAAGGGATAAAAATTTTTCATTTCATCTAATTTTTCTCTAGACTCTTTTATTTTTTGTAATCTCTCTCTTAATTCTTGAAATTTATCCCATTCATGTTTTTCAAGAAAAAATCCCTCTATTTTTGTATTTTTAGTATTAGGGCTTTCTCCGCGACTCAGGATTTTATTTCTAGCTGCCTGTAATCTAGATGGTTGATGAGAGTTGATATTATTAATCAAACCTAAAATTTCTTTTGATATCTTATTAAATTCTTCATTATTAGTTGGATTTTTGATTGTTTCTTGAACTGCTTCCCTTAACTTGATTATTTCTTCTTTAAGGCTAAGTTCTACTTTTTGTTGACCGTGTGTTATAGTTTGTTCGTTTTTTTGTGAGGTAAGTACTTTTTTATCTTGCTGTATATTTAAGCTCTTTTCCCCTACTTTCTGAACAACTTCTTCCATCAATTGCCATAGATTAATATTGCCCTTTATTTCTAGTTCTTGCTCATTAGTGATCGGTAATGAATTACTTAGTCTTAATAATGCTGAAAAATCTGAAGGGGATATTAGGATATCAAGTTGAGCCTTTACTAGCACCCTGTATATTTTTATCATTTGCTACTTTGAAGTTAGCTTGTTGCTGAGCAACATACGATCCCGGCGTTCTAGGGTCTATTTTGTTTATTAGAGCTTCTATAAAATTAGTTGTACGTGTTATAGCTAGTTTATCTGTTTCTAAAATACTAATTTAAATTTAGCCGGTCTAATTCATTCTTATGTTTCATAATTTCCCTCTATTAATAAAAATAAACCAAAATGTAATACCATTTATGTTCAATTAACAATACTAATAATTAGTATTAATTCAATATTTTAAATCTTGTTGCATTTGTGCTTCAATAATATAATTTTATCATTTATTTTATCGTCTCAATGAGTTTTTTAACTTCCTCGACTGATTTATCAAATAGTGCTTTTTCCTCTGCGGTTAACTGCAGTTCTATTACTTTTAAAACACCTTCTTTACCGATCATAATAGGCACTCCGACATATAAATCATGTACGCCGTACTCACCTTGTAAATGAGCGGCACAAGTTAGAATCTGACGTTTATCTTTTAAATATGACTCAAGCATTTCTATTGCTGAGGCTGCGGGAGCATAATAAGCAGAACCTGTTTTAAGTAATGCAACAATCTCACCGCCGCCGTTTCTAGTACGATCGATTATTTTTTCAATATTTTCATTACTTGATAAGCCCATTTTTATCAAGTCAGGTATCGGCACGCTTGATATTGTAGAATATCTTGCAAGAGGTACCATAGCATCGCCGTGACCGCCGAGAACCGTGCTATTAACATTGCTAACTGATACTTTAAACTCTTCAGCAAGAAAAAGATTAAATCTTGATGAGTCAAGTACTCCTGCCATACCGATTACTTTATTGTGAGGCAATCCGCTTTCTTTAAGCATGACATATACCATAACATCAAGTGGATTGGTAATGACTATTACAAAGGCATCAGGAGCGTATTTTTTAACATTTGCTGCAACCGTTTTCATAATACCGGTGTTAATGCTAATTAAATCGTCTCTACTCATCCCTGGTTTTCTTGGTAAACCGGCAGTAATAATTATGGCATCAGATCCTTCAATATCTTTATAGTCGTTTGTGCCTTTTATTTTGATATCAGACCCGGCTATTGTACCGGCTTGCATGAGATCCAATGCTTTTCCTTGCGGTACTCCTTCAGTCACATCAAATAACACGATATCGCCGAGTTCTCTAAGGCTAATTAAGTGAGCAAGTGTACCACCTATGTTACCGCTACCTATTAATGAGATTTTTGGATTTTGTTTCATTACTCCCTCTACAAATATTAAATATGCCTATTACTATATTACAAATAGATTCAAGAAAAAAGAATTTTTAAATTATATTGTTAATTGGTTAATTCATAAAAATTAACCATTCACATTGACTTTATTAAAATAGATTATATATAATTAATGCCGAGTCAAAAATACCATGAAACATGGAATTTTAGTAAAATAACTAAAAAAATAATTATGCCTAAAATTTCTAAGTTAGTAAATATTTTTAAATCTTGTATAGGAAAGGGGAGTAATGCAAAAGAATGTAAAATCGCTCCAGAAATGTTTCATGATTTACGCATTAGTATTAACAATAGTCTTAGTAGTAAAACAGTAAAGATATTAGTTTTGATACGGTAGATAGACCAGAAAACAAAAGTACCCTACATTATGTAACTGACTTAGCAGACCTTAAAGAGTTACTGCAAAAAGGTATTGATCTTAATATACAAGATGAGAATGGTGATACTGCTTTAGAGATTACAGGTAATTTTAAAAAAGCCAAAATGTTACTTGAATATGGTGCTACGGTGAATGACTATAAACAGATGGGTGAAGTATTACATTACTGTGGTCGTAACTCAGTAGAAAACAAAATTATTCTTTCACTATTAATGCATAACAATACTAATTTTACAAAAGCAAATTTAGTAAGACAATGTAAAGAACCATATGAAGGAGGCAGAGTGGTTAATAAAACAAATTGAAAAAATAGAGGGCTTAATATATCAAAGTAAAGAAGTAGAGACGTTAAGAGTATATGTTGACAGATTACAGAGCTTAAAAAATAAATATGAAAAAGCAAAGGATAGTAGCCAAGCTGTTTTAAAAATAATATTAGATTATATTAAAAATCAATAGAGTGATGGTTTAAAAGCTCAACTTGTTATTATTGTCAAAATCTAGGGTTAATCGAAGATTATTCGGAAGTAGATCAAGAAAATGCAGTATATAAGTGCTTGGATGAGGCTTTTGATTTGCTTGATCAAGGATTAATAGGAGAGGATATTCAAAATACAGTAGTTTGATTCATAGCATCAAGCAATTTTTGAAAAGCACTGGTCATTCCTGTTCAGCATTGTATGTATGGATCGTTTTATGTCATTCCCGCGTAGGCGGAAATCTAGTAAAACCTATAAAAAATTTGTTTTTTTAGGTTTATTTTTTTAGTAAAGAACTTCTCTATATCGATATTTGAAGTTATTATGCTAGACCCCGTTTTCGGGCCTTGTTGAGTGGATCAGTTTTCCCGATTTCATCCCGTGACTTGATCGCGGTATCCAGTTAAAAATACTAAAATTATTAGTATTTTTTATTGTTTTTATGGATCCCGTGGTCAAGCCACGGGATGACACAGGGGATTTTACCGGTCTACGCAACAATGTTGAGCTAGGAATGACATCGTACGCATTTTCTGAGTCATGAAACAACGCCTACGTAGCTCATGAAGATTAGGTATCAACGCAAGCAAGCCTTCGCAGGCATGGATATCCTTATCAACGTTGTATCATCTTATTATAATATTTCGATAAAACTTTCACGCCATATAGCCATAATAGACATACGATAATAAAACTAAACATCAATAAACCGGCTATGTCGTTATGTATGGCGTTCGGGAAAATACTAAAGGATATGAATTGAATAATAGCACCTATTGATTTACCGATTTTAGCACCCATAACATCAACTGCAGCTTTACCTTTGGTCTTCATTTCACTATCGAGTGGAATATATACCATTTCTTTAGTAGCATCAAAAAGTGAATATTTTACGGATTTAGAAAGTACATGCCAAAGTCCGCCGATAAAAACTATAACGACCAGCGGCGCACTATAGCCGAGAGTATTTACGATATTTCCTAGGTGATTTTCAAAAACCGTGAATGAAAAGAACATAAAACCTGCTCCAAACATCACAATCGGTGTTATAATAGCTCCCCAAAACCAGCCGCATATTCTAATTAAACTACTGCCTAAAAACGCACTAACTAACGTGAGTATTCCCGTCCAAAAAAACACTTTACCGTGATAGGCCATAAAATCCTTTGTCGCGGGATAGAGTTGCTTTACTTTGGACATCCATAATCCTTCTATTAGGCTAATACTCATAGAATAAGACATTACAAGAAGACAAATAAAACCGAGATATCTAGAAGTTAATATTACTTTTGCACTTTCGACCAAGTTTAATTTTAATATATCCGTTCTTTGGTTTTTAAATTTAATATTTTTGTCAGTTTCTACGACTGATTTATCAATAAGTTTATGAAGAGCTAGACAAATTAATCCGGATATTAAAATAACCGTAATAAATGATTTTAAAAGAATTTCATTTGTATCGTTGAGATGAGAAAATAAAGGTAATAAGAAATGCTCACTCTTAGCAAAATAAATAATTACGGTTCCTGAGATGAGTAAATTAGTTTGTCCGAATAAAGTAAAAAATGAGTAAAATCTTGGTGCTTCTTCGACTTTAGTAATTTTATTTGCAAGCTGCCAATATAAAAGAGTAAAGACTATAACCGGCCATAACTCTCCCATAATATAAAATAATACCAAACTCCACTGTCCCCAAATTATTAAAAACCATTTTAAGTGAGGAAGAACAGTGATATAGTGCTTAATTAATTCGGGATCGGGATGAAAAAACCCTCTGTACGGAAATAAAATAAAACCAAAAATTGCGAAGAAAAATAAAAAAATACCAGTAATTATCCTAAAAACTTGCTCTGTTGTCATAATATTACAGAGTTTAGAATAAAAAATAACAAATAAAATGCCCATCGGCATTTCGCCCCAAAGTTTGATAAAACTCAATACTTCTGAGCTAATTAAGGTAACAACAAAACTATCTTTAATACTACGAACTAAGTTTTGATTAAGTAGAATAAAAAACATTAGTAAAGCCATCGGGATGAACTTGGTTAATTCATACGATCTAATCGGCCATACTATATGCCTAAATTTACTGTTTCTGGCTTTATTCCAAATTGTGAAATTAGAATTCACGCTATCCATTGATTTACTATGAGCTTATTTTTTTAGTACCAGATAGTTTTTAAAAATGTTATGTTTTTGCAAGGCTTAGAGCTTTATAGGTCATTCCCGCATATGCGGGAATGACCTAAAACGCTTTTCAGAAACTGTCCGGCTATATTATTTTTTATGCACCCTAGACTATAATAAAAACTATGTCAAGATTTTTTAACATAGTCTCATATATTATTGTTAATTACATTTGTTATACTCAATCGCTGCTTTAATAAACTGAATAAATAACGGATGAGCTTCAAAAGGTTTAGATTTAAATTCCGGATGAAATTGTACTCCTACGAACCAACGCAGTAGCGGTAGTTCAATTATTTCTACAATCTCTTCATCTTTTGAAAAACCGCTAAATACTATTCCGTGTTTTTCAAAAATATTTTGAAATTCATTATTAAATTTATATTTATGACGATGTCTCTCATTTATTTCAAGGCTTTTATAAGCATTAGCTGCAATGGTACTTGCGACCAAACTACAAGGATAAGAGCCGAGCCTCATAGTATTTTTTACATTTTCAATTGTTATTTTGGAGTCTTCACAGTTTTTATTTATTTTCTCAATAATTTTTGTACCATCTACTTTAAATTCTTCCGTTACTGCATCTTTAATACCGATTAAATTCTGAGCTATTTCGATCGTCGCAAGTTGCATACCGAAACATATTCCAAAAAAAGGTATGTCATTAGTACGGGCATATTTTATTGCTATAATTTTTCCTTTAGTTGCCCGTTCTCCAAATCCGCCTGGTACTAAAATCCCATCTATATCTAATAATTTTTTATTAATATTCTCTTCAGTTAAAGTTTCAGCATTTATCCATACTAAATCAATTTTGTATTTGTAATAAATACCTGCATGATCAAGTGCCTCGATTACTGATTTATAAGCATCTTTTAATTTATGATATTTAGCTATTATAGCGATTCTTACTTTTGAATTAGAATCTTTTATCCTATTAATTATATCATGCCATTTATCTAATTTAGACGGCATTATATTAATATTAAAAAATTTTAATACTTTATTATCAAGACCTGAATTATGATATGCAATCGGTACTAAATATATATTTTTTTGATCTATTGCCGGAATAACATACTCAGATTCTATATTACACAATAAAGCTATTTTATCTATTTCGCCTTTTGAAATGTTACGTTCTGCACGACACACTAGTATATTAGGTAAAATACCTATAGTGCGTAATGCTTTAACTGAGTGTTGGGTAGGTTTTATTTTTAATTCACGGGCGGTTTTAACATAAGGTAATAATGTTAAATGAATAAATAAACAATTTTCGCTTTTTAATTTGTTACCAATTTGCCTTATAGCTTCAAAAAACGGTAGACCTTCAATATCACCGACTGTACCGCCTATTTCACAAATAATAAAATCAAAACCCTTGGTGTTTGAAAGTATAAAATCTTTTATTATATTTGTAACATGCGGGATGACTTGAACAGTAACGCCGGCGTAATTTCCTAAACGTTCATCTTTAAGTAATTTTGAGTATATCGCACCTGTTGTGATGCTATCAAATTTGCATGCGGAAACTCCGGTAAAACGTTCATAATGTCCAAGATCTAGATCGGTTTCTGCTCCGTCATCGGTTACATATACCTCACCATGTTCGTGAGGATTCATAGTTCCCGGGTCAATGTTAAGATAAGGGTCTAGTTTTCGTACACTTACTCTAAAACCTTTCGCTTGCAATAGCATAGCAAGAGATGCTGCCGTTAGACCTTTACCGAGTGATGAAACAACGCCGCCGGTAACAAAAATGAAATGTACCATTATTATAAACCTAGTTTACTAATATTTTCGTAAAATTTTACTGCTTTTTTTAAGTCTTCTTCCGTATCTACGGAAATAGGAACATTCTCAACTAAACATGTACCTATAGTCATGCCGTTTTCAAGGACACGTAATTGTTCTAAACGTTCTGTTTTTTCTAAAAAAGTTGGCTTAAGAGATACAAATTTTTCTAAAGCGTTTTTGCGAAAACCATACATGCCTACATGATATAAAAATTCTTCTGCACCGTTTGGAATAAGACTACGCGAAAAATACAATGCTGTCCCCGCCGAGTCAACTGCTACGGTAACATTACTACTAGCTTTCACTGATTCCCTATCTACTTTTACTATCGGTGTAACAATATCGTATTTGCTGTTTTTTAAATATTCTATAATTTTTAAAATAGAGCTAGGTTCAATGAAAGGCATATCTCCCTGTACATTAACTATGTAATTAATGTTTTGATTATTTGGAATTAATTTAAAAGCTTCATAAGTACGATCAGTACCGGTTGGGATAGCACTATCCGTGAATATTACTGTTCCTCCGACTTTTGTAATAATGCTTGCTATCTCTTCCGAGTCGGTCGCAACATATGTATGCTCAAGGCCCGCTTGATTTACTTGTTTGAATACCCGCTCGATTAAAGTTATAGAGCCGATAAGCTGCAGCGGTTTTTGTTTAAGCCTAGTTGAACTTAGCCTTGAGGGGATAATTATAGCCACGTCCTGATGCCGCATAAACTTTCTAAGTTTAAATTAAAAAAATAATTGTTGACAGATTAGCCTTTTTCGGCGATAAAGTAAAACATAATTTTTGAATATATGCAATATATTTAAGAGCTCGTAGCTCAGTCGGTAGAGCATTTGACTTTTAATCAAAGGGTCCCGGGTTCAAATCCCGGCGAGCTCGCCATATTTCTACACTGTGGGTTTGTAGCTCAGCTGGTTAGAGCACACGCCTGATAAGCGTGAGGTCGGAAGTTCAAGTCTTCTCAAACCCACCATTCAATCGGCTACAACAATAAAATCTGTATTATCATAATTATATCAAGGTGATCATTTATTAATATTGCTAAGTTAGGATGATATTGTCAAGCTAAGGTTTAGATTATGAAAAAATACAACTTTACTGAAAAAGAACAAGAAATACTAGATTATTTTGAACAAGATGAGCTTTTAGGGTTACCTAAAAAAGAACTAGAGAGCCAAAAAAATATAGCTAAAATTGCCGCAGCTAATTTTTTTTAAAAATCGGAAAGAATTAATATTAGATTCCCGTTATACGATTTAAATCATATAAAAAGAATTGCAGCACAAGAAAGAATGTCTTATCAAACTCTTATTGCTAGTGTTTTACACAAATACGCGTCTGGATATTTAAAATTAGATAAACTTAGTTAATCAATACTTTTTTTATATAAATAACATTTTTTCTCAATGAGTCTTTTTAGAGGTAGAAAAAGGTTAGAGGGTAAATTATCAAGAGCAAACCACTACCAGCTTTCTACTTTATGAGCCTCAAGATTCTGTAATTCATGCTCATTTAAACAATGAGCTTTAAAGAAAATCAAGACGTAATGCTTTTGTTCTTTTTCAAAAATATCGTTAGTCACCGCTATCAATTGTGGATTTTCAATGATCAGATTTGTTTCTTCTAAAACTTCACGGATAGCACATTCTTCAAATGTTTCTCCAAATTCTAAATGTCCACCGACAGGAGCATAACTAGACTCACCATGGGAACTAATACGTTTACCTAATAAAATTTCATTCCTATTAAGATTAAAATACCGATACCGATGCGTAGGTGGTTAGTCATATCTAACTATTAACTCTGGATTGACTTATTAATATCGTATGTTAGCTTCTAAAGTAAATAAAAAAATATTGCTTATTTAAATACTGTGAGCTATTTGTAGATTATATTTAATACTTACCTGTAGTTATGAATTCTACCAATCAATTACAAAATAATAGCTTAACTAATTCTTGGCTTAAGCTTGGTGTTTTATCCTTGGGATTTGCGGGTTTATATTCAATTATTTTGGTGGTACTACGTACTCCGCAATTATCAAGCTTTTTCCCAAATCCACATATTTTCAAATCTGCTTTAATTATTCATGTTAATTTATCGGTATTGATTTGGTTATTATCCGTTACGGCTAGTGTTTGGGGGGGTGAAACGTCATTGCGAGGAGAGGCCAAGCCTCGACGCGGCAATCTCATGAAACAATACAAAATTTCTGAGATTGCCACGCTCTCTACGTTCGCTCGCAATGACGTGTTTCGCCTTTACCCCAAACTTGCTTTTCTAGCTACTCTTCTAATCGCCATCTCCCCAATAGCCGGGCATAATCCGGTGATGAATAATTATATACCGATGCTTGAAAATATCGTATTTATTGGGGGGTTAAGCTTATTTGGTGTTACGTTGCTATTGTACGCTATAAATATTTTATATTTCTTCGATTGGACGAACTTAAATAGTTTAGTTAATTTTACCGTATTATCGACTATTATAATGTTTATTTTAAGTTTTGTTTGTTTTGGATGGTCTTATAATGGCTTGCAAAACATCATTCAAATTATTCCAATCGAGATAGAATTTTATTATGAATTACTTTTTTGGAGCGGAGGTCATTTACTGCAATTTATATATACTCAAATATTAATATTTATTTGGGTTAGTTTATTTAGGGAGTTAATAGCTAGAGAATTGAAATTTCAAAAATTCTATCTTTTCTTGCTTTATTTAAATTTTATTTTCGGAATTCTTACACTTTTCGGTCATATATTTTATGATATTATCGATGGAGCCTTCAAAGTATTCTATACAAATCATATGCAATATCTAGGCGGCATTGCTCCTGTTTTATGTTTAATAGGTATGGGGGTTGAGTTGGTGTGGGTATTTGTCATCCCGCGGCTTGACCGCGAGATCCAAACAAAATATCAGAATAATGTTATAGATCTCGCGGTCAAGCCGCGGGATGACACGGTTACAATAAATGACAGAGTAATCAAAACTATCTTACTTTGCTCTATTACTTTATTCTTACTTGGCGGGCTTATAGCAATGAATATCACAGGTATAAATGTAGCAATTCCTGCTCATTATCACGAGTCTATAGTAGGGATTAGCATTGCTTGTATGGGGTTGAGTTATTTAGGTATTGGGAGGTATCAACGTCATTGTGAGCGACTAAAAAGAGCATGGCAATCTCATGAGGTAATACAACAACTCCCTAGATTGCCGCGTCGATACTTCGTGCCTTCTCGTAATGACAATATTATTAATTTTACATTTTACCTCCTAACATTCGGGTAGATTCTGCACATACTAGGTCTAGCATTCGCCGGTGGTTATGGTGTTATGCGGAAAGACCCAAATAGTGTAATGCCGATGTCAGCTAAGCTATTAATGGTAATGATGGGCGGAGGAGGGTTTATTGCTATAGTAGGCGGCTTGATGTTTGTATATATTTGTGTTAAAGTAATGTTTTTTAAAAGTATAAAACTAGCACATGAGTAAACCAACTAGAGAAGAAGCTAAAGAGGCAGTAAGAACGTTACTAAAATTCATTGGTGAAGATCCAAGCAGAGAAGGGTTGCTTAAAACGCCTGATAGAGTAATTAATAGCTACGCAGAAATATTTTCTGGTTATGGAAAGGATGTAGCAGAAATATTAAATACCAAGTTTTATGAAACTTGTAATTTTCAAGATTTTATCTTACTGAATATAAAATTTACCTCTTTCTGTGAACATCATATATTACCTTTTAACGGTACAGTAGATATAGCTTATGTTCCTGATAATTGTATTGTCGGTATAAGTAAGCTAGCACGAATAGTAAATATTTTTGCTAGAAGACTACAAATCCAAGAAAAAATGACGGTACAGATAGCAGAAAGCGTGCAGGAGAATTTAAAGCCGCTTGGCGTTGCCGTTAAGATTTCTGCCGTACATAGCTGTATGTCAATACGTGGTGTAATGCAAGATAATAGCGTTATGAATACCATGCATTATACGGGTATATTTGCCGAACAGCAGAAATATCGTCATGAGTTTTTAAACCTTACTGCTAAAAGGTGATACGTTATTAATGTCATTTCTGCGGAAGCGGGAATCCAGTCATTTTGTCATACCGCGACTTGATCGCGGTATCCAGAAAAAAATTTAAAAAAACTGGATCCCGTGGTCAAGCCACGGGATGACAAAATAAATGATTATAAATATAGCAAGAAAGTAAATAAAATATGTTATTATCAAAATATTTTTTACCTGTGTTAAAGGAAGAGCCAAGTGAAGCTCAAGTAACTTCGCATAAATTAATGCTTAGAAGTGGAATGATTAGGCAGCAAGCAGCAGGGATTTATACTTGGCTTCCGCTTGGCTTAAAAGTATTGAAGAATATCGAGAATATAGTACGCTTAAATATGAATAAAGCGGGAGCTTTGGAAGTGCTAATGCCTTGCATTCAGCCGGCACATTTATGGATGGAATCGGGACGTTTTGATAATTACGGTAAAGAAATGCTGAAATTTCAAGATCGCCACGATAATACTTTACTATTAGGTCCTACTAACGAAGATATGATTACGGATATTTTTCGTCATAATATTAAGTCATATAAGGATTTGCCGAAAAATCTTTATCATATCCAATGGAAATTTCGTGATGAGATTAGACCTCGTTTTGGTGTTATGAGAGGACGAGAGTTTTTAATGAAAGATGCTTATTCTTTTGATATAAATGAAGAAAATGCCGTTAAAACCTATAATAAAATGTATAAGGCTTATATCAACGCTTTCAGGGATTTAGGCGTGTTTGCTATCCCTGTTATTGCCGATAACGGTCCGATCGGTGGCAATTTAAGCCATGAGTTTCATATAATCGCTGAAACTGGTGAAAGTACTATTTATTACGATAAAAAATTTAAGACATTAAAAGATAATCCTGATATCGATGTAGAGGAAATTAAAAGTTGGTATGCGGCAGCTGAAGAAAAATATGAAGTAAATAAATTACCTATATCTGAACAAGAAATAACCAGCAGTAAAGGAATAGAAGTCGGGCATATTTTTTATATAGGCTCAAAATATTCGGTTAATATGAATGCACTTATTAATGATGAGCATGGTAAACTAACTCCTATAGAAATGAGTTCTTACGGTATAGGCATTTCAAGGTTAGTTGCTGCTATCATAGAAGCAAATTGTGATGAGAAAGGTATCATATGGCCTTCTAGCGTTGCTCCTTTCAAAGTTTCTCTAATTAATTTAAATATTCATGATAGTAAATGCGTAGAGCTTGCGGAAATGGCTTATAAAGAGCTATCAGATAAAAATATAGAAGTATTATATGACGATACCGAAGCACGTCCAGGCAGTAAATTTGCAACGCATGATCTTATAGGCTCACCTCATCAAATTATAATTGGTCCTAAAAAAGCCGCAAATAATATTGTTGAATTAAAAGATCGTAAAAGTGGTGTTATAGAAGATATTGAGGTAGGTAGTCTAATGAGTGTATTGTAAAATAAAGAAATATACATCATTACGAGGAAATTGCATAGCAATTGATGAGGCAATCTCAGGAGTTTGTTATTATTGCATGAGATTGCCACGCAGTCTACGGCTGTTCGCAATGATGATTTTGGAGTCATGCAATAAGGCTAATACCCTATGGGAATGATATAGCAAAAATATTCTTCGTAGACAATGATAGTATCATATGATACTATCATATAATGAATAGCAAACCGTCTTTTCAAATAACTAATAAAATCTTGGAGTTATCACAAGATATTTCTTATAAGCTTGGTATTTTAGCCGGTAGCAAGCTTTACTCTCAACCTATAAAACTTAGAAAAAATAATCAAATTAAAACCATCCATTCTTCTTTAGCAATTGAAGGAAATAGTTTAAGCGTAGAGCAGATAACCGATATAATAAACGGCAAGCGTGTACTCGCACCTGAAAAAGATATTGTAGAAGTAAAAAATGCTATAAAACTATACAATAATCTGACTATATTTAATCCCTGCAAAATTGAATCATTATTAAAAGCACATGAGATATTAATGCAAGGATTAGTAGAAGATAACGGAAAGTGGCGTAAAGGTAATGCCGCTATATTTAAAGGCACAGAGATTATACATTTTGCCCCTACGGCACGCCGTGTATCTTTATTAATGCAGGATTTATTTGAGTTTATAGCACAAGATAAGCAAATTTCTGGAATAGTTAAAGCTTGTATATTTCATTATGAGTTTGAATTTATCCATCCTTTTTCAGACGGTAACGGACGAATCGGTAGATTATGGCAACAATTATTACTAATTCAAGCTAATAAAATTTTTGAGTATATTTCCGTTGAAAGTTTGATAAGGAATAATCAAAGTGAATATTATAGTGTTTTAAGTAAGTGTGATAGGCTTGGTGAATCGACCTTATTTATCGAGTTTATGCTTGATAGAATAGTTGCAGCATTAAGATTATATAGTAATAGTATTACATATGAGGCAAATACGCCTTTATCTAGAATGGAATTTGCTAAGGTTAATTTAATAGATCAATGGTTTTCTAGAAAAGATTATATTACTGTACATAAAAATATTTTACATAAAAATATTTCTACGGCAACGGCTAGTAGAGATTTGTTATATGGTTTAGAGCGTAAACTTTTAATAAGTAAAGGGGATAAGAATCAAACTTATTATAAGTTTGTGTAGTTTTTAATGTGTCATTCCCGCTTTCGTGTATGAGGGTTAACTTAAGAGAAGAAAAAATCTCTGATGCCATTCCCGCGAAAGCGGGAATCCAGTACTTTAAAGCTTTTTAAAAGCTCGGTTTATCTTGCTTTATCCCTAGATTTCTGCTTTCGTAGGAATAACATCATATCACTGATTCAAAAAGAGATTAACATGAAAAATTTTATAAAATATTTGGTTTTTTACCGGTCTATATATTAGTAGTGACGATAATAGTTGCTTATATGGTTTTGGCTCAAACTATTCCTAATGATGGGCTGTCATATGATGGATAGACCGTTTGTTATTCATTACATCTTAACAGCAATTATTACCGCTTTACCAACACTAATTTTAATATATAGTAAAAAGAAAAAGTAAATATATGATCGGTAAATTAAGCGGTAAAGTTGATTTCCAAGGCGATGATTACGTTATAATTGACGTAAACGGGGTAGGGTACTTAGTCTATGCTTCAGGTAAAACTTTAGGTAAACTTGCTGCAGGGGAGTTTTATAAACTATTTATCGAAACCCATGTTAGAGAGGAACATATTCATCTTTACGGTTTTTTGACTCTAGAAGAGAAGAATTTTTTTAATTTGCTACAATCAGTAAACGGTATAGGTACAAGAATGGCTTTATCTATCTTATCAAACCTTACGCCTTCAGATATTCAAATTGCTGTAAATAATGAAGATAAAAATATATTTAAAGTAATATCCGGAGTAGGGGCTAAACTTGCTGAACGTATAGTGCTAGAGCTGAAAGGTAAAGTAGCGAAAATATCAAGTGGTTCAGCTATTATTAAAGAGAGCTTAAATATTAAGAATATCACACCCGTTGCAAGTAATGAAGTAATAAAAGCTCTAGTAAATCTAGGATTTTCTAGATTTGAAGCTCAAAACGCTGTTCAAGGCATCATTACCAAAAATCCCGAAATCTCTATTGATGAATTAATCAAAACAGCCTTGAAAAATCGAAATTCTAATTTTTAGTTGATAAATTAGCAGTTATTTTATATTAATTTTAATTACTAAAATTAATATAAAATAACTGTCCAAGTTAATAGAATATTTAGGGAAAATACAGGCTGAAGAAATATTAAAAGAGCTAGAGAAAGACCCTGCTACTTTAATTATTACCGAGGTTAATTTTGTACCACAATCACCGGTATTTGCAGCTGCTGGATACTCTAAAATTCCTGAAGATGTTTTAAATGGGTTATTTAATGCTTTACAAGGAGACGCTACTATAAAGTACTTAAAAGCACTGATAGTTTTGAGTGGAGTTTAAAATCAATAAAGTTATTTGCTGAATTTTTTAAAGATCCGCTATGCCGAATTACCGACATTAGTTTTATAAATGCTTTGAATAATGTTAATAAGATAGATGTTCTTTTAGATACCTTAAGAGTAAACGAAACAAAAATAAGCGATTTAGATATAAGTGGGATATTTTTTGATAATAATGTTCCTGCCTGATCCTCATTTGTTAAAAATACTAAACTTGCCGGATTGAATTTTTCATTAAGTACAGAAGTAAGCGAGGAATCAAAGAAAGCCTTATCGGATGTTATAAAAGAGAATAAAAGCTTAATTGGATGTAATATTTTAGGTTATAAGATAGGAATGAAATCTCAAGATAGACAAGAATTGGACGCACAAATTACAACAATAACTGATGAAAATAACCTTACTCTAAAATATGTAGCAGAAGTTTTGAAAAATTATTATGAAAATCCTAATATAATATTATCAAATGAGATATTTGGCCATTATTTCAAGTTATATAAAGGATTAAATCAAAATTACCTTAAAGAAGAATTACAAAACTTAGGCGTCACTGATACAGAAAAATTTTTTGACACCGTAGATAAACTTAGAGAAGGGGTAACTAGTTTCTATGAAGAGGGCTAATATAAAAGTCTAAAATAATTTATAGCATAAAACTATTTTTTGGCTATTATTAGTCATTATATTCGATTTAAAATAATGACTAATATATTATCACCTGAAAAAAGTGAAAATGATCAAGAATTGCCGATAAGGCCGTCATATTTGCAAGAATTTGTCGGTCAACAGCAGATTAAAGAAAATCTTTCGGTATTTATTAAGGCTGCAAAATCTCGAAATGAGCATCTTGATCATACTTTATTTTACGGTCCGCCCGGGCTTGGTAAAACTACGCTTGCTAAAATTATCTCTAACGAAATCGGCGGTAATTTTAAATCCACCTCCGGTCCTGCTATACTTAAGGTCGCTGATCTTGCTGCTATTCTTACCAATCTTGAAAAGAACGATGTATTATTTATTGATGAAATCCACCGCTTAAATACTGCGGTTGAAGAGGTTTTATATCCTGCTATGGAAGATTTTGAGCTTGATATAATTATCGGTGAAGGATCTGCCGCAAGGTCAGTGAAAATAACCTTGCCGAAATTTACCTTAATCGGTGCTACCACACGCCTCGGGCTGCTTAGTAATCCTTTGCGTGATAGGTTCGGTATCCCTATGCGGCTAAATTTTTATAATACCGAGGAATTGAAGAAAGTTCTCAATAGAGCGAGTAAACTACTTGATATTGATTTGACCGATTCGGGTTCTGCAGAAATAGCTAAAAGAAGTAGAGGAACGCCAAGAATTGCATTAAGATTGCTTCGTCGTATAAGAGATTTTGCAGCAGTTGACGGTAAATCAAGAGTAGATAAGGAAATCTCTGATTTTGGGTTAAATCGTTTGGCGGTTGATCGCATAGGACTTGATAGCAATGATTATCGTTATCTAAAATTCATAGCGGATAATTATAACGGCGGTCCTGTCGGAATTGAAACGATTGCAGCTGCCTTATCTGAACAACGTGATGCACTTGAAGAAACCATAGAGCCTTATCTTATACAGATAGGTTTACTACAAAGAACTCCTAGAGGTAGGGTAATCACGATTGCCGCTTTTGAGCATTTGAAAATGCCTGTACCGAATCAATCACATCATCAAATTAATATTTTTAACGAGAATGAATAACAATAATTTAAATGATAACTACACAGCCGCAGATGTTATAAAAAGGCTGATAAAAGATCATGTTAAACCTTACGCAAATAAAATATATTTTTCGATATTTTGTATGGTTGTTGCAGCACTTTGTACGGCAGTGATCGTACATGCAGCTAGACCTATTATTGATAAGGTTTTTTTAACGCATGATAAGAAAATGCTTATAATAATGCCTATAGTGCTTACTGTAACTTTTGTTATAAAAGGAATTTCAGAGTATTATCAGAATTATCTAATAAAATTTGTTGGGCAGAGGGTACTAAACGATTTACAGATAAAAATGTATGAGCATTTGTTATTTGCCGATATTTCTTTTATTCAAAACCAATCTTCAGGACGTTTAATATCTCGTTTTACTAATGATATTTCTTTGATGCGTGGAGCTGTTTCTAACTTACTTGTCGGATGTGCTAAACATTTCCTAACTGTGGTATGTTTAATAGCAACAATGTTTCATTTAGAACCGCTATTATCTTGCGTAGTTTTTCTTGTTTTCCCTTTAGCTGTTTATCCGGTGCAAAGGATGGGTAGAAAGATAAGAAGAATATTTGCACAGTCACAAGAAGAGCTTGGGCATTATACCTCTCGGCTTGATGAAACATTTCAGTCAATTAAGATTATTAAATCTTTTGTAGGCGAACAAATAGAAAGTAATAGAGCATCGTTGATTATTAATAATATTTTAGAGTGCTACAAAAAAACATCTAAGCTAGATGCGATGGTTTCACCGATTATGGAGGGTTTAAGCGGGCTTGCAGTTGGAGGGATGGTATGGTATGGAGGTAATCTAGTCCTGGAGGGGAAAAGTACGCCAGGGGCTCTTTTTGCTTTTTTGGCTTCTTTTGCAGCGGCTTATAGACCGTTTAAAAGTTTGGTATCGTTAAATGTTAATTTGCAAGAAGGAATAGCAGCAGCTAAGAGGGTATTTAGTATTTTGGATACCGAGCCTCTTATTAAAGATCATGAAGATGCTAAAGACGTAGATTTATATAATCCACAAATTACTTTTGAAAAACTAGCTTTAAGGTTTGAGAGTAAAATAGCTATAAAATATATAGATTTAAGGTTAGAGCCTTATAAAATTATTGCGTTTGTCGGGCGTTCAGGTAGTGCTAAGACTTCGCTTAGTAATTTATTAGTGCGTTTTTATGATCCAAATGAAGGAAGAATTTTAATTAATAATCATGATATTAAAGATATTAAGCTTACTTCACTTAGAGGTCAGATTTCCTTAGTGACTCAAGATACTCATTTGTTTGATACAAGCGTTGCAGAAAATATAGCATATGGTCAGGAAAACGCTACAAGAGAAGAAATAATTAGAGCAGCAAAATATGCCGATGCTCATGAGTTTATTATGCATCTGCCGAATGGTTACGACACGCAGATAGGGGGGCAGGGGATGACTCTTTCAGGCGGTCAGCGTCAGCGTTTATCTATTGCTAGAGCTTTCTTAAAAGATGCTCCTATTTTAATTTGGGATGAAGCAACAAGCAGCTTAGACCAAGCTTCCGAACAGAAAATTCTAGAATCGTTAAAGAAATTACGCCAAGGAAAAACCACTTTAATTATTACGCATCGTTTAAGCAGTATTACCGATCTTGATAATATTATCGTCATGAAAAACGGTGAGATTTGTGAACAAGGCACTCATACACAATTGCTTAAGAATAAAGATGAATATTATAGGTTGTATAATAAGGAGTTAAGAGAAAATGGTTGATTTATAAAGTAAATAGCTTATATTTATTAATTATTATTGCAACACTAATATTTCCGTCATTGCGAGGAAATTATGTAAGTAATTGACAAAGCAATCTCAAGATACTTAACAAGATTGTCACGTCGGGACTATGCCCCTCCTCGCAATGACGATTTAATGAAATATCACAATGCGCATTACCAAGATTTTTAAAGACTATCGATTATTTGAAATATTTATTTTAGGAATAGTGAGCGGTGTGCCGCTGGTTATAATTTTTTCTACTCTTGCGGTATGGTTAAAAGAATCCGGTATAGATATCGCCGTTATTACTACTTTTGCGGTTGCAAGGTTATCATATTCGTTAAAAGTATTTTGGTCGCCTCTAGTCGACAATTTTAAAATACCTTTTTTAAGTAGATGGGGACATCGCAAAAGCTGGCTTATATTATGTAGCTCTTTAATGGCTTTAGTACTAATTGCTATGAGCAAGGAAAATCCTGAAGTTTCTTTAACTTCTTTCTATTTTTTGACTATATTATTAGGCTTTTTATCTAGCACGTTTGATATTGCCGTTGATGCGTTGCGTATAGATAAGTTTGATCAAGACACACAAAGCATAGCTAGTGCAACCGCCGTATTCGGTTATCGAATCGGTATGCTTATTACAGGGGCAGGTGCTTTGTACCTTGCAGAAATAACTGGAAATAATTGGCAACTAACTTTCTTTGTTATAGCTATAATATTTGTCGTTGCAACGATATTTATAATAACCGTAAACGAAAAAGAATTAGTAAGAGAAAAAATTAATATTATTTCTATTACTTCATGGATTTCTACAGTAATTAATCCTTTCAAGGATTTTTTCAAAAGAGAGTTTGCTGCAACTATTTTACTTGCGGTAATATTTTTTAAATTAGGCGATGCTATGCTTGGAGCGGTTGCCTCACCTTTTTATATAGAGCTTGGTTATACAAAAGGCGAAATAGCAATAATAGCTAAACTTTATGGATTGATTGCAACCTTAGTCGGCGGTTTTGTCGGTGGTATTGTAATGTATAGGGTGGGGAATTTTAAAGGTTTGATTATTACCGGTATTGCACAAAGCTTAACGCATTTTGCATTTATTTGGCTTAATCATCAGCATCCTTCTTTTGAAGCTTTATTCATTGCTATTACTATAGAGAATTTTGCTGCTGCTATGGGTGCTACTGCTTTAGTCGGATATATAGGTAATTTATGTAATAAAAAATATTCCGCAACACAATATGCTTTACTTAGTAGTGCTAGTAGTTTATGTAACAATACTGTCACTATTTATGCTGGAAAACTCGTAAATATGATAGGCTGGGACGGTTTTTTCCTCTTTACTATAATTTTAGCCTTGCCTGCTTTGTTTATATTAATGTATCTTAATAAAAAGGTTAATGTGTAGTAAGTATTATTTTCATCGTCATTGCGAGCGACCGTAGGAAGCGTGACAATCTAGGAAAATAATAAAAAAATGCTATGCATTTTTTACTGGATTGCTTCGTCAAAATTTTCAATTTTTCCTCACAATGACGAAAAATCACACTTGGTTTAATTTGAATAATATTTTATTTATTTAAAATGTTTAGGAAATTTTTATTACCTTATGTTTTTGTCGTAACATTTTTCTTTGCGCCTATAAGCGAAGCAAAAAAAGCCGTAAAAAATACCCCTAAACCTCCTGTTCAAACTAGTTTAGTAATTGATGCAAAAAGCGGTAAAGTGTTGCAGGCCCATAATTCACAAATTCGGATTTACCCTGCTTCTTTAACTAAGCTAATGACTCTATACTTAATGTTTGAAGCAATTGAAGCTGGTAAGTTACCTTTAGATAAAAAATTACTTGTATCAGCAAAAGCTTCAAAAATGCCGCCTTGTAAGCTGGGTTTAAAAGCAGAGGAAACTATAACCGTTCGAGAGGCAATTAATGGATTAATTATAAAATCTGCTAATGATGTCGCTGTAACGGTTGCTGAGGGCATGAAAGGTTCAGAGAAAGCTTTTGCTCATTTAATGAATGTTAAAGCTAAACAGCTCGGTATGAAGAATACCTATTTTAAAAATGCTTCAGGTTGGCATGACCCATTGCAGCAAACGACCGCAAGAGATATGGCTAAACTTGCTATGGCTTTGAAGAGAGATTATCCTAAATTTTATCCGTTATTTGCTAAAACCAGCTTTGTATTTCGTGGAAACGTAGTAAACGGACATAATATGGTTACTAAAAATTATCAAGGTGCAGAAGGGATGAAAACAGGTTTTCATACACCGGCAGGTTATAATTTAGTAACTACTGCTTCTAGGAACGGTAAATCATTGATTGCCGTTGTTACAGGCAGTAAAAGTGCCGCATCTCGTGATCAAAAGATGATGGGGCTACTAGATCAGCATTTTAATATTAAGCCTATAGTCCCTAAACCTTCAATCAAGCTTGCCTCTAATAATAAATCTACTACAAAAGCTAAATCAAAAATAATAAAGAAAAAGAATATACGTAGTTGATATGTATCGTCATTGCGAGACCACAAAGTGGTCGTGGCAATCTCATGAGGTAATACAAAAATTCCTGAGATTGCTTCGTCGAAACTTAAGTTGCTACTTGCACTGACGTTAAAAAGCGAGCCATGCAACAACGCCTACGACTACTGACGATTTAATATTCACACATCTTTTAAGGAGTTACTGCCAATTTATACTTTAAATTTACAAGTTTTATATGACAATTAACGCTACATTTATTGTTTTTTTTAACTTTATTAGATGAAGATTTTTTAGAGTTTTTAGCTAAAGTTTTACTTTGTGGTTTTTTTAGATTAATATTTTTTAGAAATTTCTCAGTTTCATTAGGTAAATATTCTATTTTTACTTTAGTTATACCTTGATTTTTAAATGCTAAAATTTCAGCCGCTTTTTGAGAAACATCTATTATACGATTTTTCTTAAAAGGACCTCTATCATTAACCATTAAAATTACTGCTTTATTATTGGCTTTGTTGGTAACTTTAACTAAGCAAGGGAGCGGAAGAGTTTTATGTGCAGCAGTTAATAAATTTCTATTAAATCTATCGCCGTTAGCTGTTTTTTTGCCGTGAAAACCGTCTTTATGTCCACCGTACCATGAGGCATAACCTGTTTCGGTAAAAGATTTAGGGTTGTGAGGTTTGTAAGTCTTTCCTTTTATTTTATAATTTTTACCGACTTTATAATGTCCTTTATAAGTTAGATTATGAGGATCATCTTTTGATAATTCTTTGTAAGAATATTTGTGGGAATAAGGTAATCTTTTTGAGGTATTACAACTGCTTAGACCGAAACAAAAAATTAACAAAAGTAATAAACCCTTTGCATAACGTGCTCCTAAAGGTAATTTGTATACCTTTGATACTTCAAGATTTGGTACGTCAAATTTCGGGATTCTCCTGTGTTCACGTATTTTTATAAGCTGTGCAGGCTCACCACTTATTTGATTTCCAACGTTTGAAACATCTGCGGTATACGTCAATCCGGTACTCGCATCCTCACGTATTGAAGTGTACGCTGCGGTGCTACATACCGTGTTGCCTTCAAATTTCTCTTTATTAGCTTCGTTCTGCAAGAGGTCTAATTTGAATTTATGATTCTTCACTATTATCATTATTTGTGTTAAAGTTATTCATTATTTTAGCGTAACACACAACTTTTTCAACACCTTTTATTTTTGATGCAATAGAAGCAAGCTTTTCTAGCTCTTCTTCTGATCTTGCAACTCCAAATAAATAAACAATATTATCTATAGTTAGAATAGTATAATTAGCAAATTTAATGTCTTTGCTGACTAAATTTTTAGCTTTAATTTGCGTGGTTATCATACTATCTTTAGTATATTGGGCTAAGTCAAAATGATTACTGTTTTTATTTACTTTCAACTCATTAATAACTTCTTTTACGCTTTTTTGATTCCAAGCAATTTCTACGGCTTTTAACGCATCAGATTCTTTTTGAATATTTCCTGTTAATAATACTCTTCCTTGTGATACTTCAACCTTTATTTTAGCACCTAAATCTCTAAAATTATTTTTTACTAAATCAGCTTTAATGCTGGCAGAAATCCTTGCATCATTTAATGTTTCAGACATTTGTTGATCTTTTGAAGCAACAATGCCGGTAGTGGTTGCTACGGTAAAAATAGCAGGTAAACAAGCAGATAGACTAAAAGAAAGAGCTATAAAAATTAGAACTCGTAATATCATAACAATAGTACCCTACGATTTTTAAAAAGATTGTATTTGTTCAAGAATTAACTGTTTGTTTATTATAGTACCGGACAATTTTTAAAAAGCCATCGGTGTTATCTCTGTGAAAGCAGGGATCCAGTGCTTTTCTGTGTCATCCCGCGACTTGATTGTGGGATCCAGCTTAAAATACTAATATTATTAGTATTTTAAATTGTTTGTATGGACCCCGTCGTCAAGCCACGGGGTGATACAGTGGATTTTACCGGTCCATGCAACAACGCCTACGCGGTAATGACATAAAGTAAAAATAGTAAGGTATTATATATCATATCTTACTATTCGGTAATTTATTCTTTAATAAAAGAGGTAATTGCAGTAAAATAAATATAAAAGTCATAGGTATTACACCGAATACTTTGAATTTTACCCATGTTTCATCTGAGTAATTACGCCAAACTATTTCATTAACTATAGCCATAAAAAAGAAAAAAGCCGCTGTTCTATAGCTTAAGGTTATCCAACTTTCTTCTTTAAGACGTACTATACTCTCTAAAGCATATTTGATAAAAGGATTTTTTCTTATACCGCTCATGAGAAATATTATTCCAAAAATAACATATAATATAGTAGGTTTGATTTTTATATACATTGAATCGCCGCTAATTAAAGTAATGCTTCCTGAAACTAATAAAACAGTCGTAGAAATAATAGAAAGCTTGGATACTTGCTTATCTATAACATAACAAAGGGTAATACAAATAACAGAGGTAATAAGCATATAAAGAGTAGCGTGTTGTATACCGCCTCCATAAAAAAAGCCTGCAAAAAATGCTATTACCGGACCAATTTCTGATAAAAGTTTTAACATATTTAATTTAATTGTTCTATTTGATAAAATTAATTTGATTCATTTTTTTGTACTGATATTAAGTTATTTTTGGAATATCTTAATTTTATTTGTATGACAATATTTATCAGTAATATAGTAGTAAAATAAGCCAGTACTTGTAGCCCGTTAGGTCTTGCAATATAACCGGTAACAATATGTAAGATTTTACCTATCATACTTCTATCTGCTACTAACCATGAACTATCCCAAAGTTGATCGGATAAAAACATAACTAGACCGGAAGAGGTTAAAATACCTGCAGCACTTGCTGCAAATCCGCCTGCTATTAGCATTAATAATATGGTAGAGATTTTAAAAATATATTTTTGATTAGCAATCTTAATGAAACCGAAATATATTACTAAACCAAGTAAGAAGCCACTTGTAGCACCTATTATCACTCCTTGCAAGTAAATACTGCTTGATATTGTTTCAACTGAAGATATGCTATATACTAAAATAATAATTTCTGCACCTTCTCGTAATATAGTAGTGGCAACTAAAAAAAACAACATGAAATAACTGGCATTACCTTCATGAATTTTTACTGATAAGTCGTTTATATGTTGCTTTACTTTTATACCGTAACCTTGCATCCATATTATTGTCCAGCTAATCAGAATTGTTATTAGTATCATAATTCCGGAATCGAATAACTCGTCGCCTATTCCGCCAAAAGATAAAGATAATTTACGTGTAAAAAATGCAAAAATTGAAGCAAATACTACTCCAAGCATGACTCCAGCAATAATATAAAGACGAGATTTTTCTATTTGTTTTGTTACGACGAGTATTACACCAAGTAATAAGGATATTTCTAAACATTCACGAAACACTACTAAAGCAATTTTAAACATATTTTTTATCTAATCATTAACAATTATAAGACCCTGAGCTGTATCTTGATGAAAATCTCCAAAAAATTCATATTTTCCGGACTTGAGAGGTGCAAGTATAATATGTATTGACTCATTTGGCATAACTATTTTTTCACGATGTAAATCATGACTTTCAAACTCTTCTACCGTATCATCTTCATTATGAACAATTAACCTTATCTTAGTCGATTTTGGTACTTCAACTATATTCGGAACAAATTTATGATCTTGTATAGCTATCTTTACTTCTAATATATTATCGTTTGTTTTATTATAGGAACTCTTACTTGTATAGATATAAATAATTACTGCTAAAAATATTAAACCTACTAATATAATAATATTTTTGTTTTTTTTAATAATTTCCATATTATAATTAAAGTTTAAAGTCAGATGCTTATATACTCGTTTAATTTGAGTTTTAAATTTTTAATAATTACAAAATTTATCCTGCAATTTTTATTAATGTTATAAGATATACAATTATTATCATTATGACAAGGATAGATAATAAAATATAATTTTTTTGTCTTTGAATTTTATTTTGTTTCATATTTATTTAATTTTGTTTAAAGTCTCTTAGTTCAAGCAAAAGATATTCATTTATCGGTAACGATTCATGAGAAATAATTTTATTTATGTTAGAACCTAAAGTTTTAAATGTTTTGCCTTCAGCAATAACACTGCGTGTTCCAACCATTACTTTACCTTGCAAGGCGTAAGAAAAAATTAAAGGATATGTAATATCGCCGATTTTCATATCTATTTGTTGTCCTTTTGCTTTTGAATCATATAGTATTTTACCGTTTGATAAGCGAGTAATTTTAGCATTAAAGCTTACTTTTTCACCACATAATAAAGGAACACGATACGCTATCTCATCGTCATAAATTTTCACTTTATTACTTTTAACAAAATTTTGCGGTAATATGGATTTTAAAATTACATTAACTTTATAATTATAAGCATCATCGAAGATAATATTATTACTATTATTAACGGCATATTTTGCCGGAATAATAGCTTCTCGTGCTTCTCCTACCATCATACCGATTATTACATTATCTAAGCCAAGCATTACAGGAGCAGAGCCTAAAGTAAAAGTCTTAGTATCTTCAGATATTAAAGTATTGTTCATATCTGATATTTGATAAGATACGGTAACTACATGTCCGCAAGAAGCGGGACCGATATTACCGCTACCGAGCGTATTAATTTTGAACAGTGTTTTTACTAAATCCTTACGTACTTCAATAGTGTAATCATTAGGATTGATAGGTCCATTTAACGGTTGTAAAATATTTTCAAAAAATGCTTTTCCTTCTTCGGTTTTAAGAGCATTGATTACTATTTTTGAAACCGTACGTTCAAATAAGTTGCCGTTTAATGAAATAGGAGGTTCATTATTTATACTAGTTTGGTTTTCATCGGTAGATGAATTATTTGAAGCCGTTTGCTCTACAGTTGTAAGATTATTGTTGTCGGGAGATATTTTTAACTTGACTATATTGTAAAGTATTAGAATTACAATTATTAAAGATAAAAATTTTTGCATATATATAATGTTTTAGTATAACAAAGTTTACTATAACAATCAATTACTTAATAATCAAATGAGAATAAAAATAATTTGATTAATAAAAATAATTGATTTAAATTTAGATGCAGAATTTTATAAATATAGTGGTGAAAAGTGAAAAAATTTATATTTTGTTTTTTATGTTTATGGACATTAAACATATTTGCTGCCTCTAAAACTTACCCTAATAAGCTTAATCGTTGTAAAATTACTAGAAATATATTTAATGATTATGAACCAAAAGTTTTTGAAACTACTAATAATTTATTACGTAAAACAGGAAGATTATCAAAATTTTACGGTGAAAGGATATTAATTAAAGGAAAAGTATTAGATCAAAATTGCGTACCGGTTGCGGATGCTAAAGTTTATTTATGGCAAGCAGGCAGCGGTGGTAAATATCCTTACGAACCTTTAAAAACGAGAGTTGATAAAAGAAGATTTACAAGTAAAAGCGATTCAAGTTTTACCGGTTCCGGTATTGCTACTACTAATAATAAAGGAGAATATTACTTTATTAGCATGTTGCCTTATAAATCTTCTCGTTATTTGAGAAGTGCAAATATAAGAATAGAGCATCCTAGTCTTACTACTCTCGAAACACGCTTAGACTTATCTGATAAAAATATGTGTGATAATGAGTGCGGTGAAGTAAATCCAATATTGATCGAACCGCAAGAAAATATGCCGTCTTATTGTTTTGACTTAGTTTTGCAAGGTACGACGCTTAAGAGGTATTGATACAGTACGTCATTGCGAGGAAAATTACGAAGTAATTTGACGAAGCAATCTCCAGGATATTTTACGAGATTGCCACACAGTCTACGACTGCTCGCAATGACGTTTTGCCTCTTTCTGCGGTGCTTCTAAAGGCTTTTTTATACCACAACTACATAATGTAAGTGCTAATACGAATAAAAAAAATGTCTTCATTACTATAAATTATTATATGACCTTAAGAAATTATAATAAATATCTTATATATATTATAGTATTTTTATTATCTATAATAATTTTTATTCCTAAAATTCATGCTAAGCTCTATGAGCAGTCTAAGGATAAATTAGCATTTTTAAGAGGTTCAAGTGTTCCTGATAATATAATTTTTTTTGATGAAGAAAAAAATCAATATTCTCTTGATCAGTTTGAAGGAAAGACTATATTGTTAGTGTTTTGGGCTACTTGGAGTGCTCCTTGTATCAAAGAAATGCCTGACCTTGATATGTTGCAAAAAGATTTTAGGAAATTACCTTTTTCAGTAATTCCGATTTCAGAAGATTATCAAGGCATAAAAGTTGTGAAAGAATATTTTAAAAGCTATCAAATAAGATATTTGCCGATTTATCATGATTATAGAAATGAATTATTTAAAGCCTTAGGGGTTGTTAGTTTACCGACTATTAATAGACCCAAACGGCAAAATAGTAACTAGCTTTGTCGGCAATACAAATTGGTATGACGAAAAAGTTAGAGATACTATTTTATCTGCCATTTCCGGAAATTATCCTGAACCTAAAAATAGTTATAACGAGCAATCTCTGAATACACCGGCTAAGCCTTTGCCGCCAATAAAAAAGGATGCTCTATAGTAACTCCAAGTAAATAGAATAAGTGTAATTTGGAAAAGAGCAAGGAGTCTATAAGGCGAGGAGCGGAGCATATACTTAATAGGTGAGTACCGCAGATCTTATAAGACAACATAGCCAATTTTTCAAATTAAACGAGTATATTAAATTAAAAATGAGTAAAATTAATGAATGAAGTAAATAAATCAACTATGGCGAATGCTGAATTTGATCAGATAATAACCAAACGGCAGATAAGTAAATTAGATCAATTATTTGCTTCGGTTTTTGGTAATTCTAAAGAGGTGATTGCCGTTTTACGCCTTAGCGGTGTTATCGGTAAAGTAAGTACTATGCAATCGGGACTTACTTTAGAATCATTAAATGAACTAATAGAAAAAGCTTTTAAAATAAAGAAATTAAAAGCTTTATGTTTAATTATTAATTCTCCCGGCGGTTCTCCGGTACAATCTGAACTTATTGCAAAACGTATTCGTGACCTTGCTGAAGAAAATAAAATAAAAATTTATAGTTTTATTGAAGATATGGCGGCTTCAGGTGGATATTGGCTGGCTTGCAGCGGTGACCGGATATATGCTTTGCCGAGTTCGGTTATCGGTAGTATCGGAGTAGTATCAAGCGGATTTGGTTTTCATGAAGCAATTAATAAACTTGGGATAGAGAGAAGAGTTTATACGGAAGGCAAGAATAAATCAGTATTGGATCCGTTTAAACCTATTAATAAAGATGATCTTAAAATTATCAAAGATTTGCAAAAGCAGGTTTATGAACATTTTATAGAATATGTAAAAACAAGAAGAGCAGGGAAGTTAACTCAGCAAGACGAAATTTTATTTAACGGTGAATTTTGGGCAGGGCAAACAGCGCTTGATTACGGCTTAATTGACGGCATAGGTGATATGTATAGCGTAATGAAAGAAAAATTTGGTGATAATATTAAGTTTCAATATCTGTGTGCTAAGCAACCTTGGCTTAAAAAGAAACTTGGCATGGGAAGTAAGATATTAACCGATAATCTTGCTAATTCTTTAATTGATGCGGTAGAAAATAAAATTATTAACGATAAATTTGATATGAAATAATATGACAATAACACAAGTTAAAATTACAAAACTAGAAAATTTTTCCGGCAGTCTGCCGGAATATGCTACAGAGCATAGTGCAGGGATGGATTTAATAGCCGCAAACGAGCAACCTACAACAATAAAAGCAGGCGCAATACAGCTAATTCCAACAGGCATCGCTATAGCACTACCGGATTCGTTTGAAGCCCAAATAAGACCTCGTTCGGGTCTTGCCGTTAAACACGGTATCACGGTTGCTAATTCACCCGGTACTATTGATGCAGATTATCGAGGTGAAATAAAGGTCATTCTTATTAATCTCGGTAAAGAAGATTTTATTATAGAAAAAGGCATGCGAATTGCACAGATGATAATCGCAAAGTACGAACGTATATTATGGAAAGAAAGTAGTAGTCTTATAGAGACGATGCGTGGTAGCGGTGGCTTTGGTTCTACGGGTGTTTAGTGGGTCTCTATGTCATTCCCGCGTAGGCGGGAATGACATAAACGAGCCATGCAACAACGCTTTTAGTAGCTCTTAATGACTATTAGGTATCCACGCAACAAATCATAAAACTTATGAAAATCACAATAAAATTATTAACTTCTATATTATTGTTATTAGCTTTGAAAGTACATGCTAATTCTGATTCTGTAGATAATGTTAAGCAAGTTTTTACCTATATCGATCAAAAAAATTGGTCACAAGCCGAAGATTTAGCTCTAGAAGTAAATAATAAAACTTTAACAAAAATTGTACTTTCTCAGAAATATTTAGATAATAAATATGCAGATAATAGTTTTGAACATGTAATAAGGTTTTTATGCAATAACCCAGATTGGCCTCAAAATAAACTGCTTGAAGAAAGAGCAGAAGAATATCTAAATAATAATACAAATAAAAAAGTAATTGTTGATTGGTTTAGTAAACATTCTCCTCTTACCGGCAAAGGTTATAAATTTTATGCGGCAGCTGCAAGTAGTTTAATCAAAGATCAGAAGATGTTACTACCTATTATTAAAGAGGCTTGGGTATACGCCAATTTTACTCCTGAAGAAGAAAATGCATATTACAATAAGTGGCATAAATATTTAACTGCGAGTGATCATTTAGAGCGAATAGAAGAACATTTATGGAAAAATGATATTAGATCTGCTGAGCAATCCCTGAAATATGTAGAGCAAGGTTACCGTAATTCTTTTAAAGTCCAAATTGCGATTATAGGTAAATCGCCAAATGCTGAAAAGCTTTTTAAAAGTGTTCCTGAAAAATACTATACTTCCGGTTTATTATATCATTATTTAGATTTTAAAAAAATGCAAAAGCCGACAAAGGAAATTATTACTTTGTTTAAGAAAGCTAAAAATAACCGTAAACATTTTGCTAAATGGTGTCGGATTCAGTCCTATTATGCTCGTGAATTCATCGATTACAAGGATTTTGCTAATAGCTATAGAATGGCAACGCTGCCTTTTGCTACTTGTCCTGAAACTATAAGGGAGCAGGAGTGGCTTGCGGGCTGGCTTTCTTTAAGTTTTTTAAAAAAGCCTGATCAAGCATTAGTACATTTTAATAAGTTTATTAAAGTGGTTAAGACTCCGATTAGTTTGGCACGTGGGTTTTATTGGCTCGGTCGTACTTATGCAGCAAAAGGCGATAAGCAAACGGCTAGAAAATTTTACGAGCAGGCAGCTAAATATTCTTTTACCTTTTATGGGCAGGTAGCAAATATTGAATTAAATAGGACAAAGTTAGTTTTACCTCCTATTCCCGTAATAACTTCTGAAGAAAGGAAAATTGTAGAAAATAAAGAGATTATTAAAGCAATAAGGTTATTGGTTAAATATAATAAAAACTACTTAGCCCTGATATATTCCAAAGCAGCAATGAAAAACACTAAAAATTCTGCAGAAATTCAAATAATTGCGAATATTATTAAAGCAAATAATAATACTAATCATATAGTTGAGGTGGCAAAAATTGCCGCCCAAAATAATGCTTTTATTCCGGATTGTGCTTTTCCAACGCCTTATAATCTAGTAGGTTTGCCTATCCCACCTCATTTAACTTATGGAATAATTAGACAAGAATCGGTTTTTGATCATAAAGCAGTAAGTTATGCAAATGCTATGGGTCTCATGCAACTTATTAAAGGTACTGCTTGTGATACCGCAAGATCCATAAATGTTAAATGTAATGTAGCAGACTTAACTAGAAATCCGGTATATAATATTAAACTTGGTTCGTATCACTTCAAAAAATTATTAGATGATCATAAAGGTTCTTATATTCTATCCATTGCTTCTTACAATGCCGGGAGTCATAATGTAGTAAAATGGATAGATAGGTTTGGTGATCCAAGGGATATAAAAGATACAAGAAAAGTTATTGACTGGATAGAACTTATACCTTATCGAGAAACAAGAGATTACGTTCAAAGAGTACTTGAAAATGTTCAGATTTATCGGGTAATCTTAAATAAGAATAGTAGTTTGTACTTTAAGCGTGATTTACATGCTTGTGATATAGCAACAAGTTAATTTCTATTAGTGTTTTATTTTAACATTAAAAATATGAATTAAGGAGGAGAGTATGAAAAAATTAGAGCAACACTTTAAAAAATATCGTAATGATACCGATATTCAAGTAAAGAAATATAAAAACGATCTTAATGTAATCGGCATTAGATATGACCATAAATTTGCATATGTTGCAGTTCCAAATCATGCTACCGGCGGGTTTGAATATTTTTAATGGGATTGGATGACAAGCATTACGGGTAGTCATTCAGAAATAGTAACAAGATTTAAGAAAATAGTAAGCATTTTAAAAGAAGCTAAAAGTAACCCAGCCCAGTATGAAAACTTAGTATCTAACTTGGATGCCAGTACTAAAAATGCACTTGAGGTTACTATTAAGAGTAATAATATTACTATACCGACACAAGACACTAATAAGGTAATGTCAGAAATATTATCAGGAATGCAAACATGGCTAGATATAAAAAGTCATATCCCTATGGACCTTAAACAAAAATTCTTAGATTTAGGTTCTAATCATTTAGAACTATTCATAAAAGCTGCTTATAACAAATTTAACAATACGTGGATAGTTAAAGAGTTTGTTGATAATGCTGTAAAAACTGGAGAAGAAGGTAGAAAATATCTAGCCGATTGTGATTGTAGTTCAACTGACCAGCTATGGACAAAGCTTGTTGAACCTATAATAGAAAACCTTAGAATAAGCGAAAATTCAACTGATAAATCTAAAGATGATGAAATATCAGAGGCTTCGGCGAATAAACTTGGAGCAAAAGTAAAGACTTTATCTAATACTCATGAACTACCAGCACAAAAAGAAGCATTAAAGCTTGTATATGATATGAGGAAAGGTAATATAGATAAAGCAACTGTTGTTAAGAACATTAATTTTTTTGGTCAGGACGATACTTTATTAGGTTGGTTTATAGAATATAGTGGCCTTACTATTGACCAAATCAAGGCTAAAGCAGTAGAGATTACCGGTGATGATGCTGCTGATTTTTATTTAGAATAGTTTCTTAAGGTTATTCTCATTTTCTATGTCATTTCTGTTCCCTTTTATGTCATCCCTAGCTAAAATGGGAATCCAGTGCTTGCCTCTGTCATAGCGTGGCTTGTCCACGGTATCTAGAAAAAATAAAATAAAGACTGGATGCCGTGTGGTCAAGCCACGGCATGACATAGTAGGTTTACCTGTTCATATAACAATACCTATCAATTATATTCATGATTCTTAAAAATATATCTTTACTAATAATATTATTTTTTTCAATATCAACTTTTTCTGCTGGTCATAGTCTAAAAAATATCTCTATTACTGTTGTTGCTCCGGCAACAGGAGTGGATAATAAAACCTTGTCGGATTTAAAAAATATTAATGGACTAAATTTACAAATTTCTTCTAAGTGTTTTGCTAAAGGTAAGCTACCCTTTCTTGCAAGTAGCGATGAAGTAAGATTTAATTGCCTGCGGGATGCATTATTTGATGAGTCTGATAATATAGTATGGAGTTTACGAGGTGGTTACGGCTCTGCGAGAATAATGCCCGATTTACTAAAGCTATCAAAACCAAATAAAGAGAAATTCTTTATAGGATATAGCGATATAACGGCGTTACATCTTTTTCTATCACAAGAATGGGGCTGGAAAACTATTCACGGCAGTAATATAGCCGATCTCTTAAAGTTGGAACAAGATCAAGGTAATTTTACCAAGCTTGCTGAAATATTAAAAGGTAAAGTAAAGCAAGTTACTATAGATAATTTAGTGCCTCTTAACGATATAGCAAAATCAAGTGATCTTGTTAACGGCAAACTAACAGGCGGTAACTTAACTATGGTGCAGACTAGTATAGGAACGAGTTGGCAAATAAAGACTAAGGGCAAAATTCTTTTTTTAGAAGATGTGAATATAGCTCCTTTTAGATTAGATCGTGAGCTTTTACACTTAAAGCAAGCAGGGTTACTTGAGGATGTGAAGGCTATAATATTTGGTTCATTTGGTAAAGATCTTGATGCCACAATGTTAGTGCTTCGTAATTTTGCAGATAGTTTAGATATACCGGTATTTAAAACAAATAGATTTGGTCATGAAAAAATTAACGATCCGATTATTTATAATACGAATAGTAAGATTATTAAAAGTAAAGAATTTAAGTTAGTGATGGGGTTGTAAGCACTATTGAGCAGTGGCTAAGCCGTCATTGCGAGCGACTGAAAGCCTTGTTGCATAGTTTGTTTATGTCATTCCCGCGTAGGCGGGAATGACATCGAGTCTGACACCCATGCACCTGCGCAGGAATGACATAATGAGCCTATCGACTCAAATGCAAATAATCATTATACTTTGATAAATTCAAATCATAAGAAAAGAATTTATTTGTAATATAATGTTCAAGTAATTTTACTAATCCTGCTTTATGTCTATTTAAAGTCTCGATGCTTAAAGCTATTTCTGTTGTGTGTACATAAGGTTCGGTACTAGTTATTTTTACGTAGGCGATAGTAATATTGTTATTCATAACTGGATTCCCGCTTTTGCGGGAATAACACAAAAGGGGCTGAAGATGACATAAAAGGGACAGAGAATTACATTTCATAAATCCGTTTTCTAGTAACATCAAACTTTCTATGATAAGTTGCGGAGAGAGTCCAAGCTCTATTTCTTTCTTAGTCGGAATAGTACCGGTCTTATAATCTAGTATAGTTATATTGTTTGATTTACTTATTTCAATTCGGTCAGCTATACCGATTATTTTTATATCTTGACCTACAATATTTAGCCGTAACTCCCCTTTAGTTTCAAAATAGATTTCTTTGCAGTTTTTTCGGCGTTCTATATCAAATAAAATAAAAGCTTTGCTGAAAGCCGTGAGTTTTATTTGCCAAGTCTTTTTTGTGTAGCTTGGTAAAATAGTGCTATATAAAATATGATTACCGATATTTATTAAAGCATTTTGTTTATCAAGCAAATTTAAATTAATATATTGTTTGTCATAATTTGTAGAATATTCCTCTAAAACTTTATGAATCAAATGACCGAAATCCGATATTTTAGGCTCTTCCCATATATGATCTTTTTTACGTAGTCCAAGAATTTTCTTAGCATAAAAACCGTATGGGTTTCTTATTAATGTTTCTATTTCGGTTACTGATAAGGTGGTTGGGAAAGAGGGGCTGTGGATCTCAATACTTTTGTCATACCGTGGCTTGACCACGGTATCCATATAATTACTGGATCCTGTGATAAAGTCACGGGGTGACACAGAACCTTTTTCTAGCTTCAAAAATAAATTACTCGGCACTGACAGTTTCCCATCATATTTTTTAGCATTCAGTATAACTATTTGCTTATTTTGTAGAAATAAATTGAAGTAATCTGAATATAGAGTAGGGGCGATTTCATCGTAATCTATATTTAGTATCTGCAAGGCTTTCTTGCTAAGCCATGGGTGAGCTTTAGCACTAAGTGTCCAGTTTTCATTATTAAAATGCGGTAATATAATTAAGTCAAATTCACATAATGCTAAATCTTCAGGCCGTCCTATAATAATACTAGCAGCGTCGGTATTTTTGTAATATTTGATATTAGAAAGTAAAAAAGAAAAAATTTTAGGAAAATCCTTTTTATCCGTTGAATTTACATATTTACTATATGCGGTTAAATTTGTTAAAAACTCAAGTAGTTCTGCTCCTCCTTCTTTTTCCCAAATAGTAGGCAAAAGTTTTTCAGTTATTTCTTTAGTTAAGGTTAGAATAGCTTGTATATTATGTGGAGTATCGGTAAATAAAATATCTATTAAGTTACGGCAATACTCTCTTATATCCTCATTATCAAATTGTAATTGCAATAAATATTTCGGTGAGGATATAAAACGGTTTTTATTAGATAGCATTAACTCTAACTGCTGCACAGTAGGGCAGTTAATTAAAGGATTTTTAAGTAATAAAAATAGAAGTTTTAAATCAAAATTATTACATAATATTTTAATAATGGAAGTTAGTAATTCACCTATATTAGTAAGCCTTAAGTCATTACCTAGTAGATCTTCATATTTGTCTAAAAAATTACAATATACTCTTTTAAGCTTATTATTATTTGTAACGATTGCAATCCGTCTGTCTTTATTACGGCTACATATATAAGCTATTTGTTTAGTTTCTTCATAAATGTCATTAGGTTCATAATAAGATATACCATCGCTAATCTGTTTGGAGGCAGGATTATAGTGAATTATGTAATCCTTTAATTCTTCTTCAAATCTTTTTAAAAAAACATTAGGCTTGAATATTCCGGCGAGTATTACCTGCTTATGTCCCGTTTTTATTTTTATTATTTCTTCTTGTAATAGCTTTAATTTATAAACTGCTTTAGTTTGTTTTTGAGTAAACGATATTTCTTCTTGCCATCTTAAAAAGCAATATTCTAGAAATTTATAAATCTTTTGCCAATAGTTAGAATTGTTATAGACTTCAATTAATTTTATATCGATATTATTGATTATAAGATCATTAAACAATTTTCTTAAAAGTTCTGCAGTTTTTAATGATTCATTTTTATTAAAAGGTAATTCTTTATATTCGGTGATAATGGATGATAAAATAAGTAATTCTTCTATTTTAGATATATAATCCGAATTGGTTTTTTTTGAAATAAGAGAATTAAAAGGAATAATAATAGGTAATTTAATTTTATATTTATCGGTTAAAATCTTCTTTAATTCTAGGCATGAGAAATTATTAGGCAATATTATTTGAACTTCTGTATCTTTACCTAATTTATCAATGATATACTCAGCAAAACTTTTCAAAAAAGAATAATCAGCAGTCATAAATAATGTTTTTGATGATAATATAGCAGATCAAAGGTCCGAAATCTTATTTAAAATGATAATATAGTAAAATAAATAATATTTGAATTAGTTTCTTATTAAGTATCTTTAAATATATTAATTTAAATTTAATAAATAAGGTATCATTTTTTATTATATTATTTATAGTCTTTATAACATCACGAGCTTGTGCTAATAATTTAAACTCACATATAGCTTATTGTGATAATATACAAGTAGAACAACAAGAAGATTTGGTAATACAAAAATTGGTTAAACTATTTGTGACTGAAATGAATTGTATTATTAGCGGCTGTTTACAACAATGGGATGTGCAAGATAATCGGGTAAAATATTCAATTGCTTGGCAAGAACAATGTGGACCTGTAATTTATGGTCAGTATCAACTAGAAGACAATGGTAGAGGTTCTACTTTCGTATATGAACGCTCTAAAAATTCCGTATGTTGTTGGCCGCTTGGATATGAATATAATAAAGCATTTGTAATATGTTCATCTAATGATGTTAAAAACTAATATTTACTTACTAACTTTTACGAATTCTTTAAATAATTCTAAATCTACTCCATTATCGTTAAGATATTCAGGATGCCATTGAACGCCGATAACAAATTTATGTTTCGTTGATTCAATGGCTTCAATTATACCGTCTTCTGCTGTTGCAGATACGATAAGATCATTACCAAGTTGTTTAGCAGCCTGGTGATGAGTCGAATTAACCATAGTTTGTAGTTGATTATTAGCTATTTTAGCAAGTTTAGTATTTGCTTCTATATTAATTGCATGTGAAACGATGTTTTTAGGCGAAGGTTGTGTATGATTAATTACAGTTTCAATATAATCAGGAATATGTTTAATAAGCGTACCCTTAAAAATAACGTTTAATAACTGCATACCTCGGCATATGCCTAAAACCGGAATATCTCTCTCTAATGCTTTCTTTAAAACTAATATCTCAAAATTATCACGTTCTTCATTGGAAACTACTATATCTTCGGCGCATTCCGGCTCATAAAATTTAGGATGTATGTCCTCATCACCGCCTGGCATTACAACACCATCAACAAGTTCCATAAGCTGATTTATTGTATCACTTTGATAAGGTAATAATAGCGGTACACCGCCGGCTGCAATAATCGCATCGGTATAGTTTCTTCGCAAGGCGTACCATGGAAAAGCAGCGTAAGTATATTTTTCACAATTTTGAGCTAAATCAGGTGTAACACCTATTATCGGTTTTTTATACATTTTATTATCGTTTTATTATTTTTCGGTCAGCTATGTCATTCTTCATAGTACCGGACAGTTCATAAAGGTCCCGTCATTGCGAGCCAGCATTTATGCTGACGTGGCAATCTCAGGAGTTTTTTTTATATTATCTTATGAGATTGCCGCGTCGTTGCTAACGCAACTCCTCACAATGATGACTTGGCATCCACGCAGCAAAGTCACTATTACCCCTCAATATGCGGTGGTGTTTCAAAAGTATGGAACGGCGGTGGTGAGGTAAGTGTCCACTCTAATGTGTCTGCTCCTTCTCCCCAAGGATTGTTTGGACAATCTTTGCCGTATTTTAGCGTATAGAAAACGATAAATACAAAATAAAGGGCAGCAAACATAGAAATACCTGCTCCTATCGACGAAACCATATTCCAGCCGGCGAAAGCTTCAGGGTAGTCCGGTATTCTTCTTGGCATGCCCGCAAGACCTAAGAAATGCTGCGGGAAGAAAGTTAAATTAACGCCTATAAAGGTAATCCAAAAATGAATTTTGCCTAAAATGTCCGGATATTGTTTACCGGATATTTTGCCAAACCAATAATAAAAGCCTGCAAATGCCGTAAATAAAGCACCGAGCGACATCGTATAATGGAAATGTGCAACAACATAATATGTATCGTGCAGAACTCTATCAATTGCCGAATTTGATAGGATTATGCCGGTTACGCCGCCGATCGTGAATAATATAATAAATCCTATCGAAAATAGCATAGGAGTTGGGAATGTAATCGACCCACCCCACATAGTCGCTATCCAGCTAAATATTTTAATACCCGTCGGAACTGCTATAATCATCGTTCCGGCAGTGAAATATATAAGTGCATTATAAGAAAGCCCAACAGTAAACATATGGTGAGCCCATACGATAAATCCAACAAAGCCTATTATCACCATGGCCCCGATCATACCTTGATAGCCGAATATAGGTTTGCGTGAAAAAGTTGAAATAACTTGACTTACTATACCAAAGCCTGGAAGTATTACGATATATACTTCAGGATGACCGAAAAACCAAAATAGATGCTGAAATAATACAGGATCACCGCCGCCGTCAGGCTTAAAGAAAGTAGTTCCAAAATTACGATCTGTAAGTAGCATAGTAATAGCTCCACCAAGTACCGGCATCGCAAGAATTATTAGAAATGCGGTAACTAAAATAGACCAAACGAATAATGGCATCTTGAAAAGCCCCATTCCTGGAGCTCTCATATTAAAGATAGTAACGATTAAGTTAATTGATCCAAGGATTGACGATAGACCGGTTAAATGTAAACTGAAAATAGCCATATCAACGGCTGCACCGGGGTGACCGCTTAAATTACTTAAAGGAGGGTAGAGCGTCCAGCCCGTTCCTGGTCCACCGTCAACAAAAGCTGATCCCATAAGTAAAAGAAAAGCAGGAACTAGTAGCCAAAAACTGATATTGTTAAGGCGTGGAAATGCCATATCGGGGGCCCCTATTAACAGAGGTACGAAATAGTTACCAAAGCCACCGAACAAAGCCGGCATAATCATAAAGAATACCATAATAACCGCATGTGCTGTGATAAGCACGTTATATAGCTGGAAATCATGATTTAAGAAAGTGCCGCCGGGCATTGCAAGCTCTAACCTAAAAAGCAGTGAGAACAAACCTCCGACAATTCCAGCAAAAATGGCAAATATGATATACATAATGCCGATATCTTTGTGATTGGTAGAAAAAAGCCATCGCCTCCAACCGTGTGGGGTGTGGTGGTCATCGTAATAAATTTCGGTAGTAGTTATATCCATAATTATTATTCTGCCTGTTTTAATTGTTCGATATCTGCTTCAACAATTGCCGGAATATTCCGAGTGATTTTATCATAATCCCAATCCCACCGTTTAAATTTTAAGTAATTGCTCAACTATCTCATCAGGAAATCTATAGTGTACTATCTTTGCAGGATTACCGACAACAATACTATACTAGTACCCATAGCAATAGCACAAAATTTTCCTATAATCAGTAATAAGTGTAATCTCCGACTATATATATTTGGATTATGGATAAAATGTTTTAAAAATATCGTTTTTTTCGCTTGTTTAGGAACAAGATGGGGATAAGGGTTATTGTGGTTAGTCATATATTAAAAAATTTAAAGTAATAATTTTAGTTTATGAAATACTTGCGTTATAAATTACCCTGCTTCTTTACCTGCTGAATCATCACTACTTAATAATTTCTTGATGTCGATTAGAATCGGTTATATCGTTTAGTAATTTATCTAGTTCAGATATATTATAATTTTCTATAGAACTTCTAAATATAATTAGTTAGCTGCCAATTTTGGCTTCTTGCCATTCATAGCAGTCTTATTCTTGCTTGCAACCCAATTGTCGAAATCCTCTTTACTTACTACTTCTATAGCAATCGGCATGAAGCCGTGATGGATGCCGCATAGTTCGGAGCATTGTCCGTAATATACGCCTTTTTTAGCCACTCTTGTCCAGGTTTCGTTTATTCTGCCTGGGACTGCGTCTATTTTAAACCCAAGTGATGGAACGGCAAAACTATGTATTACGTCACCTGCGGTAATGAGAAACCTTACGGTAGCATTTTCAGGGATAACAATTCGATTATCAACATCTAATAATCTTTTGTGGTTAGGTTTTAAATGCTCATCAGAGATCATTACGCTATCAAATTCTAAATTATCATGATCAGGATATATATAATGCCAATACCATTGATAACCTACTACTTTAATAGTTAAATCCGTTTCGGGTATTTTTTCGGCATGACGCAATATTTTAAAAGACGGCACTGCAATAATAACTAAAATTATTATAGGTATTACAGTCCAAATTATTTCTATTAAAACATTATGTGAAAATTTTGCTGGTACGGGATTATTTTTTGCATTAAATCTTATGCATACAAAGCCAAGTAATCCGGCAACAAATAAAACAATAGCTGTTGAGATATAAAGCAGAAAATTATGAAAATGATGTAATTCCTCCATAATAGGACTTGCCGGCGGTTGGAACGTTACTTGCCAAGGTAACGGCTCGGAAGCAAAGCAATTATTGCTAACAATCAAAAAATAAATTAAAGTAATAGACATTTTTCCAAATTTTGCTTTTGGAGGTAATTTATACGTCAATCCGGTACTCGAATCCTCACGTACGCTTTTGTACGCTGCGGTTCGAGGGGAAGTGTCTCCCTTAAATTCCTCTCTATAAGCTGGTTTGGCAAGATGTCTAATAATATTTTTCATAGCACATATAAAGTTATTTATATTTAATATAAATGGATATACACTTTTATTAAAGTAAAAATCGATAAATTTTTGTAAAAACTACATATTTTAAATAATATTTTAGCTAGAAAGTGTACCTATATTAGGATGTTGCAGTAAGTCAATAACTTCTATTACTTTCGCATTTATTAATTTTGCTTGAATTTATTTATTAACTGAGGATTGTGCTTTGTTATGGCGATTACAGAAGGACAAATATTTTGCACTAACCGAGCGTAATCATTAAAATCTTTTAGTTTAGGTAATATAAGTACTTTATCAACAAATGTGAAAGAACTTAAAATTTTTGCTCGTTGTAATGGATTATGGATAGGTTGACGTTTTTTATATTTAATAATTGTTTCATCCGGCTCTAAAGCAACGATTAAGTATTTACCGTGTTTTTTAGCTTTGCGTAGAAATGCTATTATGACCGTAATGTAATAAATCAAAACAACCGCCTACTAGAACTATTTTACTATTTATAGGACAGTTTTTATTTAAAGAAATATTCTCATAATATTCTATTTTGGGTAATTTGACAGTATTATGGCTAGATATGAGTAGGACATAAGATTTATAAAAATTAATAAAAATAGGAAAAGTCTAGGCATAATATTTATCTATATAAGTTAATGAGAATTAACTTAATATAAAAAATTAAATTTTAATCAATAAAAAACTAATAAGACAGAAATAAAACAAAATTTTACAATTTTCTATTGTAATTTGTTTGTATGTAGTTCATATTATTACTAGTAATAAAAAATTGATTCAAATAATCTTCAGAGCAATTTTAATGAATGATACCGCACTATCTTATGATTTTAATGGCATATTACCATCATCTTTTATTAGTGCACGTCTCAGGAAAATCCTCACCTCTGCCTCCTTATTATTATTTATAGGATTAGTTGTTTTTGTCTCTTTTGCCGTTAATAATTATGTTAACGACACTTTATCCATAACTTTAGTACAACCTGATAGTAGTGAAGAGGAAACAATTTCATTTAAAGAAGTAGTAGTAAAAAAAGGCGATACTATAAAGTCAATTTTGATAGAACAACGTATCCCTAAAAATGAAATAGACAAAATTGTAAGTTTAATAAAAGAGGGAAAATTATCTTCTGCTCTTAAAATAGGGCAGCAAATTACTTTTGAATATGAAACAAAAATTACCGAAAACGAGGATGAAGATTTAACCTCAGAGGTAGCATTCTTAAATAAAATCGTTATAATTATCGATAAGCTAAAAACTATTGAAGTAATTAGAGAAGGTGATAATTTTAAAGTTGAAGAAATTGTAGTACCTTTAAGTAAAAAAGTTGCTAAATCGTCGGTAAGTATTGAAGCAAATTTTATGTCAGCTCTTAAAAAACTGGGCTTATCGGATAACAGTATAATAGAGCTGATTAATGCTTATGCTTATCAAATCGATTTTCAGCGTCAAATAAAAAGCGGTGATACTGCAACCGTAATAACAGAAAAATACGTAACGGAAGACGGTAAATTTTCCCACTACGGTAAAATTCTATATGTTTCATTAAATCTTTCAGGGAAAAAATATAATATATATCGTTATTCTCATGACAATAACGCAAATAATCATGCATTTTTTTCCGAAGACGGTAAAAGCGTAAAAAGAAGCTTACTTAAAACTCCGCTAAAAGTTATAAAAGTTTCTTCACATTACGGTAATAGAAAGCATCCGATACTCGGTTATACTAAAATGCATAAGGGGGTTGACTTTGCAGCTCCAACCGGTACGCCTATATATTCCGCAGGAAACGGAGTTATAACAGACATAGGTTGGAAGTCGGGTTATGGAAAATTTATTCAGGTAAAACATAGCGGTACGCTATCTACTGCTTATGCGCATGCTTCAAGTTTTGCAAAAAATTTAAAAGTGGGAAGTATCGTAAAACAAGGACAAATCATCGCATATGTCGGAAGTACCGGCAGAGCTACAGCTCCACATTTACATTATGAAGTTAAAATTGATGGCAAACATGTTAATCCTATGTCAGTTAAAACAACACCGGGTATAGAATTAAATGGAAAAAATTTAGAGAAATTTAAACAATTTAAAAAAGAAATAAAAACTTTAAGTGTTAAGCTTGATAAGGAATTGCAAGCTGATAAAGCAGCCACAGTTTCATTGTAGGGTGAATCCTTGTCATACCGTAATCAACTTGTTGTACGACTCTTATGTCACTCCCGCGAAAGCGGGAATCTAGTAAAATCTATAAAAAACTTGTTTTTTATAGGTTTATTTTATCAAATATATAATTTTGTATTAATATTAAGGTTGTTTTTTCTGGATTCCCGCTTTCGCGGGAATGACATTTACAATTATGCTCCCACTACTAAAAAAACTATATCTCACATTTGCTCGTAGTAGTCTTATAATAATAACCTTAGTGATTATTGATCAGTTAAGTAAATGGTGGTTTATTGATAATTTGAGATGGAAGCCGGGCTTAATGCTTAAGGTTACTTCTTTCTTAAATATGGTTTATACTTGGAATTATGGTATTAGCTTTGGTCTAATGCGTGAATATTATCAATATAGCAATACTATTTTCTTAATAACGAACACGATTATTGTCTGTTATTTATATTATTTGATGATACGTTCAAAAACGATCGGAAGCTTTGCCGGTTATAGCTTTGTAATCGGCGGAGCTGTTGGTAATCTAATTGATAGATTTTTTAGAGGAGCAGTTTTTGACTTCATCCATTTTCATTATCAGAATTATAGCTTCCCCGTATTTAATTTAGCTGATTGCTTTATTACAATAGGAGTAATTATCTTAATAGAAGATTATTATAGTACTAAAAAAGTTATTGAAGAAAAGGCTAAAGGGCATTATGATAATGCTCAAATTGAAGCTATGGCTGAAAAATTTCGTAATACCGACGATAAGGGTGGTAACGATAAAATAGCCTCCTTGCAAAATTAAACTTATAGAGAGGCATTTGAAGGAAACACGGAACGCAGAACCGTAACATAGTAGACCTACGTGAGGATTCGAGTACTGGATTGACGTACAAATTACCTCTAGAAGTTCATTTTGCAAGGAGGCTATTATAATTTTAATTTATAGGTGTTTAAGTGAAAAAGATTTTTTTATTATTTACTGTTTTATTAATTACTTCTGCTTGTAGTAAAAAGTTAAAAGAAACCGTAGGTATATCAACAGCTGGACCTAATGAGTATCAAGTACAGCGTGCTAAAGCACTAGAAGTTCCGCCTCATTATTATTTACCTGATCCTGGGCATAGCAAAACAACTTACAGTAATGTAAAAGGACAAGGTGAATTTAATGAAGGTGAACAAGCATTAATGCAGGACATGCATTAGTATACTTGATCAAATTCAAAAATTGGCTACGTCGTTTTACAAGATCTGCGGTGCTCACGTATTAAGTATACGCTCCGCTCCTCGACTTGTAAACTCCTTGCTCTTTTTGAATTTGATCTTCATATACCTGTTCTTGAATACTAAGACTGCAATGTTCTTGCAAATTAATTCATGAATTCTCATACAAAACAAAAAATAGGTGTTTTTGGGCTTGGTAAAACCGGTATATCGGTTTACGAGGAATTGCAAAATAAATATGATGTAATTGTTTATGATGATTTAAAAGCAAATAGAGATATATTTGAAGAATTATATAGTAAAACCGCTATCGCTGCTTTATCTGATTCAAGATGGCAAAATTTAGATACAATTGTCTTAAGTCCTGGAATTCCTTTAACGCATGAGATAGTCAATATTGCAAAAAATTTTAATATTCCAATCACTTCCGATATAGACTTATTATTTGCAAAATCAAAAAACTTAAAATTTATAGCTATAACCGGTACAAACGGTAAAAGTACTACTACTGCTTTAATAAGCCATATCTTAAATAGTAGCGGTTTAGACTATCCGGTTGCCGGTAATATTGGAGTTTCTGCTTTGCAAGCTAAAGCAAGTAAGGATGGATATGTACTTGAATTGTCTTCTTTTCAGCTAGATCTAGTAAAAACCTTTACAGCTAAAATAGCCGTGCTTCTTAATATAACTCCCGACCATTTAGATAGACATCAGGATATGATCTGCTATATTGCAGCAAAATCTAAGATCTTTGATCGAATGGATCAAGAGAGTTATGCGGTAATTAATATCGATAATGATTATTGTCGTGAAGTCTTTATAAAATTGCAACAAGAGCAGCGTATAAAGCTAATTCCTTTTTCGGTTACTAAAATTCTTGAAAACGGTATTTCGGTAGTTGATGATAAAATTAGCGCTAATTTTTTTGATGATATAAGTTTTGAATTACAGCGTAATTCAGAAAGTTTTAGACAAGATGAATTTCAAGGTGAGCCTGCGGAGCGTATAAAAATACGTGAGCACAGGCGAGACCTGCAAAATTCGCTTGTATCAAGCTTTATGCATTATGCTGTACCTTTTAATAAAAACCTGCAAGGAGTTCATAATTGTGAGAATATTGCAGCAAGTTATGCAGTAGCTAAAATAATAGGAGTAGAACCTAAAAAAATACTTGAATCTATAAGTAGTTTTCAAAGTTTACCTCATAGAATGCAATATATCGGTAGTATAAATAATATAAGTTTTTACAATGATAGTAAAGCGACAAATGCCATATCTGCCGTGCAATCAATTAAAGCACTCGATAATATTTACTGGCTTGCGGGAGGAATCCCTAAAGAGGGTGGTATTGAGGAAATAAAGCCTTATTTCAGTCAAATTAAGAAAGCTTATTTTTATGGTCAAGCTAAAGAAATATTTGCAAGTACTGCTAAGAATATAGTAGATTTTGTAATATGTGATAATCTTGAGCAGGCTTTCGATCTTGCTTATAAGGATGCAGTAGGTGATAACGCGGAGGTAAAAAATATCTTATTAGCACCTAGTTGTAGCTCATATGATCAGTTTAAAAATTTTGAAGAGCGTGGCGAGTTGTTTATAAAATTGTGTAGTATCCTGTTACCCCGTGGCTTGACCACGGGGTCTAGTTAAAAATACTAAATAATATTAGTATTTTTTATTGTTTTTCTGGATACCGTGATCAAGCCACGGGGTGACATCGAGGGTGTTTTCCGATCCATGCAATAACATTATAAATATAGCCATAATTGAATAACTATAATATGAATAACGAAATATCTAATAACTTTATAAAATTATGGTGGCGGAGTACCGATAGGCAAATAATAATTTCTTTAATTATCTTATTTGCTTTTAGTCTAATGCTTGTTACTACCTCAGGTTCAGCAGTAGCAAGTAGAATAGGTCTTGAAGAAAGTTATTTTGCATCTAGACAAATATTTTATTTAGCTGCCGCTTCAGGACTTATATTATTATTTTCATGTCTTAATAAAAAATGGTTAAGGCGTTTTGCAATAGTTGGATTTATTGCTAGTATAGTTTTATTAATAGCAGTTAAATTTTTTGGCTATGAAGTAAAAGGCGCAGTGCGATGGATTAATATTCTAGGTCTATCTATTCAACCTTCGGAATTTATCAAACCGTTTTTTGCAGTTGTTACGGGCTGGATATTATCGCTAAAATTTAATGATGATTTTCCAAGTTTTACGATTTGTGTAATACTTTATTCTATTGTTGCTATTCTCTTAATTATTCAGCCGGATTTTGGAATGCTTGTAATGATTACGGCAGTTTTCGGTATTCAACTGTTTATTGCGGGTATGCCGATATTTTGGATTGTTTTAGCCGGTTTTTTAGGAATGATAGGAGTAACTATTGCTTATTTTTGGTTACCGCACGTAACGCAAAGAATTAATTCGTTTTTAGATCCAGATAGTAGCGAGAATTATCAAGTTAGTAAGTCTCTTAAGGCGTTTGAGCATGGCGGGTTATATGGACGAGGTCCAGGGGAGGGGGCAGTAAAGCAGGTACTACCCGACTCGCATACGGATTTTATTTTTGCTGTAGCAGGTGAGGAGTTTGGAGCTATTATTTGCCTTATTGTTATAGGTATATTTGCTTTTATAGTATTAAGAAGTCTTATTAAGTTATTAAACGAAACAGATAAATTTGTACAATTTGCTGCTAGCGGTATAATTGCACAATTAGGGCTTCAGGCAATAATTAATATGGGCGTGACTTTACATTTACTTCCTACTAAAGGTATGACATTACCGTTTATTAGTTACGGTGGTTCTTCAACGCTTGCAATAGCTATCGCTACCGGTATGCTTCTTGGCTTTACAAGATACCGAACGCCGTTAAATTCGTACAAAATTCGTAATATTGAAATATGAAAAAAATCATTTTGGTAGCAGGAGGGACGGGGGGACATTTTTTTCCGGCAGTTGCTCTTGGAGAAGAATTAATCAAACGTGGCTATGAAGTTCATTTTATTACTGATTTAAGATGCAAACAATATATAAAGCAGGATATGAAAGTAATTTTTCATATCCTAGATTTAAAACGCTCAGGTAATATTTTCTTGTTTTTACCTAGGTTATCAATTGCAGTTTTAAAGGCTATTAAATTATTATATAATATGAAGCCTTCCGTCACTGTAGGGTTTGGCGGTTATCCTGTTATAGCTCCAATGTTTGCGGCAATTTTTTTAAGAGTACCGATTATAATTCATGAACAGAATTCTTACCTTGGAAAAGTTAATAAATTTTTTGCAAGCTTTGCTAAAAAGATAGCTATTTCTTATGAAAAAATAAAGAATTTACCGGAATTTGCAAAAAGTAAAATAGTAGTTACCGGTGGGGTAGTTAGAGAGAATATTAGGGAATTAAAGGTTATAGAAATGTCGTCCCGTGGCTTGACCACGGGGGCCAAAAAGTCTTTAATAAAAGCACTGGACTCCGTGGTCAAACCACGGAATGACAAGCTTTTTACAATATTCATCTTTGGCGGTAGTCAAGGAGCTAAGTTATTTTCAGAGCTGATACCTGCAAGTATCCAAATTTTGATGCAAAAACAGCCAAGTCTTGCATTAAATATAATCCAGCAAGCAGCATTAGATGATCAAGTAAAAATAAAAGATATATACTCGAAATTAAACATTACTTATGAGTTTGCTGAATTTTTTGATAATATGGCATTGCAATATAAAGAAGCCGATTTAGTGATTTCAAGAGCAGGAGCATCTACTATAGAAGAATTGACCTATATAGGGTTGCCGGCAATCTTTATTCCACTGCCTAGTGCTGCGGATAATCATCAATATTACAATGCACAATTATTGGAAGATAAAAAAACAGGATGGTGTTTAGAGCAGAATAATATTTCTGCAGGAAAATTAGCAGATAAAATACTCGATTTGATAAGTAATCCAAAAATATTAGAGGATGCTTCACAAAATTTATTAAAAAGAAGAAAAGAAGGGCATAAGCTATTAAGTAACCTCATAGAAGAGGTGATTGCGAGGAAAGACTGTAAGTTTTGATGAAGCAATCTCGTGCTAAAGTCCTGAGATTGCCACGCTCCTTTTAGTTGCTTGCAATGACGGGGTGGAGACATACAACAATACCAAAAATACCTCAGAATAATAATAATTTAATTAAGCACATAGCAGTTCAGCTCTTTATCCTTGCAAGTTTGGCTATTATGTGGCATTAATCATATTAGACTTTCTGCATAACTTGCTTCTAAGGGTAATTTGTGCGTTGATCCGGTACTCGCATCCTCACGTACCAAAGCGTACGCTGCGGTGCTGCGTTCCGTGTCTTCTACAAATTCCTTCTTATTAGCTAAGTTGTACAGGAAGTCTAATAAAAGTTTTGGAATAATATAAATATATGTTAAAAAAAATTATAATATTATTTTTAGGAATGTTTTTACTTTCAGCTTGTACAGATAATTTTAGAAGCTATTTTCAAAGATCAGCAAATAACAGATTGGTTGATAGCAAAGGTGCTAAAGGCGGCAAGAGAAAACCTGTATATAATAATAAATATATTACTTTGGCTAAAAAGAATATAGTAGAAGATAATCTTGATTATGATAACGATGATGATGACTATGATAGCGATAGTCCTTTAAGAGGAGAAAGAATCGATCCTGTAAAGAGAAATCGTGAAATGTATCTTAAGATGATTAAAAGGGATATAGCAAGGCAAAAAGCGGAAGCCGGTTTCGCTGAATCCGATGATGATATGACTTTAAGTAGAGCGAATAAAAAGGTTAGAAAAGACGATAGTGATAAAGAAAAAAAGATACAAGAGGAATTAAATCAGATAAAAGCCATGCTTAGAGAAACTAAGCGTGATATATCAAAATATACTTGTCCAAATGCTGTAGTAAATCAAAATTATGCCCCGCCCGTTACAAATTATGAGCCTGTAAATTATCCACCGGTAAAAAATAGTAAGCCGTATAATAACAATTCTAAGGTAAAGCAAAAATTTATCCGTGAAGATGATGATAACGGCAGTAATGCTTGTTCGATATAATAAGGCTATTCTTAGCTAAAAGCAGAAATCTCCAGTCTTTAGATATATACAGCAATCTCTGATGTGATATATTTATCACTATCAATAGGTTTATTATTTTTAAGTAAATTTATTAATAAAAATTAATATTTGAATATAGAAATATGTTAAATTATTAATAGGTATATTATGAAAAGTAAACTCTCAGCAAGTACTGCTAGTCTTACCTTTATAAAAGGCCTTCAAAACCCTATTGTTACTGAAATAAAAGAATTAACAAAAAAATTACATTTTTAAAAGATCAAGAGCTTGAAAAAGCTTACGGTATGGCTTCAGATGATGTTTCTATTCAAGCAACAAGAGAACAGATATTATATGCTTTAAGAGCTGTGGAATCTACAAAACAACATTCAACAGACAAGACACAAGCATTTATGAAATGACTACGGTATTTGTGTTGCTTACTCATTTGCTAATTATAAAAGAAGCGGTAAGGACATACTAGAATTTGTATCACCTTATTTATTAAAAAACGTATCTGATATGGAATATATTAAGGTATATATTCCTGGAGCATATATAAAAGAAAGTAATAAAAATGATGCTATGGAATTGCTTGGTAAACGAGAAGTAAGAGACTATTTAGATCAAAAGTCTTCTGAGTTAGTAAGCACATCGCTTGTACCGTCTACTCCTTCTACAACGGACACATTTAATTATGAGAGTGATGAAATTACGGTTGCTGGAGAAGAGAAAACGACGCCGAATACTGAATACGCTTGATACCACTATCACGCTGTGGCTTGTCCACGGGATCTAGTTAAAAATACTAATAATATTAGTATTGTTAGTTGTTTTCTGGATGTCGTGGTCAAGCCACGGTATAACACCGAACGAGTTTCTCGTGCCATACAAAAACATTAAGATTTCTAATTTAATTCCGGATAGTTTCTAATTTCAGCTTTATAATTGCTGTGCTTTAACCATTTCTTAGCTGTTTCTAAATATAGGCAAATTATCGGTGTGATGTAAAGAGTAAGTAATTGCAATTTGAGTAAACCTCCCACTACTGCAAGCCCTAGTGATCTTCTCTCTGCTCCTGTTGCTCCGACTCCAAGCGCAATAGGCATACTCTCATTAAGGCAGCTAGGGTAGTCATCGTAATCGGTCTGAATCGTATTATACATGCTTCATAAATTGCTTCATGCCGAAGATTTATTGCCAGTTCTCTCAAGTTCTAAGGCAAAATCGATAATCATGATAGCGTTTTTCTTCACTATACCGATTAACATTATAAGTCCGACAAATCCGTACATATCAAGTTCGCTATTAAATATTAGTAGAGTGAGTAATGCTCCCAATATAGCGGTATGTGGTCCTAAAAGTATAGTTATAGGATGCACAAAACTTTCATATAACATGCCAAGGATGATGTAAATAACTATAACAGCCAGTCCAAGCAATAAGCCAAGATTGGAAAAAGACGCCTGATATGCCTGCACTGTTTCTTGGAAGTTTCCCGTAATCGTAGCCGGCATTTGTAACTCCCGTATTGTTTGATTAACTTTTGGAACGGCATCACTAATTGAATATCCATCTTGCAGGTTAAATGATACCGTAACTGAAGGTAATTGCCCGAAATGTGAAATACTAAGCGGGCCAACAGTATTAACAATTTTAGCAAGGGTAGTTAGCGGTACTAAATTGCCGCTTGCGGAGTTAATATTGACTAAAGATAACATTGACGAATCTGTTTGATATTTAGGATCTAGCTCTAAAATAACGTCATATTGAGCTGTGGGGGTATATAATGTGGAAATCTGCTCAGCACCGTAAGCTGCATATAAGATATTTTGGACGTGCTCGACTGATATACCGAGTTTTGCAGCCTTATATCTATCAATCTGCACTAAAGTTTATGGCTGTGCTATTTGTAAATCCGAAGTGACGTCAATAAAACCTGGCAGCCAGCCGTGCGAGCTTGTCCTTTAATTTCGGTGCAAAGCTAAATAGCACATCTTGATCGAGTTCTTACATGGTGTATTGATATTGGCTTTTGGTTGCTTGTCCGTCGATCGTAATAGTAGGTACGTTCTGGATATATACCCTTAAACCTACTAAATGATTTAGTTTTGAACGTAACTGATCTATAACGGCGTCAGCTCCTATTCTTTGATCACGAAGTTTTAAGCTAATCAAAATCGTACCCTGATTTACGGCAGAGTTTCTACCTGAAACACCTACGGAATTTATTAAGTAATACATCACTTACTTGTTGCTGTTCTTGCACCATCGCATCAAAAGAAATAATTTGAGCGGCGTCGGTAAAAACTAAGATTTGTCCCGTATCGGAATAAGGCATAAAGCCTTTACATACTTTCCCAAATAAATAAGCCGTTGCGATGATTACTAAGAGAAAAATATAAGCATAGTAGTTTTTGAATGCTCTACTACTGTTTTTAGACTGTTACCATATTTTTGTTTGACATATTCAAAGGCTTTTTCGGTTAGTGGTAGGTCGTCATTGCGAGGCGTCAAAGACGCCGTGGCAATCTCGGTTGGTTGCCCTGAGAGTGCTTAGTCACTATGTTCCTCGCAATGACGATCCCTCAAAAACACATTACATAACATAGGAGTTACGGTTATCGAGATAACTCCCGAAAGCAAAATAGCGGTCGTAATAACAACGGCAAGTTCGTGCAGTAGCTTCCCTAAAATTCCGCTCATAAATAATATTGGGATGAATATCGTCATTAGGGATAAAGTCCTTGAGACGATAGAAAATCCTATTTCTTTAGTACCGTTAATACATGCTGCTATTTTACTCTCGCCTTTTTCCATATGTTGTGTGATATTTTCAAGCACTACTATTGCATCATCCACGACAAAACCCATCGCAAACGTTAGAGCCATTAAAGACATATTATCGATGCTATAACCGAATAGATACATAAAGGCAAAAGTACCGACAACTGATACAGGAAGGGCAATAGTTGGAATAATCACGGACCGTCAGTTATGTAGAAAGAGAAATATAGCACTCACTACGAGTATTAAAGCGAGTAGAATAGTAAAATTGGTATCATTTACCAATGCTCTGATATAGAAATTGATCTATCAAATATGATATTAATATTAATAATGCCTTCAGGGATTTGCCTGCGAAGCAACGGTAATACTTCTTTTATAGAGTCGACTATTTCAATAGTATTAGTATCCGGTTGTTTTTGAATAGCAAGTATTACCCCCGGCTTATCCCTATACCAAGCAGCTATTTTATTATTATTATCAATGGCTTTCCCGATATTTTTAAGAAAAAGCGGATTACCGTTTTTATAAGTTAATATTAACTCATTATATTCTTTAGCATTTTGTCATTTGCCCAGGGGCTCTAATGCTTGAGTAGATATCTGTACCGTATAAAGCTCCGGTCGGTAAATTAACGTTAGCAGAGCTTATAATGTTTGATACTTGGTCAAGCCCTATATTATTTGCTGCCATTTTAACAGGGTCAACCTGCACACGCACTGCATATTGCTGTGAGCCGTAAACTTGTACCTGTGCAACACCCGGCAGCATAGATAAACGCTCAGCCATAATTGTTTCGGTGTAATAGTCCACGGTATATAAGGGGAAGAGTCTCAGAGGTTAAAGATAAATAAAATATAGGTGCGTCGGCAAGGATTTACTTTACGATATGAGGGGCGGGGTAGGTAAGTCGTTCGGTAGCTGCTTGTACGTCTTGTGCCGCTGCATCTATATCTCGGTCTAAATTAAACTGCAAAGTAATTTGAGTAGTACCGTTACTATTAACCGAACTCATCGAGTCAATATCTGATATCGTCGAGAATTGCTTTTCAAGCGGTAATGCAACTAAAGACGCCATAGTAGTAAGGTCAGCAGCTCCAGGCAAGTTTACTGAAACCGGAATAGTCGGGCAGTTGATGTCAGGTAAAACGCTTACCGGTAATATCCTATAGCTGCATGCTCCAAACAGCAAAATAGTTGCCATGAATAAAGTAGCAAGAACCGGATGCTTAATAAATATTTCTGAAATACCAAATTATTTTTTTCTTGTTTTATGGATTTTTTCCGTCATACATATTGTCATTGCAAGCGACTGTAAGAAGCGTGGCAATTTCATGAAATAATGACAAACTCCTAAGATTGCTTCGTCAATTACTTTGTAATTTCCTCGCAATGACGATTTGACACTACTCCTCCCTAACACTCACCTCTGCTCCGTTAGATAATCGTAGCTGCCCGTTGGTGATTACCGTTTCTCCCTCATCTATACCGCTTTAATAACAATAAAATCATCATTAGAAAACACTATATCTATATTCTTGACTACGGCTTTATTATCTTGATCGACAACAAATATATAAGGACCTTGATCGTTAGTTTGCATGGCTTTAGATGGAACTATTAAAGCCGCTTGTTCGATGTAAATCGTTAGGGATACACGAACACACTGTCCCAGCCATAATATTTCGTTTTGGTTAGGTAGTGTTGCTTTAACTTTGATAGTGCCGCTATTTGGATCAATCGAATTATCGACAAAAACGATCTCACCGTCTTTAATTTCTTGGTCGCTTACGGTTCTAACCGTCAAAGCTAAATCATTAGATTTTTGAGATTTATTAATACGATCGAGATATTTTTCAGGTACGGAGAAGCTGACATAAATAGGCGAGCTAGTATTGATAGTTACTAGACACACAAAATCCGGCGATACTAAATCACCTATATCCACATTACTCTCACTAAGTTTACCATCAAAAGGAGCTACTATTTTTGAATACTCGATTTGTAAATTAGCGTCTGCAATAATTGCTTTATCGCGTTCCATGGTGGCCCTAAGCATATTCATATTAGTTAGCATTTGTAAATACTGCTCCTCCGAAACGGCTTTTTCCTCGTATAAAGCACGATATCTTGCCTCTTCTTTTATAGCATCTTCAAGGTTATAAGTATCACTTAGTAAATTTGCTTGTGCTTGCTGTAATTGATTTTGAAACGGACGAGAATCGATTTCATATAATAAATCACCTGTTTTTACTTCTTGTCCGTCATCAAAATTTACACTTAATATTTGGCCCGTAACTTGAGATTGAATATCGGCACTTTGGTAAGTTTCAGCTACTCCTGCAAGTGCTATCACATCAGGTACGTCTTTTCTGATAACTTGTGTTACCTCAACCGGAGCTGCTATAGTGATTTGTTTACTGCTTTTATGATGATGTTTTATTACCCAAACCTAATATTACTATTAGTACTAGTAATGTTATCAATATCAAATTCTGCATTATTGTTTTAAGCATTGTTATTTGCCAAAATCAAAAATAGGTCCTGCTATGTTGCCGCCTACCTGCCAAGTCTCAGTTGAGTTAGTAAACAGAGTATTAAGTTTATTGCTACCGAATCCTAATAAGCCTGTTAAAGAAATTTGTGGAAAATAAGTAGCTTTTATTGTTTTTAAGTTTACATCTGCTGCTAGTAAATTCTGCTCTGCTGCTTTAATATCCGGTCTTTGCTCTAAAAGCTCTGATGGTAATATTTTAGGTAATACCGGTAGAGCAGGGAAGTAATCTATTGGTTTATCACGATAAATTAAGCCGTTTACTATATTTTTAGGTCTACCTACTAAAATTTTTAAAGCGGTTTCCTGCTCATGTCTTTGTTGTGTTAAAGGCGGCAATGATCACTTAGTAAGTGCAAACTCGGAAGCAGCTTCACTAACCGATATTAAATCACCTATGCCAAGATTATATAATTTCTGATTTAATTTATAAATTTCCGTTTGAGCCTCAATTAGCTTTTCAGTGAGATAGATTTGTTTGTCTAATGCTAAAAGATTAAAGTAACTTATAGTGACGTTACTTATAACTGATAAACGTACCTCTGCCTTGCTATACTCACTTGCAAGGAAAGTTTTTTTAGCCGATTCGCTAGCGTTGGCGGCTGCCTCCATAAATCCAGCTCGTAATTAAGCACGCTTGCTAGCCCAAAATTATTAGAGAATTTCGGTTCATTCGGTGCTTTTGTTTCTTTACTGTTTTTTGTGCGATTTGTTCCGCCTTGTAAATTGATTTGTGGAAATCTATAAGAATTAATAAGGGTAAGCTGTGCTTGCGCTGCTAGCACATTACTCATTGCTAAGCTCAATATCGGAGTTACCGGTTAAAGATTCTTCGATTAGGTTATTTAACACCGGATCGTTAAATTGCAGTCACCACTTGGAGGATGCATTATTATTTTGTTCTAGAGAATAATTATTCCAAGTAGTAGGTAATGAGAGTTTAGGGGGGCATATTATCGTGTTTTGCATTACAACCACATAGAAGAAATGATGAAATCGATAAAACTAGAATATATTTTAAGTAAATGAAAAATCGGCATACGAAGTTCATAGATTAGGTTCATTAAAATAAATTCATATTACTTAATATTAATTATGAATCTTTAAACCGTTATGTCAATATAGACTATTATTTTTTCAACTAAATATTTTTATAATTACGTAATAATGTTGCTACAGCATATTTTAGAAAGCTTGATATAAGTGAATTTTACAGGATTCGCTTGTGTTCACGTATTTTTATAAGCTGTGTAGGCTCACCCTTAAATTCATCTTATCTGAAGCTTTCTAAAATATGCTGTAACTTTTCAGAAACAACTTTAACGTCATAATTTTGTTGGAGAGTAAGGTAGGCGTTTTTAGAAAATTCTTTTGCTTTTATAGGGTTCTCTATTAGATAAACAATTTTTGCTGCTAAATCTTCAGCAGAGCCGGCTTTACAAATAAGCCCATCTTGCATGTCGTTTAAGATTGCTGCAGGCCCTTCAGTATCTGTACTAACGATAGGCATGCTTGCCTCCATTGCTTCAAGCACTATAATTCCAAACGGTTCATGAAGAGACGGTAAGCAAAAAATATCTATTTGTTTAAAGAATTTATCTCTATCGTTAACCCATCCCGTAAATGATATTTGATCTTGTAAATTAAGTTTATGTGCTAAAGCAATTAAATTATCTTTTTCCTCGCCGCTGCCACCTATAATTGCATGAAGATCATATTTTTTTTCTTTTAAAATTTTGATAGCTTTAATAAAAACATCAACACCTTTCTTAGCTACAAATCTTGCTAGTACACCAATTACGACAGGTTTTCTATATGTTTTATTTGGAATAAAGTCTTTAGCAATATTTATCATATTCGGTAGGATGCATATCCTAGATTCGGCAAAGTTATTTTTTAGTAAAAATTCTTTCATATGATGAGTCAAGGCAATAACAAAATCACATTTACGTAGTCCTTTTAAACTATAATTATGAGCGATACCGATTAATTTTATATTGTGTGATTTAGCAAATTTACTAAAATTTATTGCTCTATTACCGTGTGCTATAATTATATCGGGCTTAGTCTTATGAATTATATACTTAAGAATAAGTATCGAGAGTAAAGCAAACGGTACTATATTAGGTAGTTTTAAGCTTTGTTTGTGTAGAAAGGAATTTATTTTTGCCTTGTAAGAAGTGATATTTATAACCTCAATTTTTTGCATCTCTAAAGCAGTGCTATAATCTAAAAATGCTTGTTGAATGCCACCAAGGTCACGACTTAGCATAATATTAAGGATCTTCATTACTTTAATTGCTCGATTTCTTTTTCTGTTAAACTGGTAAAATCTATAATTTTATCTAAAGGTTTATTTTTTGCTAACATTTTTTTAACTATAGAAATTTTTTGTCTTGCTTCCCCTTTAGCTTTAGCATCCATAATTTTCTGCTCCTCTAAGGCTAGATTATCCATGTCGGTTTTTATCATTTTTTCATAAGTATTTAACTCTTTTTCAGACCAACCAGCTTGATCCAAAGCATAAAAAGCTTTTTTAATAATAAAATCATGACCTATCAAATTCTCCATTTCGTCTAGAGTGCTTTCATTTGCATGTTTAAAGAAATATGCCTATTTTTCTTGAAGGTTCTCTAATTGATCTAATTCTTTATTAAATTTCTCAAGCTCTAAAAAGATAAAATAAAAATCTTGTAAGTCGTTCTCATAAGTTTTAGTATCAAGTAATCTATGATCTGATCTCCAATCTTTTTTATCGGGCAATAAAATAAAATCGGCAATAGCTAAGAATATTACTCCTCGAAGTTTTGCATATACTGCCATTTTTTTTATGATCTTCATCTTCTTTTATTATTTATCTTGAATAGGCCTTTGCTGTATAAAGCTGAACTCGTTTTTCAAAACCTGGATGTTTGCTGACCTGCATCTCTACAATAAATTGAGTACCGTATTTATCTCTACATAATACGTCAACTATAGATTGTCTATAAGTAGCGATATCGGGATCTTAGATTGTTTTTAAAAAAGTAACTGCGGTAATTACTTCTTTTCCCGTATAATCTAAAATGTTATTTAGAAAATGAATAAGTATATCCTTATTTTTTTCTGTACCGAAAATTTTTAAAAATGCATAGTTATTTTTAGGGTCTAAGAAACGTGAAATTAGCATAATAGTCTATATTTTTATATATCATCACTTCATTATAGCAAATTCCAAGAAATTTGCTATAATACAATTTCCTAATATGTAAAACATTATGATTAGTAAAATTAATTTTGTAAAAATGCATGGTCTCGGTAATGATTTTGTTATTGTTAACAAACGAGATTTATCAAGTTCATATGATTTATCGCAGTTAGCAAAAAATATGGCTGAGCGTCATACAGGTATCGGTTGCGATCAGTTCATTATTTATGAAGAGCATAATGATTTTTATGAAATGATTATATATAACATAGACGGCTCTAGTGCTAAATTATGCGGTAATGCTACAAGATGTTTAGCCAAGTTAATTTATCTTGATACGGGAAAGCAAGATATTACCGTAATGGTAGGCAATAAAAAATTGCTATGTAATGTCAATGATGAAAATAATATTAGTGTTAATGTAGGAAGCGTTAGTTTTAATGAAGCTTGGATGCCAAGTCGTGATAAAGTTTGGGAATTTGCAGAGCGTTATATGATTGATTTAAAGGAAACTATTTGCGTTGATATAGGTAATCCGCATGTAGTTATTTTTAGTAAGTTAGAACCTCAAGATCAAAAAATTGTCGGTGCACAATTGCAGGCTAAGGAATTATTCGCAGATGGGGTAAACGTTAATTTTGCTGAAGTAAAAGATAATAAAATCTATTTATCCGTTTGGGAGCGGGGGGTAGGGTTAACGCTTGCTTGCGGAAGTGGAGCTTGCGGTAGTTTTGCTGCCGGTTTAAAGCGCGGTTTTATCCATTCACCAAGTACTATAGTCTTTAAGCACGGTAACCTTACTATGAAAGAAGAAAACGGTAATATAATAATGCAAGGTGCAGCTACGCTTGTAGCACGTGGGGAATATTATTGTGAGCAATAATTTAAGACAAGACGTAGTAACATTTGGCTGTAGACTTAATATTTACGAAAGTGAGATAATACGAAAAAACTTGGAATTGTCGGGTATCGATAATGTAGCAATATTCAATACTTGTGCGGTAACTAAAGCAGCTGAGAAACAAGCAAGACAAGCTATACGCAAGGCTAAAAAAAATAATCCTGATTTAAAAATTATTGTTACCGGCTGTAGTGCTCAAACAAGTCCGCAAATGTACGGTAATATGCCGGAAGTTGACAAAGTTATAGGTAATGAAGAGAAGTTATTACCTAATTACTACCAAATTACCGATGCAAAAATAACAGTTAACGATATAATGTCGGTGAAAGAGACGGCAAGTCATTTAGTAAGTAGCTTTGACGGTAAGTCTCGTGCTTTTATTCAGGTACAAAACGGTTGTGATCATTTTTGTACTTTCTGTATTATCCCTTATGGTAGAGGAAAAAGTAGATCAGTAGCAATAGGAGCTATAGCAGAGCAGGTAAAGCATTTGGTATTAAACGGCTTTAAAGAAGTAGTTTTTACCGGTGTCGATGTCACGGCTTACGGTAGTGATTTGCCAGGAAGTCCAACATTCGCACAAATGATTAAACGAGTGTTGAATTTAGTCCCTGAATTAAAGAGGCTTAGATTATCTTCAATAGATGTTGCAGAAATAGATGATGAACTTTTTGAGCTTATAGCTTATAGTGAAAGGATAATGCCGCATTTTCATATTAGCTTGCAAGCAGGCGACGATATGATATTAAAACGTATGAAAAGACGTCATAATAGAGCAAACGTAATAGAGTTTTGTCGGAAGCTGCGGGCAATAAGACCGGAAGTATCTTTTGGTGCGGATATTATAGCTGGTTTTCCGACTGAAACCCCTGAAATGTTTGAAAATACAAGAAAATTAATTTCAGAAGCGGAATTACAATATTTACATGTTTTCCCTTATTCGGAAAGAGAAGGAACGCCTGCAGCACGTATGCCACAAGTACCTCAAAATATAAGAAAAGAAAGGGCAGAAATTTTAAGGCAAGAAGGGCAAAACCAGTTGACCGAATTCTTTAAAAAACATATAGGACAGAAAGTGGAGTTATTAGTAGAGAATAATAATATTGCCCATACCGAAAATTTTATTCCGGTAAAGCTAGATAAACCTTTAGAAATAGGGCAGATATTTAAAGCGAAGTTGGTGGGGATAGAAGAGAATTATATGAAGTGTATGTTGGTTTAACGTCATTGCAAGGAGGTATTGTTGTGTAGATACTGAAGGTCGTCATTGCGAGGATCCGTAGGTGACGCGGCAATCCAGAAAATAATTAAAAAAATTCTGTAAATCAGAATTTTTAACTGGATTGCTTCATCAATTGCTATGCAATTTCCTTGCAATGACGGATAAATAGGTCCACGCAACAATGCCCACTCGCAATGACGTTCTACCGTACAATAAAAAATCAAAAACAAAAAAACAATCATGGAACATATAGAAACAATATTAAGGCTTGCTGAGGACAAAATCTTATTAGTACAAAACTTAAAAGCTCTGCAAGAATATAAAGTAGAATTTTTAGGCAAGAACGGTATAGTGACCGGTGAGCTTAAAAAATTAGGTAGTTTAAATGAACAGGAACGTAAAGAATTTGGTTTAAAAATCAATAAATTAAAAGATAAAATACAGAATATAATAAAAGCAAAAGAAGAAATTTTAGAGGAGCAGGAACTAAATTTTAAACTTGCTGCTGATAAAATTGATTTAACAATCCCTGCACGGAGATATAAACAAGGTTCTATTCATCCAATAACACAATGTAGTGAGGAGTTAATACAAGTATTTTCGCAGTTTGGTTTTACTATAGAAAACGGACCGAATATCGAGAATGATTTTCATAATTTTACCGCTCTCAATTTTGAAGATGATCATCCCGCAAGGCAAATGCATGATACTTTTTATTTGAAAAGTCAGGAAAATAATAAGCCGCTGTTATTACGTACTCATACCTCAACAGTGCAGATTAGAGCTATGAAAAATGGCAAACCGCCTTTTAGGTTTATAGCACCGGGTAGGACTTATAGATCGGATTCAGATATGACGCATACGCCAATGTTCCACCAAATAGAAGGGCTTGTTATGGATAAAAATATCAATATGGGACATTTAAAATATGTTATCACGGCATTTATAAAAAGCTTTTTTGAAAATTCTAATATTGAATTACGTTTTAGACCCAGCTTTTTTCCATTTACCGAACCTTCTGCCGAAGTTGATATTCGGATGAATAAAAACGATAAATGGCTTGAGGTCCTCGGTTGCGGTATGGTTCATCCAAACGTGCTTAAAAATGTTGGTATCGATAGCAGCGAGTATCAAGGTTTTGCTTTTGGGCTGGGAGTAGAGCGTTTTGCAATGTTAAAATATAATATCAAAGATTTAAGACAATTTTTTGAAGGAGATATGCGTTGGCTTAAACATTATAATTTTGGGAGCTTTGATATACCGAATTTAGCAGGAGGGCTTACGAAATGAAATTTACGTTATCATGGTTAAAACAATTTTTAGAAACATCGGCTTCAGTTACTGAAATTGCCGAAGCCCTAACAGCTATTGGCCTTGAAGTGGAAGAGGTGATAGATAAAGCGACGGAATTACAAAAGTTTGAAGTAGCATATATTACAAATATTAAACCTCACCCGTCAGCTGAGAAATTAAAGCTTTGTGATGTTGAGACTAAAAGCGGTATGCTGCAAATAGTTTGTGGTGCGCGTAATGCAAGAGCAGGTATAAAAGTAGTACTTGCAAATATCGGAATAGAAATACCAAACGGCAAATTTAAGATTAAGGAATCTGTTATTAGAGGCGAAAAAAGCTGTGGTATGCTTTGCTCTGAAGAGGAATTACTGCTAGCTTCAGAGTCTGAAGGGATTATAGAGTTATCTGAAGATGCCGTAGTTGGAGAGAATTTTACTAAATATTACGGTTTAGATGATCCTATATTTGTTATTAACGTTACTCCTAATCGTGGTGATGCACTTGGAGTTTACGGCATCGCAAGAGATTTAGCAGCTAAAGGAATAGGAATACTTAAAGAGCTAGAAATTTCGGCAATAAAGAGTACATTTTTTTCTAAAATGAAGCTTAAAGTGCAAGATAAAGAAGCCTGTCCGTTATTTACTTTTAGAGAGATAAGAAATTTAAAAAATAAACCAAGCCCTGATTGGTTACGGAAATTATTAAAAAATGTTGGGGTAAAAACTATTTCAAGCTTAGTGGATGTAACAAATTATATTTCCTATAGCTTTGGGCAGCCGATGCATGCTTACGATGCAGATAGGATAAAAGGGGGAATTACTGTAGCACGTCATTGCGAGAAGCGTAGCGACGAAGCAATCTCAGGACAACAAAATGAGATTGCCACGGCTGCTTTGCAGCCTCGCAATGACGTAGCTAAATGCCACGCCCTAAACGGCAAAGAATATTTACTTACAGAAAATGATTTAGTTATAAAAGATGAAAGCGGTATTCAAGGTCTGGCTGGTATCATTGGCGAGGCTGATAGTAGTTGTACTGATAGTACGACTAATATAATACTCGAGGCTGCTTGTTTTAATGCTAAAATGGTTGCAGCTAGCGGGCGAAGATTCCAAATTGATACGGATGCTAGATATCGTAATGAGCGTAATATCGATAGAAATTTTACGGAAAAGGCTTTGGATATAGCAACTAATCTTATTTTGTCAATATGCGGAAACGGTGAAGTATCGGAAGTAGTGAAAGTCGGTGAAAAAGAGTCACAAAAAAAACCTTTAGATTTTTCAGCATGTTATTTAGAAAAAATTACAGGAATTAAACTAAATATCAAAGCGATAGAAGCCATATTAAATAAACTAGGATTTATTACGGATGTTAAAGGTAAGATTATAAAGGTAATAGCTCCTTCTTGGCGTCACGATATAACTATTTTAGAAGATATAGCTGAAGAAATCGCTCGTATTTACGGCTATGATAAAATAGAGAGTATAAAATTACCCGAACTAGATCAAGATAATAATAAGCTAAGAGCGCATAAAAGAATATCTAGTTTTAAAAGGATATTAGCAAGCAAAGGCTATGATGAGGTAGTAACTAACTCTTTTATGAGTAGTGAAGATGCAAAGTTGTTTGCTGAATTAAAAGAAGAGTTATTTTTGCTTAATCCTATTAGTATAGGAGACAATTATATGCGTCCTACTATACTGCCGAATTTGTTAAGTATAGTAAGTAAAAATCTAGCACGCTCTATAAAAGATATGGCTTTTTTTGAAGTTGGACCAAGTTTTATAGATTTAAATACGGAAGCAACTTATTTGACGGCAATTATAAGCGGTTCATATAATAATAAAAATCCTCATTCGCTTGGACGAGGCTATGATGTTTTTGATCTTAAAGGCGATTTAGAGTTGGTAGCTGGTTATGCAGGACTATCTATAGATAAATGTATAGCAACAAATGGGACAGTATTGCCACAATATTATCATCCAACTAGAGCAGTAAATATAGGGCTTGGTAAAAATTTATTAGGTCATTTTGGGCAGATACACCCTAAAATATTGAAATATTACGATATTAATCAGGAAATATTTGCATTCGAGCTAAATATTACGAATTTGCCGTTGATAAAAGCTAAATTTGGTAAAAGAGACAAATTTGCAGTATCGGATTTCCAAGCTAATTTTAGAGATTACGCATTTATTGTTGATCAAGATCATAGAGTCGGTGAAATAATATCATATATAAATAATTTTAATAAAAAGCTTGTCAAATCAGTTATATTATTTGATATTTATAGCGGTGATAAATTACCTGAAGGTAAAAAATCTATAGCGGTTAAAATAGAGCTACAAGCAGATGATCGGACGTTATCTGATACTGATTTAAATTCGTTCAGTAAAGATTTAGTTGCTGCCATCTCACAAAAATTTCAAGGAACATTAAGAGAATAACAATATGTTAAAATTAATAGTTGAAACAAAAACGTTAGTTCAGTCCCTAGGGTTTGCAAGTTCCGTTGTTGAAAAACGTAATGTAATACCTGAATATGCAAACATTAAATTGTCGGCAAAAGACGGCAATCTAGAGCTTAGTTCTACTAATATGGATTTGTACTTAAGTCAAAAAATAGCAGTACAGGTAGTAAGTGAAGGTGAATGTACCGTTTCTACGAAAACTCTAAATGATATAGTCCGAAAACTTCCGGATTCCGAGCTTACATTAACAGATCTCGGTACAACGGGACTTGAGATCAAAGGAAAAAATTGTAAATTTAATTTATTTACTTTGCCGGTTAGTTCTTTTCCTGCAATGGATAGTATTAATCCTGAAGCAAGTTTTAAAATTTCCTGCACGGATTTTGCTAAAATAATCGAATCGACAAAATTTTCGATTTCTTTAGATGAAACTCGTTATAATTTAAATGGTGTTTATTTACACATAAAAGACAAAGAGTTTTGTTCGGCAAGTACCGATGGGCATAGACTTTCGATTTCATGGGTAACATTAGAAAAACAAATAAAGAATTTTGGAGTTATATTACCGCAAAAAAGTGCAGAGGAAATTTTAAAAATCGTTAAAGATCCTAAAAATATAAATGAAGATATAGAAATTTTATTAAATAGCAATAAGATTAAATTTATATGTAATGAAAATACTATTATGCTATCAAAGCTTATAGACGGTACTTTCCCTGATTATAGTACTTTTATTCCGGAAAGCAGCAGCTCAAAATTAGTAATTAATCGAAAAATGTTTGCAGATAGTATAGAAAGGATAGCGATAATAACCGTTGAAAAATTTAGAGCAGTAAAATTATCGTTATCTCGTGAAACCTTAGAGATTAGTGCCGTCAGTGAAGCAAGAGGTAACGCAAAAGAGGTTATTAATTCTTCACAAGATAAGGAAAGTTTTTATGAATATAATAGTGATGAGTCTTTAGCTATAGGCTTTAACCCGCAATATTTGGAAGATGTCTTAAAAGCAGTGAAATCGGATTTAGTAGAACTATATTTTTCAGATGTTTCAGCACCGGTACTTATTAAATTTCCTGAGAATCCTAAAGATACTTTTGTCGTCATGCCTGTTAAGGTGTAAGTTTTATGAGAACCGGAATATAAATATATAAGCATTACAAAGAAAAATTATATAAAGTTATAGATACTGTAAAACATAAACTTTGCAAGAGTTATATGATAATTTCCAGCTTTTGGGTAAGGCCGCTTGAAATGTTTAACGAAAAGGTTTTATTACACGGCAAAAATATTCCACGTTTTGAATTTATTTCTGAGAAATAATTAAATCTGCCCTATGTCATTCCCGCGTAGGCGGGCATGACATCGAGTGGGTTTTTTGAGCCATATAACAATGCCAAAGAACGGTGGGGAGAAATATTTTTTGACTAATAGCTAAAGCTTCTCTATTATTTACCTCAAGCACACTAATTAAATATTGGTTATGAAGAAAATTACCGGATTATTTTTTGTAATTATACTTAGTGCAATAAGTACTAGTATCTTAGCGGGTGATTATCCAAAAACAGAACGAGAGCAGAAATGGGACGAAGTAGGTTCTATAGCAGGTGAAGAAGGATTAGTTTTTAGACCGGGTAGGGTTAAGAATGAATCTACTAAAGCTGTAGGAGGTTCAGTTAATAAATATCTCTGGCAAGCAGCATTAGAGACTATAAGTGTCGTGCCTCTTGCATCAGCCGACTCAAACGGTGGCGTGATTATTACGGAATGGTATAGCCCACGTTCTAATCCTAATTTTCGATTTAAAATAAATATATTTATTAAAGACGATGTAATTAGCCCTGATTCAATCGAAGTGAAAGTATTTGAAGAAATGCTTAAAAATAAACAATGGGTACTTAATGAAAACACCTCAAATCTTGCTATCACGCTTGAAGATAAAATTTTAAGAAAAGCTAGAGATATATATATTAATAGTGTGAGGTAATAACAGTATTGCCGTCATTGCGAGGAAATTACGGGGTAATTGACGAAGCAATCTCAGGATATTTGATGAGATTGCCGTGCAGTCTACGACTGCTCGCAATGACAATGCAGTATATAAATTAAAAAAATATGAACCAAATAGAACAAAAATGGCAGTACATTTGGCAAGAAGAAAAAGCTTTTGAGGTATCAAACGCGAGTAGCAAGCCAAAATATTACGTACTTGAAATGCTGCCTTATCCTTCCGGTAAAATCCATGTAGGTCACGTACGCAACTATTCTATAGGTGATGTTATTGCAAGGTTTATGACTATGCAAGGTTTTAATGTGCTTCATCCGATGGGCTGGGATGCTTTCGGGCTACCTGCCGAAAATGCCGCAATAAAAAATAATTCTCACCCAAAAAAATGGACATATTCTAATATCGAGAATATGAAAAAGCAGCTAAAATCTATGGGCTTTTCTTATGATTGGTCTAGAGAGATAAATAGTTGTGATCCTGAGTATTATAAATATGAGCAGAAATTCTTTTTAGAGCTTTATGAACGAAATCTTGCTTATCAAAAAGAAGCATTTGTTAATTGGGATCCGGTTGATAATACCGTGCTTGCGAATGAACAAGTTGTAGACGGGCGTGGTTGGCGTTCAGGTGCAATAGTTGCAAAACGTTATTTAAAGCAATGGTTCTTAAAAATTACCGATTATGCTGAAGAATTATTAAACGAAATTCAGAATTTAAAAGAGTGGCCTGAAGCTGTTCGGTCTATGCAAGAGAAATGGATAGGTAAATCGATAGGTGCTAATTTTCATTTCAAAATTAAGGATAATGAAGAGACTACTATAGAAGTATTCTCAACCAAACCTGAAACCATTTTTGGTGCTAGCTTTATAGGAATTGCCTTTAATCATCCAATAATAGAGCGGTTAGTTTCTAAAACACCTGAAATACTCGCTTTTATAACTAAATGCTCGCATATTACAAGAAGTAGCGAACTAGAAAAGGCTGAAAAGGAAGGTGTATTTACCGGTCTTTTTGTTACTCATCCTTTCGATTCAAATATAGTTTTACCGGTTATTATTACTAATTTTGTGCTAATGGATTATGGCACTGGTGCAATATTTGGTTGCCCTGCTCATGACGAACGTGACCATGAATTAGCTGTTAAAATGAATTTATCTATTAAACAAGTAATTAAAGCAGATATGGATGTACAAAAGAGCGCTTATACGGAAGATGGAATTTTAATTAATTCGGATTTTCTAAACGGCTTAACTAGTAACGAAGCAAAACAAGAAGTCATCGGAGAATTTGAGAAACTAGGCATAGGTAAACGCAGCGTAAATTATCGTCTAAAAGATTGGGGGATTTCAAGGCAGCGCTTTTGGGGATGTCCTATTCCTATGATTCACTGCGAAACTTGTGGCATAGTGTCCGTACCTTACAAAGACTTACCCGTTACTTTACCTGATGATGTAAATTTTGATGGCCACGGTAATCCGCTTGATCATCATCCTAGTTGGAAACATGTTAATTGTCCGAAATGCGATAAGCCGGCTGTGCGTGAAACCGATACTTTTGATACATTTTTTGAATCATCTTGGTATTTTACGAGATATTGCAATAGCAATGCTACAGAGATGACTGATAAAAAAGCTTGTGATTACTGGCTACCGGTCGATAAATATATAGGCGGCATTGAACATGCGGTAATGCATTTATTATATGCAAGATTTTTCACAAAAGTAATGAACGAACAGAATTACGTAAGCGTTCGAGAGCCTTTTAAAGGGCTATTTACTCAAGGTATGGTGCTGCATGCCACTTACAAAGATGAACATAATAATTGGTTATATCCTGAAGAAGTAGTGAAAAAGGGTAATGAATTTTTTCATAAAGAAAGCAATAATAGAGTAGTGCAGGGACGCATTGAAAAGATGAGTAAGTCTAAAAAGAATCTCATCGATCTTGAGACAATACAAGAGCAATATGGGGCAGATGCTATTAGGCTTTTTGTACTGTCCGATAGTCCGCCTGAGAAAGATCTAGAATGGTCGGCAAGCGGTATTGAAGGCTGCTCACGTTTTATTAATAAGCTTGAGTATATGTTTAAGGCAATAGATTCTTTAAAAGATGATGTGAATAGCGAGATTAATAAAGAGCTTAATAGGTTAGTACATTTTACAATAAAGCACGTCGCCGAAGATATAAAGCATTTTGCCCTAAACAGAGCAATAGCACGTATGCGCGAGCTTTCTAATGTTATATCTGCTGAAATATCCAAAGATAAAATTGATGTTAAAACCGTAAGGCATGGCTTTAATGTTTTAGTACAGCTACTAAATCCTTTTATCCCGCATATTACGGAAGAAATTTGGCAGAAGCTTGGCAATAAAGAGCGATTATATAATTTGTCTTTTCCTGCATTTGATGAATCAATGCTAGAGTTAGATACATATATTATGGCAGTGCAGGTTAACGGCAAACTCCGTGACACCTATGAGTTTAAAACGTCCGTAAGTGAAGATGAAATAAAGCAAGTTACCGTCAGTTTGCCAAAGGTACAAAAGTTCTTAGAAGGGAAAGAGCCGAAGAAGATTATCCTCGTTCCTCGTAAAATTGTGAATATACTCGTTTAATTTGGAAAATTGGCTACGTCGTTTTGGTAAGTCTTCGGATGCTCACGTATTAAGTATACGCTCCGCTCCTCGGCTTACAGACCCCTTGTTCTTTCCAAATTAAACTGCGTCTATCTACTTTTCATTTATCAGAAGTATATTATTTTTTGAATCTGTCATCCCGCGACTTGATCTAGTTTAAAATGCTAAAATTATTAGTACTTTAAGTTGTTTTTAAATACCGTGATCAAGCTGCAGTATGACACCTAGCATACTTTTATTGTATTACCACCATACTAACCCAAAAAAAGTAGTAGTATGACCTAAAACGACCTCCTTATGTTTATCTAATGAAGCGTCATAATGCTGCTTCATCTCATTTATAAAATTACTGCAATTATTATGGTAAGTACCTTTTGAAGCACCCTTATAACTCTGATAAGATGAAGTTTCATAATGCCTCTTCTCTAAGGTAATAGTAAATATTGTTTATTAGCATACTTTATCTATTATATAATTGGCTGCCTACCAAAATGCGGCAAAAACACCGCCATCAATACTTAAAGTGTCTGCTTCTGTTTCACAAGTTATAATCCTAGTATAACAGAGGTTTGCTATACTATCTAGACTTAGATTTAAATCTGACTCTGAATCTAGCACGTCTATTTTTTTTCTATTAGTCATAAAGATCCCTTTTTAATTACTAATTAATTAAACTTTTTGTATAACTTGCGTCAAATTTGTATGTCAATCCGGTACTCACATCCTCACGTATTTTTATGTATGCTGCGGTGGCAAGTGTTTCCGTGTTTCCTTCAAATTCTTCCTTATTAGCTACATTATGCAATAAGTCTATTGTAGGCTCAGTAATTTAAAAAAATCAATTAGCTACTAATAGACTGTCTGTAATAAATTTTAACCGGTAATTTAATTTTTTTTGCTGTAAATTATAAGATTTTTTTGGAATAGGAACTGCTATTTCTGCAAAAATCTTCAATTATTAATTAAAATTTATTACAGATAGACTATTAAATAGTGCGCCTGATTTTATACCTGAAGTCAATAAATAGTATTAATAAATTAATGCATGAAAATATCGATTTCATTCCAACCGATAAGGTCTAAATTAGCTCTTATCGGTAAAAAACGGAAAATATCTTGGGCAAGTTCATACCTATTTTCTTTAAGTAGCATTTTTTGTAAAATATCCTTTAACTGATGCAAATAAAGCACATCTTTTGCTGCATATTCTTTTTGTTCTGAAGATAAATTATCCGCACCCCAATAGGAAGATTGTTGTTGTTTTGAAATATTTATATTAAGCAATTCTCGGCACAAATCCTTAAGCCCATGACTATCGGTATAAGTTCTAACTAGTTTTGAAGATATTTTAGTACAAAAGATATTTTCTAAATCTATATTTAAATATTTTTTTATGGATGCTAGATCAAATCTAGCAAAATGAAATATCTTGCATCTAGTTTTATCTAGTAATAATGCTTTTACATTAGGAGCTGTATAATCTTGAGTTGTAAAATGAACAAGATGAGCTTCACCATTGCCATTACTAAATTGTAGCAAACATAGTTTATCTCTATGTAGATTTAGTCCCATTGTCTCGGTATCTATAGCTAGATCTCCTTCAAGTTCAAAATTATTCGGTAGGTCGTTTTGATAAATTTTTATAGTCATAAATGATTTTTAATTCCTTTTAATCAATAATGTTGTTGTGCGGATCGAAAAACGCGTTCTGTGTCATACCGTGGCTTGACCACGGTATCCAAAAAAAATTAAAACAGACTGGATCCCGCGATCAAGTCACGGGATGACAACAAAGTTTTGTTATTGGTGATTAAACACCTGCTCATTTGGAGCAGCTACTCCTAAAACTTTCTTTGCTTGTTCTTCTAACATATCTTTATTTAGAGATTCCGTTCGAAGTAATTTGACGTTATGCTCAAGTTCTACTCTTTCTGCTCGTAAGCCTTTTAGTTCATCATAAGCTTTTTCAAGCTGCCTATTTACTTTTAAATATGCAATAATCCCTTTGTTACCATATATGCAATGAAAAACAAAATATCCAAGCAGTAAAGCTAAAAAGATATTTAAAATTATTTTTTTAGAATGATTATTTAAATGTATTATCATAAATATATCTTCATAAGAAATAATATCAGAGCGGTTAAAATAATACTATCAAATCTGTCTAGCACTCCTCCATGACCGGGTATTATATGACCGCTATCTTTAATATTAAATTTTCGCTTAAAATATGAAATAAATAAATCACTTAATTGAGCTATTAATGCTAATATGCAACTAATTATAAACAAATAAATTTTATTTGAAAAATAGTAATTTTCAATATGAAAGTTTGGTATAAAACTAACTAATACCGCAACTAAACCTGCTGATAATACTCCCGTCACTAAACCGCTCCAGGTTTTTTTAGGACTAAGTTTCGGAGCAAGTTTTGCTCCTTTAAAAGTTTTGCCGCCAATCATAGCGAAAGTATCTACCGACCACATTATGCAAAAATAAAGCATAATAAGCCATCTATTGGTATCTTCCATACTTAAAAATATTAATAGGCTTATAGGAATCGGAATAATAATGAGCCCGATTAATAGATCAGGAATAGAAGAGTAGGTCATATTATACCATTCACTTAACATTCCCGTACCTACTAATATCATTAGAATATAGAATAAAGGCTTACACCATAATATAGCTGTGACAAATAACGGAACTAAAACTATACTGGACAGGATTCTTAAATATATGTTTGATTTTTGTTTATCTTTTGCCAAATGTTCTTTTTCTTTTTGAGTAATCATTTATAGCTTCTTGTATATCATATTTATTAAAATCAGGCCAATATTTGGGTGAGAAATATAATTCAGCATAAGCTGCTTGCCAAAGCAAGAAATTACTGATGCGATAAACCCCGCCCGGTCTTATTAATAAATCTACATCCGGCATTTCAGGATCATATAAAGCGTGTTGTATATCGCTGTCACTTACTGCTTTTTTACCGCTTGTAATAATTTTTGTGCAGGCATCAACTATTTCTTGACGACTTCCATAACTAAAAGCTATACAAAGCGTTATTTTATTATTATTTTTTGTTAATGCTATAGCATTATTTATTTGTTTTTGCAATGAGCTACTTAATAAATTAAGCCTACCTATTACTTTTATTTTAACTCCGTTTTTATGTAAATTATTTAATTCGGTTTTTAAATAAATACTTAATAATTTTATTAAGAAATCTACTTCCGTGCTTGAGCGTTGCCAATTTTCGGAAGAGAAAGTATATAAAGTTATATAAGGTATGTTAAGGTTAATAAACTCAGGCAGTAATTCACGAATTTTATCGGCTCCTGCTTTATGCCCTTCAGATTTTGTTAAGTTATGCTGATCTGCCCAACGAGCATTACCGTCCATTATTATTGCTAAATGTTTTATGTTAGTCATTATTTTATATTTTAGATGTTGCTGCATGGATCGATTTTTCCGTCATTGCGAGCGACTGTAAGGAGCGTGGCAATCTCATGAAACAATATAAAATTTCTGAGATTGTCACGCCCTCGGCTTTGCCTATCCTTGTAATGACGATTTGGTATCTACACGGGAATGACATCGGTAGTCATATTTTAGGTATTTCGATTCTTACCGATAGCCCGCCTAAATCCTTGCTATCTTCTAAATAAATAGAGCCTTTATGATCGTTTATTATTTCTTTAGTAATAGCAAGCCCAAGTCCTACGTTACTTGCATTATCAAGCTGTCTTGCTTTATCCGATCTATAAAACGGTTTAAATACAAGGTGTGTTTCCGTATCATCTATACCGGGACCGTTATCCTCAATAATTATAGCTACGGTAGATGAATTATCTTTTGAGGATATCTTAATTTTAGTTCCATATTTTATAGCGTTACCGATTAAATTAGACAAGGCTCTTTCAAAAGAATTCGGCTTAATGCATACTTCTAGTTTATCTAAATTAGTAGATTTTATAAATTCAATATTTACATGTGACCATTTGTTAAAAAAACGTTCCATCCAAGGTAATAATAAAATGTCTTCAAATTCTTCTTTACTTTCACCTTTAGCAAAATCTAAATAAGAATTTATCATTTGCTGCATAGTTAATATATCTTGTTTTAACCCTTCTATTTCTTCGCTTTCTTCCATCAATTCAAGTTGTAGCTTCATTCTTGTTAAAGGAGTTCTAAGGTCATGAGAAATCATAGCAAGCATAGTGGTTTTTTTAGTAATTTGTTTTTCAATACGAGCTTTCATTTTTAAAAAAGCAAGCCCTGCTTTTCTTATTTCTAAGGCTCCTGAAGGTTTGAAATTTTTTTCTTTTAAAACACCTCGACCAAATTTATCCATGCTATCCGCAAGAGTAAGTATTGATTTAATTTGATTTTTGGAGAAAATAATAGAAACAGAAAGTAATATAACAGTTAAAGATATAATCCATAAAACAAATATATATACTGTAGGATTAAGTAGTAACTTTGCAGGAAAAGTAATATATAATACTCCATCTTTTAATTCTAAAAATACTTCAATTTTATTTTCCTTATTTAGTTTAACTATATTTTTTTCATGGATTTTTGTAGCTAAAATATTTTTGAATATAGTTAAAGGTTCACCTAATTTAGGCTGTTTTATAGATAACTTTTTATTAAGCTGAAACTGATAAGATAAATTAAGATAATTTTCCGATAAATGGGTTATCTCTCTTGAATTATTTCTATGTTCTTTAATCAATGATTCTATTTCATTGATAATAATAGTACTAGTATAATATGAAACATTATACCAATGACGATCGTAAAACAAAAATATAGCAACGATTTGTCCTATTAAAATCGGAATGATTATAATAAACATAAACCGTACAAATAATGTTCTCGGTAAAGCATATTTCAAAGAGCTTGATACAAGCGAATTTTTCAAGACTCGTCTGTGCTCACGTATTTTTATACGCTGTGTAGGCTCGCTTTTAAATTCATCTTGTCTGAAGCTCTTTGAAATATGCTGTAATAATTTAGATATAAAGTGCATAGCCCTCATTACGCACGGTTTTTAAATATTTCGGCTCTTTTGGGTTGTCTTCTATTTTGCTTCTTATTCTTGTAATTTGTACATCGATAGAACGCATGCTAAGCCCTCCCATTATTTTTGACAGTTCAAAACGACTAGTAGATTTACCGGAATTTTTTATTAATATCTCAAGTAATTTTTGTTCAGTAGAGCTAAGAGATACAATTTGATTATTCTTGGTAAATTCTTTTGTATCGGAATTATAAAAATTATTGCCGAATTTAATTATATTCGTTTCTTTTGTAAAGTTATTATAATTATTGATTAAGTTATTTATCCGAAGTAATAATTCTCTCGGTTCAAAAGGTTTAGTTATATAATCAGAGGCACCGGCTTCAAGTCCTTTAATACGGTCATCGGCTTCCGATAAAGCAGTAAGCATAACTATAGGAATATTATTACCGGCATCCCTTATAGTAGTAGCAAAATCAAGCCCTGTTATTTCAGGTAACATAACATCTAAAATAATTAAATCATAATTAGAAGTTTTTAATAGATTTTTAGCTTCTATGACTGAACTTGCCGTTGATACTAAAAACGCATTTTTATTTAAAAATTGCTTTAAAAGTGCTAATATTCTGCTATCATCATCAACGATTAAAATATGTGCTTTGTATGTATGCATGTATACTCGTTTAATTTAAAAAAATTGTATTTCACTATTGTCATCCCGTGGCTTGACCACGGGATCTTATGTCTCAGGCTGTGTTCTGAGATCCTGTGATCAAGTCGCGGGATGACGTTAAATACTACTGGATTCCCGCCTACGCGGGAATGACATAAGAACTACGGCCGTATAGCTCATGACGATTGACAATACTTTAATATAAATATAGGTTAATGACAATGATAAAACTAGAGCAAATTGTTTGGCATGTTTGGATTAACGGTGATTTAGTTCCTTATCAATTTGCAAGGATTCATGTTTTGACTCATAGCCTGCATTATTCAGGATCGGTATTTGAGGGTGAGAGAGCTTATAACGGCAAAGTTTTTAAACTAAAAGAACATACGGCAAGATTAATAAAATCAGCAGAAGCATTAGGTTTGAAAGCACCTTATAATGTAGACGAGATAATAAAAGCTCATGAACTTGTAATAAAACAAAATAATATTAAGGATGCATATATAAGACCGCTTATTTGGTGCGGAGACGAGTCGCTAAATATCACTAATCAGTATTTATCTACTAATCTTTTGATTGCTGGTATTCCATCTATGCCGAGGTCTTTTGAGAAAGGTATAAATTTGCATGTAAGCCGCTGGCGTAAAGCAATGCCTGATAGCACCCCGGTACAATCTAAATCCGCAGCTCAATATAATATGGCAATAACGAGTAACAAAGAAGCTAAGGCTCTTGGCTATGATGATGCATTATTACTTGATTATGAAGGGTATATTGCTGAATGCACTACAACAAATATTTTCTTTGTTAAAGATAAAATATTATATACTCCAATTGCCGATAGGTTTTTAGACGGTATAACAAGACAGACTATTATTGACATTGCACAAGATTTAGGTCTAGAAGTAAAAGAAGAGCGTTTAAAATTAGAGCAAATAGAGGATTTTACCGGATGTTTTGTTACAGGCACGGCAATTGAGGTACAAAATATTGATTCTATAGATCTTGGCAATAAAAAGATTATTTTTGATGATCATAAAATTGCAGATCGTTTGAAAGAAGAGTATAGGCGTGTTGTTAGGGAGTAGAAGAAACATCATTGCGATGAGGTATTGCCTTTGTATGGATACCGAGTCGTCATTGCGAGCAGTCGTAGACTGCGTGGCAATCTCATGAAATAATAACAAACTCCTGAGATTGCTTCGTCGAATTACTACGTAATTCTTCTCGCAATGACGATTTAATAAGCTAAACAATTAAAATCAAAAAAATCATGCATAACATATTTAAAGGTTTAATTACCGCACTTATAACACCTTTTAAAGATAATAAGTTAGACTTATATGCTTTAGAGAGAATTGTAAAACATCAAATAAAGCATGAAGTCGATGCAGTATTAATTGCAGGCTCAACGGGAGAAAGTAGTAGTTTAAGCTTTGAAGAATATAAATTATTACTGCAAACTAGCGTAGAAATCGTTAATAAGTGTATTCCTATAATAAGCGGGTGTTCATCAAATAATACTACTTATGCAAGAGCACTTGCAGCGGAATCTACAAAAATCGGTGTAGATGGTTTTATGGCTAGTCCACCATCTTATGTCAAACCTACCCAACACGGGATTTATAAGCATTTTGAAGCATTGCATGAAGCGTGTAATCTACCTATTATGTTATATTCAGCTCCAACTAGAAGCGGAGTAGATTTTTCTGATGAGACAATATTGAGACTTAGCAAGCTACCGCGTATTTTAGCATTAAAAGATTGTGGTGTAGATTTAGAACGTCCATTGCGGATCAGAGCAACAGTTAAAAAGGATTTCAATATTTTAACCGGTAATGATGAAGTAGTCTTAGCTTTTAACGCTCAAGGTGGGGTAGGGTGGACTTCTGTAGCCTCTAATATTGTTCCTAATATATGTAAAGAGCTATTAGAAAAATGGAATAAGAACGATACTCAAGGAGCATTAGAAATCCATCAGAAATTACTACCTTTATATACAGCATTATTTGTAGAATCTAATCCGATTCCGATAAAATATGCTGCACATTATTTAGGTTTATGTGAAAATGAAATTAGACCCCCATTAACTGAAGCAAGCGATAGTGCCAAAAAACAAATTGAAAACATCATAACATCACTATCTATAAAGATATGACCGAATATAAGAAAGTTATTGCACAAAATAAGAAAGCCCTTTTTAATTATTTTATTGAAGAAAGATTAGAAGCGGGTATTGTATTAAAGGGTAGTGAAGTACAGTCTCTGCGTCAAGGCAAAGCTTCTATAGAAGAAAGTTATGCGGCAGATACCGGACATGAGGTATTTTTGTATAACTGTCATATTGCAGAATATGAAAAAGCGAATAGATTTAATCATGTTATTCGTAGACCGCGTAAATTATTGTTGCATACTAAAGAGATAAAGAAAATTATCGGTAGAATTAGAATAAAAGGTTATACGCTAGTAGCTCTTTCTATGTATTTTAATAAAAAAAATAAAGTGAAAGTTGAACTTGGTATTGCTAAAGGTAAGAAATTACATGATAAAAGAGAGTCAATTAAGGAAAAAGACTGGAAAAGAGATCAGAGCAGATTAATAAGACAGAAGTAATGGACTTTGCTACACCAGATGACAAGCCGGCTTTGTTACATAGCTCGTTTTATGTCATTCCCGCGAAAGCGGGAATGACATATAGAATTACTTAGACTTTAGGAAGATATAAAATTTTTAAAAAAGGTATTTATGCAGCATATTATAGGTAAAATATTGGTTATATTTATAGTTGTAATAGGAGTTTTATTTGTTTTCAAAACAATGAAAACTTATTCTACAAATCCGGTTTCCGTTGAGGTTAAACAAAGCGAAGATGCAAGAAAATGTGAAGAGGAAAGAGTACAAGAAATAATCAAAGATTATTTGCTTAAAACTCCGGAAATAATAATAGAATCAATAGAAGGGTTGCAAAAACGTAAAGTACAGGAAAATGAGACTAAAGTTAATAACTATCTAAAAGATAATAAGTTAAGTATTGAAGATAGCACAAGCTTTCCTGTTATAGGAAATAAAGACGGTGATGTAACAATAATTGCTTTTTATGATTACAATTGTTCTTATTGTAAAAAAGGCGATGTTTCTATAAATGAATTATTGCAAAACGATCCAAAAGTTAAAGTTGTATTAAGACCGCTTCCTATCCTGGGAGATGCTTCCGAATATCTTGCAAGAATAGTTTTAGCCGTTTATAAGGTTAATCCAAGTAAATTCAAAGCTGTTCATGATGAATTAATAAAAATAAGAGATGTTTCTAAGGAATCTATAAAAGAATTATTAACTGAGAATGGCTTAAATGCTACGGAAATTGAAGAAATTGCCGATAGCAATGAGATTAAAGATTTAATTACTCAAAATATGAAAATAGCTAGAAGCCTTAGAATGCAAGGAGTACCTGCGTATATAATCGATTCAGAATTAATACCTGGGTTAATAGATTTCCCACAATTACTAAATATAGTTAAAGAAATTAGGTATAATAAGAGTTCTTAAGAAGTGTTGTGTAGACCAGTAAATGCTTTTTATGTTATTCCCGCGAAAGCATTGTTGCATGGATACCAAATCATCATTGTGAGGAACGAAGCGACGTGGCAATCTTGTCAAACATCCTGAAATTGCTTCGTCAATTACTTACGTAATTTCCTCACAATGACGACCTTCAGTCTCCACGCAACAAGGCCTAGTAGGAATGACAGCAATTGCTCTTGAATAACTTTAGCCTTTATTTAGTAGATCTAACATAGTTTTACCGATATCGGCAGGGGATCTAGTGATAGTTACGCCGGCACTTTGTAGAGTTTCAAGCTTATCTTCGGCACTTCCTGTTCCTCCGACAATAATAGCTCCGGCATGTCCCATTCTTTTACCTGGAGGTGCTGTAATACCTGCAATAAAGCTTACTATAGGTTTCTTGATTTTTGACTGCTTGATAAACTCAGCGGCATCTTCTTCTGCATTACCGCCAATTTCACCGATCATAATAATTGCTTTTGTTTCATCATCTTTCAAAAACATCTCAATACAATCAACAAAATTAGTGCCGTTAACAGGATCGCCGCCTATACCGACACACGTAGATTGTCCAAGTCCTACTGCTGTTGTCTGTGCTACTGCTTCATAAGTTAGAGTACCTGATCTTGAAACAATACCTATCGTTCCTCTTTTATGAATATGCCCAGGCATAATACCGATTTTACATTCACCCGGTGTGATAACTCCAGGGCAGTTAGGACCGATTAATCTAGTTTTAGAACCGACTAAAGCACGTTTTACTTTCACCATATCAAGCACCGGAATTCCTTCCGTTATACATACTACTACTTCAATTTCGGCATCGATTGCTTCTAATATCGAATCAGCGGCAAAGCTGGGCGGAACATATATAACGCTTGCATTTGCACCGGTTTTTGCTTTTGCTTCATGTACGGTATTATATACAGGTAAATCAAGGTGAGTATGACCGCCTTTGCCGGGTGTAACACCGCCAACCATGTTAGTGCCGTACGCTATAGCTTGTTCAGAGTGAAAAGTTCCTTGTGAACCAGTAAAACCCTGACAGATAACTTGTGTTTTTTTATTTATTAATATTGCCATGTTAAATAATGTTTATTGTTTTTATTTGACTTTGATGTCATCCCGTGACTTGATCGCGTGATCCAGTCCTTTTTTAATTTTTTTATGGATAGGTCAAGCCACGGTATGACACTGAACTGGTTTTTCGAGCCATACAACAAGGTCAATGCCTGCATAGCTTATGACGGTTATCTACCGTATCGCTTCAACTATTTTATTTGCCGCATCTGCTAAATCATGTGCCGGTATTATTTCTAAACCGGAATTTGATAAAATTTCTTCGCCTTTTTCAACGTTTGTACCGGCTAAACGAACTACTAACGGTACTTTTATACCTATGTCTTTTGCAGCTGCAATAATCCCTTCTGCTATAATATCACAACGCATGATACCGCCGAAAATATTAACTAGAATCCCTTGTACTTCTTTATCAGATAAAATTATTTTTAAAGCTTCTTTTACACGCTCACGATCAGCTCCACCACCGACATCCAAGAAATTAGCAGGCGAAGCACCGTAAAGTTTAATAATATCCATAGTGGCCATGGCAAGACCGGCACCGTTAACCATGCAACCAATATTACCGTCCATTTTTACATAGCTAAGTCCTGCATTTGCTGCTCTAGTTTCTAGAGGATCTTCTTCATCATGATCACGCATTGCCGTAATATTCGGATGCCGAAATAAGCCGTTATCGTCAAAAGTAATTTTTGCATCTAAAGCTAATAAATTCCCGTCGCTATTTACAATTAATGGGTTGATTTCAATTTGTGCTGCATCGGTTTCAATAAAAGCATTATAGACTGATTTTACTATTTCTTTCATCTGTTTGGCTTGGTTATCCTTAAAGCCTAACTCATAAGCTATGCCTCGCATATGAAAATCTTGTAAACCGGTTGCAGGATCAACGGAAAATTTAATAATTTTTTCCGGAGTTTTTGCTGCTACTTCTTCAATATCAACTCCTCCTTCTGTAGAAGCTATGAAAGTAATACAGCTAGCCGATCTATCAAATACTATACTAAAATAATATTCTTTTAAAATATCACAACCTGATTCGATATAAAGACGATTTACTTTTTGTCCTTGAGGTCCTGTTTGATGCGTTACTAAATTAATACCAAACATGTCATGAGCAACTTTTTTGGCTTCTTCTTTACTCTTAATAACCTTAACACCGCCTGCTTTACCTCTACCGCCGGCATGTATTTGTGCTTTAACCACATATACTTCCGTATTTAATTTATCTATGGTTTCATTAATCTTTTCGGTTTTCGTAACAACTAGCCCGGTGGAAGTAGGTACGCTGTATTTTCTTAAAATCTCTTTTGCTTGATATTCATGAATATTCATTTTAAATAATTTATTTAAATTGCTATTAATTTTTATGGATAAGATGCATTTTTAACTTCTCTTACTATGTCTTTATCAAAAGTGATAAACTTATTAGCACTATTGACTTCTCCTTCTGCAATAATCATATAATCGGCAAAGTCTGCTTGACCTTGAAAGCTGATATTATTATGTCTTGATACCCAATGATAAAGCTGGAATTATCAATAAGATTAATTACTGCTTCATAAATTTCCTGGCGAGTAAATTTATTTACTTTTAGCACCCATACAAATTCAAGTAATGCATATGATGCAATAAAAATCTTATTAGTGATGTTATTTTTTAAGAAATTTTGAGCTGCTTTACCTTGTATTGCATCATCTGCAAGAAAAGTACGAGTTAAGATATTAGTGTCAATGCCTATCATTTTCGATAACCGCAATACTAACAGCTTCATCTACATCTACCGGACTGTTTTTAGCTTTATATTTACCTTTACCAAAAAAGCTATAGATATCTTTTTTTATAGGAAGCAATTCTAATGTTTCATTTTTTTTGTAGTTAATTATTAACTCAGAGCCTGAATGTAAACCAAGTTTATTTCTTATATATTTAGGTATAACTACCTGTCCTTTCGATGAGATTACTACTCTGGCACTTTTACTCATAATACTAATATAGTAAGTTATCTGATCTTACTTTGTATATAAAACACAATTTATTATATGTCAATAAGTTTATAATGAGGTTACTCATTCAATATCCTCAAGCAGCCTTTTTATGGATTTTTTTTAAAGATTTTGGCAAATTGTAAATCTGGAGCAAAAGAATTTATAGTAAACAAACCATAAAAATCAATATGATGGTTTGATAAAATAGTTATTAGAAAGCCGCTTATCGGCATTAATAACATTAAAAGCTATAGCAAATTTATATTAATATTAGCGGCTTTTTTTGCCAATTTGGCATATCTTCCGGTAGCAAAACATTAGCATTATAGAATTTCCATAAAAGCCTTATTATTACTAAAGATAAAACAACTATACCGGTTGCTTCATGTATCCCGTATAATTTTTTAAAGGAAGTTTTACGAAATTATCCATTAAGAAACCGACAACGAGCATTAATAAATATAATGCTCATGATCCAGTGAAAAAGTTTTGCAGTTAAGCCGTAAGAATTTTCAGTATTTGTAAGTAGCATGATAGTACTCAAACTTACTTAATGTCATTGTCGCTCTTCTATGTCATTCCTGCGAAAGCAGGAATCTAAAAAACAATAAAAAATACTAAAATTATTAGTATTTTTAACTAGATCCCATGGACACGCCACGGGTGGACACCGAGTCACGGTATGACAGTTTCTTCTTAATGCCCAACTGCCGTATCTATAATCTTTTCTGCCTCTGTACCGCTAATTTTTTCTTTATCATTCAGAATGAGATTAGCATTCTTTAAGTCGTCTCCTATATGTTCCGCTCTTCCTTTTAAAATCTTAGCTAAAAACTGCTCGGCAAGAGCATAATATGAGATTCTATTACCGGGTTTTGCAAATCCATGGCCTTCATCTTTGTAAAGTGCATAAACTACCGGTATATGCTTTGCTTGCATGCTGTTTACAATCTGTTCTGATTCTGCCTGCACGACTCTCACATCGTGAACACCTTGTGCTATAAATAAAGGCTTTTTGATATTATCAACAAAATTAATCGGTGATCTTTGTCTTAAAAACTCTTTTTCTTCTTCAGTATCCCAAGGTCCTATACGTGTTTTATATATACTTAACAATGGTGTCATATAAGGAGCTTTAGATTGCACATGAGTTAATAAATTAGACATACCGACAACGTCAACACCGCAAGCAAATACGTCAGGCGTCATGGTAAGACCTACAAGCGTTGCATAACCTCCATAGCTTCCACCCATAATACAAACTTTGTCAGAATCAACTATATTATTCTTAATAGCCCAGTTAACACCATCAATTAAATCGGTGTGCATTTTACCGGCATATTCTAAATTACCGGCGTTTAAGAAATCTTTCCCAAAACCGGTAGAACCACGGTAATTTATACTTAAAACTGCGTAACCACGATTTGCAAGCCACTGATGTTCAGGATTGTATCCCCAGCTATCACGTACCCACGGACCGCCGTGGACATTTAAAATTAGAGGTACTTTTCTATCGGGTATATTATTTTTATCGAGCTTTACATCATTTGGAAAAGTGATATAGCTAACTAAATCAAGACCGTCACGTGACTTGATAATTATCGGTAGCATCTTAGCAAGATTATATTGCTCAAGTTCTTTGCGATTAGTAAATAAAAACTCAGCTTTTTTATTTGCCCTATCATATTTATAATATTTCACCGGTGCATTATCAGCCATATAAGCAACGACCCAAGTTTTATCGTCTAGCGTCCTACTATTAATAATTAAATCACCGCGATCAATAGATTGCAAATATTTAATATCATCTTCAATATCTTTATCTAATATTTTATATGAGACTCTATCATAATCTATAGATACTGCTTGCGGAGTTTGTTTTGTGGGATGAACTGTAAATAAACCGATATCGGCTTTTGCATCTTCAGCTAATATTTCTTCACTACCTGTAGCTAGTGTTATAGCTTTAAGTGCGGAGGTATTACGATTACGTCCCTCTAGCATATATAAAGTTTCACCGCTAGCATCAAAACCAAGTATGGAAGTGTTAAAAGAATCTTCCATTGATATCTTAGTAAATAACTTTGGTTCTCCGTCTTTGAATTCATAATATTCAACAGCTCCATCTTTATCTAGTAAGCTACCGAATCTTAAATTTAAATTTTCATCAGTTACATAATCAGTAAATCTATCATTTTTATAAATCAGTTCTTTTTCTAGAGTATCTAGATTTAATTTGTAAATATCAAAATATTCAGGATTACGCTCATTTAAATATATTAATATCTCATTTGGCTTCTTATGACTTGCTCCGGCTATTCCGGCTTTAACTCCTTTTTCGGGAGTAAGTAATTTTGTCTCTTTTGTCTCTATGTTATAGCTATAAATTCGGTCATTTTCATCACCGTTAAAATCTTGGGTATATAAAATATTTTTATTATTATAAGCTTTAGCATAAGACCAAATACCGCGTCCTGTGTCATGAGTTATGGCTTCTGCTTTACTAATATCATCTGAGGGTGCTAGCCAAATGTTTAATACACCGTTTTTCGGTGCAACATATAGAATATATTTGCCGTCGTAGGTTAGAGAAACCCTTGCTTTATCAGGGTTACCGAATAAAACTTTTCTGGGGATTATTTGATTGTTATCCGTTATCGTTTGCGTTTGAAACATAAAAATACCGACACTTATTATTAATATAGTGCCTATAATATAGAAAATTTTACTCATTACTAATAGTTTGTGATTTAGTTTTATAGTCTTTTTATGTCATGCCCGATTCCGCGGAAATGACATTCAGGTCATAAGATATAATTGCTACACTCTCTCAATATTGCTTAAAAACCAATCAACTTCTTTGGTATTAGCATTACGTGTAAATGTCCATTCTTCTTTTAAATCTTCGATTTTGTCAACTACATTTTTACCTTGAAATAGTAATTTAATAAATATGTTATTACCGAACATGTAAATTTCTGAATATTTTGCACTTAAAGCCGATGAGTCAAAAAAATCACCATAGGATGGTGTTATTTTTTCAAATTCTTCTAAGTATCTTTTATCTATCAGCTCAGATAATTCTTTAGTATCTTTTTTATAAGCAGCTTCTATAATCATTTGAAAAGCAGTTTTAGCATTATTTATGAATTTAACCGGATCAAAGGAGTAAAGGCGTTTATGGACTTGTTCCATTCCATCTACGACCGCAGTTATATTATGTTCTACTATTATATCTTTAAAAACTTTAATATCTTGGGCTGTTGGAATATTTTTTTCTTCTTTATTAGATTTAACTGTACTGTAAGTTACGTCCTTAATAACCGGTTCGCCAAAATAAGATTTTTGCTTTGTCTGTTCCTCTTCTGAAGTAGAACCGAGAGTCGTCATTAATTTGTTGATAATGTAAAAGGCAATAATGGCAAAAATTAATAACTCTATTATTTGAGGAGACATTTTCTATTTATTTTTATTAAAAGATTATTCTTATATTTTAATATAAAAAAATAATCTTTTAAAGTTATTTAATAAAAATAAGGATTTATTTTTATTTGAGTTATACTTAAAATTTAAAAAATAACTAAAATATCTTGATTATTTTAATTATTATGATATTATCGTTTTGTAAATGATGTTTACACTCCATCATTGCAAAACATTTATAGCCTTTAGTCCATTTATGCTAGGGGGCTGTTGTACTAAAGCTTAATTTTTAAGTGTTTTTAGTATAATATTGTTTTCAATGATTGAGTTTATCCCCTAGCACCTATCTATCTATTCACTTTTAATTGACGAATGAACTGGTGAGCTGGTAATTCAATTATATAATGCAAAATAGTAGCTATTGTAACCGAAGTAGCAAATTTAAGCCATAAAGGAGTTGGATAAATCCAGTAATATTATGCTACAAAAAATTCTGTAGTTAAAGCAGAAAGGTATAAAGAATATGAAATTTGACCTAGAAAATATGTTATTGGATTACCGACAATAAGTCTACTTAATCCTGAATCATTAGATGTTCCAATAATTATTAAGGATGAGCCAACTGCAAGCCACCAAAGTGTTTTTGCATTAATTGTAATAAAAATATAAGCAAAAACAGCAATTCCTACAAATGTAATAATATCATAAATAATATAATTAAGTTTCAAAGATTTTATATATTTTGTAATAAAAAATGTTATACAACCAAAAATAAATACACCTAAAAACATTATTAAGCTTTTACCGTAAGCAAATTGTACTCTTTTGTTACTAATATGGGTCTGCAGCCATTGAAAAGCATAAGGAGCAGAAATTATCCCATAAGGTATAAATAACAAGATTATCAATAACTTAATTATTGATAATCTTTGCATTAATGATATTAAAAAAGGAAATAATTAATATGCAAACATTGCTGTACTTATTGAACATGAAGGTTGATTCCAAGATACTAAATCCGTGAACCCCCATGCTTGAATAAGGAACACATTAAGAAGAAAAGTATAAGAATTATCGTAGGGTGAAAGAATTTCTAGCAAAATCGACTCTGCATTAATACGCATAAAAGCATAAATAAATGTAAGGGATAAACTCTGGCAATACGTAAAAAACTTTTATAACTAACGATATGCGTATAAAATCTAGTATTATACATAACATAAAATAAAGCCGGATAACACAAAAAATATTACAACCCCAAGACTGCCAAGTCTTGCTATATTCATTATATCCGCGTAAACCTGTTAATCCTTTTATTTCTTTTAAGTTATCTATTTTGTTATGCCATATTTAAGTTATAACATTACTGATTAAAATATGGTATGATAATAATTTTTTTAATAAATTATTAGATTCTTATATTCAGAGATCTTTTAATAAGTGTGCCACTTTTATAGCATTATCAAATCCGTGATCGTAATGAAATCTTATATCAGGCGAGAATTTCATATTTATTTTATTAGTAATAAAATTTCTGATAGCATTTTTAGAATTATTTAATGCATCCATAATTTCATCTATTGTTAGTTTAGTATTAAAAGGCAAGAAATGACAATTAGCTATTTTGAGATCAGCAGTAACTATAACTTTTGTAATAGTGAGAGGATAATCCAAAAGTCTGCTATCCAGCATTTTGCCACGCCTTAGAATTTCTATTAATGCTTCATTTATAATGCTTGCTAATTTTTGTTGTCTATAAGAATTAGTTTTGGTTAATTTTTTCATGCGTTAAAATATATACAATTCTAAGGCATAATAGCATGCTTTTGCCAAACAACCAATACCTAAAAATTTTAGAAATTTTGTTTTAAAAAAACCGGAGAACAAAGAAATAAAGCTTCCCCAAAAAGGAAATGCCATTAAGAAAATTATAAATATCTCATATTTATAATATAGTTTTGTTAAATTTTTATGTCTTAAAATATTTTGTGCATTTTTGGAAGCATAAAAGATATTTAAAACTATTTTTCCAAAAATATAATTGATTGCATTACCGCTAAGAGAAGCACAAATAGCTACTAACAGCATTATTAAACTATTATAGCCTCCGAACATTTTCATAGAATGAAATATTAATTCATTCTGAAAACCTATAACAAGATTTGAGACAAAACTATCAACAAATAATAAACTATATGCTTCAAATTGATTCATGAATGTAATATATTGAATTTTGATTAGGGGTATTAATCGTCATTACGAGGAAAAACTGTAAGTTTTGATGAAGCAATCTCATGCCAAAATCCTGAGATTGCCATAACCCTTACTATCTAACACCAAAATAAAGTAACTGGCAATGAAAAAGCAAATTATTTATCCTGATTTTATAGCACGAATTTTTTCTACGGCACTTGATTTATCAGTATTTGCCTTTATAGCAATCCCAATATCACAATTTTGTTCTTTTAATTTATTATGGTTGTTCTTTAATGATTATTTCCTTAGCAATAACATTAATCTTCATAATCCCAATGAAATGTTTAACTCGGTTATGAGTCAGGAATTTTATGAATATCTTAAAGCAGGAAATTTTAATAAATATATTTTGTTTAATATTTCAATTTTTGCTACTAATATATTAGTAATAGGCTCATATTTCATAACGCTTTGGTATTATAAAGGTGCAACGCTTAGTAAAATGTTTTTACGTATGAAAATCGTAGATGCCGTAACATTAAAGCGTCCGACCTTAAAGCAGTTAATTAAAAGATTTTTAGGGTATATGACTTTTCCTATCGGTATTTTTTTCATACTTTTTTCTTCTAAAAAACAAGCATTACATGATAAAATAGCTGGAACCGTCGTTATTAAGTCTTAAATATACTCCTAAGTAATAGACGAAGTTTAATTTGGAAAAGAGCAAGGAGTATATAAGGCGAGGAGCGGAGCGTATACACTTAATAGGTGAGTACCGCAGTTCTATAATACGACGTAGCTCATTTTTCAAATTAAACGAGTATATTTATGAATGAAACAAATGATAATGATATAGATCAGCTAATTTATCTTTTTTCAAAATTACCCGGCCTTGGTAGTAGATCGGCAAGGCGTATAGCGCTTTACCTATTGCAAGATAAAGACGTAAGGTTAAAAAGCCTAATTAATAATCTTGTAGAGATAGATAAGAAAATAGTAAAATGCGAGATTTGCGGTAATATGGATACGGAAAATATTTGCCGTATTTGTTCTTCTGAATATAGAGATAAATCAATTATTGCTATTGTCGAAACTGTGGCTGAATTATGGGCAATGGAACGTAGCGGTAATTTTAAAGGTTTATATCATGTACTCGGTCATAATTTATCGGCAGCTAGTAGACAAAACCCTAGCATACTTCGGTTACCTGAACTACTCACAAGATGTTTTGCAGAAAATATTAAAGAAGTTATTATTGCTACTAATTCTACTTTAGAAGGTCAGACTACTGCTTATTTTATTACAGAATATTTAAAAGAGCATCCTGCTAAAATTTCTCGCCTTGCTAGCGGTATACCTATCGGAGGTGAACTTGATTATTTAGACGAGGGTACCGTATCTGCCGCTATTAACCTACGCCAACCTTTTGAGTAAAAATTAATAATTTTATTAAAGTTATAGTGAATCTTGATGAAATTCTAGATGATGTTCGCCGGCGAATTTTATTACATCATTATGATTTCCTTGATGATCAAAATGTATCAGTAATTCACCTTGTTCGTTTGAATGTAATATATTTGTGAATAAACGCTGGTCACCATCAATTTTAATGTCAACTACTTTTTTACCGATAAATTTAACGCCGTTATCTCCCTGTTGTCTATATATTATATCTTTCTTTAAGGTATTTATAAATTTATTACATTTATTCTTATCTAATTTTTCTTGTAATTTTGCGCTAATTCTTCCATAACATTCAAGTCCTTGATATTTGACTAAAGCAGTAGTGTTATTACTTGTAATTTCTCCTTCTTGATTAACTTTCCAACTGCTGTAACTAGGAATAACCTGTCCGATAGTATGAAGTAAATGTGCATTTTTTATTGATTGATAATATTCATGAATTTTTATAGGATTTTGATTTTCATACTGCTCTAGCTCTTCTTTAAGTGATAATAAACCAATATATGCCTGTATCTTTTCGTGATCATTAGTTAGCCTTGCAGCTGTGAATCCATTCTCAATGGCTTCCTGATTTTTATTATCATATTATAAAATTTCCTCAACTTTCTTTAACGCTAAGTTGTATTTCTTAATTGCGATTAAACAAGTGATAATCTTATTAATTTTTTCTATAGCTTGTGCTTGTGCAAAATTAAGGTTGCTAACAAGAGCTTTGATATGAATTTGGTTAATATATTCTTCATCTTCAGGATTTAATAAAAATTCTATTGCCTGGAAGATATTACTGAGATATGGAGTTATTTTATTTTTAGGTATTTTTTGTATAAATTGTTTAGCTAATTCATATTGTTTGGTATATAAGGCTGTTGTAGATAGTAATATAACACCACTAATAGAGTTACTAATTTCGATTCACTCATCCTTTAGGTTTTCTTCATTCACAATTTTCTCAGCATCAGAATATTGATTGTATTTGGTAATATATTGAAAACATCGAAACTGTTCTTTACTATCTTTAGATAAATTGTCTTGGTTAATTAGATTTAATTTAGCTTCAGCAATGTCAGCTAAATTAAATCTCATTGCTGTCAAAGTTTTGATATCTGTAGGAGCATTTTTGATTAAATTTTTTGTTTCTGTTGCCCTTTCGTTAAGTAGTTAAGTAAATAAATATTAAATAAGCTATAGATTGAATCGCTATAGTTTGGTCGATCCTTTAAAATGCGTAATAATTGCTCTTCGTCTAATGATAATTTTCCTGTATTATTAGGCTACTAATAGATTATAACGGCAAAAATAGATGAATTTACTTTCCTGTTTTTGCTCATTGTTTACTAGATTTGCTAGTCGTGGTGCAAGTAATGTTATTATTTCATCATATTTTTTGGTAGCAAGCAATATTTCAGAAAAAGAGCATAGAATAGCAAAATCTTCTATATTTGCTAATTGTTTAATAATATCAGGTTGAAATTCAGGTTTTACAAATAATAAAATTTCTGCAATAAAATTTAGATATTTTTGATACCATTCTCCTTGAGTTTTGAGTAAATTTAAAACTATAGGTGCTGATTTATTGAAGAAGTATATCTTTAGCTACTTCTTCAATTAATGCAATATTCTTTTCTACTACGGCTAAACGAAAAATATTTTCCTTAGCGATAAATTTATTGATAATCTTAGTGATAGGGTTAGAAGAATTGGAGCTAGGTTTGTATTCAAAAAATATTTCTACTTTAGAATTTTTATTAATTAAAGCATTATATTCACTAATCTCATAATCTTTAAATAACTCATGATTTTTAAGTTCTGCGTAACTGTATTTTTTAATACACATTCCAATAGCTTTTTTGGGGTTTTTACCTCTTTTATCTTCTTAATTGCTAAATTAGCAAATTCTGGAGCTAATTTTGAATTTTTTATTTCTTCAATAGTTCTTAAATAATTATTTTTTATATTAAAATCCTTAACTATTGCTGAGTACAATTCTATAGCTGTATTTAAGGTAATATTGGAGCTTCAAGTAGTAACCATAAAATATGGTTATTTTCAGAGAAGTTAATAGAAGACTTTTTTGATTTCATATATGATGCCCAGTTATTTTTAACAAGGCATCATACATTAGTTTAATTCTTAGTAAAAAAATTATTAATATTTTTTAATAATTACCCACCGAATTGCTCTTTAATAATTCTATCTTCCAGCGTATGGTTTTTATTAAAGAGCAGTTTGACAGGCTTATCCTTAGTAGATTTAACGGTAACATTTGTGATATTATTAAACTCCTGAAAGTCGGCAGTAGCATTTACCGGTCGTTTATTTGTATTAAGTATTTCAAATTTAATCGTAGCAGATGAAAGCAGTAAAGCACCGTGCCATCTACGCGGTCTAAACGAGCAGATAGGGGTTAGGCATAACATGTTTGACTCAAGCGGTAAAATAGGACCGCTGGCAGATAAATTATAAGCACTACTTCCGGCAGGTGTTGCAACTAAAGCTCCGTCTGCTACTAATTCGCTCATTCTCTCTATCCCGTTTACGTCTATTCTAAATTTAGCAGCTTGATTAGTTTTACGAAATATCGATACTTCGTTAATAGCAAGTGCCGTATATATTTGACCGCTCGTATCTTCGACTTGCATAAGAAGAGGATTTAGGATAGAAACCGTACTTTCGTGTATATTTTGTAATAAGTTTTTGGTATCTAAAGGATTCATTAAAAAGCCGAGGCTTCCTAAATTAACTCCGTAAAAAGGTATATTAAGATGCATATAGCGGTGAATATTATGTAGTAATTCTCCATCCCCGCCTATTACGATAATGACCTCCGCTTCCTCTATTTTACAATAATTATAGAGTTTTTTTATTTCCTCTATAATAGCTAAATGTTTGGAATTTTGGTTATAAATCAATGCTATTTTATTTATATTCATTATATGAATTTCTTTTTTAATATATAGACGCTTAACTAATAATAAGTTATAAGAATAAAGTAATAAAATAAATATTAAGTTAAATTATGTCATCATTCAACATCAAAAATCATAAAAATGATCTGCTATTTGTACCGCTAGGGGGATCTAATGAAATAGGTATGAATCTTAATCTTTACCATTATCAAGGTAAATGGTTAATGGTTGATTGTGGTAGCGGTTTTGCCGATGATTATTTACCCGGTGTTGATATGATAATTGCTGATAGCAGCTTTATCGAGAAATATAAAAAAGATATAGTAGGTCTGATTTTAACTCATGCTCACGAGGATCATTTAGGTGGAGTCCAATATTTATGGAATAGCCTTAAATGTCCTATTTATACTACTACTTTTACAGCAAATTTTTTAAAAATTCGTTTAAATGAATATGATTTTGCTAAAAATATAAAAATTCATGAAGTAAAACCCGGTAGTAAAATAAATCTAGATCCTTTTTCCTTAGAGATGGTGCCACTGACTCACTCGGCTCCTGAAATGCAAGCAATTATGATCCGTACGGATGCAGGTAATATTTTACATACGGGGGATTGGAAATTTGATAACGATCCGATACTTGGGCAAAAAGCCGATGAGGAGCTTTTAAAATCTTACGGAGATGAAGGGGTTCTTGCACTTGTTTGTGATTCAACTAACGTATTTAATAAAGGAAGCTCAGGTTCTGAGGGGGATGTTAGAAAAAGTTTAGTAGATATTATAGCCGGTTGTCCTCAAATGTTAGTAGTTTCAACCTTTGCCTCTAATTTAGCACGGCTTGATACAATAATTCATGCTGCAGGGCTTGCGGGTAGAAAAGTAGTCTTAACCGGTAGAAGTTTGCACCGTATGATGCTTGCTGCGCAGGAAAGCGGCTATTTGAAAGATATTGCTCCTCTAATTAGTGAACGTGATGTTAGCAGATTTAGAAGAGAAGAATTATTAGTAATTGCTACCGGTTGTCAAGGTGAGCCTATGGCTGCCACCGCAAAACTGGCTAGTAATTCTCACCCGTCTATAAAGCTTGTTCCTAAGGATACAATGATTTTTTCTTCAAAAATTATTCCGGGTAATGAAAAGAAAATATTCAGGCTATTTAATATATTTGTTAAAGCCGGTGTAGAAGTTATTACCGAGCGAGACCATTTTGTACATGTTTCAGGACATCCATCGATTGACGAGCTACAAAAAATGTATTCTCTAATTAGACCGAATATTTGTATACCTGTTCACGGCGAGCCTGTACATATTCATGAACATGTTAAGCTTGCTAAGAAAAACGGCATAAAACAGGCAGTAGAGGTTGAAAACGGTAGTGTAGTACTGCTTGAACCTAATAATGCAAAAGTAATTTCAAAGGTTGAAAACGGTTATTTAGCTGTTGACGGTAATTATTTGCTGCCCGTTGAATCTCCGATTTTCAAAGCTAGAAGACGTATGCGTGAGTCGGGTATCGTGGTAGCATCAGTAGTCATTAATAAAAAAGGACTGCTTGCTGCAAACCCAATGCTGTCTATGCCCGGGCTGCTTGATCCGAAAGAGGATATGGCATTAGTTAACCTCATTAAAAACGACATTAAAGAACTTGTTACCATTCAAAATAAACAGGCAAAAAAAGCATTGTCGGATGAACAAGTAATCGAGGCAATAAAAGGAACAATTCGTAAAACCTTAAAACAAGAAATTAATAAGTCACCCGTTATAATAGTAAATCTTGAGAAAGCTGTGGAGTAGTGAAATTGTTATTGTGAGTAGTATTGTTTTATGGCTCAAGCAATTCGCTCGATGTCATTCCCGCCTTCGTGAGAATGACATAAACAAGCCAAGCAACGATACCTACAAACCTGCAAGTGACAAAGAAAAAATAAGCACATGAACAAATTTAAAAATATTGCGGTTTATGGGGGAGGGAGTTTCGGTACTAGCCTTGCTTCTTTAGCAGCACAAAACTGTAATAACGTTACTTTATTTTTACGTGATGAGGCAATAGCAAAGGAAATTTTACATAACAAAACTAATGTAAAATATTTAGGGGATATTAAATTACCTGCTCATTTACATGCTACTACAAACTTAGATATAATTAAGGATTTTGAACTAATTATTATTGCAGTGCCGTCTTACGCTTTTGATGACTCAATCAAATTATTAAAAACTCACAGCATTTCTAAAGACAATACTCTTCTAATTGCAACAAAAGGCTTTGCCCGTAATCCTACCGCATTATTTTCAGATAGGTTAAAAACTCTATTACCGCATAGCCCTACAGCGTTTTTTGTAGGTCCGAATCTAGCAAAAGAACTTGCTAAAAATTTACCTGCTTCGGCAAGTATTGCAAGTTTAGATATAGATATAGCAAATAAAATAGCTTATAACCTAAGTTCAAAAATTTTTACTACTAATGTGTCAAGCGATATTGTAACATTACAGGTAGCAGGAGCTTTAAAAAATATTTTTGCTATTAAAAGCGGTATTGATTTAGCAAGAAAGCAGGGCGAAAATGCAAGAGCAACGCTTATAGTAGCTGCCTTAAAAGAAATTGCTATTTTGTCGAAAGCTTTAGGTGGTATGCAAAAAAATTCTGATATTTTACTAGAGGGTGTAGTAGGTGATTTAGTGCTTACTTGTTATTCGTTAGGTTCACGTAATACAAAATTTGGTTATGAACTTGGAATTAGTAGCGATAAAAAGAAATTTTTACAGGAATATAAAGAGCTAGTAGAGGGAAGAGAAGCATTAAAATTAGTTTTGGATTTGATAAAAAAATATAATTTATGTATGCCTATAATTTCCGAAGTAGCTTCGTGTGTTATTCCTTATGTCATTCCTGCGAAAGCCGTAATCCAGAAAAAAGTATAAATACAGCAAATTTTTGAAATTAAAAGCTCGATTCATCTCGCTTTATGCTAGATTCCTGCTTTCGCAGGAATGACATATGACTCCACGCGAGCAATACCAATCAAGTATTACAGCAATCTCTTCATCTGTTCTTGCTCTAATTTTTCTTCTTTATCTAGTTTGTTTAAAAATTCTTTATAAAAACCGTTTGTTATATATACAAGTTCCATTTCGGTATTTAAATTCAGAAGATTTAAGTATGATTACACATTCACCATCCTTGAAAGTAACCACTTTATCATTTTCTTCTTCTAAACTATATTTATCTTTTAAAATGTTATAAAACTCTTCAAATGAAGAGTTTTATAACATTTTAAAAGATAAATTTTATTTTGATCTATAGTTAAAATAACGGCTTTAAAATCATTACATATCACTAAAGCTTTATATATAGTTTTTGTATTTGGTTCTATATAACTATATAATAATTATATCCTTGCCAATAATTAGGTTCTTTATTGATGATTTTGTATTTTTTTGTTAGATCTATATTGGTAGTTTTATTTAATTCAAGCCCAAGTGGTATAGGATTAGAACAGATATTTAAACAAAAAAATATAATGAATAAGGATAATAGATTTTGCATAAATAATATGAAAATTTCATATCTAATCCTATACCACTTAAATTTAAATAACATAAAATTTTTAAAGTTTCAATTAGAAATTTATTTTGGTCTGATGAAGTAAAAATCTTTACAAAATTTAGTGAAAAAAAATAACACCTCATATATTATAAGTAATTATATCTTTAGCTCATTACATGATAATCTTTAGTATAGTTTTTTTTAAAACCGTTTCGGTATTATTAAGTTTAGTAATAGGATTTTTAGCCGGTAAATATTCAAATGTTGAAAAAGATAGTATCTCCTCGTTACTATTCTATTTTATATCACCTATAGTATTTTTTACGATACCTGCTAGTACAACCTTAACACTTGCGGCATTAAGCGTTACGGTTGTAACATTTGTAATTGCAACACTCTTATCACTCTTTTCTTATTATTTTTTTGGTAAATTTTGGCAGGATCATACACGTAATATTATAGCTTTGTCTGCAGGTACGGCAAATGGCGGGTATTTTATGTTGCCTATAGCTGCAGCACTTTTTGATGATTATACATTAAGTATTTACATGATGGCTGTTATAGGAGTGAATATTTATGAATGTTCCGTCGGCTTTTATATTTGTATGAGGAGCTTTGCTAATACTACCGATAGTATATTAAAAGTAGTAAAATTACCGATTTTAAATGCTTTTTTCTTGGGATGTTTATTTAGTTTTTGTGGTTTTACTTTACCGGATTTTTTAGATGATTTTATATATAATATGAAAGGCTCTTTTTCGATACTCGGTATGGTGATGGTGGGTCTTGCTCTTTCGTCTCTACAAAAATTTGAAGTCGATATCAAATTTACTCTTGCTACTTTTGCTGCTAAATTTCTATTCTATCCTTTGGGAGTAGGGTTATTTATCATGTTTGATCATTTTGTAACAAAATGGTATAACAATGATTACTATAATGCCCTAAAACTACTTTCTACGGCACCGCTCGCAGCAAATACTATAGTTATAGCGAATTTACAGAAATTTTACCCTGAAAAAGTTGCAGCTACTGTGTTTTTATCTTTGCTTTTTGTAGTTATATATATGCCGACCATGGTCAGTATATTTTTAAGTGACTTAAATTAATAACATGATGACAATGATTTTTTTTACAATTTATTCTAAATTGGTATTAATAGGTTCATATGAAAATTAATTCAATAAAAATTGGTCCCTATATTAATTTATTACCTCTTCAATATATACCGAAACATAAAATTTCTTATTTGGAATTCGGTGATCCTAAAAATAAAAATATAATAGTATGTGCTCACGGTTTCACTAGAAATGCTCATGATTTTGATAAAATAGCTAAAGAGTTGAGTAAAAATTATAGAGTAATTGCAATAAATTATCCCGGTCGCAGTGATAGCGAAAATTTTAAAAAAGCTAATCATTATAACTATACGACTTATATTAAAGATACGTTATTTTTTTTAAAAAGGCTCAATATCAAAAATCCTATTTGGCTTGGTACTTCAATGGGCGGTATTATAGGTATGGTACTTGCCAGTAAATATAAAAATATTTTTAAAGCCTTAATATTAAATGATATAGGGGCGTTTATTGATGCTGCTCCTTTAATTAAAATTGGAGGTTATGCTAAAAAAACGATACTCTTAGATGATTTGGCTAGTGCAAAAGAACATTTAAAACTTATTTATGCACAAAGCGGTATTAAAGATGAAGAAGATTGGGATTATTTAACAAAATATAGTGTAATTTCTACATTCGGCGGAAAATATAAAATGAATTATGATCCTGCTATAACAAAAGGAATGAAAAATGCTAGTAACCAGGAAGATATTAAACTATGGTCTGTATGGAATAAAATAAAATGTAGAATATTAGTAATTCATGGGATGAAATCTCAAATTTTAACAAAATCTACTATTAAAAAGATGAAAGAAACAAAAATTTTTGATCTTTATGAAATAAAATATGCCGGTCATGCTCCTTCTCTAATGAATCCTGAAGAAATTAACTATGTCAAATCTTGGTTAGAAAAGAAGTCTTAGATTGTGTGACTTTGTATTGTACGAACGTTCAGGATGTCATTCCCGCAGAAGCGGGAATCCAGAAAAATAACCTTAATCTTGGTACAAAAATTACATATTTAATAAAATAAACATATAAAGAAACTGTTTTTTATATGTTTTTCTGGATTCCTGCTTTCGCATGAATGATATAGGCATCATTTAAATTAATAAATAATAATTATGAAAATTACTACTAAAGTACTAATAATAGGTTCAGGACCTGCGGGCTTAAGTGCCGCTATTTATACAGCTAGAGCTGCTTTAAAACCAATATTAATAAATGGTATGCAGCCAGGCGGGCAGCTTACAATTACCACCGATGTTGAGAACTATCCAGGATTTGCGGAAACGGTGCAAGGCCCTTGGCTTATGGAGCAGATGTCTATGCAGGCTAAAAATGTCGGTACGGAAATTGTTAGTGATTACGTAGAAAAGGTGGATTTATCAAAAAGACCTTTTAAAGTATTTACAGGAGCAGGAAATGAATATAATGCGGAGAGCATAATAATTTGTACCGGTGCGGAAGCAAAATGGCTTGGTATAGCTTCAGAGCAGAAATTTCGTGGTTTTGGTGTTTCGGCATGTGCTACTTGCGATGGTTTCTTTTTTAAGAATCAAGAAATAGTTGTAGTAGGGGGAGGAAATAGTGCAGTAGAAGAAGCTTTATATTTAACCAATCATGCTAACAAAGTCACTATAGTGCATAGAAGAGATAGTTTTAGAGCTGAGAAAATATTACAGGATCGATTATTTAAAAATTCTAAAATATCAGTAATTTGGGATCATGTAGTAGATGAGATTGTAGGTAGCAATAAACCAAAATCCGTTACTGGAGTTAAAATTCAAAATGTTCACACCAAAGAGATTAGTTTATTGAATTGTAGCGGTGTATTTATAGCTATTGGGCATGCACCGAATACGGGGCTATTTACCGGACAAATTGTAATGGATGACGATAATTATATCATCACGAAGTCAGGCACTACTAGAACTAGTGTAGAAGGTGTTTTTGCTGCTGGTGACGTTCAGGATAAAATTTATAGACAAGCAGTAACTGCTGCAGGAACAGGCTGTATGGCGGCTCTTGAGGCTGAAAAATTTCTAAATAAATAATTTAGATTTTTTAGCTGTAAATTAACATATAAGTTAATAAAAAATTGTTGCATTCAGTAAGACACTTATTATAGTCATTGTGTATTAATTTAATTAGGTACAAATATATAATGACTTGGAACATAATAAATATACCACCACAAAAACAAAATATTGATACATATCCATTACTTATGAAATTTTTAGTTGGATGAGATAGTTTTAACATACAAAATTTAGAAGCATTGAAAAATGCTAATTTAGAAATAGAGCTAGCAGAAGCCGCATTTTCACAAAAATTTTTAATATATTCTGCAATAAAATTTTACTGAAATCATTTTTATCCAAATAGCCAAAGTGAAAAATTTATAAAGCTAGAAATAACCGGAGTTAGATATGATCAAGTAATAAAGGCTCCTGATATTAGGTTAGCTACTGATAAGCCTACGACTACTAATATATTTAAAAATTTGACTTTTGACTCAATGTTACATCAGAATTGGATTTTTAATGGAAATGACTCAAGTGGTTGGCTGTTAGCAAATATAAATCTTAATAAAGGCGGTTATTTAATAACTTAGAAAAAGTATTTCTCTCAGCTGTGATCTCTTTAGAGTCACAATTAATAAATCCTAAGAAAAAATATTACTCTGATATTTCATCTGAGGTTATTGAGTATGCATGGGGAAATATTAAAGGAGTTAAAGGTAATGATTTAGAGCCATTCAAGAATTTAATAGCTTTTGGCAAAGAAGAAATGAAGTCCCTCTGAGTTATGGGTTAAAATAGCTGAGGCTATAAAAGTAGGTAAAGTATCAAATTTATTGTGAGAAAATATTCTAGAAGACTTAAACAAGGCAGGTGTATAGACTTTAATTATAATATAACTGAAAACTCTGCTATATTATCTGACATTGGATATAAATTTCCTCAAGAAATATTGAATCTTATATTAAACGCAATAGCTCCTGAAGATATCATTAATATTATAAAACATGCTAATTTGGAAAATATTTCTTATGATGTATTAGAAAGCCAAATGGGTGGTGAAGATTTTAGTATAAATAATTCATTATAAATATTTTTCTTGTTAGTATTGCCGTATAATTTTAAGATAAGTTTGTAACACTTTTCGCGAGCCATGCAACAACGCCAATGTTCGTTCGCAATGACGATTTTAGTATCCACGCAGGTAAAAATATATGAGCTTACTTAAAAACATTACGGGAAAGAATTATATAAACGGTGAATTTATAGAGTTCGGGAAGCAAATATCCGTTATTAATCCTGCGACCTTAAAAGAAATTGCTACAGTTCCGAATTTAGGATTATCTGAGATTAATTCAGCGATTAATAATACGGTGACTAGTTTTTCTTTATGGTCACAAAGCTCATTTGAAGCGAGAATAGCGATTCTTAGAAGATGGTATAATTTAGTAATAGAAAATATTGAGGAGTTAAGTCATATATTAACCCTAGAGCAGGGTAAAATACTTGCTGAATCAAAAAAAGAAATTTTATATGGAGCCTCTTTTATTGATTGGTATACATATGCTATACATAATATTCATTCGACTATCAAACCCGGTAATAGTAAAACTCATAAAATTGTTACGCAATATGAGCATGTAGGACCGTCTGCTGCTATAACTCCTTGGAATTTTCCAAGTGCAATGATTACTCGCAAGGTAGTACCTGCAATAGCTGCGGGTTGCAGCGTTATATTAAAACCGTCAAGTCTTACGCCTCTATCAGCTTTAGTACTTGCGAAATTTGCAAGCGATGCCGGTTTGCCTGCCGGAGTATTTAATGTAATTACAGGTAGTGCAGATATTATAGGTAAGGCTTTTTGTGAAGATTTTAGGCTTCGGAAATTATCATTTACCGGTGCTACAAATGTCGGTAAAATTCTATATCAAAATGCCGCAAATACTCTAAAACGTTTATCTTTGGAACTTGGCGGCAATGCTCCTTTCATTATAACGGCAGATAATAATTTAGAGAAAGTAGTAAGTGATTTAGTAATCGCTAAAACTAGAAATAGTGGACAGTCTTGTATTTCACCTAACAGAACATTTATAGAAGAATCTATATATGAAAAATTTATAGAAATTCTAAAGGCTAAATTTACTAAGCTTAAAGTCGGTGACGGATTTGATAAGGAATCGGATGTAGGTCCGTTAATTAATTCTGCTGCCATAGAAAAAATACAAAAGTTACTCGCTGATGCACAAAGTAAAGGAGCTAAATTAATTTGCGGCGGTAAAGCTGTTGATAATTTTATTGAGCCTACTATTATTATTGACTGTTTGGATAATATGGATATCTTTAGAATAGAAATATTCGGTCCGGTAGTTGCTTGTTATAAATTTAAAGATTTGGATGAAGTAATAGAACATGCAAATAATACCGAATACGGCTTGCAAGGATATGTATATTCAAATAATATATCCGTGGCACAAATGATAGCGTCTAAGCTTGATTTTGGTATGGTATCGATTAACGACCCGTTACCTGCAAATGCAAAAGCACCTTTTGCAGGACGTAAAGCGTCAGGTTTTGGAGTTGAAGGCTCATTTGAAGGGATATTTGAATATCTAAATACGAAATATATAAATTTACAGAATTAAGAATGCCCGCATGGTTCCTTTTATGTCATTCCTGCGAAAGCAGGAATCTAGTAAAGAATATAAAAAATTATTTTATATGCTTATTTTATAAAAAAAATAATTCTTTGTAGCAGTATTAAGATTATTTTTTCTGGATTCCCGCTTTCGCGGGAATGACATGGAAAATATAATAATCTTAACAGTAAAAATTATGCTAGTGCTTGTAGATAATATTGAAGTACAAATTGAAAAAATTTATGAAGTATTTGATTTAATAGATAATGAAAGAGCTGATCTTTTGTTATGAGCAGTATCTGATTGTCTTGCCAAGCTATTAGTATTAGATCAATATAAAGAATCGTTAATAATTGAATATTTTGATCCTTTGATGCAACTAATTAAAAGGTTTGAAGAGCAAAATACTATAATACCCAAAATGCTTAATAATGCTTTAAGCAATATATTATTAATCCTTGAAGATGGATGTAAAGCTGAAGAATCATCACTAATAGAAAATATAATTAATAGTTTAAATACTCTTGATATGTTAGGAGGACATGCATAGTAATCTTCCAAAAATCTCAATAGTTTTACCAGTTTATAATAGAAAGAAGCTATTACCTTTTGCTATTGAGAGCTGCCTTAATCAAAGCTTTAAAGACTTTGAGCTTATTATTATTGATGATTGCTCAAAAGATAATAGCGTTATAGTAGCTAGGACATATGCAGAGCAGGATTCACGTATTAAGGTAATAGTAAATGAGACCAATAAAAGATTACCGGCAAGTCTTAATATTGCTTTTAAAGAGGCCAAAGGGGAGTATTTGACTTGGACTTCGGATGATAATCTTTTCCATGAAAATGCTTTAGAAAAAATGGTTAAGATACTTGATAATTCACCTGAGATAGGGCTTGTATATACTGATTATACTTTGATCGATGACCACGGTAAAGTAGGAATAAGACTTTATCAAGAACCTCCTGAGTTTTTACCGATTAGAGATTGCGTCGGTGCATGTTTCTTATATAGAGCCGATTTAGCAAGGCAAGTAGGTGGATATAATGAAAATATGCAGTTAGTGGATGATTATGAATATTGGCTAAGGTTTGGGCTTGTTACGAAATTTGCTCATATACCGGAATCTTTATATTTCTACCGAGTACATGATCAAAGCTTAACAATAGAGAGTAAAGTAGAAGCAAAACAGGCAAAAAGAGTTTTAAAAGAATTATTTAAAGATCAATATATTATTCCTGCTGAGATTAAACCTATAAATGATTTATATAATTGGTTTATTGAAGATAGAAATTTAAGCTCTTATTTTAGGTTATTGAAAATAATTATTTGTAGTCCGATAATTACTATTTCATATATTATTAAAAATCTAAGAAGAATAAGGTGATATTTTAATGCTTTAATGTCATTCCCGCAAAAACGGGAATGACATAGTAAAGCCATAGCACAACATCCTTAAAACAAATGCAAAATCAAGATTTCATACATACATTAAATCCAGAGCAGCAACAAGCAGTTCTTCACACTGAAGGACCGCTTTTATTGCTTGCAGGTGCAGGGACAGGTAAAACAAAGGTACTTACCTCAAGAATAGCTAATATTATTCACCAAAATTTAGCTTCACCTCAAAATATTCTAGCCGTTACTTTTACTAATAAAGCTGCTAAAGAAATGGCTGAAAGAGTTAATAGTCTAATTAATTGCTATGGTCTTAATATAGGCACTTTCCACTCAATGGCAGCTAGGATATTACGTGACCAGATTGAGCATTTAAATCTTGGTTTAAATAATAGGTTTACTATTATTAGTCATGATGATCAATTAAAACTAGTGAAAGATATAGTAAAGCTAAAAGATATTGATACTAAAAAATATGCTCCTAAATTAATACATATCATAATTTCTAGATGGAAAGATCAAGGATTATTACCAACTAAACTATCAGTATCAGATACTAATTTACCGCTACAGAGGGTTGCAAAACTTGTATACGAAGAATATCAGAAAAATTTACTTATTTCTAATGTTTTAGATTTTGGAGATTTGCTACTTTATAATAATGAGCTTTTTATTAAAAACCCTGAAATACTAAGATATTACCAAGAAAAATATCGATATATTTTAATCGATGAATATCAAGACACTAACGTTGTCCAGTATTTATGGGCAAGAATGCTCGCAAGTTTATATAAAAATATTTGCTGTGTAGGGGATGATGATCAATCTATTTATGGTTGGCGAGGAGCAGAAGTCGGGAATATATTACGTTTTGAAAAAGATTTTGCAGGTGCAACAATTATTAAATTAGAGCAGAATTATAGATCAACTTTGCCAATACTTGCTGCTGCTTCCAATGTGATCAATAATAATAAAAACCGTCACGGTAAAACGTTATGGACGGATAGGGAAAACGGTGAAAAGATAAAAATTATCTCTTGTTGGAGTGATAAAGAAGAAGCAAGATATATAGCCGGTGAAATAGATAAGTTAGTGCGAGAAAACCGGTATAATGCCGGTAATATTGCAATATTAGTACGAGCCGGATTTCAAACAAGAAGTTTTGAGGAAGCGTTTATAAATAGTGCTATGCCTTATAAAATTATAGGCGGTTTGCGGTTCTATGAACGTATGGAAATAAGAGACGTGCTTGCTTATATCCGTATATCTTTGAATCAAAATGACAATCTAGCACTGGAGCGTATTATAAATGTGCCGAAAAGGGCAATAGGTGCAGCTAGCTTAAATAAAATTAGAGTCTATGCACTTGAGCGAAATATTTCTAATTTCGCAGCCATTAAAGAAATGCTAGCAATAGGTGAGATTAAAGCAAAATCATATGAAACTCTAAAAGATTTGATTACTAAAATCGATAATTGGTACGAAAGATTTAGTATAGATGCTCCAATAAACGTAGTTAAAGCAATACTTGATGATTCCGGTTATCTTGAAATGCTTCAAGAAGAAAAAACCGAAGAAGCATTCGGTAGAATCGAAAATATTAACGAAATGCTTAGAGCTATTGCTGAATTTAACGATGTTCATGATTTTATCGAACATTCAAGCTTAGTTATGGAAAATGAAGTGCTTGAAACCAATTACGGTGGCTCTGTTACTATAATGACCCTGCACGCAGCTAAAGGGCTTGAGTTTGACGTGGTATTTTTACCGGGCTGGGAAGAGGGGGTATTTCCATCTCAAAGATCTCTAGACGAAGACGGCGAAAAAGGCTTAGAAGAAGAACGCCGCATTGCTTATGTTGGCATTACGAGAGCCAAAAAAGACCTCTATATTACTCATGCTGAAAGCAGAAAAATATTTTATGAAATAGTCCGTTCTTACCCTTCAAGGTTCATAACCGAAATCCCTGATGAAATTACGATCAGGACCTCTTCTATGAAAAAATACAATTCTTTTTATAAGTTTTAATTAATTTTCATTCATAAATTTTAAATTGGTTTGCCATAGATTTAAGTGAGTCTCAAGTAGAGCAAATGAACGACAAAAAACGTAATGGTTTAAGCGAAGATGAAGTGATGGATATTAAAAAACCATTAGAAAAAGCTATGTTAGAATTAGCTAACCAAAAAATATATAAAGAACAATATAGAGAGAAATTAATAGATAAAACATTAGATAACCTTAAAGAAAATGTTTCAGAAACAACATTAGGTAACTATAGAAAATTTCTTACTAAAAATACTACCCCTAAACTTGATAAACAAGAGCAAATTAATGATCCAAAACAAGTAGAAGCATTAACACAAGCAGCATTAAAGATATCTGAATTTTTAAAAATTACTTTTCAAACAAATGAAAAAGAAGCAAAAGCTTTATTGTCTATTAATGAGTTAGGAGTAAATGAGCCTAATATAATTAAAACTTTATTACCAGCGATAAGTAAACGACCGTCTGAAAAAATGATAGAGCAAGGTAAAGAAATTATCAAGAATTTTGCCCCATTACTTGAGAGCAGCAATTCTGCACTTGTTAACGGTACTAAAAGAGTATTAGCAGAGTTAAATCCTGGATATTTAAGGAACACACGGATGGGGGGGAAGTATAGCATTAGAATTACAAAGAGTAACCAAACCTAAGCTATGGCAAAGAATAGTAGCAGTTTTTACCGGTACGGATTATGCTCAAAAAAAATATAGATCAAGCATTTGCTAACTTTGAAAAAAGTAATAGTCTACATATAGAAACGAAAAATTTGTCGGAAGAAATACAAAGAGAAAAACAAGCACCAAATATTGTAAAGCAAAATAAAACAATACCCCAAGGCTATAAGTCTTCTATATCAACCCCTATATCTCATGTTGAAAACCCTAATAAAAGTAGAGAGAGTGGGCAACAGTCAGGGTATAGTAAGTAGTGATTTATATGATAATATAGTTGCGAATTTTTAAAAAGTTTGATAATTTAGTTCATTATATCAAATAACTTAATAATGAATATTATATGGCAGAGATTATAACTAATATAGATGATACTATTAAAAAAAACGATGAAGTGACTGAGATATCGGCTGCAGTAAAAGATAAAATAGTTGATATAAAAAACGTAGATAGTAGATTAGATACTTTGAATAAAAATATTGTTACTACCGATCCTATTCAACAATATTTACAATCTGAAGAATATATCACTAGTACGCTTGAAGTACTTGCCAGTAAAATTATTAGTGAAGTTGTAGAAAATAAAGATATACAAAAATTAGTAGATAACTTGCATATCAATTTAGAACAAGATATAAAACTAATACCTAGTGTAGCAGATAAGCTAAAGTTTGATGTCGCAAGGGCTGAAGCAGCACTTAAGGGTTTTGTACTTCCTCTAAATAAAGGGGGACCTTTTGATGAATTATTATTGATGGGTATAGAAGATGAAGAAGAAATCTTTGCCAATCCTATAAGAGCAACTAAAGAAGCATTAATAGCCGTAAGCGGAAAGTCTATACCTAAAGAGCAATATGCACAGGCTGTAAAAGATCAAGCTATAGAAATCTTAAAACAAGATCCTAAAAACACTCCAGACAAACTTGAGAAATATGAAAAATTTATTATGCAAGGGGATAAAAACCAGAAATTTAATGAAGATAGTAAGCAGTTTATCCCAAGAGTAAATCAATTATCTCAAGTGGAATTTAAGGAATTACAAAAGGCAGCCACTTATACGGTGCAGCAGATTAGTAATAGATTAGAAAAAAATAATAAAATTAGTAAGCAATTAGAACAAACTATTATACTGACTAACTCATCAGGCATAAAGAATCCTGAAATAATAAGGGAATTAAATAAGTTAGATTCTACTTATCTAACTGAGAATAGTACTAAAATAGCCACTGAATTAAAAGATATTAATGATAGAGGCATGTCTTTATGGGAAAAATTTAAGCAGATATTTACAGGTAGAAACTATTTGGAAAAAAGATTAGGAAAAGTTGTAGATAAATATATTACTCTGAGTGATGGATATGTAGTGAAGACAATTAATGATAAAATCTTTTCAAATGCTTTAACAAATCCTGAAATTACTGCAGGTCTAACAAAATTTTTAAATGACAATAAAGCTAAAGTAGCAACTAATCCTGAATTTAAAAATTTAATTCCTGTTACGGGTGAGCCTATTATAGTTCAACCGCAACAAATGAATAATTTTAATTTAGCGGAACTCAGAAAAATCAATCCAATAGCATTTGATAAAACCATATTTGAAGATTCAATAAAACTAAGAAGTGCTAATATAAAAATTCCGCAAATCACTCCTAATACTTCTACTAAAAATCAAGCAGCAGTAAGAAGAAATGGTTAAATTTTAATATAACTTCATCATTGTGAGGAGGCTTTGTTACATTACTTCTCTGTCATTCCCGCGAAAGCGGGAATCTAGATTTTTTATTGTCACCCCGTGGTGTGACCACGGGGTCTTGTATTACCAGCTGAGTCCTAAGATACCGCGATCAAGTCGCGGTATGACATTAAAGGTTACTAGACTGCTGCTTTCGCAGAAATGACATCAGAACATAAAGATTTAGGTGAGATGCTTAAATACTCCTCTTTCCATAATTCATTATAAAGAATAGGATCGATATTACCGCCTGAGATTAGTACTAGTAATTTTTGAGGTTTGGATTGTGTTTTTAAAAAATTTACCACTGAAATCATATTTATACTACTTGACGGCTCGCATATTACTTTAAGTAAATGAGTAAGCCACGCAGTCCAGTAATATATTTCATATTCTTCTGCTAAATAAAAAGCATCAAGTTTTTTCAGATATTCAAATGTACGAGCTGATATACTCAAGGTTTTAAGACCGTCCGCAATAGTATTCGGAGCATAGTTAAATCTATATGTTTTATTATCTTTAACAGATAAATAAGCATCATTGGCATTTAAAGGTTCTGAACCTATTAACAAGCTTGTCGGTGATATTAATTCTTTGGCAAGATATGCGCCGGAAATTAAACCGCCGCCACCGCAAGAGGCAAAAATAGCATCAGGACTAAAACCTAGCTGCTGTAATGCTTCATAGCATAACGTGCCTGCTCCTGCTATTGTAGAATCACTATCGGAAGGATGCATATAGTAAAATCCTTGCTTTTCATCTTCTTTTGCTTTTTCTTCTGCTTCTTGTCGAGTATATGTATATATAACTTCACCGCCGTAATAAAGAGCTGCTTGTTGTTTTACTTTTGAAGTATTTAACGGTAAATAAATCCTTGTTTTAATACCGAATAATTTACTCGCATAAGCAAGACCGATTCCATGGTTACCCGTACTATAACCGACTATTTTATCAGGTAATTTTCCTTGCTCTTTTAATTCTAATAAATGATTTAACACGCCTCTAACTTTAAATGCACCGGTTTTTTGTAATGATTCAACCTTAAAAAAAATCTCATGACCGAGCATCTCATTTAAGCTTTCAGAGTGAACGATCGGAGTTAAATGTAGATATTGTTTTATTCTATTATGTGCGGCTGCTACATTTTGAGGAGGTTGTAGTAATAAATTCATAAATATAATTAATAATGGTAGCTTGAAATCAGGTTGATCCTATATTATATAGTTAATAATTAGAAAATTTAAAAGGTTTTAATTGATGAATAAAAAATCCCTTCCGTTAATGGCACTGAGAGATATGGTAGTATTCCCGGGAGTAATTGCTCCTATTTTTGTGGGTAGGCCAAAATCGTTGCAAGCACTCTCTCATACTACCATTTCCGAGGAAGATAATAGTAAATATATTTTAGTAACTTTACAGAAAAAATTTGATCAAGAAAACCCTAGTACACACGAACTTTATAACACAGCTATACTTGCCAAGATTATCCAAATAGTGAAGCTGCCTAATAATACGGCAAAAATCTTAATAGAAGCAGTAGCAAGAGTAAAGTTAAGCAATATCAAAGGCGAGGAAGCTTTTGAAGCAAATTACGAAATTATTCCAGATGAAGAAATATTTGACGTTAATAACATGCGTTCACTCGTTGATAATGCAGTACAACTATTTAGTAAATATGCGATTAATGATAAGAAAGTTAATGCAGAAATTATTGAAACTATCAATAAAGAAATAAGTAATAGCACTAATTTCATAGATATTATAAATATATTAGCCTCACATTTGATAACTTCACTTGAGGCAAAGCAGCATTTATTAGAAGAAACTAGTCCTTTTAAGCGTATCACTACGGTTATTAGTACGCTTACTTCCAATATAGTAAATTCAGAAACCGAGCAGGCATTGCAGCAAAGAGTAAGAAAGCAAATCGAAAAAACGCAGCGTGATTATTATCTGCACGAACAAATGAAAGCTATTCAAAAAGAGCTTGATGAAGATAAATCAGAACTTGCCGATATTGAGAAAAAAATTAAAAGTTTAAAATTATCAAAAGAAGCAAAAGAAAAAGCTGAGGCTGAACTTAAGAAACTCCGTACCATGAACCAAATGTCAGCGGAGTCGGGAGTAACGCGTAACTATCTTGAGACATTGCTTAGCCTGCCTTGGGGTAAGTATGATAATAGAAAAATAGATATTAACCAAGCAGAGAAAATTTTAAATCGTGACCATTTTGGACTCGAAAAAGTTAAAGAACGAATTATAGAATATTTAGCGGTATTACAGCGTTCAAGTAAAATTAGAGGACCTATATTATGTTTAATAGGTCCGCCAGGGGTCGGTAAAACTTCACTTGTAAAATCTATTGCCGAAGGAATGGGCAGAAAATATACTAAACTTGCGCTCGGCGGTGTTAGAGACGAAGCAGAAATCAGAGGGCATAGAAAAACTTACCTTGGATCAATGCCCGGTAAAATTTTAGGTCAACTTAAGAAAGTTAAGACTAGTAATCCTGTAATGCTGCTTGATGAAATCGATAAAATGAGTTCTGATTTTAGAGGTGATCCTGCATCCGCTTTGCTTGAGGTATTAGACCCTGAGCAGAATAGTCACTTTGTTGATCATTATCTAGAAGTAGAATATGATCTATCAAATGTAATATTTATTGCTACTGCTAACTCTAATGATTTACCTAGAGCTTTAAGTGATAGAATGGAAAAAATATATATTTCCGGTTATGTAGAGGAAACAAAGCTCCAAATTGCCAGAAATTATTTAGTTCCAAAACAATTTAAAATGCATAAAATCAAAAAAGATGAAATTACTATATCCGAGACGGCAATTTTGGATTTAATTAGATATTATACCAAGGAATCAGGTGTAAGAGCTTTAGAGCGTGAAATAGGGGCATTAACTAGAAAAGCATTAAAGCAGATTTTAGCAGGTAAAAGTGTTAAGCATATCGCCATAGATAGTAATCATCTTGAAGAATTTTTAGGAGCTAAGAAATATAATTTCGGGCTTGCCGAGAAAGAAGATCAAATAGGAAGTACTACGGGACTTGCTTACACTGAAGTAGGAGGAGAGCTTTTAACTATAGAGGCTTTAGCATTTCCAGGGAAAGGTGAAATAAAGACCACCGGAAAACTCGGTGATGTTATGAAAGAATCGGCAATGGCTGCCTATAGTTGTTTTAGAAGCAGAGCAACAAATTTTGGATTAAAGTACGATAATTATAAAGATTTTGATATTCACATTCACGTACCGGCCGGAGCTATTCCAAAAGATGGACCGTCTGCCGGTTGTGCTTTGTTTACGACTATTGTTTCGTTGATGACTAAAATACCCGTACATTGTACTGTAGCAATGACCGGTGAAATTACTTTAAGAGGCAATGTTTTACCTATAGGTGGTCTTAAAGAGAAGTTACTTGCTGCAAGTAGAGGAGGTATTAAAACCGTGTTGATTCCTGAAGAGAATGTCAAAGATTTGAAAGATATACCGCCGAATATAAAAGAAAGCCTAGAAATTATATCTGTATCAAATATTGATCAAGTACTTAAGCATGCTTTGGTAGGAACACCGATAAATAAATAGAGATTTGTTAATAGTTAAAATATCATATATTAAATTAATGCAAGCTATAGTAAAGTAATTCTTTTTGACTTTTCAATCAAACTGCGATTTTTCTTGCTTAATTCCTGACTATCTTGAACTCGCCTATTATATTATAGACTCTCTTCCTTACGCCTGTCACTCAATTGGGCTGAATTGACTATATTGTTGAGTGGATCAATTTCACCTCTGTCATACCGTGGCTTGACCATGGGATCCAGTTAAAAATACTAATAATTTTAGTATTTTTTATTGTTTTTATGGACCCTGTGGGGGGTGACACAGTAATGCTGCTACTACTGCGGCAGCTACTCAAAGCGGCGTATTTGAGGTAGTAAAATCCATGCCTACAATAAAAGACAAAACAGCTTAGTTTATCTTTCTGCTTTCCAACTTTCATTGAGAAATTCCTTTAACTTAATTCTAAATACATAATTAAATTTCTACACTACCAAGTAACAATATTTTTTTGGTACAGCGTCGTTCAGAAAGTTTGATACAAGTGAATTTTCTGACATGCGCCTTTGCTCACGTACTGTTGTACGTTCCGCAGGCTCAGTAGTCCATGCATCTTGTCTAAAGCTTTCTGAATCTAGCTCTATCTGCTTCTATTTTATTATTGTAAAAAAGTTGCTACAAATTATTAATTAAATGTATTGGGGTTAATATTAATGAAAGAATCACAAATATTAAGAAAATTTTTAGCAACGGCATCATTATGCGGAACATTATTCACTAGCTCTAATACTGCAGGAGCAACAATTCCTAATCTCGGTAGCGTAAGCTTGAGTACCGGTGCTGGTCTTGTAGGAGGAGTATTGAATAACGGCAGTATTTATTCAAAGGGCTTGGAATTAAAATATCGGCAGATAAAACAAATGCTGTTATTGGCGGGATAAATACATTAATAGCACTACCTGCTTTTGGTGGGGGTGAGGTAAGTCAAAATGTATCAATAGGTGCTCTTAGTGAAACAGTAGGTCTTACTCCTAATTTCGCTCCTCTTAAATTTATTAATAATAATGTTACGTCAATTGTTACCGGAGTCGTTAATCAAACATTTAGTAATATAGATTGCGCCGGTAAGAATTCTACTTTACAAATTAATAACGGTTTAAATATTACAACTCAGATAGATAATACGGTAGCTGGCAATAACTGTACAATAACATTTGTATATCAAATCACATAGGTCTAACTAACTCTCTTTCCGGAATAAATGTAGGAAACGGGTAATATAAATAATACTACCGGCGTTGACGGTCAAGGGATACTAAATCTAGCTCATGATCTTGGTAGTAGTAACATAATAACAGGCGATATAGGTAATATGGGCTCATTAGCTGCAGTACATTTTTTTTGGGCGGCAACACTTAATTCTACAATATTAAAAGCTACTAATATTAATTTACAAAGTAATACGTCCGTACTTAATTTATATGACGACATAACGGTTACGGGTAATATAGACGGTGCTAACGGAGTAAACAGAAATTTTATAGGGAATGCTATACTTAACGGAAATATAAATAATTTCAATATACTTCAGTGTAATGGAGGTAACGGTAAGATTCTTGATTTACAAGGTAATACTACGGTAAATAGTATTGTTTTTGCAGATAGTGTTTTAGCTTCGGGAACTATAAGTGTTAATGGTCTATTAGATGTAGGAGGTATTACTTTTAATAATAGTAATGCTAGCGGCGGTACTTTAATAATAAATACCGAAAATACAATCAATGTTGCATTATTAAACGCTATAAAAGCAAAAATACAAATAAATGCTAATTTAACAATCAATGATCCAAGTGCCGGAGATATAGGTGATATTAGAATAGCAGATAATACGACATATACAATAGATGCAGCAAATGGGAATGTAAATTTGCTAAAATAATAATTTAAACAAATCTGGCAATGATGAATATGGAATAGTGAGAATAGGAACAATCACAAAATACCTAACTATAGCAAATAACGGTAGACCTTATACTATAGAATACCCATCGCCTTAAGAATTTCATAGTAGACGGAGCAGGTGATATCGTAGTCGATAATACGGTATTTACGAAGACTTAGTATGAATAGCAGGTAACATTTAACCAAGCTTTAGACCTAGGAGCGGGTGGTAACATATTATTTAGGGCAGATGGTGAGTTAATAGTAAATGGTGTGACCAGTTCAGTTTACGACCTCTGCAAATAACCAAGGCACACTGACAATACAAAGTGGTAATGTTAACGGTACGATTGGAGCTAACGGCAGCAGCTTAAAACTCGTAAATATCGGAGCAAACCCCATTACGTTCTCAGCTAATGTATTTGTTCCCGTAGCTTTAAATAAGAATGGCTCTATCTTAGCTTTAGCAGATGGGGGTACGCTAACCGGTAACGTAGGAGCAAATGGAGCAGTACTTAGCACCGGCGGTGTAGGCGGTACATTGAATTTTATAGGTGACGGTAATGTAACTCATAGGTACGGATGCTGCAAATAGCCCTGCTAATATAAATATCCCTAACTTTACTTAATTCAGTAATATCCATTGCGGCAATTAATTTTTGTGTTTCTGCGGTATTTTCTTTCTATATAGTTCTTATTAATTCTTGATTTGAGGGTTGAAACCATCTAAACATAATTATTTTCTTATTAAATTCTATAAATTTTAATATTTTGTTAAAAATGAACTTATAGATAGAATCACAATAAAAAGTTTTAAGGATACAATAGAAATTTAACTAAAAGTACGAAAATGAGTTGAGGTTGCTTTAAGGAATATACAAAGTTAGTTTTTTATAATATTTAAAATTCGGAATTGAAAAGAGTTTAATATAACAATTAAAACAAAAGGCGAATAAAAGGAGCATATGAATTTTTTAGAAAATGACAGGAAATCCCGAAACTCTGAAAGGGCTTGGCGAGAGTGACGGGACTCGAACCCGCGACCTTCTGCGTGACAGGCAGATGCTCTAACCAACTGAGCTACACCCCCTTGTATACTCTTCTGCTTTTAAGAATTGCTCTTTCATTTTATCAAGGATTGCATCCTCATCTATTAAGTATAGGCTGCGGGTGCTCACCTCTCAAAATAAAATTCAATTCTTGAAATCATTTGGGTGTACATAAGAGATAACAATGTATATAACAATTCTTCTATTTCTGCAAGAGTAAAATATCGTATTTTATCAAAAAATATACAGAACCTAACGTTTAGATTTTATAGCTTATTCCTAATATTATAATTACTAGATATCTCTATTAATCCAAATTAGTCACTACTAGTTGAAGCCTTGAAAATTATTATCCTTTTTAAGGGCTTTGTTAAAAAAGAAAAACCTATTGGTTACATTTATATTAACAAGATCTTACTTTATTAAAAATTATTATAGATTTTATATGACTAAACCATATGTCATTAAATGAACTACTCCTTTTGAGCGTATTAAACTTTATAATCCTATACCCAATATTGCTCTTAGCAGTGCTATTATTATGCAGGCAATAATAGATGCAATACTTCTACCAAGAAAGAGGCAACAAAAGCAGAATATAACGCTAAAAAATGTTTTTTTGAAAATAATGAAAATTTTAATGCTACCTAAATCAGCATTGAGACTAATTATGTAAGAAAGACTGCTAAAAAACTAATTAAATCGCAACAAAATAAGGATAAGCGTCCTAAACTCTACGGCTAAAGTTTAAATAAATTAATTTGTAATAAAACTTGAAATTACTCTAAATATAAATTAATTGTATAGGTGTTACTTAGTAACGCCTATATATTAATTATTTTCAGATTATAAAGGTTATTTATGATTATTTCAGTTTCAGGTCAACATATTTCTATCGGTAATAATTTACAAGAATATTCAAAAGAGAGGGCTACGCAAGTCGTTAAAAAATATTTTACCGATATAATAAATATAGATATACATTTTTCAAAAGAGGGAATTAACTTTAAATGTGATATTATAGTAAAATATGGTTCAGGTAAACATAATATAGTCAAAAGTAATGATAGTTGTAGCGATATATATGTAGCTTTTGATAAAGCTATGTCAAAACTAGAAAAACAGCTTAGAAAATATAAATCAAAATTCAAAAATCATCATGCGGGTAAAGTAAAAATATCAGAAATTGCTTACGAAGGTACCAAATATATTATTAATCCGCAATCTGATAGTGAAACTTCTAACGCCGAAGATAATGATAATCCGGCAATTATTGCTGAAAAGCCTTTAGAAATATTAAAATTATCAGTAAAAGAAGCGGTAATGAAAATGGATTTAGAAGATTTACCTGCAGTAGTATTTAAAAATATAAATAATGATCGTATCAATATAGTTTATTATCGTAAAGATGGTAATATTTCTTGGGTAGATTATAATTAATGCTCATTATCCCTTACAAAGGGGTTACACCAAGAATCGATAAAAATAGGAAATAATACTAACGTACAAGACGGTAGTGTAATTTATACTTCAAGATTTAATAGACCGGTAGAAATAGGCGAAACTATCGGTCATCTCTCTCTTATTCATGCCTGTACAATACATAATAATGCTTTTATCGGTATGAGTGCTACGATAATGGATTATGCAGTAATAGAAGAATATGCTTTTATTGCTGCAGGCAGTCTTATCCCGCCAAAGAAGATAATTAAATCTCAAGAATTATGGATGGGATCCCCTGCAAAATTTGTTAGATATTTAACTGATCAAGATTTAGAATATATGCAAGATAATATAAGAAATTATGTAGAACTTGCAAATGTTTATAAGATACTCGTTTAATTTGAAAAATTGGCGTCGTCTATCTACTTTTCACGTATCAAGAGTATATAAGGAATCCTTAAATGCCTTAACCGTATTTTTAAGTAAAAACGCAATAGTCATAGGTCCGATGCCGCCTGGTACGGGAGTAATATATTGTACTTTAGACTGAACATTTTCAAAATCAACATCACCGATAATTTTATTGTCGCTAATTCTATTAATGCCTACATCAATTACTATAGATTCAGGATTAAAATATTCTGCAGTTAATTTTAAAGGTGAGCCTATTGCAGCAACGACAATATCGGCTTTAGAAGTAATAGAGCGTAAATTGTGTGTCTTAGAATGACAAATAGTAACGCTGCAATTTTCTTTTAACAGTAAAGCACTTAAAGGTTTTCCTACTATATTTGAGCGTCCAATAATTACAACGTTTTTACCGGTTAAATTAGATTCGTATTTTTTTATAACTGCAAGACAACCAAGAGCAGTGCAGGGAATAAAGCCTTGACTAATTCCGCTATGCAAGTAACCGACATTTAAAGGGTGGAAACCATCGATATCTTTGGAAGGTGATACTGCCGATAAAATTTTATTTTTATCTATGGAGCTTGGCAAAGGAAGCTGAACTATAATTCCTGAAATCTCGTTATCAAGGTTTAACTCATTGATTTTTGATATTAAATCATTAGTATGAATAGTAGCAGATAGATTTATTAATAAAGTATAAATTCCTATTTTATGTGCATTTTTTATTTTGTTTCTTACATAAATAATGCTTGCCGGATTATCGCCTACTAGGACTATAGCAAGCTTCGGTGAAGCGTTGGTTTGGCTTGTAAGTTCTTGAATTTCTAGCTTTAAGTCTGCTAGTATCTCATTGGCTAATGCTTTACCGTCAATTATATTATTCACTCTTATTTTTGTCTCCGTTCAGTTTTAACGTCATTGCAAGGAAATTACGTAAGTAATTGACGAAGCAATCTCAGGAGTTTGTTATTGTTTCATGAGATTGTCACGCTCTCTACGGTTGCTCGCAATGACGATCTCTTTATTTAGTAACGCTCTTACTTCTTTTTCCCGTATTTTTGGTAGTAGAATACTCAAAATGTAGAGCCTTGCCGTCAAATACTCTACTATAAGCATGATGAAGACTGCTTGCCGCTTCAGCAAAACCTGTAAGAATCAGCTTAAGCTTACCAACATAATGAGCAATATCGCCAATGGCGTAAATACCTGCTATATTAGTTTGATAATAGGAAGAGTCTACTTCAATATGGTGAAGTTGAACATTTAACCCCCAATTTGCTAAGCTACCTAAATCTTGTTTTAAACCAAAAAAAGGTAGTAATATATTGGCATCCAATTTGCGAGTATTATTTTGTAAATCTTTAACTATAACCGATTGAAGTTCACTATTATTACCATCTAAAGCATTTAATTGATAACCGGTTACTAACTCGATTTTATCGGTTTCTGCAATATGCCTTAATTGCCTTACGCTTTCAGGAGCTGCCGTAAATTTATCCCGCCTATGTACTAAATATATTTTATTTGCAATATCTGAAAGAGAAATAGCCCAGTCAACAGCCGAATCCCCGCCGCCTGCTATAACTACATTTTTACCCGCAAATTTGCTTTTATCATTGATGAAATAAAAAACCGACTTGCTTTCAAAGTCTTCAATATTCGCAAGGGGCGGTTTGTTTGGACCGAATGAACCTGCTCCTGCTGCAATAATAATAACTTTGCTTTTAATAAGAGTGTTTTTTGAGGTTTTAATTTCAAAAAAATCATCTTGTTTATTTAGCTCTATAGCTTGCTGATTTAAATGATATATAGGGTTAAAAGGAGCTGCTTGAAGTTCTAACTGTTTTATTAGCTCTTCTGCTGCAATTTTAGGATATGCCGGTATATCGTAAATAGGCTTTTCAGGATATAGGGTAATACACTGACCACCGATAACTTCTTGTGCATCAATAACATGACATTTCATGCCAAGCATTCCTGCTTGAAAAATTGCAAATAATCCAACCGGACCGGCACCTATTATTACAACATCAGTATTATACATACTTTTTATATTTAAATTTTAAAAAGGATTTTATTGGATATTGAGGAAATAATCAATGGTTATATGAGTATATTTATAGAAATCCAATACTTTCGCAGGGGGATTTTTAAAAACTGTCGGATATTATACTAGACAAGATGCATTTAAAGGTTGTGCTGCATTCCACTTTTCTTCTATGGGTTCTAATATATCCGATTTTATCTCGGCTTTGTTTTTTAGCATACCGAATAATGAGATTTTTTTAGTATTTATAGGTAATATTTGTGCTATTTCCCTATCTCTTTTGGTAATTATAATAGATTCTTTATCTGTTTGTAATTTTTCTATTATTGCAAGGCAATGAGATTTAAATTGACTGATTGCTATTTTAATAGTCATTTTATAACCTGCAAAAAATAAAAGCATTATTATACTATAATAGTCAAATAAAGTGGTCAATTATATTTCTATTTATAGCTAATTTGGGCTATATTCATTATATTTTAATGTAAAAATAAAATTTAAAGAAAAACCAAAACAAATTCTGTGGGGAAAATATCATCAATTCATATTTAAATATAACCATTTCTTAAACTAGCCTTGTAAAATCGTTAAACTTTGTAAAAGATTAATAATAGAAATTAATTATTTTTATTATAAATTATGAAAATTAAGATTCTACAAAATATTATCGGTTTTATTATCTTAACTATAAGTACGGGCAATAGTTTTGCCTCCTCCGCCAATGTTTTTTCCTTGTTAGTGCGATGGTTTTACCGTCTTGTATAGTTCGGCTACTCCTTTAGCTTTCGGTACGTATGTTCCAACTGTCTATACTCTGCAAACAAATACAATTATAATAAAGTGTACTTTAGGCACTAATTATACTCTATATTCTTGACTTTTAATTCTTTTGCCAGTTCCACTATCGTACCTGTCAATATATAGATAAACAAAGGTAATAGAATAGCAACTATGACGATACAAAATAATGATTATGCACCTAAAAAGTTTCAATTAATTCGTTTAAAGTATACATATAAAGATGGTATAGAAGAATATAAAGAAACTAAAGATTTAGTGGCAACTCCGGTAACATTTACCTTACATGATGATAAAATAATACAATTGATACGGGTAGCTTTAAAAAACACACAGAATTATTCTACTAAAGCAAAAGACTATAGAATTTTTATAAAAGAATTACCTCGTAGAGTGAAGTTAGAGAATAGTGTTACCTCCACCGTAGATCTTGTTGTTCAGCATAGTATACCTATAACAATATCAGGTTAAAAATCTTTAAAACTAAATAAATTAAAGTAATGTGCTTTTTAAATACAATAATATCGGTTTTTATAGGTATTATTTTTTTATACCGGTGAGTTTTGCAGATGGAGTTATCTCTGAATCTCTTGGCGATACTTCGCCTTGAATCGCAGCGGATACAAACGTACATGAGGATCAGGAGTTAGGGTTATTGCCCCAATTACCTCTAGCAGTAGAATTTGAGAATAGCGCTAATGAAATTGCGGGTGAGGGTGAATTGATGGTTTCGTTAGAAGTGAAGTATAACGAAACCGATATATTGCCGACTATAGTACAAAACGCTCAAGGTCATTATTTAATTCCTCTTGAAGATATAGAACATTTTGATGTTCAAGAAGATGATCTTAAGCAGGGTTTAGTGAATTATCATGATACTGCATATATTAATTTAGATTTGCTTGAGGGTACTAAATATGATTTAAACTTTGAGAATTTAAATTTAAATATTACTTTTCCAGCGGAAAAAATGCAACCTCAATCATTTGATGCTTCAGGTGGTCCTATGAAGAACGTCGATACTAAACTTATTAGTGGGGTATATTTAAACTATGATGTGACTCTTAGTCCAAATGATGATATTAATTATTTAGCCGGAGTAGAGGAACTCAATTATTTCACTTAAAACGGTGTATATAGTCATAGCTTCTTATTTTAAACTGAAGCCGTTAAATCAAATTTTTCTAAAATCACAAATACCACAAAAAACCAAAATAAATTTACACGTTTAGACACAAATTGGACATATGAGAATGTGGATAAGATGACTAATTGGTGGGTAGGGGATCATAGCATAACTAAAGTGTCTTCTTGGTCTAATTCAACTAGATTTGCTGGTATTCAGTATGCTACTAATTTTGCAGTTAGACCGAATTTAGTTACCTATCCATTACTGGATTTTAGAGGGAAATCAGAACTTCCAAGCAGTATAGAGATATTTTCAAATAGTATACCTATATATAATGCTAAAGCTCATATGGGGGATTTTGATATAACCAATATTCCGGTTATCACCAGTAGAGGTGATTTAATAGTTAAAACGCAAGATATAACCGGCAAAGTTCAGACAATTACTATGCCTTATTACGCATCACCGAGTTTATTACGTCCCGGGCTTTCACATTTCTCTTACGAAGTAGGTTGTCAAAGACAAGATTTTACTATATATAGCAATGCTTATAAATATTTAGTTCTAAATACTGATTATATGCTTGGTATGAATGATTATTTAACAAGCGGCGGACATTTTGAATTTTTAAAAAATAATGGAGCAGTAGGGGCACTAATAATTTAAAAATCGGAAATTTTGGCATTATAGGCATTTCAGCTGCAAATAATATCAAAAATTTCGGGCGCTCTCAAAGAATTAATTGCGGCTATACTTATGAATCGGAATATTTTGATATTAATAGTAATTTAGATTGGAATAATAGTAATTATCAGGACGTATATAACTATCCCGATAAAATTTTCTCAAGTTTAAATTATCAGATTGCAGCTAGCTGTGGTAATACCGATTTTGGTAATATAAGTGTTAATTTTGTGTCTTTTGTCGTAAATAACACAATGCAAAAAGGTAAACGCTCAAATATATTATCATCAACTTATCAAAGAAATATTACTAAAAAAGGTTTCTTAAGTTTTACTATAGGTACCGATTTAAACAGTAAACGTCAAAATAATTTTGCCTATATACCATTTAACTTAAATTTAGATTCCAATAAAAGCATTTCAGTGACCGATTTATATCAAAATAAATATAATACGAAGCAACTTGGTGTTTCCTCACCGATTACTTCAAATATGGGATGGGGATATAATGCTAACCTGATCAAAGCTAAAGCTACAAATTACAATGTACAAGTTAACCGTAACGGTAAAAATAATGATATTGGAGTTTATCTGCAGAAAAATGATACCGAACATAATGAAACAGTTTAATATCAAAGGAGGAATTTTCTCTATTGATAAAAGCTATTATGAGACAAGACCGATTAACGGAGGTCTTGCTTTGATTAAAGTAAATAGTTTAAAGAATGTCGGGGTTTATAATAATAATCTATTAGCGGGTGATACCGATGATAAAGGTAAAATGCTTGTACCTCACTTAACACCGTATGTTCCTTCCAAAATAAGACTAGACGTACTTTTTAATACAGAGTTTGAAGAAATGGCTTTGAAAGTTGCTCCAAGAACAAAATCAGCGGTATTATTAGACTTTAATATTAAAATAATTAAAAGCATTGAAATGACAGTATTTGATAGTGATAAACATTTTATTCCATTTGATAGTACGTGAGTATTGAAGTTTTAGATGAAGAAATATTTGTAGGCTATGACGGTAAGATACATATTAAAGATCTTGAATTATTAAACGGTTCTATTTGTGACGAGAATGAGGAGAATAATAAATGCTGTCATTTTAGCGTACCGGTTAATAGAGATTTAAATGACCCTGTAATTGATTTAGGCGAAGCAATATGCAAATGAAGACTTTATTGTTGCTCCTGTGTGGACTAAAAACGCTCCGTTGTCATACCGTGGCTTGACCACCACGGTATGACAAATTCTTTTTAAGCAATGTCAAGAAATCAATAATAATATTATTAATCAACATGATTATATCAGGAAATGCTATGGCGTTACTTGCAACATGTAATCCTTCAGTTCCAACCGTAAATTTCGGTAGTTTTAATGTCGGTGCCGTTAGCACAAATTCCGTTACTGCTTCAGTTACTTGTAGTACTTTATTATCACTACTTGTTAGTTATACCATAACTTTTAGTACAGGAGCTGCTAATATTTATAACCCAAGAAATATGATTAATGGGGTACGTAAGCTGAATTATAATTTGTATAAAGATGCCGGTTTTACTCAAATCCTCGGTCACGGTACTAGTAGTACTGTAACATTTACCGATAGCTATACACTAGGTCTTGAACCGGTCACAAAAAACTATACCGTATATGCACGCCTGCCGTCACAACCTCTTGCTGCTGCCGGCACGTTTCAAGACACTATTACCGTAACCCAGCCATGGCTATATAATAAAAAATCTTTAAAATCAAAATTCTTCAGCCTAGGTTCTAACTTTGTTGCTTGCATGGATTGACTCCTAGGGTGCTAGACATTGTTGTCCGGTATTATGAAGCTGTATTTTTATTATAATATCAAAAACAATTTAATAGTATTTTGTAGTTACTTAATATTTTTAACTTAAATAAAGGTCGAATTTATGAAAAATGAAGCACAACACAATTTTACACAATGGGAAAAGTTTGTGTAGATAAGAAGCTAATAGATGAAGAGTGGAAACTTAACGAATTTGAAACAGGGAAAGGGAGTGATGAGCGTTTTGGAAATGATGTCGCAGGGGAACCGCTACCACTAGATGGGCATATTCTTAATGGTGGGCGTACAGATTACAGATTGGGTCAATGCTACTAATCAAGAAATAAGAGCGGAATTAAAAGATCCAACGTTTAACTGGATAAACTATATCATTAGAAGGTGAGAAAAAACTTACAATAGAATGGGATTATACTGCGTCACATAAAACTTGCGGTTATATAGTGCAAATGACAAAAGCAGAGTGTACCTTTGAAAATAGACTGAAACACTATGCAACACTATGATTTAGAAGAAATTTATAGTGAACTTTCTGATAAATTTCCTTACTGGGATCATACATTAGCTCCTTCTAAATGGAATCGATCCTTAAACTTATGTCTACGCGAAAATGCAACCGGGAACCACGCAACGTTGCCTTACTTCCGCAGGATAAGACTGTTTGTGCCTTAAGAAAGCATAATATTTGTACAAACTATTCTATATAGTAATCAATAGTGATTTGTGTCAAGTTAAAAATCTAAAAAAAAATAAATATTTATATTGAATAAATTATTATTCTCGTGTCTACTTAAGTGAAGATTCTATACACTGAATATGGTGTCATTTTTTCAAAATAAGCATTATAAATAACGCCTACAACCCCATTAGTACCTATAATGAACACGCTTAAAAAAAATAAATTTCAAATCACTATAAACAACAACCATAACAATTTACTTACTCCTTTCGGTAAAGCTATTCTGCGAGATCGATATCTTATGAAAGGTGAGGATTTTCAAGATTTATTTGCAAGAGTTTCTAGTTATTATGCCGAAAATAAACAGCATGCTCAGAAGTTATATGAATATATGAGTAAAATGTGGTTTATGCCAGCAACACCAATCTTAAGTAACGGCGGAACGGATAGGGGGCTTCCTATTTCATGCTTCTTGAATGAGACCGATGATAGCTTAGACGATATAGTAAATTTATGGACAGAAAATGTTTGGCTTGCTGCACGCGGTGGCGGGATTGGTAGTTATTGGGGTAATGTTCGTGCTATTAATGAAGGGATTCGTGATAAAGGTCATTCATCCGGTATTATACCGTTTATTAAAGTAATGGATTCTATGACTCTTGCTATTTCGCAAGGTTCTATTAGACGAGGTTCATCGGCTGTATATTTGCCTATTAATCACCCTGAAATTGAAGAATTTATCGATATAAGACGTCCGACAGGTGGGGATGTTAACCGTAAAGCTCTTAATATTCATCACGGTATAGCTATAACCGATGAATTTATGAAAGCAGTTGAAAACAATACGGATTTTGACCTTGTTAGTCCTGCTACCAAAAAAGTCGTAAATAAAGTTAGAGCAAGAGATTTATGGGTTAAGTTATTAACTACTAGAATAGAAACAGGTGAGCCTTACTTGTTATTTATCGATAGTGTTAATAAATCTATCCCTGAGCATCATAAAAAATTAGGGCTTCAAGTTAAAATGTCTAATCTTTGTAGCGAAATTACATTGCCGACGGGAATTGACCATCTAGGAAAGTCAAGAACTGCTGTTTGCTGCCTTTCCTCTTTAAATTTAGAGTATTATGAAGAGTGGAAAGATGATAAAGAATTTATCCATTCTATTATGTTGTTCCTTGATAATGTTTTGGAAGACTTTATTAATAAAGCACCGGATACTATGGCAAGAGCTAAATATTCGGCTTTACGTGAGCGAAGCGTTGGACTTGGCGTAATGGGCTTCCACTCATTTTTGCAAATGAAAAAAGTACCGATAGAATCGGTTATGGCAAAAGTTTGGAATAAAAAAATATTTGAATATATATCTGCTGAAACTGATAAAGCCTCAATAGAAATCGGTAAAGAAAAAGGAGCATGTCCTGATGCTCTAGATGCAGGCAGTAATGAACGATTTAGTAATAAAACCGCAATAGCACCTACCGCCTCAATTTCGGTAATAGCAGGTAATGCCTCACCCGGAATAGAGCCGTTTGCCGCTAATAGCTTTGTACAAAAGACTTTAACCGGTTCTTTTAACGTGCGTAACAAACATTTAGAAAAGTTATTAGAGGAGAAAGGATTTAATAATGATCAAGTTTGGTCTTCGATTGCAACACATGAAGGATCAGTACAACATTTAACATTTTTATCCGAAGAAGAAAAACAGGTTTTCAAAACCGCTTACGAAATTGATCAGAATTGGCTAATTGAACTGGCAAGCGATCGTACTCCTTACATTACGCAAGCACAATCTTTAAACATCTTTTTACCGGGGAATGTTAGTAAGAAATATTTAAATAATATTCATTTTAAAGCCTGGACAAAAGGAGTAAAAAGTTTATATTACTGTAGATCTACATCAATACAGCGAGCCGATAAGGTCTCGCATGACGTATTAAAGGCCGATTTTAAAGATTTAGAGGAACAAAACGATAAGTTATCAGAAGCCGGTAACTACGAAGAATGCTTAGCTTGTCAGTAAGTATAATATAACTATTCAAAGATATTTTTAGACCCAACAAATGATGTAGCATTTAAAAAATTGTTTACGGATAAAACAAGGTGACTAGGCTTTCTCAATAATATTATGAGGTTACCTGAAGAGTTAAGGATTATCGACCTTGAATATATTTCAAACGAACAAGTGCCGGATTTAGGACAGAATAAAAGGAGTATAGTAGACGTAAAAGTTCGAGATAACTCCGGCAATATTTATATTGTTGAGATGCAAAACGGCTATGCCGATGCTTTTTTAGCAAGAGTACAATTTTACAGTTGTATAGCATTTTCTTCGCAATAAAAAAGAGGAAAAGAATATGCTGATCTAGCTTCTGTAGTAATGGTAGTAATTACTTCTGGATTTCAGGCATTGCCCGAGGAAAAAGAATGTATTAGCTATCATCAAACTATTAATGTCGGCAACGGTAAGCATCAACTGAAATGCTTGTCTTACGTATTTGTTGAATTAGACAAATTTACCAAAGAAGCAGATGAGTTAGAAAGTTTAGAAGATGATTGGTTATATATGATGGCTAAATTCGATAGAGCAAAAGAACCCCCGCAACATACAAAAGATGAAAATAGTACTATCAGTTTATAAAACTATTGAATAATTTAACTGGAGCGAAGCAGAATATGATAATTATATTAAAGTGATACTGGATACTCAAACGGAAGAGTTAAATCAAAAAAGTAAATATAATGAGGGGGGAAAGCTGAGGGTATTGAAATTAGAGACACTAGAAGAAATACAGAAATAGCAAAAGAAATGTTAGCGGATGATGAGCCGATAGAGAAAATAATTAAGTATACTAAGCTTTCAAAAGAAGAAATAGAAAAATTAAAAGAAGAAAAATTATGTCACTACTTGATGCAAAGCCAATTTATAAACCGTTTTCATATCCATGGGCATATGAAGCTTGGCACACTCAACAAAAAATTCATTGGCTACCGGAAGAAGTACCGCTTGCCGACGATGTTAAAGATTGGAAATATAACTTAACTCCAGGGGAAAAACATCTATTAACGCAAATATTTCGTTTTTTTACACAGGCAGATATTGAAGTGAATAATTGCTATATGAAGCATTATTCACGAGTATTTAAACCGACTGAAATATTAATGATGTTATCGGCATTTTCTAATATGGAAACGGTACATATCGCGGCATATTCACATTTACTTGATACGGTAGGTATGCCGGAAGTAGAATATTCAGCATTTCTTAAATATAAGGAAATGAAAGACAAGTATGATTATATGCAGCAATTCGGAGTGGATGCCAAAGAAGATATAGCAACTACACTCGCAGTATTTGGAGCTTTTACTGAAGGATTACAGCTATTTGCTTCTTTTGCGATCATGCTTAATTTCCCTCGTTTTAATAAAATGAAAGGTATGGGACAGATTATTGCTTGGTCAGTGCGTGATGAAACACTTCATACTAACTCAATTATTACTCTGTTTAAGACTTTTGTAAGAGAAAACCCTGAAGTTTGGACAGAAACTTTACGTAAACGTATTTATGCAGCTTGTACGACTATTGTGCATTTTGAAGATGCCTTTATTGAACTTGCTTTTGAAGTTGGCGGTATTGAGGGATTAACGTCATATGAAGTAAGACAATATATTCGTTATATTGCCGACCGTCGTTTAATGCAGCTAGGACTCAAAGATGTATATTTGGTAAATCATAATCCCCTTCCTTGGCTTGATGAAATGCTAAACGGAGTCGAACATACGAACTTTTTTGAAAATAGAGCAACTGAATATTCAAAAGCAGCGACTACCGGTTCATGGGAAGAAGTATTCACTGAGATAGACGCCAAAAGCGGAGGCTAAATAATATACTCAGATAGCACTTGAAAAATTGGCAGCCATGTCTTTGTAAATCCTAGGATGCTGAACATGTTGTATCGAAGTATACATATTAAAAACAACAATAACAAAAAATTAAAAATACCTGATCTTTATTTTTAAAAATTTTTTAAAATAGATTTAGAATATTTAAACATTTCGAGTAATTTTATGGCTGTTATAAATAATAAAAACTATCAAAAAGTTATAGAAAAAGTTTTATCTTCTTCTAAACTTAATAAAGTACTAAAGAGTGTAATTCAGGACTTATCATCTTCAAAGAGTATAAGCTTAAGAACGATATTACTCGGAGCAAGATTTATTTTAACTAATCCTATAAATACTTATAATCTTGTTAAGCTTGCTAACTCTTCTGAGATATATCTTGATCCGGAATTTCAAAAATCACTTCTTAAACAATCTCCAATATGGGAATTTTTAAAAAAACATTCGGATGATTTGCCTAAAATAGGTCAAATCTTAGCAAATGTGGGCTTTAGAGAATTTCAAGATAAAAGTGCTTTAGATAAAAAGGGACTCAAAATACTAAAAGAATGTTTTAAAAATGAACAAGTACTTAAAAAACTTCAAGAAATTGCAGTTGAAGTAAAGCAAGAGCTACCGAACTGGAATAAAGTGACTTCTAGAACTTTAGATATGCTGGTTACCGATAAAAACTTCCAAAAATTCTTTAACGAAAAGAGTGAAGATATTACGAAATACATACGTACAGGAGCAACTGAAATACTTCCAAGCGATTATATAAAAACTTTTGATGATATATTACAAAAACCCGAAAAGAAAAATTTATTAAAAATATTTAATGAACATCCTGAGTTTAAACAAGAGCTGGCTAAAAATATAAACAATCCTAATACTCTAAAAAGATTTAATAAGTTATCTCCTGAAACACAAATAATTATTGAAAATTTCTTAGAAGAAGCAAAAGAACAAGCTAAACCTTTCTTAAAAGAACATTTTGAAACCTACAAAATTGATCTTAAAATTTTAGATATTATTCCTACTTTATTAAATAAAATGCCTGAGACAAAAGAGATTTTTGATACTCTTAATGCTCCAAATCAAGGTGTAATGATATCTCTTGAGAAATCCTTAGAAATGGTAGATGGTGATGATAAATTAAAAAGTTTTTTTGCTAATAATAAAACAATCTTACCAAATATTGCTTTAGGTATTATTGAAAATACTCCTAGCGTACAAAGCATAACAAAAGAATATTATTTTGATAAACAAATGCTTAGTATTGTAGGCGAAGTTATGTCAAAACCAGAAATTGCTCATGAGATTATTGCAGACTTAAATAAAGGCGATTATATGAGTTTAACCGGTAATATAATCTCCGCCCTTAATGATCCTTCATTTAAATTAAAAGATATATTAGTAGAGCAAAATAAAGAAGGTCTATTTGATAATTTAATTACAGGAGTTTTAGAACAAGATGCAAAAAATAGCCAAACTATAAAACAACAACTTATAAATTATGGTCTGGAAGCGAGTGATGTTACAAAACTAACGAGCATCATGCCTATATTACTTGATAAATCTGAATCATTAAAAAAGGTTTTTCGAGATTTTATTAAAGGTGATTATACGGGAATGGCAAAAGAGTTAATAGCTTTAACTAAAGATAATCCTGAAATTAAAAAATATTTAAACAATAATAGAGAAATATTTGCAAGTATTTTAGATAAAACTTTAGTAGAAATACCAGGTATAAATAACCTTGATAAGAAAGAATTATATAATGTACTTCCATCAATGTTAAACCATCCTAATGAATTAGTTAAAGTTATAGAAGAGGTTGAAAAAAGTAATTATCGTGGGGCTGCTAGTGCTATATATAATCTAGCTCAAAAAACAAATTATTTGGAAGGGCAATTGCCGAATATTATAAAAGCAGGTTTTAGCTATGCTACTGAAAAAGTAAAAGACGTATTTAGTCCATCACAAGATTTTAAAGATAAAACTATAGATGAAATTACTCTTAGAAATAATTTACATAAAATACAAAATGGAAAATTCAGCTTAGAGGGAGCTATATTAGTAGGTAATTTATCTAATATCGACTTCTCAGGCATATCATTAAAAAATGCAGATTTAACTAAAGTAACTTCTTTAAAAGATTGTAATTTTAAAAATATTAATTTAGCAGAGGCTAAATTACCTGATAATTTAATGCTACTTACTGATACTTACAATCTTGATAAGGCTATCCCTCCTTTAGTACCTAAACTAATTAAAGAACAACAAGCAAAATTAATTGATAAGGCAGTTGATAAAGTATTTTTACAAATACAAGCTGAAGGAAAAAGAAATGTACTTAGTAAAAAAAAAATTGCTCAACAAGTAAAAAGATTATATGAAGAAAATCAAACGATTCAAGACTATATTATAGAAAAACTAAATTCACTACCTATGAATATGGTTACTAACCTAGCTACTCCTAGAACAAATCAATATAAACATATTACAAATCATGTACATTCTCCATTACAAATATTGAACCCTTTATATGAAAATATTACAAATAAACAAAATATTAAAAGTAATTTATTGGCAAATATTTTAAGCGAGAAAATATCACAAAAACTTTTTGATAAAGGTGATAATAGAGGTGAAGATTTTTACATGATGAATCAGATGCTAAAACCTATCGTTTCTGAATATTCTAAAGAAAATCCTGATAATATAAATAATTTTTTAGAGCCAAAAAATCTAGAAAAGTTAGCAAGTAATATTGCCTCTACTTTATATTCTAAATCTAAATATACTGGGGTAGGCACTATCACCGGTGGAATTTATTTACCAAAAGAAATCTTCAATGAACAGTTAAAAGATAACTTGAAAAATGAGTTCAAAAATATTAATAAATTAAATGTTTTAAAAGAAGCAAAAAATATAGTTTCAAATTTAGATAGTAAAGTGCATATAGTAGATAATCACGATAAACCACATACTTACGCATCATTACCTACAAAAAGTAAACAAATACAAAGATAACTCCATACATCTTAGATCAAATTGATTTAATTACCATATTATGTAATATAAATTAAAATATTTAAGTAGTGCTTAATTTATTTCTTTGAATCAATTTTAAGATAATTTAATGTTTATGTAATTAAATATATTTCATTATTTTTATGGCAGTTACAAATTCCATTAAAGATATTAAATTAAAGAATTTTAATAAAACTGTTAAAAGGACATTATCTTCTCCTGATGCAGAAAGGCATTGACAAACTTTATTTATGACCTTGCATCTCCAAAGTAAAAAATATTACCAGTTAGTATAGGAGCATTATTAAAAGGCGCGAAGTTTGCCTTCACTAATCCCGTAAATAGTTATAATCTTGTTAAACTTGCAAGCTCCTCTGATATATATCGTGATTCAAAGTTTCAAAAATCTGTTCTTGAAAAATCCAAATATAGGATTTTCTAAAAAAGCATGCCGATGATTTACCAAAAATAGGACAAATCTTAGCAAAAGCAGGTTTTAGAGAATTTCAAGAAGGTAGTTTTCTAGATCACAAGGGTCTTACAACATTACAAGAATGTTTTAAAAATGATGCTGTACTTAAAAGCCTTCAAGACATTGCACTTGAGATACAGCAAGAAGTACCGGACTATAATAAAGTAACTTCTAAAACATTAGGAATGTTATCCACGGATAAAAATTGCTTAAAATTTTTTAATGAAAAAGGTAACGATATTGCGCATTACATAACTGAAATACTTCCAAGCAACTATATAAAAGCTTTTGATGATATATTACAAAAACCTCAAAGTAATGACACATATGCAAAAGTTATAAAAATATTTAATGAACATCCTGAGTTTAAACAAGAGCTGGCTGAAAATATAAACAATCCTAATGCTCTAAAAAGGTTTAATAAATTATCTCCTGAAAAATAAATAATTATAGAAGGTTTCTTAATAGAAACTCAAGAACAAGCTAAACCTTTCTTAAAAGAATATTTTGAAAGCTATAAAGTTGATGTAGATACTATTCCTACTTTATTAAATAAAATGCCTGAAACAACAGAGATTTTTGATACTCTGAATGCAAATCAAGGAGTAATGGTGGCTCGTGAGAAATTTTTAGAAATGGTAGCGGGTGACGATAAATTAAAAAGTTTTTTGCTGATAATAAAACAGTCTTACCAGATATTGCCTCAGCTATTATTGAAAATACTCCGAATATACAAAGCATGACGCAAGAATATAATTTCGATAAACAAATGCTTAGTATAGTAGGTGAAGTTATGTCAAAACCGGAAATTGCACATGCTATTATTACAGATATAAATAAAGGCGATGATATGACAGTAACAAGCCGTGTAATTACTGCTTTTAACGAACCTTCATTTAAGTTAAAATATATTAGTAGAGCAAAGTAAAGAAGGTTTATTCGATAATTTAATTAAAGGCATTTTAGAGCAAGATGAAAAAAATAGCCAAACTATAAAACAGCAGCTTGAAAATTATGGACTAGAAACAAAAGATACTACAACACTGATGAATGTAATGCCTATATTACTTGATAATCCTGAATAATTAAAAAAGGTTTTTGATGGATTTGTTAAAATACGGGAATAGCTAAAGAATTGGTAATGTTAACTAAAGATAATCCCGAGATCAAAAAATATTTAAACGATAATAAGGAAATATTTACAGGTATTTTAGATAAAACTTTAAAAGATGTACCCGGTATAAATAAGCTCGATAAGAAAGAATTATATAGTATACTAACACCTATGCTCAATCAACCGGATAAGCTGATTCAAATCTTAGAAAATATTGAAAATAAAAAATATATTAATGTTGCTACTAGTATAGGTAGTTTAGTTTGGAAAGAAGGGCAAGCACTAAATATTATTAAACAAATACTAAATGTTGTTAAAGCGGGAGTTGGTTATTGTAATCAAAAATCTGATAAGAAACCAGAATTAGAAAATAAAGTTCCGGCTGATGTATTAAAAAGAAGCACAAAGTATCGTCTCAAATTTAAATAGTAAGATTAATATTGTAGGACCTAAGACAAATACAATTTCCATTACTCCTATTTCCAATAATAAAAAGAAAGAAGAAATACATAGATAAGCTATATAATTTTAAAAGGGTTTTTTAAAGTTTGAGTAAATTCTTCTTGGTTAGCATATTCCAATGTGATTTTATCTTGTATCTGATTTTTAAACCAAGTAACTTGTCTTTTAGCATACTGACGGGTTCGTATTTGAGCTGCATTTAAAGCCTCATCTAAAGTGAGATTGCCTTTTAAATAAGCTAAAATTTCTTTTATCCCTACAGCTTTCAAATGCGTATAATCTTTAGGAGCAAATTGCTTTTTTATTAAAGCTATTTCGTCAATTGCCCCTTCTTTAAATATCTTATCTAAACGCTCATCACATGTTTTATATAAAAACTTTCGCTCAGGATTTAAGAAAATAATTTTGAAATTAAAATCAGATAAGATTTGTTCTTTTGGCAAAGTTTGAAAAGAAAAGATAGATTTACCGGTTTGCATGAATACTTCATAAGCTCTAATTAAACGCTGAGTATCATTTTGGTTTATTTTAGAAGCAGCAAGCGGGTCAAGCTTCTCTAATTTTCCCCATAATTCTATATTGCCTATTTTAACATATAAGTTTCTTACCTGTTCTCGTAAATCTTCTGATATATCAGGAATATTATTATAGCCAAAAACTAAAGAATTAATATATAAACCCGTTCCACCTATTAATATAGGTAGCTTACCCTTGTCGGTTATTTCTTTTATTTTTTCTGTCGCAAGTTTTAGATATTTTATTACCGAGAAATCTTCTGTCATTGATAAGAAGTTATATAAGTGATACAAGATTTCAGTTTTGTAGTTTTTCGGAGGGGAGGCAGTAATAATAGGAATTTCCTTATAAACCTGCATTGAGTCGATATTAATGATTTCGCCGTTATAAGCTTTAGCCAGTTCATGACCTAAATAAGACTTCCCGCTAGCAGTCGGCCCGCATAATATAATTATACTCTTCTGCTTTGAAGAATTGTTTCTGCAAAACTTCGGATCACCTATTAAATATAGGCTGTGCGTACTCGCTCCTCGTTTTACATTCCCATTCTCCAAATCATTTGAGTATATTTCTTTCTTTATCATTTGTTTAACTAATAAATACGAACTTGTATCGTCATTGCGAGAAGGCATTGTCTACAAAATCGTCATTGCAAGTCAGCATTTATGCTGGTGTGGCAAGCTCAGGAGTTTTTTTATATTATCTTATAAGATTGCCGCGTCGTTGCTAACGCAACTCCTCGCAATGACGGAAAAACCTATCCATGTAACAACGTCTCGCAGGAATGACCTCATACCCTTAAACGGTTTCATCAGTATTAATAGTATTTCCTAAAGTCTCAGTATTAGCATTACCATCTGCTGGTCCACTAAATATTATTGTACCAAGTTTGTTGTCATAACTAATAGTTGGACCACTAAATAAGCCCGCATCACTGTAGTCAATGGTCAGACTATTTAAACCGTTAGATGCGGCTATGTCACTATTAAGAGGATTATCAGTAGGCTCAAGGTCTTTATGTTTTATTACTAATGGTGCCTCAATGTTAATATTTAATGTATTTGCACCTATTGGCGTTATTGTAACTAATTTAGTATCAACAAATGAGTGATTGATATCTGAGATTTTTCATATTATTTTTCTTTATATTAATTTAATGTAAGAAAAATATATAAAATAATATTTTAGAAAGCAATAATGTTTTAATAATTAATTAATAACCCGTATTTTTCAAGATATTTATTAATTATAGTGATTATTTCCTCTAAACCATTCTTACTATCTGATTCAGCCCTTGCAACTATAATAGATTCGGTATTAGAGCTACGCAAGAGCCACCAACCATGTGCAGTATTTACCCGTACACCGTCTATATCATTAAACTCTATTTTCTCTTCTAATGATTTTTCTTTAATCTCTTTAATAATTTGTAATTTTAACTCTGAAGGAACAAAAATTTTAATTTCCGGTGTACTATAGCTTTTCGGTACATCCTCTATTATCTCATCTAGAGTTTTACTTGATCTACTAAGTAAATCTAAAAATCTAAGAGCTGCATAAATTGCATCGTCAAAACCAAAATATTTATCGGCAAAGAATATATGCCCGCTCATTTCGCCAGCGAGTAAAGCCTTTGTCTCAAGCATTTTGCTTTTAATAAAAGGATGACCTGTTCGCCATATTATAGGATGTCCTCCATATGATTTTATTTTAGCGACTATAAATTGGCTGACTTTTACATCAACTATTATAGTTGCGTTTGGATTTTCCTTTAAAATATCCTCAGCAAAAATGCATAAAATTTGATCACCGAATAATATTTTACCGCTTGAGCTTATAATACCGATTCTATCACCGTCACCGTCAAAAGCTATACCAAGGTCACAATTTTGTTCTTTAACCACTTTTATTAGCTCCTGCAAATTAGCAGGATTTGTAGGATCAGGATGATGGCTTGGAAAATTCCCGTCAATCTTACTATGTATGATTATATTCTTGTTTGAGAGATGCTTTTTAAGTTCTTCAACAATATTGCCGGTTGCTCCATTGCCACAATCCCAAGCTACTTTTAATTTTGGATTAATGTTTATTCCATCTAAAATACGTTTTAGGTATTTAGATTGTATATTATGGATTCCTGCTTTCGCAGGAATGACATAAGGGGATGCTGGTGTGGTATTGGAGTAGTTATCCAAAATCTTAGTCAATAACTCCTGTATCTGATCACCAAAAAAAGGTTTACCGTTTTGTAGTATTTTAAAGCCGTTATCGTCACGAGGATTGTGTGACCCCGTGACCATAATACTACCGGCGGGCGTAAAGTGTTTATCGGCAAAATATAAAACTGGTGTTGGAACTACGCCAATATTTATGATTTCAGCCCCTGCATTAGTTAATCCTAGTTCTAAAGCTTTACAAAGGTTAGGGGAGCTAAGCCGACCGTCTAAACCGACACAGATTTGATCGTTATCTTTCGTTATAGTCATCTCGGCAAAACCAAAGCCGATTTTATAAGCTACTTCTTCTGTTAAATCTTTAAGGCTATTGCCTCTTATATCATAAGCCCTAAAAATTTCTTTGTTAATTTGCATAGAAAACTGTTTTGAATATTATTACATTGTCATTCCTACAAAAGAGCCTTGTTGCATGGCTCAGAAAACCTACTCGATGTTATCCCTGCCTACGCGGGAATGACATAAAACAATCCATGCAACAACACCTGCAAGTCGCTCACAATGACGAATTTGCATAGTCTAGAAACTAAAGCTCTCACCTAAATACACTTCCTTAACTTTCTTGCTATTCGCTATTTCCTTAGCACTTCCTTCTAATAATACTTTACCTTCAAAAATAACATAAGCACGGTCGACTATATCTAGAGTATCACGTACGTTATGGTCGGTAATTAATATACCTATATTAAATTCCCGTAAATAAGTAATTAGATTTTTGATATCGGAAATAGCAAGCGGGTCAATACCGGCAAGCGGTTCATCAAGCATGATAAATTTAGGCTCTATTGCAAGTGCACGTGCAATCTCAAGCCTACGCCTTTCACCGCCTGATAAGCTAGCAGCGGATAAATCTTTTAAATGAACTATCGAAAACTTCTCTAACAAATTATGGGTTTTTTGTTCAATTACTTCTTTATCATTGTCAGATATCTCAACTACAGCCTTAATATTATCTTCAACCGACAATTCCCGAAATATCGAAGGTTCTTGAAGAAGATAGCCGAGTCCAAGCCTTGCTCGTAAATAAATAGGCAAGTTGGTAATATTTATATCATTTAAAAGTAATTGCCCTGAGTCCAGTTTCATTAAACCGATAATAATGTTAAAGCAAGTTGTTTTACCGGCTCCATTTGGACCGAATAAACCAACTATCTCTCCTTGTTTTATATTCAGAGATATATCAGTTAATATATTCCTTTTTTTGTAGGATTTTGATATATTTTTAACGTGTAAGCTGTCCATCTTTTTTATTTGTTAAGATTTTGTTGTGTGGATTAATTTTCAACGTCATTGCGAAAAAATTACGTAAGTAATTGACGAAGCAATCCAGTTAAAAATATTAATCTTTAGCATTTTTTAAATTATTTTCTGGATTGTCACACTTCTTGTAATCACTTGCAATGACGTACCAACGGTAAATAGCTCTATTTTTTAATAATATCTACATAGTAGATTAGTTTATTAGTTTTTAACACATTATCGTCACGCTGTAATATTACATTACCAAGTAGAATAAGTTGTTTATTATCGCAAAAATATTTAGCACTATCTGCAAGTAATAATTCATTATTTATTTTTCTTTCTACAGTCAATTTAGTAGGGACAACTATATGATCAATAGTTTGCTTTTCATCTATTGTTTTATAAAAAATATATAATTCTTTCGTTCTAAGTATCGCATTATCGAAGTAAACAATAACATTTCCAAGATATGCTGCTTTTTGTTTGGTTCTATCAATAATTAAACTATCAGATGTGATATGTAAATTTGAAATATTTTTATCATTAGCATATATTATGGTATTAATTATAAGAAGTAAAACAAGTTTAATAATAGAAATCTTTCCAAACTTCGCTTCTAGAGGTAATTTATACATCAAGCCTAGACTCGTATCCTCACGTACTAGTGTATACGCTGCGGTGCTGCGTTCCATGTCTCCTTTAAATTCCTCTCTATAAGCTGGTTTGGCAAGATTTCTAATCCGATAAATCGATGATTGTAGAGACATTGCCTTTAAAAATTATAATATTATTTTCATCTTTTGTATTAAAACTATCCGAAGTAATTGAAGAGTTTTTGTAAAGTAACTTAGCAGGGGAATGACCGGTTATATTCTTATTTACTAAATCAATCCTTGCATCGTTAGTGTTAAATATGATCTCATCAAAAAAAAGTTTTACATCGTTTTTTAAATCTAATATGTTTGATTCTTCATCTAAAAAGCCTTCTTTCGCATTGATAATAAGAGTTTGGTCTTGATTTACGTTATAAATAGCATTTATTATATCTAGTTTATATTTGTTATTTGACTCTTTTATAGCTCGTTCAGTTTTAATCTTATACGCATTTAAATTTTTATTTACTCCTTCAAAAATTGAATCTTTCAATATAATATTATACTTTAAATCAAAATTTTTATTACCTTTTAAACTTTTTTTTGTAACGTTAATATCGTTTTCTTCATGAATATAACCGCTTTTAATTAATATATATCCTATATACAAAATTCCAACTGTTATTAAAAGATATACAGATTTCCAAATTTTTTTTCGCCGTTTATAAGAAGAGGGCATAGATTTTAGCTAACCCCTATGCGTAGTAAATCATGAATATGAATAATGCCTATAATAATATTATCATCAACAATCGGTATATTAGTGATATTCTTGGCTTTCATTAAATTTAAAGCCTCTTTTGCAAATATTTCCGATGAGATATGAATAGGATTTTTGGTCATAATGCTTGATGCTGTTTTTAAGTAAATTTGATCGTTAATATGACAACGTAAATCCCCATCGGTTATAATTCCCACCAAATTTTGGTTTTTATCTGTTACAAGTGTACAACCTAAATGTTTTTTATTCATAATAATTATAGTTTCGGCAAAGGAAGTATCTTCATATACTAAAGGTATTTCATCACCGCTACGCATTAGGTTTTTAATTTTTGTTAAATTAGCGCCGATTGTACCTCCCGGATGATAAATTTTAAAATCATCTTTAGTAAAGCCTCGTTTTTCATGTATAACAGTCATTAAAGCATCACCGAGTGATAGCATGATTAAAGATGATATAGTAGGAGCTCCAATTACAGAAGCTTCCGGGTATTCAGGTACTATTAATAAAAAATCGCTTCTTTTAGCTAAAGTAGAATTTTTATTCATTGTCATTGCAGCAATTTTTATGGAAGAGTTCTTGCAATATTCAATTATATTAAATAGTTCTTTAGTTTCGCCGGAATTAGATAACATAATTACTAGATCATTTCTCGTCACCATACCTAAATCGCCGTGACTTGCTTCTGCTGGATGTAAATAAAAAGCAGGCATACCGGTTGAAGAAAAGCTAGCAGCTATTTTTCTTGCAATATAACCGCTTTTGCCTATACCGGTTAGGATTATCCGTCCTTTGAAAGATAGTAAAAATTCTATAATTCTGTTAAAGTCTTCAGGGATATTTTCGGATAATTTTTCTAAAGCACTTGCTTCACTAGAAATAACCCTCTTTGCGATGATTCGGTAATTATTTGTGTTGGTCATTTATTTACTCATTGTCATACCGTTGCTTGTCCACGGTATCCATCAAATTATTAGTATTATGAGCTATTTTTGTAGATACCCGAACCGTCATTACGAGCAGCCGTAGGCTGCACGGCAATCTCATGAAATAATAACAAACTCCTGAGATTGCTTCGTCAATTACTTCGTAATTTCCTCGCAATGACGATTAAGCTTCATATCAATTAAAATACTTACGTTCTGTAATTACTTCAGCAGTTTCAGCATTATTGTCTTTATTCCAAGCTCGTTTTTTACTAGAATCACGTCGCTGCTCAGGTTCTGAATTGTCCTTAATATTATTAACATTAGTTTTTGGCTTTGTATTATTTGAAGATTTATCTTTATCGGCATTTTTAATAGTTAATTTTGCTTTGCCTTTATTATCAAAGCCTATTAGCTTAACTTTTACTATATCGCCTTGTTTTAAAACACTGCTAACCGTTTCTATTCTTTCTTCTGACACTTCACTAATATGAACAAAGCCGTCTTTATTACCTAAATAATTAATAAAAGCACCGGAATCTAAGACTTTCATTACCGTACCGTTAAATATTTCACCGATTTCAGGTTCAACGGCAATAGCTTTAATTTTATCTAAGGCAACTTTTAGCTTATCTCTATCTGAAGCATAAACAGACACCGTACCGTCATCGCTTATATCTATTTTAGCACCGCTAGTTTCACAAATTTCCTTTATTACTTTACCGCCCGGTCCTATAATATCTCTAATTTTATCCTTATCTATTTTTATAGTAGTAGTAGAAGGAGCATTTTTACTTAGTTCGTTATTTGGTTTACTGATCACTTTATTCATTTGCTCCAGTATATGCAAACGACCGAGTCGTGCTTGCTCTAAAGCTACTTTCATTATTTTAAAATCTACTCCAGATATTTTGATATCCATTTGTAATGCAGTAATCCCTTCGCTAGTTCCTGCAACCTTAAAGTCCATATCACCGAAATAATCTTCATCGCCGAGAATATCCGATAATACGGCAAAATTTTTACCTTCCTTAACAAGTCCCATAGCAATACCCGCAACCGGTGCTTTTATCGGTACGCCGGCATACATTAAAGCAAGAGAACTACCGCAAACAGTTGCCATTGAAGAAGAACCGTTAGACTCCGTAGTTTCAGCAACTACTCTAATAGAATAAGGAAATTGTACTTTATTAGGTAATATTGGATTAATAGCACGCCATGCAAGTTTACCGTGTCCGACTTCACGACGACTAGGTGCTTTCATCGGCATTGCTTCATTTACAGAGTAGGGCGGAAAGATATAATTGAGCATAAAACGCTCTTTATACTCACCCTCTAAACTGTCAACTATCTGCTCATCTAAACTAGTACCGAATGTAGTACTAACTAAGCTTTGCGTTTCACCTCTAGTAAATAAAGCTGAACCATGTGCGGAAGGTAGTAAACCTATTTCGCAAGCAATTTGTCTTATATCCGTGGTACTTCTTCCATCGATACGTCTATTTTTTTCTAAAATCTCGTTACGTAATATATCTGATTCAATAGCTTTTAAAGCTGATTCGATTTGATAATTACTATATTTTTTATTTTCTATGTTGCTTACAAAGTGTGTAAGAACTTTTTCAAGTATTAAATCTAAATTAGTGCTACGTTCTTGTTTAGATTTAATTGCAAAAGCTTGTTCAATTTCTTTTACAAATAACTTCTCAATTTCTTTCTTTAATGAAGCAGGATATAAAGCTTGCATTTCAAGTTTTGGTTTTTTAGCTTCTTCTGCTAGTTCTTTAATTATCTTTATTACCGGCTGAAAGCTTTCAAATCCAAATTTTACGGCTTCTAACATTTGTTCTTCAGAAAGTAAATGAGCTTCCGATTCAACCATCATTACTGAATCTGATGTTCCTGCAACTACTAAATCAAGCTGACTTGTTTTTAATAATGCAAGTGTCGGATTTAAAACAAATTCACCATTGATTAAACCTACTTTACTTGCCGCAACTATTTCTAGATAAGGAGCAGGGGATAGGCTAAGTGCAGCCGATGCACCGATAATTGCAAGTATATCTACCGGAGCTTCAGGATCATATGAAAGAACACTGCAAGTTACATGCGTTTCATTCATAAAAGCCGGATGAAATAATGGTCTAATCGGTCTATCTATTAAACGAGATACTAAAACTTCTCTATCTGATGCTTTTCCCTCATGTTTTAAAAATCCCCCTGGTATCTTACCGGCAGCATATGCCATTTCTCTATAATTAATTGTTAAAGGAAAAAAACCTATGTCCTCTTTTGCTTTGTTAGCTACTACTGCCGTACATAATAAAACGGAATTACCCATTTTTACCGTAACTGCCCCGTCAGCTTGCCTTGCTATTTTACCTGTACTAAGCTCAAGAACTTGTCCGTTCCATGTAACACTCTTAGTTATTTCGTTAAACATCTATTTATCTCATTTCATAATTTATATTTTATTGTATTCTACCACGTCATTGCGAGGAAAATTACTAAGTAATTCGACGAAGCAATCTCAGGATATTTGACGAGATTGCCACGCAGCCTACGACTGCTCGCAATGACGATTATCCAACTACTTAATCTTTCTAATTCCTAGTTTACTTATTAAATCTAAATATTTGCTAACATTATTCTTTTTAATATAGTTAAGTAATCTGCGGCGGCGCCCGACTAAAATTAATAATCCGCGTCTTGAAGTATGATCTTTATGGTTAGATTTAAAATGCTCGGTTAAATTATTGATTCTTTCAGTTAAGATAGCACATTGCACTGCACTTGAACCGGTATCATTTTCCGTTATAGCATATTCTTTAATTAATTGTTGTTTACGTTCTGTAGTAATCGACATCGATAATTTCTCCTTAAATATATAGACTTCCAGTTTTAAAAGAAGTCTTGTGTTAAATTAAATACTCGTAAAGAATTAAAGCAACTCTTGTTTAAGCTACCTATTGCAAGCAAAGTGCCTTTATAGCGAACCCATAAAAGATCAACAGACATCTGGCCAAACTCTACTTCTAGAGGTAATTTGTACGTCAATCCGGTACTCGCATCCTCACGTACTAAAGTGTACGCTGTGGTGCTGCGTTCCGTGTTTCCTTTAAATTCCTCTCTATAAGCAAATTTGGCCAGATGTCTAAAGTCTTTTTCATAATTAAATAAACATTTCTGTCCATATTTAATTTGCTGCGCTTGGCTGTCATTTGCATCAAGAACCAGGATGTCGTCCAGTATTGCTTCTATCTTTATACTTTTTTCCTCTAGGGAATTTTTGGTAATTTCGTCAGGCGATTTAATTCGGATAGCATTTTCTTCTTTAAATATTCCAACCTGAGTACGGCGTAATTCTATCACAAATCCTAAACTTTGCAAGGACAATGCCAAATCTTCTGCTAAAGTCCTTATATAAGCACCTTTTGAGCATTCCGTATAGTATGTAGCGGTAGCATTTTTCTCATCAAAATTTAAACATTTTAGATCATAAATAGTTATATTTCGTGGCTTTAATTCTACTTTTTTTTCCTCTCTAGCCAATTTATAAGCTCTTACACCGTTAACTTTAAGAGCTGAAAAAGCCGGCGGTATTTGTGTTACGTTACCGATAAATTTAGAACATACGGCATAAGCTTCTTCTTGAGAAGGGATACAATCTTTTGTTGCTATTACTTTACCGGCATAATCGCCGCTATTGGTTTGCGTTCCGAATTTTACGGTAAAAATATAGGTTTTTCTAGCATCAATTAGCAGATGTATTAGCTTTGTAGCTTCACCTACGGCAAGCGGTAATATTCCTTCCGCTTCTACGTCTAAAGTACCGGCATGTCCTATCTTGGTTTTACCGAGTATTTTTTTTACTATGCTAACAAGTTGAGCAGAACTTATACCTCTTGGTTTATAAATATTTAACCAATAATTACTCATTTTAATTTGATTTTAACTTGACTTAAATTTAGAAAATCTTTAATATAGAACTCTAGCCAATAGCAAGATAGGTTAGACCAAATAATGACGATTAACCCCAGTAATATAGAAAATTCTTCCTCTAAAATCAATAACTGTTTTTCCAAACTTACCGATTATATCTGGCCTATAAAACGCCACGAAGTTTCTAAATTTTTATTCATCACTTTATTAATGTTCTGTATTTTATTTATCCAAAATCTAATCAGAGCTTTAAAAGATAGTATTGTTACTACTATGATCGGTGCCGAGATTATCTCGTTTTTGAAGTTTTGGGGAGTGATGCCGTCAGCTTTTTTAATGACTGCTATATATGTAAAGCTTGTTAATAAGATGAAAGCAGAAAATATATTTTATCTTATTATATCAATATTTTTAACATTCTTTGCTCTTTTTGCTTACGTTATTTTTCCAAATCATGAAATGCTGCATTTCAGTCCTATAACCGTTCAAAATTTAACGGCAAGTTTACCTAATTTAAAATGGTTTATATTGCTTTTATCAAAATGGAGTTTTTCGTTATTTTATATAATAGCCGAATTATGGCCAAACGTAGTGTTCGCATTACTTTTTTGGCAGTTTGTTAATAATATTACTACAGTAGAAGAATCTAAAAGATTTTATCCGTTATTCGGTTTACTTAGTCAAACAGGTATTTATTTAGCAGGGCAGTTTTTAGAAAATCTAAGTAATATTAATGATTACGTAACTAATAAATTTGCATTGCAATCGTCTTTTCATACACTTTCTATACAAATTATACTAACTATAGTATTAATTTTAGGAATAATAGCTATTAAAACTTTTTGGTTGCTTAATCATAAAGTACTAGACAAAGAGCATATGGCATTACTCAGGTTTAAAGCAAAGAAAAAATCTATGACTATTGCCGAAAGTTTTCAGATGCTTCTATCGTCAAGACATATTAGATTAATTGCAACTTTGCTTATCTGCTATGGCATTGCCATTAATTTAGTAGAAGGTCCTTGGAAAGCAGCAGCTACTAAAATTTATAAAACTCCAACCGAATATGCAGCTTTTATAGGAAGTTATTTGAGCTATACCGGAGTATTTACTATTTTATTTGTCGTACTTGGTTCAAATATAGTTAGAAGACTTGGCTGGTTTACGGCGGCTGTTATCACTCCTTTAATAGTTTTTATTACCGGTATATTATTTTTTTCCGTTAATAATTTTGAAAGATTTGCCGGCTTAATAATAGCAAATTTTATTCTAACCGATCCTGCTTTAATTGCTATAACAATAGGTGCTATTCAAAATGTGCTTAGTAAATCAAGCAAATATACCTTATTTGATTCAACAAAAGAAATGGCCTATGTTCCTTTAGATCCGGAAATAAAAATAAAAGGCAAAGCTGCTGCTGACGTGATAGGTACAAAACTCGGTAAATCTGGTAGTGCATTTTTACAATCATTGGTATTTATAATATTACCTTCCGCTAGTTATCAATCTATTTCCATCTGTTTAATGATTATATTTATAATTACTTGCTTAACCTGGCTTTGGGCAACTAAAGCACTCAATAAAGAATATAAAAATTCTATTAAATTTTCTCAATAATATTAGTTTTTTCTTGATATTACTAAAATCTCTATATACTATCTTTGACAGTATAACACAAACTGTGAAAAAAGGATATGTTATGTCATTCCCGCGAAAGCGGGAATCCAGTCACTAAAAAGTCTAAGCACACTAGATTTTTAAATTAAAAGCTCGATTTATTTCGCTTTTTGCTGGATTCCCGCTTTCGCGGGAATGACATAGAGGGTAAAAATCAATGTCACAACATCGGCTTGACTACATATCACTTACAGTTTATGCTAATTAATTTTTGGTTAAATGAGAGGTTTTATGAGTAAAGACGGTAACCTAGATACAAGTGCATTTGATCCTTTAGCAAATAAGGAATATACAGAAGAACAAAAGCAAACATTAGAACAAGAGCAAAAAGAATTTTCATCTCAAACTACAACCCCAGAACTAGAAGCTGACGATGGTTTTATCGTTACTTCTGCATCTTCTGCTCAATCTACCCCTTCAATTAGTGCTTTATCGGGCAATATCTCTCCTGACAGTCAGACATCAGACCCAATAACTAAGGCTGTAAGAGAAACAATTATACAACCGCAAAAAGATAATTTAATAGAACAAATATTAAAAGACCTGGCAGCCCTTACAGACCGTGATTTAGCTGAACAAAAAAGAAAAGAAATAGAAGAAGAAAAAGATAAAACATTAAGTACTTTTTTCGGTAATCCGGCTAATAGAGAATTTATTGATAAGGCTTTAGAAAATCCTGAGCTTAAAAAGAAATTAGAATCAATAGAAATAGCCGGCTATAAAAATGTTCATAATACATTTAGTGCCGCTAGTGGATACCCTGGTGGATTTAAACCGGTACAGTGGGAACATCACGTAAGTGCAAGCGATCTTAGAGCAACAGTAGTTAAAAATGATACAGGTGATGAACTCTGTACCTTAAATGAAACAACTGTTAAAACTAAGCCTTTTACTTTAGCTAAACAAGACGGTACTCAGGTTCAGATCAGCTCATATAGGGAAATAGATTTTCCTATAAAACTTGATAAAGCCGATGGGTCAATGCATTTATCGATGGTAGCATTAAAAGCTGATGGCACAAAGCCCTACAAAGATAAAGCCGTATATTTCACTGCCCACTACGAAGAAGGACCAAACGGTAAACCTCAACTTAAAGAAATAAGCTCACCAAAACCTTTAAAATTTGCCGGAACCGGAGATGACGCAATAGCTTATATAGAGCATGGTGGAGAAATTTATACACTTGCGGTAACACGCGGTAAATATAAAGAAATGATGAAGGAGGTAGAACTAAACCAAGGGCAGAGCGTTGATTTATCGCAAGCTGAAGATATTATAATAGGACAAGGACAAAGTAAGGAACAACCGCTAATAACTCCACAGCAAACAACCAGTTCATCGGTTGAACCACCTCAGTATAAACAACAAGTACCGCCAATTACTCCTACTAACCAACCACTGAAACCTGAGACTTCACAAATGCCACAGTCGCAACAAGTAAATCTAAACCTTCTTAATGCAGTTACGGCTTTATCAGGCAGCATGCAAGATTTATTAAATTATGTAAATGCAGGTTTAACAAAAGAAATTGATTTAATTAAAGAAGCAGTCACGGCAATTCTTAATAATGAGAAAAGTGATATTGCTGAAAAGCAGGCTAATATTATTGCTTTAGCTGAAAATACGGTCAATAATAAAAACCTCAAACCGGATGCAAAAGTAGCTGGAGTCAATGCAGTATTAGAAACCATCAAAAATGATCAGAATACTCCAGACCTAGAAAAATCAAAAATGCTTGAAGCTACAGTAGCTATCGCTTTAAATTCAGAGAATCTTGAGCCGAAGCAAAAACAGCAGATGTTAGAAAAGGCAGTAGATGTCGGTTTAAGTCTTAAAGATGATTCAAGTAGAGCTGCAGCAATTGACTGTATTACGGATGCTGTAATAAAAAGTCACCTTTCTACTGAAGATAAAGGGACAATGCTTATAGCAGTAGGTGATAAGGTTAATGTCTCTGAATTAAGCAATGCGGAAAAACAAAAATTATTAGGTTCTGTACTAAAGAAAGGTGTAGAAGCCCAAGTTCTCAGTCCAGCACAACAACAATTGATGCAGCAGAATTTAGATAAGATTACGGCGGAACAAACTAAAAAAGATACAATAAAAAAAGTAAATGATATTTTGTTTGATCCTCTAAGTAATACTGAATTAAAAACAATAAACATACAAGCCATTACGTCTAATGTTTTAGATGGTCCGGCTACAGCAGAAGTCAAAGGCGAAATAATTCAAGAAATTACTAACACAGTTGCAGGAAGCTCGCTTGAAGCTCACGACAAAGCAGCGATTGTTAAAGGGGTAGGCGAGACTATAGCTACTCATAGTGATACCTCTTTATCCTTACCTAATAAAGCACTTATTATGGCATCAGCGGAAAAAGGTATTGCAGAAAGTCAGACCAATTTGCCTGATAGAGAGCTAATGACTAAAGGGTTAGTAGACGGTATTTATGAAGGCAAAGGAGGTCCTGAAATAACTAAGGCAACTTCTAGCGGGATCGATAATAGTAATATTAATGACTCTGAGAAAGAGGCACTTAAAAAAGCTAAAGATGCAGCGAGTGAGGCAGCTTTAGATAGAGAAACTCAAAATTTAACTGAAGGGTTAAAAGGACAGAATATAGAAGAACACAAGCCTCACGATGATATATATAATAAAGCTCGAGAAGTAATTAACGCTGTTAATCCTGTTATAGAAGCATTAGAAAAATCTAAAGAACCGGTAGTGTCGGCAGAAGAAAGAATTGTACAAGAAACTTCTAGTATATTAAATAATATCTCTAAGCTTGCAGTTGAGAAAGTCAATAATTTTCGTGCTATGCTTTCTCCAAATGGTAACCTTAAAACTCTTGAAGAAAAAAAAGAGGAATCAATAAAAAAAGTAGATGAGCTGGTAAAGGCATTTGGTACTAAATCTTCTACTGAAGAACAGCAAAGTTTCATTAAAGCTAATTTAATTGATGATAAAACTTTATCTAAAGAGATACGTTTACAAACTATAGATAAGTTATTACAAGAACAAAAACGAGCAGAAGCAATTGAAAACCCTAGTGTTAAAACGGAAGATGTAAGGGTAGTATCAGGAAAGTCTAAATTAAAACCTATAAGTAAAGATAAGCCGGATATTGAAAAAGCTAAAATGGTAGTAGGAAGAGATAGAGTTAATATCAAAGATAATATAAAAATTATGGGAGCATTAATGAATGCAAGAGATAGCATTCAGTCGGAAAATTTAAATAAATCAACACCTATTAAAAGAGAGTCGCCCCCTCCACAACGCTGATCAAGATTTATATTCTGTATATTATCAAGGCAAGCAATGTTATTCCCGCTTCTGCGGGGATGACATAAGTGATATCACAACATAATCAGGATGGTAGCTTGTCTTTATGCATTAGTTTTTCTTTCCAGCTAAACATTTTACTAAATTATTAATGGCTTGTTGTTCTTCCGTGCTATTAATTTTCATAAAATTTCTTGAAACTTCAATGCACATACGTTGATGTTGAGTATGTACGGGCTGCGGTTTATTAGCTTCTTCTAAACCTTCAAAGAAATAATCAATATTTCTATCTAAAGCTTCTGCGATTAGTACTAGCCTTCCTACAGAAATTCTATTAATTGCTTTTTCGTATTTTTGTAATTGTTGATGCGTAACATCAATTACTTCAGCCAGTTGTTGACGAGACAACCCCTTAGCGAGTCTTAAAGAATAAATTTTCTTGCCGATAAAACTATCGATTTTTTGTATAATATCGTTTTTTCTACCCATTATCCTCTCCTTGGTTACTAATTATATCTATATTTAAAAATTTTCTTTGAACAACAATGATATTATCCTATATTATTATAAAACATGTGGTTATTAGTAATTTAATACCATTAAACTTATCCAAGTGTAGGTAGAAATAATACCATAAATTAATATTACAAGCAACTATAAAATAACATTTTTTAAGTTTTTTGTAATCATTTGGTAAATAATTATTAAAGAATAAAATTATTCCTTATCAAATAAAAATATCATAAGAACTTTAAAATTATTTTTAAAATATGAATACCTTATGTTTTAAAAACTTATTTACTGAAGCATAAATTAACAATTTATAAAAAATAAAATTTTGGTGCATTATAGAAAAATATAAAATGAATGCAAGGAAAAATTTCATTTCTATATTAGTATTTCAAATCAAGGATAAAGTATAGTTTCATTTTAATTGTAAATTAATTATTTACAGCGAACTTATTTAAGATTAAATATAAAATTAATAATAACAACTTAGCTTTTATAATGAGAAAAATTTTTAATTGTCTTTACGTAGCCTTATTTAGAACAATAGAAGATGATGGCGTTGAACATTCGGGATATATGTCATTCATGATACTTTTATCTATTTTCCCTTTCCTAGTATTCTTATTAGCTTTAACAAGCTTTTTAGGAGCTTCAGAACTTGGTCAAAATTTTATACAAATTTTTCTAGAGAGTCTTCCGGAACAAGCAACGGAATCAATAGAAAAAAGAATACGCGAATTACTAAGTGCTCCTCCTCAAAGTTTAATGAATCTTGCCATAGTAGGCAGTATTTGGACTGCTTCTTCTTTTGTAGAATGTTTAAGGACTATTTTAAATCGTGTATATCAAATAAAATCTCCACCCCCTTATATAAGAAGAAGATTACTTAGTATTATACAGTTTCTTATAATTAGTGCCTTGATTACCTTTACTATGTTTCTTTTAGTGGTGATTCCAATATTATTTACAAAAATTCCGATAATACTAGAGACCATTGAAAAATATAAGATCATTTTAAATTTTATAAGATATTCTTTAATTTTAATTTTATTATTTTTAGGTGCCTCATCTTTGTATTATATATTACCTAATGTAAAACTAAATTTTATTGATGTATTTCCAGGGGCTTTATTAACTGTGATATTATGGATAATAAGCGGCTATTTGCTTTCAACTTATATAGTCTACTATAATCAATTAAATCTAATGTATGGTTCACTTGGTAGTATAATAGTTACATTAATATTCTTCTATATTATAAATATGATATTTATCTATGGTGCGGAATTTAATTATCTAATGAAAAATTATGAAAATATAGAGTGAAGTGCAGCTTAAAGCACTTCATCAGTATTTAGTTTTACAAAAATAAAATAATTAATTGAAACAATTTTCAGCAGTTTTATATTTAATATTTTATATCAATCTTTATTTTAGTTGTAAAAAACAATTATTGTTTAGTTTTTAGGTTTTGTAAACAAAATACAAATTATTTAAAAAAATCCGGTTTAAATAACATAAAGCTCTCCTGAGATGATGTTGGTAATGGAGTTAAATTATATTGTGGATCGAAAGCATTCCCGTAAATTTTTTCTATTGTTTGGAGCGAACTTGGAGATTTTAAAGCCAACAATATTGACTTTAAAATAGTAAAAATTGCTATATATGGATCGGTTTCGGGGGAAGATAAGCGATGTTCTAAACGTTTGGGAAAAGCATTTGGAGTTCGTACGGCTACGCTTCTATTATTTCCACCGTACGATATATGCGTAGGAGCCATAAATTTTTTATTTATCCGTGAATAATCTAGAGTAGTAGGCATAAAAGCGAGTAGGGTGTCTAACATATAGTGACATAGCCCTTGTGCTGCTAAAATTATATAATAATCATTGAACTCGGAATTAAAATTAATATGAAAATGCATACTATTACCATAATCATCCAAAAACGGCTTAGGCGAAAAATCTATATAACCGTTTAACTGCTGTGCCATTTTTTTTAAAATAGTTTTAACATCTAATATATTTTTTATATATTGTATTAAGTTTACAGAAGGGGGAAGATCTATTTCAAATTGGTTATTGCCTTTTTCTTTTTTTATTTTAGCAATTTTAAATCTAGCTAAGTATTTTCGTGAAAGTATTTCAAATTTAGCTATATCAATATTGTGACTTAAATAAAACTCTATTTCTACGCCGATAATAGGGATTAGGTTATAGTCTTGATGAAATTGTGCTATTATTTTTTCTAGCTGTTTATTTTTTTGTAAACGACCGGATAAAGTGTTAATAAAACTATTATAATTAATATGGGATATTTTCATGGAAGGATTAATAAACGGATCAGTTTATTATAAAATTTTTGATAAAACATTCAATAATTCTAGTCATAGATATATAAAAAAAAATAACTCTATAAATGAAATAGAAATAGTTGAAAACAAAAAATCTATTACTACTTATTTTAAAGCACAAGATATTTTAATTTTAAACCAAGTACATGGCAATCAAATTGTTAATGCTGATGAGTCCATAATTGCCTTACCTGAAGCAGATGGCAGCATTACAACTAAGAAAAATTTAGTATTAGCGGTACAATCGGCAGATTGTGTACCGGTATTACTTGCAAGCGGCGACGGTAAAATAATCGGAGCGGCACATGCAGGTTGGAAAGGAAGTATAAATAATATTATTAGTAATATAGTTACTAAAATAATAGAAAAAGGAGCAAAGAATTTAATAGCAGTGATAGGCCCTGCTATAGCTCAAAGTTCATATGAAGTTGATGATGAATATTATAAAGCTTTCTTAAGTAAGGATATTAACAATAAACAGTTTTTTATAAACTCTATAAAAGAAAAGCATTATATGTTTGATTTACCGGCTTTTGTAGAGTTAAAACTTAAAGAAGCAGGCGTCAAAGATATAAAAAATATTGCTGAAGATACTTACACAAATCCATTAAAATATCCAAGTAAAAGACGCTCATATCATTTGCAAGAACCTTATAATCAGAATATATTATCAGCTATCGTAATGAAATAATGGCATTGCTAAATAAATATTGATGGTTTGAAAAAGCTACACCATTGCAAGGAGGCGTTGTTGCATGGACACTGAGTCATAATTGTGAGCAGCCGTAGGCTGCGTGGCAATCTGGATTGCTTCGTCAATTACTTTATAATTTCCTTGTAATGATAGGAAAACCGGTCTACGCAACAATCGCAATAACGATATCTATCTTTATGTAGCAATGCAAAAATAACTCTTCATTTATCGGAGTATATTAATGAATCAAGATAAACCTTACTATCAAATAGTTTATGCACCAAACGATATTTTTAAAAAACAAGCAGAATATATAGACATTGTTGATGATAATATTCGTACTATTGTCGATAAAATGCTTCAGAATTTACATATAGAAAAGTGGGCTTGGGTGCTAATATGGTAGGAATATTAAAGCGTATAGTGGTAGTTGACCTACATGAAAATAATAAATCATCGCCTATAGTTTTTATTAATCCGGACATAACTTATTTTTTGGAAGAAAAACAAACTTTTATTGAGGGTTCTTTATCGTTTCCAGGCATTGAAGCATCTATTACACGATCAAAAGCAATCAAGGTAAAATATCTTGATTATAACGGTAATAAGCAAGAACTAGCAGCAGAAGGCTTTTTAGCAACTGTAATTCAACAAAACTTTCTTAGATTATTTATCAAAACTTAAGCGTGATACACTACTTAAAAAGATGCTAAAGCATATAAAACTCCATCCTCCACATATTCACGGTAGCGGTTGTAGGCATTAGACATTTTCTTAAACTTCGCTTCTAGAGGTAATTTATACATCAAGCCTAGACTCGTATCCTCACGTACTAGTGTATACGCTGCGGTGACAAGTGCTTTCGTGTCTCCTTTAAATTCCTCTCTATAAGCGTTTGGAAAGATTTCTATTAAAGTTTTTGACATTTAAATTTAAAATATGTTATAACTGACTAGTTAATTAACTAGTTAATTGTATGAAAAACACAATTACAGCCTTTGATGCTAAAACCCATTTTTCTAAATTATTAGACCGAGTTAGTAAAGGTGAAGAAATTTTAATTACTAAAAGAGGAAAAGCTGCTGCAAAAATTGTTCCTATTGATTCTCATAATAATATTGAAATAACAAAGATTGCAGCTCTTAGACTTCGAAAACTTGCAAAAGAAATTAATTTACAACCATCGGATTTAGAAGTATGGCTAAATTACAAAAATGAGGGTAAGAAGTAAAAAATGGTCTCTTTTGTTTTAGATTCTTCAATTGCTTTATCATGGCTTATGCCTGATGAAGTAGCAAGCTTGGATATACTAGATAAAACCATAACAGAAGAAGCAATTGTCCCTGCTATTTGGGGGCTTGAGATTGGAAATGTATTATTATGTGCAGAGCGTGCAAAACGTCTTACTGCAAATCAACGTCACCAAGCAATTTATACTTTAAAGGATCTTTACATCAAAATTGATCAAATAACATTGGAACATATATGGTTTGAGACAATGGATTTAGCCGTACAATATGGATTAACACTTTATGATGCTAGCTATTTAGAGCTAGCATTACGCTGTGGGTTACCAATAGCCACACTTGATAAATCCTTAAAACAAGCAAGTAAAGCCGCTGGGGTCATAGTATTGTGATCACATCTTCACAAGTCGTAGCCAAGCTACCCAGTCACGTTTGCCTAAATCTTCTTCAAACGATAATAAGTCCTTTACCGTCTGCTTACATATTTCTACGGAATGGATTATAAGTTCTTATTCTTTTGTAGAATTTAGTAGGCATTGCGTTTTACAAACTTGTTCTAAATGGTAAGTATAAAACATAGCTTCATGCATAGTTTTGCCGCAGGTAATAGCACCGTGATTACGAAGTAACATCACATAATTCTGTTTAAGGTCAGTAACAAGTCTACTACTCTGTTTGTCGGCATCTAGTACTAGAGCATTATAATTATGATATTCTGTCGTAAAAATGTAATACCCATTGACTGATCGGTAAAAGCCCGCATTTTAAAGCAGAAACGGCAATAGCTGCAGGAGTATGATAATGAAAAATGGCAGAAATATCAGGGCGTGTTTTATAAATACTACCATGAATAAAGTAACCGGTTTTATTATATTGCTATTCTTCTCCTTCTAAAATTTGTCCGTCTAAACTAACTTTTAAAAGATTCTCTGTAGTTACTTCTTCAAATCTTAGTCCAAAAGGATAAATACAGTAAAAATCGGCATTTTTAGGTCTTGCGGATAGATGCATATAAGTATGATCATCCAGCGATAAATACGCCATTATTCGGTAAGCGGCAGCTAAATTATATTTATTGTTAAAATCTATATTGGTTTTATGTTATTCTTGCGTGATGTTGTTGCGTGAATCAGCTTTCCCGTCTGAGCTACGGCAATTGCATAGCATATATACATAATTGATGAAGCAATCTCAGAAGTCTGTTATCATTTTATGAGATTGCCACGCAAGTACTACAACTGCTCGCAATGATGGGGTAATATCTACACAACAAGGCCACACAGGAATGACATAGGAGCTGTGCAACAAATCCTCCATGCTATTTAAAAGGAGTGTATACCGCTTCTTCCTTTGTTTCTATAATCGCTTCTTTAGGAGCTTTTATGCATTCTTGTAAGGATTTCTTACCTAAATACGGTACTAGATTATAATTTAATATATAACATTGTAAATTATCTTTCTTACCGCTAAAGTTAAATTCAATTTTATTGCCTTGCTCTAATAGCTTTTTAACTTCTGTTGTTTGCTGGATAAAATTCTTTTGTTCTAAGTTTAAGTGTTTGATTCTTAGTATATTTTTTACTACGGAAAACGTAGAAACAGCAAGCAGCAGAAGGAATATAAATAACTCTTTATTACTTTGCTTGTGTAAGAAAATACTATTTTTAACATACGAAGCTGCAATCATTCCGATAGCTATAACATAACATCCAAGATATCTAAGTAACGATGCCCCTCTAATTGCCTCTTCATAACTAAAGTTAAAGAAATATAAATATAACCGCCACAAAGCAAAAATTATAAAACACGCAAACGTATTTATCAGGAAAAATTTATATTCTTTCAGCAAATCCGGTTTATATTTACGAATTCCGTACCATGCAGCTATACAAATAGTATATACAACTAAACTTCCTTCTTTTAATAAGAATAACAAGAGAAATTTACCGTAATTTAGTAATAATGATCTATGCTGTTCATTAAAATTTTCAGCAATATATACTAAATTGCTAAAACTATGTTCGAATCTGTCAAAAAAATCATGGGTGTTTTTAAAATAACTCATCCAAATAAAATTATACAAAATAGGTAAAGTAAGTAAAATCAGATACGTAATATAATCACTTGATCTTTTAGGCTTTTTATAAAAAATTGTATAATGAGCTATAAGAATTATCGAAGCAAAAATAGCAAGCCATGTTCCAATTTCTCGGAAAGAGGCAAGTAATATCGTAATAGGTAAAATAAGCAATAATGCTTTTTTCTTGTCTTCCGCAAGGATATAAATTGCAAAAATAGCTCCGAACATTAAGCCAATAGTACTATCGTTATATATTGAACGAATTCCGGTCGTATATAATACTACGCCGCAAAGTAAAAGTGAAAACAACATTCCGGTTTGCCACAATTTCTTATTTGCGGCTAAAGGAGCTAGAAATGCTAAATGTAATAAGAAATGAGCAAATAATACGTTACCGTCCGAATAACCTGAAAGTAGCAGCATAAAATAATGATAAACAGCAGCTCCTCTTGGATAATGGGCATGAGTAGTAATAATGGAAGTTAACGAAGACTGATTTTCAAAAACACCGAAATATAACAATTCTTTAGTAAATATTCCCCAATGTGAGAAATCATCATAAGCATGCAACGATGCATCTCTGGTATAAAGAAAAAACAAAAGAATCAATAAAGTAAATACAATGATTTCAATTATATTTTTTCTAGATTCCTGCTTCCACAGAAATGACACGAAGGAGGTATTATTGCGTAGATCAAGAAATGCGTGCGGTGTCATACCGTGGCTTGACCACGGTATCCAAAAATATAACTTAAAAATACTAAACATTTTTAACTGGATCCCGCGATCAAATCGCGGGATGACAGGAGCGGAGCCACCCCCTACAACAACGCCTATGAAATGCAAGAATGACATGAAAGCTAAAAATATACCGATGAAATAATATATATATGTTACAGCCGGTAATAGCTTTAACATAGCAAAACAATATAAAATTGGTACTAATATGCTGATTATTACGGGAATAGCGAAAGTCAATCTTGTTTTGAAATATTTGGCAAAAAAAGATGAAAACCCAAAAATGCTTAATATCGGTATTATGATCATATTAATTTGTAAATAATTTTTTGATCATTGCGTGGACCGGTAAAACCCACTGTGTCATTCCGTGGCTTAACCACGGGGTCCAAAAAACAATAAAAAATACTAATAATTTTAGTATTTTTAACTGGATCCCGTAGTCAAGCCACGGTATGAAAGAGGTGAAATTGATTCACACAACAAGGCCACACGGAAATGATATAGAACGAAAATGTCCGGTACTATAGGTATCTAATACCCGATCGCAACAACGCCTTTATCACCCGTGTTTAATTTTAGCTTGTGCTGCGGCGATTCTTGCTATAGGGATACGGTATGGAGAACAAGAAACATAGTTTAAATTCATTCTATGAAAAAATTCTATAGAGGCAGGGTTCCCTGCATGTTCTCCGCAAGCTCCGAGTTTCAAATTAGCATTACTGCTTTTTCCGCGTTTTATAGCAATTTCAATTAATTCTCCTACTCCTTCTTCATCGAGAGTAGTAAATGGATCGGATTCAAAAATCTTTTCTTCTAAATAATATGGAAGAAAAGAGGCAATATCATCTCTAGAAATTCCATATGTAGTCTGAGTTAAATCATTAGTGCCAAAACTAAAATAGTCAACTTCCTTAGCTATTTTCTTACTGCCGAGTGCTGCCCTGGGTAGTTCTATCATAGTACCGAGCGTAAAGGAAAACTTATATCTATAACGTTGCTCTAATTCCTCTATTACCGAATAAATATCCATTTTAAGCTTTTTTATTTCACCTACATTGCTAATTAAAGGGATCATTAATTCTAAGTTACATTTTATATGTTCTTTTTTATGTAGCTCAAAAATAGCTGTAAAAATTGCTTCAATTTGCATTTGGTAAATTTCCGGCGAACATATACCAAGTCTACATCCACGGTGACCGAGCATAGGATTTACTTCATGCATAGCATGAAGACGTTGATTAATCATGGATAAAGGTAGATTTAAGCTATTGGCCAAATTCTTTTTATCTTCTTCGGTGGTAGGTAAAAACTCATGTAACGGCGGATCAAGTAATCTAATATTTACCGGTTTATCTTTCATTACTCTGAATAAAGCTTTAAAATCCTCAGTTTGCAGAGGTAATAATTTCTGCACGGCAAGCTTTCTCCGTTCTATATCAGGAGCAATAATCATGTCTCTTACTAAAGGAATTTTATTTTTATCAAAAAACATATGTTCGCTACGACACAAACCTATACCTTGAGCTCCAAACTTTATAGATACTAAAGCATCGTTAACTGTTTCAGCATTTGCACGCACTTTTAAGCTACTAATCTCGTCTGCCCAATCTAAAATTAATTTTGATTCCTCACTGAAAGTAGGTTGAATTAACGGCATTTCACCTAAGAAGATTTTACCGCTACCTCCGTCAATCGTTATAATATCACCTTGTTTAATAACTATGTCGCCTGCTGTTAATATTTGCTTTTTCTCATCTATAGATAAATTACTTGTACCGCAAACACAAGGCTTCCCCATACCTCTTGCCACAACTGCAGCATGTGAAGTCATTCCCCCTCTAATAGTTAAAATACCTGAAGAAACATGCATTCCGTTAATATCCTCAGGACTAGTATCATGGCGTACTAAAATTACTTTATGATGATGAGATAATTTTTCGGCATCATAAGGTGAGAATACTGCAATACCTGTTGCAGCCCCAGGAGAAGCAGGTAGCCCCTCAGCAATAGCAGTAAGCCCCTTACTGTAATCAATTCTTGTATGTAATAATTGATTTAATGATTCCGGATCGATTCGCATTAAGGCTTGTTCTTTAGAAATAAGCTTTTCTTCTACCATTTGTACGGCAATATTAATAGCAGCGATGGCTGTTCTTTTTGCAGTACGTGTTTGCAAAATATATAGCTTATTATTTTCTATAGTGAATTCTATATCCTGCATATCTAAGTAATGTTCTTCAAGCTTTTGTGCAATTTGTGATAACTCCTTAAACACTTCCGGCATCATTGCTTGCATAGAATTGGAATCATTTGCAATAATAGGCATAGGTGTTCTAGTTCCCGATACTATGTCTTCACCTTGAGCATTTATTAAAAACTCTCCAAAGAGCTTTTTTTCTCCTGTAGAAGGTGATCTAGTAAAAGCAACTCCCGTAGCTGAAGTTTTACCTAAATTACCGAAAACCATTGCTTGGATATTAATAGCCGTACCGAAATCCTCCGAAATATTATTGATTTTTCTATATATAACAGCTCTATTACTCATCCAAGAATGTAGCACCGCTTTAATTGCCGATTCTAACTGTTCATAAGGATCATTAATTAGTTGCTTAGTATACTTAATATGTAACCGTTTGAAATCATCAATAATTTTTTCTAATAATTCTACGGTAATATCGCTATCTTTATGAATATCGGCTTGTATCTTGTGCTTTTCGTAAATTTGTTCAAATAGATCACTAGGTATAGATAATACCGTTGAACCGTACATTTCTAAAAATCTTTTGTAACTATCAAGGGCAAATCGTTTATCACCGCAGGAATCCGCAAGAGCATTACACACTTCGTTATTCATTCCAAGATTAAGGATAGTATCCATCATTCCAGGCATTGAAATCGTAGAGCCCGAACGCACCGATAACAATAAAGGATTGCTTGTACTGCCGAAAATTTTACCGGTAATTATTTCAAGTTCAGTGATAGCTTTTTTTAAGTCGCTTTGAAAGTTTTTAGGAAAGTTATTATTGTGGGTATAAAAGTAATTACATAGCTCTGTAGTTATTGTAAAACCATCAGGAATAGGTAGTTTTAGGTTGGACATTTCGGCAAGACCAGCACCTTTGTTACCAAGTATATTTTTCATGCTAGCGTTTCCATCACTACCATTACTGCCAAAATAATAAATTAATTTTTTCATATCATATATCAAAATTTGCTAACAATTTATGGGTTTAGGAGTATTAAATACATATTTATACAGTATGAAAAAAATAGTAGCAACGTTAAATTAAGAATATCTTTAATAAAATAGTTGAAATTTTAAATTTGTTATTATACTTACTAATTTAATTATATCCTGTGTACAAAAGTCAAATGTTCAAAAAAAAATCTTATTAATTTTCGCTAAAAAATATCTCAAAATAGCAAATCAATTAGAAACCTTCACAGAACCTAATAAGTTAATTGAACTTATTCTAAATGTTATTGACTAATTTAAGAAAATTGACCATAATTCTAAATGGTCGTGCAGTTGCGTGATGATATAGCAAAGCTATAGATCACGAGGAAAGTCCGGACTCTATAGAGGTATGGTGCCGGTTAACCTCCGGCAGAGTATTATTACTTTAGGGACAGTACCACAGAAAATACACCGCCAAGTATGAATACGAAGATCAACTTCAAAAAGCGCTAGGAGTTCACAAGAGGAGGAACGGAGCGTATACTTAATACGTGAGTACCGTAGTACTTGTGAAATGACGCAGCCAATTTTTGCAGTTGATCGAGTATTTTTGGTAAGGGTGAAAAGGTACGGTAAGAGCGTACCGGTAAGTTGGTAACAAATTACGCATGGTAAACCCCACCAAGAGCAAGATCAAATAGGCGTTACAGAACTTATCAAGTTCCCGGGTTATCTCTAACCGGCTTGTAATGCGGGTAGATCGCTTGAGGTAAACGGTAACGTTTATCCTAGATAAATAACTGCAATGAATTCATATTCATACAGAATCCGGCTTATAGACCTTATTGTCATCCCGCGACTTGATCGCGGGAGCTTAGACAACAGCTTAATAAATATTGATAGATCCTGCGATCAAGTCGCGGAATGACTAGGACTGTAAAACAATTTAATGAAAAAGTTATATCATAATCCTATTTGTCCTCTTTCAAGACAAGCCCGTGTCTTCTTAAAAGAATTAGATATAGAATTTACTACGATTAAAGAAGATTATTGGCAATTCAATAAAGATTTCTTAAAAATAAATCCTGCCGGAACTTTACCTATTTTAGCAGAATCATACGGCTTATTTGTGGTAGGTATTTATCCTTTTGTTGAATATCTTAATAGCAAATATCCGAATTTTAATTTTTTAGATGAAGATATTGATATTTGTTGCGAAATTAGACGATTATTCTTTTGGTTTAACGATAAATTTTATCGTGAAGTTACTAAGATTATTATCGATGAAAAAGTTATAAGATCAATTGCTAAAATGAGCAGCCCACGAACCGAGTTTTTACGTGTTGCAAAAAATAATTTAAATTATCACTTAGAATATATAACTTCTTTACTAGAAAAAAGAAGTTATCTTGTATCGGATTCACTAACTATGGCCGATATTGCCGCAAGTTGTCACTTATCGGTACTCGATTACTTCGGTGAGATTTATTGGGATAAATGGATGCTTATCAAACATTGGTATTCACTAATTAAATCAAGACCGGCTTTTAGGTTATTACTACAAGATAGAATCCCTGGCTTTACCCCTCCAAACTATTATACAGATTTAGATTTTTGAATAGACTTCTTCGGAAACTCTACTTCTGGAGGTAATTTGTGCGTCAATTCGCTGCTCGCATCCTCTCACGTACTTCTATGTACGCTGCGGTGCTGTGCTGCGTGTTTCCTACAAATTCCTCTCTATAAGCACGTTTTCGAAGAAGTCTAATATATAATTTAATAATTTGATTCTTTCCGTATCATGAGCTTTTAGTATTTTATGAATATTATTAAGAGATTGATTTTTTATGAGTGCAGGCTCATATTCAAGATGAACTCCACTTAAAATAGCTGTCCCGTCGCCGTAAGTACATCTTATTATTGCAGCCTGAGAATCCTCATAACGTGCTATTATTTCAGTATCTTTGGTATTTTCTGCATCAATAAAATATCCACCGCCATTATAAAAAGCATAACAATCCTTAATATTTAAATTAAGTGTTGGATTTATTTTTAGATAAGCAGCTCTTGCTCCTTTATGTGAGTTATAATAATAAGGAGCAAGCAATGGTCCTCTAACCGTTCCATCGAAAATCTTTAATTCTCTTTTACTTATAACCTCTATATTTGTTCCTTTAGCGAATTCTACATAGTTACCGCTGTAGTAACTGCCTGCACATATCCCAAGAAAATTACCACCGTTTTTAATATAATTCTTTATATTAGCATTTCCTTTGCCTTGCAATTTTTGTACATAGTATAAATCTCTTCCACCGAGTAAAATAAGTAATAAGGTATTTTGAACCCACTTTTCGTCTATAATTTCTTGTGCAGTAATATAATCTACGTTATACTTTGGAGCATAAAGTCTTAAGGTATGCACGCAATGCTTAATACTTTCTTTTGAAACTCCTAGATCATTATAAATTTTTATTTTCATTTTTATATTCTTGACAAGGACATTATATAATTCTATTTAGTTTAATTACTTAAAAATAAATCATGCGGTAATTTTATGCAACTTAATTCAATCCCACTACCGTTAACCACAAGGCAAGCAACAGAAATAGTTTTAGGAGTGGCATTACTTACTATTTGTTCACAAATAGTAGTACCTATAAAGCCTATATTTATTTCATTGCAAACCGTTGCAGTGATATTCATCGGACTTACATATAATAAGACTACCGCACCTTTAACAATATTATCTTTCATAACTCTTGGAGCAATGGGAATCCCTGTGTTCGGAGAATTTTCAAGCGGTTTACGAATATTATTCGGTCCTACCGGAGGATATCTAGCAGGTTTTGTAATTGCCGTATATGTTATGGCTAGCTTAAAAGATAAAATTTTTACTTCTAATCAATGGTTAAATCAGATATCTTTATGTTTGATCGGTAATATAATTATTATGAGTTTAGGCTGGATGTGGCTCTCTACACTCTTAGGAGCAAGCGGTGCATTTTACGGCGGCGTATTACCTTTTATAATACCGGGAATAATTAAATCAGTATTATTAATTGGACTTATCAATGCAGTAAAACCAAAAACTCGATGAACTTCAGTATTGCCTAAAAACAGTTGATCTAAAGTTTCGATGTCATTCCCGCTTGCGCGGGAATGCGCTACTTTTAAGCTTTCTAAAAGCTTGATTTATCTCGCTTTACCCTGGATTCCCGCTTTCACGGGAATGACATAGAGTAGGTTTTTCGGACCATGCAAAAACACCACATTTGCAGGAATGGCATCGATCTTTAAGTTGACCACAAATATTGTATAACTCTATCATTCATGAAAAAAATCAATAACAATGCTAATACCGCATTTTCCGGTGCCGACCTGGAAAAATAACATTAAATATGACCTTGAAAATATAACAAGACTTTTAAGAGCCTTAGGTAACTCTCATTTAAGACTTCCTCCCGTCATACATATAGCAGGTACAAACGGTAAAGGTTCAAGTAGTGCTATGCTTAAAAGCATCTTTACGCTTGCCGGTTATAAGGTACATTGCTATACATCGCCTCATTTATTAGAATTTAATGAACGAATTGTAGTAGCAGGTGAGAAAATCTCGGATAATGAATTATGGCAGGTTTGTGAGCAGGTGAGGGTAGCAAGCAAAAAATTTAATATTGAACCTAGCTTCTTTGAAGGTACTACGGCAGCAGCATTTCTAGCATTTGAGAAAACAAAAGCCGATATATTAATTTTAGAGACGGGACTAGGCGGTCGGTTAGACGCAACAAATATAGTAGAACAACCTTTAATTACTTTAATTACACCTATTTCATATGATCATATGCATATGCTGGGTAATACATTACCCCTAATAGCAGTTGAGAAAGCTGGTATTATGAAGTCTTGCGTTCCTTGCGTTATAAGTATGCAAGTTTTGGAAGTTTATGAAACATTATTTGCCAAGGCTGAAGAGTTAGAAGTACCGAGTTTCTGTTATGAATATGATTTCGGTATTAAAAAGACGGACAACGGATTTATTTATTCATCACGAAATTTTACCTATGAGTTTCCGACTCCTTCGCTACTTGGTGATCATCAATTAATAAATGCTGCAAGCGTTATTGCCTTAATAAGCCTTATTAACAAACAATTTAATATTAATAATGAGGTTATTGCTAAAGGATTACAAAATACTATTTGGCCTGCTAGAATCGAAAAAATAGAACCGAAAAAATATTCTAAATTAATAGGTGATAATGTTCAAATTTGGATAGACGTAGCTCACAATAATAGCGGAGCTCAAGTTTTGGCAAATTGGATGCGTGATAATTTAAAATCATCGATATATTTAATACTCGGTATGACTAAAAATAGGAATATTGAGGAATTTTGCTCTTACTTTAAGGGTTTGACAATTAAAGGTTACGGCGTTAAAGTTTTATCTGAACCGCTAAGCCATAGTGCAGAAACAATAAATTTGGAAGGCAGAAAGAGTGGTATTGATTTTAGCGCAAGCGACTCACTCGAAGAAGCGATTAGTGATATAAAGAAGATAAACGGCGATAATAAAGCAAATATTATAATAACCGGATCGCTTTATTTAGCTTCCGATTTTTATAAGTTACTATGATGTCATGCCTGCGTGGATACTAAATCGTCATTGCAAGCAACTGCAAGGAACGTGGCAATCTCATAAAGTAGGACTCCTGAGATTGCTTCGTCAAAATTTTCAATTTTTCCTCGCAATGACGTATTGATTCTCGCTATAAATATATAAAAACCAACATAGGAGAAAATAACATGACCTATTGCAACAAATCTAATCAAACCTCATATCCTTTTATCTTACCTGATTTACCTTATGAGAAAGAAAGTTTTAAACCACATTTTACTCTCGAGACTCTTGATTATCATCATGGTAAGCATCATAATACTTATGTACAAAATCTAAACAATTTACTCAAAGATAAAGAAGAATTACAAAAAAAAGATTTAGAAGAAATAATAGAATGGTCATCACAAAACTCAAATGCGGCTATTTTTAATAACGCAGCCCAAATATGGAATCATACCTTTTTTTGGCATTCAATAAAGCCGCAGGGCGGAGGTAAGCCAAGCGGTAAAATATTAGAACAAATTAATAAAGATTTCGGTAGTTTTGAAGAGTTTTGCGAACAGTTTAAGCAAGAGGCAGTAGGGCAGTTCGGTAGCGGCTGGGCATGGCTTGTATATCACGATAATAGGTTACAAATTATAAAAACCGCTAATGCCGGTACACCTATAGCAAACGGTATGAAGCCGCTTCTTGCATGTGATGTATGGGAACATGCTTATTATATTGATTATCGTAACAAACGACCTGATTATGTTGACATATTTATTAAGCATATGATTAACTGGAAGTTTGTAGAAGATAACTTAATAAAATAAAACTATGGCTGATATAAAGGTAAGAAAACATCCTATTATTAATAATCTGAAGCAAGAGTCAAAAACTCCTGTAGTTAATGAGCAATCTGATATATTAGAGGAGTTAAAAGACCTAAAAAAATTCAACAATCTTCTAGCAATCAAACAAAAACATTGCAGGAGTTAGAGCAAGCACAGAAAGCTCCTATCGAATATATAGCTTTTAGTGGAGGAGGAGCTAAGGGAGCACAATATATTCCGGAGCTTATGAGGCAGCAAAAAAAGCTGGTATTTTAGATAATGTCAAGGCGGTAGCAGGTTCTTCCGCTGGTGCTATAACTGCCACAGTGGTAGCTCTTGGGACACTCGCCTGAGCGATTTGAAGAAATTTCTAAAAATACAAATCTGCAAACTTTACTTGGAAAAAAAGGATTTTCTGCGGATATAGTACAGTTAAATAAAGACGGTAAACCTTTATATGCTCTATTAGAACTTGTTATTAAAGAAAATATAGGAAATTTTTTACAGAGATCAGATATAGTAAATGTTAAATATTATAAAGCTCTTGATGAATTAAGAGAAAGATACAACCAAAAAAACGGTAAAATATATTTTAAGGATATAGCGTTACTGCGAAAATACGATCCAGTGCAGTATAAAGATTTAGTAATTATGGCAACTCAGCAAGAGACAAGTGAACTAACTATTTTCAATAGCTTTGATACGCCAAATGTTGAAATTGCTTTAGCTTGCCGTACTTCTGCTTCTATACCGCTTGTTTTTAAGCCGGTAGAAATTGACAGTAAAAAATATATAGACGGCGAATATAGAGATAATATACCAACAAAATATTTTAAAGGCAATGAACTGGAATTTGATACAAAAGCAGAACTGATAATATGGAGGAGATTACCTTAGCTAAAAAACAAGGTAGAACTCTAGCTATGGCGTTTGGTACGGGTATGGAAGCTGATGCAAATATTGCTATATATAGTGCAAAAAAATTTGACAGCCCAAGTGATATCGTAAAGTTTTTAGCTGATATATTATTTAAGACGCTTGCAAAAGTAGGAGGAAAATTTAAATATACTGAAACTCTAAGAGCAACTAATGAACAGTTACGTGAAAATGCTTTAAACACTGTTGTTTTAGATACTGCCGGAATAGATACTTTGGATTTCAAAGATGCACCAAAATATTCTAATTATTTGCATATTAAAGGATATTGTCAAACTAGAGAACATTTGAATAATCATGACCTTGGCAAAGAAGCAGATAAAATATTTGACCATCAAAAATTTCTACTAAATGTTTATGAAGTTTATGATAATAAAAATCTACATAAAACATTTGGCACTAAATTGTTAGAAATGTTTATTCAGTCAAAAGAAAATAATACTTCTAAATGGCAAGAAGGAGTTATTGAAAATCATGATGGTAAAGCAAAGATGTTATTATCATTTTGTAAAACCGGAGCATTAAACAAAAAAGAATTAAATGAAAAGCTTATTGAACACTTTATTGTATACCTTAAATGATACTGCTGCTTCAAGTAAAATAAAAGATAGTTTCATCGAGGTACTTGGAATAGATAAAAATAAAGATGTAAGATTTGATAAAACTAAAACCTTTGATGAAAATATTGCTAAGTTTAAATTTACTAAACAAGATTTAGAAAGCTTTATAACTAAGAGTAAAAGCGAAGCACCAAAAATTCAAAGCAAACATAGTGTAGCTACAAGTCATGTCAGTAGGGGGCAAGTTAGGTGTTTTTATGTCATTCCCATGAAAGCGGGAATGACATCGAGCGGGTTTTTCGAGCCATGCAACAAAGCTCGCCTTTCCTCGCAATGACGGATACTAAAAAAATGAATATCGGTAAATTTAAACTAATTGTTTTTGACAAGCTAGACAGTACAAACTCTGAGGCTATGAAAATGGCTCAGAATGCTAAAGTTGATTCAAACTATGCAGTACTTGCCAAATCTCAAACTAATGGACGTGGTAGAAGCGGCAAAAACTGGCAGTCTAGGTCAGGTAACTTACATGTAAGTTTACTAATAAAGCCTGATAAAGAGCTAGAATTATTGCCGCAATTATCTTTTGTTATGGCACTTAGCGTTTATGATAGTATAACCTCTTTATGTCACTCCCATAGTTCTATATGTCATTCCCGCGAAAGCGGGAATGACATAAGGAACGAAAATAACATTATACAACTAAAATGGCCCAATGATGTATTAATTAACAGTCGGAAAATTGCTGGTATACTTCTTGAATCTGTTAAAGTAGAAAATAATTATTACCTTATTATCGGTATCGGCATTAATATTACCTATCAACCTGATAATATCGACCAGCCTACTGCTAGCTTAATAAGCGAAAATCTACCACCTATAGAACCACAAGCTTTACTTGAGATATTAATAGAAAATTTTGAAGAACATTATCAAATTTGGCATAATAACGGTTTTCCTTTTATTAGAAAAAAATGGTTAGAACATGCTTATAAGTTATATGAAAATATTAGCGTTAAATATCAAAATGATATAGTAACCGGTCTTTTTAAAGATATCGATAATACCGGCAGAATAATATTGCAACTACCTTCCAAAAAAATAATCTCTTTTTCCACTGCTGAACTTTTTTTTAGTAAAAATATTACTAAATTTAAATTGTAGATTTATTTAACTTCTACTTAAGCTCCAATTTAACAGGGTAATAAATATATACCCCAAGAGAATAAAAACCCAAGTTATCTGTCTCAAGAACAATTTATAAATACCTCCTTATTGTCAGTAAATATTAATGAAAAATTTCTCAAACCAAGTGTTGTTACTCAAGTAAAAACTATTGAAATATGTCAACAGCAAAATAGTGAAGATCCTTTCGCAATTAACGAGTCAGAAATATTTAATCAAAAATGCAAGGTTAAGCAGTACGGAATTTGAGCAATTTAATAGCTTTTTTAAAGCAAGATGTGGAAGTAATTCTACTTTGAGATTTAGGAATTATGCAGATTATAGAGGAATTAACGAAGTTATTGCTAAAGGGGACGGTAATTTAAATAAATTTCAGCTAAGGAAGATATATAGCGATCCTATTGTTCCTTACGAACGAGTTATCACTAAACCGGTTAATAATAGCGTAATTCTATATATTAATAATGTAAGAACTATGGGCATTGTAGATTACAACGATGGTATAGTGACCTTACCAAGTCCCTTAGGTCAAGATGTAATTTTAACTGCTGATTTTACTTTTGACGTAGTAGTTAGATTTAGTATAGATAGTTTTGAATATTCTTATTGTAATGACGGTTCTATAGCGTTATCCAACATAGAGTTAGTGTAGGTGATTATATGAGTATTGCGATTGAAGAGGTAATTACAAAGCTTACGAATTTTGTTTATTGTTTTCAAATTAAGTGAGCTAGCGGTGAGGAATTAAACTTAACAAATAGCGATCATGCTATAAAAAGTGAAGAGAGAGTTTTTTTACCGAATTCCAGTTTAGATTTAAAAGAAGCGGAATTTAACGATTCCGCACAAAACCATATAATCATTGAAGGTATTTTTGAGGACAACGGCATTACGACAACAATCGATTTAAATAATGCTATTGTTAAAATAATAATATATATTGACAAAGTTTTTGAGCATTTCGTTACATATTATTGCACTTTATATACAAAATACGATTTAAACTTTTAAATACATTTAAAACCCGAAACGGTAAAATATAATCAGACTATAATTAATCGATATAACAAAACATGTAGAGCAGTTTGCGGAGATAGTCAATGTAAAATAGATAAAGCTTTATATAGTGGCATATATAAGGTTAAAGAAATGCTCAAGGACAGTTTAAGAATACTAGATTTAGATAAAGAAAACGGCTATTATAACGGCAGTCAAATTATATTCAGCGAAAATCGTTTTAACAGTAAAGTTCTAAGCAATTTCGGTGATTTGATTATATTAGAGGATATTATACCGGATTATGTTAAAGATGCCGAGGAAGTAAAAATTACTGCCGGATGTGATAAAAATTTTATAACCTGTTGCAATAAATTTAATAATGCTATAAATTTTAGGAGCGAACCGCTAATACCAAAAACAGATTTTATAAATTTAGTATAATCAATGAAACAAAGTTTTATAAAACTAGTATATGCAGAGCTAAAGAATATAATAAATATGAAAAGCTCCAAACAACAGCAAAAAAAAGAAACGCAATTAATTGATTATTTTAAAATAGTTGAAAGTAATATATTATATACATTTCAAAAAATAAAAAAGGAATATGAAAGAGACTAAACGTTTTTTTAACAAAAATAATAGATTAAATAAAGGTTATGCTAAGACTTTTAGTGTAAACGAACCTGATAATAATTTTTACCGTAAAAAATTTGAACATATATTACCGCCAATTGATTTAATCAGTGAGTATGAGAGTATTTATCCCGGTACTTTACAGGAATTAATGCATATGGCACAACAAGAGCAAGCTCATAAGCATGCTATAGACCTAAAAAACTTGAAAATACAGGCAAGAGTCGCTAAATTAACACGAATCTGTTTATTAATATTTGGAATTTGCCTTGTAGTTTCAATTTTTTTAAAACTGTCTAAATAAAATTAAAGATAAAATATTTTATTTACTTGTAATTTTAAATAAAATAAGTTAAATGCAATATATATTTATTTATAAACATAATACGGAGAAATTTTATTTCTAAAAATAATTTTCCTAAGGCTAATAGAGAAATCAGAGCTAGAGAAGTTCGTTTAGTAGGCGAAAACGGCGAAATGCACGGCGTCGTAAATATTAGAGAAGCATTAGATATGGCGGAAAGAGCTGGTCTTGACTTAGTCGAGATATCACCGAATGCTGTACCCCCTGTCTGTAAAATTCTAGATTTTGGTAAGTTTAAGTACGAAAGCAAAAAACGTTTGCATGAAGCACGCAAAAAACAAAAAATCGTCGTACTTAAAGAAATGAAATTTAAACCTAATATTAGTATCGGTGATTTTGAAACTAAATTAAGAAAAATAAAAGAATTTTTAAAAGATGGAGATAAAGTAAAAATTTCTTTATGGTTTAAGGGACGAGAGATTCTTCATAAAGAGGTCGGTCAAGAACTATTTAAACGTATAGAAGTAGGGCTCGAAGGACTCGTTAAAATCGATCAGCATGCTAAAATGGAAGGTAAACAGATGATAATGATCGTTAGCCCTGATATTAAGGTACAATAGCTACTCAAATCGTCATTGCGCGCGAACGTAGAGAGTGTGGCAATCTCAGGAATTTTACTGTTTCATGAGGTTGCCGCGTCGAGGCTTTGCTTCTCCTCGCAATGACGTGTAATAACAACAATAAAAAGTCAAATCTAAATAAGTTATGCCGATTAAAATTTTAATGCCTGCTTTATCTCCAACTATGACGGAAGGAAATCTAGCTAGGTGGTTAAAAAAAGAAGGGGACAAAGTGAATCCTGGAGAAGTAATTGCTGAAATTGAAACCGATAAAGCAACGATGGAAATAGAAGCGGTAGACGAAGGTATACTTGCCAAAATAGTTATCCCACAAAATAGTCAAAATGTACCTGTTAACTCTTTAATTGCTGTGTTAAGTGAAGAGGGAGAAGAAAAAACGGACATTGATGCGTTTATTGCAAAAAATAATAGTGTATCACCGTCACCGAAAACAGATGCTAATCTTCCGAAACCCCGCGAGAATATAGCTAATGTAGAAGAACAGGTAACAGTTATAAAACATGATGCTAGTAAAATATTCGCCTCACCGCTTGCAAAAAGACTTGCAAAAATGGGAAATATTAGATTGGAGAGCGTGAAAGGTAGCGGTCCGCACGGTAGAATAGTCAAACAAGATATCTTATCATATACTCCTAGCACTGCTCATAATAAAATAGTTAGCAGAAATCCTGAAGAATATCGTTTAGTACCAAATAATAATATCCGCAAGATTATAGCCAAGCGTCTGCTTGAATCTAAACAAACAGTTCCACATTTTTATTTATCTATAGAATGTAATGTCGATAAATTGTTAGATATAAGAGAAGACATGAATAAATCTTTTTCTGAAGATAAATCAACAAGGATATCGGTTAATGATTTTATTATTCTAGCAGTAGCCAAAGCTTTACAAGAAGTGCCAAATGCCAATGCTAGCTGGGGAGAAGATGCAATTAGATATTACAATAATGTCGATATTTCAGTAGCGGTAGCGATTGAGAACGGGCTTGTTACACCGATAGTTAAAAATGCCAATCAAAAAAACATTCTAGAACTATCTCGTGAAATGAAAGCATTAATAAAGAAAGCAAAAGATAATAAATTAACCCCTGAAGAATTTCAGGGCGGAGGGTTTACCATTTCTAACCTCGGTATGTACGGTATTAAGAATTTCAATGCTATAATTAACCCACCGCAAAGTTGTATAATGAGCGTCGGAGCTAGTGCAAAACGTGCTATAGTCAAGAATGATCAAATAACTATAGCAACAATTATGGACGTAACTCTTTCTGCCGATCACCGAGTAGTAGACGGAGCAGTCGGTGCTGAGTTCTTGGCAGCATTTAAAAAGTTTATAGAGAGTCCCGCTTTGATGTTGATATAAGTCGTCATTACGAGCAGCCATAGGCTGAGTGGCCATCTCGTCAAATATCCTGAGATTGCTTCGTCGAAACTTTCAGTTGCTTCTCGCAATAACGTTGAAATCTCACCCATAAACAAATCACAATAAAATAACATGCGTTTTTCAGATAATTTAGCAAAAATTTTAGATAAATACGAAAATTTAGGCAACAAACTATCTTCCGGCATTATGGGAGACGAGTTTGTTAGGGCATCTAAAGAATATGCAGAACTTGAAGATGTTGTAACAAAAATTAAAGAATATAATAAGGCTAAATCTGAGCTTGAAGAAGCAAATAATTTTAAGCTAGAAGTGGGACTTGATAATGCCACTTTAGAAATGATTGAAGACGAAATATACACTCTTGAAAATTCGTTACCAAAACTTGAAAGAGCCGTAAAAATTGCTTTATTACCAAAAGATGATGCGGATAGTAAAAGTGCTATTATTGAAGTTAGAGCAGGAAGCGGTGGAGAAGAAGCTGCACTTTTTGCTGCCGTACTTTTTAATATGTATCAAAGATATGCTGAGTTAAAAGGATGGCGTTTTGAGATATTAGCAATTTCCGATACGGGAATAGGCGGTTATAAAGAAGCATCAGCATCAATAAAAGGCAAAGATGTATTTTCTAAGCTCAAATTTGAGTCAGGCGTTCATAGAGTACAGAGAGTACCGGAAACGGAATCACAAGGACGTATTCATACTTCGGCAGCAACGGTTGCAGTACTTCCTGAGGCTGAAGAGGTTGATATTAAAATTGAAGATAAAGACTTAAGAATCGATACTTATAGAGCTTCAGGGGCTGGTGGACAGCACGTTAATACTACCGATTCTGCCGTACGTATAACTCATATCCCTACCGGTATTACCGTAGCCTTGCAAGATGAGAAGTCACAGCATAAAAATAAAGCAAAGGCGTTAAAAATTCTACGTGCTAGAATTTATGAAGAAGAACGACGTAAAAAGGAACAAGAAAGATCCGATAGCAGAAGAGGGCAGATAGGTTCGGGAGATCGTTCGGAGCGGATACGTACTTATAATTTCCCACAGGGAAGAGTATCCGACCATAGAATAAACTTAACACTTTATAAGATAGACGAAGTAGTTAAAAACGGACAATTAGATGAGTTTGTTGAAGCTTTAATTGCGGATGATGAAGCTAAAAAACTTTTGGAGATATAAGTGTATATTGTCATTGTGAGTAGGCATTGTTGCGTGGATCAATTTCACCTCTGTCACCACGTGGCTTGATAAAGGTGAAATTGATCCACGCAACAATGCCTACTCACAATGACAATATACAGCAAAAATACAACCTAATAAACAAATGAAACCACAAGCATCTATAAACGGTAAAATCTGGCAGCAGAAAATGATTAACGAAGATATAGTCACCGAGTTATGTCGTAGTTTCAAAATTAGTGATTTACTTGCTAGGATAGTATCATTAAGAGTAAATAATCTAGAGGAAGTAGAAAATTTCTTGAGACCGAAAATCAAAAATTTATTACCTGATCCTTTTCATCTACTTGATATGGAAAAGGCTGTAGATAGAACCGTTACAGCTATTTTAAATAACCAAAAAATATGTATCTTTGCCGATTATGATGTAGACGGTGCTACTTCAGCCGCTTTACTTAAAAATATTTTTAGAGATTTAAATATACTATGTGATATTTATGTTCCTGATCGTATAGCTGAAGGATACGGTCCAACTCCTTTTGCTATACAAAAAATTAAAGATAACGGCACAGAATTATTAATTACGGTTGATTGCGGTGCTATGGCACATAAAGCCCTAAAATACGCAAAAGACGTTAACCTTGATGTTATAGTAATCGATCATCATATAGCTACGGAAATATTACTGGATGCAGTAGCTATAGTAAATCCAAATCGTATTGATGAAAAAAGCGAATATAAACATTTGGCAGCCGTAGGAGTTGCTTTCTTATTTGCAACTGCAATATTATCGAATTTAAAGAAGCAAAATTATTTCACACAAACAATGCTTCAGCCTAATCTAATGCAGTATCTAGATTTAGTGGCTCTTGGTACTGTTTGCGATATGATGAAATTAACAGGCTTAAATCGTGCATTTGTTGCAAGCGGATTGAAAGTAATGCAACAAAGGCAAAATATAGGGATTAAAACATTATATGATATGGCAGGGCTTAATGAAATACCAAAATGTTATCATTTAGGGTTTATTCTAGGTCCGCGTATCAATGCGGGCGGTAGAGTAGGAAAGTCAAGTTTAGGGGCTAATCTCCTATCTACTAGTTGTTCTAATGAAGCAAATAAATTAGCTAAAGAACTTGAAAAACATAATAATGAGCGTAAAGTAATTGAGTTATTAATGATAGAAGAAGCGATGGAAATTGCTTTGACACAACAAGATAGTAGTTTATTATTTATCGTAAAAGAAGGATGGCATCCAGGCGTTATAGGAATCGTTGCCGGCAAATTAAAAGAAAAATTTGATAAGCCGGTGGCAGTTATAGCTTTAAATGATGGGATTGGTAAAGCTTCATGCCGTTCTATTTTAGGTATTGATTTTGGTGCTGAAATTATCAATGCTAAAAGCAAAGATTTGCTAATAGCAGGCGGAGGTCATGCTATGGCGGCAGGTTTTACCGTAACGGCTGAAAAATTACAAGAATTGCAGAATTTTTTTAATAATGCTTTTAGAATTAGTATAAATAAACTAGAAAATTATAAGCATGCGGAATATGATATTGATTTAACGGTTAATAGTGTGAATTTCCCTTTAATGGAGGAATTAAACACTTTAGAGCCTTTCGGTCAAGGAAATCATGAGCCTATATTTAAATTTGATGATTTATTTGTATTAAAAGCGGATATCGTTGGAAGTAAGCATATTAAATGTATGCTTGTTCCAAATAAGCGAGGCTTTGGTAATAAAGCCTTATCTGCTATTGCTTTTAATTCGGTAGGAACTGCATTTGAAGATGTTTTATTAAGCCCTAAAGCAAAAAATATTGCCGCAATAGGAACGTTAAAAACTAATAATTGGCAAAATAATTATACTATTCAATTAATTATAAAAGATATACTTCTAAAAGAGTAGAGATAGACAAGTATATATAATAACAACTTAAAAAATAATAATTTATGCGAAATTTAAAGAAAACAAAAAATACTACAATTTCTAAAGACGTAGCAGAAGTACAAGAGCATTATCAAGGTTATCCTTATCCTTTCAGAGACCCAAATCAAGAAAAAGAATATTTACTTGCAACATGTGGTGAGTTCTTAGGAGAATTAAACCATTTTCTATATCAAGGAAAAGAAAATTTTAATAATAATTTTAGATGCTTAATAGCAGGCGGCGGCACCGGTGATTCGACTATTTATCTTGCCGAGCAGTTAAAAGATAAAAATGCCGAAATAATATATCTAGATTTCAGCAAGCCTAGCATGGAAGTAGCACAAAAACGTGCAGAAGTACGAGGTCTTAAAAATATTAAATGGATTAATGATTCAATATTAAATATACCTAATCTAAAACTTGGAAAATTCGATTATATAAATTGTACCGGCGTGCTTCATCATTTAGCAAATCCTGATGAAGGTTTAAAAAATCTAAAAGATTCTTTAAAGCCGACCGGCGGTATGGGTTTAATGGTATATGCTAAATACGGACGTACCGGTGTTTATCAAATTCAGGATTTAATGAAAATGATAAATAAAGATACTAAAAGCCGTGTCGAAGAAGTAATGAACGGGAAGCTAATTCTAGATAATTTGCCTGCTACTAACTGGTATAAAAGAGGTTGGGAATTATTTTCAGATTACCAAAATTTCGGTGACGTCGGAGTTTATGATATGTTCCTGAACAAACAGGATAGAGCCTATTCCGTTCCTGAGTTATATGAATTCGTAGAAAAAGCAAGCTTAAATTTTGTTGATTATCTTGATCCTTTAGAGAAAATTTTATTAAGACCGGAAAATTATATAAAAGATTTTTCACTTCTACAAAAAGTTAAAAAGATGGATAAAGTAACTAGAGAAGCAATTTCCGAAATACTTACCGGTAATATTATTAAACATTCATTTTACGTATCAAATCAAAAAGATAGTGTAGCCTCTCTTGATGACCTTGATAATATACCGTACTTCCATAATATTGCCAATTTTGCTAAACAAATTTATGAGCATTTGGAATCTAATCCTTCAGCAGTAAATAATGCCATTAATTTTACTATTAATAATGGGATATTAAATAATGTTAATATCTCAATGTCGATATTTAGAAGCACTAAATATATTTTTAAATATATGGTAGAAGAGAAAAGTTTAAGAGAAATATTTGATGCGGTACGCAACGAATTAAACCAAGAAATAAGCAATGAGGCCTTATTAAATGAAGTTAAAAACGTATGCATGCCATTACTTAATACAAATGTGTTATTGTTAAAATCAAAGGATTGCTAGAGTTACGTGGATTGATTTATCCGTCATTGCGAGAAGAGGTTACCAGGGTCGTCATGAGCTACGCAGCCGTAAGCTGTGCGGCAATCTCATAAAATAATAATAAACTCCCAGGATTGCTTCGTAATTTGCTCGCAATGACCATTTACCGATTACCTGCTCGCAATGACGATTTGGGTTGACAATATGCTATTAACGTTGTTAGTATGCTTTTACATACATAGCCAGCTCTTATAAACTAACAAGATAAATAATTCTTTAAACCGCAAGAATAAATAAAACTTTCTAAAAATCTAATTTGATTCCTAACTTAAATAAGTATATTACTTACCTTTAAACTTGATTGCTAACTCAACTTTTCAATTATAATCTATTAATAATAAAATAATGAACACAACTAATAAAGAATCCACAGCAGAACTTAACAATACCGAATCCAATAACAATTATAATAATTTTGCAGAGAACGGTAATATTATTAATTTAAAACAATTAAAACGTAAATTACCGGAGGAACTACAAGCTCAAGCAGAAGAATTAAAAATTGAAAATATTAATTCATTACTTAAACAAGAATTAGTTTTTGCAATTTTGAAAAAATCCGTAGAGCAGGGAGTTTTAATAGTGGGAGAGGGGGTACTTGAAGTACTACCTGACGGATTTGGTTTTTTACGTTCGCCGGAAGTAAACTACTTAGCAGGCCCTGATGATATTTATATTTCTCCTAGTCAGATTCGTCGCTTTGGTCTGCGTACCGGTGATACTGTAGAAGGTCAGATCAGAGCTCCAAAAGCCGGAGAACGTTATTTTGCTTTACTGAAAGTCAATAGAGTAAATTTTGAAGACCCTGCTAAAGCTTATCATCGTGTTCATTTTGATAATTTAACCCCCTTATATCCTGATGAAAAATTAGGATTAGAACTTGAAAATAATAGTAAAGATAGTAAGGATTTTAGTACAAGGGTTATTGAACTTGTTGCCCCTATGGGCAAAGGACAACGTGCATTAATAGTAGCACCGCCTCGTACAGGTAAAACCGTATTATTACAAAATATAGCACATGCAATTACAACCAATAATCCGGAAGTATTTTTAATAGTACTGTTAATAGACGAAAGACCTGAAGAAGTAACCGATATGCAACGTTCCGTGCGTGGGGAGGTTGTTAGCTCTACTTTCGATGAACCGGCAAGTAGGCACGTGCAGCTTGCAGAAATGGTTATCAAAAAAGCAAAGCGTTTAGTAGAACATAAAAAAGACGTGGTAATTTTAGTAGATGCGATAACACGTTTAGCTCGTGCTTATAATACCGTAGTGCCGTCATCAGGTAAAGTATTAACGGGCGGTGTTGATGCTAATGCTCTTCAGAGACCTAAAAGATTTTTCGGAGCAGCAAGAAATATTGAAAACGGCGGTTCGCTTACTATAATCGGTACGGCTTTAATTGAAACCGGTTCTCGTATGGATGAGGTAATTTTTGAGGAGTTTAAAGGTACAGGTAATTCCGAGATAGTTCTAGATCGTAAGATTGCCGATAAGCGTATTTATCCGGCTATTGATATAACTAGATCAGGAACTAGAAAAGAAGATTTATTAGTAGATAAAATAATATTAAATAAAATGTGGGTTCTTCGTCGTATTATCGATCCGATGGGTAGCAGTGAAGCAATAGAATTTTTACTCAAAAAACTTGAAAATACTAAAACTAACGGTGAGTTTTTTGAGATGATGAAGAGTCCTGAACGTCCTAAGAACGGTCTATAGTCAATTGATACCTATATTGTGATTCGTTGTGCGTCGGCTTGCCTATTATATTATAGGCTGCGCTCCTCACGCCTGTCACAGTATAGGTCTGCATTGACTATAGTATTCTAAAAAAGTATATAAGATCATGAGTATAACACCTGATTATTTAATTGAAAGAAGACAAATAAAATCTCATTTGTTAATTTGGAAGCTAGTAGCTATTATTTTAATTGCGATCGTATTCTTACTAGTCGGTAAAGATTTTGCTCTAAAAGAGGTGTTACCTATTAATAGTAATGAAGACTATATAGCTTCCGTATTAATAGACGGAATAATTCTTGAAGACGAAAAGCGTGACAAAAAGCTCAAAAAAATAATCGATGATTCTCATATTAAAGCGTTAATAGTTAACGTAAATTCTCCCGGCGGTACGGTAGTCGGCGCTGAAAAAATTTATAATATTCTGCGTAAAATATCCGCAAAAAAGCCGGTAGTGATCGTTATGGGAACAATGGCTGCAAGCGGCGGTTATTTAATCTCTCTTGGAGGTGATTATATTATCAGCCATAACGGAACTATTACGGGTTCAATCGGTGTAATACTACAAACAGCCGAGGTAACGGAGCTTGCTCAAAAATTGGGGATTAAGTTTAATAATTTCAAATCGGGTGAATTAAAAGCTGTCCCAAATCCTACCGAAAAACTGACGGAAGCAGTACGGGTAGCCATTATGGAAAATATAGAAGATACTTATAATTTCTTCCTTGAACTTGTTTCAAAGAGGCGTAATCTTCCTATAGAAGAAGTAAAAAAGCTCGCAGACGGACGAGTATATTCAGGTCGTCAGGCTTTAAAGTTAAAGCTTGTAGATGCTATAGGCTCGGAAGATACTGCATTAAAATGGTTACAGGAAGTTCAGAAAATTAATGTTAATCTACTAGTTAAAGATTATCAATTAAAACCAAAACCAAAATTAATGGACATAATACTTGAAGATTTTGATAGTATAGCACCTAGTTTTTTTAAAAATAGTTTTAACGGAATCAAAGCGATTTTTTAATAATGATTACTAAGAATTATTTAATAGATAAAATACATGATAAGCTGAACTATCTTTCTAAAGAAGATGTTAAAGATTCAGTAGATTTAATTTTAGATTATTTAAACGAATCTCTTAAAAAACAAAAGCGTATCGAAATCAGAAATTTCGGTAATTTCTCTATCCGCAAACGCAAATTTCCTGACAGCGAAAAATTCTATAATACGGTTTATTACAGAATGCCTAAAAATTTATTTAAGGAGTAAATAATAATATTCCATGGCTCTTCATATTGAAGATTTAGAACTCTTCAAAAAAATATTATCGATAGATGGGAAGCTGATTATTCAAGCACTTAATATAGACTCTATATATCACGATTATAGGTAATGGGAAATATGATTCTTTTTTTGAAGCATTATATAATTACTTAAATGATAGTACACCAACAATCATGCCTTTAATATCTGAAAGAAAGAATATTATCCTATTGTTGAAGAATTATGTAATGAATCTTTAAAGGAAAAAACATCATCAATAATGATATATTTAGAAAAAGAATCTGATAATCACCCTCACCTAGATGGGAATATGAAGACACTTTAGAATATTCTTTAAAAACTAGAAAAAATTATGATAAGCTTAAACCTGAACCCGAAATAGAAAGAAGCGAAGATGAACCTAATTTAAATTATGCAGAATTAGATTTAAAATATTATGGAGAATCTTTAGACTATTACTGAAAGGTTATAGGGTAGGGTAATAAAATTTTCCTCTCACTTGACATTATAATAATAGGCAGCTATCTTAAGTGTAAAATTAAAACAGGGTATTTATGATAAGGTATTTAATAATTTTATTTGCTTCTATAGCTTTAATTGGCTGTACCGGTCAAAAAACTACAAAACCCAAAGAAGTAGTAGAGCTTGACGGTGATCCAAGCTATGCAATTATGCAAACAATCGATAGTACTAACAGAAATATCGCTAGCACTACTTCATCTCTTCCGAGTACTCCAGCTAGATAGAAATGCTTGCTATTATTTCTTCTGCTAAAACTCTAAATTTCGAGAAGTTAGCTCCCAAGACGGAGCTGACGACTCCAATGTCCCTTACGTTAACTAATCAACTACTTTCTACACTCCAAAGATATTCTGAGAATCAATTATCGAAAATAATGAATATAAGTGCAAAACTTGCACATATAAATAAAGAAAGATTTAAGGATTTTGATAATCAAGAGAGTAAAGCGGCTATTTTTGCTTATGCAGGAGATGTTTTTAATAATATACATATAGAAAAATTAACTAATCATGAATTAAATTTCCTGCAATCACATTTGCTTATTATATCAGGACTTTACGGAGTCTTAAAACCGCTAGATACTATTAAGCCGTATAGATTAGAAATGGCAACAAAATTAAATGAAATAAATTTAACAAACTTTTGGCAAGATGAAGTCACTAATTATATTAATAAAATTCTTGCTAAACAGGAAAATAAATATTTACTCAACCTAGCATCACAAGAATATGCATCTGTAATAAACCCAAATAAACTTAAATATCAATTAGTTAACGTTCATTTTAAAGAAAATAGGAACGGTAAATTATCAACAATCGGTATAAATGCTAAAAAAGCTCGAGGGACGATGGTCAAGGTTATTGCTAACAACCTAATTGACTCACCTGAACTACTTAAGAATTTCTCATATTTAGGTTATGCATTTAGTACTAAACACTCATCCGATAACGAATTGGTGTTTATTAAGAGTTAAAATAGCAGGGGTGAAATACCAATAGGAATGCTTCAAGCTATTAACTTTAATTAAAAAATTAGTATTTTCTTTACAAAATAGTGAGTTTACTTTATAATACATGCCTATGTATTAATAAGTATTTATTATGATAAAAAATCCTAAATCTTCAGCACTCTCAAAATTTAATCCTATAGCATTGTCACACAATAAAATAATAGAGTCTAAATCAAAAAAGTCTTGAATTGTAGCGGGGGCATGAATAGAACCATTAAAAAATGTAAAAAGTTCTATAGATGCCAGTGCAGCAATAGCAACAACTCTTTTAAACTCTTTAGATAGCAAAACAACAAAAAAATTGGGTATTCCACAAGTAACAAGCCTAAAACTTAATACACTAAAAACTTTATTTGATAATTATGAATATAAAAATATTCAAGAACATAAAGTGCTGAAAGAAGCCTTAAGCAAATATCATGTTGCATTAAAAGCGAATAAAGAAATTAGCATTTTCAAAACTTATAGTACTCCTATTGTAAATAAAGAACCCGAAACTATTAATTTTATAAATATTTTTCTTCAACTTCAAGGGATGATCACTGCTATACATTGTAGTATAATGAATAACCATGTGGAAGTAGCAGAAAAATTATTTATAGATATATTGTCAAAAGCAAATTTAATATATTCCCAATACGAATTTCAAATTCATAAAGCTTATACCAATACTTTATTTGAGTTAGTCAATCATTTTATATCATGGAGTATGGAGATAAAATTATTAAAGATTTAACGCCTCATATAAGGCATTATTACAATATTACATATACGCTCTCTACCATGTTAATTAATAATAATCTTAAGCTCTGATGCTGCTTTATGAGTAGGAGCAAGTCCTATAATATTTTGCCCATGGTTAGTGGCAATTTTATAAGCTTCAGCAAGTACTTGCGACTTACCAGTGCCGGCTCTACCTTGAAGGGTTCTAATACCTTGACTATTAATTAAAATATGCTGCAGGCTTGCCCTTTGTGCTTCATTAACACTAGCAAGATTATCGATAGCACTCTTAAGCTTAATAATGTTATTAAAATGAATCTGACTATTGATCTTATCTGCTATTCTTAGTATCCTTAATTCTTCATGCCGTATGTCTTGAGTAGTATAGTATTTAGTATCCGTGCCATCTTCATTATATAGTTTGATTAATCTATCAGAATTTAATACCTCCCTTATTAGTTTTTGCTTTTCTGCTTCTTCCGGAATCTCTTTTACTGCTTTTTCTATATCCAATTTAGTAAAAATAGCTTGATGACGAATAATACGATTTAATACTCCATCTGCTCCTTTGATAATTTCAAGATGGGCTAGCCTGCATATTTTATTTTGCTCAGATATTTTATTGATAATACTTCTCATTCTAGTAGGGCCAACATGCTGCTCAGGGCTAAAGCTTATCGGATCTACTCTGATTTCTAAACCTAATTTAGCAAAATATTTACTTCTTTAGAAATATATTATTGAATCTATTAAATTTACCCATTAAAGAATTTGGTGCTGCTTCAACTAACTGCATCGGTAAACTAGCAAGCACTACTGCTAAATGATCATATTTACAAGGGACAAAATACCAGCCACTTCGACGAAGCTGTGAGCAAAACTGTGATGCTGATCCTTTTGCTTTATTCTTCTGATCCCACATAATGACATTTAAGTGGATATTTACTACTCTATCACCGCTTTGTAAACACGCTACTGCCCCTGCTAAATCTTGTGCTTCACTAGCTAAGTTAGGAAAAAACTTACCCATCCCAGCATTAATATTTCTCTCTAAAGCTTCTCTTTTAGTAATAGCAGCTGTTTTGGTCACTAGCTGATTTGGTATAATCTGCAAACCAAAATGAATCAGAAAATTTGATCTAATATATTCATCTCGTCTTAGCAAGGATTAAGTTCAGGATGTTCTTCTTTCCTCCAACCAAATATTAAACGGACAAATTTTAATAGCAATGTTGCCTCAACATTATAAGTAGTAAGACCAATTGATTTAAATGTATCTTGCAATATTTCTCTTCTTCGTATCATCTCATTAATATCAATCGTCAGCGTCGGAATAGTAACTGAAATTAATAAAACTATATCTTTGATATTGCCCTCTGCCTTTGCTTTTTGCTCTAAAAATTTTGCTCTTCCACTAGCAAGCTCAGCAAAGATGCTGCCTTTTCTATGTAATTGCCAATTATCTAGATATTCTCTTATATGATCAGAGCCAATCATCAATATTTGAAAACTACTTCCTGCAAGTAATAATCATTATCAATGGACTACTCCAGAAAGAATCGTTTCACCGCAATATTTCCGTGATCATCATATCCCTCTAAAGCAAGATAATGGAATAATCAGTTGTGGAAATCCAGTAATTACTTTCTTTAATAATCAGTTACTCATTTTTAGTAAAATTGGACCTTATCCAAGAACATGGAGTGGAATATTATCTCGTTCTTATGATCAGGGATTAACATGGCAAAAACCAGAACTATTACATGGTATTCTAGGACCAGCACGTAATAAGCCACTAATTTATGAAAATAATATTTTATCTCCGTGTTCTCGAGAAAGTTGTATTGATGATTTTTCATATATAGAATATTCATCAGATTTACATACATGGAATTTAAGTAATCCTATATTACCATCCAACCCTCAAATTTTTCAAAAAGGTTACAGAGGTTTTATACAGCCAACTTTAGTTAGTAGTAATTTACCAAATAAAATCATAATGTTAGTAAGACCTAGAAAAACTGGTTCCTTAATGTCTACTTACATACACAGATCAATATCCATAAATAATGGAATATATTGGAGTAATTTAGAACCAGTAAACTTATTAAACCCTGATAGTGCCATTGATGCCATTAATTTAGGTGATGATACATTACTACTTACATATAATCGAGTAATCAATAATCATAAATCACGAAATATATTAAGTGTAGCTACATCCTATGATGAGGGGTTAAATTGGCACCCTATCACTATTAGAAATTCTATCTATCCTGAAGGGGATATAGAATATAATAACATTCTGTCTGAAGAATATTCATATCCTGCTATTATTATGAGGCCTGATAACAATGAAATTCATGTAATATATACATTTAATAGAATTAACCTAAAGCATAAAGTATTTCAATTACTACCAAAATAATCTATTCTATAAATAATCAAGTAGTATGCTAAATTATATTTATAGCTTCAGTGTTGTGTTTAAAATAACTCCAAAAGTTATACTTAAGATTACTAGTTAATAATGTATTTTCTACTAATCTATTTTTATGTGTAATATTAAAACATAAACGATAAAAGTGTTTTTCTAATGATGAAATTCCAAGGTAAGGCATCAAAACAATAAAACTTATCAAAGTTTCATTTATAATTTTTTTAGCTTTTTCAGGAGATTTAGCACCTATTGTCTGTATATTATGCAGTCTATCAAATAACTTTATCAGAAGTACATCATATTTCTTCTCTTTGTATAACATCTCTACCATTTCAGCAGAACTAATCTTTATACCATTCTCCTTAATCCTCGTCAAATCCATTACTTGATTGGCTATATTCGCTCCAAATTCTTGTAATATTTTCTCCTTGGTAAGTTCTGTATCCTCTATAGTATCATGCAATATACTAGTTACTAGTATATCTGTTCTAAATAAGTAATCAGATATCATATATGCTACTTCTATCGGATGTGAATAAAATGGTTCTCCTGATTGACGCATCTGACTACCATGATATTTCTTAGCATAGTATATAGCTTTCTTTACCTCCAATACACCCACTGGTGGTACTTTTACTACACTATTTAAATATATTACTTTATCTAATAACTTCTTAGCATAAATACATATCTCAAAATTTGTTTGATAATCTTCTATCTTTTTCATTAATGCTTATTAATTATTTTCAATACTTTTTACCTAAATTTTCCAAGTAATCCTATATCTTTTAATTATATGATTATATATATAACAGCTGTGATTTCTCCACCAGCATATGATCCAACAAAAAAGCCAGTTTTTCATACCTACCACTATGCTCGTTCAGCAACATTGTTATCAATCTCTATTTTACCATTATCTAAAAACCTCATTACAGAGTTGCCTCATTATTTAGAGAACATAAGCAATAGCTCTATTCTTGGCACTTTTTTAAGTAGTATATGATACAATATCTCCTGTTAACTCTGTTGGTTTTATAAAAAAGTTATCTTGTTGAACCGTAAAAACAAATTCATTATTAACAAAACAGTTATTTTATTGTTGTTTATCTTGTATACCAACATCATAATTATTGAGTCTTGTTAAACCATCTATTGGTATAACAGCATCAAAGGATTTTATTATTATTAGATCTCTTGCGAAACTGGAGTTTAAAGAATAAAAGTTAGTTGTAACTTCATATACTTTGATCTTACATTATAACTATGTCTATAAATCACACATTTTTTCCATTTAACTGATACGTAAATCACCGCACAAATTGATTATACTGTCTGTCTGATCATCTGGTAACATTGTTTCTAAATTAATGTCTGCACCGCCTAATATGAAAGATTTTAAAATATTACAATTGTTAAACTCCATAATACTGTTTAATACTGTTTCACCACTATTATTTTTAGTATTGACATCAGCACCACTGTGAATTAGCAATGGTACTAAATCTAAGCTATCAAACATAATAGCATAGTGTAATGGTGTTTCACCACTATTAGTTTTAGCATTAACATCAGCACCATTTTTAGCTAATAATTTCGCTAAATCTAAGTTACCATTCTTAGCAACACAGTGTAATGATATTACACCATGACAATTTGTAGCATTAGGATTAGCACCATGTGTGATTAATAATGGCACTGATTCTACACAGCCAAGTTTGAAGTCCAAGATTTAATAACTGGTCCTTATTACTATCTGATATATCATTTATTCTCTTATTCAGCTCTGATGGATCTACTAATAAGGTTATTATAGGAAGCATTTGAGTAATGTTTGTGTTTATAGTAGTTGATAAAAATTCCTTTTGACCATATTGTTCCAAAACAACTTTATCGTTTATGGTAGCCAATAATGTATTGTATGTTGTGTTAATTATATCTGTTTTTGGTGAGGGTGGCTTAAATATTGATCTGATATTGGAATCTTCATGTCTCTTTGTATAAGTTATAGTTGCCGAAAAAGCACATTCAGCTAATATTGGTTTGTAAGTGATGTTAATAAAAACACTATTATGTTCGAATAATAGATTACTTACCGGAATCTGTACTACTGCTAAAGGTACTAATTTATATTCTAAAATATTATGCAAATTGAGATTTATATTTAGAGAAAAGTTGTAAGGTATAGTATTAGTGTCTTTTATCAAAAGTGATAAATTATTATTATAATACGTTATATATTCTGGGGTGGTGGTCCGAGACAATGTACATGTTGTAGTGTTATTGACAACAAAATGAGTACTATGTTGAGTGTGGGTAAATGAAGCAAAAGTATTATAAGTACTCACGTTATTGATTATTTTACTGGTAATAGTTACGATGCTTATATCAATATTGAGTATCCTATTACTATAACTTAATGTAATATTACACTGACATTATTATTAGTACGAGATACATAATACTTATTTGCTTTATAAGTGTGATGTGCACTACCGTATTGTGTTTGCCTATGCATAGTGGTAGAGCGTATTTGAAGTTCAATATTACCTTTATTACTACCACCTGATATGACTAAATGTATTGATTGATATCCATTATTCTTAGGATATCTAATATAATCAACAAACTGTGATGTTATGGTATTATAATGTAGATGAATTAATTTAGAAAAATTGTAACATGCTTTTTTATTTGGTACAATTGCTCTAAAAGCCAAAATATCATTAAGTGCTGTAATATGGATATCTTTAACAAGTGTTTTTATCCATATAGAATATGGGGACTTAATTCTGTAGCTTAGGCTTGCTTTTATATTTAGTTTTCTAAATATATTTCTGAATTGCTGTTCTATATTGTGAATTATATTATCTATGTCAGGATATAGCCAATGTATATAATGAAGAATTCTATTACGTTCTTCAGGATATTGAATCTTAAAACATAAATCTTGTAAAAGATAAGCAAGGTCATTGTGTGCTGTATATGATAAAAGATAAGGGATATAACAATTAGTGATGATCTTTGATATATGCTGAGCATCGATATTATTATACTCAAGGTTAAAGATACTAACCTTATGTAATAATGGAACAAGTGAAGTTAATATTGCCGTTTCCTGTAGTTTGGGATTAATAGTTAGTAACAGCTCATGAAAATGAATATATTGCTCAGCATATGGTTTATAGTTAATAGTAGATAATTTATTAATAACATCAACTAGATATATAATATTATTAAAATGATTATAATCTTCTAGATTAAGATGTTGTATATTTTCATGTAATAGTACTGCTATGAATGAGGAAGAATCTAGTTGTAATGGTATGTATTTGGTCAGGATAGGTTGTTTTATCAGAGCAGTATTGATGGTATAACTCTAAAGCTTGATTAATGCATGAATTATTGGTGATATTTTGATATAACATATTTACTTAAGCATCTGTGAAAGTGTTGCAAGATAAAAAATTTTTAACCACACTATAAAATCTATCAGGAGTTTTGCACTTGCGTAAAATTAGTTGCAATATATTAATACTAACGCACCTTAAAGGTATAAAAATTGCATAAATTTATTACTGTGGATGGAAATAACTATAAATATTTCTATCTAATTTTAACAAGTGCGAAACTCCTATCTATATCCGAAATCGTAATACTTTCATTCTGAAATAAAAGTTTTATCTTGCAACATTCTCAGTACATTTAATTTTTTGTAATTTGCAGCTATATTAAAGCAATGTGTATATAATTGCCTTGCAACTCTCGGTACCTTGAGATAAGTAGCAATAGTTAAGAAAAATTGTAAAGTCTCTAAAATTATTTTCCATCCTTTCTCAGGAATTTTAGCTCCGATTGTTTGTATATTATGTAATCGATCAAATAATTTAATTAATAGCAACTCTTTTTTCTTCTGCTGATATAATATTTTAACTATTTCTGCTGAACTAATTTTTTTATCATTTTTAACTCGTGTTAAATCTTCAACTTGATTAGCAATCTTATGGCCAAATTCTTGTATAATCATTTCTTTAGTAAGTAACGTATCTTCAATACAATCATGTAATATGCTAGTTACTATAACATCTGTCCTAAATAAATAATCAGAAACCATGTATGCTACTTCTAAAGGATGTGAGTAATAGAATTCTCCTGTTTCTCTCTTTTGCCTGCCATGATACTTTTTAGCAAAATAAATTGCTTTTTTAATTTTATTAAGATCAACCATGTTCTTAGAGATCTTATTAATAAGCATGATCTTCGTTAATAGCCTTTTACTATATCGGCAATTTGATAGAGCTGTAATTTTTACTTTTTCTAATTCAAGATATATACCCTTAGGTTTTAACTTTCCTATAATAGGATCTATAGTTTTTTGATGATTTTCTTGACTTCTTGCCATATATCTATCCCTACTATAATTTTATTTAAGTGTAGCAAGTGAAGCACAATAATCAAGAAAATCATCATTATTAATTAATACATAATCATCAAAACCTTATCAATATCAACATTATGTATCATAAATCAGATCATCAAGAAGAGGTAACTTAATTGGTATATTACAGACAATAGTAGTACTTTTACCTTTTTCACTTGTTACTTCAATCTCTCCATTTAACTCACCAATTAGACGCTTTACAAAACTTAATCCTGATCCAAGTCCATGATATTGCATAGCAACATCAAATTTATCAATCTTTTCATGAAGATGTTGCCTGATTTCTTTAGACAGACCAATACCACTATCATGCACCATAAATTGGAATACCATTTCTCTGTGTTGTTGTTCTGATTCTGAAACGGCTGGACTAATAGCAAACATGTTCACTGTTACCACAACTTTACCTTCTTTAGTAAATTTAATAGCGTTATCTATTAACTGCTCTAATATTGCCCCTATTCGATAAGTATCACTAATTATAGCATTTGTTAAATCATACTGAAAATTACAAGATAAATTTAATCCCTTACGTTGAGCTATTGGCATCGCTTTATCAATAATCTTATTTACCAACTGTTTTGGATCAAACTTATTTAAAACTATAGGAGGTAATCCAGAATTGTTCTGTAGATAACTAAGTATATTGTTATAATAATCCAGTAATTCTTCAGCACAACTTACCACACTAGCTAAATAATCCTTTTTTTCAGGATTATCTTCTATTTCATAAAGAGCTGTTACTAATGAAAAAATCCCATTACATGGAATCTTTAATCCATGTACCATATTTTGCACCACATCTCTTTTAAATAACTCAGATTCTTTCAATTTATTATTTGCTTCTTGTAATTCTAATTTATATTTAATTATATCAGTATAATTTGTGATCGTCGAGTTAATGATATTCTCTTCTTGCTGATATGGTATTAATGTGACAGATATGGGAGATAATTGAAGATTCCAATTTGTTTTAGTAAGATTATGATTATCTTTTTGTTGATTTTGGTTATTAATTGTCATAGCATTTCCTTGCTGTTAAAGTTAAGAAAACAGCTCAGAGGTTAAAGAGATAAAATTTTGCAGTTTTAACTTAACCTCTGAACTAGAGTTGCACCACGGCCGCTCTTAACAAGGACAGATATCACCACAATTCTTTGAAGTAAAGAGGGTTTAAGAGCTTTTTTGACAAATTTTGCATAATCTAACAAAGAGCTGTAAAAAAGAGACAGAGCTAAATTGTATTGTTTGTTAGCTCAACTCTTTATCTATTACATACAAATCAAAACTAGCATTAATGATGCTAGAGAAAAATCAAGAATTCCTTGAAAATCTCTTGTAATACAGTATTTTGCTGGCATTTAAGCCTATTTTATACTATAATTATAGTATAAATATTTTAATCATAATTTCATGTCAGTAAATAACTCAAATAAGGCACAACCATTTCTGCAATGGGTTGGTGGTAAAAGAAAAATAGTTGATCAATTAGTTAAATTTAGTCCTGCAAAATTAAATAACTACTATGAACCATTCCTTGGAGGCGGTGCTTTATTTTTTCAAGTTAGAGATAAATTTAAACATTGCTATTTATCTGATATTAATCTGGAGCTAGTAACTAGCTATAACGCGGTTAAGAAGAATCCAGATAAAGTTAGTAAATTACTAGACTCCTATAAAGAAAAACACTCTAAAGAACATTATTATCAAGTTAAAAGTAATAATGACAGTAATGACCCAGCAAAGATTACTGCAAGATTTATCTATCTTAATAGATATTCATTTAAAGGCATTTACCGGATTAATATTGATGGCAAACCAGCTCAAACTTTCTCTGGTAGGAATTATAGTAAATCTGATATTGCTTCTCGATTAAAACAATGTAGCAGCTTGCTTGCTGGCACATCTATTTGTGCTATGGATTTTTCTTTCATTGAACCACAAAAAGATGATTTTGTTTATTTTGATCCGCCTTATCATAAATCAGGTGAGAAATTTTATACCAGATTACCCTTTGATAAAAATGAGCAAATGAGACTTAAAGATTTTGCAACAGAGCTCAATGATAAAAATGTTAAAATAATGATTTCTAACAGTGACACTCCCTTTATTAGAAACTTATACAAAAATTTTAATATTAGTACTATTAAGGTTAAATATTCTATCCTTAAGCACAATAAAATATCTGATGAGGTAGTTATTACCAATTATTAAAAGAGCACTAAAAACTAAATTTCTATAATTAATCTGTACTAAAAATACCTGTTCTTTATCCTCTATTTGAATCAAAACCTTGATTATTTTGAAATCTCATTAATTCAAAAGTAAAGTTCTGAGCTTTAAAAGCTTCTTCTAGATCTTGCATATGACGATTCCTCACATAATAATCATTAAAAGCTGATATTGATTTGAGAATTACCCTTTTGTTGACTATATCTTCCTCGACCACTACTAATTTACTTAATACCCCAAAATCAATATGTTGGTTATAACATTCAATAAGAAATTTCCTCACTTTATACCATATTGAATTAGGATTTAATTGCTTGCTAAGCTGCAATAGATCATTTTGTTGTTCATCTTCAGTATTATTCTGCTTCGCTTCAAGCTCAGCAAATTGTATGATTTTCAACTTCTCAATACTACTGCCATAAATCATTTGTACTTGCTGCAATATTTTATCTTGTGCATTTTCTGAAAGCGTAATATTTTTAAGCAATTTTATTTGATAGCTATTACCTACTACCCCAATAAAGGAGCAAGAGTTTAGTAATTCATAAGCTGTATCAGGATCAAAAATACCGGCGATTTTACGTTTTAACTGAGCTTGTTTGCTAGTATCAGTACTACGTTCTATTTTATCTAAATATTGTTCCTGAATTTTATGCACATTGCTAGATTTAAACTGAAACTGCTGACAATTAGCTTGAGTAGTTTCTCTTAGCTCATTAGCTAAAGCTTTAGCCATATAATTTAAAAACACTTTTTTATGACCAAAATGATGTTCTGGGTATTGTTCTGCTAGTTTCAATAAGAGCTTGTTAATGAAATTAAGATTAAATTCTCGATTTGATTTTACCTGTAATAAATCAGCCTCTTCTTGGGTTAAGGGATGGAAATCTGTTAATTTTTTTCTTTTGAACCAGCTTTTATGATTAACGGCATTAATTGCTGCATTATTGCTATTTGATGGTGTAGAGTCATATTTTTTAGAGATTTTATTAATAACTGCTTGTAGTACAGTATTAATCCGTGTAGCACCTGTTGTGATATTAGCACTAGAGAAATTAGTATTATCATCTTGTTGTTGATCATTGATTGAGCTTGTTGCCTTGAATTGTGAATCTGCTGCAAGTTTTTGTTGTTGTAACTGTTGTTGGTTATTGTGGAGAGATGCATTTTTTTCATTTTGAAAAATTGTAGATTCGCTAGATCTAGATTTATTAGATATATTTTTATTATTATCTATATATATGTACTGGTCCACACTTTTTTGGGGTTGAGGCAAAATTTCTTTGGGTTTGACCCCAAAGTTTTTTGGAGTTGGTAGAAAATTTTTTTCATGTTCATGGGTAATTTTCTGAGAAAATGGTTGGAAATTTCTAGCCAACTTAATACAAGGAGTATTGCGGCATTTAATGCCATATTTCACGACTGTTGCGTTGTAAACTTGAATAAAGCCACTTTTTTGTAACTCAAGTAGGCACTGTCTTACACGTTCTTGACAAACTCCCAAGTGTTGTGCAAAGAAATGATAGGTTTCTTGAAGTTCGTCAATGCTGTTGTTATAGTAGATTTGCATGCGAAAGACTATTAGAGATAGCAGTTGTCTTGAGGTTTTACTTAATATCCTACCATTATGAGAGGAAAGAGTACTCCATTCAGGAGGGATAAAATTACCAACAAAATTGTAGAAGATAGTGGAATTATTATCTTCATTATTAATATCTATTTTACTAGAGGTGGAAAAAGAGGAGAATATATTATGCATAATATTCCTCCTGAATCTCAGTTATAGAAGAGATTTGAAAGCAGTTATAGCTCTGATAACTTAATCTCAAAGGAGAAATAAGGAGCATATAAATTTTTTGTTAAAAATACTAAACTGTGAAAAGCTAGGAGTTAGTGTGGTGGGTGATAGTGGACTCGAACCACTGACCTTTACGATGTCAACCTAAAAGTCGCTTTTACCACATTTTTTTGTTCTTTTCTTATATACTAATTTATAGCTCATAACTCTTTATATGTTAAGGGTTTTTCTTACTACCAAATAGTTATAGCTTAACTGTAGTAGAGTTGTAGTGATTTGTCAATCTTTAAAAAATATTACAAATTTGAAAATAACATGTGGATATGATGAGCATATAGTTAGTTCAAACTAATTGCTGACTTTTATCTTGTAAATCTACTTGGACCTTTTGAATTGTTAAGAAATTATTACAATTATTGGTTGTTTGAATTATATATGGTAGAGCAGATTATGATTTTTGAAGGTCCAATTTTACTCAGTATAAGATTTGCTATTACAAGCAAAGCATATTACAGTTTAATTATATATGAATAAGCTGTGGGAGGATTTATGTCAGTTAAATCACTATTGTTTACTAAAGAAGCATTACATGAAATTAAAGCTCCACAGGTAAAACGAGATGTATATAAAGATAGCAAAGAAAAAGGATTATTGCTAATTATATCATATGGTGGTAGTAAAATATTTTACTTGGGCACAGTACTGAGTAAAAAGTATCATAGAATCAAAATAGGAGTATTTCCTGATTTATCAATTCATGATGCTAGAGCAAAAGCATCTGAATTAAAGGGTGAGATCGCCAAAGGCTATAATCCTGTAGAAGAAAAAGCTAAATTATCCAAGGAACTTACCTTTAAGGAGCTTTATGATAAATACCTCAATGAATATAGTAAAATTAATAATAAAAGATGGAAAGATTATGCCGCTTCTGTAGATAGATATGCAAAACATTTATATAATAGAAAAATATCTAGCATTCAAAAAGCAGATATTCAAGAGTTGTTTAATAATTTAACTAAAACTGGTAAATATGGAGCTAATAGATTTATTGAAATATTAAGACCTGTGTTTAGCAAAGCAATAGAATGGGAATTGCTTACAATAAATCCAGTTATTGGAATAAAGAAGCACAAGGAACAATCCAGAGATAGGTATTTAACTAGAGAAGAAATTCCACGATTTTTTACAGCAATAGCAGGCGAGCAAAACCAGGTAATGAAGGACTTTTTCTTAATAGCTTTATATACATCAGTTCGTAAGGATAATATACTTACTATGAAATGGGAACAAGTGAGTTTTACTGACAAACAATTATATCTACCAGAAACAAAAAATGGTGATCCTCACCGTTTACCTTTACTAAATCAGGCAGTAGAAATATTACAAGCAAGAAAAGAGCAATCTATAAGCGAATGGGTATTTCCAAGTGAGACCAGCAGTAGTGGTCACCTGCAAGAACCAAAGAAAGCATGGAAGAGGATTTGTAAAAAGGCAGGAATAGAAAATTTAAGAATCCATGATTTAAGAAGAACAATACCAAGCTGGATGGCTATGACTGGAGCAAATCAATATGTAATAGGACAGCTTCTAAATCATAGAGATCCAAGATCAACGGCAGTTTATACTAGACTTGCCACTGATACTGCTCGAGAATATATGCAAAAAGCCGTAAATGCCATTATAAATACAAAATCATAAATATATTACTAATGAATATTAAAGAAAAAGATAAAGTACTGAGCTGTTTTGATGTAGCTAATTATTTTTTGGTATTAGTTGATAGAGAAGCAGGGGATAGTATAACCCAGCTAAAGCTACAAAAATTAATATATTTTGCTCAAGGCATTCATCTTGCTTTATTTGATAAAGTGTTGTTTGAAGAAGAGATCAAGGCTTGGAGACATGGGCCAGTAGTACCGGCTTTACGCTCAATATTTGGCAGCTTTAGAGATAATGTAATTCCTTTGCCTGGTGAAATAGATTTTGCTATTTATACCGAGCAACAAAAAAGATTAATTCATAAAATATATTCTTTTTATGGTGAACATTCAGCTGCTTATTTACGTAATCTAACACATAGACATTCTATTTGGTATGAAGCTATAGAAAATGCAGATACTACTAATTACTAAAGAAAAGATACAGGAATTTTTTAAAGCTAATATAATCAATGATATTAAAGATTATATTTTATCAATTACTAAAGAAGATATTGCTCAAATAGAAAATGCTGAAGACGTCTGGTGGATGAATTATGATAGTGGTATACCAGCTGAAGATATTACAGAATATCTTTTAAAGGTAAAGAAGAAAAAAGAAGGTAATAAAAGCTGAAAGTCGCTTGGTCTGATGAAACCCTAGAGCAGTTGCAATTTTGGAAACATACCAACCCTAAAATGAGTAAACGTATTAGGCTTTTAATAGATAATATTATTCTAACCCCTTACACCGGAATAGGGAAACCCGAACCTTTAAAATATGAAGCTAAAGCTCTATTCTTGGTACTAACTTATCTTAAAAAAATACTCGCTCAATTTAAATTAGCTTTATTATTCACAAAGAATTGCACTGGCATATTTTTACTATTTTCTATAAGGAAATGATAATATTGTCTTGCAATATCTACAGCATCACAACTACAGCAGGATTGGATAGCAAGTTTTAAACATTCTAGTTTTAACTCTAAATCACTTCTAAACATATACAACTCACCAATAATTTATTTCGTTAATACTAGCAAAATTACTGTTAGTTATCAACAAATTCATAGATAGAGCTATAGATTCTATCTCCAGATAGACGCACTTTTATATGAATTACAGTTTTTTTTATTATGGCTTAAAACTCCACTGGCAATGTCCAAATTAGGATGTTAATGTCACCATCTGTAATTTCTATTAAGCTCGTTAATATGAATAATAATTGCTCTAATCAAAGATTATACTGGTCATTATCTACCCCCTTAAAATATATGGGATTAAGCTTAGATGAGTGGTTTGTAGTACTACTTGGTATAGTGCCTGGCATAGTTTTACTTAATAGCGCTAATGCTAAGCTTGGGGTCATATGCATTATTATAGGTATTACGCTCTGCTATATATTTAAGAAGTTTAAGAAACTATCAGAGTATTTTGTACTAAAAAGTTATTTAGTAGCTAAGAAATTACTACCTGCTCCTACCTCTTATCCAAGTCTTCTTGGTAAAAAAGTAGGGAAGTAATTGGAAAAAAGTAATGGATCATTTATTTAAGCAAAGCTCTATTCAGGAATTAGTGCAATATAATAAGAGATTATTGCTGATTACATTATTACTTGCACTTACTTGCTTACTTAGCATGATCAAAATAATTACTAAAGAAGAGCAATGGTTATTAATTCCAGCCATAGAGCCAGATCGCAGGATGATAGTATCATCAAAAAGCTATCATGAAACATATTTACGAGAATGGGCTGTTTTTGTGATGAAAGAATTATTTACTACTTCACCTGAGGAGGTAGAGCGTCAAATAGCTGATCTGAAAGTGGTATCTAGTAATACGGAGCAGCTAGATAAGTTTTTTAAAGAGCATTTAGATTTTGTTAAAGGCTCAAATGTATCATCAGTATTTTTTCCTAAGAAAACAAAAATAACTGAGCAAGGAGTAATTATTAGTGGCACATTTCGTTATTGGTTTTCTGAGAATAAACATATCTCAGCTGATAAGACATATCTTATATCTTACAAGCGAGGAGCTAATCATTTGTTATTACTAACTGGTATTAAAGAGGAGGAAAATAATCATGAGAAGTTTTAAATCACATTTTAAGATTTGGCTATTATTTACTTCTGCTTTGTTAAGCTTTAATAATGCTTATGCTATAGGTTATATGTTACATGATGATTCTGTGTTAGAGCTACAAATAGCAAAAAACTCCCCAACCAGGATTAGTATTGAAGGTGAGAAGATTAACGATATTATGATTCATCCTAAAGAAGCAGCAGAAATAATAGTCCATGATTCAGGCTGCATATTTGTTTTGCCGCAACAAGGCAACAATAAAGTTTATGTCAGCATAGTTGCTGAAAGTGGCATGGTGCAAGATCTAGCTTTAAGTTTTACTAAGGATAAACCAAGCCCGATCAGATTGTTAAAATATAATTTTAAAACAGCAGAAATACCGCAGTTTAGTAAGCCGCCAATTAATCAAAACTTACCGGCATATAAGGGATATAAAATAAAGCAAGAGGTTAAAAAATAGAGATATGTTGAACAAAATAATAAGAAAGATATTTAATAAACAGCATATAGGTTACGTAGTATTAATCACATTTTGCTGTTGCTTATTTCAAGAGATAGTATTTGCTAATAGTTTAGAGGGGCAATTAGATAAAATTGGCGGTCTTTCTACTGGTAAGCTTAAAACTATAGGAATATCAGGGGCGACGATTTTATCTTCCATTTGGGCAGTAGTAAAGGGAAATTTACGACTTGCTGGAGCAATTGTAGCTATTGGTATTATTTTAGGTTTTTATTTAGATTGGGTCTCTGCTGGTATGAAAATCAGTTAGAGGCTACCGGTTAAAATTTGTTTACTGATAGCCTCTTAAAGATAAATAGATGCTAGATGGAATTGATTAAATATATAAGTTGGATAATAAGCTATGGATCAAGAAGATCAAAAAGATATAGCAGGAAGCAAGCATAGTGTCGCAACTAGTAAATTATATTCTAAGTTCACTAGTGTAAAGTTACAGTTATTAGAATTGATAGATCGAGTCAAAACTAAACCTATCATCTCTTTAGCTGCTTTGGGGGTTGTTATTACCTTAATATTTTATTATTTTTCTGATAGCAATGAGCCAAATGAATTAAGAGCAGAAGAGCGCACAACAAGGGAGGTAATATCGGGAGTGGAAAAGGCAGTAGATCCAAGGGCAAAATGGACAGAAGAAGTGTTAAATGAAGTAAGAACTATAAAAAACCAATTAGAAACTGTCATAGAAAATAAATCTTTAGAGAGTAAATCAAAGATTGATGAGGTTAATCAAAAATTAGAATCACTAGAAAATAACATTAATGACAAGCCATTACTTTATGACGCTCTACCTCCTGACTTGCAAAAAGAAAACTTGCCACAAAAAGAGCTAGCAATAAAATCTAAACCACTCACATCCTCAAGAAGAGAATTTGGCTACGCCACAAGATCAAACTCTAGAATAAAAAAAGAGGTGAAGGACTATATTACCACTGGTAGTTTTGCTCGAGGATTACTTCTTACTGGAGTAGTAGTTGGCACTGGTACTAATAACGCCGCCTCACCTGAGCCAATAATGCTAAGGCTTGTTGATACAGCAAATTTTTCTAAAGGCTATAAAACAAAGCAGATAAAAGAAGCAATATTAATCGGTTCATGTAGCGGTGATATTTCATCAGAGCGTGCTAAATGTCGATTAGAAACAGTATCGCTGATAAATAATAAGGGAGACATTATAGAAAAGAATGTAGAAGGCTGGTTAATAGGAGAAGATGGCAGATTTGGTATTAAAGGTATAGTAGTTGATAAATCTTCAGATGTCGCAAGAATGGCAGTACTTAACGGAGTACTTGGAGGCATCGCACAGTTTTTCCAGAACCAGGCCACTAATGGTATATTTCCGGTGTCACCGATTACAGGTCAGCAAAATGTCTTAAAAGCTCAGGACGCGTTAAAAGCAGGAATGTACTCAGGCACTGGTAATGCTTTAGAAAAATTAGCTGATTTTGCGATAAAGCGAGCAGAAAGTATGAGTCCAGTAATTGTGGTTGGATCAGGTAGAGTAGTAGATGTGGTATTTAGAAAAGGTTTTTATTTAATAGATAGTGGTGAAGAGAAGCAATTAATTGCTTATAGAGGTAATTTTGAGCAAGAAAATTATCGCAATAATCAGAATCATCATGGCATAAATAATACAAACAGAGTTGATAACTTTGCTAATAATAATTTTTCTAAAACAAATCAAAAATTAAGGGAGCGATTTCTTAAAGATGATGAGAATTGGCAGCAGCAATTGGATGAAGAATTTACAGCCAATAATAATATCCTAGAGCAAGAAGGTGGCTTTTAATGAAGAGATTACCCCAGATTCTATTGTTATTGTTACTTGCCATAAGTATTAGCAGCTGTAAATTAATGCCATATCGTAGTGACTTTGATTGTCCTATTCCTGAAGGTATAAAGTGTAAATCTTTATATGAGGTTAATAAGATGGCAGATCTAGGCATGTTTGATCCAAATAAGCAAAATAATCTAGAAATATGCTGCCACAAAAAACATAAGGACAATAATCAAAGAGGTAGTTAGATAGGTTAAATAAATGCAAGCTAATATCCATAAAGATTTTAATAGAGAGAGACTATCTAAACATTTTGTTTATGAGTCATATGATCAGGATTCCGGCTTATTCTTTAATAGGGCTTCAGTAGGATTTGTATTACTTGGCTGGCCGCTTGTTGGAGCAAGCTTGCTAGCGCAAGGTGAGATTGCTGAATTTATCAAAAGTGATGAGAATTTACCAGCAGGCAGTAGTTTTCAAGTGCTAATGATTGGCTGTGATCATATAAAGGAATATTTAGATAATTGGCAATTACATAGAAAGGGAGGCATTTTTGCTGAGCTGAGTCATAAAAGAGCAAAGTTTTTCCAAGATAAGGCTACAGAAGAAGGAAATATCAAAGATATAGTTTTATTAATTTCAGTAACTATTCCAACTATTACAATTGATATTAATGAAATGATTCGCAGAAAAGAAGTACTGCAAGATACATTTAAATCAATTGGCATGTTAACTGAAGAGGTGGATGCTAAATTATTATTAAAATTACTGCGTTTAATTTTTGGTTGGAATATAGCAGAACATCCTGAGCTTAATCCTTATGAGATATTATCAAAGCAAATTTTACCTGGTGATTTTTCGTTGTTTGAAGAGGACAATTCTGTGCGTCTTAATAACGAGCAAATATTTATATCTTTAGAGGCAAGTAAAAGACCATTAGAGTGGCGATTATCAGCCATGGATTTATTTTTAGGGAATGAAATGAGGCGGGATGAATATATCAGATCAAAGTTCCTGATGCATTTTGGTTTGCAGATAGCAGCTAATCAAATGATGGCAAAAACAGCAGCGATTACTAAAAGAGAGGCATTAGAGAGAAATATTAATGCTGGCATGGGTAAGTTTTTTCCAAATTTAGCACATGAAGCGGAAGATTTAGCAGGAGTAGTAGCAAATTTACAAAATGGCGATAGAGTAATAAATATCCACTTCAATGTTATTATGTATGGAGGTGCAGATAAAACAAAAATATCAGCATCGCAGTTTTGTGCATACTTAAGAAGAAGTGGTTGGTATTTTATGCCTTGTAAATATGATCATTTAGCTGTGCTGCTTGCTAGTTTACCGATGCAGTTAGTTGAAGAGGTGTCACATTTTTTCACTAACAAGTTTGAAGCCATATTATCACCTAAAATATCAGGAGTTGGAGTAGCATTAACAAGTCTTGGTAGAGGCATTAAAACTATTGCTGCAGAAAGTAAAGTATTACTGCCGATCATTGGCGAGTGGAAAGGAGATCTTAGCTCCCCCGGTATGCTGCTTGTTGGCAGAAGAGGACAGATAATGTACTGGTCACCTTTTGGTAGTGCTTTGGTAGCAAAATTAGGACAAAATACTAACTCCACACCAAATGAGAATTTTAATCTTTGTATAGCAGGAGTACCTGGCTCTGGTAAATCAGTATTTATGCAAGAGCTAATGCTGTCGGTGCTTGGAGTTGGGGGCCGAGTATTTGTGCTTGATTATGGTAGATCATTTAAAAGAACCTGCTTGTTACTTAGTGGTAATTATATAGAGTTTGATGTCAAAAACCCTATTTCAATTAATCCATTTTCTGAAGTGCCAGAAGGGATAAATGAAAAATCAATTGAAGCAAGAGCAGATTTTTTAGCAAGTTTCCCGTCGATTTTAGCAACCATGGCAGCACCAAAATATGGAACAAATGATTTACAGCAACCAATGCTGCAAAAAGCCTTAATAGCTGTGTGGCAAGAAAAAGGAAGTAAAGCTGAAGTCACTGACATAGCAGATTGGCTGCTTAAAAGGGAGGAGTCCTATGCACAAGAACTCGGTAATATGTTGTTTCCATTTGCCAGAGATGGGCAATATGGCAAGTTCTTTAGCGATAAGGCAAAATTATCCTTAAACTCAGATATAGTAGTAATTGAAACTGATCATTTACGTAGCAGCCCAGCACTGCTTGCTGTTGTAGTACAAATTATGATTGTCCATATTAACCAGAGCATGGTTAAAGGCAATAGAGATCGTCCATTTCTAATCATGATTGATGAGGCATGGAAGTTATTATCTGGCAAGAGATCAGGAGAATTTATTGAAGAGGCGGGTAGAATTGCAAGAAAATATAATGGCTCAATTACTCTTGCTACTCAGCAATTAACTGATTATTTCAGAGAAGAAGGATCAGCAGCAGAAAAGGCTTTTGAGAATTCATCGCATAAAGTGATTTTAAAACAAAATCCAGAAAGCTTTAAAGCCATGAGAGCAAACCCGAAGCTTGCAGGTTTTGTTGATGAGGATTGGAAGCTCAATTTACTGCAGTCAATTCACTCAAATCCGCCTTATTATAGTGAGGCAGCTATTTATGGACCAAATGTTTCTGGAGTGGTAGCAAGGTTAATGTTAGATCCGTTTACTTTAATGCTAACATCTACTAATGCTAGAGATTATAAGGCTTTAGAAGATAAAATGATTGCAGGAATGAATGTCACAGATGCAATTAATAATATACTGCAGATAAGAGGTTTAGCTTAAAAGTACAGCGGGTAAATATGATAGGGTATTTAGTAAAAATTGTTATTATCAGCTCCTTTATTGTATCTGTGATTGTATTAAAGGTCAGTTATGTAAATGCACATAATAATATTTTAGAGATAAGCCTAGATAATAATTCTAAAATAGAAATTAAAGATTATGGCATAAGAGGTCATGTATTTCCAATTATTGAAGAGTCCTTACTCGAGGTAATTATGTCAAGACTTAAAATAGCAAAAGAAAATGGCACATTAGAAAAGATGCAGGCAGAATTTACAGAAAAAGTAAGAAAGAAAATATCAAGACCAACGCCGGTCTTAGCTCTAGCAAAAGCAAATAAAAATCGCAGTTGGAGCTATAACCCTAGTTTTGTGCAAAGAACCGATATAAAAGATCAAGCAGGAAACATCGTAATAAAAGCCGGAACAAATGTAAATCCTTTAGAGAAAATAAGCTGGGGGGAGCTATTGATATTTATTGATGGTGATGATAAAGAGCAGATTAGCTGGGTCAGATCAAGGATAGGAAAATTAGTATTAATTAAAGGTAATCCTGTGGAACTTGGAAAAGAATTAGATAGGCAGGTATTTTTTGATCAAGGGGGCGTGTTAACTAGTCGTTTTAAAATAAAGGCAGTACCTGCTATTGCCTGTCAGGACGGTAAATTACTTAAGATTAGTGAAGTAAAGATTAATTAAAATTGACAGTTAGTATTAAAGAAAAGAGCAAAGATTAAACTGTAAATAAAAACTAATAAATCAGGGATAATCTATGAAAAGATGGTCATTACAAGAAGCAAGGAAATATTTAACTGTAATAGTCGAGGATGTTTTGCAGGGTGCGGTACAAGCTATTGTCAAATCGAGCGGTGAAGTAGTGTATTTAATACCAGGTGAGAAATATTTACCTACAAAACATACTACTGATCTATTGCGTAATAAAGAAGAGGTAAGCATGGTATCTCCTAACATCAGCCTTCAATGAAGTTTATCATGTTTATTATAATTATTATGCTTGGTCATTATAGTTATGCATCGATTGGCTGCGTAGGCAGGTTTGTAAATCCAATCACTGATGTTTGCTGGAAATGTTTATTTCCAATTACTATCGGAGGAGTAAAAATTGTCTCAAGTTCTATGGCTGATACTAATAACCCAAAACAGGTAATCTGTTTTTGCCCTAAGCATTCGATTCCGATGCCAGTGCCTGGAATTCCTATTGGTTTTTGGGAGCCAGTACGGTTAGTAGATGTAACAAAATCCCCTATGTGCATGGTAAGCCTTGGAGGCATTAATCTTGGGACTAGCATGCAAAAAGGTGTTAAGGATGATATAGAGGGAAGTAGCTTTTATCATGTACATTGGTATATTTATCCAGTGATTTACTGGCTTGAGATATTACTTGATTTTGCCTGTTTAGAGATGTCGCAAGTAGATATCGCATATTTAACTGAATTTGATCCATTATGGGGGGATGATGCTAAATCTGCGATTTTAAATCCTGAGAGTTTATTATTTGGAAGTATTGCGGCTGGGTCTGCTTGCATAGCTGATTGTATTAGTACTAGTTTTGGTAACTTATCTAATGATACGATGTTTTGGTGCGGGGGCTGTCAAGGCTCTCTTTATCCATTTACCGGCACTACCTCTCATCATAATGGAGGAGTTGGAACTTCGCTACTAATAGTTGCTAAATTTATGGCTAAGTTACATAGGGAATTATTATTATGGGGTTATATGGGAAGAGAAGGATTATGTTCTAAATATCCAATGCCCATAATCAAAAAAAGCCAATATCGGTTGCAGATGACCTATCCTATACCAGAAGTAGATTCGTGTAAAAAGATTGGTGAGACTGAAGTTATTTGGCAGAAGGCACGAGAATTTCCAATTAAAGGAGAAGATTTTGGTTATTTGATTTGGCGCAAAAGAAACTGTTGTTTAAGTGCAATGTGAGGTTATTGATCAGGCTAATTAAGTGAAATATATGAGATGAGATTAAATTTAAAAATGATAATTTTAACTATTTTATTAGTTGTTAGTACTAATTCAAGTAGTGCTAATATTTTAGCAGAACAAGAAAATTTGCTTACCAATATGTCGCAGTCTCAAATTTATATTTTTGTTTCATTTTCAATGCCTGATTCAGCATTAAAGAGTTATGCTGCTGAAGCAGAAAAAATAGGAGCAATATTAGTCATGCGAGGCTTAAAAAATAATTCTTTTATCGAGACTAAAGTAAAAGCTGATGAGATTGGTATTAGTTTTGATATTTATCCAAATTTATTTGAGAAATATCAAATTACTTCTGTACCAGTAATAATAGTAGATGATACACAAGGAGAGATAAAGAAACTTACAGGTCATATATCACTGCAAAATGCTTTAGAAATTATGGAAAAAGAATGAGCAAGAGAATTAATGAAATTTCAGTTTTTAGCGATAATTATTATATTTGTCAGTTTTAATGTGATTGCTAACATTCAAGATAGCTATAATGGGGCTAAACAATATCAAAATAGTATTAAGCTTGGCAATCCTGATCAAATGGGCAATAAAGTAATATTTGATAAAGATGTAGATATTTCAAATTTAAGTAATATGAGTGATCAAGATTTAACTAATAGGGGAGGAAATATTTTAAATAATAGTGAAGAGGGTAAATTTATCCAACAAACTGAACTAAAGAAAATAAATGCTTTAAAGGAATATGATTTAAATCATCAAAATCCTTTACTAGTTAATGCAAAGAGGATTGAAGAAAATCCATTAAGACATACTGAAGGTAGTCATTTTAGTTCTAGTCAATCTGTAACTAAGACTAAAATTAATAAGAGTTGCAGCGAAGGAGTAGAATTTGAAGTAGATATCATCAGAAATCTTATACTAGATGTAGAATTAATAGATAAATGGGGAGATTTGCAGGATCGCAGTATAGCATTTTCAGGCATTGAAATAAGTAATAGCTATCGTCACTGGCTTTATCCTGTTTTTTGGAAAAAGAAAAGACATTTTGGTAGGCGGAAAACAATATATAGCATGCATATGCATAATAACGAGGCAATAATGCTTGATGTAAGAAGAGCAATTGCCGGTAAGTTAAATATTTCTCTTGATCATATTGATACATGAAGGCTGGGATGGCGATATAGTAAAATGGGATAGATATGTTTTTGCTTATAAATATCGTGATAAAATCAAGGAATTTAGAGAAAAAGGCCAGTACTGGCAAATAGTTAATGAGGATAGCGAGAAATTAGTTGAGGAAAATGAATGTCATGAAATAAAACGGACATGTCTTGAATCTGGTAATAAATTGTTTTTTAATCAATATAATGTCTACCGTCCATGCTTTCGAGAGCAAATTAACTATCAATGTAGTAGTGAGCCAAAAGATGGATGTCATAACTTAAAGAAGCAGGCTTGTGAACTTGCAAGTAGTAACTGCATTAAGCAAACTGCGAGTATCTGTTTGCAGTGGAGTCGAAATTATATCTGTTACATTGAGAAAAAAGAATTCAGCTCTTCTCTTGCCGGAGCTAGGATGTTTTGTTTAGGAGGGGATTGTCATACTGCAACTATTGTGCCTAATACTGATATGGGGAATGTTGGGTATTTAGCGATGTTAAATGAAATGAAAAAGGATATGCAAACAAATCCGATTATGGTTTTTAAAGGTACAAGTGATAATTGTCGTAAAACAAATATTGGTAATTTTCTTAATTGTTGTTCTGGGTTTAAAGGTTGGGGACGGGATTTAGGATTAAGTAGGTGCAGTGCAGAAGAAAAAGCTTTAGCCTTAAAAAGGAAAAAAGGTCAGTGCTATTATGTTGGTACATATTGTGCTAAGAAAGATAAGATATTTAAGACATGTATTACAAAAAAATCTACTTATTGTTGTTTTAATTCAAAGCTTGCAAGAATATTTCAAGAACAAGGCAAAAAACAATTAGCTATTGGTTTTGGCACAGCACAATATACTAATTGCAGGGGGTTTACAGTAGAAGAACTACAAAGAATAGATTTTTCTAAATTTGATTTAGAGGAGCTATTTAGTGAATTACTTGATCAAGCCAAAAGCAAAATTAATAAGAGTTTTCCGCAGCAATTTAAAAACCAGATGCCAGAAATGCAACAGCAACGAACAACTAAAGATGGCAACTTATCTTATTGAGAGTTATAATGAGGTTAAGAGAAATAGTAACTTTAGTAATGATTTTTGAGCAGATAATGTTTTGTCAAATAGCTAGTGCAGATCCTAAGCCACAAGGGTTTTTATGGTATAACGAGCAATTAGAATCTAAATCAAATAAATCACAATTTTCTAAATCCAAGTTATCATTAAAATCAATAGAGCCATATGATCAGAGAATAGAGGCTTTAAAGCAAGAATTTTCTAAAGCTCAACGTAAAGCTCTTGATAATCCTACTCTTGAAAATGTTATTGTTGCTCAAAGACTGCAAAAATTAATCATGGATAAGGCCCAAAAGTTTGCAACTATTTGGCAATTAGCTACCCTACTTGATTATAAGCTAACAGACATAGATGAACCTACTAATTCCTTACATAAAAAATTATATGAGGAAAAATTAGAGCATAGGAATCAGCTGAAATTAAAACAACTTGCTAAGAATTGGGGATTAATTTTACAAATAGATAATATTTGTTCTTACTGTAAGGTATTTGTGCCTATTGCACGCCAATTTGCAGATAAATATAGATTCCAGCTGTTATTGGTCTCTAATGATGGAGAAAATTTTGCAGATGTCAGGACTACTAAAGATACTGGACTACTCAGTAACCTTAATCCTGCAAAACTTGTACCGGTATTATATTTAGTCGATAGCAGCGGCATACAAATATATCCAGTTGCAAGAGGAATTATTAGTGAAGATAAAATTGCTGAAAATATTTTATTGGTAGTTCAGCACCATAATGGACTAAAGGTTAATGATTATGATCAGTAACAATAAGTTTAGAAGAGTTATCTCTATAAGGCATGTGATGCATATTTTCATGATAGTTTTATTGATACAAGCAACAACTTATGCTTGGGATTTACAGGATGTATTTGAAGGGATGAGTGTTAATGTAACTAAACCTGGTTCATATCAATCCCAAGCTGCCGGCTATTATGCAGCAGGAGGGTTATCAATACGGACTAATAAAACATCTTTCAATCCTATTTCTATTACTCCTCCCTCGTTAAACATGAGCTGTAGCGGTATTGATTCTTATCTTGGCAGTTTTTCGATTATCTCAGGAGATGAGCTAGTCCAGCTAATGAAAAATATTGGTACGCAAGCAAAAGCTTATGCATTTTCATTGGGTTTAAAGACCTTTGCTCCGCAAATAGAAAATGCCTTAAAAGATTTAAGAAATCTTGCTATGGAAATGAATCAATTTGCTAAGGGAGATTGTGAAATGACTAAAGCTATATTTGCTTCCATTTTGCCTAAAGATTCAGCTATGAGAGAATCAGTTTGCAGAAATTTACAATCCAGTTCTGGCTTTGATTATTTTGCCGCAGGAAAAAGATGCCGTAGTGATTTAGAACAAAAACAGGCCTTAATCAAGGCTCAAAATAAAGATCTAGAATTAATGCTTACGGATTATAATATCTTTACTAAAGCAGCAGAAAAAGTAGGAATTCCTGAAAATATGAGAAATGCCCTTATGTCAATGCTTGGCACTATTATAGTTAGAGATAATAATGTATATTTCCTTGAGTCACTTGCTCAAGATGAAAAGAGCTGGATTACCCATTTAAAAGGCGGAGAATCAGCCTCAATTTATAATTGTGATAATAGTAATTGTTTAAATCCAGTAATAAGACGTAATATTACTATTGCTCCAGATCAATCATATCAAGGCAAGGCTAAAACCAAGCTAGATGAATTAAAGAGTAAACTGGCAAGTAACAATGAATTTAATAATGCAGACATATCTTTCCTATCTTCAATAGGGGAAGCATTTCCAATATATGATTATATTACTTTAGAAGCAATATCAGGAGTAACTATTTTAGATAGTTCTTCAGAATTAGTTGCAAGTTACAGTTTATTGCAGCATTTAAAGGAGGTAATCTTAGAAGTACGTAAAGCAGTAAACATGCTAAAACCAAAACAAGTAGCAGATCATCATTTAACTGCCTACTTAAAAGCTTTAGATCGAGTACAAGTTTTTGCTCAAGGAAAATGGAGTAATATGCTAACAAGTAGTGATCAGATTGATAGAAGAGCAAGATTAATAGAACAACATTTAATTGCTAAAGAGAGGGCTTAATTATAAATTAAAATTAGATGAGCAAGCAGATAAGCGGGTACAAAAATAAGCAAAGCAGATAAAAATTAAAAAGAATATGGCAGATTACGTAATACATACATTTGGTGGAGGAGATATATTATGGCAAGTTTTTAATGGCATAGGTAGAGTCTTTGCCTCAAATAGTGAGTATTTTACACCAGTAGGACAGTTTGCTTTGACAATTGGTGGTATTTGGGCAGCAACAAGAGCTATTTTTAGAGGTAATATTGGCATTTTTGCCATGGAATGGTTTTTCCCATCTTTATTTATTTTTATCTTTTTATTTGCTCCAAAAGCAAATGTGTGGCTCAAAGATGAAATATCCATGCAAGCTCCAGTTAAAATTGATAATATTCCAATAGGCATTGCTTTATTTGCATCAGTATCATCTAAAATCAGTTACGCAGTATCTGAAATGCTAGAAAAACATTTACTTCCACCTGATGACGGTTTATCTAGCAGAAAGAATGGGATTATGTTTGGGGCAAAAGCAATTGGTAAAATCAAAGATATTCAAATAGAAGATCCGTTCACCTTAAGTAATACCAAAGAATACTTAAGGCAATGCTTTATGAAGCCCTACATTATTGGCAATATTTTAGGCAAGAAAGCAGAAGCACAAAGAGCAAGCGATATAATAGCGTTTATAGAGCAAAATATGCCGAATAATTTTGGTATTTATTATAAAGACCCAAATAATTCTACTATTTCTTTTAAAACCTGCAGGCAGGTAACAGCTTTAATTAAGACAGCTATTAATAAAGAATTAAATGATGGCTTATTAACTAAATTTGCAAGTAGTATAGGTATTAGCTCTAATAAGCAAGAGCTATTAGCAACTAGATTAAAAACTATGAGTTCTGACACTCTAAAATATCTGAAAAAAGAACAAACAGATATTCATCAGTGGATGAGACAAGCAATGCTGCTAAATGCTAATCGTGAAGCTTATGATGACTTGCGAGAAAAATTCTCACTTTCTAGAATATATCCTCAGTTAGTTAGTATGAATGCGACCCGCGGGTTATTCCAGCAATCATTTTCTTATCTGGTTGCAGGAGAGATGGCAGCAAATATCATACCCATCTTACAATCAGTATTTTTTGCCTTGGTGATTTGCCTCATTTTCGTAGTATTTCCAATGTCGATGCTGCCAGGCGGTTATACTATCTTTAAGACCTGGATAACCTTGATTATCTGGGTAACTAGCTGGCCAGTATTTTTTACTGTGATTCATTGTTTAGGAATGATTAGCCTAGCTGGTAAATCTAGTGCAGCTTACTTTACTGGGTTAAATATCTTATCGCAAGGTAGTTTTTCAGAAAATGTTTTGCATTGTTATGCAACGTTTCAGATGTTAGCAGCTTCAGTTCCAATGTTATCCTGGGCAGTATTAAAGGCTTGCGCTCATGCAACTACTACTTTGGCCAATCAATTTTCTCCAGTACCGGTTGCAAGTAATATTGGCACTAATATTGCTGATAATAACCTCTCTATGGATAATTACAATATCGGTAATAGAACAATTGCCCAGCAAAATCTCGCCCCATTACTGCAAATGGCAGGAGGAATTATTGATGATGGGGGAATGAGGGTGGCTACTACTTATGAAGGCAGACAGGTACTTACTGAAGCAGTTGATTCACTGGTTAACAATTACCGCTCATCTAAATTATTGCAGGATAGTTATCAAGCTCAGTTCATGAGTTCACAAAGTTACCTTGATTCATTAAATAATAGATATAGTGATTTAACTACTACAGGAGATTCTATAGCAACTGAAATAGGCAAGAGATTAAGCTATGAAGAGGCAAAATCTATCGGTATTACTGATAGCCAGTATTTAGCTCTGCAACAGATGAATTCAGATAGCATCGCTGCTACTGATCATACAGGTAGTAGCAATAGAAAAGGAACTAGTACTAGTACTGAAGGAAGTATAGGCTTGAACACTATTGCTGGTACTGCAATGACTAGAGTTACATCAGGTAATGATCAAGGTCAAGATCAAGGTAAATCAGTCAACCAGCAACAATCATATAATGAAGCATTATCCAAAATTAAGAGTGCTACTAAAGATGGCAGATTAGGTCACACAAATAGTGATCTACATTCGCTTAGCAATAATCTAAATAGTAATTTTTCTGAGCAACAATCTACAGGACAAGAAATAGCAAGAACCAAACAAAATATGCAGCAATTAAGCTATAATATGAATTATATCACGCAAAACTCTGCTGCTATTGACCGCAATTTAAATGAACCAGTATTAAATAGCATAATTGCCAAAAATATTCCTGGGGTAAATAGTAAAGAACAAGCTGCTATATGGGCAAGTACTCACAGACAGGAGGCAGAGCAAATAGCTTTAGATGTAGCTAAAATCAATAATACTATACCGCAAAACTTAAGTTCTGCAAGTAGCATAAATATTCCATCTAAAGAAAACTTGCGGTCAAGTTTTGATGAAAATAAACAACGATTAAATGATCAAGCTGTTATTAGTAGTATTGATAACAGAAGAAATAATATTTATGATAAAAATGTAGAACAAATGCTAATGCACAATGCAGATAATAATGAAGTAGAAAAAGTAAAGATTCTTAAGCAATTATCTGATAAAGTAGAAGATAAGAAGGTACAAATTCAAGATGAGTTTAATAAAACTCCTGAATCAACGATTGTAAGAACTGCTGAGCAAATAGCAGATAATATTGGTATAAGTGATAAGGCGATAAAGAAAAGAAATATTAGACTACCAAACCATAAAAATGAAAATAATTGAGAAGAAATTGATGCAAAATATAAAAAAATTAGCACTTATATCTATCTTACCATTAATGTTTTTTAACATTGTTTTAGCAGAAGGTGTCACTAATCATGTTAATGAAAAACCACAACCAATAGATCAACAGAGCAAAATTCAAGATCCGAACATTTTAGCGGAAGAGCATTTTAATATTGGAAGATCTCTTTATAAATTGGGTAAATATCGGGAAGCTATTAAAAATTATGATTTAGCTCTTAAATATAAACCTGATTATGCCGATGCTTATAACTATAAAGGCATGACTTTAGCTAATTTAGGAAAATATCCAGAAGCAATAAAAAATTACGATTTAGCTCTTAAATATGATGCTAGTTTTGCAGAAGCATATAATAATAAAGGAAATTCTTTAAATAAATTAGGTAGATATCTGGAAGCAATTAACAATTGTGATTTTGCTCTTAAATATAAGCCGCATTTTGCATTAGCATATAATAATAAAGGCAACTCTTTAAATGGTTTAGGAAAATACCAAGTGGCAATAGAAAATTATGATCTAGCTCTTAAATATAATCCTAGATACCCAGAAGCATATTATAATAAGGGTATATCTTTGATAAACTTAGGGCAATATCAAGAAGCAATAGAAAATTGTGATCTAGCAATTAAATATAGACCTGATTATGCATATGCTTATTATAATAAAGCTACTTCTTTAATACGCTTAGGAAAATATCAGGAAGCAATTGAAAGTTTTGACTTAGCCATCAAATATGAACTTGATGATGAAGCAACATATAATTTAAAAGCTTATTCATTAAGTATATTAGGTAAGCACCAAGAAGCAATTAAAAATTATGATTTAGCTATTAATCACAAATCAAACTATGCAGCAGCACATTGCAACAAAGGTACATCTTTGAGAAAATTAGGTAAATACCAGGATGCAATTAAGAGCTATGATCTAGCTATTAAGTATAAATCTGATTATGCTGAAAGTTACTTAGAAAAAGGGATTGCTTTGATTAGCATGGGAAAAGAAAAAGCAGCTAAAGCAAATTTTCACTTAGCTCTTAAATATAAACCGGATCTTATAGTAGAATATGAAGCAATAATTAACGCTCTAAGAAAACTAGGTAATAATCTTATGGCTGATGAATTTGCAGAAAAATTAAAAATATTGAAAGATAATTTATAAACCTAATTTATACAAGGTTATTAAGATTATTGCAATACTGTCTAGACAATTTTAGCAACAAAATTATCTATGAGCTACCAAAATCAAAATAATTTTACTCGTGGTTCACAAATTTTTGCTCATCAGCTTAGAATGTTTGGGCAAGGAAGTATAAATGCCCTAATAGCTGGGGTGGTGTTTACTGTAATTTGGCTTATATGGCGAGCATTTCAGAAATTATCTTTGATCAGCCTATATTATTTTATCATAGAGCGATACGCACAATTAAAACTTGCCATAGGAGAACATTTTTATCCTATAAGCCAAATCGGCATCAAATTCTATTATATAGAACAAAAAGCTTGGATTTACCGTAATGCTAAAGAATTTGTTCATAAATTTTGGTATGTTACACCGCATTCGCATAATATCAATCAAATTAAGGAGTTTCTATTACATTCAGCTTGGCAAGAAATAATTATTGTTTTTATTATAGGGATAATAATCTCTATACTATTTTTTGTTTGTCATGGCAGAAAAGCTTTAGTTAAAGATAAAATCAGAGGTGCAGATTTTATGGAAGCTGAGTTTCTTGCTAAAAACCTTAAAAGATCCAATAAAGCTTCAAAAATTACATTTGCTGGCCTGCCATTAGTTAAAGATAGTGAGAGAAAACATCTTCTAATTACTGGCACTACTGGTAGCGGTAAAACTAATATGTTAAATGAGCTATTACCTCAGATCAGAAAAGAGCGTGGTAGAGCAATTATTGTTGATATGACAGGCGGCTTTACTGATAGGTTTTTTGATTATAGGTGTGATAAATTGCTTAATCCATTTGCAGCAGGGAGTGAGCATTGGTTGCCATGGAATGATTGCAAAGAGCTTTCTGATTTTGATGATATAGCTAGTAGTTTTAGTAACTATAACCCTAAAATAGATGATTTTTTTGCTAAAACTGCTGAACTTGTGTTAGCTGAAGGATTAAGACTATATCAAGATAGCAAAGATATCGAAAAGTTAATCAATGCTATTACCTATTCAAGCAATAAAGAATTTGCTAGAATTTTTAAAGGAACTGCCGTATCAGGAATTATAAGCAGCAGTGCTCCTGAAACATCTTCAGGCATTCAAGCAACTATTGGTAAAAACATTGCTGCTTTAAGATATTTAAAGCCTAATGGCAATTTTAGTATTAGAAAATGGTTTACTAACGAGGAAGGCTGGTTATTTATAACTAGCTCTCCTAATCAAAGAGTAACGCTGCGGCCACTTATTGCTGCATGGATTAGTATCGCTATAAAAGCATTAATGGATAGAAATATCAATAATAGCAATCAAAATATGTGGTTTGTGATTGATGAGCTGTCAGCTTTACAAAAGATATCTGCCTTACCTATAGCATTAGCTGAAAGCAGGAAATATGGTGGCTGCGTTGTTGCAGGCATGCAGAATATTCATCAATTAGAGGAGATATATGGCCATGCAGGAGCAGCTTCAATGCTTGATCTATTTGGTAGCAAAGTTATCTTCCGAGTAAGTGATCAGCAAACCGCCTATAGATCTGCTTTAATGCTTGGTGAGCAAGAAATTATTGAAACTCAAGAAAATCTCTCATACGGAGCTAATACCATGCGTGATGGGGTAAATATGAGTCATTTAGAAAAAAGAAAATTATTGGTTATGCCTTCTGAAATCATGAATTTACCAGACCTTACCTGTTATGTGAAACTTGCAGGTAACTTTCCCATTACCAAATTACAAATGAATCTACAAACATAATCAAATCAGCAAAAATTTAGTAAGCCATTTTAAAAGCGTTTTTAAGAGCTTTTAGTCATTTAACGAAAAAAAAGGTGTATCCTAAAAAAGAAAAATTGCCCCAAAAACAAGCTTAAATCGCTAATTTAAATAGATCTTTATAGAAGCTAAAGGATCTATATACATAAAATATTACTTAAACTTGGAAAGAGAATAAATAAAAGACTCATCAAGGCCAGTAACTTTAGAAATAGTCGCAGGAGCAAAACCCTCAGATAACATATTTTGTGCAATTTCAGCTTTACCTAATTGCATACCTTCAGCTTTACCTTCAATCTTACCTTTTTCGATACCTTTTTCGATACCTTTTTCGATACCTTGTATTATACCGTGTTGAATTCCTTCATCTATGTATTTTTGAGCTATTGTTCTCATAATATTATCTTTCTCTTCTATTGATAAATGTTTGACTATTATTCTTTCTAACTCAGGTTGTTTCTCTTCCGCTACCTTAGTATCAGTATACCATAAAAATGATCTTAAGTAAATATACCCTAATTCCTTATCCTTTATTATACTTAGTTTAAATTTACTTAAAAACTCATCCCAAAGTTTTAGCATATCTCTTTGATGTATGTGTTTTAAAAAATATTCCATCATTCCAAGACGTTTCTTCCTCTCTATCTCATCATCAGATTGATTTTGTAAATCAATTAACTTATATTCTTCTGTCATTAATTTCTTTGCTTGCTCCGGTCTTGCAAATAATGCCCATAAATTTCTTGGAGCGCTATATACTTCAGAACCATTATAGATCAACAGTGGACAGATTAACGGCAATCTATTTTTATCCTTTGCATGACGCTCACATAACAATAACATATATTTCCATAATCTTAGTGCCATCCAATGATCACAAGTAGATTGTGCCTCTATCAAAACATATACAAAAGCCTTCTCATTATCCTTAGTTTTTACTGAATAAATTATATCGCTATATCTTCTTTTTAAATCATTTTCAACAAATGATTCTTTTTCTACTTTAATTTTTGTTAAATCTACTAAACTTTTAAATTCTATTGGCAGATAATATTCTAAAAATTCCTGGGCTGCTATCTTTTCAGTCAGAATCTTCTTTACTAAAGCGTCATGTTTTAATTTTTTTACCATAAACTTTTTTAATTGATTATAAGGCATATTTTATTTTGTACTACACTCGTTATGTGAGGCAAATTTAATTTCCTTCATACAGCCTAAACTCTTATTCCTTGATTTATCTTTATCTCGGATGTTTGCTTTATCCCGCTGCTTATCGCTTTGCCTATTTCTGAGCTGGGATTTATATACTGCATTACTTGTTTATCTTTTCCTATGGCACTTAAGTAATCTTCAGCTGTAGCATGGCTTTGACCTTTAAAATCACGAACTAATATATCACAAAATTTGATATTACCAAGATTATAATTAGGGTCAAACTTGTTATGCATAATTTGTAGATCTTTCTGTATCTTCTGCTCTATTGCTGCTATGCAAATCTTGTGACTATAGAGCATACAAGAATCTAGACCTTTTTCTCTATAGAGCTGCAAGGCAGTATTGATATTTTCCGCTGTGCCAAACTGTGCTAAAGCTTTTATTTGCTGCTGCTGAACATTATTTAGTCCGTTATTACTGTTATTTGCAAATAATGATTCTATAGACTGAAATTGTGATTTTCTATTATCATTTGTTTTTAATGATGCTTTAAGTTCAGCTACATTGTTAGCTACTGTTAATTTTGCTATTTCAGGCTCTATAAGCTTTTTCACTGATTTTGCTCTTTGTGATTTTAACATATCATTAAAATCACCTTTTTCTGGTGGTCTTATTATTGATACCACAGCTCCTTTGCTAATTAATTCCTCCTGAGCCTTAATTATGGTGCGAACTGATACTGCGTCTTTGCCATCATTATCAGCAGCAATTATTATTCTCTCACCCTTGATAGGTTCATGATTTCTGATGTTACTTACGCCTAAACTACAGAGGATTTTTCCTTTAATGCCAGCTTCCCCAATGCTTAAAGCTGTTTCTACCCCTTCTGCTATAATCGTTACATTACTAACTGAATTGTTGATTTGTTTATTGCTTTGTTTGGTTTTTTGTTCATGATTTTTACTGATCTCAACAAAAGAACCTCTAATCTTCCCAAAAGAACGTTTATTAACCTCAATTTCAGCTTTATTATTTGTGTCTTTGTTTAAATAAATTGCTTGTCCTCCAGTAATTTTACCATCTTTACTTCTAGCAAAGGCAATTAAGGCGGGATAATATTGTTTGCTATTACTATCCCACATCATATCAGTTCTAAGATCCCGGCTTAGTTGATATCCTGTTAATATTTCTTTAATTCCACGATGTTCTGATAAATATCTTTTGACTACATGATCTGGCATGACATATTTTACAGCATCTGATTTTTCATATAACTCTTCAGCTCTCTCAATTTTTGCAGCTTCAGTATATTGTTCTTTATATTCCTTTTTTTGATCCTGAGTTTTAACTTGTTGATTTTTGTGTTGATTTCTATCTTCTGCCAAATTTGTTTGTAAATCTTTACTACTTGATATGCCAACCATATCTTGCAAATATTTCTTAGCTTCTACAAAATCACAATTTTTTTCTCTTTGTACTAAAGTAAATAAATCTCCTCCATCTCCTATACTAAAATCATGCCAGATACCAGCTTTACTGCCATTTATCTTCATCGCTATTTTACCATCTTGCTCCCAGCGTAACACTTGGCCATTTGATAAATGCTTGTTTGGCAACCCAAGTAAGTTTTGTCCTATTTCTGCTGCTTTTAATGATAATTTTTGCTTTAATTCTAATGCTTGTTGCTTATTAATAGCATGATAATTTATTTTATTTTTGGCCATAACCTCCTCTGGTAATTTAGCGCTTATTGCTGTATCTTGCTTATTACATTTCTTGAGATTATCAGAAGAGCTTTTTTGCTCTTCTTGGGCTTTATGGTTTGTTACAGGATTTACACTAGTGTTTCTGACAATTGCTGCTACTGTTGCAGATGGTTCTGACTTTATTATTTCAGCTGGTACTAATTTGACCTTTAAGTGGTAATAGTTATCATTACTATGTAACCTATCCTTAATATCTTCTACTACCGATTTAAACCACTTACCTACTTTATCCATGATATTAGGATTTGTGGATTTGGTTTCTTGAATCGCTACCAATTCTTCTAAAGTCTTAAAATTAATACTGGCTAGCCTATTATCTATTTTGCTAAGTTGCGATATTAAACTTGCCATGTTTCTAGTACTTTCTCTATTATAATAAAGTTTTACTTCTTCTATGTGCCTGGTCATTGCTACATAAGAATTTCTACTATTGCCAGCTAAATTATGCAAAATATAAACATCTTTAATTGATGCTCCTTGAGCTTTATATACTGTAGAAGCATAACCATGCTTAAAGCTTACCTTTTGAGGATTAAATTCTATTTCTTTTCCACTGCCTGTTTTAGCAATAAATCTATTATTACTTACTGAAACTATTGATGCAAATGCACCATTTTCTATCTGTAAATCCTTATTAGTAGATTTAAATACAATACAGTCGCCAACCATATAATCTTCATATTTCTTAGGCGATACATAGCGTCTATATTCTTTACCAGTAAGAAGACCTTTAGCTTTTAGTAACTCCCTGATCCCTTGATTAATACTATCTACTTCAATATTACGCATGGTAATTATTAAACGCTCATCTAACTTAAACTTGCTATTATTCCAGTCATTAATTAATCGATTTATGGATTCTTCTAAAGTATGATCTACCCTTAAAGCATTGTGACGTTCCAATAACATTAAACCAGCTGCAATCTCTGATTTTGCAAAACATAATGCCATCTCTCTTGCCCACTGTTTGCTTTGCCTTCTAATATCACTTAATTCATATGAGCCAAACCGACTTGCAAATACTTCAAACATTCCACCTCGCTCAATTGAGGTTAGTTGTCTCTCATCCCCTGCAAGTATCAGATTACAATTATATTTTCTTACTACTTTCAGTAATTCCAAATAATCACTATTACCCACCATCCCTGCTTCATCTACTACCAGCATACTACCATTTGGTAAGTTTGCTTTGCCATTATACAGTTTAAATAAAAACCCTTTTACTGTATAACTCTCTTGATAACCTTTGTTTTTAAGTTCTGATGCTGCTTTATGGGTAGGGGCTAACCCTATGACATTTTGTTTATAATTGTTAAGAATCTTATAAGCAGTCGCAAGTATTTGTGATTTACCAGTGCCAGCTCTTCCTTGCAGGATTCTAATGCCTTGATTATTAACTAAAACATGCTGTAATGCTTCTTTTTGCGGTTTATTAAGATCTTGAAGCTTAGCTATATCTTCTTTGATCTTAATAATATTATTAAATAAATTATTATAACAAATCCCATTATTTATCCTTTCAGCTACCCGTAGTAATCGTAATTCTTCATCCCGCACATCGATAGTAGTATAGTATTTAGTATCCTTACCATCTTCACTATATAATTTGATTAACCTATTTGAATTTAATACTTCCTGAATCAAATTTTTCTTTGTTTCATTATCTTGAATTTCTTTTACTGCTTTTTCTATATCCAATTTAGTAAAAATAGCTTGATGACGAATAATGCGATCAAGTACTCCATCTGCTCCTTTGATAATTTCAATATTAGCAAGCCTGCATATGTTATTTTGCTCAGATATTTCATTGATAATATTTCTCATCCTAGTAGGGCCAACATGCTGCTCAGGGCTAAAACTTATCGGGTCTACTCTGATTTCTAAACCCAACTTAGCAAAATATTTATTGATTACTTCTTTAGCTCTTTCATGAATTATCTGATCTTCAGGGATAATAAATGCTTTGCCACTTACTTTGGCAAATTTAGGATTTAAATCTACTGCCTTAGCTCCTAAAGATTTACCATCCTCTGTAAATCTTCTAGTAGTAATAAGCAAATGGGCATGCCAATTTTTCTCTCCATCATGTGGCTTGTGGATATCAACCTGAACTCCAAGTCCATTCTTTACCCATCCCATTTCTTCGATTATTTCATGGGTAATAGTTATTCTATCTTGTAAATCTAATTCTTTATCATCCGGTAGTGCTATTACTATATCTTTTAATAATTGACTATTTTTTCTCTTCTCTATACGCTCTACTTCATTCATCAAGACTCTTGGATCTTTAAATTTTTGATCTACGCGAGTAGGCAACAAAACTGCATGGTAAACATTATCGCCTTTTTTACTAAAATTATAAGTAACATTAGTTCTCTCATCTTTTACCACCATCCTCGCATTATAAGCAGCTTTACGGCAGCTATTGCCTCCTGAGCTTCTACCTACTATTTCTATTCTTGCAAACTGTATCGCCATAGTTTGTTAATTCTAACAATATTCAATCCATCATTGACATTAGCATGAATGTTTTTCATCATCCATTGAATCAGCAATAAATTAGCAAACAATAAAAATAAACCTTCAGGTTTATATATTGCGTAGTGCGACACGATGGCACTAAAATAAAGTCTGCAAGTATATTGCGTAGTGCGACACGATGGCACTAAAATAAAGTCTGCAAGTATATTGCGTAGTGCGACACGATGGCACTAAAATAAAGTCTGCAAGTATATTGCGGCTAGGTTGCATTTAGACCTAATTACTATTATTGCGGTGCAAGGTTGGTAACGATCTTGTGCTAAGCGCAATAAGAAGCCTAACTAAATTACTAATCTGGATGGGAAATAGGGGCAAGGTAAAGTTAAAATTGGTTAAACGAAAGTGAATCTTTGTTTGGAAAATATCGTAAATATAAAAGTAGATACTCCAGATAACATCTATTATAGGGATAAAGCTGAAAAGCTTAACTGTAAGAAGGCATACGCGACCTTCTTTAAAAATGCCAGTTCCCCGGTATAAAGAAGGTAACCAACTTAACGCATCTTTAATTAGTGAAACGTGGTAAGCCTATTACTTGGCAACTGGTAGTAGGTAAAAGAGGTCTTAAAAAGCTAATGACACTAAGCTGAAAGGTTACAGGAATAAATAACTGGGTGTATAGGCACTATGTGCTAATCAGAAATGATGCTGACTTAAGACTGGTGATTTACCCTAGGTAAGTAAACAAGATTATGAATTATATTGGAAAAGTTAGATGCGAAACGCAAATGTAACAAATAAGACCGATAATAATGACTTTGAGAAAATTTATTGGTATGCAATAAATTGGCAGGAAGTTAATAAAAAGGTTAATAATCTTCGTAGACGTATCTATAGGGCATCTGCAAATGGTAATATAAAACTAGTACGTAGTTTACAGAAATTGATGTTGAGGTCAAGATCAAATAAATTACTTGCTATAAGACGTGTTACCCAAATCAATCGAGGGAGAAGAAACCCTGGTATTGATAAAATAGTAGTTAATACAGATAAAGAAAGGAATTTGTTAATGGAGAAGTTAACAAATAATAATCTATCATCTGTTAAGCCGATCAAGTGTGTATATATTCCCAAAAGAAAAGGCAAACTTAGACCTTTAGGTTTACCAATTATTTTGGATAGATGTATGCAAACTGTTGTTAAATCAGCACTCGAACCATATTGGGAAACTAAGTTTGAAGGGAGTAGTTACGGCTTTAGACCTGGACGCAGCACCCACGATGCAATACAGAGAATTTCTGCTATTGTCTGCCCTGGCACAACCAGGGGATGGATACTGGATGCTGATATTAAAGGTGCATTTGATAATATTAATCATAATTTTCTTTTGAAAATTATAGGAAATTTTCCAGCTCGAAATTGGATTAAAGCATGGCTTAAATCTGGCGTGATGGAAGAATATCAACTCACCAAAACAACAGTTGGAACTCCTCAAGGGGGAGTAATCAGTCCCTTACTTTTAAACACAGCTCTTCATGGAATGGAAGACATACTTAACATAACTTATGATAAATATGATCATCTCCATCCAAAATCTGAATATGCTTTAGTAAAATATGCTGATGATTTTATAGTTTGTGCAAAATCTGAAAGCTCTTGTACTAAAGCAAAGCAGATAATTAACGATTGGTTAAATATTAGAGGATTAACATTATCAGAGGAAAAGACCCAGATACTCCATATTAAGGAAGGGTTTGACTTTCTGGGATTTAATATTCGTCAATATAATACCAAAAGTACAAGAAGAGGTGTAACATTATTAGTTAAACCATCCAAAGATACTATAAAATCATTCAAAAAGCGAATGATGATAGAATGGAAAAGAAGTTTCTCATGGGAAATTGATAGGATAATTGAAAACCTTAATCCTAGAATAATGGGATGGTGCAGTTATTTTAACAAAGTTATCTCTAAAAGAACTTTTATCCAATTAGATCGTTGGATGTGGATGCGACAAGCAAGATTTGCTTATAGAAGACATCCTAATAAATACTGGTGGTGGCTTAAAGAGAAGTATTGGGGCAGAATCAAAGCTCGAAATGATAATTGGGTTTTTATGGATAAAAGTAAAGATCTATATCTATGGAAATTACAATGGACAGCAATCAAAAGGCATATTCTAGTTAAAGGCAAAGCATCTCCTGATAATCCAGAACTTAAGGAATACTGGCAAAAACGTCAAGCTAGTAAACCAAAGTACTTCTTTAAAATCAGACAGATTCTTTGGCGTAGACAAGAAGGTAAATGCCCTGTTTGTTTAGATTCAATAGATAATGGGGAAAATGTGCAAGTCCATCATAAGAGACCTACAAGGTGTGGCGGCACTGACCATATTAACAATTTGTGCTTATTGCATACAAACTGTCATAGGCAAGTACATAGCAAGCGAGGTCAACTAATTTCAGCTGTTAGTAAATTGCTTGAGCCGTATGCTGGGTAACTAGCTTGTCCGGTTCTTTGAGAGGAAAGCACGCTAAGTGCCTACCTACCCGCTAACCTCGCTCTAAAGAGCTTAGTTAAACCTTTGTTACTTACATTTCTTAATTACCATTGATCAATGGTAATTATCTTTATTTGTTTTGGTTGCTGCTAGTTATGCTGATTCGGTCTAGGTATGGAAATTATTTTAATAAATTTACACTTATTCTCATAAATGGTGACAACAAAGTCCTTTATTATCATAAATTGACTTTTTCGATAATAAATGTATTTGACTTCCAAAATTTATTGGTCATTCATGATGATTTTAACAATAAAAAGTTAAAATTATTTATATGGATAACGTCATAAAACGAAGATTAAAATTAGAACAAAAAAAAGCTAAAATTATTACTGAAGAAGCAAGACTTAAAATTCAGGAAAGGAAAACTCGTACTCGTCATTTAATTGAAATGGGCGGCTTAGTTGTAAAAGCAAAACTTGACTATTTGCCAAATAATAGCTTACTTGGAGCTTTTATCTCTTTAAAAAATGAGTTAGTAAAACATCCTGATATTTTGGATCAATGGACCAAAATCGGTAAAAATGCTTTTGATAATTCTCTGTCTTAATTTCTAAGTGTGTTTTAGTGCTTATTGGCAATGGTTACGATTGATAATAAACTACTTTTTTCTTTAAAAAATCTATTTTATATAATCATACTCAATCCATAATCATTTAAAGAAAAAATATACGATATTTTTTATGAATTTTGCATATCCCATAATTTAGCATATAAACCATGCTGCTGTAAAAGTTCTGTGTGAGCACCTTGTTGGATGATCTGACCTTGGTCTAATACTAAAATACGGTTGGCATGCCTGATAGTATTAAGTCGGTGGGCAATGCTAATGACAGTACGGTTATGGCAAATACTCTCCATATTAGCCATAATAGCCGCTTCAGATTCATAATCAAGTGCTGAAGTTGCTTCATCTAAAATCAAAATTTTGGGATTTACCAATAAAGCTCTAGCTAATGCTATTCTTTGCCGTTGACCACCAGATAAGCCGCTACCTTTTTCTCCTAATATGGTTTGATACTTTTGTGGCATATTATTAATAAAATTATCTGCCCCAGCTAGTTTTGCTGCCTGTATTACCTCATCTTCACTTACTTCGGGACAACATAATTTAATATTATCTGATATTGAACCAGCAAATAACATATTATCTTGCAGTACTACACTCATGTTACAACGTAATGAGGCTGGATCAGCAATAGCTATGTCCATACCATCTACCAAAATTTGACCATGTCTTGGAATATATAGGCGCTGCAATAATCTAGTCAGGGTACTTTTACCAGAGCCAGATGGACCAGTAATGCCGATAAATTCTCCAGCTTGGATAGTAAAGGATAAATCTCTTAAAACTTCTGGTGTATCTACTTGATAGCGAAAATTCACCTGCTGAAACTCTATCTTACCTTGTAGTTTAGGTACAGAAGCCACACCTTTACTACCTGCTTCTGACTCAGTATCTAAAATATCACCTATACGGCGCAAAGCTATTAAAGTATGCTGAAAATCCTGCCATACTTGCACTAAACGTAAAATTGGTTGAGTTACATGACTAGCTAGCATATTAAAGGCTACTAATTCTCCAACAGTAAGCTCACCTATCAGTACTATTTTTACTCCCCACCATAATAATAAGGCAGAGGTAAGTTTTTGGATCAGGCTAATGGCTTGACCGGCAGCAATAGCTACTTTTTTAGCTGAAAATGTTGCCCGCAGTTGAAGAGCTAAAACTTGTTGCCAACGTTTTAAAAAACTTGCTTCAGTAGCTGTGGTTTTTAAAACTTCTATACCAGTAATAGTTTTAGTTAAATAGGCGGTAGCTAATGCACTAGCATCATATTCCTTGTTTACTCGATAACGTAATACTGGACCAACCATTAACCAAAACAACGCATATAGTACCAATGATCCAAGTACTAACCAAGCTAATATGTGAGAATAGTTAAACATCACTACTATAAACATTAGGATAAAAATACTATCCAATACTAACATTAAAGCTGAACCAGTAAGGAATTGTCGTATTTGGTTCATTTCTCGTACGCGAGCTATGATTTGACCAGTTTGTCGCTGAGTAAAGTAATCTAATGGTAAGGTTAGCAAATGACGATATAATCTAGCTGATAGTTCAGCATTAACTTTACTGGCTAAGTTGGTAAAGATTTTACTTCGCAAGTAACTATACAAAGGATCAATTATTGCTAGTGATAACATTGCTAGTGCTAGTATGTGCAAACTGGATAGTCCTCTACTAACTAATACTTGATCAATAATATTTTGAAATAATATTGGACTTACCAGAGCAATTAGTTGTAATAGTAATGATAAAGCTAGTACATCACGTAATTGGCCTATATGACGTAATATTGAAGGTAGAAACCAGTGTAAACCAAATTTTACATCAGCAACTTGTATTTCTTGCTCTGCTAGCAATATTATAGGAATATTAGTATGTATATCACTATCTATATTATCATCATTGATAGGATCAGTAAGCTTGGGGGTTGTAGTTTTGATGGTAGTAGTAAAGGTAGGTAATGGTTCCCGGCAGAGTTGATTGCTAAAAAAATCATAGCGTAGTAGGTATCCTGATTCTATCTTTTCAATAACACTCCATCGACCATTAAGGCAGCATAATATTGGTAGTGGTAAGTCTTCAATTGCACTATTTACTCCCTCCTGATAGCATTTAGCCCTCAAGCCTGCTTGCCTAGCCGCCCTACAGACATCTAAAGCTGTTAATTGCCGGCAGTCTATTCCCAGTTTATGACCTAATGATTCTTCAGTAACTACCACCTGAAAATGCTTTGCAGCTCTAATAACCGCCGGCAGACCATATTCCCCTGTGACCAATGCTCCTTTAATCATGGTTCCCGCCATGCTTCTGCTTTATATTCCCGAATAGGGCTAAGTAAATAATCAATAATCCGGCGCCTACCAATTTTAATTTCAGCAGTAATAGTCATCCCTGGTGTTAAGACCACTGATTCATCACCTATCAAAATATAATTTTGTGCTAGTTCAATCTGGGCTGGGAATACTAATTCAGGATTAGATTGTTCATTGCGTTTTACTGAATCAAGTGATACACTTAATATTTTACCTTCAATAGTACCATAACGACTATATGGAAATGCTTCCACCTTGACTGTTACTGATTGTCCAGGTTTAATAAAGCCGATATCTTTATTGGTAATATCAATTTCTGCTTGCTGAGGAGTATCATGTGGGGTAATAATCATCAAAACTTGTGCTGCTTGAACAATACCACCAATAGTATGCACAGATAATTGTTGTACTATACCATCTAATGGGGCGTGTAATACTTGCAGCCGAGCTCGATCTTGGGCTTTGCTTAGCTCCTGCTGCGCTATTAATAGTGCAGATTCAGCTTTATTTAAATTATCATGCCATTCTCGATGTTTTTGCGCTATATAACTAGCTCTGCTTTCTAGTATGGTATCAGCACGAGCTTGTAATATTTTTAATTCTTTTTGTTTGACATCTATCGATAATTTAGTCTCTAATTCTTCTTTTTCTCTAGTTAATAATTCTGTCTTTGATACAAAGTTAGAACTTGCTAATTTACGGCATGGTATCAAACGTTTTTGGATATTATGTTGTAACTGTTGTAAACCATCTAAACTTGTTTGGTTAGCTATTTGCTCATGTTGATTAGTTGTTAGTTCTGTATCAAACTTAGCAAGTATTGCTTGATGTTCTTGCCAGGTGCTAGCAAGCAATGCTCTAGTCCTTGTCGCTGTAGATTCATCAATATCATTTGGTATTTCTAGAGATTTCAGAGGATCATCACTAAGCAATGATCGATAACGTGCTAGCTCTAACTGTTGAAAAGATTTTTGTTCTAGGTAGCGTTGAATATCTTGGTCTGATCCTACTATATTTAACACTAATAACTTATCTCCAGCTTGAACATGCTGACCATTTTCTACTGGAATTTCTACTATTTCACTTAATTCATAAGATTGTATAATTTGCGAACGACTAGGTAGAATAAGCCGGCCGCTAGCAGTAGCATGAATATCTAATTGACCAAAATAAGCCCAAATAAATGACAATAATACTATGATACTAATAGCAATAGCTGTTACCCTAGCAGTAGGTGAAGGAGGTCGCTCCATTAATTCAAGATAAGAAGGCAAAAATTCATATTGCTGATAACTATTACAACTATCGCGACTATGATGGTTAAAATGACAAGCAATACGTAACCATTCTAGCCATTTATGTATCCACTTGGATATGGTAGCAGATAGTTTAACAAATAATTGTCGTATTAATTGAAAAACATCTGTCATCAGCTAGCCTCTCGCTGCAAATCCTGTTGCAACTGCCATAAATGAGCATATTTACCACCTAACTCTAATAATAGTTGATGGGTTCCTTGCTCAATAATTTTTCCCTGTTGCAACACAATAATGCAATCACAATGTTTTACAGTAGATAAACGATGGGCTATAGTAATTACTGTCCGGTTGTTAGCTATTTCAGCCATGTTAGCTTGAATGATAGCTTGTGATTGATAATCCAGGCTACTTGTTGCCTCATCGAGAATTAATATTCTTGGTTTAGTTAATAAAGCCCGGGCGATAGCAATACGTTGTCTTTGTCCTCCCGATAAAGAACTACCACCTTCTGCAAGTAATGTGTCATAACCCATAGGTAGACGGAGAATAAACTCATGAGCGCCAGCTAGTTTGGCAACTTCTACTACTGATTCCAAAGAAGCTTCTGGAAAAGATAAAGCAATATTATCACGTACGCTGCGGTTAAATAACAAATTCTCTTGTAATACTACTGCTACTTGCTGACGTAAATTAACTATGTCCAGTGTATTTAATGATTCTCCATCAAATAATATTTGTCCTTGTTCTGGTAGATAAAGCCGTAACAATAAATGAGCCAGAGTACTTTTACCAGAACCTGACTCACCTACTATACCAATTTGTTTTCCAGCACGAATATGCAGGGAAATATCTTGCAGTACCAGTGGCGTTGTTGGTTGATAACGAAAAGCTACTTTCTTTAAAATAATCTCGCCTGTTAATTCCTGCTGTTTACCTGCTGTTTCCTGTTCTGTTGGTAAATTTAGTATATCACCTAGTATATCCACTGCTACTTGAGCCTGAATAAATTTTCTCCATAGCTCAACTAGTTTAGCTATAGGTCCTAAAAAATGTTGTGATAACATATTAAAGGCAATTAATTGACCAAGAGTAATGTCAAGATTAATCACAGATTCAGCGCCATACCATAAAATTACTATGCCAGTTAATTTACCAAGACCTTGTACACTATGATCAGATAAAGATGATAATATTTGGTTATGATAACTAGCATTTACTAGATCCCTGGTTTGCGTTTCCCAGCGCTGCGCTAAACGTGGTTCAACCGCTAAGCTCTTTACTGTTTCAGCTCCTGCAATGCTTTCAGTTAAAAAAGCAGTATTGGCTGCCATATATCGAAACATAGTTTCTAATCTAGCTTGCAATGGTTTAGTAACACACCAGGCAATAATTGCGTAAAAGGGCAAAGATGCCAGTACTACCAAAGTCAGTAAAGGTGATATTATCCACATTACTGCTAGAAATATTCCCATAAAGCTAATATCTACAGCTAAAGTAAATAAAGAACTGCTTAAAAACTCCCTGATACTATCTAATTCTCGTACTCTAGCTACTAATGATCCAACTTGCCGATTCTTAAAATATAGCAAAGGTAATCCTAGCAAATGTTTAACTAGTTTAACTCCTAGTAAAATATCTATCCGATTAGCTGTATGAATATATTGATACTCCCGTAATCCTCTTAATATTACTTCAAAAATACTGGTAACAAGCAAACCAAAGACTAATACATCTAGTGTAGTATAGGTTTTATAAACTAATACCTTATCCATCACTACTTGAAAGAATAAAGGCAATACTAGAGCTAGTAGCTGCAAAATAAGTGAGAACAGTAATATTTCAGCAAGCATCCTGCGATGTTGCCAAAAAGCCGGTATAAACCAGGCTAAATCAAATTTTAACAAGGGAGCAGATAAAATAATTACTTTGCCACTCCAACTATGACGCAACTGATCTTTAGACCAAAGCTCAGCATTAGATTTAAATGGATGTTGCACTAAACCATTATCCTGATCCATTTTAGCCAGTACTCGGTACTCTCCATCAGTTGCCAAAAATGCTAACGGCAGACTCTTAACAGTTAGTTTTTTATATGTTAGCTTTTTCTGCTTTAACTTTACACCATAAGTTTTACTAAGTTCTTTTAAACTAGAATCAATACTTGAAGAAGAAGCATGATTATACAGCCTATTATTAGACATATTAGATAATGGTGCTGTATCTTCAGTAGTCTTGATCCCTGCTAATTGTAATAATAATTGACTACAACCTATGGCGGTTCTTACTTCCTCTGTCATACTACACCATACCTTAAATGACCAAGAATAATAGTTAAATACTTAACAACATATAGTATTGTAATTGTATTAGACCTCTTTCGTATAACTACTTATTAATGTTATTTTTAATCCCCCCTTCAAATTCTTGAATCAGCTGGAATTTGACTTAAGCACGCTAAAACTATGTTAACAGATTCTGCAGTAAACGGTCCAGGCCCAATATTGTTACTACTGCTGCTATTATTCATTGCTGACATTGCTTCTATTAAGTGATCTGCTCTTACTTTAGTAGTCTCAAAAACTGGAATAAAATTTTGTCCTCTTGTTTTTACATTATCCTCATCTTCATTTAATTGTTGCATAACAAATAATTCTGGTAGAGGTTTTACTTCAAATTGTCTATACTTTGCTGTCCCATTAGTTGTATGTTCTACACCCGCTTTAGCATGATTGCTTTCCATATAATTTTGCTTTGTAATAAGAATACTAACATTTTTTTTAATCAATTGTACAAAATGAGCTTTACCTTTTATCTGAGAAAAATCTTTATTGTATTCAATATCCTCAGCAAGGTGCGAAGAAAATGTTAATAAATTTTCTTTTAATTCTGATATTTTTGTCAATGAAACCTTTTGACCATTCACTTCCATAGATTGTTTTATCTCACTGATATCATCAGCACGTATTTCCAATACTTCAGCATAGTGCTCTAAATCAGATATTTTATATTTCTTTAATCCTTTGATTAATTCTTGCGAATTATTAATATAATCTTGCCATAATTCTATTATTGCAGTATCAATTTCTATAAGCTGTGGATAGTCCTCTTTAGCAACTTCTTCTTTTCTAAAATATTTCTTCCATAAATGAGTCATAAATAGAATTGATACTGATAGATCATTTACTTGTTGATAAAGTTGAGGGACATTATATTGACAATCTGTAAAAGTTCTATAGTAATATTTAGAGTTACCGCATTGCTTGCTATCTTTTGTACCAAAGTTATAGATAATATTACCTATTGTAGAAGCAGTAGCGTTAAGGTAATATGATGCACTATTTTTTATGTTTAGGACAACATCCTTAACGTTAACAAACGGTTGTTTAGATTTGTTGATATTACTTGATACCTGATTGGATGCATCATACTGTACTTTTCTTGCAATTGACTCATCGCAACCTAAAGTATTTTCACTCTTATCATAATTTTCATACTCATCATATTCAACATCTATACTAACCCCATCATCGTCTAGACTGGTAATTTTACTTTTTACTAGTATAGTTTGTTCTTGACTAGATACTTTGCTATATAGTTCTGTTATCCAACTGAAGGGATTTTTCAAAGATACTATATAAGTATTAAACCAATTTGCTGATAAATTAAAGATATAATTAATTGGTGATGAGATACTAGAAGCTGTGCTACTAACTACATAATCATTTGTTGTTTCTTCAACTTGATTAACTGCACGAACTACACGATGATGCTCAGCATCAGTGTTTGAGGTAGGTAGCTGTTGTGTATAAGACACTATTTGATCTATAATATTATCATAGGTGAGATGTTCATTTATTATGTTACTATATTGTTTTATTTTATCAGGAGCATAACCTTGCAACTGTAAGTTATACAATAACTTATTTTTATATAAATCAATATTAAAACCACGCTGATATTGTACATTAGCTGCAAATTGATTATTTTCAACCCTAATCTGATCTCGTATTCTAGTTAATTCAAAAAGATCAAGATTACAATTTTGAATAAAGTGAATCTGATCATGTAATGATGCAAAACCCCATGCCATATAAGCGTCAGTAGCATTTAAAGCGCTAATTGACATTATACATTTTAGAACATATTCATGTGAATTATAATACTCATTGACTTCTAACTGTTTATTTACATCATATAATTTTGTAGCAGTAGAAATCTGTTCTTCCAAATATGATATAGAACAATTTTTTTTATTTAATCCATTGATTCTTATTGGATTTAATCCTAAATCAAATTCAAATGCAGAGATTGCATAAAGCTTAGATTTACACCAATTGAATATTTGAACAGTATATTCAGAATGTTTGTCACTTATTACTATATCATCATCCATAATATCAATTTTTAATCGCTCTGGAGAAATGTCTTTAAATATAATAATACCAATTCTTTCTTGACCTTGTGTTACTGGATGCAAAGTATCATTGACTATTCTATGATTATGACTAATACGACTAGGTACATTAAAGTCTACAACATATTCTTTGATGATATTTTTATAGTTATACTGTTTATCAAAAATTAATGCTCTACGAGATTTTTGTAATAAATCGACATGATGAGTATAATCACCATAACTACCTGTATAAATTTGGTGATCTTGCCATTTTAATGGATCAAGATAAAAATCCTTAAGAACTACAACTAAAGGATAACTATTCTTACCTTCATTTTTCTTATCCAACAATAAAAGGTCATTACTATCTCTATAGAATTGCATATTATCTAAATCACTATCAGTTACTACTTGTTTAATATCTACTGGTGATATAAAAACATTTTTTCTGCCGCTAGCATGATAAAAAGGCAACAATGTTAGATCTTCATCTAACTCAAAAGGTATAAAACAATCTCCATTTTGATCCATTAATATTAAATGCTGATATTCAGTACCTAAAAAGTAATTTTCTATTACAATGTTATCTACTTCAGTAATACTACTACTTCTTTTAGTAATCGATAATTTTAAATTATAACTTTCTCGATTTAATGAAACATTATCTTTTGATGATATAGTTAAAACATCAAGTTGTTTATCCTCTGACTTATTACTAATAAGTATACTACCACTAATATCATCACTAACTATATATACATCACTTCCTTCTCCCCCTTCAGCAAATACAGTATCTTTATCAATACTAATAATATCTGAACCTAAAGATCCAAAAAATACATGAGACAAAGTATTATTATTTTTTTCTGATTTATCCCTAATCACACCAAACACTTCATAATCTTTTTCATTATATGAAATGTCTTCATAATAATCTCTTACATCACTTAAAGAATCTAAGGAGTATGATGTATATAGTTCAAATCTTTTAATATTAACAGTAGTAGTGGAATTATCATTTAAATTTAACTTAGGAATAATATTACTACCATACTTATCTATTAATATAAAGCTAGGCTTATTATCTATACCCAAATAGTTTTGCACATCAAGAGTGAATGTACCATTTTGACCTGATACTATCTCAAAAGACAATGTGTTATTCACTGAATAATAAGTTATTTGGTTACACTCTTCCAATAAAGAAATTTTAGGAAAAACAATAGTACCCTTTCCTTGTACATTGATTTCTGAATTTGAATTCTTCTCTTCATATCCTTGCACTTCTACATAGAAAGTATAAGTACCATTACCACCCATAACTTCAGTATAAGGTCTCACCACAATCTTATTATAATTACAATTTTTAATTACATCTTTTCTATCATTACTATAACCACCACCACTATCAATAAAAACGTCTATAGAGATAATACCTACTCCTGTTATCACATTATAGGTTTTATAACCACTTCCCCCTGTTGTACTACAAGTAATCTCATCAACTTTATTTTTTCTTCCAATATAACGCAATTTACCACGATCAATTAACTTGTTACAATCTTTATGTGCTACCGGTCTTCCTTTTATGGTTTTCTCACCAAAAACATTTATATAATAATAACTATCATTATTTATATGATAACTAGCATTATATATACAATTAAAATGAAAATTGAGATTAAATTCTACAACATCACTTGTTAATGCTCTCATGTCAAGTGTATTAGTAGCATTGTCCCCAAGAATAATAGCCCCCAAAAAAGTATCATTGTTGAAAATAAATTCATTGTTTACATTGTCTCCCCCTATGATTATTGGAGCACCTTCAAAAAGTACAAAAATGTTATTAAGGATATTACTGCCACCTATTAGACCGTTGTTTATGAGTCTTAAATCAAATATACCCCACTGATCACCATCATTACTTTGTTGCTGCTTTCTATGATCATGAACCATAACCACTGCATTATTGCAATAGTGTACAGCTGTTGAAACTGATTTTTTGATACCTTTTTCATAATCTGCACCAGTGATTTCTGGCAAACAAACCATGGTAGCATTCTCAATAGGCTTAGGTAAAACACGCGACAGATTGCCTGTATCAGCATTTTGTTGATACATATGAATTTTTGAAGTTGCTGGATGATTAACTGGTACTTCTCTTATTTCACATATTGTTTCATTATAAAAGCCTCTATATGCTTTTACTCCCAGTTCTTCATCCGGGAAAGGTTGATATGCTAACCTCTGTTCTGTTCTACACTGCGTAATACTACTAAACTTAATAGCTCCCAACCCTATACCATAAGCAACTATATTATTAGGACTAGCTTCTAAATTCTTCCATGCCTCTAACACTATGTTGTTTACTGCATCTTGCCTAGCTGCTAGATGCAGTAAATCACGTGGTGGCTTTTGCAGAAGAAAGGTATGCCAAAAAAGTCTCCAATTTTCGTCATGTGTTGTATCATATTTCTCTTCATATTCTATAATATTGCTTACACCACTATATATTCCATAACCTATCATTAATCCCAAACCAACTCCTGTAGCTGCTAATGGAGCACCTGCAGCTGTAAGTATTATTCCTGCGACAAATGAAACACTGGAAAAAGATATAGAAGCTATATTATCCCTTATTTCTTTATCACTACATGGGTCATTTGTGTTTGCTCTCTTTGTACAGTTTGCAAGTGCAGCACCAGAAATTCCTATCTCAACAATGTCAAAAATTCCTGCTGCAGCGCCTGCAACACCTTTAGCTATTCTTGTACCATATTTTGCTCCTAAGAAATGTACAGCAAATTTTGTATTATGTCCTAAAATACGTGGCACAAATTTACCAGCAAACTTTCCAGCACTACCTACAATTTTTGGTGTAACCTTGACCATTACATTTTCAATCGGTTGTGCTAAAAAAGCATAACCAAGCCCGCTTACACTTAACGCACAATCTCTTGTGGTCCCATCTTTACAAGAAACAATAGTACCATGTATTCCTCTTATTAATTGAATCCTACCAGCAGCATTGAATAACTTTTGCTTTAATCGTGAATTTACCCCTGGAACATTATTACTTAAAAAATCATCTGCTAAATATTGAATACGTTCATTTCGTTTATAATTCTCATACCCGCCATCTGAGACAACATCACTTAATAAGGGCTTATATTCCCCAACAATGTTATCACTACTTGCAGCAATTCTCTCACGAGCTAAACTCAGCAACTGAGCATTCTTACTTTTATCGTTAACATTTTTTGTATATTCTAGAAACTTTTGAGCATCAATTGTTATTTCATCTACATTTCTTGGATCTTTTTTATTAGCATTAAAATTATCTACATCTTCCCATGAATACAGACAACCATTAACACTTCTCCTACTTCTACCTCCACTTAGACATCCCGCTGAAGACACCTGTGAATCTACTGAAGATCCTGCACCTATTATATTTTGTACGTTATTTCTTCTTTCCTGATCTGCATCTAATCTTGTTGAAATATCTTGTCTCTTATTCTTAAAATACTCTTCACCACGTTCACCACTTTTATCTAATTGCTTTCTAGCAAATTCCAACGCTACATCCATATCTTCTTGTAATATAACATTAATATCTCTAGCATTCTCTAGTGCCCAAAGACCACAATTATGACCATCTGTTTGTTGCGGTCCAATTCCAATATCCTTATAGTTTACTTGAGATTGTTGTAATACTTGCTTAATATTATCTTGAACCGGAATACCTAATGAATCTATGTAATATCCATTATATTGTCCATTTTGACGAGCAATAACTAGAGTTACCCAATGATTATTATTTAAATTAACAACCAATGTTAAAGGTCTCTTCTCTCCTTGTTCTACTCTGGTTTTAAATTGTTCTATTTGGTTATTCAAATGTTCTGGTGCTCCAACTACTTCAAATATAGTATTAGCCGTATCTGTTCCATAACCATATTCTATCCTTGCAATATCAGCTACGTCATGTTGTTGTAACCAGTAATCATATGTCCCTTCTCTTGTTGCTTTTTCAAGATATAGTCCCTGCGTGTTATCTTGTGACATGCTCGCAATAGAAGACTGACTTATTCTTCTTCCAACATCTGCTACATTTCTATGACTAATAACAGTTAGAGAACTATGAGAAACATCGTACACAACAAACTTTTCATTTGTTATTATTAAAGAATTAGAATCTTTAGCATCTTGAGTAAAGCCAACAGCTAATGTTGCTACTTTATTTTCTTCTGTCATTGCTTTTATATTAGGACTTTTTCCATACCATACTATTTGTTCACTGACAGCTTCTTCAATTAGCTTTCTCACCTCATTTACAGTAATACCATATTTTAATTCCAGTCCAATTAAAATATCATAAGCAGAAGAGTCTCTACCTATTATACTGATTAATAGATCAATTCTTCCACCTCCTCCTACTTGGAACTCTCGCCTTATGTTAATTCTAAAGTCTCCTTGACCAAAGTTCAGATCACTATAACTGTTAAGCAATTCAGATACAACTGCCTGAAATTCAGCTTCACTTTTAATTAAAGATTTAAGAGGAAATAAAATTTTTCCCATATCAGCAAATAGTTTTTTATAATCTCCCAAATCCGCTTTATTATCTGTATCTTTCCTAATTTGATATTTAACTGCTGCATCAAATGCGTTTCTTAGATTTTCAACCTGATTAGAATCTGGCATATTATGCATTTTCCAATGTCTAGCATTATTTGCTCCAAAATAATCATTTACAGAAGAAGTCACATCTCTAATTCTTACCTCATTACCTTCTCCTAAAAACTTTAAGGAACTCTTACCATCAGATCTGGCATCAACATATACTTCTATTATTTCTTTGCAATTAGCTTGTATTAAGCCCTGTATTCTATCTAGAGGAATTTTTAGTATAGCATCATCAATATCACTCCGTCCTGATTCATGAAAATGCACAATTAACACCCTATTATTTCCCGCATTTCTTCCTTCTGTTGTCCTTTCAACAAATACAACTGTAGTAATAATAGGGTCAACAGGTTTCCTGCTTGCACTTCTCTTTAATTGATGATGGGTAAATACGCGTTTTTCTATCTTTTTCCCTATGAGTTCTACTGAATTTAAGATTGAATGTCCAATGAACGACCTACTTAAATGTTGCCCTTCACCTGAACCTGTTGTACCTGGTAATAAGTTATAAGTTTTCTTTAACTGATCTATAATAATTGTTTTTATATCATTAAGTCTTTCTTGTCCTACATTACCACTATTAATGCTCTCAAAGATGGTTCTAATAATAGGAGTTGGTGGTTGTAACGAAGCAACACTTGCTTCAATTGGATGTGCATAATCCATATTAAAACCAATACGCACTACTTGTTCAGCATATGTAACAAAAGGCATACTATTTTGTTGCAAACCCTTAGAATAACTTTCAGCATCCATTAATGCATGTTTGGGATTTGCTCTTCCCCTTTGTGCCTGTCCAGTTCTCATTTCAATAAGGATAGGAATAGCATCCTTAACGCGTTTATTTCCACGTACTAGTAAAACAATATCAATATAACCTTTCTTTCCTAATAACAATTCTGAATATATTTTTACATTATAGCGATATTTAAAATTCATTAAAGCGCCAACCGTAAAACCATGATCTGCTGCTTCTCTCGCTCCTGAAACATAAAGTAAATTTGTATTGTATTTTCTATTAATATCATAGACATATTCAAGCAATTTCTTAGAATTCTTTTCTACTTCTTGTACATCATTTACATGCATATTCTTTACAACATCTTCTAAAAGATTTGACTTATAATCACCTATAACATGCTTGCGATGTTGTTCTATTCTTCTAAACGGACGTTTAAAACTTGCAGGAATTTCTTTATTTGTGAGCTTATCTACTATTTGAATACCTAACTTATCTTTACCATTTAATCTGCTTATTATTACTGATGCTCCAAATTTAAAATCCATTTCATTAGCTCTGGTATGAGCTCTTGAACCACCATGAAACTGACCATCACGTGTGCTAAATAATATTTTACTTTCTTTTAACCACTCATTATCATTTGTACTAAATAGTATCTCTTTATAATTGTTATCATATCTCTTCTCAAAAATAACAAAAATATATTCTTCTAATCTCTTAGTAGTAGGATTTTCTTTAATAGCTACAACTTTTAAAATTAATGGATCATAAAATTTGAAATGAAGCTCTGCCAATCCTAACTTATCAAAAAGTTCCGTATTTTTTAAAGTGGTAAACATACCAGCAAAGGCATGAGTATAAAACCCCTTTTTAGCTGGTGCCGTGCCTACACCGCTCGGCCTTGGTATCTGGTCTATAAATGACTGAAACCTTTCCTGAAAATTGTTATTTTGATTTGCTTGAAATAGGTGTTCAACTAATTCAGCTTGATATAGCGTTTGGCTCAGCTGAGAGCCAGTATGTCGAGCAGCATCCTGATAATTACTAACAATATTTCTTTCTAAACCAAAATTGTAATGATTACCACCAGCTTGAATTCCACCTGTATTTACATGATATAATTGTATTGGTATACTACCATCTCCGTAAGGAGAATGGCTTACTCCACCAGAATCTACATTAATAGTTGCATCAAGTATGTTACTCATTGCTCTTATTTCAGGTTCACCACCCCAAGAGTTTCGATTTCTCATACTCCTTAAATATTCATCAAAATTACCTGTAACAAAGTTTTTAAATCTATCTTTATTGACTGCAATATAATCAACTACTTTATTTCGTAATCTTTCTGTAACTAATCTATTAAAAATTTCATTACTACGAATAGCATCACTATTTGAAAATGGGTTATATTCTTTAATTAAATTCCTTACATGTTCTACATTGTTTACCTCTCCTTCTCCAAACAGCTTCTTAAATCTTCTTAAAAATTCAGCATCGTTATCTTTCACAGGAATTAAATAATCTAAAGTGGTAGCCCAAAATAAACAACTACCATCTCCTGGTACATTAATTTGAGTAAATGTATCTTGTAATTGATTGTTAGCGTCAGAACGACGATGTCTTATAAGATTCTGTGGATTTTTTTGTTCTAAAAATTTAATAACTCCTGGGTTAGTGTTAAGACTATTTTTCTTAGTAGGGCTTAATGACAACTCCCTACCATCATTAACAATATTTCCCTTCTTTAGATGCCATTTCCTATTCCAACTACTTTTCTCTGATGTCTTCATAACTACCTCAAGATATTTAACATAGCTTTAGTACCACTGTACAAGAAAATTATACTTAATTATATACATAATCTAATTGTCACATAAATTTTATAGGGGTGCAACTTAATTTTTTAATAAAAAAATAATACCAACTTAAAGTTATAAAACAAAACCACCATACTACTACTGAAAAAACAAAAATAGATACGTAAGCTTATTAAAAATAACTAAAACTTTTATTAAAAAGCTATAATGTTTTTTATCTAAATCAGTCAGTTATTATCAACTGCTAGTAAATTCAGAATTATCTCCTTCTCCCATTACTAATACTGAAGAATCTGATAAATCACTACTATCATCTTGTGGATTATCATGATGGTCACTATCACTAGAGTTATAAAATAGAGATTCTTTGTATGATTTTTGAGTGTTAGAAATCATATTGTTTAATTTACCTAACATAGCTTGATCTATTTTTTGTAAAAGTTTTTCTCCTTTAGTATCACCAAATGCATTATATAATAGTTTCTCTAGTGATTGCCTATCATATTGTTTATAAAAATTAAATGCCTGTAAAGAAACTGAGACATCATCACCTGAAATGTTGATGTTTTTTTGTTCTTGATTATCAGATTTGGCAGCTTGTTTAGTTAATACACTCTCTAACTTCTCTAATACTTCTTGATCTGATTTTTCTAAAAACTTATTAGTAGATTTTTTGATAGTGGTCTTAATAGAACCTAAAAGCTTTTGTAATAATTCTTTCTCATTTTGAATATATAGGCTGTAACAAACATTACCCCCTTCAGAACATGTTAAAGTAAATAATTTGGTATGAAGAGTATCCATTGAGTCAAGTATCTTATGGACCGGTTCTAATACTCCAATATTTATAAGATCACCTAATGCACTAGATGTTGTTTCCACAGAATCTTGGAAATGTTGCCTATGACTTTCAAACCCTGGCAAATCCCACAACCAGCTTAAAAACTGTACTGCTTGATCAAATAGAGCTTTAGGACCAGAAACTATATTCTTACATGTACGCCAAGTTAACATCTCATATTCTTCCCTAGGAAAATCACTTGGCTTCAAATATTTAATTACTTTTTCCAGATGTTCGTAAAAACCCTCTCTTAATCTAATCATGACATGAGAACGTCCATGAGCACTCTTAATGAAATCCTCCCTCATAAGTTTCCTAAAAAGCTCCGGTTGTTCATACGAATCTAATTGGTCAATGCAAAAAGCTACAATATAAGAATCATCAGGTCCATAATTATTTGGAGTCTTTATTGCCGCCTCAAATAAAATCTTAGGGTCTTTATTAGGTAGTTTTTTCCAAAAAAATTCTACTGCCTCCTTACTGCCTACTGCTACCGCAGAATCAATTCCATATTTATATAAAACTTGCTTATCATTGATATCACCTGCTAGTTGTTTAAACTTATTTACAAGATCTGGATTGGGGGTTTCAACGTTAACAATATTTGTATAGTAACACCAAAAAGCCGACAATTTATTAGAACTAATAGCAAGATGTATAAACCTTTCTATAGTCCCTATCTCCTTTCTGCTATCAAGTATTCCATTAATATCACTCTCTAAACAGAATTGACAAGCAATATGATAACGTTTTAAACTATCTTCTAATGGTTCACCATCCCATCTTTTAGATATTATTAATTTTTTTGCAACAGCAGCTCTATTAAGTTCAGAACCACTCCAACACTCATTATAAGATAGTATTTTATATATAACTTCAACTGTATAATCACTTGGATACGTTATGCGTTTATTAAGAAAACCTGTATAATATTCAAACCATTTTTTAATTTCAAAACGTTTTACATCACAATATGGATCATCCTCTGCTACTGAACTTGCTAAAAACCTTTCAACTACACTCCACTTTTTATATTCACTATTACTTGGAACAAGTGCGTCTGCTTCAGCTAGCTTATTCTTTACCTCATAAAATTTAGCTTCTACTTCCTTATTATATTTATCATCAGCTTTAGCTATTGCAAGTTCCCATGCTTTATGCAACATTTTTTTTGCCTCTTGATATAACTTATTAGCGGCTTGCTCTTGTTTCAAATTCGCCACCATCTCTGCTCTTTTCATTATCCCCTCCTAAAAATAATTCTGGTTACTGAATGTCAGGTAATTAGCAATTGGTTTTAATGCTTTTTGTTAACGCTTATTAACTTAAATACAAAATCACTCATTAGTAAAAATACCAAATATAAATAAACATCAAACGTCTTTAATAATCCCTAGATATTCACTTAAATATCTATTTATTTAATGGGTTCAGCATACTATTATATATTACTTAATTAATACTGATCTAGAACTTAAGACCATATACATATTAAATGTAACTCAATATCAATGAAATATAAAATACTTTATTTTTACAATTATAATTTCTATTTTGGATGAATAGGTTCTTTGCTTACTTATTTTCTTAAATCTCAATACCTTAAATCATTGCATTCTTGTAACAACAATTTATTTTGCAACATTTTATAACTGGAAATCACGTTCCAACAATGTTGTTCTAATTGCTGAGCAATTTTAGGCATTTTTAAATAAGCGGCTAAGGCTAAAAATATTTGTAAAGTTTCAAACGTTGTCTTCCACACTTTCTCAGGAGATTTGGCTTTGATTGTTTGCATGTTATGCAATCGATCACATAGCTTAACCAATAATAAATCTTTTTTATTTTGTTGATATAATATTTTAACTATTTCCGCTGAGCTTATTTTACTATTTTGTTTGATTCTAGTTAAATCTTCCACTTGACCCGCAACTTTATTGCCAAACTCTTGTGCAATTATTTCTTTAGTAAGTATCGTATCTTCTATGCAATCATGCAGTATAGCTGTGATTATTACATTTGTCCTGAATACGTAATCAGCTACAATATAAGCTACTTCTAGTGGGTGGAAATAATATGGTTCTCCTGTTCCTCGCTTTTGCTTGTCATGATATTCTTTAGCAAAATAAATAGCTTTTTTTATTTTATTAAAATCAACCTTAATTTTAGATTTTCTATTTATTGATAGCAGTTTATCAATTAACCTCTTGCTGTAACGACAATCTATTATGAACTTCTCTTTACTAGATTGAGTAACCATATTAGTTCCACCTTGGAAGGTTAAGTAGATTTAAAAAGTTATAACCTATTAATGTAAATAATTATATTATTTTTTATTTAATTATCATCATAAAGAACATCATCAAGCAGAGGTAATTTTACTGGTATATTACATGTGATAGTAGAACTTTTACCTTTTGTACTTGTTACTTCAATTTCTCCATGTAGCTCATCAATAAGTCGTTTTACAAAACTTAATCCTGAAACTAATTCTTCATATTGGATATCAAACCCATCAAATTCTTTACGTAAATATTCCTGTATTTCTCTGCTCAAACCAATTCCTGTGTCATGTACGATAAATTGCAATACCATTTCTCTCTTATTTTGTTCTGATTCAGATAAAGCGGGACTAATGGCAAACATGTTTACTGTTACTACCACATTACCTTGATTGGTAAATTTTATAGAATTATCTATTAATTGCTCTAATATTGCCTGTATTCGATAAGAATCACTAATTACAGAATTAGTTATATCATATTGAAAATTACATGATAAATTTAATCCTTTATGCTGAGCAATTGGCAGCGCTTTATCAATAATTTTATTTACTAATTGTTGTGGATCAAATCTCTTTAATACTATAGGGATCAGTCCATTATTACTACATAAATTGTTGCTTAATTTATCATAGTAATCCAGTAATTCTTGAATAAAGTCCACTATACTTGCTAAGCAATCCTGCTTTTGCAGATCATCTTCTATTTCATGAAGTAGTGCTACTAATGCAAAAATCTTATTACATGGAATCTTCAAACCATATATTATGCTTTGAATTAAATCTCTTTTAACACATTCCACTTGTTTTAACTTATTTGTTACTTCTTCCAACTCTAATTTATATTTAATTATATCAGCATAATGTGTTACCAGATCAACTTGAGTAGCTTTCTGATTGGATACTGATTCGGATGATGGTATTAATGTGACAAATATTGGGGATAATTGAATTTGCCAATTATGTTTGATAAAATTCTCGAGCTTATTGAGATCTTTTTGTTGATTTTCGTTGTTAATTGCCATAATTTTTCTCTACTGTTTTTGGTTACAAAAATGGTGGCGCAGAGGTTAAAATAATAAAATTTCGTAGTTTTAACTTAACCTCTGTGCGATACTACATTTATGCAGTATCACCTCACAGATATTACCGCAATTCTCAGAAGTACAGAGGATTTTTGAGCTTTTTTGACAGATTTTTGCATAATATGACAAACAGCTGCATAAATGAGACATGATTAATTAGCTTATCCATCAACACAATTCTTTACCCATTACATAAAAATTAAAACTAGCGTTAATTATGCTATAAAAAAACACTTAAAAACCTTTGAACTACAGTATTTCGCTAGCATTTAAGCATGTTTTGCACTATAATTTATGGTATAAATATTTAATAAATAGCTCTATGTCAGTAAATAACTTCAATAAGGCGCAACCATTTCTGCAATGGGTCGGGGGCAAAAGAAAAATCATTGATCAATTAGTTAAATTTATTCCTGCAAAGTTAAATAACTATTATGAACCTTTCCTTGGTGGAGGGGCTTTGTTCTTTCAAGTTAGAGATAAATTTAAACATTGTTTCCTATCCGATATTAACCTAGAGCTAGTGACGTCCTATAACGCAATCAAGAAGAATCCAAATGAGGTTAGTAAATTGTTAGACTCCTATAAAGAAAAACACTCCAAAGAACATTATTATCAAGTTAGAAACAATAATGATAGCAATGATCCGGCAAAAATCACTGCAAGATTTATTTATCTTAATAGATATTCATTTAAAGGCATTTACCGGATCAATATTGATGGCAAACCGGCTCAAACTTTTTCTGGCAGGAATTATAATAAATTTGACATTGCCATTCGATTAAAACAATGTAGTAGCTTACTCGCTGGTGCGTCTATTTGTGCTATGGATTTTTCTTTCATTGAACCACAAAAAAATGATTTTGTATATTTTGATCCTCCTTATCATAAATCAGGTGAAAAGTTTTATACTAGATTACCCTTTGATGAAAGTGAGCAAACTAGACTCAGAGATTTTGCTGCAGAACTCAATGATAAAAATGTTAAAATAATGATTTCTAATAGTGATACTCCTTTTATTAGAAACTTATACAAAAATTTTAACATTAACACTATTAAGGTTAAATACTCAATGCCTGAACATAACAAAATGTCTGATGAGGTAATCATAACCAATTATTAGAGGAAATTTTCTGCCTGCATAATTATTCTTAAGCTTTAATTATCTTTGAAACTTAATCAATTCAAAGGTAAACCCTTGAGCTGCAAAAGCTTCCTCTAGATCTTGCATATGACGATTTCTAATATAATAATCATTAAAAGCTGATATTGATTTAAGAATTACCTTCTTATTAATTGCATCTTCCTCTACCACTACTAATTTACTTAATACACCATAATCAATATATTGGTTATAACGTTCAATAAGAAATTTCCGTGCCCTGTACCATACTGAATCAGGATTTAATTGTTTGCTTAGCTGCAATAGATAAGTTTGTTTTTCATCTTCAGTATTATTCTGCTTCACTTCAAGTTTAGCGCATGGTATTATTTCCAACTGTTTAACAGCTTGTCCATAAATCATTTGTACTTGTTGTAGTATTTTATCTTGTGCATTTTCTGAAAGCATAATAGTTTTAAGCAGTTTGATTTGATATCTATTACCTACTACCCCAATAAATAAGCAGGAGCTTAATAATTCATAAGCTGAATCAGGATCAAAACTACCAATGATTTTACGTTTTAACTGAGCTTGTTTGCTAGTGTCAAAGCTGCTTTCTATCTTATCTAGGTACTGTTCTTTATTCTTATTTACATTGCTAGATTTAAACTGAAACTGCTCACAATTAGCTTTAGTAGTTTCTCTTAGCTCATGAGCAAGAGCCTTAGCCATATAGTTTAGTAACACCTTCTTATGGCCAAAATGATGATTGGAATATTCGCCTGCTAGCTTGAGTAACAGTTTGTTGATAAAATCTAGATTAAATTCACGATTTGATTTTATTTGTAATAAGTCAGCATCTTCTTGGCTTAAAGGGTAAAAATCTGCTAATTTCTTCCTTTTGAACCAGCCATTATGCTTTGTATCTCTTACTGCTGAATTATTATTAGCCAATGATGCTTGTTCACATCGTGCATGATTAACCTTATCAAGAATTGCTTGGAATGTCTTATTAATCTGCAGTGGACCAATGATAAAATTATTTCCAGATGTTGCGGGTTGTTTGCTCTCTTGCTGGTCATTTACTGATTTTTTTGTTGCAAATTGTGAATGTTGTGATAATTGCTCATTTTGATCAATTTCATTTTTTAAAATTGTAGATTCACTAGATCTAGATTTATTAGATATATTTTTATTATTATCTATATATATTGTCTCATCCAAAGTTTTTTGGGGTTGAGGCAAAATTTCTTTGGGTTTCACCCCAAATTTTTTTGGAGTTGGTGGAAAATTTTTTTCATTTTCAGATGGTATTTTGCTAGAAGCAGGTTGAAAATTTTTAATAAGCTTAATACAAGGAGTATTACGGCATTTAATGCCATATTTTACAATAGTTGCTTTGTATACTTCAATAAAGCCACTCTTTTTTAGCTCAATTAGACACTGTCTGACACGTTCTTGACAAACTCCCAAATGTTCCTCAAAGAAATGATAAGTTTCTTGAAGCTCATTAATACTATTATTGTAGTAGATTTGCATACGGAAGACTATTAGAGATAAAAGTTGTCTTGCAGTCTTGCTTAATATCTTACCATTATGAGAGGAAAGAGTACTCCATTCAGGAGGAACAAAATTACCTACAAAATTATAGAAAATGATTGAATTTTGATCATCAAAATTATGCGTTGCACAATCAGAAGTAAAATGTGAGCAGCATATAGTGTGCATAAGACCTCAACTTAAACATCAGGTTTAATCGAGGTAGTAAGAGGATTAAAGCGCCATTTTTAAAAACGCGATGAGCATATAAGCAGCATATGGAGTAGGGAGGTAAAATTAGTAGATTATGAAAAGCCTGATTGTGAGGTGGTGGGCGATAGAGGATTCGAACCACTGACCTTTACGATGTCAACGTAATGCTCTAACCAACTGAGCTAATCACCCTTATAATTTTTTTAATCTTTATGTAGTTTTGGCTTTATCGAATTATGGACCTTATAATATTTACAATTAAGATAAGTGTCAATTGATTAGTTCAAGTTATATGTTAATATATTGATAAAAAATAGTTATATTGCATACATTTATTAAAAAAACAGAAAAAATTCCTAAAACAGCTATTTCAATAGCTAAAACTTAAGATTAAAGGAAGGTTTAATAAAAAACTTTGATGAATTTAAAAAAGAGTTATAAACCCCGAAGTAAAAAAAGCTTATGAAGAACGAAAAATGGAATTTGAGATAGCAAGCACTTTAATAAAGGCTCGTCTTGCATCTAATATGACTCAGGCGGATGTTGCTAAAAAAATGTCTACTTCTCAAACTCAAATAGCAAGAATGGAAAGCGGACATCATATTCCTAATTTCTTAAGCCTTCAAAAATACGCTAAAGCTGTAAATCAAAAAATTAATTTGTTGATTACCCCATCATAGGGTGTACTACTAAATCTATATGTAGTTTTTAACCCTTGTTTTTTTAAAAAATTCATTAATGTACTAGATTTCAAGCTTTATTTCCATTATTTATAATATTTTATTATTTAGTCTATAATTTTATGGTGGATTTAAAAACTAAAGCCTTTGATATTTCTCAAAATTTCACTATTTCTCTTGACGGTCCTGCTGCTTCAGGTAAAGGGACTATAGGTTTAATACTGGCCAAGAAATTTTCTCTTAAATATTTTCAGTCAAGTATTGTTTATAGGCAGCTTGCGTTTGACTGTATTAGTCAAAAAATAGATGTCACTGATATAGATGCGGTAATTGCTTTATCTAAAGAATTAAAACTCGACAATAATTTTGACTTAGAGAATGAGAATATAGGAAATATAGCATCGCAACTTGCCGTAATAAGTGAAATTAGAAGTAATCTAAACAAATACCTGATTAATCTAGTAAAAACAACACCTAGAATGATTATGGAGGGTAGGGATATAGGCACCGTTGTTGCACCTGACGCCGATTTAAAGATTTTTATAACCGCAAATCCTCAAATTAGGGCTGAAAGACGATATAAGCAGTTGCAAGCAAAAGGAAAAACATGTATACTCGATGAGATTTTACGGCAAATAATTTTGCGAGATAAAAGAGATAAAGAGCGAAAAGCTGCACCGTTATTACCGGCTTCAGATGCTTTAATTATCGATACTTCAAAGCTTTCGGCTATAGAAGTCGTAGAAGAAGTAACAAATTATATAAAGAATAAAATAACTTGAAAAAGTGCTAGGTTATTTTATTCGATTTTATGGCGTTATTGCATGGCTAGTATGTCATTCCCGCGTAGGCGGGAATTCAGTAACTAAAAGGTAAAAACGCACTTGGTTTTTAATATTAAAAGTTATAGTTTTGCTTTTTCTGGATTCCCGCCTACGCGGGAATGACATAGAACGCTTTTTTTAGCCATGCAAGAGCATCCAATTTTATTAACCTTTCAAAAAATTTTTATTAGCCTAGGCACTTTAGCTAATACTACGAGAAGAATATGTCAATAAAACTAAAACAACGATTTGTTCCACAACTTGCAGCAATGAATCATGAATTTGCAGAAGATTTCTCTAAAATGCTTGAAACCGTTGATACAAGTCATATAAAAGAAAAAACGGTAGTTAAAGGTCAAGTAGTCGAAATAAAAAACGATATAATTATTGTTGACGTTGGATTAAAAAATGAAGGTAGAATACCTAAGTCTGAATTTTTAGCTTTACCTAAAGTTGGGGACGTAGTTGAAGTTTTCATCGAGAAAATTGAAGGACGTAACGGCAGAACAATATTAAGCCGTGAAAAAGCAGTTAAAGAAGAATTATGGGGACAACTAGAAATCATGTGTTCCAAGGGCGAATTTGTCGACGGTACGATTTTCGGTCGTGTAAAAGGAGGCTTTACCGTGGATTTATCCGGTGTAGTGGCATTCTTACCAGGAAGCCAAGTTGACGTTAGGCCTATTAAAGATCCTACTTCTATAATGAATATCAAGCAACCGTTTAAAATTTTAAGTATGGATAAAAAGCTTGGTAATATAGTAGTTTCAAGAAGAGCTATTTTAGAAGAATCACGTTCTGAAGCTAGAGATGAGATGCTATCTAAAATTAAAGAAGGCATGGTATTAGAAGGAACCGTAAAAAATATTACTGATTACGGTGCGTTTATCGATCTTGGAAGTGTTGACGGTTTATTACATTTAACCGATATTTCTTGGAGAAGAGTTAACCATCCTTCAGAAGTGTTAGAATTTAACCAAAAGGTTAAAGTAATGGTTATTAAGTTTGATGAAAAAACCAAAAGAATATCACTCGGTATAAAACAACTTGATTCTAACCCATGGGAAGCAATTAAAGAAGAATTCCCCGTCGGTAAACAAATGACCGGTAAAGTTACAAATTTTGCTGATTACGGCGTATTTATAGAATTAAAAGACGGGCTTGAGGGACTTGTTCATTCAAGCGAAATTAGTTGGTTAAAATCTAATCAAAATCCTAGAAAAACGCTAACTATAGGGCAAGAAGTAGAATTCGTAGTTTTAGAGGTCGATACTGAAAAGCATCGTGTTTCTTTAAGTATTAAACAATGCCAAGAAAATCCTTTAACAAAGTTCGCTGAAAATAATCCTGTTGGTACTATAATTAAAGCACCGATTAGAAATATTACGGATTTCGGTATTTTTGTTGCACTCGGTAATAATATGGACGGCATGATTCATGAAGGTGATATTAGCTGGGAAGATAAAGGAACGGATCTATTAAAATCATACAAAAAAGGTGACGAAATAGAATGCAAAGTTCTAGCCATTAATATTGAAAAAGAACAAGTTAGTTTAGGTATAAAACAATTGTCGCCGAATCCATATCAAGAAATCAGTAATGAATATAAAAAAGGCACAATAGTTAAAGCCCTTATAACAGAAGTTAAAGATGAGGGACTCGAAGTATTATTAAACAATAAAGTAGCAGGTTTTATTAAAAGAACTGAACTATCGGATGAAAAAGACGAGCAGAAGCCTGAAATGTTTCAAATAGACAAAGAAATAGAAGCAAAAGTTGTTTCTATCGAGAAATCAACCGGTAGAATTTTATTATCGGTAAAAGCTCATAAAATAGCAGAACGTCAAAAAGCTCTCAAAGAATATGGTTCTAGTGATAATACTACCAATATGGGAGATATACTTGCTAATGCTTTAGAAGATAAGAAGTAATAATCTATAAGTCATTGCGAGGAGAAACTGTAAGTTTCAACGAAGCAATCTCAGGAGTTCTATGCTACTTCATGAGATTGCCACGTCGGTTATTAAAATAACCTCCTCGTAATGACGAAAAACTATTTAATTCATCAATTTCAGGAGAAAATATTAATGTCGTATGTACCGATAGTAATTGAACCAACATCACGCGGTGAACGTGCTTATGATATATATTCAAGATTGCTAAAAGAACGTATAATCTTTGTATGTAGTACTGTTGAAGATCATATGGCAAACTTAATTGTTGCACAATTATTGTTTCTTGAAGCAGAAAATCCTAAAAAAGATATATATATGTATATCAATTCCCCAGGAGGAGTTGTAACCGCAGGTCTTGCGATTTATGACACAATGCAATATATAAAACCTAAAGTGGCTACATTATGCATAGGTCAAGCTTGTTCTATGGGTTCACTTTTACTGTGCGGGGGCGAGAAGGGGATGCGTTATAGTTTACCTCACAGTCGTATTATGATCCATCAACCATCAGGAGGTTATAAAGGGCAAGCTACCGATATAGAAATCCACGCTCAAGAAACCCTAAAAATCAAAAGGTTACTTAACGAATTGTATAGTAAACATACTGAACAAGAGTTAAAACATATCGAAAAAAGTATGGAACGTGATAATTTCATGTCACCGGAAGAAGCAAAAAAATTTGGATTAGTAGATAATATAATGTCTTCTAGAGATGCTATGGCATTGTTAGCAAAATAAAGATTAAATTTTATAGATTTAGTTTTATTATTATAGTATAAGAGAATTAATTTGTTATAGTCAAGTCAGTGGGATTTGCACACCAGAAGCAAGGAGTTAAGCCTAACTAATAGGAGAACGACTAATGATGATGCAGGCGAGTCCAAATCAATTGACTATATTGGGGTCATAGCTCAGTTGGTAGAGTGTTTGAATGGCATTCAAAAGGTCGGGGGTTCGACTCCCCCTGGCTCCACCATGTCTTATTGCTATTTCAATTTATAAATATTTCACACAGTAAACATATCATAAACTAAGGACTTTTTGCTTTTCAAAAAAAGTTAGATAATATTCAAATCTTATTATAATTCCTTTTTAGATTAGTTTTAACTTACTTAGTGAATTAATAAGAGGCTATAAAATGCATAAAGTAATTACACAATTATCAGAAATTAAATTAATTGGTATTACAACAGGTTGGAGAATATAAGGCTCAAAGCGGGGCATTTTAAAGGTAATACAAGTTATTTAATGATAAGAAATATATTAACATAAGCTTTACCCCACTTTCTACTTCTCATTTTTTGCTTTTTTTAAAATGGCTAGAAATGCCACATATAAAACTATGGTGGAATAAGAATATAGAATGGAGTTTAGAATTGATCGAACAAAAATACTCAAGCTATATTAGAGGGTATAAGCTAGAAAATAATGAGCCTAAAAATATACACGCTTACATTATAGAAGCAGATTGTACTCCTATAGGATACATCCAAATTTACAATGCTTATGATTTTGAGCGTTCAGACCCATTAATAAACTTACCTTCAAAACTTGCAGCACTTGATTATTTCTTTAATGCTTAGGTTCTGTGGACATTTAATAGAATAATCATAATTATGACTCTTTTTTGCTGCACATTATAAGTTTTTTTGAAAGAAATATGAATAACTATTCCTTCAAAAATCTTATTAATTTTCGCTAAAAAATACTTCAAAATAAAAAATCAATTAGAAATCTTCACAGAACCTAGATATATTAATATAGATTAAGTGTAAAAAGAATTAGTGAGAAAATGCTAAAAGATCAGAATTTAGATATAGAAAGAAAGCAAGACCATATTGAAATTAATCTTACGAAAAACGTTGAATCTACACTTAAAAGCGGTTTTGAATCTATTCAATTTATTCACAATGCATTACCGGAAATTAACTACGATAGTGTAAATACAACTACTACTTTCCTCGGAAAATCTTTACAAGCACCTATCCTAATTTCTAGTATGACCGGAGGCACGACTAGAGCTAGAGATATTAACTATAGACTTGCACAGGTCGCTCAAAAAGCCGGTATTGCTATGGGGCTTGGCTCTATGCGGGTTTTGTTAACGGAACCGGATACAATCAAGACATTTGCAGTAAGGCATATAGCTCCCGATATCCCTTTACTAGCCAATATCGGTGCAGTACAGCTTAATTACGGAGTGACACCTAAAGAATGTCAGTATTTAGTGGATGCTATTAAAGCCGATGCCTTAATTTTACACTTAAACGTATTACAGGAACTGACTCAGCCGGAAGGTAATAGAAACTGGGAAAAGCTGTTACCTAAGATAAGAGAAGTGGTTAATTACCTCTCTATCCCGGTAATTGTTAAGGAAGTAGGATACGGTTTATCTAAAAAAGTTGCTGAGCGTCTTATTGACGCAGGGGTTAAGGTTCTTGATATTGCAGGGAGCGGTGGGACATCTTGGAGTCAAGTAGAGGCTTATCGTGCTACAAATTCGTTACAAAACCGTATAGCTAGTAGCTTTATTAACTGGGGAATCCCGACTTTAGATTCTCTAAAAATGGTGCGGGAAGTTTCAAAAGATATTCCGATTATTACCAGTGGCGGGTTAAAATCCGGCATTGACGGTGCAAAAGCAATTCGTATAGGAGCTAATATTTTTGGACTTGCCGGTCAATTTTTAAAAGCGGCAGATACTTCTGAAAGCTTGCTTTTCGAAGAGATACAATTGATAATCGAGCAGCTTAAAATTACCATGCTATGCACCGGATCACGCACTTTAAAAGATTTAGCAAAAGCAGAGATTAGGTTTTAGTAAAATTTATATTCATAATATATTGGCACCAAATTCAAAAATAACTCTTTCGGCCTTATAATCACTAATTTGAACAAGTTTAACTTCTTCAAGATAATTACCTTTGGTAAATTCGTTAATGACTTTCCGCCAAAATATTAATGCCGGTTTATTGTCAGGAATAACCGCAACTTCCCATAATCTTTTATGCACTTGCCAAATTTGCTTAGCTACTTGCCTACCAACTCCTTTATTTTGAAATCTTGCTATAATAAAAAATTCCCCCATATTCCAATCGATTTTATAATGCGTTCCAACCTTATTAAGCAATATAAAACCTGCTATTTCGTCATTTACTTTAATTCAATAGGCTTTCCTATTCGTTTCTATAAAATATTTTTTGTAATCATCAGCTTCATATAAACCATCTCGTGGCAATGTCCAATCATATTCATCTGATTCAAACCCACAATAACGCGATATATCATATATATAAAACCGTACCATATTGTGGATTAGAGGGTAATCAGCAACGGTTGCAGTGGTTAAACGTATATTCTGTACAGATTCATTCTTCATAACTCTTATCTTAAATATAATTTAGCCATTTCTCCGGAATTATGATAACCTAGCACTTCATAAAATATATGCGTACTGTCTTTAGCACGTCGATAACCAGAAGTAAGATCAACGATTACGGGGCTATATTTGGAGCTATATTTTTTTGCTATTTCTTCTAAATATTCCATAAGCTTTTTACCTATTATAAAAGTAAAAATAGAAATTAAAAGACTATCAATATTGAGGTAATTAGTAGACGATAAGCTTTGTAAAAAGCTTTTAGACTTTATAAATGTAATAACAAATGCATATGAAACTTTTAAATACTCGAAAGTGGAAACCTTGATTACTATTTGGCTTTCCGGTTCGATAAACTACAAAAATTGGCTAACTGTCCAGACTAGAGCGTGGTAAGTTAGTATTACAAAAGATATTTTTGTTTAGGTAAAGTTGATGGTAATATTTTAACAGGCCGTTTTACGTTCCAAGATAATCATATAAGAATTTTTAGAGCAGGATACTGGCGCAAAGGTAAGAGAATTTATGAGCAAGAGAATAAAATACACTGATGGGGAAATATGGGAAGTAAAAATAGTAAAAGATTTCTTGCCGCACCCTAGAGAACTTTTATTAAAAGATGATTCAGTAAAAGTAACCATTTCTTTAAGTAAAGAGAGCATAGAATTTTTTAAATCAGAAGCAGCAACTGCACATGTTCCTTTACTAGATAAATATACTAAGTATTATAAAGAAAATAAACGAGCATAACATACTCTTCTGCTTTTAAGAATTGCTCTTTGTTATCTGCATGAATTCACATACTCACTTATCAAGTATAAACTGTACACACTCACCATTTGATAACAAATTCAATGCTTGAAATAATGCGAGTATACCATAAACTGAGCTGGCGGAGAGAGGGGGATTCGAACCCCCGACACGTTGCCGTGAACACGCTTTCCAGGCGTGCGCCTTAAACCGCTCGGCCATCTCTCCCAAATTTTTAGCATTGCCTGTATGGCTACCTATGTCATGCTCACAAGGTATTGATGTTGTTGCATAGAGTAAAAAGCCTACTCGATATCATCCCAGCGGAAGCAAGGATCCCAAAAAATAAACCTATAAAAACAAGTTTTTTATAGGTTTTACTGGATTCCCGCTTTCTCGCGGGAATGACATAAAACGATCTATGCCACAAAGCCTTTAGTCGCTTGCAATGACGACTTGGGTATCCATACGACAAAGCTAAGACTTATTCTGAGAAAAAATATTATTAGCTTCTTCTAGCTCATTTTTAGTATTAACACCAACAATTAAATCATGATCAGTAGATAATAAATATGAAACTTTTTCACCGTGATTTTTACATATTTTTACTATTTCAGTTAAATAAACTTCCTTATGACCGTTAGTATTAGTAGCAAATAAAGGTAAGTATTTATTTAAAATTTCGCTACTGAAAGCCATAATACCTGAATTACAAAGCTTTATGTTTTTCTCTTCTGCGCTTGCATTTTTATGTTCGATTATCTCTAAAAATTCACCATTTTTATCAGTAGCTATTCTCCCATATTGAACCGGATTTGCTCTCTCAAAGCTTAAAGTCACTAATGCAGAATTAGTAAGGCTTAAATAAGCTATTAATTCATGCATAAGTTTTGGAGTAATAAGAGGATGATCAGCGTATAAAACTAATATTGTTTTATTTTTATTAATTAAATCTATTGCTGCATAAGTAGCATGGGCTGTGCCTTTAGGTTCTTCTTGCAGTACAAAGCGACACATATTTTCATAGGACGTTAAATATTTTTTAAGTTCTTCTGAATAAACTATAATTACATCATTTGTAACATTAAGCGAATTCTTTAATACCGTTTCAAGCATTGGAACTCCACCGACTTTATGCATTACTTTCGGTAAATCGGACTCCATTCTAGTACCTTTACCGGCTGCTAAAATAATTATTTGATAATTTGCATCGTTATAAGTCATGGTTCTCCTTGTATTATTTCGTAAACATCATCAGATAACTCATAATTCCCAAAAACTCTTTGCACATCATCGCTTTCTTCTAAAACTTCCACAAGCTTTAGTAATTTTTCAGCTTTTTCCTTATCATCTATAATTATTGTATTTAATGGGATCCAGCCTATATACGAATCTTCAGGTATACCATATTTGCCAGTTAAAAATTCTAGAACTTTAGAGAAATTTTCAATATCCGTATAGATTGTATGGGTGGTATCATCTGATATAATATCATACCCCCCGGCCTCTATGACTGCCTCTAAAACATCTTCATTAGATGCTATATTTATTGGATACTGAATAACTCCGCAATGGTTGAATAAATAATTGACACTACCGGTTTCGCCTAAACTCCCACCATATTTAGTAAAACTAGAGCGTACTTCTGCAGCAGTGCGGTTTTTATTATCGGTTAAAGCTTCAACTATTATAGCAATACCATTCGATGCATAACCTTCATATCTAATTTCCGTATAATTTTCGGTATTAGAAGAATCATTAGCACTATTAATAGCTTTATCTATTCTTTCTTTAGGGAGATTTTGACTACGTGCAGCGGTTAAAGCATTTCTAAGACGTGGATTATTTTCAGGGTTATTAGAAGAACCGGTTTTAGCTGCAGTAACTATTTCACGAATTAATTTAGTGAAAACTTTTGCTCTTTTTTTATCTTGAGCCCCTTTACGATGCTGAATATTTTTGAACTTTGAATGACCGGCCATATTTATTTCTTTTCTTTCAAAAGTAGTATTATATACTCTGAAGTAAAATGAAAAGTAATATACGAAGATCAACTTGAAAAAGAGCAAGGAGTCTGCAAACTGAGGATCGGAGCATATAATAAATACTCAGCATCCGAGGACTTACAAAGGCGACGTAGCTAATTTTTCAAGTTCATCGAGTATATTTTTTTTCTCCAAAAACGATTAATTAACCTTGTTTTGCTTTAAATCTTTTATTCTTTTTATTTATTACAAAAATTTTGCCTCTTCTTTTAACGATCTGACAATCTTTATCACGTTTTTTTAACGATTTTAATGAGCTAACAACTTTCATAAAATATACTTTTACATTTAATTTGGATTGATAATAAACATTTTTATTTAATCAGTCAATTAGGTACTGTACTCTTGTAATAGAATAATCATAATTATGGCTATTTTTAGCTGCAAATTATAATCATTAATCAAAAGTGTACAGTACCTAACAATTTAAAGCATTTTTAAAAAATACCATGCTTCGTGGTTTTTTAAATATAAATTTAACCAATAATTACAAACGGATCAAATTATGAATAAATATTCATTATATAACTTTACTCAAGAAACTATAAATGAAATCAAGCAAAATGGAAGAGAATGGAGTTTAAACAAACCATATTATGATGAATTTCTTGTGGAATTACCGAAATTAGTTCAAAAATTTGATCTATCTGAAATCATTACAAAAGTAGATTATCCAGGTAAACATGTATCCATATTTAATGCAATAGGGGAGCTAGCATCATATGCTCAACTTGCTAAATGGGCTGAGAATGCTATTAAAGATGAGCAGCAAGGTGACAATGAAAAAGCTAATAATCAATGGAAAGCTATAAAAGCAGTATTAGAGCATGCTAAAACATTAGGTATAGATTATTGTAGTTTAATAAGAGGCTGGGAAAATAATACAGGGGCAGCACAAGGTGATCAGATACTGAAACTTCTTTTAAATAAAGTGAAACAAAATATTGACTTAAGTATAGATGAGCTGAAGATAGCTAAAATCATAATAGACGAAGCAGATAAAGGAGAATACGGCTTATACACTATTCCAAATAATTATAAAAATAATGAAAATGCAAAACATGCAGCTAACGAACATAAAAAATGGTATGAAAGCATAATTAAAGATGAGGATTTTTCAATGTTACAAGCTTTAAGCTATAGTGTGGATACAAGCTCTATATTGCAAGAAAAAGATCTAATTGATCTATCTGAGGATGATTCTACTATATCTCCCGAAATGTCAAAGAAACAAAATAATCTTAACGATCAACAACTTGCAGCTTTGGTTCATCAAGCAACTGCTCACGCTAACAAAGAGGAAATACCACATATACAACCTTCTACTAGTTCTAATAGGGGAGAGAGCGGTACAGAAGATACTATTTTAGGTATGCAAGCCTTAAGGATTTAGTAACATTAATTAATGCCGGAGTGCAAGCTTTAGATGGGACTACTAATCCTCAAGATGCTCAAGGTAGCACTGCTGAAGACGTTGTAACACAAGTAAGTAATCTTTTGCAAGCGACAGGAGGCAATATTAATAATTTGTTGGATATGGTACCCGATATATTAGGTAATCCTCAAAACACTAATGATGCTGCTTGGGATTTAGATCAAATCCTTACCTCTTAAATGCTATAACTTCCCTTGCTTCATAAGATAAGTTATGGTAGGCTAGTTTATCTTATTGTAACTCAAGTTATTTTAGCATTGCCGGTATGGTTTGGGAATTATGCCAAAATTGTTATTGCGAGCGACTACAAGGAGCGTGGCAATCCAGCAAAACAATAAAAAAATTCTGTAAATCAGAATTTTTTACTGGACTGCTTCGTCAATTACTCAGTAATTTTCCTATCAATGACGTTAAAACCATACTACTCCTATTATTATCCTTTATCCTCTTCTCTAAGCCGGCTATTGCCGATCCTGAAATAGCTGAATCCTTTAAATGTTCAAAACTTTTTCCTTACTTTGAAAAAAAATTTAATATCCCATCTAATACGTTACATTCAATAGCTTTAAAAGAATCGGGAAAAAAACATACAACCCGTAAAATTAGAGTAGTATGGCCTTGGACGGTAAACGTTGAAGGAAAAGGCTATTATTTTAACACAAAGAGAGCAGCCGTAAGTTTTGTTAGAATAGAGCTTATAAAAGGGAGAGAGAGTATTGATGTCGGATGCATGCAGATTAACTTAAGGCATCATTTAGGGGCTTTTAATTCCCTTGAACAGGCATTTGATCCAAATAATAACATTCGTTACGGTGCAGAATTTTTGCGTTCAAAATATGATCAGCTAGGGAGCTGGCACAAGGCGATAGCTCATTATCATTCGGCTACACATTCTTTAGGGTTTAAATACAAACAAGATGTAGTTAAAATAGCAAGTAATATGGCTCTTTATAAAGCATCCTTACATAGTTATCTAAATAATAATGAAGGGGCTTTAGAAGATACAATTCCAGTAAATAATAACAAAGTTCAAAAAAAATCACTTTTTAGTGGCAATAAAAGATACAGAAGTAGTATTATGATACCGGTTCCTGCTAAAATTAATTAATTCTATGAATATTAAATTAATTACATGTTTTTTAATATTAGTAAGTGCGGTAAAAGTAAATGCCGATTTTAACAATATTCAAGATAATTTTGAATATCAGGAAGAACAATTAATAATAGAATTACCTTGGAGTGATTGTACCGAAATTCATAAATTATTAGAGGAAAAATTATCTTTTTCAGAACAACAAATAAAAAAAGAAAATAAAATTCATGAGAAATATAAACAATTTTATTTAAAACATAATAACCCTACTAATTTTTCTATGCAATTTCTTGAGAAAAAATCTAAGACTAATGGAGTAGAAACTTTAATATCAGGTTTTTTAAAATTTTGTGAAGATAATTTTCAAACTAGTAAAAGTAAATCTAATTCCCTAAATTATTATATTAAAAAACAACAAGACCAATGGTTTAATTATATAAGAAATGAGAATTACAAAATATATTATAGAAAAAAATACGAAGATAATATCTTTAGAAATAATTAATTAAGGCAACTATATATCTTGTATAACCTAAATTGTTTCGATATAATAATTTTATATAAAATTGTGTTAGTATAGTTAAGTGTTAGATTTTAAAAGTGTTGTTGATTTATTCGAACAATTGCATAATTATTTTACTGATATACGTTGGGCTAACGGAGCTTATTGTCCGTATTGCAGCAACCAAAAGATTTTTCATTATGCGGATGGAACGAATCACAAATGTTCGGCATGTAAAAAGCGTTTTAGTATCAAAGTCGGCACAATGTTTGAAAATAGTAAGATTTCTTTAAAGAAATGGTTTACAGCAGTTTTGCAAGTTACTACGCAAAAAAAAGTTTATCATCGTTACAGCTTTCAAGAGATATTAATGTTACCCAAACAACTGCATGGTTTATGCTTCATAGGATTAGAGAAGTGACTCAACTAGAAAGTTTTAGTATTCCTTAAAAAGCACTGTAAAAATAGACAAGACGTATATTGGTGGTAAAGAAAAGAACCAACATCAAAATAAAAAAACTAAAGGTACACAAGGTTGCAGCACAAAGACAAAAACCGTTGTAATCAGCATGATAGAGAGAAACGGTAACGCTAAGGCTCAAGTTATAACAAAGGTTAATTCAAAGACCATAAAATTGCAATAAATAATATTCTAATAGGGTCAACTATTTTATCTGATGAATTGGAAGCTTACAAGGTATTAGAAAAGTTATATAATCATGAATATATAAATCACGACTTAGGTAAATATATAAGAGAGTCTGTGTCCACAAACACGGTAGAAAGCTTTTGGACGGTGTTTAAGCATGGTATAATCGGGACTCTTATTCTATTAGCAAAAAACACATAGAGAGATATTTAAGCGAGTTTGTATTTAGATGCAACCATAAAAACTATAATATAAGCAATATGTTTAATGCTATACTTTTAAATACAGGTAATTATTTATCTTATAAAGCCTTGGTAGGTCGGTATGAAACTCACATTAGTTAAAAACGGAGAATTATCTTTTAACGAGGTTTTAGCAGTGGTAGGTCAAGCTCCATTAAAAATTAATTCTCCAGAGATTGAAGAAGATAAAATCCTTAAACCATTTATAAAATGGGCAGGGGAAAAAGAAGCCTTATCAAAGAGTTGCGCTTACGCTTACCTGCTAGTGACAATAATCATTATGAGCCTTTTATAGGAGGAGCACTTTTTTTGCACTCGTTCCAGACAAAGCTATTATATCAGATATAAACTTAGATTTCATACAAGGCAGTTAAGGATGAAGCTCGAGCATTAATTGAGCTGTTAGCTAAGCATAAAGCTAATCACTCTCAAGATTATTACTATGCTGTTAGAAAGAACACAAATAGCGATAACCCTATTGAGATAGCAACACGTTTCATATACCTTAACAAGGCTTGTTATAATGGTCTTTATAGAGTAAATGCAAAGGAGAGTGCAATGTCCCGATGGGAGCTTATATGAATCCTAATATTCTTGATAAGGATAACATACTTAGTAAAGCTTTACAAAATGCTGAAATAATATATCAGGATTTCAGCAATATTTCACCTAAGCCTAAAGATTTCGTGTATATAGACCCGCCATATCAACCTATTAATAATACTTCATTTACAAAATATACAAAGCTTGGCTTTACAGAGGCAGATCAGGTTAAGTTTTATGAAAAATGCAGAGCATTAAATAAGAAAGGTGTATATTTTATTTCAAATTCAGATAGCGATTTTATAAAGAACTTATACAAGTTTTTTAGTATAGATATAGTAAATGCACCAAGAAGCATAAATTGTAAATCCGACAGTAGGCAAGGAGCTAATTAAGTTTTAATAAGAAATTATTAGTACAATGGTAAAACAAATTGCAATTTTACAAGCTAATAAAACTGGAAACGAACTTGAGATTTTTATACATGATCGACTAAAAAGAGAAGGATATTGTTTTGTACCTAATAAAAGATTTAGTGCAGCTAGGATCCTTAAGCAGCCTATTTATACTAGACAGTTTGAAGTTGGCAAAAATATTTATGATACTAAATGGAAATGCGATTTTATATTATATCATCCAGAACGTCACTCTAATTGCCTAGTTATAGAATCTAAGTGGCAACAATCAGGAGGATCGGTTGAGGAAAAATATACTTATCTTGTGCTAAAAAAAACAAGGAATTTATGATACTATAATAATAATTGATGGTGATGGATATAAAAAAGAAACTTTAAAATGGCTCAAGGATCAAGTTGGCAGTAATTTAATAGAAGTGTTTAGTATGTCTGAATTTACATCTTGGATAAATAAACAGGAAATATAGGTTATACAAGTATATAATTCCCTTAATTTATTTCAGTACTTGATGCATATATTATTTAATTTATATTAACTGTAATAATATACAGGGTATTTATGTTAAAGAAATTTATATTAGTATTGTTGTGTTTTATAAATCTCTAGGAGAATCTAATAAGACCGAGAACAATGTTTCAGCGATAGAAAGAAAAAAAGTTTCTAGTAATGATAAAAAACTAAAACCTTTCTACTTAGAGCATTTTGATCTAACTTCGGATTTAAATCCTACAGAAAAAAGCCTGTTGAGTTTAGAACCTTTATCACCTAATAATAATACGCAGCCTATAATTGTAGATATTCAGGAGAATTTTGAAGGACTAGATAGAGTTAAAGGGGATGATATTCGCACTGCAAGACAGAAAGAACTTGTTCAAAATAGTTTGCTAGGAGATTTTTTAGGGGGTTTTATTTCTCGACCGCCACCAACAATTTTAGGAGAGAAAATTCAAGATAGGAGAGGATTATATATTCAACAGACTAAAGCTAAAAAATCACCGAAATAATGCAGTAGAGGGGATAAGTAACAGCTTATTTATCAAGCATGCAGCTAATGATATAATAAGTCGATTAGGAATGATTGATAAGGATTTTTCGGATATTCTAGAAATATCGGCTAAATGCGGTTATCTTACGAGCTTACTAAAAAATGCTTATCGAAGTGCCGATATTACCGTAACAGATATGTCGCCTTTATTGCTTGATTCTTTTGAGCATAATCATAAATTATTAATCGATGATGAAGATTTAGAATTGCCAAAAGACTCTTTTGATTTAATTATTTATTCATTAGGGTTACACTGGATAAATGATGTACAACGCTTTTTATCTAATATAAGAATATTTTTAAAGTCTGACGGTATTTTTATCGGTCATTTTGTCGGAGGAAATAGCTTAAAGAATTTACGTAAATCCTTAATAGATGCCGAAATAGCAAGTGATTTTAAACACTCTCCTCATATTGCTCCTTTTATTCATTTTGATCATGTTCCGATTTTATTTTCGCAAGCAAGATTTGCCGAAGTAATTGTTGACTATGAAAATATAGAGCTAAAATTTGATAATCCTTTAGCTTTAATGAGAGAAATAAAAAATATAGGTGAGGCAAATTCACTAAATGCTAGTCATAATTATGCTATTTCTAAAAAGATGTTTTCTTTACTACAAAATTATACAAACGGCTTTGAAGATAATATTAATTTAATTAGTTTTATTGCTTCACCAAATAAGAATAGTATAAGATTAAAGTTGTTATAAAGGTGATAATGGTGTATTTTTAACAGTATTACATCATTGCGAGGAAATTATGTAAGTAATTGACAAAGCAATCTCAGGATATTTGACAAGATTGCCACGCAGCCTATGGCTGCTTGCAATGACGATCCAACAATTTATTAAGGTCAAACAAATATGCAAGAATTTGATTTAGTGGTAATAGGTAGCGGTCCAGCCGGTTATACAGGCAGTATTAGGGCTGCTCAGCTTGGTATGAAAGTAGCGTGTATTGAGAAAAGCGATACTCTTGGCGGCACTTGTTTAAATATAGGATGCATACCATCGAAAGCTTTACTTAATTCTTCCGAAAAATATGAAGCAGCTCTAAAACATTTTGAGAATATAGGTATTACTGCAGATGTAAAACTAGACTTACAAAAAATGCTAGCTAATAAAGATAAAGTAGTTCGTGATCTTACAAAAGGTATAGAAAGTCTATTTGCCAAAAACAAAGTTACTAGGATAAAAGGTGAAGCTAAAATTAGCTCTAGTAATATCGTTGAAGTAAATAAAGAGCAAATTAAAGCCAAAAATATCCTAATTACTACAGGTTCCAGCGTCATAGAAATACCGAATATCAAAATAGACGAAGAATTTATTGTTTCATCTACCGGTGCTTTGAAACTTTCTAAAGTACCTGAGAACTTAATAGTAGTCGGCGGAGGGTATATAGGATTAGAACTTGGTTCAGTTTGGCGTCGTTTGGGAGCTAAAGTAACGGTTATTGAGTATACACCGAGCATTGTACCTATGCTTGATAAAGAAATTGCTACACAATTTATGAAACTACAGCAAAAACAAGGTATAGAGTTTAAACTGAATACTAAAGTGCTATCTGCTGAAGTAAAGTCAGGAAAAGTAAATCTGACAATAGAGGAGGGCGGTAAGAGTTCAGTAGCAACAAGCGATGTTGTGTTGATGGCGGTAGGCAGAAAAGCCTATACGCAAAATCTAGGACTTGAGTCTGTCGGTATTATTACGGATAAGCAAGGTAGCATTGAGATTAATGACCGGTTCCAAACAGCAATTTCAAATATTTACGCAGTCGGTGATGTGGTAAAAGGAGCTATGCTTGCTCATAAAGCCGAGGAAGAGGCTGTAGCTGCCGTGGAAATTATGGCAGGGCAGGCAGGACATGTTAACTATCACTTAATTCCAAACGTAATATATACTTATCCTGAAGTAGCAAGCGTCGGTGAAACGGAAGAACAGCTAAAAGAAAAAGGCATTAATTATAAAGTCGGTAAGTTTCCGTTTTTAGCAAATAGTAGAGCAAGAGCAATCGGTAGTACGGAAGGGATGGTTAAGATCCTTGCCGATAGTAAAACCGATAGGGTTTTAGGAGCGCATATTATAGGAGCTGATGCAGGTACATTAATTGCCTCGCTTACGGCTTATATGGAATTCGGAGCAGCTTCAGAAGATATAGCAAGAACCTGCCACGCTCACCCAACTTTAAGCGAGGCTATAAAAGAGGCAGCACTTAGTGTAGATAAGAGGACTATTAATATGTGATATATTGCGACGTCATTGCGAGGAAAAACTGTAAGTTTTGACGAAGCAATATCAGGCGTCCTGCTTTATGAGATTGCCACGCTCCTTGCAGTCGCGGCGTTGTTGCATGGCTTGAAAAACTAGTTCGGTGTCATACCGTGGCTTGACCACGGTATCCAGTAAAACCACTCAAAATACTAATATTATTAGTATTTTTAACTAGATCCCACGAACAAGTCGTGGGATGACAGATATGAAGCAAACCATACCACAAGGCCTTCAGTCGCTCGCAATGACGAATTTAAGGATATTTATGACCAAACAAGAGCTGCGTCTTTATTTCAAAGAATTTTTAATAAAAAACCAAGATAAGATTAATTCCGATTTAGTCAAAAACTCTCTAATCAATAAAATTAGCCGGTTATTACAGGAGTTAAAAGTAAAGACAGTAGGACTTTACTTTCCTCTAAAATACGAAATTAACTTACTTGAAATAACAAACTTACATCCTAAAATAAGATTCTTCCTACCGAAAATCATAAAAAATGAGATAAAATATTGTTCTTATCATTATAACGATCAATTGGCTTTAGGGACTTTTAAAACCTACGAACCTATAAATAATGATTTTTTTATTCCTGAGTTAGTTATTATCCCAGGGCTTGCGTTTAGTAAGGAGGGTTATAGACTTGGATACGGCAAAGGACATTTTGACCGATATCTCAATAATAACCGAAATATATTAACCGCCGGAGTTTGTTTAAAAGAACAATTAATAGATAATTTTCTGATTGAATCTCATGATCGTAAGCTTAAATTTATGATGTCGGTATAATAACCTTAATTTTTTTAACTTTGGGCAAAATGGTTGATATAATAAAAAAAATTGTCGTATTGATCGGTGTACCTTTTGCTTTTTTTGCACAAGCAGTGGGAGATTGGCTAGAAACAGGACAAATATCCGGCGATACTCAGACTGGAGATATTTGCTTTCAATTAGCATTAGTAGGAGTAGGGACACTTATCATAGCCCAGGCATTTAGTAACTTGCCTGATGATGTATACAACGAATATGTTAAAGTAGTACAAGATAGTGAGATACAAGTTACATTAGTTGGCTAATTTTTTTCTATTCATAATAGGCTACAAATTATTCGATTTATAGCTTTTTTCTTATAAGTTATTACACAAACTTATTATTTCATCTTTATATTTTTGTTTGTGTAAATATTTGCTTTTTAAATTTAGATTTTTAAAATCCTTGTGATTCAATGGCGGGTATTTACTAAGCTTTATTAAATCTTCATCTAAAATAAAATGCTTACGAGGAATATTTATAGTTTGTGCATTCTCTTCACGATAAGCTGCAAGCATTTGAACTTTGTAATTAAAACTCTTATCATCACTTCTATATTTTATTTTTTTCCAAGCATCTTTCGGCTCAACCTTATAATTTCTAACATCTAATAAAGTACTAAGAGTAGTTTGATATTTATTAGTTAAATTATTTCTAATAATTATATTATTTAACTCTTTATATATCTTATACAAATACTCCACGTCTAACATTGCATAATTTAACATATCACTAGTAATAGGGCGTTTTAGCCAGTTAGATTTTTGGTGGGTTTTATCGATAGTAATACCGATTAGCTTATAGCAAAGGTCATCATAGCTTAGCTGTTTACCAAATCCACAAATATTTGCTGCAATTTGTATATCAAAAACATTAGCAGGTAGTGTTTTAAATAAATTATAGAAAATCTCTAAATCTTCACGAGGAGCATGAAATATTTTAGTAATATTATTATCTGCAAGCAGCTTATTTAAAATATTCAGATCTAAATTGCTTAATGCATCAATTATTCCGCAATATTCTTCTGCTTTAACTTGAATTATACTAAGCTGAGCATAATAAGTATAGCGACGCTCAAATTCCGTATCTATGCTTAAGCATGCCTTATTTGCTAACCGGTTACAAAATTCTTCTAATGTTTTTTGATTATCGATAATTTGCATAGAAGCTATTTATAAAGCTCCGATAATTTTTAAGAAAAGATTAGTATGAGATAACGACAGAACCACTTCAAGACCGATTAAAATAATAATAATCCACTCAAGTTTGGTGGAATGTTTATAATTAAGATCGTTTGAAAGAATGTCTAAAAGCTCGTGAATCATATTAAGACGATGATTCATTATATTTTGCCGTATTTCTATGTCTTGAAACTCTGCTGTCATGAGATATAGAGGCTCATAACTCGGACGACGCCAAAAGAATTCTGGAGTATCGAATATATCGCTATGCAAACTGATTGAATAACGCTCGTTAAATAATATACCTATTTGCTGTAATATCTCCTTTTTAGAAAGCGATACGCTACCGGTTCTAGCTAGTTCCTGTTGTATAGGGGTTGTCTGAACAATCAAGTTACTAACAGATTGCTCAAGAACGCTAAGTTTAACCGATTGTGCAAGCGCATGGGAAATAGAAAGTTTAACAAAAACTGATTTATCTGCCAAAATTATTTTATTTTTTTCTTCATCAATAAATGTTTTCTTGACCTCCGTATTATATTCAAAATAAATATAATCGGATACCGGCTCTTTAAGCTTATTTACTGGTACTAAATCAGTATCGCTTAAAACTATTTTTTCTTGAATTTCATCGCCGCCCCAAATAGTTACACAACCAAACGGAAAGAAAAATATCTCTATAAAATCAGAATCTTTATTTATCTCTTTCCGAATATATAAAACATCGTCAAAATGTTGAGGTTCAAGACCAATCTTTTTTAAATTAGTAACTAGATCACTCATCTTATATTCGGAAGAAGTACAGTAAGATGAACATCTCATGATTATTAAGTTTAATTTATATAAATTTAGAGTATAGTAGTTAGGAACCTATAAAGTCAATAATATTATAATTATGTATGAAATATTAAGTAATAGAGAAGTTATCAAAATAATAGGTTTTGATTCCGTAAAGTTCCTACAAAATCTCATTACTAACGATATTTGTAAGAGTATAGTCAATTCAGTTGAATTCGGATACAAGGAGCGAGGAGCGAAGCCTATAATAATAGGCGAGACGACGAGTAACGCAGTAGGCGAGTCCAAATCAATTGACTATAATTATTGCTATACTTATTTGCTTAATAATCAAGGAAGATATTTATTTGATTTTTTCGTGTATGTTCATAACCCTGAGGAAATTTACCTTGATATTGATAAAAGTAATAAAGCTGCTTTGATAGAGTATTTAAACTTCTATAAATTTCGCTCAAAAATACAAGTAATAGATTGTAGTGACGAATATAAAGTTATCTACTCACTTCAAAAATTAGATATAGACTCGCTAATTACGGTTCGTGATCCTCGTTATGCTAAGCTTGGTTTCCGCTCAATAAATAAGCTCGATGTCATACCACTGTGCGGTATCCAAACAATAATTAAAAAAGACTGGGCCCCGTGGTCAAGCCACGGGGTGACAGAGGGGGAACCGCCCCCCTCAACAACATCTCCCCGCGAAAGCGGGAATCCAATATACCTAGAAGATAAATATAATTTTGCAATAATAGATGGTGTGGAAGATTTAATCACAGATAAATCTATTCCAAATATGTATGGTGCTGAGGAGTTAAATGCAATTAGTTTTGATAAAGGTTGTTATGTCGGGCAGGAAGTGATTTCAAGGGCTAAATATCAAGGAGTTATAAGAAGAAAGATATATAAAATTACAGCAGATGAAGATTTATCTTCATTAGTTAAAGATGAAGAAATACTCGCAGATAACAATAAAATCGGCGTAATATGCTCAAGTTATCACAATAAAGCAATCGCCTTAATCAGAGAAGAAAAATATCTTGCCGATAAAGGAGCTGATGTTACCGTTAAAGGGATTAAAATAAACTTATCTCTCGCACCTTGGTATTAAATAATAGTTAATTTTTTAATAATTACTTGATATTTATTAAGTTTTCATGTATTATAATAATTATAAATAGATATAAAGATATAAACCATATTTCATGGTATTTTTTTATAAAAAATTAATATAAATTGGAGACTTTTATTTATACACCTTTTCAATTATTAACTTCAGGAAACATACAATTAATACTGGCTATATTAAACAGAACTAATGTTAACAACAAACTTAATATTTTTGAAGCGCTTTGTAGTTTAATACCTCAACAATAAGATCAGAATGTTAAAAATGTTTTAGAAAATACTGCTGTACAGATATTAAACAAAATGATCCTCATCCCTGACACTAATTGGGATAAGAAAGATATAAACGGTAATACTATACTTGAATGGGGTATTTGTAGTAATAGCTCCAATGTTATTGATGTATTTCATCATAACCCTGCACTTATGGCAAAATTTGTTTCAACTGAGAAAGCACAAATTCATAATTTTTTCCGTGTTGCTATGGAGTCGCATATTTCTGATGATTTCCGTAAGACACAAATTGAAAAATTTATACAATTAGGTTTAGATATTAATGATCTTGGTCAAAATAATCATATTGCTTTATATTCTACAATCAATATCAGCTTATTGCTAATAATCCGAGTAATCAAAATATAAGTTTATTTCAAACTCAAATGGATAAATATTATAAAATAATTGAGAATCTAGTTAAATTTGGTGTTAATCCTTCGCTTGAAGCAAATAATATATTAAAAATATATTAAATTTATTAGCTACCGGTACTTTACAAATACAAAATACAATATCTAAAATGTCCGATAACGGTCATAAATATTTAGCTCAAGCAGGTTTTAAAACTTTAATAATGAATGCAAAGGAATTAGTAGAAAAAACATTAGAAAATTGTAACCTTGGACATTCTACCGGCGGTAATAATATTATTGCTACGCTTGGTAATATAATATGGTCTATTAAACAAGATATTTCAAAAGCATCCGGTCAAGAAAAAACATTGTTAATCAACAATTTTAAAGAACTGAAATCTTTAGCTGAGCCTATAATAGAAAAAATAGTAAAAAAGCAAGGATTTAATCCTAACATTATGGATCAATTGAATTCTAATACAATAGCATGGTTCGGTGAATTTGGAGCCGCATTCTTAGAAAAATGCATAAAAAATACGCATACAAAACCTGATATAAATTTCTATGATAAGAGTGGTAAAACACCACTTGATTGGTATAGCGATTATAATGCTACTAAAATCGTAGAAACTTTAATAAAAAATGGCGGTAATGTAAATCTTCAGTGTACTCAAGATGCAGCTACTCCTGGCCATAGATTATTTTTAAATAATTCAAAAGTATAATGCTAGCACCCCAAAACTGCCAACTCTAAAAGCATTATTAAATAAAGAAAACAAGCCGCCGTTTGATCCAAGTATCAAGATGGTAGGTAATAAAAACTGCAGCAGATGTATTAGAAGAGACAAAACAGCTATAGTTGATGACAATGATTGTCATAATGCACTTGATGAGTACACAACTTGGTATAATAACGATTATACTGTAGCATAATTAGGTCAGGCAGTAGAAGTTTAATCTTTATGAATAAAAATGAGTCTTGTATTTCATTCATAGCTAAAAGCGGCCTTATTGCATGGCTCGTTTACATCATGCCCGCAGAAGCAGGAATTTCAGCATAAAGCGAGCTTTAAAAAAATCTTTTAAAAAGTTTTGAAGTACTGGATTCCCGCCTACGCGGGAATAACATTGAGTCTTATGACACCCATGTGTATTCGTAGGAATAACATACTTTTTTCACTCCACAAAAATATTGTTTGTTTCTTTTTTTATCTTTATTATTATTTGCATAGAAAATCCCTATAACTTAACTCTATGCCAAATATAGATCTCCTTATTTTTACTAGCTTTTTAGCGATTAATTTGCTAGTTGGACTTCTAAATATCAAAAATATTTGCGAATATGCGATAGAAACAAGGAATTTTTCTACAGGTACAATAGTCGCAACTCTTATTGCTACTTGGATCGGTACTAGTACTTTTTTAATCGATAATTCAAGAATATATACGGACGGATTATTGTACTTATTACCTAGTATATTCGGTAGCGTTGTTAGTTGGTTATTAATTAGTGACTTTATAGCTCCTCGTTTTGAGAATTTTTTGGGTAGCTTATCGGCAGCGGAAATAATAGGGGAGGCGTACGGTAACAAAGTTCGTATTCTTACGTCGATAGTTAGTATATTAATGTCTATAGGTATGATTACCATGCAATTCCACGTAGCAAGTTTAATATTACAGCTATTCTTTAACATTTCAAATTTTTACATAGATTTATGTATTGCCACTGTAAAATAATAAGCTCTTCTGCTTTTGGCGGTATAAAATCGGTTACTTTTACCGAAGCCGTACAGTTTTTTACTTAATAGTACAATTATTCCGGTAATAGGAATTGTCGTATGGAATGTTTTTAGTGATCCGCATATAGTTATAGACTCAAATGTACACACTCGTCTTACTGATTTACAAGGATTGTTTCACTATACTAGTCCTAAATTTTGGATTTCTTTAAATATTTTTATATATTTTGTGATTCCGTCATTTGGTCCTTCAATTTTTCACAGAATATTGATGGCAAAAAACACAAGTCAAATATCACGAACATTTTTTATTTCGGCAGTTATTTGTCTTTTTTTATCCGTTTTATTCATTTGGATTGCAATATTATTATTGTCTCAAGATCCGGTAGTTAACATCAATGAATTGTTTTTACGGATCATTAAAAGTTATATAGGATTTAAGGGGTTAATAGTCGGCGTTATTATGGCAATGATAATCGCAAATACGAACTCTTATATTAACGTTGCAGTGGTAACTTTTACTAATGACATCATTAAAAATTATATAACCGCAATTACTATAGGATTAATAGGTTTTATTATATCGCTCTACACTAAAGATTTAATAAATCTATTTTTATTATTGACTAGCATCTATTTACCGCTAAGCACTTTGCCGTTAATTTTGTTAATATACGATTTTAAATCAAGTGCCAAAAGTTTTTTTATCGGTATGATTACTGCAATATTAACTATTATATTGTGGCAAATATTTTCTTTAAGAGCAGTTCTAGGTATTTATCCGATACTACCCGCAACTATTGTAAATTTACTCTTTTTCCTTGAAAGCCATGATATTTTACAGCAACCCGTAGGGTTTAGTTCTTTAAAAGAGCCGCTAGCCGTTAAAATAATAAGGCAAGAGAGAGAAAGAAAAAGTTTGACTTTATTTCGTGATCTTAAGAATTTTAACATCTTTAAATATTGGGAAAGTACCCTACCAAATCAAAAAATTACTTATAGTTATGTCGGTATATTTATTTTAATATTGATGTTCTCATCTTTATATACCACATCAGGTAGCAGAATAATGAACCATTTGGAGATATATAATATTATTTCCACACTTATAACTACTGCAATATTAATTACTTATCCTTTATGGTCTTTAAAGTTTCAAAAGAATTATATTATATCTTTATCTTGGTTTGTGGCTACTTTCGTTATATTAATATTTTTCAGTAGTTTACTTGTTATATCAAGTAGTTTTGATCAACTGCAATTGAATGTGTTCGATAATTAACTTACTTATAATTGCAACGATATTCAGGTGGCAAGCTACTTTACTTATGACCGTTACAGGCGTGTTTGCTAGTATAGAGTTTTATAAATATTTTATGGATGAGAAGTTATTAATTAGCATAAATAGTTTTCAATTCAAAGTAGTATATTCCTAACCTTATTTAGTAGCCTTTTAATAGTATGCTTAAAACCAAGGCAGGAGCAAGAAAAATTAGTTAACCTAAAAAATACTCCTTTAGGTAATAGAGTTAATTATAGAGAGCAGGAATTAGAGAAGTGACTTGATTTGAAACATTAGTTCTTACGTAATATAAACCATGAAATCAATACGCCGCTAACCGGTATTATTAGCCTTGGTGAAACCTTATGGACTAATTATGATACATTTAATGAAGATCAGCGTCACAATGCAGTAGAGATTATAGCTAAAAGCTCTATTAAATTAAATAGCTTGATAAATAATATTCTAGATTTTTCAAAATTGTCCAGTCTTAATGATGAACTAAATAAAAAAGATATAAACTTAAGCGAATTGCTACATGAAAGGATTAAAATATGTAAGAAATTATATCTAAACGGCAAAATCTTAAATTTTGTATCTGATATTGAAAAGAATATAATTATATTCTTTTCAATTTTAACTGTGATCCTCATTATATTAAACACACGTTCGATAATCTAATAATAAATGCTATCAACTGTGTACGGCAGGAGGTAGAGGAGTAGGACTTGCATTATGTAAGAAAGTAATAGAACTGCACGCCGGAACAATTTGGGCAGAAAACGATAAACAGGGCAAGACTACTTTTATTTTTACGATGCCTTTGTAATTGAAAATGTCATTCCGTTGATCACAGGAATCCAGTACTGTTTGCTGTCATACCGTGGCCCCGCCACGGTATCCCAAAAACAACTTATAACACGCATTTTTTAACATTTTTACCGGATACCGTGGCAGGGCCACGGTATGACATTATTATGAAAAAAATTATTTTTAATAAACAACGAGATTTTATATCAATTATAGCACCGGCGTCAAGTTGTCCAGATGCACAAGATAAATTAAAGGAAGCTATTAAAATACTAGCGTTGCATGATTTTAAAACTTTAGTAGATGATAAGATTTTTTCAGGTGATGAATTGCCTTTTTTCGCTGCTTCTAAAGAGGAAAGGTTGAGAATGTTTAAAGACGCTATGGAAAATGAACAGGTTAAAATAATTTGGGCTTTTCGCGGCGGATATGGATGCAGTGAATTTGTAGGAGATTGTTTTAATATAGAACAAAAAGGGGATAAAGTCCTGATAGGCTATAGCGATATTACTGTTTTGCATTTATTACTAAATAACCATTATAATATCCCAACTATTCACGGTTCAGTGTTAACTTCATTACTACCGCCTACTAATCAGGATATTATGCCTATAATAAATGTTCTTAAAGGAGAAAAGAGTGAAATACAACTTATACCTATAAAGAAAATTAGTGAGGAAAATATAACAGGTACAATAACAGGCGGAAATTTAACGGTTTTAACTAAATTGATTAGTACTGGTTTGCAAATTCATTCTCATTCCTATGCTTCTTTATGTCATTCCCGCAGAAGCGGGAATCCAGAAAAAATAATACTGGATCCCCGTTTTCACGGGGATGACAATAAAATTCTATTGCTTGAAGACGTTAATGAAAAAGCCTATGCCGTGCATCGTAATCTAGTGCAATTAAAAAATACCGGTATATTTGAATGCATAAAGGCAATAATCTTTGGTGATTTTACTAAAGGGGATGAGTTTGTAGAACAAGCTATAAAAAGTTTTTGTTTAAATCATATTCAAAATATTGGAACTTATAAAGCAGCAGGAATAGGGCATGGAGAAGTAAATCATCCGGTTATTATGAATCATGAAGTAATTATAAACAGTAATGTTTTAAGTTTTACTAGCCCTTTTGAAATAGCAGAAAACAAATGACAAATTCTATCAGAATAGGTACAAGAAAAAGTCCACTTGCTTTAATACATACTAATTTAGTTATTCAGCAAATCACACAATTTTTTCCTGATATCAATTGTGAAATAGTGCCGATTATTACTAGCGGGGATTTAATCCAAAATAAACCACTATACGATATAGGCGGTAAAGCTTTATTTTTAAAGGAAATAGAGCAAGCCTTGCTTGATAAAAAAATTGACTTAGCTGTTCATTCTTTAAAAGATGTACCGGGTAGAATACCTGAACCGCTAGTAATAGCTGCTGTTTTAGAGCGTGAAGACCCAAGAGATGTTTTTGTTTGTCTAAAATATAAATCTATAGAAGAGCTGCCGCAAAATGCCGTAATAGGTAGCTCGGCAGTACGAAGAAAAGCATTTATCCAAAAAATAAGACCGGATTTAAAGGTAACGGTTTTTAGAGGGAATGTTGATTCAAGAATAAAAAAGCTAATGACCGGCGAAGTTGACGCAACAATTTTAGCATATACAGGTCTTAAAAGGTTAGAGGTGTTTAATCCGGAGTATTGCCATTTGATAGAGTATTCACAGATGTTACCGTGTATAGGGCAGGGAGTCATTGCAGTTGAGATTAGAAAAGACGATAATGCTATGCTTGAGATATGCAACCAAATTAATCATCTTCCCACTTTTGAACTCATAAAACCTGAAAGAGCATTTTTAGAGTATCTAGATGCTAATTGCCGCACCCCGATTGCTGCTTATTCACAATATCTAGATGCAGATCCTAGACATCTTTCCAAACTCGCTTATAGGGAGGCATTTGAAGGAAACACAGAAGCACTCGCCACCGCAGCGTACAAAAGCAATCGCACAGATGCGAGTACCGGATTGACTTACAAATTACCCCTAGAAGTAGAGTTTGGGAAGATGTCTAATATACAAACCAATTTTATGCTCGGTAACCTTGACGGCAGTAAAATAACTTTCCATACCGAAACTACCAATATAAAAACTTCAACAGAAGCAGGCATAAAAGCCGCTAAAATGATGTTGGAAGCTATCTGTAAATAAATTTTAATCGATAATTTAATTCTTTTTTGCTGCAAATTATAAGATTTTTTTGAAATATGAATAACATCCTATCAAAAATCTTATCAATTTTTGCTAAAAAAGCTCTTTACTTGCTAATTACAATTTATTTACAGATAACCTCTTAAATCAACTAGATAAATAGATATTTAGGGAATATACTCCTAAAATATCTAAATTTGCAAGATATTATCATGACAATACAAAGATTTTGAGACTTAGAATTACCAAAAGGACAGTCCTGTTTTTTGTGGGGAGCACGTAAAACTGGTAAGTCAACATATCTGAAACAACGTTTTCCGGATATATATATATTTATTACAAACTGATATCTATAAAGTTTACTTTCAAAATCCTGAACGTTTAAGAGAAGAGCTTAAGTTAAAAGACGGCAATCTCAACTATTATTATTGATGAGGTGCAAAAAATTCCCTTACTGTTAGATGAGGTTCATTATTTAATAGAATCTAATAAATCTTCGCAATTTATCCTTTGCGGCTCCAGTGCTAGGTGCTTAAAATCAACAGGTAGCAATTTACTTGGCGGAAGAGCTTGGAGATATATGTTTTTGCCGCTCTATGCTATTCTGAGATAAAAAAGAGCTTGATTGGCATAAAATTTTTAATCATGGACTAATACCTGATCATTATATTGCATCAAAAAAGATTCATAAATATCTTGCGTCCTATTTATGACTATATTTTACCTGAAGTACAGTTTGAAGCAAATTTAAGAAAACGCGAAGCATTTGCAAGGTCTCTAGAGATTATAGGCATTTCAAACGGTGAGATGATAAATTATAGTAATATAGCAAGAGATTGCGGTGTTGATGCAAAAACCGTTAGAACATATCTTGAAATATTAAAAGATATATGTATTTAGGATATCATCCTTATCCGTATAGATCACTTAGTAAAAGGCAAATTATTACGGAAATGCCTAAATTTTACCTTTTCGATACCGCACTGAGCAATTACCTAAGGAAATATGAATATCAGGAAATGACAGGGTTTGATGCTGGTAAATCTTTTGAGCATTATGTATTCTTAGAATTAATAGCTTATAAATATTTAAACGACAAAAGATATGAATTATTTTATTGGCGTACTAAAGAAGGATATGAGGTTGATTTTATATTTTAAAATAATGCATTTGAAGTTAAAATTGCTTCTTCTATACAAAAAAATCATTTAGAAGGTCTATTAGAATTTAGTAAAGATAGTGATTTTAAATTACATGTTATATCTTTTGAAAAAGCAAAACGTATAATTAATTTAGAAAATAAAAAAATTACCATTTGGCCTATTCAAGAATTTTTAGATACTCTTTGGAATGGCGATAAAATAATTAATAAATTTTTTCTTAAATTTTAATTTAAAACTAAACAGCATGGTTTATTACCCATATAAATATATGGACATTTAGTATAGAGCTAAGTATTATTAAATTAAATCGATTAAAGGCTAAAAATGCATTCTTCTTTTGAATGGGATGAAGAAAAAAATAAAATTAATATTGGTAGCATAACGTAAGCTTTTATGAAGCTCAAAAAGTTTTTCTAGATATCAAAAGGATAATCCTTCAAGATGTAGACTATAGTGTTACAGAAAAAAGATATTTTTGTTTAGGTAAAGTTGATGGTAATATTTAACAATCCGTTTTATGTTCCGAGATAATCATATAAGAATTTTTGGAGCAGGATACTGGCGTAAAGGCAAGAGAATAAAATATACTGATGGGGAAATAGGGGCAGTAAAAATAGTAAAAGATTTCTTAGCACATCCTAGAGAACTTTTATTAAAAGATGATTCCGTAAAAGTAACCATTTCTTTAAATAAAGAGAGCGTAGAATTTTTTAAATTAGAAGCAGCAACTGCACATGTTCCTTATCAAAAAATGATTAGGATTTTACTAGATAAATATACTAAGCACTATAAAGCAAATAAAAGGGTATAATACTATAAACTGAGCTGGCGGATAGGGTGGGATTCGAACCCACGGTACGGTTGCCCGTACGCCAGTTTTCAAGACTAGTGCCTTAAACCACTCGGCCACCTATCCAAGAAGATTCATACCAAATAATCTTATATATTTCAAGGGAAATCTTGCAATATATGAATTTAAATTACAAATCCGAATTGTTCTTTCACTTCATTAACCGTTTCAGAAGCTCTAATTCTTGCTTTTTCTGCTCCTGTGTGAAGTATTTTTAATAAATATTCTTTATCATTCATTAATTCTAAATATTTATCACGTATCGGTTGTAGATTTGTAATAATAATTTCTGCCAAATCTTCTTTAAATTTTGCGAAACCTTGGTTCTGATAATTACCGATTATTTTTTCCAAGCTTTCTTCGGATAAACTGCTATAAATATCTAATAAATTACTAATTTCCGGTCTTGTTTCTTGATCATAGCTCACAAAACTTAAATGATCGGTTTTGGCTTTTTTTATTTTTTGATGAATAAGATCGTTATCGTCTTTTAAATTGATACGGGAAAAATCCGAAATATCAGATTTACTCATTTTCTTTAATCCATCCCGTAAGCTCATGATTCTTGTGCCTGTTTCACTAATAAAAACCTCAGGAACTTTTAGAATTTCTTTGTTAAATTTTCTATTTATTACCCCTGCAATATCTCTTGTTAGCTCTAAATGCTGCTTCTGATCCTCACCTACAGGCACTATATCGGCTTTATATATTAAGATATCCGCTGCCATAAGTACCGGATAGGAAAATAACCCAAGACAAGCCTTGTCTTGATCGCTATCTTTAAATTGCGTCATGCGCTTTAACCATCCAAGCGGTGTAACGCAATTTAGTAGCCAAGCAAGTTCAGTATGCTCTTTCACCATACTTTGGGCAAAAATCGTTACTTTGTCGGGGTTAAGCCCTGCTGCTAAATAAACAGCAAGCACCTCCATAATTGAATTGTTAAGTTCTGATGGCTTAATATCAACCGTGATAGCATGCAAATCTGCTAAGAAGAAAAAACAATTATATTCTTCCTGCATTTTAACCCAGTTTTTAATTGCACCAAGATAGTTACCGAGATGTAAAGAACCGGTTGCTTGCACACCGGAAAGAACAGTTTTTTTCATTTAACACCTTTTTATTTTACTCATTGTAAAATTATGTTATAAATACCATTTTAATTAATATAATTATCTTAATAATTATGCTGTGGCGTTTAAGAATTTTATCATTTTACGGATTATTATCGTTATTTACATTTATTTTTTTTCTTATATGTTACATACCAGTAACATTTTTCAATGTCAACTATCAAATAAGATATAGAATTGCCATTATCTTTTCTTATGCTTTTGTGTGGCTTGCAAAAATTTGTTGCGGTTTAAAATATGAAGTAGAGGGGCTTGAGAAATTACCGAAGACTACTTCAATAGTCGTGTCTAATCACCAATCCTTCTGGGATCAAATGTTTATGCAACTGATTATTCCTAAACATTCTTGGGTATTAAAGCGTGAATTATTTAATATACCTCTGCTTGGTTGGGGACTTCGGATGGTTAAACCTATTGCGGTTGACCGTGGTACTAATAGCTCGGTTGCTCAGATTTTAAGAGAAGGTCAGGAAAAAATAAAAGAAGGATTATGGTTAATAATATTTCCGGAATCAACTAAAGTTCCGCCTGATAGAACGGTAAAATTTAAACCAAGTGCCGTAAAGCTTGCTTCAATTACTAAAGTTCCAATTGTGATGATAGCTCATAATGCCGGTTTATTTTGGCCTAGAGGTTTTTGGTTTAAGCAACCTGGCACTATAAAGATAAAGATTATAGGTGTAATAGAAAAAGAAGAAATAGAGCAAACAGACGTACGTATACTTAATGACAAGGTTGAGCAATTGATTAACAGTGAAAAGCAAAAATTATTAAATTAATATTAGATTTTAAAAATAATTAGTATTATCATAAAATTACAACTTAGTTCTTATGGAGGTATTTATGGTAAGGACAGCACCGTTAAAATTAATTGCGGTTATCGATAGTAAGCAAATGATGCTTTACGACGCTCAAGGAGTTAAAATTACTACTAATACACCTTTAAAATTATCTTTGGATTTAGAGGCACATCACCACCATAGAGAAAAAAGACAAAGCCTTTACCAAAATAAATCTACACCGGCTTCGTTGTTTGAGCCGCATACTTCGCTAAAAGATATAGCACATAAAGAAGCAGCAAGGAGCGTTATTAAACATTTAGAGAAAGTAACTACTGCTGATCAAGCTAAATATAAGGAATTGATTATTGTAGCAGAACCGCAAATGCTTGGATGTGTTAGACAAGAACTTAAAAACGGTCTAAAAAAGATGATTACTAAAGAAATTGCTAAGGATTTAGTGCAACATAGCGTAGATGCAGTGGAACGAGCAGTATTTTCTTAGATAATCTTTATATGTCATTCCCGCGAAAGCGGGAATCCAGTAAAACCTATAAAAAACTTGTTTTTTTAGGTTTATTTTGTCAATAATCTGTAATTTTTATACTAGTATTAAGGTGATTCTTTCTAGACTCCAACTTTCGCGGGCATGACATAGAAGTCGTACAACAAGGTTCTTAGTTGTTTGCAATGATGATACAAATTAGGTGCCTAACTTATTAAATATTTCTTTTGTATTATTTGAGATAGTTAAACCAATTTGCTTATCTGTATCCTCAAAAGTTTTTATAGTCTTTTCATTAGAAATCTTAATATGTGGTTTGAAAGGCAAACCACTGCTATTTATACATTGAGTTAGGAAAATATCCTCATGGCTTCTGACATAGTCATCCCCATTTGCTTAAATATTTCTGCTGCTTCAATTTTTATATCTGCTGAAACACGTAATCTAATATCTACTGTATTCATAATATAGCTCCATTCAGTTATTATTATCCGCTATAGTCAAATGATTTGAATTCACTTACATCGTCTCTCGTCGCTCTCCTATTAGGCTGCGCTTCTCACTCCTTGTAATTTACATCCAACTGATTTGACTACATTTGAGTATATATGGTGGCATGCGTCAATACACTCATATTTTAATTAAGAATAGTTGCACTAATAAGAAAAAGTGGTAAAATATCATATCGAACAAATTAAATATTATGAATAATTATGCCGCAAATTTATTTTAACGGTCCGGAAGGACGAATTGAAGGAAGATATGCAAAAGCTACCTCGCCTAACGCCCCTATTGCATTAGTGCTTCATCCTCATCCTTTATATGAGGGTAATATGAATAATAAAGTAGTTTATAATGCCTATAAGATTTTAGCAGATAACGGTTATACCGTCTTACGTATTAATTTTAGAGGAGTAGGGGGGTCACAAGGTAAATTTGATAACGGAGTCGGTGAAGTGGTTGATGCGGGGGCAGCTCTCGACTGGTTACAGCAGAATAACCCAAATGCTCAGTCTAATCTGATATTAGGATTTTCTTTCGGAGCATGGATAGCTATGCAACTTGTAATGCGACGTCCGGAAATAAATCATTTTATTGCTATTTCGCCGCCGGTTAATACAATTCATAAATATGACTTCTCATTCCTTTCACCTTGTCCTATTCCAGGGTTTATATTACAAGGAGATAATGATAGTATAGTATCGGCAGATGATGTAAAAGACCTAGCAAATAGATTATCTAAGCAACAATCCCATATTAAAGTTGATTATAAAATTATCAATGGAGCTGACCATTTCTTTCGTTATAAAACTGAAGAATTTTCTAAAGCAATAAATGCTTATTTAATAACAATTCAATCTCATTATCATCACCATAATAATAATGTAAATGAAGAAATTAGTAAGCACCCAAAGAAATTATTTTTATATTAGTTTTTGTTGTGTGGCCGTCATTGCGAGCAGGCGTTGTTGCGTAGGTACCCAAGTCGTTATTGCGAGGAAATTGCGTAGCAATTGACGAAGCAATCCAGTAAAAAATTCTGTAAATCAGAATTTTTTTTATTATTTTTCCGGATTGCCAAGCAGTCTACGGTTGCTCGCAATGACGATTTGCTATCCACGTGGGAATGACATAAAAGAATCCATATCACAACGTCTACAATTCTAAATAAGCTTCTATTGCCAAAATTAATATTTCATCTTTTTTAGCATCTAACTCTTGAGTTAATTCTTCGTAAATTTGCCTATCTGATAGAGAAGTAAATTTTTTAAATAGCTGCACTAATTTTAAAGAGGGGATAATACGAAAAGCATCTTTTAATATTTTGATCTTTTTATTAACATTAAGCTTATTATTTAAATTAAAGTAAAATTCTAGTAATTCGTCGTTATAAAAATTTAAATCTACAGCCGTTGCCAAATAATCTATAGCATTAGCCGTATTATTACTTTCTACTTCTTGCTTCGCTGCTAATAAATAATACTCAGCAATTTCCGGCATAGACTCATGTTTATGAAATTTTGCGAGCTTATTCGTTATAAAAATAAATTTCGTCCATAGAGAAAGTCTAGCATAACAACGCATTAAAGTAATTAAATTGTCAATATCAAGTTCATTGAAATTATAAGCCTTTGTTGCGTAATTTTCTGCTTTCTCATAAAAAGATTTATAATAATAAAGTTTTGCTAGATTTTTGCTACCGTAAAAAACAAATTCTTTAGATGTAATAAGTTTTTGAAAATAGGAAATTTTTCTATCTACATCCTCTTCAGTTACGGCTAAGATTAAATTATGGAATTCTTGTGCATCTTTTAGATCTTCAGAAGATAAATTTTTGCGAGCAATAGAAGCAGATTTAGCTTTATTATTCATAATATATTCGGCAAAAGCTAAAATTAAAGCATATCTATCATGATTAATTTTGTGTTTACTAAAAATATTATGTATTTTAGATGGTAAATCGATAATTAATATTAGAAATCTAATGACAATAAAACAAGAAATTAGTAATAAAAGCCCTAAAATAAGACTAAAGAACAAGGTAGTCTCTATATTATAATCATATAAACTAATAAAAACTTTTGAATCAAAGCTCTCTATAAAAGTAAACCCGAAATAAAGCAGTAAAAAAGTAGCACATATTAATAATAACCTAAACATCTTTATTTACAAACTCCTGCATAAATTTTTCTGAATAAAGACAATCGATTAGATAGTTTAAGTTCTCTAAAATTAGAGGTTTATCTTGTTCTTTTATCATCATAGCAGAAGTTTTTTTTTCAATTTTGATAAACTTCTCCAGCCACTTATGGTTGGTAGGAAAAATTACTTCCGTACTACTTGATTTAGAAAAAAGATAATTATTATATGCTTCTAAGTTATTTAAAATATTCCTTATATCTTGAGGCAGCAGGCGGGATTTTACTATTCTTAGTTCTTTACTATAATCCTTATCTTGCATGAAATTATATACTAATAGATTTACATTTAATAAGTAATTAATATAGTCAAGTGATACCCATACGCCTACCTCGTCACTCGTCGCTCTCCTATTAGTTATAGGCTTCGCTCCTTGTTCCTTGTATCCGAATGAGGCCAAATTGACTGCAGTTTCTAATTTTGGTTCTACTAAATTAGTCGGTGCTTCAGGAAACTTTAAAGAACTTACGTAATTTAAAAGCGACTTGGTAGATAATAGAGGAGCTGCTTCCTTTTCTTCCAGGGTAGTATTTTCTTTATTTCCTACTGCTTGATCAGAAATTTGGCTTAAATCCTTATTTTCACTTTTAAACAGTTTTAAAATATCGGATCTATTATGATAAAGAGTAAAAGAAGATAAGACAAATATTACTATTGCTATAAAAAAGATATTTTTGCTTTTAAATAAACTATCGAATTTGTGCATTTTCAGATAATAACTTGATTATATCGTTAAGGTTTTGATCATCACAATAAACCACATTTTTTATAAAAGGTCTAACTATATTTGCGACTTTCAAACTTATGGCTACAACTAAACTATCTTGTAAGTACTCTAGTAAATTATTTTGCAGTAATAATTTTACTAAAGTCCTAGCACTATTTTGAGAATAAAGTAATATAAAATCAATATTATTTTTAAATTCTTTTATAATAGATACGGGCAGCTCATTCAAATATTCTACATTATAAATGATATGTCTAGCTATTTTGCTAGGTAAATCTTTAGTAATTTCATTTGAAGATAAATATATAGTCTGCTCATATAAATCAGAAGGAAAATGCTTAATCAAATCTTCCACGTTTTTAGCAGTATACATTACTTTCTTGCCTAATAATCGTTTTGACTTACTACCTACTACCCAAATATCTTGTTTTAAGTTATGACCGGTTAAGATACTTGCCGCATATTTACTAGTTATTATTATATTTGAGTAATTATCTAAAATATCTATATTAAAATCTAGAGTTTTATATTTAATTAAAGGACAATGAATATCACGTAAATCTAAATTATATTTACTTATTTCCTTTATAGTTTCATTATTTTCTTCAATATGTCTAGTTAATAAAACCGATTTCATACAATATTTGTACTCCAATATAAAAAGCAACTGCCCAAATAATAATAGCAGCTATTTTATTAATTATAGTTAAAATCGTACTACTTTTATTTAGCTTTCTAATATTATAACCTGCAACTGCTAAAGAAAAAAACCATATCCAAGATATAAGTATGCAAGTTAAGGTAAATATAATTTTTGCAATACCGCTATACTTTAAAGCACTAATACCTATTACTATAATCGTATCCATAATTGCATGCGGATTTAATATTGACACCGATATAGCAAATAAAATTTGTTTTTGAGCTGAAAAAGCCCCGGAATTCATTGTAAGATCAATAGGCGGCTGATTCCAAGTATTATAGCCCATATAAATTAAGAAAATAAATCCAACAATAAATATAGATAATTTTAACCAAGCAATTTCAAGAATTAACAAAGATATCCCAAAAACTGCCATACATATAAGCATAGTATCACATATTGAGGCTGCAATTATGCTAGGTAAAGCCTTGCTAAACTTTGGCTGTTTTGCTCCTTGATTGAATATAAAAATATTCTGTACTCCGAGCGGCACTATTAAACCGAGAGCTAAAACGATGCCATGTAAAAAAGCACTTAATATATCATTATTCATTGTAAATAATTTTAATGTCATTTCCTTATTTAATATACTCATTATATATGGGTTTAATATAGATAATATTGATAAACTAAACTTTGTTTCCACATAGAAATAGGCTAAGGTTCTATTGTTAAATTAAAATATGATTGATTCCAAGTATTATATTCCATACAGATTAGAAAAATAAATCCAATTATGAAAAAAGGTATTGCTATATACCAAATCATAAAAATAAAGAAGAAATCATGATTGAAAACGATTATATGTATAAGTATATTATAACATATCGAAACAACAATTACACTAGGTAGAGCTTTTTTGAAGTTACGATATTTTGTACTTTGATTTAATATAAAAATACTTGGTATAATGGAAGAAATAGCAAAATACGGTATTAAAAATATTATACTTAATATATATCATTCATTATTGTAATTTAGTTTTTATTTTTAATAAAATTAATAAAGACGGAATAGTTATAATAGTAGTAAATAAAAAGAAATTTTGCCAACCGAAATTTACTACCATATAGCCTGAAATTATAGGAAAAATTGAGCGCGAAATCCCCATCATCGATGAAAGAAAAGAATATTGAGTAGCTCGAAATTTACCTTGACAGAGTGCAGAAATAAAAGCGATATAAGCAGTCATTGTCATACCGCCGGTAATACTTGCTATTCCTATCGTAATAAATAATAATAAAGAATTTTTACCGTTTATTTCAAGGAAAATAAATAAAATATGTCCTAAAGCATGAATAATACCAAATAAAAATATACTATTTAATATATTTTTATGTTTCATAATAACACCGCCGACAAGTCCACCGATTATAGCTCCTACAACTCCACAAAACTTTCCAACGCTTGCTATTTCAAAAGCATCATACTCAAGATGAAGCAAAAACGGATTAATCATAACATTAATTAAGTTATCCGGTAACCTATATAATACTAGGAAAATTAATATAAGAATAATGAAATAAACAGAACCTATAGGTTTTAACGCATTATATATAAAATTTATTATGTTTTTTTTATTTTGATTATTTTTTATATCATTCTTGGTTATCTGTATATGTATGTTCTCATTTAAATAACAATACTTAATTCCTACCATCAATAAAATTAAATAAATAAATACTAAACCGGCAAAGATTTTATATATTTCATTAAATGTTAAATAAAGAGATAAATAAATAGCTCCAGAACCGGCTAAAAGCATACCGACCCGATAACCGAATATATATATTCCTGAAGTAAACCCAAGAGATTCTTTAGGTACTATTTCCGTTCTTAAAGCACTTAATATAGTATCTTGTGCAGCACTAAAAAAAGAAATAATTAAAGCCGTGAAAGCAAATAATAATAGATTAGTACTAGGATCTAGAAAGCTGAAAATATATATAAGAAATATCAATGCACTACTAGTTAAGCAAATCCAAGATAATCTATGACCAAATATGTTGTTTAAATATTTAATTTGCACTGCATCAAAAATCGGTGCTAACAAGAAATTAATAGAGTAGGGAAGCGTTATGAATGATAATATACCGATTGTTTGCAGTGCTATATCTTCTTTAGCAAGCCAATAATTTAAAGTATTACCGGTAATCATTAGATTAAAACCGCTAATAAACCCAAACAACCAAATAATACATAAACGAGAGTTATTTAACATGAATTTATATACTTCGAGTAAATGAAGAATTGATAGACGAAGATCAACTTCAAAAAGAGCAAGGAGTCTATAAGGCGAGGAGCGGAGCATATACTTTTTTGAAGTTGATCGGAGTATATATGCCTTTAACTCTAAGTTCCTATAGGCTTAATATGCAAAAATGTGAGTATTCTGTTTATTTGCGGCATGTAATGTAATCATGTTATTTTAATTTCTCAATATCTTTCTTATCTAATTTTGTTATTTTCATAATAGCTTCTAAAGAAAGTCCTTCTTTTTTTATTTCTTTAGCCATAGTAATTTTCTCTTTTTTTCTACCTTCTTCAATACCTTCTTGTTTCCAGCTATGAGCTAAGCTATTCATAAGGTTTCCTCCTAATGCAGGGTTTAAATGCGATTTAAGCATTTTTTCTATTTCTATTTTATCATTTTCCCTAATCTTATTCAAGGTGTAGAGGACAAAATTAGCTCTATATAATTAATCTATACCGATATTAACTTTAATAAATTCACAAGATCAGCTACTTCTTGCCATCTCTTTAATAACTCTCGTTCGTGGATATGTTTAAAAAAAACTGCAAGATTCCAGACCAATCTTTTTCTTTTAATTTTTCATCAGAAATATTTTGAACATTAATGAACTGATAATCATTAATCCATGTATTTTTTACAAGTTCACTGTTCTCAAATAACTCCCATAGAGATATGTGGCAGTAGGTAGGTTTCAAAGAACTCTTGAGTAACTATAGGGTTTTCAAATGCAACTCTTATAACCTCGTCATGTTTTGGCTTGCTATTTTTCTTTTTAGACATAAATGTTATTTTTTGACAAAAAACATTATATAAGGTTCTTTATTATGAGTATATAAATAACTAATAAATTTTTTATCGCTATTTGTAATAATTATTGCTCTTTTGTTATTAATGGTTAAAATCCATGCATTAATTTTTATAATATGTAAATGTCTCGTACGAATTTAATACTAGTTGCATTTCAGCATTATATTTATCCCTTATCGATGAGATGGAACTGTTGTACATATTTTGAGACTCAAAGCCCTTATTTTTCTTATTGCATTTTACACTATGCAGGACCTAAGCCATGGACTACCGATAAGCAGAAATTATGGAAGAAAAATCAGGACAAATTAGATAAGATCACAAAATATTACTGGTGATATAAAGAAATAACACCTTGGAGTAGTATAAATTAATTATTTTAATTGACTTTAGCACTTAAGAGATTTAAAAGTTAACTTTAATATGTAAGGTTACAATAAAAATGTTACCGCCTAAAATTTTCTTTGAAAAAGTTAAAGGAATAATTTGGCCTATAGAAAGGAAAGAATTAAAGCTATTTATACCTATGGCTTTAATGATGTTATGTATCCTTTTTAATTTTGGGGCTTTAAGATCTATCAAAGATAGTTTAGTAGTACCCTCTATGGGGGCTGAAATTATTAGCTTCTTAAAATTATGGTTAGTATTACCCTCGTGCGTAATTTTTACCGTACTTTATATTAAACTTAGTAATAACTTAAATTTTGAATATATTTTCTACATTATAGTCGGCAGTTTTTTACTATTTTTCTTATTATTTGCCTATATTATTTATCCAAATCAAGATATTTATCATCCTAATGATGAAATGATAAATAAATTAATTGCTTCATACCCTAATTTTAAATGGTTTATTAAAATAGGTAGTCAATGGAGTTATGCACTGATGTATATTTTCGCGGAATTATGGAGTGCAGTAGTCATAAACTTAATGTTTTGGCAGTTTGCCAATCACATTTTTGATACTTCTAAAGCTAAAAGATTCTATCCCGTTCTTGGAATGGTCGGTAATATCGGTCTTATAATAGCAGGCAGCGTACTTGTCTTTTTCTCAAGCGGGCAGGACGTCATTGATTCAGAATTATTACCGGATTCTTTTAATTCATCTGCCGGAAATGCTATAATGCTTCAGCCAATCATGTCAATTATTGTTACTGCAGGAATAATTGCTATGCTTCTATTTAGAATAATAAATAGATTTATTTTAACAGATTCCATAAATGTTTTAGATGCAAAAAAAGTTACAGCTAAAATGAAAACAAAACTTTCGGTAATTGAAAGTATCAAATTAGTAATTCACTCAAAATATATAGGTCGTATTGCCTTATTAATAATCTGTTATGGATTATTAATAAATATAGTTGAAGGACCTTGGAAAGCAAAAATAAAAGAATTACATCCAAACACTATAGACTATGTTAACTTTATGGGCAGGTTTAATATTTGGATGGGGATATCATGCGTTACTTTCATGATAATAGGCAGTAATATTCTTAGAAGACTCGGTTGGCTCATTTCTGCATTATTAACTCCTATTATGTTGTCTATTACCGGCTTGATGTTTTTTATCTTTATAATTTTTATTGAAGAAATAGGAGAATGTTTCGGTGATTTTAATCTTCTATATGCAGCGATTATTGTTGGAGCAATTCAGAACATACTGAGTAAATCGTCCAAATATTCATTATTCGATTCAACAAAAGAAATGGCGTATATTCCTTTATCTTTAGAGCTTAGAACTAAGGGAAAAGCTGCCGTAGAGGTAATAGGTACTAAATTCGGTAAATCGCTTGGAGCATTTATACAGTCTTTGATATTTATTATTATTCCGACTGCTACCTTTGATTCTATTATAATATATTTATTAGTAACTTTTATAGTTATGATGAGTTTATGGATTTGGAACGTTATAAAATTGAACAAGGAATATATAGAGCTGTGTAAGTAAACGTCATTGCAAGCGGGCATTGTTGCGTAGATACCACCCAGTCATTGCGAGCAGTCGTAGACTGCGTGGCAATCTCATGAAATAATAACAAACTCCTGAGATTGCTTCGTCAAAATTTTCAATTTTGCCTTGCAATGACGAAAAAACTTATCCATACAACAACAGAAAACACACTATAATACCGATTTAAAGATGAAAAAAATTCTTAAAATAATATTATTTATAACTATCTTTATTATACTCGCATATAGTGGGCTGTGGTTTACTATTATGTTCTCTTTATCACACTCTATAAATCAAAAATATGCCGGTACCAACCTTAATATAGAAGAGGCTGATAATAATCCTAATCAGCAATATCTTATTAAGTTTTCTAAAGTTCAGCCATATGGTTTTCCTTTCAAATTAGGTATTTCAGTAATTAATTGGCAAGAAGAGAGTATTAATAGAATAACTGAATTTACCACACCGATAAATATCGGTTATGATTTACTTAAGCAGAAATTATTTATACATTTTTCCGGAGAAGCATTCGGAAAATTTAAGCCGGTTCAAAGAGGCTTTGGAGTAAGATTTTATAATGAGAACTGTATATTATCAACAAAAATACCGTTAAATTTAAAATTATTTGAAATAGTACGATTTAAAAAAGATTTATTTGAAGTTATAAATTTAATAGAAAATATTAAATTTACTTCCGGTAAAACAGAAATTTTTGACTTAGTCGATAATCAAAAATTATATGAAGAAGATCATACTATACTTACTATGTTATTTGACAAAAGTAAGTATTATACAAGTAAACAGGATTTCCTTGATAACATACCGCAAAAATTAGCAATTTATTATGAAACCGAAATAGTACAAAGTAACCTTGAAGATAGAATAATACCTGCCGGCTTATTATTATATCGACCCGCTTGGAATAATCATTTCAAATTTTCCGGTAATTTCTTGATTAGTACTAGTAGTGTGCATTTTAAAGATATTGCTAAAGATTTAACAATTGAAGTTACTAATGCAAAAATCAATAGTAATAACTTTGAAAATAATATTAATTTATTATATAAAGGTAAGTTAAACGATTTCGGCAATAATAATATTGATCTTTTGGTAGATTCGCAATTTAAGCTAAAACCTGGTTTTATAATAGGTTCATTAGAATTTATAAAGAAATATTACGATAAGCAAACCTATTTATTTAAACTTTCTGATAATAAGCTATATAAAGATTTTAATAATGAACTAAGCTATATTTTAAATAATAATAAACAATATAATTTTAGTATTTTTGAAGATAGGGAATATAATTTTAATTTAAATATTAATTTAGTGACTGAATTAAACAAATTAACTAGAGCACAGATAAATGCTTTAAGTCTCTATTCAAACGCATCGGGATTTAATATAACAAATGAAACTATAGTAAATACTCTTAAAGATTCTTACAGTAAAGGTACAATAGTAATTAATGATTACTCTAGAATAATAGATGTTTTAAGTGCATATATATACGGAGTAGGGGATTTTAAAGATTTTTCAGAAGAGAGTAAGGAAGTATACGGGAATGCTTTGAAATCATTTTTAAAAACTATTTCCGATCACCCGAATTCATCTAATTTAATTGATGCTAGCATTGAGTATGTGTTTGATTTGTCCGATTTAAACAAAGCTAAAATAGGTAATATAGATGATATAAATAAACTTATACCTTTATATTATTTATCTTTATATCAAGCAGCAGTAAAAAAAGTGCAACCCGGTGAAAATGTAAAAGAAAAAATTATGGAGTTAATTCCTAATGTTAATCAAAAAATATTAGAGGAATGTATACTCGATGAACTTCGTTAATCATCATATTGAATCATTAGCTGTTTAAAAAGTGATGAAGAGTTAATAGAAAAGGTCGGTAAATATTTACTAGAAGCAGGAGGTAAAAGAATTCGTCTGCTTTTAACTCAATGACAGAACAATTTATAAAAATACCAACCATGAATATTATAGTAAAAATACAGCAAGATTTAAAAGATGAAGTAACTAAGTTAAACAATTTAATCATTAGCTGTTTAAAAAGTGATGAAGAGTTAATAGAAAAGGTCGGTAAATATTTACTAGAAGCAGGAGGTAAAAGAATTCGTCCGCTTTTAACTATAATAACTGCTAAAATGTTTGATTATAAAGGCGATAATCATATAAAGCTCGCAAGTGCCGTTGAATTCATTCACACCGCCACATTGCTTCATGATGATGTAGTAGACGACAGCACTTTAAGAAGATTCAAACCTACGGCTAACGTTATTTGGGGCAGTAAAACAAGTATTTTAGTGGGTGATTTCCTCTTTAGTCAGTCTTTTAAGTTAATGGTAGCTTCCGGCTCTATTAAAGCTATGAATGTTCTAGCTAAAGCTTCAGCAATTATTTCCGAAGGGGAGGTAGTACAGCTAGTGAAGTTAAATGAACGACGTATTATAACTATAGACGAATATCAGCAAATAATTAAATCTAAAACCGCCGAACTATTTGGAGCTGCTTGTGCAGTTGGAGCTATTATAGCAGAGCAGGTAGACCATATTTCTAAAGATATGCAGGACTTTGGGAAATTACTCGGTACGATATTTCAGGTTATAGATGACTTGCTTGATTATTTGGGTAATGATAAACAGGTAGGCAAAAATATTGGCGATGATTTCTTAGAAGGAAAAGTTACGTTACCGCTGATTTTTTTATATAATAAGTTAGAGCAAGATAAGCAGCTTTGGCTTGAAAATATAATTAAATGTGATAAGCGTACTAACGATGACTTTGTAAAAATACATGACTTAATGGTAAAGCATGAAATTTACAATGAAACAGTTAATTATTTGAGTAACTTAGAAAATGAAGCAAGTAAGTTATTAAATAAAATTCCGGTTCAGAATATTTATAAAGACTATTTGTTTTCGATTATTAAATTTATGTTGGATCGCTCTTATTAAATTGCATTCGTAGCTCAGCTGGATAGAGCGTTGCCCTCCGAAGGCAAAGGTCGTTGGTTCAAATCCAATCGAATGCACCATCACTAATGTAGATAAATTATCATTTATTTTCCATAATATAGATTATAGAACAATTACTTAATAATGAAAATTTAGATTAGGGTATGTTTAGGGATTGTAAAAATATTGAAAATTGACGAATGGCTGGGACGGGAGGATTCGAACCTCCGGATGACGATACCAAAAACCGTTGCCTTACCACTTGGCGACGTCCCAATGTAGAAAATGTATAGACTTTATACCAATAAATAGCGGAAACGTCAATATAAATTTATTTCATTATTAAGCCAATTCCTCGCTTGCGTGGATAATAAATCATAAATTTTAGCTCTAATTTTGTTATAATATTCCTTGATATAGTTTATTTCATCAATATTAAGTAGTTTCATATCAGTCAATTTACTAGCATAAGGCACTAGGCTTAAGGTCTCAAACTCAAGCCATCCATTATTTTCTTTTACATACATCAAATTCTCAATCCTAATACCATATTTGCCAGGAATATAAAAACCCGGTTCATTAGATAAGATCATACCTGCTTTAAGTATTGTTTTATTATGAAGATTTATGCTTTGCGGTCCTTCGTGAACACTTAAGAAGCTCCCTACCCCATGCCCTGTACCGTGTGAATAATCTAGCATTTCTTGCCATAAATATTGCCGAGCGAGTATATCAAGATTAGCTCCTGTGACAATATTTTTTGGGAATTTGGCTTTAGCTAAAGCAATATGTCCTTTAAGTACTTGCGTATAACGCTTTTTCTGCTCATCTGTCGGTGTACCTATTACTATTGTTCTAGTTATATCGGTAGTAGCACCTTGATACTGACCGCCGGAATCTATCAGTAATATCCCCTGCCCTTCAATTTTTTTAGCAGTTTTTTGGTCAGCTCTATAATGAATAATAGCACTATTTTCCTGAAATCCGCAAATAGCAGGGAAACTATCCGAAACATATCCCTCTTGTTTAGCTCGTTGCTCTGTAAGCTTTAAACCGAGGGAATACTCGGTCAATTCGTTATTTCCTATGTCATTCCCGCGGAGGCGGGAATCCATATTATGTTTTTCTGGATCCCCGTTTTCACGGGGATGACATTGAGCAAAATCAGCAAAAAATTCACATAAAGCTACTGCATCTTTAATATGCAAATCGATTGCATGCTTAATTTCTACATCATTCTTACAAGCTTTAAGCATTAAGCATGGATCGGTAATTTGTTGTACTTTTTTATCAGCTACTAAGTCCATTATATGAACAGATGCTATAGTATCATCAATAAAAATATTAGACATCTTCCCACACTTCACTTCTAGAGGTAATTTAGACATCGATCCGATACTCGCATCCTCACTTACGCTTTTGTACGCTGCGGTGCTGCGTTGCGTATCTCCTTTAAGTTCCTCTCTATAAGCTGGTTTGGAAAGATGTTTATTCTCGCTATCTCTTAAAATATTTTCAAATTCTTCTTCCGGTAAAATCGTTATTTCAGGACGAGCATTAATAATTTCGGCATCGATTCTTGTAGGATTTATAAACAAATATAATTGTGTAGAAGTGAGTATAACTTTTGCAAACATTAAAGGCGTATAAGCAACGTCACTGGCCCGCAAATTTAGTAACCAACATATGGAGGAGCTATCGAGAATGACTAAGGCAGATTGCTCGGTGTCATTCCCACTTTCCTCTATGTCATTCCCGCAAAAGCGGGAATCCAAAAAAATTTCACGACATTTACTTATTTTATCAGTATGACTAACGCCCGCAAACTTAATATCATGCAAATAAACTTTAGAGTTTGGCTCTAGCGGCTGATTTGGCCAAATCTTATCAACTAAATTTCCATTAATCTTCTGAAAATTGAACTTTAAATTTGATATAGTGGGATAAGTAAATAATTCAGAATCGTATCCTATTTTTGCATCTTTACCAAACTTAGATATATCTTTTAAGTCAAAAAGCTTAAAAAGCTCTAAATCCAGCTCTTTATTTGCTTGCTCTAAATAACGTCCATCGGTAAAGAATAACGCTGTATCTTTATATATAATAGCTATACCGTTTGAACCAGTAAAACCTGTTATATATTCAAGTCTCTTTGCGTAGTTTGGAACATATTCACTCATATATTTATCGTTAGACGGAATTATATAACCGTCTATATCATATTCTGTGAATAAATTTCTAAGCAGATTAATACGGATTTTTGCCATGTTTATATCTCTTATGTCGTGCTCTTGCCCGCTTGGAGACTGAGCCGTCATTGCAAGGAAATTACTTAAGTAATTGACGAAGCAATCCAGTTAAAAAATTCTGATTTACAGAATTTTTTTTATTATTTTTTCTGGATGGCCACACTCCTTGCAGTCACTCGCAATGACAGCTCAGCATCCAGCTAGGCAACGCTCATAGACGGGAATGACATTTATACCATCCATAATACAAAGGAATACCAAAGATAGTAAAAGAACTAGCTATAATCAGAGTTTTAACAGGTGTTTCATAGATAACCCATGCACAAAAGATAATCGATATTATAGCTATAAGTAAATAATAATAAGAAAAATTTTCTTTTGAGCTAAAAATCACCTTTAAAAAAGCTAAACTACAAATTAAATAGACGAATAAGAATGTGATTGCCGAGAAATCTATTATTTGTGTAATCTGTTTGGCAAAATTATCATTTGCCGTAAAGACTAATAACGGCACAATGCCAAGGCAGCTTACAATAATTCCGTGAGTTGGAGCGTTATTGCTATTTTTCTTAGCAAAAAATTTCGGTAATAAACCGTCTTCTGCAAGCCCAAGAGCTATCTGTCCGCTAGTTAGCACCCAAGCATTGAGCGTACCTATACATATAATCGAGGCTATAACCGTAATTACGCTTGACCATTTACCTCCGAATAATAATGAAGCGGCATCGGTATAAGGAGCTTTAGCACTCATAAGTTCAGAAGCAGGGATTAATCCCATTATACCTATGCTATTAATAATATATAACACTGCTACGCAAAAAGTTCCAACTATTATGGCTCGTGGAATGGTTTTTGCCGGATCTTTTACCGCACCTGCCGTGGTAGTTGCACATTCTATGCCGATAAATCCCCAAAAAGTAAGAAGTGCAACTCTTCCCATAATGCTCGGAATGCTTAAATTCTCCACTTCCTCGGCAATAGTTATATTATCTATATTAAAATGTAATAAAGCACATAAACCTACTACAAGCAATGGAACAAATTTTAAGAGAGTTAAATAAAACTCTGCTTTTCCTGCTACTTCAGGACCTTTTAAATTTAAAACCATAATAGCACCTAATAATATGATTTGTAATATTAAGTCTAAAATCGCTTGTGATTTAAAAAAAGGCGTTAGATAACCTATTGCCGAAATGACTACTATACTTGTACTGACAAAGGATATAACCCAGTAAGTCCAACCGGTGAAAAAAGCTATTTTATCCCCGAAATTTGCCCGTACATAAACGTGCGGACCTCCTGTTTTAGGAAATTTTGCACAAAGGGTAGAAAATACAAGTGCTATACTCATAGCACCGAATAAGGAAAGTACCCAGCCCCAAATGCTGTATATACCGAACGGTGCTAAACTTAACGGCAATATAAAAACGCTAGTACCGATTTGACTGCCGGTTACTAAGGCAAAAACCGCCCAGAAACCTAATTTTTGTGACATATTAATCTAATTTAAAGAAACAGCTTTAAAATAGCTGAAATAATGATTTTTAGCAATAGTTAAAACTACTATAATTATTTTACTCTTGATTTCTAAACAAAAGATTAATAGCTTTTTAAGCTATCAAAAATAATCTTAGGAGCTAATATGCCAAATCGCACCACTAAAGTTTATAAAGTGAAATCAGGAGATGCTTTATCAAAAATTTCACAAAATTATGATACTCCTGTTCAGGATTTAGTTAAATATAATAATATTATACGCGATCCTAATCATATCGCAGTAGGCTGGGGGATTTTATTTTCCGGTGATTTGCATGATTTTTCTTAAAATAAAGCTATTGGTGTAATAGTCAACTGCAATTGACTTTTTATGGATGTGCTGTAATTGCTAGAATAGTGTGATATTATCTTTGTTTGGTCCATAATACCAAAAAATTCTATAAGCAGCAGGAGTATTATTTTCAGCATAAGTTTCAAATATTTCTTCTCCGTTATGTCCTTTAACAGATTTTTATATTTATGGGTATTTAAACTAGGATGACGAGGGTTTGCCTGTAGATATGCCAGTGTTTTTTTACTGCTTTTAAACGTTTTTCTAATCCTTTATTATTTTCGAGTTCTTCCAAATCTTTACTAGCTTGAATAGTAAAAAGAATTTTCAAAGTCATCATCTAAATATTTACTGCAATCTTCTATTTTCAGCCCTTTCCTTTTCTTCTGTATTTAGCAGAGAAAAGAAATCAATTCTTTCCTCTAGTGCTTTTCGTAAGATTTCAATATTAGGTGAAGGATAAGAGAATATTTTATTATAAACCCAGTTAAACATATTTTAAAACCTTTATTGATTTTAAAGTGTTACACGCTAAAAGATTTGCCACAGCCGCAATTAGCTTTTTCGTTAGGATTGGTGAAAGTGAATTGGGATTTGAATTTAGTCTCTACATAGTCCATTTCAGAACCTAGAATATACATTAATGCCTTTGGGTCGATTAGTATCCGTACGCCCTTTTCTTCAACTACTTCATCGAATTGATTTTTACTCTCAGCATATTCCACGTAATAAGTCTGACCGGCACAACCGCCTGACTTAACCCCTACCCTAATACCAAAGGTAGGCTTGGCGCGTTTTTCTATTAGCAATTTTACTTGCTTTGCAGCAGAATCGGTTAATGAAATAACATTTTTCATGTTTTAAGAGTCTTTTTTGCTTTCTTTTTTCTGTTTGTAATCGGCTATAGCTGCTTTTATTGCATCTTCAGCAAGTAGTGAGCAATGTAATTTTACCGGTGGAAGTGACAATTCTTTTGCTATTTCGGTATTTTTAATAGTCTCGGCATCTTCTACCGATCTTCCTTTAACCCACTCCGTTACTAAAGAACTTGAAGCAATAGCTGAACCGCAACCGAATGTTTTAAATTTAGCATCTGTAATAATCCCGTCATCATCAACTGCGATTTGTAACTTCATAACGTCACCGCAAGCAGGAGCTCCAACTAGTCCTGTACCAACATTTTTATTTTCTTTATCAAGCGATCCAACATTACGAGGATTTGCATAATGATCTATCACTTTTTTGCTATAAGCCATTGTTATTCTCTCAAATTTGGTTTTGTATGTTATACTTGCGTGAACACCTGAGCCGTCATTGCGAGGACAAACTGCGCAATCTCAGGATATTTGACAAGATTGCCACGCAGCCTACGGCTGCTCGCAATGACTATATTCTCAATGTACAGCCCATTTAATCTTTTTCAAATCAATTCCCTCTTGCATCATTTCCCAAAGAGGGCTTAATTCCCTTAGTTTATCGATTTTTGAGCATATTAAATTTACTGCGTAGTCAACTTCCTGCTCGGTAGTAAATCTACCTATGCCGAACCTAATTGCGGTATGGGCAAGCTCTTCACCGATGCCCATAGAACGTAAAACATATGACGGCTCTAAAGAGGCAGAAGTACAAGCAGAACCGGAGGAAACCGCTAAATCTTTAATGGCAAGGATCATTGATTCTCCTTCAACTCCGGCAAAGCTTAAATTTAAATTACCTTTATATCTTTGATTTTTATCGCCGTTTAAATAAACTTCTGAAACTCGCTTATGTATATTATTTAAAAATCTGTCGAATAAGTAATTTACGTGCTTAGTATCTTTTTCCATCTCACTATACGCTATTTTAGCAGCCATGCCAAGCCCTACGATTAAAGGAGTCGGTAGCGTACCTGAACGCATACCTCTCTCCTGCCCACCACCGTTTATGAGCGGTGTAACACGCACACGAGGTTTTTTCCTTACATATAATGCACCTATTCCTTTCGGACCGTAAATTTTATGCCCTGAGATACTGGCAAGATCAATATTAAATGCGTTAACATCAATTGGAATTTTACCAAAACCTTGAGCAATATCGGAATGAAAAAAAACACCCTTTTCACGGCAAATTTTCCCGATTTCCTTTAAAGGCTGAACAACACCTATTTCATTATTAACCACCATAACTGAAACTAACATAGTCTGATCGGTAATGGCATTTTTTAGAGTTTCTAAATCGATTATTCCATTTGGCTTAATCGGTAAGTATGTGATTTTTATACCTTCTTGCTCTAAATGCCTGCAAGCATCAAGTACACATTTATGTTCACTGACTACGGTAATAATATGATTCTTTTTATTGCTGTAAAATTTTGCTATTCCCTTTATTGCAAGATTGTTAGACTCAGTTGCACCGGAAGTGAAAATAATTTCTTTAGTATCCGCTCCTATTAACTTTGCTACCATACTCCTTGCCTCTTCAACGGCGTTTTCTGCCTCCCAACCGAAAGAATGGCTGCGTGAATGAGGATTGCCGAATTTGGTAGTAAAATAAGGCAACATTGCCTCCATTACTCTTGGATCTATTGGAGTCGTCGCCTGATAATCCATATATATCGGTAAGGTTAAATTGTTTAATTGTTGGTTCATATGGTTAAATTAATTCATGTTTTGGTATAGTTTAAACAGTCACCGATGTCATTCCCGCGGAAGCGGGAATGACATAAACGGAACCGTGCAACAACGTCGCTTTTAGCTAGGAATGACATCGTAAATCTCCTCAAAAGCCTCTATAAAAGCCTCTATATCACTTACCGTATTAGTATGGCTTAAAGATATCCTAATCGAAGATTTTGCTTCTTCTTCCCCTACACCCATATTGGTTAATACATGCGATCTAGATATTTTTCCCGATGAACAAGCAGAACCGGAACTTACGCAAATATTATGTAAATCAAACCCGATTAATTTCACTTGTGCATCCGTATTTGGTATAGTAATTAAGGTAGTATTAGGCAACCTAGCTACGTTATTACTAACAATATTTACATTAGGATATTTTTTTAATTTTTTCTCTAAATTTGCTTGTAACTTTTTGATTTTTATATAATTTTCTGAGATATTGTCTGTCCTCAATGCAGAAGCTAAACCAAATCCTGCAATTGCTAAAACATTTTCAGTGCCTGAGCGTACTGATTTTTCCTGCCCTCCTCCTATAATCATTGGAGTAACTTGAAAATTAGAGCTAGAAATTAAAGCAGCACCACCCTGCCCCCCTCCTATTTTATGCCCTGAAATTGTAGCAAAATCTAATCCTAATGCTTTGATATTTATTGGTATTCTGCCAAAACCTTGCACTAAATCGCTATGAAATTTTGCCTCATATTTTTTAGTTATTTTACCTATCTCAGCTATATCTTGTAAAACTCCGCTTTCATTATTAGCCATTATTATGGAAACTAGTTTTTTACTAGTATTACTTTGAGCTAACAACTCTTCTAAATGTTCTAAATCAACTAGCCCTTGCGTATTAACACTTATAACTTTAATATTTGGAGCGTAGTTTATATGGTTATAGATCGATAAATGTTCAATAGCTGAAATAAAAATATCGCCGTCATAAAAATTTTTCATTATTAAATTATTACCTTCAGTCCCTGATGAAGTAAAAGTAATATCATATTCTCTAGATGATAAGGTTATACCAAGAGCCATCGCTATTTGTGCGCGTACCGTTTCTATGAGATTCTTAGCAAATCTACCTGAGCTATGTGCTGATGAAGGGTTAAGCTCCTTGTCCATTAAACTTATTATGAATTCCTTAACTCTAGGGTCGATAAAAGTAGTAGCATTATGGTCTAAATATATCATATATTTAAATTTGAGTTTAAAGCATCTTTAATTGAGATATTTTCAAAATAATCTCTAATATGCTTACCAAGACCTTGCCATAATTTATGCGAATTACATTTTATTGTATCAGGCACGCAAGTTTTAACTGACTTCTTATAGCAGGTAGTCATTATAAAATTTTCGTTAACGGCGTCCATAATATCGGAAATTTTTATTTCTTCTAGGTTACCGATTAAAATATACCCACCTTTCGATCCTCTAATAGCCTTAACTAGATCAGCTTTTTTAAGTTTAGAAAATATCTGCTCTAAATAGTTAAGCGATATATTTTGTTTTACGGACATTTCATTCAAAGTGACCGGTTCGGCACTTGATTTTGAAGCCATTTCAAGTATTGCCATTACGGCATATCTTCCTTTCGTCGTCAGCATCATATAACCAACCTATTAAAACTTAAAATTGTTTTATATCTACAATACCCAAGTAATTTAGTCAAGTATATAATTATTAGTACTTTAAATTATTTTTATGGTCCCAGTGGTCAAGCGAACTAGGTGACATAATGGGTTTTACCAATCCACGCAACAATGCCGGAGTATGACATTTAGCTAGATACCTGCTTGCGCAGGAATGACATTTAATTATAAATTAATTATAAATAGTTAATTATTTTATTATCCACGCCCTCTGTTTGTTATTCTATTTCTGGCTTTAGGTTTTGAAGAAGCAGCAATATTTTTTAAATTAGTTTGATAATTTTTAATTTTCTCTATTCTTTCCTATCTTAGTTTTGCATAATGAGTTTTAGCATTTTTTCTGAAACCTACTGTGGTTTCCATATTTTTTACAAAATCAGTAACAAGTATTCGTAGATGCCCTTGAATATCGATTTGACAATTTTTATCTAAAGCACCGGGCATAGTTTCTTGTATTTTTTTACAGCACAGTACATATCTAAAGCTTCAGGTTGATAATGACCGCTATTATTACGAAGGTAATCAATTTTTCCCCTATCATTTATACCTATAACTCCTGCTGCTTCCGCAGGCTTTCCACTTAAAAATGAACCGTGAACAAGATTTTTAGTATTTGGCAAATATTGATTTTTATGAGTACCCATATAAATTGTTCCATCCTCTCCCATTACAAATGCTTGAACATTATTCATGCTTTTACTTTCTTTACCGATAGTAGAAGCTACTTTACCGTTAGCATCAAGTAATCTTTGAGAGGAGGTATCATAGAATAATTGGTGCTTTTTTTCCTCTGGTCCCATACATAATATTTTAAATTCATGCCTATCCCATATTTGTTTACCTTGAGCTATTTTTTGAAGATGATGTTCTGCAAGTTTTGGATTTGGATGAACTACTTTAACTCTTACAGAATCTAATATTGCATCGTTTAATTTTCCTAACTCATGTTCCAGTATTAAAGCATGCTTAAATTTCTTTATTAATCTATTCCAATTATCTCTAGCTCTAGTTTTTGGATCTCTAAAAGGTGCATTAATCTTTCTTCCGACATCTCCAACTAGATAAACTTTATTATCTTTTTGGACTAAGTTATCTTTGTATAAAGGCTCTCCTTCTTGATTTATAAGTAGACCTTTTCTTTCAATAGCAGCTAATTGACTATCCTTATAAAGAATAATTTTTGCATTACTTAGTCCAAACTTTGAATTAATTTGTATTTTACCCTGATGATTTAAATGACCAATACCGATACCGTCAATATCTGCCATTTGAATATCTCTATTTTTATCAACAAATTTTCTAATTTCTTCAGAATTATTAATAAATTGACCGTTATCCTTTAATATTCCTTGTATATCGCCGGTAGTATAAGTAAATTCTTCTTTGATTGTTTTTGTGTCCTTTATAAGACCTACTGCAGCGAAAATTTGTTGAAAGAAATTTAGATTGCTCTTGACTTCAACATTTTTTACTCCAATAGCTTCTCGTTCATGAATTACCAATTGATCCGGCTTTAAGTAGCCACCTTTATCATAAATATTAATTACTCTGCCTCTTATAAGGTCTACTGCAGCTCTTCTGCAAACCTTACTTTCTTTTTTTCCTTACCCATTTAAATTACCTAAATTTATAAATAAATAACTTTAGGTTTCATTTTAACAATAAAAACTTTTATTTTTTTAATAATAGGCTGTTTTTTTAGTAAATTGAAAATTTAAAATCACATATTATATGATAACTGATTTTTCTTATATATAGTGCGATAGGTTCTTGTTAATTTGCCAAATAGCGACAAATACTAAACAAGTTGTAAACATTTGTAGTAGCTGTAATAATATGCTTAATTCCGGTATTAATATAACAACAACCGGTTGTAATATTATCGGGACTCCGCTTGAAAACATTACTAGCCTTATAGAAGTTTGTATTGAAGTTTTAGTAGTAAGTAAATTAGCTAAGCTATATACTAACAAAACTATAATACTTCTCTCTAATAAGAATGTTACAAACCAAAATAATATAATAGCCGGCATACCGAAATAAATAAATAAATTTGGTGCATATAATAAATGATCGGCAAAATATTTTTTTATTATTTCAGGAGTTAAAATGACTTCATTTTGCTTGAATATCTCAGAATAGTTAACAGTACTTGGAAAATTTTTCTTAGTATTGGCTACAATTAAATTTATCTTCAGCTTATTCTCTTCAAATACAAACGGTATTTTGCTTTTTTCTTTGTTAGAAACTTGATTTTTTGTATCAATGACGACTATTTTATTGTTATTCTTGCTATATAAATATATAGGCTCTACTTCTTCAACTGAAATGTTTGAATTATTATATTTAATTTCCGGTAATTGATTGATAATATATTCAATGTTGGCTGTAACTTTTGATGATTGTATTCCGTTAAAATAATCTTTTAAAGTTATTATGTAATTTAATATAAAAATACAATAAATTATTGATGGAATAAAAGATAAGGTAAATACATATCTTATTCCGTACCCTTGATAGTTTTTATATACATCTTTATAAAACTCTATAGAGCGAATTGATAACTGTAATTGACGGAGTAGTGCATTTAATCCTCCTAATATAAATGATAATAAATACATGTATAAGTAATTTATTTAAGTTTTTCAACCTCTTCCTTCTTTAATCCGGTTGAGGTAGCTATTAAATCAGTTTTTACACCGGCTGTGATTAAATTTTTGGCTATATTAATTGTGATTTAAGTATTTTTTCTATTTCTATTATATCATTTTGACCAAGTTTGGTCAAAATGTAGAATAACATTAACTCTATATAATCAATCCCTATATTAACCTCAGCAAATATAGTAAAAGGTCTGCTATTTCTTACCATCTCTTTAACAAATCTCGTGTATGAATGTGAATGTGCTTCATAAAAAATTATAAAATTCCGGACCAAGTATTTTCTGTCAATTTTTCATCAGGAATTTCATGAACATTAATTAGCTGATAATCATTAATCCAAGTAGCTTTTACTAATTCACTATTTTCAAATAATTCCCATAAATTTAAAGGAGCAGTATATTTTTGTATGCCATTATAAAACACTAAAGGATATATGAAAGGAAATTTTGTGTTTTTTAGTACTTTCTATGATATTCAGCAATATTTAACATAATATCATCACGGTTTGTATATAAAGATTCAATAAATAAAATAGAGTCCTTTAAAGCTAGTTGCACAGCTATATTGTTCTGATCATGTCTTTCTATAGCTTTAGAAGAAAGCCCAAATTCTTTAACTACATTACCTAATTCTTTTATATTAGATATATTTTTCAGTATTTTAGATGCGTCATGTAATATATTGGGGTTTATTTGTATTATCCAACCTAGGACTTTGGCGATTGTAAATTCAATATAATTACTAGGGTTATTAAGTAGTGTATTCAATATTTTTAATGTCTCTTGGGCTAAACTAGGATTTATACGTACTGTTTCAGTTAAGCTCCAAATAACTACAATTTTAACTTCGTTGCCGGAATCGTTTAATACTTCTTTCAATATACTTAATATTGCTAATGTTAAACTTGGTACAATATAATTTATTTTTTTATTTATTGCAACTATTAATTATTAATGTATAAGAAATTATACACTCAACAAAATTAGCACTTATAGTTATGAGATATAAAAATATGAAACGAATATCTAAAATATTAGCCATAGGAATTTTAATAGCCGGTAATAATATATTTGCACAGGATAAGAAGTCTGCTAAAGAATAAGAACAAAGCAGGATTATTAGAACTAAGCTGTAAAGGGCTTTAGCAACTATAGGACTATGCACTACGTACAATCTCATCATGTTTAGGCTTTTTTTGTATAATATAATTTTACGAAGAAAATAATTTTAATTAGAGGTAGTATTAAAGTGCAATATTATATATAAGTTTGTTGATAAAAAATGATTTATTTACTAATATCTATATTTCCATAAATAATATTAGTTTTATATGCTACTGCTACTTCCTGAAATAACTTTGACTTTAATAGCACTTTTAGGGCAGTTTTTTGCCGTAATGATCCCAAATAAAAATAGAATTATTTCTAATATCATTATTTTACTATGCATATTATCAATTTTTCTTACCTTTAAGTACTCAAGTTATGAAGGAGTATGGTACTCATTTGCTACCGGAATAAATATCGGTATTAGTAAAAGCATAGTGCTACTATTCACTATTATCTCCATGATTATATACCGTGATTACTCTATCCTTGTTGCTGAGGAATTAAAGTTTGAATTTATTACTTTAATGTTATTATCGGTTGTAGGTATTTTTGTTGCAATTTCATCACGGAATTTTCTATTATTATTCTGCGGTATGGAGCTTACTGCTTTAACTTCATATGCACTTGCAGGATTCAAATTAAATGATATGAAATCATCGGAAGGTGCTTTAAAATATTTTATCTTAGGTAGTTTAGTTAGTTGTTTATCATTATTCGGTATTTCTTTTATATACGGATTTGGCGGAAGCCTACAATTTGAGGATATCTTATATAAACTAAATGATAATTCCGGAATGAATCTTGGTTTAATAATCGGTATTGTACTATTTTTAAGTAGTATTTTCTTTAAACTCTCAAGTGTTCCACTCCATTTTTGGGTCCCTGACGTATATGAAGGATCACCGATTACTTCGGTTACTTATTTCACCGCTGCCTCAAAAATAGGTATGGTTATTGTTTTATTAAATATCAGCAAATTAATTATAGGTAATTACTACCTTATTAATTATAATTTAATAAAGATAATTGCTATATTATCTATGCTGTTTGGAGCTTTTGGAGCCATTCGTCAAACTTCTCTAAAAAGATTAATGGCTTATAGTACTATTTTAAATATCGGTTATGTATTAATCGGCGTTCTTCTGCATAATCAAGAAGGATATAAAGCAGCTCTACTATATATTCTAATATATGCGGTAGGGAGTATAGGATTTTTTACTTGCTTAATTATATTGCTCGGTAAAGACGTCGATAAAGCTAGTTTTAAAACTATACAAGGAATTGCAGAGCATCATAAAACTATAGCTGCCTTAATTAGCATAGTTATGTTTTCAATGATTGGAATCCCTCCTCTTACAGGATTTTTCGGTAAATATTACCTTTTTTACCAAGCAATTAATCAAGAAGAATTCGCATTAGCTTATTGTGGTATTTTTACCAGCGTAGTTGCTGCGTTTTATTATCTTAAAGTAGTAAAAGCCATGTATTTTTCTAAAAAGATTGAGATAATTAAGCTGCCGATGCAATATGGGCTTTTACTGATTAATTACTTAGTTGTAGGCTTCTTGTTGCTTGGTTCATTTATTATTTCGTTTTAGCCGGTGTAGACTTTTTCTTTTTATTAACAACACTAACTGCATTAGTTTGAGTAGGCTTCATAACCTTTTCTTTTAGATTCTTTATATGTTTTAGATTTTCTTCATCTAATTTTAATAAATCTTGGTCTTTTTGTTTAGCTTTTTTAGTTAGACCTAATTGACTTGGAGTAACACTAACCATATCATCCGTTCCAACTGCTTTCTTAAATTTTTCTAGAGTATCTACATATTCTCTGTTTGCATATATATTTGTCTTTACCAATTTTTGTTTTGGTTCTTTCTTTATTTTATCAGAAGAACCAGCTAAATTTCTTTCATCTTTAATATCTTCATTTAAACTTTTTATTGTCTTTATTAAATGTTTTTTCGCACTATCTCTAATACCAAGTATTTCTAAAATTCTTGCAAAATTAGTAGTAATTTTATTTCTTAATTTAAGTTTTTGTCCTCCTTTTTTTCTTTCTTCATAATTAAGAATTTTCGCAAAATAATCAGGATACTCTTTCATTAATGTTTTTAATCCTTGCTCTTTCACTTCGTAATAAGGAAAACTATATTTTTTAGAAATTAAAGTATTTACTTTAATTTCTAAGCCGTATTCCTTTAAGGATTCTTGCCTTTTTTTCATTGTATCTATTAAACTAGCCTTAATTGCTTCAGGCGTTATTTCTTTAGATTGTTTATTATTAAATTGTTTTGGCATCGCTTGTTTTGCAAATTCTGCAATTGCTTCATTACTATAATATTTAGTTAATTCATCAAAACTTTTATCAATAGTTTTGCTTAAATCAATTTTAGAAACTGCAAGTAAGCTATCGGCAAAATTAGGATTTTTTGTTCTTAAATTAGAAGGAAATTCTCTAAAATGGTTAGTGGGACCGAATCCAGGCAAATGTTTGGCTCTTGAATGCGGATATATATTATTTGTTAAATTATCAAAACTACCAGCAAAATCAATTCTTACTAATTTAGGTAAAGTTTTTGGATTTTTTTGATCTCTGATAACTCCTATATTTCCAACATGTATATCAAAATCGCCGATCAATAAACTTGCCGGCATAATGTTTTCAAAGTTCTGATACTTAATTTCCTTAAAAGCATTTTCTAAGGTTCTAAATAATTTATTTCTAGCCCCCATAAAAAGTGGTCTACCGCCGTCCTTTCTAAACCAAGAACTCGGTTTAGTTTTAGCAGACATATGTTTATCCATGTCCACATACATATCGCTACTATAATTCTCAAAAAATTCAGATTTGACATATATTTGCGAATCAACGGTTTTAGATTTATTAAAATCATCAGGAGCAATTAAATTAACCTTTGCTCCATTTCCAGGACTTATAGCTTCAAAAATTTGAGATCCTAAAAACTCGGCTATATTTTTTGAGCTTGAAGCCTCTTTTTTTATCATCGCCGTAATTTTACCGTCTAAGCTTTGATATACTCCGCCATGCTCTCCTACCTCATTAGCTCCGCCTACTTTAGGCTTTAAAAAATTCCAACCTTTAAATACTGATTTCTTATTTTGCGTCATCTTCGCCTCTTTATAATGATTTACATCAAATTGATAATTTTGATATAATTATAAAACATATTATTTATTTTATATCAAGAACAGAAGCCGTTTTCTACTTAATTTTATTGTTCTTTAATATTTCAGCTACTTCAAGAGCTGCATAGGTAAATATACCTGTGGCACCGGCACGTTTAAAACTAATTAATGACTCCATCAAAGCTCTCTCCCAATCAATTGCCCCTGCTTCTGCTGCAAATTTTAACATTGCATATTCTCCACTAACCTGATATGCAAAAATTTTAGCATTAAAATTATTTGCCGCTTCACGAATAACATCCAAAAACGGCATACCAGGCTTCACCATTACCATATCGGCTCCCTCTGCTATATCATGCTCAATCTCAAGCATTGCTTCCTTAATATTACGTACATCCATTTGATAGCTTGATTTATCTAAATAATTCTTTTTATTACTCTTAACAGCATCGCGAAACGGACCGTAAAAACTTGATGCATATTTAGCGGCATAAGCAAGAATTCCAACATTTATAAATCCCTCTTTGTCAAGATATTCCCTTATAGCCCTGATTCTTCCATCCATCATATCGGAAGGTGCAACAATATCTAATCCAGCTTTTGCTAGCACTAATGCCTGATTACACAAAGCTCTTACTGATCTATCATTATCAACTTCCCCATGATGCACAATACCATCATGACCATGTGTAGTATAAGGATCAAGTGCTACATCGCATATTATACCAATATCGATATTAGCGTTTTTGATGCTTCTAATAGTTCTACATATTAAATTATCTAAATTATAAGCCTCATCGGCATTTTCACTTTTTAGACTTTGATCAATACTCGGAAATAATGCAATAACATTAATACCAAGCTCTGCTGCTTCTTTTGCCGTTTCTACTATTTGATCAATCGATAAACGATATATACCAGGCATAGTTTTAATTTCTTGCCTTTCATTATGTCCTTCAACAACAAATAAAGGCAACACTAAATCACTAACCGATAAATTACTTTCGGATATTAATTCTCTAAGCCAAAAAGCTTTTCTATTTCTTCTAAGTCTAATATGGGGATACATAAAATTCATATCTCATTTTAGTTAATAACTTGGATTCTAATATATAAAATATATAACCTAACTATCTTATAGTAAAAATATTGCATTACAAAAAGAAATTTTGTTTGCAATTTATAAAAAATTTAAGCAAGCTGTTTAATTATGTAAATAAACATAGGAGTTTAATATGGCACAATATAATATTCCAACATCAGTAAAAGATAGAATACAAGAGTGGGGAAAAAATCAACAAATATGTCAAATAACCCACCAAAAAATACAAAACCGACTGTTCCTCCAAAACCCACTTCTGAGCAAATAAAGGCATGGAACGAGGCACATAAAAAACAGACTGACTGAACTATTAAAGCTTATGAACAATCATTAGGACGGCTAATAAAACAAGTAGGAGTACCTCAAAAAGAGTTTGTTTCTTTTATAGAAGATGATCTAATAAAAAATCATACACACAAAGATAAATTTGAAAAAATCAATCAACATTATAAATTACCTGAACCACCTAAACTATCTGAGATAATTGATAATCTTAGAGAATTAGTAAACAATGATGATATAATAGCTTATTTGAAACAAAATAGAAAACACATTGAATTTAAAGAAAAAGTAAATAATATTATTCAGATTTATGATGATAATAAACATAATCCAGCTGCTATAGCTAAAGTTGAAGCAAAACTGCAAGAGGTAGGTAAATGGTGTGAAGAAACTACAAAAATGGATAATAATCCTATTTGGAACAATATTGGTAATTTTATAAAATATTCTTTTACCGGAGATAAAGCTAAAGCTGCTTTTTATAAAGATGCTATAAAATTTTACTCAAAATACTAAAAAAGCTATAGCAGAAATACAAAAATCTCTTACCAATCCTTCTTCCTCATTCATCTAATGTTCCACCGTCGAAGAATCAAGGAGCAAGATATAGAAGCTAATAAAAACTTTTAGGATCGATATCTATTTTTAGATGGCAAAAAGAAGGAATTTTTATAAGGCTTAGCCAAAATTTTAAATATTTCTGCAAATTAAATTTCTTATCAGCTATAATAAGTATTCGGTAACGATATTTACCAGCGAGCTTTGACATTAATGAGCTTGCCGGTCCTAAAATTTTCACGTTTGCTTTTGGTGCAATTCGGACCATATCCCTAGCAATTTCTAGAATTTTAGCCTCACTGGAACCTGATAAAATTACCGATGCTGTTTTGGAAAATGGCGGCATATCTGCTGATTTTCTTATTTCAAGTTCATTTGCAAAAAAACTATCTTCATCACCGGCTTTAACATAACTAAAAATTGTATTATCAGGATAATAGCTTTGTAAATATACTACACCTTTACTATCTCCTCTACCCGCTCTACCACCTACCTGATGTAGTAGCTGAAAAGTTCGCTCAGATGCTCTAAGATCGGCATTATTGCTTCCAAGATCGGCATCTATTACTCCAACTAAAGTAAGATTCGGAAAGTGATAACCTTTTGTTATTATTTGTGTGCCTATTAAAATATCAATTTCTAAATTTTCCATTTGATGTAGAAGCTGTGCTATTTTTTCCGGGCTTTTAGCATGATCTTTACTTATCACCGCAATTTTACTCTCAGGAAAAAGTGCTTTTGCTTCTTCCTCTATTCTCTCTATACCTGGACCACAGATAGTTAATGTTTCATCCTCTAGACATTCAGGACAAGAACTAAAAATTTTACTTTGATAACCGCAATGGTGACATTCAAGTTTTTTAGTCGCTTTATGTACTACCATCCAAGAAGAGCAGAATTTACAGGTCAACCTGTGACCGCAAGCTTTGCATAGCATGAGCGGAGCATAACCACGCCTATTAAGAAATAATAAGACTTGCTTTTTATTATCTAAATTACCTTTGATAGCTTCTATAAGAATCTTGGATAAATAGGAATTCTTAGATAGCTTTTCTTTAGTCATATCGATTATTTCTATATTTGGCAAATCGACATTTTTGTATCTATTAACCAATGTAACCAATTGATATTTACCCATTTCTATATTATGTATCGTTTCAATAGACGGTGTTGCCGAACACAAAACAATTTGTGCTTTATCAAATGTACCTCTTACGATAGCCGTATCCCTAGCATTATATAATATACCGTCATCTTGTTTATAGGAATCGTCATGTTCCTCATCTATAACTATTAAACCGAGATTTTTAAAAGGTAAAAACAAACTACTTCTAGCCCCAATTACTACTTTAACTTTATCGCTTAATATACCTCTTAAAATCATTTTCTTGTGAGCCTTGGTAACGCTTGAGTTCCATATGATAGGCTCAAAACCGAATCGCTCTATAAAACGATTAATAATTTGTGTACTTAAAGCAATTTCAGGCAACATAACAAACACTTGTTTGCCTTTTGCTAAGTAATCTGCTATTAGATGAAAATATATTTCTGTTTTACCTGATCCCGTAACACCTTTAACAAGTGTTGGCTTATTACTTTCATTTAAAATTGTTACTGCTTGTTTCTGCTCTTCTGACAAACCAGGTAGCACAAAGTTATTATTGACTTTCTGCTCCTTAACTTTAATCGGTTTTTCAGCAATATCTATAGGTAATACTAACTTGGCTATGCTCCCAAGCTCTGACATATAGTAGTTACTCATCCATTTAATTAATTCTAAAACTTCTGAAGTAATATTTAAGTTTAACGGTACTTTCGCTCTAATAGTTTTTATTTTTTTTGCCTCGGAATTTGAAACAAGCTCCCATACTATGCCGGTTAATTCCTTATTTCTAAAAGGCACTACAACAAGATCACCTATGTTTAGCTCTAAATCTTCAGGTATTAAATAATCTAGCGGAAATAATTTTGCTACCGGTAATAATATTTTTGCTATTCGCATATATAATGTATTTTATAATTTTTTTTTTATTATATACTAAACTGATAAATTATAGAAACCTAGATGAATAAAGAAACAAAAATTGTTATAGCAATTTCTGGAGCTTCAGGAGCAATATACGGTATTCGTTTGCTTGAAGTACTAAAGCAACAAAATATCGAAACTCATTTGGTTATTTCAGAGGGAGCAGCTCTTACTATAAAGCTCGAAACTCAATATTCTATAGATGAAGTTAAGCTACTGGCTAATGATTATTATGACGATAAAGATTTAGGTGCTACTATTTCAAGCGGCTCTTTTAAAACTTCAGGCATGATAATAGCCCCTTGTAGTATGAAGACCTTAGCCAGTATTGCTCACTCAATGGAAGATAATTTAATTAGTAGAACGGCAGGTGTTGTACTTAAAGACAGAAGGAAACTTATTTTAATGACCCGTGAAACTCCTTTGCATATCGGACATTTAGAAAATATGTTAAAAGTAGCGAGTTATGGCGGCATTATATCGCCGCCCGTGCCGGCTTTTTATAATAACCCTGTAAGTATAGATGATATAGTGAATCACTCTATTACTAGAGTTTTAGATTTTTTCGATATCGAAACTAATTTAATTAAACGCTGGGATAGTTATGAGCAATAAAACATCAACTTTACTATTAAAACTTGCATTTAAAAAAGCCCGTAATATCATTAATAAATATTTTTCACCGGAAGAAAGTTTAGTAGATAAATTAATCGCTGAACGTAGAAATGAAGCAAAGTAATGAATAATGTAAAATGTTCTGTTTTGGGCTTTGTTGTGTGGATCGGTTTTAACGTCATTGCGAGGAAATGACATAAGTAATTGACGAAGCAATCCAGTAAAAATTCTGATTTACAGAATTTTTTTTATCACCACGCAGCCTACGGCTGCTTGCAATGACGACTCGGTATCCTTTCAAACCATATAATAATTTAACAAACAACAATGGCACGTAATAAAATAAATAACGAAACAAATATATTAGCTGATAACAAAGATAATTTACCTATATCAAGGGTTTTACCTTCAAATGTTCAAGCAGAGCAAATGCTACTTGGGGCGATTTTAACCAATAACGAATTACTAAATTACGTATCGGAATTTTTACGTGATGAACATTTTTTTGAACCTATTCATCAAAAAATCTATAAGGCAATTGAGACAATTACTGAAAAAGGGCTGACAGCTACACCTATTACTTTACGTAGTATGTTAACTCAAGATGAACTATTTCAAGAAGTAGAAGGAGCGGCGTATTTAGCAAAATTGATAACTATGTCAATGATGGTAATAAATCCGGTTGATTATGGTAAAATAATATATGATTTAGCAATAAAGCGTAATTTAATAAATATCGGTGAAGAAGTAGTAAATAATGCCTATAATTCTTCATTAGAAGTTGAAGCAAAGGAACAGATTGAACATGCCGAAGCTAAACTTTACGATTTAGCTAGCGAAGGCTTGAATGAAAAAAGTTTTACCAAAATCGGTATATCTATTTCAGAGTCACTAGCTAGTATTAATAGGGCTATGAAAAATAATGATCATATAATCGGTATATCTACCGGTTTGATTGATCTAGATAATAAATTATGCGGCTTTCATAATTCCGATCTTATAATTCTTGCAGGACGTCCGTCGATGGGTAAAACGGCATTTGCTATAAATCTTGCACTTAATGCCTGTAATAATATGCGCCTTAAAAATATTAGAGATAATCAAGAAATTCAGTCAGTAGGTTTTTTCTCTTTAGAAATGTCCTCAGAACAGCTAACCACACGTCTACTTTCAATGTGTGCAGAAATTGATTCTACTTCTCTTCGTACGGGGATTCTAGGTGAAGAAAAATATAACCGTCTTCGCAAGGAAGCAAATACTTTATCGGAATTACAATTTTTTATCGATGATACCCCTGCTCTATCTATTTCCGCTATAAGAACAAGAGCTAGAAGAATGAAACGCAAGCACAATCTCGGTATATTATTTATTGATTATTTACAATTAATTAGAGGAGTAAGTAAATCTGAAAATAGAGTTAGCGAGATTTCAGAAATAACCCAAGGTTTAAAAGCAATAGCAAAAGAGTTAAATATTCCGGTTATTGCGTTATCTCAGCTTTCAAGAGCGGTAGAACTACGTGAGGATAAAAAACCTATGCTATCCGATCTTCGAGAATCGGGAACTATAGAACAGGATGCTGATATAGTAATGTTTATTTATCGTGAAGAATATTATTTAACTAGAAAAGAACCGGCAGCAGGCGATGCTAAACATGCCGCATGGTTAGATAAGCTCAACAAAGTATATAATATTGCCGATATAATTGTTGCAAAACATCGTAACGGACCAGTTGGAAATGTTCCGCTTTATTATGATAGTCAATTTTCTAAATTTGGTAATTTGGAGACAAGAACTTTTAACTCTAATTAAATCAGAATTGTTTTACGTCATTATTGCGTGGATACCAAATCGTCATTGCGAGCGAACGTTAGTGAGCGTAGCAATCTCAGGAATTTTGCCTGAGATTGCTTCGTCAGTTACTTCATACCTTCCCCACAATGACTATATTTATCTTTTATTTTTTTCTGTCCATCCTATTGCTCTATCAAGCATCTCATTATTATTGTTCCTATAAAGCCACATCTCATTATCAGGAATGAACTTACCGGGCTTTATTATTATAGTACCGTCACTTAATGTTAAAACTTGTATCTGTTTTCCTGCATATTTCTTCCCCATGGATATTTGCCCGTTATTTCCTACATGTTTGATTGTTTCTATATTATTTCCTATTATCATAATATACACAATTCCTATTTTTCAATATTACTAGTATATGTATAAATAATAAATAGCCTTATTATTTAGTTATTATATTAACAAGTTCATAGCTTTATATAACAGATAAACCGGTAATAAAATTGCAATAATTACAAGAATCATACCAGCCAAATCCTAAAATTATAATAAAAGCATTAGGTACTACTACTGCTACAATATAAGCTGGTAATATAGTAACTATTACTACATTCGGTATCGAATTCATAAACATAGTTTTAAGGGAATCACATAGCCCTACTCCGAGTATTGATGTAACGATAGCAAGAGCTGAAATTATCCAAACTAATAATTGTACGGACGGCCATTTTGCTATATTACTTAATTCCTTAAATCTCTGACTGCTACATTACTGGTAATCATTTGTTGATAAAATGTTGGATTATTATGATGTGCTACAATAAGAATACTACAAGTCCAAATTATATATACTATTGCAGGAATTAAGCTTCCAAATAAAAACGCCGTCTTTAGCATTTTTGTTACAATAATTAGTTAAGGTATGGAAGATTACTTGGAAACCAAATGAAGTAAAAACTACCGGAGTGACTATACCACATATAGATATTTCTTTTAGAGGTAATAATAATACACCATGCTCCTATATAAGTTATACTTGTATTTAAAGCTAATAACTTCTGTAATATTGAAGAGCCTCCGTATATAAATACTGCAAGTAAAGCATATGAAAGGAGCTTAAGGCTTACCATACCGATGATTTGAGCAGTATGTCCTGAAAAATATTTTCCCAATGCCCAAGTGTTAAGCCTTTACCCGCTTGAAGATTAAGCTCTAGGTTAATTAAAGAAGTATAATACATTATAAACCAAATTATAAACATCAATATTATACTAGGTATTATACCTAATTTTGCTAATACCATGGGTAGTGTATCATACCGCTACCTATACAAGTACCTGAAATTAACAGGATTGAACCAATAAGTTTTTGCATAATTTAATGTAGATTAAAGCAAAGGACTTAATTTTTGTTAAAAAGAAAATCAGCTAAAAAAAGACGATAAGAATTTTAAAGAATAAAAAGTTTTGATAAGTAAAATTAACATTCGTATAATTAGTATAATTATATTAATAATTTTACATTAATTATTAATATTGCTTTTTAAGGGTATTTTTATATATTCTTATTAGACCTCTTCCCAAACCAACTTATAGAGAGGAATTGAAAGAAGACACGGAACACAGCACCACAGCGTATATAGAAATACGTGAAGATGCGAGTACCGGATCGACGTATAAATTATCTCTAGAAGCGACGCTTGGGAAGAGGTCTATTGAAAATTACTATATTTAAAAATGCATAGATTAGCTAAAATAATTAGTAATGCAGGAGTTTGTTCTAGGCGTGATGCTGAAAAGCTGATAGTTGAAGGACAGGTAAAAGTAGACGGCATTACAATTTTATCACCGGCTACAAATGTTGATATTAGTAATCAAATTGAAGTATCAGGCACATTAATCAATAATATACACAAACCAAGGCTTTGGATTTATTACAAACCTGTTGGTTTAATTACCACTCATAAAGATCCTTTATCTCGTAAAACGGTGTTTGAACAGCTAACCGGTTTACCTCGTGTTATTTCAATAGGTAGGCTGGATTTAAATAGCGAAGGTTTATTATTACTAACTAATAGCGGTGATTTAGCTCGTCAGTTTGAGCTCCCCTCAAGTAGGTTAAAGCGAGTATATCATGTTAGGGCGTATGGGCAGTCTGATATTCTACTAAAAAGCAATTATAAAAATTTAGAAATTGACGGGATATTTTATAACCCTCATTCGATAAAATTACTTAAGCAAAATAAGACTAATTCTTGGTTTGAAGTAGTTTTATTTGAAGGAAAAAATCGTGAAATTAGAAGAATATTCGAGTATTATGGACTAAAAGTTAACAAATTAATTAGGATGCAATATGGTAGTTTTACAATAGATAATTTAAAACCCGGAGATTATAAAGAAATAAATAATAAAATACTGGAAAAATAATTAGTAATGTGTTATTATTAATACATTTTAACTAATCATATAGAATACATATGACAAATCTTAATATATATAAATGTGCAGAAAAAGACCTAAACGATTACCTTGGTTATATAAAAGATAACCCTAGTGTCTCACTAAATGATTTTATCAAAAATAAATATTTCGCTGAAGATAATGATAAAATTATCATTACTAGTTTAGAAAATATGGAAATTAACGCAGATTTAGCCAATGCTAATTTCCAAGGTACAATACTAACAGATGCCGTATTTAATAATTGTGACTTAACAAATACCATATTATGTGATTCAGATTTAACAAATGTAAAATTTAATGATTGTACATTTATCGGTACCGACTTTAGAGGAGCAAATCTTCATTATACAGATTTTAATTATAAAGATTATGATTATGATAACTATAAAATCCCCAATCTCAAAGATAAAATACGAGATATAAAACTATCTTTTTCAGATCTTGAAAGATTAAATCAATATATAGATAAAGATTTAGAAAAAGAACATATCAAAGAAATAGTTATAGATGAAGCTACGAAGACAAAGAAATATATTTTGGCTGGAGAAGACGAAAAAACTTTATGGGAAATCAAATCAAAAGAGCTAAAGACTAAGCAAGAAGAGTTAGAAACTCTAAAGCAAAATTTAGATAATCCTGGGATTGCTACCAATCTTTTAAATGCTTTTTGGAATAGTGCAGAAACTATTGCTAGAAACCGACAAAACGAACTAGAAAAAATCAACAAGTTACAGCATGAAGTAAACAAATTAGAAACTGAAGTATATGCTTTAGATAATCTTAGAATGTTCTGCGGTAAGGGTTTAGATGGTATTTTTGAGCAGTTAAAAGACGAAGAAATACAAATAAAACTAGACCCATCATATATTATAGGTTCGACTGCCAAAGAACGAGATATACCGAAAGAATATATAAAATTAACTTCTGCCGAATTTGATCTGTATTTAGCTGAAGCAGCAAAACAATCCAATACAAAATTATCTCTTACCGAATTTGTTAGAAAGCAAAAAAATCTTTCAGAAGATTTAAATATAGTTCCTGATCTTTCAGCGATTAATTTATCAGGTAAAACTCTTACTAATCTTAACCTAAAGAATACATTATTTGCTTCAGCCAACTTAGAGAATATCAAAATCTCAAATTGTAATTTAGATTTTACTAATTTTGAAGGAGCTAATTTACAAAATGCCGTTTTTCAAAATGTTACGGCTCGTAACGCAGGATTTCTTTTTGCTGATCTTAAAAAGAGCAAAATTGAAAATAGTGATATGTCGAGAGCTTACATGCCTAAAGTAGATTTATCTGAAGTAGAGGTAACAAATAGCAAATTTAATGCGGTTATGATGGTTAATGCCGATGCCGAAAAGTTCATTATTAAAGATTCAGAATGGAAAAATTCTAATCTTACCGGTATATCGCTTGCCTATGCAGATATGCAAAGAGTTCAAATGCAGGGGGTAGTTTTAAATAATGCACTTCTAGATCAAGCAAATATCGTTTCTACTGATCTTGAAAATGTTTTTATGAATAAAACACATGCATTAGAAGCAAAATTTAAAGAGCAATGTAACATGCAAGGCATAACTGCAAGAAATGCCTATTTTAGCGATGCTGAATTTGAAAATATACTATCTTTAAAAGAAGCGGACTTAAGAGAAGCTATAATGCAGCGTGTTAAACTTAAGAACGCTGATTTAACAAAAGCACAGCTTGATAAAGCAAATCTTGAATATGCCGATCTTACAAACGCTACGCTTACTAATGCAACTGCACAATTTGCTAAGTTAAGTAATGCTACTTTAGAAAAAGCAGAAGCCGAAGGATTAAATATTTCGGATGCTATTGCTAAAAATATTAATGCTAAGGAAGCTAACTTTAAAAATGCAATTATGAAACGTGCCGATCTTACTAAAGCCAATTTCACTAAAGCAGTGTTGGAAAATGCCGATATGCAAGCATTGGAAGCAGCCGAGGCTATATTTAAAGAAGCAAATCTAAAACAAGCGAATCTAAAAGCAGCAAATCTAGCTGGAATTAATAAAGAAGGAGCAGATTTTGATAAAGCAAAAATCAACGATGCTACAAAGATGCATGATACTAAAGGTGAGGCTAAAGGGAATTTAGATCATCAAGATAAAGACGGTAAAAAAACATCTGTCAATGTTAACGAACATGCTAAATTACAAGATAAAATTCATGCAAGAGAGAAAAGCGGTTGGTTTCTGAAAACCGGAGTAGGACAGCTTTGTACCAAACTTGCTAAAAGTACTACATCAGGAATTAGCCACGTAACAAATTTTTTAGCAAGTAAAAAATTTTTAGTAGGATTTGCCATAGTAGCGGGTCTTGCAGTAACAGCTGCACCTTTCATAGCAATGCCTGTGTTATTGGTCACCGGCACGGCCCTTACTACTAAAGCTGTCATTCTAGGAGCAGGTATTTTGGCCGGAGGGCTAGTCGCTACCGGAACTTATAAACTCACTCAAAAACCTTTACGCAATCTTCAGAAGTCATTTGAAAACTTAACTAGTAGTATAGATAAATACATCTCACCGCCTCCTAAAAATATTGATGCATTAGTAACAGAAAAACAACAAGCAAGACAAAAAGCTGAGACAGAAAAATCTAAAGAAAGGGAAGAAAATTTAAATAATGTAAATAATAATATTTATAAAGCTAAAGAACAAGATCTTTTAAAACAAGCAACGCCAAAAGTAGAAATAAAAGAAAAGCAAGATAAAACTGTAGAAACACAACAAGCAAAATCTAATACATTTGCAGCAAAATTTAAGCCTAACACTAAAGGCAAAGGATTTGCCACAAAAATAAAAGACGAAAAAAAATCACGCTTAATAAAAGAAGTATATAACTAAATAAGTGTTAAAAATAATATCCGGTAAATATAGAAACCAAATTATACCTACCGCTAAAAATATCAAATATCGACCTTCCACCGGTAAGCTCAAAGAGGCAATATTTAGTATATTAACCTCCGGTGAGTTTACCGGTAATAAATTATTTAACGAAAATACTCACATTCTTGATTTATTTGCCGGTAGCGGTAGCCTTGCTTTTGAGAGCCTATCAAGAGGAGCAGGTTTTGCTACCTTAATTGATATTGATACATCCTCATTAAAAATAGCAGAAGGATTTGCTAAATCTCTAAACATTGAAAATAATGTTAATTTCGTTAATATTAATGCTTTAAATCTACCAAAAGCTACTAGACATCTTTTTAAACCAGCTTATAGAGAGGGATCTAAAGGAGACACGGAACGCAGCACCGCAGCGTACACACTAGTACGTGAGGATGCGAGTACTGGATCGACATCTAAATTACCTCTAGAAGCGAAGTTTGGGAAAATATATAATAAATCATTTGATCTTGTCTTTATAGACCCCCCTTATCATAAAAATATAGTGCCTAAAGTAATGAAACTGCTGATAAAAAATAATTGGCTTAAAGACGGTGCTATTATAGTTATTGAGATGGCTAAAACAGATGATTATGTTTTAGATGAAAATATTGAAATTATACGTGAAAAACTATATGGTAAGAGTAAGCTGTTGGTTTTGAGCTTTACCGTCATTCCCGCAAAGGCGGGAATCCAGTAAAACATATAAAATATAAAAACTTGTTTTTATATTTTTATTTTATTAATAGTATGTAATTTTGTACCTGTATTGCGTAACAAGAAATTAAAAAACAAACATGACCAAAAAACATTACATATGTTCTAACTGTGGAAATATTAGTCCTAAATGGTCAGGGCAGTGCTTTGATTGCGGTGTATGGGGTAGTATTGTCGAAGAGATAGTCAGTACAAATCAAGCAATTGTTAAAGTCGGTAGCAAGCAAAACTTCGATAAGCTTTCAGGGCATGTAACCGAGCAGTTACGCATCCCTACCCCTATAGGTGAATTAAATAGAGTACTAGGCGGCGGTTTAGTGCTTGGTTCTGCTATATTAATAGGAGGAGACCCTGGTATAGGCAAATCTACTTTGTTACTACAGCTAGCAGCAAGTAATTTTGCATCAAAGATGAATTGCTTATATATAACGGGCGAAGAATCGTTAGACCAAATAAAATTAAGGGCCATAAGGCTAAACCTAACTAACTATAATACCGATATTTTAGCAGCTACTAATTTGGAAGATATTATTGCGAGCATAGAAGCTAATAAAAATAATATTGATTTAATAGTGATTGATTCTATTCAAACAATTACCACAAAAGAATTATCATCACCTCCAGGCACTGTTTCGCAAATTCGTACATGTGCAAATGAGCTTGTTAATTATGTTAAGCAAAACAATATAATTATTTTATTAAGCTGTCACGTCACTAAAGACGGACAACTAGCAGGTCCTAAGATACTTGAACATTTAGTTGATACCGTGCTATATTTTGAGGGAGATCATAATAATCATTTCCGTATTTTACGCTCATATAAAAATCGTTTTGGCGGTGTGGGTGAAATAGGAGTATTTGAGATGAGCGGCAGCGGGCTTATTGAAGTAACAAATCCGTCTGAACTATTTTTAATGAAGCGAGAGCAGAACGTTATAGGTACGTCTATTTTTGCAGGAATCGAAGGTTCAAGACCGTTACTTATGGAAGTACAAGCCCTTATAGTACCCTCAAATATGGTAACTCCTAGACGCTCTGCGGTGGGCTGGGATGCTAATAGGTTATCAATGATACTTGCCGTGCTTAGTAGTAGGATAGGACTTAATCTTGCTAATTATGAGGTATATTTAAGCATTGCGGGGGGACTTAAAATTGCCGATCCTGCTTCTGATTTAGCAGTAATAGCGAGCTTAATATCTGCTGCAACCGGCAAACCTGTATCCGAACATAGCGTCTTTTTCGGCGAAATAAGCTTATCGGGTGAAATAAGAAAAACTGCAAAAGCAGAAACAAGAATAAAAGAAGCCATAAAACTTGGATTTAATAAGATTATCTGCTCTAAATTTGAAAATTTAACGTATGACTTTATATCTTCCGTCTCACATTTAAAGGACCTAAAAGAGATAATTAAATGAGTATAGTTTATGAAATAAGAAATTTGGAAGAAGCACGTAATTTTTTATCTAGTGTAGAAGAGCAGCTGATATTAACAAATCATGCCTCTAGCGTAAAATATTACGGTATACTAGCAATTGATTACATGTTTAAAACTCTAAGTAAAGAATTTCCGGAAAAAATTTTAGATCTTACCGTAAATGTAGGAGAGGATCACGCCGCTTTATTTACTGCAATCAAACTAGGGTATAAGAATATATCATATACAGGGAATTCTGAGGAAGCTAGGGGGTTGTTGTACGGCTATCAAACCGTCATTACGAGCGACTGAAAGGAGCACGGCAATCCAGAAAATAATTAAAAAAATGCTAAAATTAGCATTTTTAACTGGATTGCTTTGTCAATTACTCCGTAATTTTCCTCGCAATGACGAAAATTTAATAATAAAAATCATGAATATCAAAGATATAGGAGTAATAATTGCTAAAAAACCTTTGAAAGAAAATACATTTATTATTACGGTTTTTACTAAAAATCATGGTTTATATTCGGGAGTTGTAAAAGAATTTTCTAGAAAAAGTAAATTTATATATCAAGAAGGGAATATTATAGATTTTCTTTGGCAGGCAAGATTACATGAACATATTGGTATGGCTAAATGTGAACTCATTAAATCTTACACCGGTTATTTTATCACAAATAAAGCTAAATTATATGCCTTTAATTCCGTTATATCTTTAATCAAAGAGTTATTTCATGAAAGAGAAGAACATTCTAAATTTTTTTCATTTCTAATTAACTATTTAGATAATTTATCAAAGAATTTTTGTTTTCGTGATTATATTAATTTTGAGCTAGCTTTACTTGCCGAGACGGGTTATAAGCTTGATCTTACCAAGTGCGGCGTGAGCCATGTTACAACTGATTTAATCTATGTATCACCTAAATCAGCTAGAGCATTATCATATGAAGTAGGAAAACCTTATAAAGATAAATTATTGATGTTACCAAGATTTTTACTTTCAGATAATAGTGAGATTACATTAGAAGAAAAACGGCAAGCTTTAGCTCTAACAAACTATTTTTTTAATAGATATTTATTTCATAATAATAGACAGGTTGAAGCACGCCAAACTTTTATTGAATATACTTTAAATAATTTTTAGAGACTATATTTTTACTTTTATTTTTCTTATTTTATTGATATACTTACTTAAGTAATTACTTAAATAAGTATGTAATATGACTAGACTAAGCATAGATATACCAAACGAATTACATCATTTTCTTAAAGTTCACACTGCACATAAAAATGATACTATTATGAATTTTGTAAGAGAAGCGATATATCATAAAAATTTAATATGATTCTGCAAACCTCTACTATTTTATTCCATGTCATTCCTGCGAAAGCGGGAATCCAGTTGAGTAAAGCTTTTAAGAAGCTTTACTCAATAAGAAAGTAATATAATAAAAAAATCTTTAAAATCAAGATTTTTTTTAGCCTGGATTCCTGCCTTCGCAGGAATGACATAAGGGCTTTTCAAAAATTTCCCGGCTCACTATTTTATACATACCGGTACACATAGTATAATAATCTATGAAAATACTAGCATTTGACACAGCCAATAATACTGCATCGGTAGCAATATCCGAAAATGAGAATATCCTTGCATGTATAGAAGAATTACGTCCTTCTATGCAAGCAGAAAATCTAATGCCGATGATAGAAGACGTGATGAAATCAGCTAAATGTTCATATGATGATTTAGATTATTTAGCGGTAACTAACGGACCCGGTAGCTTTACCGGTATTAGAATAGGACTTGCTAGTGCTAAAGGTATATTATTTTCCAAGGAGAGTATTAAAGCAGTAGCGGTTAGCAATTTTGAATATGCTTATTTTAGAGCCATAACTCAAGTTAAAGATTATGATAAAATATATGTCTTTTTAAACGCTTATCGCTCACAGCTTTATATGCAAGTTTTTCATAAATCAGGACAAATAGAAGAGCCGTTGTTGATAGATTTCGAGTATGCTATAAAACTGCTTACAAATGAGAAAGGGAATATAGTTTGTTGCGGTAGCGGACTTGAATTTATATATCACCAAATTATGCATTTGCCGAATATAATAACCTTGCCACGTTTTGCACGAGTTAAAGCTTGGGTTACCTGTAGATATATTGCTAGTAGATTATCGAGCGATGTAAAATTAAATAGCTCTATCGAGCCACTATACATACGCCCTCCTGATGCTAAAATCGCAATCAATTATGCCATTCCTAGTTAAAAATAGGAATCCATTTACTGGATTTCTATAATCAACGAAATGACATAAGAGCTTTATTATAAGTATACTACATAATCTTCATAATCAAAGACTCCAAAATAATTATAAGATAATTTCTCACCTGATAACTTCATAGTAAAATCACTATTAGAGTGTTCTACTTGATTGTCTGATACTTCTATTTCATCTTCATAATCAGAGAATCCGGAATCACTATCAGATACTGCACCTGATTCTTGCTGTACACACTCCTTGTCGTGTATTAAGGCTATTATTTGCCCAACTAATGATTTCGATAAATCATGATTATCCGAGTTAATAATATCAATGATTCTTACTAGACTTTCATCTGAGGCGTGCGAAATTATTATTGCTAGCTTATCACTTGAAATATTACTAATGATTCTTACTAAATTTTTATTTGGAATAATATCAAAATTTTCTACAAGTTTTTCTTCTCCTGCTAAAATAATTATATTTTCAAGCTGTTCATCAGAAATATCCTCATCTGATAATTTTTTTAGTTCCTGCTCGGTAAGCGTTTCTAAAGAAATGGTAGTATCTATATATGTATTTAATTTATCTAATGGAATAAATTGCATTAATTTTTCAAAATGCTCCGGCAAAATATAATGAACTAATTTTTGTGCTTGTTCGTTGGAAATATTATTAATTAATTCTACCATTTTTTTATATGTTATCCTTTCAAAAACTTCATCTAATGCATTTTCAGACGTGTTTAAAATTTCTTCTACTAACTCATTATCAGGAAGAGTTTCTAGTTGCTCTAAGAAATTAAATGTTTCTTCAGCGTTATTATTTAAATAAGAAAAAACTTTATCACTCACAAAATTAAAAGTTTCAGCAACTTTAGAAGAAAGAATACTAGATGTATTTTTTATAATATTAAAACTCTTTACTCCGAAATCATAAACTGTTTTTAATGATGAACTCAATGTACTGAAAAAACCTTTACTTTTAGGTGTGTTAGTTACTTTTTCACTACCATCAAGCTTATTTAAAAGATCTGTAAATCTGATTTGAGAGATGCCTAGAGTATTAGTAGTTTGCTTTGGAGAAGTTATAAACTCAAATTCATCGTTAGCAAGATAGGAGGCTAGCTTTGGAGAGGTATTATGTGGGATTAAATTTTGTAACTTATTAAAAATTGATGTTATGGCCATAATTTTTCCTCATTTCAATAATCAACATTGCATTATAATAGAAATTATGAGGAGGTCAAGATAAAGGATAATAATTATTAACTTTTTATTATATTTTACTTAAAATTGATTAATTTATCAAAAAGGGATATTCTACTAAATGTCATGCCCGCGAAAACAGGGCGTTGTTACGTGGTTCTAACTTTTCGTCATTGCGAGGAAATTACTAAGTAACTGACGAAGCAATCTCAGAAGTTTGTTATTATTTAATGAGATTGCCATGCAGTATACAACTACTCGCAATGACGATTTAGTAGTATCCATGCAACAATGCCGCAGTACTTGTATGATAATGTAGCCAATTTTTGAAGTTCAACGAGTATATTATAATTGTCTTTGTTCTTGAATTAGCTCAAACACTTCAACTGTGTCTCCTTCTCTAATATCTTCGTAATTTTCAAATGCTATACCACACTCATATCCTTCTCTAACTTCTTTCACTTCATCTTTAACGCGTTTTAAAGTTTTGAGTTTTCCTTCATGAATGACTACATTATCACGTAATAAGCGTACGCCCGCTCCTTTCTTAATAATCCCTTTAGTTACATAGCTACCGGCGACTTTACCGACTTTGGTAATATTAAATATTTGTCTAATTTCTGCGCTTCCGATATACTGCTCTCTAACGATCGGATCAAGCATACCGCTCATAATGGCTTTTATATCATCAATTAAATGATATATTATACTATAATATCGAATATCGACTTTTTCTTTTTCTGCGGCAGTTAAGGCATTTGCCCCTGCTCTAACGTTAAAGCCGACAATAATAGCCGAAGAAACATGTGCAAGAGATACATCGGATTCCGTTATCGGACCTACGCCGCTATGAAGTATACGAAGCTTTATCTCATCACTCGGTAATTTTAATAGGCTACCTGAAATAGCTTCAACCGACCCTTGAACATCACCTTTAATAATTAAAGGTAATTCCTTAATTTTACTATTACCGGAAGCTTTTAAAAACAAATCTTCTAAACTTGAACGCGGTGCAATAGATATTTTTTTTTCTTTAGCAAGACGCATTCTATATTCGGCTATATCTTTTGCTTGTTTCTCATTTTGTACTATGTTAAATTTATCGCCGGCAAAAGGCACTTCATTTAACCCCTGAATTTCTACAGGAACAGACGGAGTTGCTTCTACTATTTCTAGTCCCTTATCATTAGTCATCTTTTTAACTTTACCGTAAGCAGTACCAGCTATTATAATATCACTGTTTCTTAAAGTACCTCGCTGCACTAATATAGTGGTTAGCGTTCCTCTTCCTTGTTCAATTTTTGACTCGATTACAACACCGGCAGCTGAACCGAAAGGATTTGCCTTTAAATCCTGCATTTCTGCAATTAATAAAATTGCTTCTTCAAGTTTATCTAAGTTAATTTTCTTTAGTGCCGAGATAGGAATAATCATAACGTCACCACCTGCCTCTTCGCCGATAATTTCGTGGACATATAATTCGTTCTTTACACGCTCAATATCAATATCAGGCTTATCAATCTTATTAATAGCTACAATTATAGGCACACCTGCTGCTTTCGCATGATTAATTGCCTCAACCGTTTGCGTTTTGATTCCATCATCTGCTGCGACCACTATAATAACTATATCCGTTACTTTAGCACCTCTTGACCGCATTTCCGAAAAAGCTTCATGCCCCGGAGTATCAATAAAAGTAATTGCTCTACCGTCTGCAAGAGTTACTCTATAAGCCCCAATATGTTGTGTAATTCCGCCTAGCTCACCTGCAGCAACATCTGTAGACTTAAGAGCGTCAAGCAATGAGGTTTTACCATGATCGACATGACCCATTACCGTCACAACCGGAGCACGCGTTCTTAAATCCTCAACCTTATCATCACTAATTAAAACATTTTCAACATCTGACTCTTGGACTCTTTTTACCGTATGCCCTAAATTTGTTGCAACTAGTTCTGCCGTATCGGCATCTATTGTTTGGCTAGCATTTGCAAGAATACCGAGTTTCATTAATTCTTTAATTACATCAGCCACTCTTTCAGACATAGCATTTGCAAGATCGCCGACTCCGATAACTTCCGGGATCGTCACTTCTCTATATACTTTCTCAGGTGCTTGTGATACTAATTTACGCTTTTCTTTTTCTCTAGCTCTTTTTATAGAAGCAAGACTTCTAGTTCTACCGCTGCCGCTTTCGTCGTCGCTAAGCATATTGAAAAGATCGGCTTTTTTGAATTTTTTTGGCTCTTCTAGCTTAATTTTTGGTGCTACTATTTTACTATCTGCTGTTTTATCTAATTCTTTCTCTGATTCTATACCATAACGTGTCCGCATTCCTACTAAAGGAGACTTTACAAAAGTTTCTTCTTTCTTTTTAGGTATTTGTGACGGTATATCTTCATCATCTTGAACGATTTTAGCACTAACTTCTACTTTATTTTCTTCGGTATTTTGCTGTTTTTGTTCAACTTCTTTATCAGTTTCTAGCGGTTCTATTTTTGAGTTAGCAGACTGGTTAATACTTGCAAGTTTACTTAAAGTGCTTATTTTTGAAGGGTCATTTAATTGAGATTGCTCAGCAGCTTTTTTCAGAATAGATAAACGTCTGTTAAATTCTTCCTTATTAGCATCAATAACAGTTTGATCTAAGCTATTCCTTTCTTTATTTAATGAAAGGGTAGTAGCACTACCGGTAGAGCTTTTTCTAACTTCTACTAGCGTTTTAGATTTAGCATTAACAAAGCTTTGAGCTCCTGTAAGAGAGTCAAAAGACTTATTAAGCGATAATTTTGAATTGCCAAGTGTCAACTTTTTGGGTTTGATTTCCTGGTTATCCGTCATATTTAAAACCTTTGTGTTTCTGTTTTTTCCGTCTACTACTTGATTATGTCATTCCTAGCTAAAAGCGGCGTTGCTCGCATGGCTCGTGTATGTCATTCCCGCGAAAGCGGGAATCCACTAAAATTTATAAAAAAACTTATTTTTATAGGTTTATTTTTCAAGAATGCCCTAATGACTAAGCTATTTATTCTGGATGCCTGCTTTCGCAGAAATGACATACACCCTACATTCAACCCACTAACTATCCTTCAATTCACCATGCTGTCTAGCAGTTTTGATCAGCAATTTAATATTTTCGTCCGTTATATTAGAATTTGGAGCTAAATTTTTAAATTCATTTACACTCATCTCTCCTAAATCTTCTATGGTCTTTATACCATATTCGGCAAATTGTAATATTAATTCAAGCGATAATTCTAATATATCTATTAATTCTTGCTCAACTCCTAGATCCTCTAGCTTTTTGATAATCTTTTCATTCTTAAGGTCGACGTAATTAATAGCTCGATTTTTAATCTCTACGGCAAGTTCTTCCTCAAAGCCTTCGATTCTTGTTAAAGTACTAATCTCACTACTAGCAATTTGTTCTACTGAATTAAATCCCGTTACTGATAAAAGCTGACCTATAACTTCTTCAACATCTAAAGCTTCCATAAACAATTCCGTAGAAGTTAAGAACTCTTCATTTCTTCTTTTGGATTCTTGCTCTTCGGTCATTATATCGATATTCCAACCTGTAAGCTGAGAAGCTAAACGAACATTCTGCCCTCTTCTACCTATTGCAATACTTTGATTTTCTTGCGAAACTACTACTTCTACCTTATGCCTATCCTCATCAATCAAAATTTTTGTGATTTCCCCAGGTGCAAGCGGTGCAAGAGCATTAACTATAAACTGTGCAAGATCATTACTCCATAATACTATATCAATTTTCTCTCCGTTTAATTCATTTGTTACGGCTTTTACTCTATTACCTCTAATACCTACGCATGAGCCTACGGGATCTATACTACTATCCGAAGCAAATACCGCTATTTTTGCTTTTGAACCAGGATCACGTGCTACTGATTTTATTTGAATAATAGATTCAAGAATTTCAGGCACTTCTAGCTTAAATAGTTTAACTAGCATCTGGTTATCTACTCTAGACAAGAAAATCTGCGGTCCTTTTGTTTCTTGCCTTACATCCTGTACATATGCTTTTATACGATCATTAGGTTTAAAATTCTCACCCTTAATTAATTGATCTTTTTTTATTATTGCTTCAGCACGACTCAAGTCAACTATTATATCACCGTATTCTATTCTCTTAACTATCCCATTTATAATTTCGCCTTTTCTATCTTTAAAGTCATGATATTGTTTTTCACGTTCAGCTTCTATAACACGTTGAGTTATAACTTGTTTTGCAGCTTGAGCCGATACTCTAGCATGATCAATCGGCGGTAAATATTCATATATCTCATCACCGATTTTAGCTTCCGGATTCTTTATTAAAGCTTCTTCAAGTGAGATTTGCGTTAAGTAATCTTCTACATCTTCTACTATTTTTAAGATCCTTAAAAGATTTATCTCACCGGTTTTCCTATTTATCTGAGCTTTAATATTATATTCATTACCGTATTTTTTTCGTCCTGCTGCTTGTACCGCTTGTTCAACCGTTGAAATCAAAATTTCTTTTGATATTCCTTTCTCACGAGCTACAGAATCTATAATTTGTAAAATTTCTACATTACCTATATTAGACATACATTATCTCTTATTGCTTTAGCAATTTTTTAAATACTTCTTCAGTTAAAACTAGATTAGCATTTTTAATTAAATCATAATCAATTAGTATTTCTTGTTCTTCACATTTTAAATATATTTTATTATTTTCGGCTTTAATTATTTTACCCTGATAACGAGTTTTGCCGTTCAATAATTCTTTAAGTTTGATTTTAACTTCTCTTTCTAAAAATCTATTATAATTTTCAAACTTTACTAACGGACGTTCAAGACCGCTTGATGCTACCTCTAAAGAATATGCAGCTTCTATTAAATCTTCAACATCTAGAATAACTGAGATAGTCCTACTTGCTTTAGTACAATCTTCCACAGATATTTTTTCGCCGTTTAAGCTATCAATCAATATCTCGACTACTTTAGGGTTAACACCTTTAAACTTAACAAGAACTAACTCAAACCCCATATCCGTCAAGGATTCTTCTATTACGTTTGTTATTTGTTGTTCAATAGTTTGCATATTTGATATTTATAACAAAAAAGGTGGGATAAACCCACCTACCTATAATTTTTATAATGCTTATCCGTAACGAAAATACACTAATTAGAATATATAAGCAATATTTAACTTTATATTTTTGTAAAACTACATATTCATAAAGGGGCAAATACTCGATAATCCCTCTGGTCCGCTTAGAGATGGATCATAGTCTCCTCCTGATGAACAAAATGCTTCTACATGAATCTGACATAACCCCCATTTTCGCTTCTAATATATGCTGCACATGCTCGTTAAAAGAATGAGGACCACAAATTTCATCAGTTTCACCTTTGAAAAGGCCTAATAAAAATTCTTCAGCTATTCTACCAGTATGATAATGTATATTATCGTTCTCATTAATATTATTATAACTATCTTGAGTATAAAATTTATCATAGTGAATTTCAGTATCGCATATTGCTGCAATATCAGTTAATTTTTTTACAGCTGCATCTAATTGAAATGTATCACTGTTTTTATTTCTAGTAGAGTGAATAATGTGCATAACGGCAGAAAGCTTAACATTTTCTTCATTTGTTATACTATTAATTCTAGAAATAGAACGACTTGCTCCCGACCCGCCGCTGATAAGAACGAGATCTTTATTGTTGTCTATATCTGATTCAATATATGAAGGGTGTACTTTTACCAGCTGATTTTCAGAATCAAATAGATAATTTGTTACAGTTCCATTAGGATTTTTCTTTATTAAGCATTGCTTGTTACCCTCATCTACATTTGATATAAGCTCTTCAGCAACAGGTTGATATAACTCTGAAGGAAGATTATGCCCTACATGTATACCAACAATTTTTGATACCGCCCTTTTAAATGTATGATCATTCTCTAATGCTTGATTGGATCACTTCTAAAAGATCTATTTCATCTGTTTCGCTATATGCACTTAAAACCTTTAGGATACTACTGCCGATAAGATTTAAAAAATTTTTCATTGCATTTGGCTGTATTCCTTTCTCAGGTTTTTCAGTATTAAAACTATTACTATTAAAAAATTCATTTACCACTGCTTCATATTTAGTTGCTAAATTTCCATAAAAATTTAAAGATTTAGTAATATCAAAATTCTTAAATAGCTCAGCAGTTTTTTCTTATTTCTCTCACTATAGTTGTTCTAGACATGATTACTCCTTTTTAAATAATATAACCTTTACTATATAATATACATTTAAAATACATATTATAGTAACTAGACTTATATAGACGTTTTTTATTCAAGGTAAAAATAAATAAAATTTTTATGCAGTTAACAAGTTTTACCGACTACGGATTACGTAGCCTTATATATCTTGCTTCAAAACCGGAAAGAATTTGTAGTGTAAAAGAGATATCAGAGTACCATAATATTTCCCTTAATCATTTGATAAAAGTGATTCATAGATTAGCACAATTAGGATATATTAATAGTAGTAAAGGAAAAGGAGGAGGAATTAAGCTAGCATTTAGCCCTTCTTCCATGAAGTTGGGAGATATAATAGAAAAATTAGAACCTAATATGGATATAGTAGAATGTTTCAATAAAAATACTAATAGCTGCAGAATTACAAATTCATGCCAATTTAAACATTTTATTAAAGAAGCAAGTGAAACATTTATAAAAACATTGAATAATTATACATTAGAAGATGCAATGATTACTAAAACAATTCAAATTAAGGATAAACTATAGAAAAATAACTGTTTTTCTTTTTCCGCATATTAAAAACTCTTGATTCCCCTTAGCTCCTAGTATTGGACTTGCTATTATACCGAATATTTTAAAATTATGCTCTTTCTCAAGCCAATCTTTGATTTTATCGCATACTTTTTGATGTAAGAGAGGATTTTTAATAACTCCTCCCTGCGCTACTTCATGCTTTTCAACCTCAAACTGCGGTTTTATTAAAGCAATAAGCATGCAATCTTCTTTAACTAAATTTAGTGCAGTCGGTAATATAGTAGTTAAACTAATAAAGCTGGCATCGCAAACAATTAAATCAGGCTTCGTTATTATTTGTTTATCGGTTAAATATCGTGCATTAGTCTTCTCAAGCACCTTAATGTGTGGATTGTCGCGTAATTTAGGATGAAGTTCGCCATAACCGACATCTACGGCAAAAATTAATTTTGCTTTACGCTCAAGTAACACTTCCGTAAAACCGCCGGTGCTACTACCGATATCAATACAAACTAAATTTTCGGGATCAATTTTAAAATAATCCAAAGCGGCAATTAATTTTAATGCCCCTCTTGAAACATAATTATGCTGCGGTAGCTTTACCTTAATGTCGGTGTCATTTATATTAACCTGTATCCCAGGCTTAATTAACTGCTCATGCTTATTATGTACTTTACCTTGGATAATCAAACTTCGTGCTATGGTAATATCTGTTACAAAACCTTTTTGCAGCAAATATTCATCAAGCCTTATTTTAGTCATTACTGTTTAAATTTGAATTTAACTTATGTTATAAGGACCCATTAGATAGAAAATATACAATTTGTCTAATTGAAAGTTACAGTTTCAATTAGACATAATATATTTGAGCCATACAATAATGCTGCAACTGAAGGGAACATGGTAATCTAGAAAAATATTCAAACCCTAACCAATATATGTCTTTTCTTACCGGCAGAGAGCTTTATAACATTTTTATCGAGTAAGAAATTAGTGTTAATTATCATATTTTCATCTTCAACTAATCTATCATTTATCTTAGCACCATTCCCTCTTATAAGCTTGCGTGCTTCAGATTTAGAAGTAACAAACCCTGCTTCATGAAATAATTCATATGCACTAATACCTGCTTGTAATACTTCCTGCTCTAAAACAACGGTAGGTAAATTCTCATCGATTTGTCCTTCTTCAAATATCTTTACTGCAGTTTCTAGAGCTGAGTTTGCTGCCTGCTCCGAGTGACAAAGCTTAGTTAGCTCATAAGCAAGCTGTTTTTTAGCTGCATTAATATCTTCTGCTGCTAAACTCTCAAACCTATTAAACTCTTCTTGAGTGAACTCGCTATATAATTTGGCAAATCTAACTATGTCGGCATCTTCGCAGTTACGCCAATATTGGTAATAATCATACGGGCTTAGCAAATCTTCATTAAGCCATGCCGCTCCCGCAGCAGTCTTGCCCATCTTAGCACCGGAGCTAGTCGTAAGTAGCGGTGTCGTCATACCGAATACTTCTTTGCCGCTTATTTTACGAATTAAATCCGCTCCCATTACGATATTGCCCCACTGATCACTACCGCCAAGCTGCAAGCTGCAATTGTAATGCTTGCTTAAATAGTAAAAATCATAGGCTTGCAATAACATATAGTTAAATTCTAAGAAGCTTAAATGCTGCTCACGCTCAAGCCTTAGTTTTACCGAATCCATAGTCAGCATACGGTTTACCGAGAAATAGCTACCGAAATCCCGTAGAAAATCTAGATAATTTAACGAATCTAACCACTCTGCGTTATCCAGCATAATAGCATCACTTTTACCGTCACCGAATTTGATAAACTTCGACAAAGATTTTTTAATACCTTCGGCATTTTTAGCTATATCTTCTTTGCTTAAAATTTTGCGCACTTCGTCTTTCCAAGTAGGATCACCGATTTTACTCGTACCGCCGCCGATAATTACAATAGGCTTATGCCCGTGCTGCTGCAGCAATCGCAGAATCATTATCTGCATTAAACTACCGATGTGGAGTGATGTAGCAGTACAGTCAAAGCCTATATACGCAGCTATTTTTGTTTCTTTCGTTATAGCAGTTAACCGATCCAAATCGGTACATTGATGGAAATATCCTTTATTTATAAACTCTTCTATAAAACGCATATATTATTTCTTATTTTTTAAAAATTCCTTTTTTGCTTTTCTGCTAGGAAATAAAGTGTTAAGGAAAATAGCATCTTTATCACCTTTTATATAAGTACTGCATATACTTGCGCAATCATTCGAACATATAAAATTTTTTGACCTTTATATTTCTCTTGATTATGATGTAATTTAATATCTAATAAATTACCGTCAGCAATCGACTGTATTATTTCTTCAAAGCCTATACCACGCTCATGCAATAACTTAACGTTCTTTTCATGATTATATCTATACTTGGTCATAATAATTTAGAGTTTAGTAGTGTCTGAATGAATTAGCATATTAAGATAGGTCTGATAAGGCAAACCATGCTTAGAAGCTTTAATTTTTATTGCTTCTATATCATGTTCTTCAATCCTAATAGTAACAGATCTTTTTTTACTAAGATGTGCTTTTGCAAATTTTTGAAGCAAAGCTATTTCACTTCTATCATCAATTTTTTGCTGCTTTTCAAAATTATCTTCAATATCTTGTTCGTAAGAATCTAGTTTGATACTCATAATACAAACATTTTCAATGTTATAAATAATGTAAGTACTTTGTCAATACTTGATATATTAGATTATCATGCGAATATTTGTAAAAGCAGCAATATCAACGGCTGCATGGAGATTTTATGTTCATCCTACAGTTGCTATGGGGATTTGTGTTGGAGCAGCTTTTGCATATTCGCCGGAGAACACATTTGAGTTATTAAAAAATACGACTTATACAGGCATAGAAGCAGCAAAATTTGCTTATGAAAATACAGCAGGGATAGTAAACGGAATAGCTGGCTTATCTCATCTTGTGTATGATAACTTACCAAGCTACAGCGAAACTCCTCAAGTGGATCTAGCCGGTAGCATAGAAATTTCATGGGTAAATGCTGTTGCATAACTCTCTAAAATAGCCAATAACTAAAAAAGCTGATTATGTCATTCCTGCAAACCAGGGACGTTGTTGCATAAATCGGCGTCATTCCCGCAAGACATTGTTGCGTGAATCAGTAAAATCCACTGTGTCATACCGTGGTTTGACCACGGTATCCAAAAAAATAACTTAAAACACTGGGGGGGCCCGCTGCTGCAAGAAGACATTGCCTGCGTAGATCGATTCCACCATTGTCACCCCGTACCTGTACCTGCTGGGTCCAATTAAAAATACTAGTATTTTTTTATCATATTTATGAATCCCGTGGTCAAGCCACGGTGTGATAACAGGAAATCGATCCACACAGGCAATGCCCCACGGGAATGACATAGAATAAAAACTGTCCGGTTACCTTACTGATATCTGTTATATTTTATAATAATAAAAATTTTTTTAAATGCATCTTTTTTATTCCTAAAACCCTTTTTCAAAGAGCTACAGGAAAAATTAATATTACCGGCTTGAGCCGTGTCCAGTCCTTCATTTTTTATTTTCTCTATATCCTTACTACTTGGTACTACAACGGCAATATGCCCTGCTCTTTTGGATTAGCATTTTTATATACGGATACAACAAAATATCCTTGATTAGCAAATTTTTGTGCTTGAATAAAACTATCATTACGATTTCCTGCTTTAACAAAATGCCATCCATTCTTCGTCTGTTTCAAGCCACTCAGCTTGCTTGTTTGATAAAGTAGGTATAAATTTCTTTATCGCTTTCAGGATGAGGAAGTAGAGACTGATTTGGCAGCCCCAAGGCCGCACTAGCAGCATACGCAAAACAACTACAATGAGTCAAACGCTTTAGCTTAGGAGAATTATATTTTTCTGTTTCTTCTAATAAAGTTTCTCTCGACTTACAATTTACTACATTACCTTTCTGCTACTTTTCCTCAACATTTAAAGAGTTAATTACTGCTAAATTTTTTTTAGCACTTTCTGATATATTGTCTGCTTGTGCAGTCATATTAATCCAAAGTAAGTAAATTATGATTAATTTTATTTTATTCATTTTTTTCTCATATCATATATACAATATATAATATGATAATTTGACTATTAATTGTAATTTTTTATATTTTATTATTCAGAGAAACATAAGAACACTCTATATTTCTTGACAAATGCTATGCTTTTATATATGCTTCTTCGTATGTTAGCAACAAGAAATAAGGCTTAGAAATAAATACTTCAAACTTAGCACCCGTAGCTCAATTGGATAGAGTATATGACTACGGATCATAAGGTTAGGGGTTCGACTCCTCTCGGGTGCGCCATTTTCAATTTCTTTCACTTTTATGAATGAATCAAACGGTGGACTCAGCATAAAATCAAGCTTTTCAGGTTTAAGTGTTAGGTTAGCAAAAACTAAAGGTGGTAAAAAAACGATGCGGGCAGCATTATATATGGCAACTGTTACGTCTGTAAGATATAATTCTGCAGTTAAACCTTTTTATAAAAAACTTGTAGAAAAAGGAAAAGCCAAAAAGTTAGCTCTTATCTTGACTTCTTAAACACAATTACCTATGTAAAGGCTAAAGAACTTAAATTAGAGTGGTTTTTAATAGCATCTATTAATATTCTTAAATCTTCTATTTTCAGCGAAATAGAATTTAAAGATAAATATTCAAGATAGGTATTATCTGCTAAAGCATCAATAAGAATTTTTATTTTTTCACTATCTAAAGAAGTAGAATTCAGGTTTAAATGTGATATTTGATTTAACTTTACAATTTTACTTAGATTTTTTATATCATCGTTACTAAGGTTGCTGCCATATAAATCAATTTCTTTTACTACAGTATTTTTCTCTAAAGTTTTAATTACAATTGACAAAAAACTACTATCTTCTTCATAAGGTAGCTCTACACGAACAATTTCAGGATCATTATTATTAATTTTCTGCAACAATAAATCATTTCGACTGAGGTCAATTTTTTGTCTTTTGGGAGACTCATCTTTCTTAACATCATCTATGCTAGGTCACAGTGTTTATTCCAAAGGACGTTTTAAATCTTCTCTCGTCTTTAACTCTTGTGCCACTTCTCTCATATTAAACTCTTGTTTTAAATTAATCATATTTTTCTAATTCTGTATTTCTATTTTAGAATTATTAATAAATTACTAAATTTTTCATATTTTTTCAACTTATATTTTATTTTTATGAGATTATACTGATAATCTCTTCTAATATATTTAAGTAATGAAGTTAGATATGGTTTGAGAATAGTACGAAATTTATGTTGCAGTGAATGGAAAATATGGTCTAATTAGCAACGTAAATTGATCTTTCATGATAAGACTCCTATATTACGCACTAATAAGCCAAACATAACTATAAATGTTATTGCCATTACAATTATAATTAAATCATACTCTGACAACAAAAATAATAATTTATTCTGACTTTATACTTTACTAGGAAGCGAAGCTAGATGAGTATTTTTTTAAAAAATTATAAGATATTTATATAAGTTAAAACATAAATTAAATATTCTCAAATGTAATCTAAAGAAAAATTAATATAATTTAATAAACTGTAACTTTTTTAGCCGGTGGCTACACTTCCAATGATGAAATGCCTTTAATTGGGTAGCGGTACCACCATGTATAGTACCGGACAATTTTTAAAAAACCCTCGATGTCATCCCCGCAACAGCAGGGAATGCAGAAAAAAAGCTTAATAAAAAAGGCAAATAACAAAACAGAATGAAGTTGTTTAAATATAAGGTAACCAATAGTTATTAATATATTTAAAGTTAAAAATTATTTTGTTATTGCAATTTTTAATTTTTGCTTTAATTATAATTAACTATTATTAATAACAATAGACTTATTGTATAACTTGTTTCTAAAGGTAATTTGTACGTCAATCTGATGCTCAAATCCTCACGTACTATAGTGTACGCTACAGTTCTGTGCTTCGTGTTTCCTTCAAATGCCTGTTTATTAACTACGTTATGCAATAAGTCTAATAAAAAATAACTTTTTATGGAAGATATAAACTCTTGGAAAGAAAAGTTTGAAGTTTACGTTTATGCTAAGAAACTACTTGATAAACTTGAATATTTAAACACTAAAGAAAAAACCCCGTCGATATAGAAGAAGTTAAAAAAGGCATTTTCTATACTCGTAAATATCACGACTCACAAATGCGTCAGTCAGGCGATCCATATTATTCGCATCCAATCGAAATGGCGATTATGGTAGCAGAGTTTACAGCTTATAAAGAAACAAAATTTTTCACAGCTGATATTATTATTACTAGTTTACTACATGATACTATAGAAGATACTAATCTTAACTAAAGAGATGATAACTGAAATTTTTAATAAAGATATCGCTCACAATGTAGAAACATTAACAAGAATTAAAATTGATACTAAAATTAGTGCTGCAGATACGATCAACTTTTTGTATTGTAGTGCTAAAATAGAATTAATTATTGTAAAACTATTTGATTGTCTTCATAATTTACAAACTTTAGGAGCAAAATCTATAGAAAAACAAATAAAAATTATTAAAGAAACGCTTATTTCATTTTTATCTATTGCTATTACTATAAGCTATAAGCGAGAAAATAAAATTGTTCATCTTTGTTTAAATGCCTTAAGCGCGTTAGAAAATCATTATGATTTTTATTCTAATAATAATTTCCAGCATTTATCTCTAACTTTTAAAAAGTTAGAGATAAATTTTAAAATAATTTATACCAAAACCATAACCCACGAGAACAGGCAAAATTATAATTAATAGCCCCAGTAAGCAAAATAATTTGTTAGGAAAACAACGCCAAAGGATGCCAAAGCATATATTAAAGCACGTGAAATTGCAAAAATAACGCTAGTATATAAAAAACGTTTAAAAACAGGAAAGTTCATACAGAAAATAGCAAATGCTGTAAATCCTGTAGGAGCACAGCCCCCAATAAATGCTTGAAAAATAAATAATTGGTAAGCAGTAGTTATATTATTTAATAAAGTAAGGATAACTAAGGAAAAAAAGCTAAATATAATTAATCTTATTTTAAGGAGTTTTAAAGGATGTATTTTTAAACTAAATAAGTAAAAACTTTTAGTTTAAAAAAACATATAGTGGATATAAGTTCTAATATTCCAACTCCCAAATTTTGCTGTATTACTTGAGAAGCAGTAAAATTAAATTTATCTTTTAAAATACTCCCGCAATAGATATAAATAATACAAAACCATAAAGGTCCGTACATTCAATTAAAAAATAAGCAATTGTAGTTTTTCTGCTAACCTTTTGTTATAAAGCTGGAACCACAAAAAATGCTAAACGCCAGTTTAAACTATAAGAGGTAACTAAGGCTACTATTCCTAGAACAAATTTTGCTCCTAATGTGCCAAACACTCCGATAATAGATACAGCCATGTATCTTGCAGGTAGCTGTATAGTTTCTACTAAATATAATGCTGCACCTAGAATAACTCGACAAGCTGTTACTAACCATACAGCTTTAATTCCTATTGCTTCATATGAGGACAAAGTAGCCATAATTAACAAGATATAGACATTGAAAAAGGTGGTAGTAATAATTGTTGTTTTACGTCCTATAGCGTCTCCTATCCAACCAAATATTAAAAAGCTCTAAAAGGTCTTAATAAATATGTTGAATAAAAAGCAGACGCAGAATAAATAAAAACTACTTTTGGATCAGCCTTTGGAAAAAACAATTCATTGAATACTACTACCATATGTACATAAAGCATAAGGTCAAAATATTCAAGAAATGTACCAACAGATAATAAACCTATTGCTTCTTTTTTATTACGATTTAAGTTACTTTGTTCTTTCTCATAGCCGAGCATAATGTCTTTATAAAAAATTAAATTGTAAAGAAACTTATACTGTTTTATATAAAAGTCAATAGGAAATTTCGCTTTATACGATACATAAGAAAATGAAGTGCAACTTAACTCACTTCATATAATAATGCGTTGATCTTATATGAATATGGCATAACCTCACCGATAGTGGCAAACTAAAACCTATTAAGAACCAAGTTAAATAAAACTTATATCTCAAATATTGTTTGAATAAATAATTAATATATTCAATCAAAGCTACTGGAGTGACAATGATAGCTAAATTAATAAAACGATTTAATTTTGATTGAGGAAAATCAAAATATTTATAAAACAGCCCCCCAGAAATAGTAAAACCGAGTAATCCCCAAAATACCGTCCATACCCAAGCAAGACAATTCACATCAATAATTTTAAGATAAGCTACCATCGGTACGGTTAATAGCCATAAAAACGCTCCAAACATATAAGGGTATTTTTGAATAATCTCTTCTTTGGTTACACTATATATAACAGCAATAACCATTATTCCAATTGTTATAGATGCAATAATATCAACCGGATAATGATAGCCCTTATAAATCAGCGAAAATCCCATACCGGTTAAAATCACTACTATTTATTATTCTTAATCAGGAATATCTAATATTTGCAAAAAACCAACCATAAAATACTACGCCGCTGCTCATATGACCGCTAGGGAAAACAAAACCTTTAATATTTAGAGCAGGATTCAAAGGTATTTCAAATGTATATTTTAACAATATATTTAAAATTGTAGTGAACAGTAATACACAAATAGCTTATGCAAATAGTTGCCTCCTAAATATATTCAATCCGAGTATTATGATAATCTCATAACACTCTTCTTGTCCACATAACAAAAAAATTTTTGTTAAATATTGAAAAAAATATCCTTATTCATTACTTTACTTAATTTTATTTATATATAATTGCAGTTATCATAAATAATAAGCTATAGATATGAAAAATATTTTCCACAAATTTGTATTTACTATTTTCGTATGTTTAATAAATTTACCACTAATTGCTGCAAGCTTTAACGAAAAAATACCTTTATATTTTAAATTAACTAACGAAAATCTGTTAGAAGGACAAAATGCGTTAAAAATATTGACCTTTGCGACTCTAGAATTAAAGAATGGTGTACAAAGCCACAAAGAGAGCTAGGGCTTAACAGAAAAAAATAAATGATTACATATCTATTTCACCTGATATTAAAGGAGAATGGCGATTTGGCTGGTGGTATAACATAAATTTTACTCCAGAAAGCAATTTTGTAGCTCATCAAACTTATAAGATTACTATCGAAGATTATATATTCCCTAATTTTATCGGTTTAAAAAGTAATAATATAAGTTTCACGACTTTACCGCTACTTCCTATTATTAAAGAAATGAATTATCTACAGGATAATATCGATATTTCCAAAAAATTCGTTCAAACTAAAATAGCTTTTAACTATCCTATCGATCCTAAAACTCTAGAGAAAAGAATAGAGTTTATAAAATCTTCAACTAAAGAAAAATTACCGTTTTCTATCAAATTCAATACCAATAATACGGAAGCTACGATTATTACTAATATACCACCGCTTAGTTTCCGTAATTATAAAAGACGGTGTTAAACCTCTACATGGCGGAGAAGTTTTCACATATAAAAATGTAGAAGATCAAAATAATAAGACGCCAAATAACATAAGATATTCTTATAAAGAAAATGTATTAATTCCAAGTCTATCCTCATATTTAAAAATCACTAATAGTACTGCTACAATTGTTAAAGATGATAAACTAAAACCAGAACAGATAATTATAATTACCACAAATACACTGGTTTCGGGTGAGGAAATAAAAAAACATTTAGAGTTATTTTTATTACCGCAGGATAAGCCAGCTTTCTTAGGAGTTGCAGGCAAAAAAAACTATAAATGGCAAAATCCGAAAGAAATAACCGATGATATTCTTAAATCGAGTGAAAAAATAAATTTTGAGCTTTTATCTTCCGTCCCAAGCATTACTACTATGCATAGTTTTAAAGTAGATACGTTTGCCTAAAGAACTTTGCTTGTTAAAGTAAATCAAGGTGTTAAAACATCGGATAATTTAACACTCGGCTCAGATTATTTTCAAATCGTACAAATACCGGGTAACCCTAAAGAAGTTAAGCTAATGTCCGATGGTTCTATTCTTTCATTAGCCAGAGAAAGAAAGCTTCCCGTATATTCACTTGGCATAGATAAATTATATTTAGAAATCGATAAGATTAATCAGCAAGAAGTGAATCATTTAATCAGCCAAACAAATAGATATAATATTTTCCAAAATCCGACTTTTATAAATGAATATACCTTTAATGAGTATAATATTTCCGAGGTATTTCAAGAGGAAGTAATAGTTAACTCTCAAAATTTAAATTTACCTCATTATACCGATTTAGATTTCAGTAAATATTTTAATTTAGAAGAAGTAGGTAGCTATTCCAAGGGGCTATTTCTAGCAAAAGTTTATGCTAAAGACAATAATAACATTATATCTCAAGATAAAAGATTAATTTTAGTTACCGATCTTGGTTTTATAGTAAAAACCGATAAAACCGGGACGCATCATATCTTTGTTTCTTATATCAGTAACGGTAAACCGGCTGGCGGCGTAAAAGCAGATATTATAGGACTTAACGGTGAGGTGTTAGTAAGCAGCACAACCGATAGTAAAGGACATGCCGTTTTATCAAATATAAATGATTTTACAAAAGAAAAAACTCCAGTGGCTTATATATTAACTACTAAGGATGATTTTTCATTTATGCCGTATAGTAGAATTGATAGACAAGTTAATTATTCTCGGTTTGATGTAGCAGGAGCCGTTAGTTCTGATCAAGGGTTAAAAGCTTATTTATTTTCCGATCGTGGCATCTATAGACCAAGCGAGCAAGGTCACATAGGCATTATGCTCAAACAAACCAACTGGCAAGGAAAATTTGACGGCTTACCTTTAGAAATACAAGTAACTAACCCTAGAGGAAAAGTAATAGATAAAAGTAAAATAGCTTTAGATGCAGAAGGATTCGGCGAATATTTATTCTCAACGCTTGATGATTCCTTAACCGGCTTATACAATATAAGCTTATATTTAGTAGGAGATAAAGGCAGCAATAACTATCTTAATAGCGTGTCTGTCAGGGTTGGTGATTTTCAGCCTGACCGCATGAAAATAAACATAAACTTCAATAACTCACAAGATGAGCTATGGACGGATCCAAAAGATCTGAAAGCAACCGTTAATCTCATAAATCTTTACGGCACTCCTGCAGAAAATAGAAAAGTCAGCGGCTTTATTGATATTAGACCTACCGAGTTTTTCGTACCTAGATTTAAAGAATATAAATTTTATAGTAGCAAAGGAAATAAAGAGTTTCTTAACGAACGTTTAGGAGATATTACTACCGACTCTAAAGGTACGGCAAACTTTGACCTTAACCTTGAGAAATATTATAACGCTACTTTTAATCTAACATTTGCAGCAGAAGGATTTGAGCCTGATTCAGGAAGAAGCGTAAACGCAAGCAAATCGCTTATAGTTTCACCTCTGCCTTATATTATAGGATTTAGAAGCGATAGCGATCTAAAATATATTAAGACAAAAACAAACGCGGCAATAGAATTCATAGCCATATCAAATAAAGCAGAAAAAGTAGCTGCACCTAATTTAACTCTTCACTTAAAAAAGATTAATTATGTAAATAACTTAGTAGCAGATAGTAACGGTAATTATTCTTACAGTTCAGTACCTATTGAGACTAATATATCTTCTGACAAAATTAATATCACGGCAAACGAAAGTTATATTTATAAAGTGCCTACTAAAGAAGCAGGCGATTACGTTATTTACTTAACCGATAAAGAAGATACAATCTTTGCCCAAGCTGAATTTTCGGTAATAGGTGAAGGAAATGTTACGGCTAATTTAACAAACAAAGCAAATTTAAAAGTTAAACTTGATAAAGATGATTATAAAGCCGGCGATACTATTCTTTTAAATATTATAACTCCTTATACAGGTTATGGGTTAATTACTATCGAGACCGATAAAGTACATAATTTTGAATGGTTTAAAGCTGATGAAAATAATAGCATTCAAGAAATAAAAATTCCTGACGACTTTGAGGGTAAAGGATATGTAAATGTACAATTTATAAGAGACATAGAAGCTACGGAAATCTTTATATCACCGTTTAGCTATGCAGTAGTACCGTTTACTGCGGGCATTTATAAACATAAACAAGATATTGGATTAACACTTCCTGCAAAAATCAAATCGGGAGAAAAGCTAGCAATTCGTTACCGTACTACAAATCCCGGTAAAATAATAATATTTGCTGTTGATGCAGGGATATTATCATTTGCTGGTTATCAGACTCCCGACCCGCTTAATTACTTTATTAACGATAAAGCCTTGGAAGTCCGGACATCACAAATCATGGATTTAATATTACCTGAGCGTCCTTTATTAATGAAAGCTTATATGGCGGCTCCTGCCGGAGACGGTTTTATAAATGTCGCTCGAAACCTTAATCCGTTTAAAAGAAAAAGCCAACCTCCCGTAGCATTTTGGTCAGGAATTTTAGAAGCGGATCTTGATGAGAGAGAAATCACATTTGATATACCAAGCTATTTTAACGGCACTTTAAGAGTTATAGGGGTAGCCTCAAGCCTTGACTCTATAGGAACTTCCAAAGCTGATTTATTAGTCCAATCCGATCTTATTATCAATCCAAATTTACCTTTATTTGTAGCTCCAAATGATGAATTTACAGTACCGGTCACAATATTTAATAACCTAAAAGATTCAGGAAATGCTCAGGTTTTTCTAAATATTGAAACAAGTGAAGGACTTAAAATATTAGATTATCCTAAAGAGATCCCGATAGACGAAAATAAGGAAGCTACTATTAATGTTAAATTAAAAGCAACTGATCAACTCGGTTCGGCAGATTTAAAGGTTGTGGCTTCTATAAATCACCTAAAGCCGGATATAATATCTATGGCAGTAGTACATAGCTCCATTAACTAGTACTACGAGTGTTCGCTCTGCTAGTCCGAGCGTTACAACAGCTAATACAGGCTTTATTACAAACAACAAGGCTAATTTAAAAATCTTACGGGATATATATCCTAAATTTGCTAAACTGCAAATTTCCGCTTCTAAATCACCGCTAGCCATTATTTCTGGCTTTAAAGATTTCTTAGATAATTATCCTTATGGTTGCACTGAACAATTAATAAGCCAAAATTTTGCCAATATTTTATTATATAATGAACAAGAGCTAGTTCAGATGCTTAAAACTGATCGTAAAAAAATGGATGAATCATTATCAAAAATATTCCAAACTTTATCGGAACGTCAAAATTATGACGGTGGATTTAGATATTGGAACAATTTTAATGACGATTCTGATCCATTTATTTCCGTTTATGCTATGCATTTCTTAAGCGAGGGAGCAACTAGATATTTAGCCGTTCCAAGTGATACATTTAATCAAGGTATTTACTATTTAGAGAATATGGCTAACAGATCAATAAACTCCTTAGATGAAGCAAGAGAAAAGGCATATGCGGTTTATATCCTGACGCAAAACAGCGTTATTACTACAAGCTATATTGCAAATATTTTAAAATATTTAGACGAGTACCATAAAAATACATGGCAAGATGATTTGACTAGCGTTTATTTAGCAGCTAGCTATAAAATGCTGCAAATGAATGAAGAAGCGGAGAAATTATTAGACAGATTTACTCTAAATAAACCTATATCCAAAACAGACTATCAGTATTACAATCCTCTAATAAAATATAGTCAGTATTTATACTTAATTTCTATGCATTTTCCGGAACGGTTAAAAGACTTTGACCCAAAAATTGTACAGGATATCGCTCTTTTTGCTAAAGATAACTATAATAGCCTATCCGCAAGCTATGCTATTATGGCAAGTCTTGCCTATGCCGATAAAATAAATAATGTAGATGAGGCTACTATTAAAGTAACCTCTATCGACTTAACATCCTCAAGTAACGGCTTTTTCTATCAGCTTTTAACTTCAGGCTATGATAAGCACTTAACAGAAAATAAAGAGATAGTTAAAGGCATAGAAATAACAAAAAAATATCTCGATGAAAATAATAAAGAGGTTAGCAAAGTAAAATTAGGTGATAATATTACGGTGGAAATCACCATGCGTTCAGGTAGTAATAAAACCTTGAGCAATATGGTGCTACTTGATTTATTACCGGCAGGCTTCGAGCTTTTACCGGATAACAACCACGTAAATATATTAGAACGCACACAGGAAGTAATGATATGGAAACCGATATATATAAATAATCGTGATGATAGAGTTATGATTTTCGGTACTATTTCTGATCAAAAAATGACGTATCAGTATAAAATCAAAGCAGTTAATAAGGGCATATTCTCTACTCCTGCTATTTACAGTGAAACTATGTACGACCCTCAAACTTACTATCGTGGTGTTATAGGCAATATTATTGTGGAGTAGCGTTACCAGCACGGTATGTTATTCCCGTGAAGCATTGTTGCGTGGACCGGTAAATGCTCTCTATGTCATTCCTGCGAAAGCAGGAATGACATAGTAGGAGTTTATCCCACAATTACTTTCAGCTTCTCTATAGTTTTTGGATCTTTTGCAAGTTCTAAAAATATTTCCTGCTCATAGGCAAGTAGCTCTTCTTCATTTGTTTCATTATGTGTATCAATAATATCTTGAAATTTGCTAAGTACCTTATTTTGTAGATCGTTATATTTTGATGTATCTATTGCTGTGGCTAAATTTATTTTAGGCAAAGTAATTTTATGCGGAATCGGTACTATCTTTTTAGGTAGGTTTAATTTTAAAGCTTCCTCTAAAATATAATGCTTGTTCATATTTACGTGCATATTCTCTACATCATAATCTGCTTTAAAGTAATCGGCTGAACTTGTTTTATTCTTCAATATTGCTGATATTTCTAATTAGTTTAGTTTTATTACCATTACTTCGAGCAAACATTTCGGTAACACCGCCCCACCCGGGTATTAAACCAACACCAAGTTCTACAAACCCTGCGTTAAGTTCTTGATTTCCTATAATAAAGCTTGAGTGCAGTAACAGCTCATATCCAACTCCAAGTGCCACACCAAGACCACAAGCTAATAACATGTACAGAGGAATATTTTAAGTGGAGCATGGTTTGCTGTCCCAGCTTTAGTAAATTCTCTAGATCGTGAAAATTCTTATCTTCAATATAAGAAAGAAGAAGTTTTAAATCAGCACCGGCAGAAAAATTATTTCCTTGCGGATAAATATAAAGATTTTTACCATCATTTTCGGCTTTACTTGCTGCTTCTTGTAGTAAATAAAACACCTCATGATTTAAACAATTCATTTTTGTAGTAATAACAAAAATCAAAACATCTTGATAAAGTATTAATTTTGCTGAGCTATTCTCCAATACTATCTGACTTTCTTGTAAAATATCTTTGTGAGAATTAAATTTTTGTTTATCGATTTTTTGATATTCTTTATTGGCTAAATATTGCGGAAGTGGGATATGCATTAAATCGGCATTTTTAATTACCGCATTCCAACCGTTTTTAGCAGCTATAGTCAATAATTCAAATGGACCATATTTCCAGCTGTAACCCAGCTTCATAGCAGCATCGATATCATAAATATTATCCGTAACCGACAGAACTAGACTTGCTAAATAAACATAAAATTCCGTGATAATTTCAGTAAAAAATTTACCGTAAACCGAATCACTTACAAGAAGCACATCAAGATTAAAATATCTACTTTTTGAACAGAACTATATTATAAGTCGTTTATATTGATAACTTCTTTAATCTTTTTGCCATTTGATACCGATAAACGATAAAATCCACCGTCACCTTTACGTCCAATTAACTGCTTCTTCTATCATCTTATCAAGAACAGGGGTCTTTACATATATTTTATGATAAGCATCATTTGCAGGAAAAGAGGTAAGTAATGAACTTGAAATTAACTTCATTACGTCATACCCGATTAGATCATATAAACCGAAAATTCCGGTACTCGGCAGCCCCAAAAATGTAGTAAATATTTTATCTATAGTAGCACATTAAGATTCTGACTTATCGCTTTACGGGCTACTAATTCAAGTAAAAAACACCCTACTATATTAGCAATAAAACCAGGCGTATCATTACATTTTACTCTAATTTTACCAAGCGTTTTCGTTAAGAACTCTGATACTCTTTCTATTACTTCAGCCTTTATCGTAGGGTCTACAATTAACTCAAGCAGTTCCATATTATCTTGGCAGATTGAAGAAATACGTAATAACGAATCTAGATTTAATATTATCTGGTAAATTCTCTTTGAGTCTTTTAAGCGGTAATGTAGAGGTATTAGAAGCAATAATTGCATCTTCTTTAAGATAAGGAATAATTTTATTATATAATTGGTGTTTGATTTCTAACTTCTTAACAATAACTTCAATCACTAAATCACATTCTTTCATTAAATCTAAATCATATTCTAAATTACCGATGGTAATAAAATTTGCTTTATCAGGAAAAGATAAAGATGGGGGTTTTTGTTTATGCAAACTTTCTTTAGCGGTTTTAACTATTTTATTAGGATCATTGGAATCTTTAGCGATAATATCAAGCAGCACTACTTTATAAGAGGAATTAGCAATTAACGCTGCAATCCCTGAACCCATTACTCCCGCACCGATAATACAAACTTTTTTTATTTCATTTTGTATAAGTTACCTTCTGTGTTACCCCGTTGCTTGACCATGGGATCCAGTTAAAAATACTAAAACTTTTTATTATTTTTTGGATCCCGTGGTCAAGCCAAGAGATGACATCGAGTGTGTTTTTCGATATACACAACCACGTCCCCTTGCAATGACGTTATGTCATAGCAACACTTAAGACTTTGACCGACGCCACCCCCGGCTTGTAGTAAAATTTTAGCACATTCATTTATAGTAACAGCAGTGGTAACGACATCATCACCTAATAAGATTTTTTTACTTACAATATTATACTTTGTGTTAAATTTGATACTACCCTTTATATTATTTTTGTGTTGTTTTCGTGAGAGAAAAGTCTAAGACTTAGTCCATTTTGCTTTAGTTAAAATATCAGCTTTTAACATTTTATCGGTAACTTTTACAATTTCCATAGCTAAAATATAAGCAGGATTATACATTCGTAGTAACCTCTTAAAGCTATTCATAGGTACAGGTATGATTTTTATATCCTCGCTGCTATATCTATTATATAAAAGCTTAGCAAAGGTCTTAGCAAATATCGTCTTATCTTGATATTTAAACTGATGAACTATTTTTTTGCTATGCTAATTACACTTAAATAAGCTGCGAGCAAACTCATAATTAGGTTTGTTGCTATAACAATTTCTACAAATACAGTTATCTAAGATTTTTATACTAAATCTTTGTCCACATATACTACAATAGGATCTTGCTATAAATTCTAGCTTCTTCCAATAATCGCTACAAAATTCACCGTTCCCCCTAGTATTTCTGCACCGCTTAAACATCTCTGCGGCAAGATATAATCTATAAGATAATTATAAGTCTTTATTAACAATTAAAATCCTCTTGAAGATTCATGGTGTTTAGAAGCATGCGGTGTTGATTGTGATGATGGTGAGCTAACACCATAACGACCCCCCTTGCCGCATGACAAATTCTCTTGCATATGTTGGCTTGCTCATGAGCTTTATTTTGCTCAGGTTTTACTTTATTGCTAACATTTAGAGTTATAAAAGATTGAGATGTTTCTTCTTTTTTACCGTATATTTCTTTTAAATCACCAAATTGCGATTCAACAAAATAACCGACTCCTACTTTTAATGCCGATTTAACTTTTTCAAAATTAGTTTTTTTAGCAGGAGGAGCAAATTCATGTCTCGCTGCAACCTTTGCTCTAGTTACATTAAAATGCTCTCTTAGCTGCCCTTCACTTAATTGATCAATTTTAGGGGGTATAGTTAAAAATTCTTCTAATGCTTTGGTATCTATTTTTGCTTGCCTTTCTTTTTCAAGCAAGTCTTTCTTATCTTCATAATTTCCTATTTATGTTTTTAAACTATTTATTTTATCTTTTTTATACGCACTAAATTAGCATCTCCTTCACCTATTACAATTAGCTCCTCCTCCAATAGCACCTGCTACTAAAGCGCTTATAATACCGCCTACAGAACTTGCTTGTGCTACTAAAGATACTGTTTCTAAGGTAGTACTCGTATTACTTTTAAAATCTCTTTAGTTCTAGTTGTATTTAATTTTTCAGGTTCAACTTTTTCTTGGTAAATTTTAGGTAATTGAGTATCCAAGACATTTTTAAGTTCAGGGCTATCTTTTGCTTTATCTATTCAAGTAGTAACTACTAACTCTGCTTGCTTCACATAATTAGCTTTAATATTTTCTAAAGTTTTTTCTTTCTATCTAAACACTTATCTTCTTTTACTTCTAAAGTTTCTTTTCCAACATTATAAGCAACGGCTGATAAAGAAAGTGCAGCAAGCCCACAACCCCGACTGGAGTGGGATTAAGGACTAACGATACTGCAACGCCGCCAATTCTAGCAGCACGTCTTACTGCTTTACTACCTATGTTTTCTCTAGAACATTTGCTGCAATTTCACCACCGGGTAGTGTCCTGATTTTATTTAATGCCTTATCGGCTAAACCGGGACTTGGGGGACCTTTTTCTTTAATTTTTGCACCTTGCTGAAGTGTATCAACCGGATCATAAGCTTTTGCTGCTTTTTCTCCAACGTTAATTACTCCTTACTACTAATATGAATAGGACTAGCGATAACTTTACTGCCCTCCTGTACCACTTCGATTGCTACTCCACTTGCAGCGATTCCGGCACAAGCAACTCTAGCACCGTAAAGTGCCGTATCCTCTTGCAGCGTTCTTTTTCCTGCTGGCTTATTTCACGATTGCCGTTCTCCTGTGGAGGCTCAAAAGCTTTTGTTTGTGCTGCTTCTAAAAGCTCTATTCTTTCAGGGGTATTTATTGAAGATTTAAGCTTATTATCTTCTGCTACATTTTTTATTCCTTCTTCAGGAGTATTAATAGATGATTTACTGCTTAAATTTTCTTTACTCACGCATATCTCATAAAATTATGTTCTATGTTATTTCATATTCTATGTCATTCCCGCGAAAGCGGGAATCCATCTTTTAAAAAGTATAAACAAATAATGCTTTTATCGATTCTTGATTACTGGATTCCCACTTTCGCGGGAATGACATCAGAACTAGCTAGAAATGATACAAAAGAACACTCACCTCTTCCCCATCGCATAGCTAGTAATCAAGTTTTTTACAGGTTTAAAATTATTTATCACCTTAAATCCTATTTGTCTTAAACATCTTAAATTTGTGGAATAATTTGAAAAAATATTATTTAACTCATCAGTCAGCTTATACATAATAAAATTATCCTCTTGCCTTAGCTTTTGATATTCTTGTAATGTGCCATTATTACTAACTATCATACTCAAAATCTCTATATCCTTTATGCCCTGATTAAGCCCTTGTCCGGCGAGCGGATGTACTGTGTGGGCAGTGTCGGCAATAAGCACTATACGGTTATGAAAATATCTATTTGCTATACGGGCTTTTAGTGGAAAGCTACTAATCTCACTATCAATAGTAATTTTACCTAGGGAATTACCGGCATTTCTTTGAGTTAAAAACCTCACTTCTTCTACAGGCAAATTAACAATTAAAGCAGCCTGATCAGAAGAAGTAGACCATATTACGGATGAAGCATATTGATCTTTTAAAGGCAGCAAAGCAAAAGGACCAAGCGGCAGGAAATGCTCCATAGCACAATTTTCATGCGGCTTTTCATGCTTAATATTAAATGTAAGAGCAGTTTGATAAGGTTTCTCAATTTCATTAGCAAAGTAATGAGACCTCACTTTTGAATTTGCTCCGTCACATATAATTAATAAATTACACTTAATTTGTTTATCATTAAATTTTATAATCGAGTAGTCATTATGGTTTATAACCTCTTGATATTGATTATTATCAATTAATGTTATCAACGGATTATTAGTTATTTTTGACAATAGCATTTTTTTAAAGTCACTATTCTTAACCACATATCCAAGTACAGCGTCAGCGTCATTTCGTAAGTCTAATATCTCTGAAGCCTTATTATCTACTACATATATGTCTTGCATTTCTGCTACAAACTTCTCAAGCGCTTCCCATATATCAATAGAGAATAAGAAATTTTTAGAATGCGGCGTTAAAGCAGTAGTTCTTATATCTTTAAAAAACTCTGGGCTTTTTACCGATTTACTCTCGAATATAGTAGTTTTTATACCCTTTTGTGCAAAAGAAAGCGCCGTTAACATGCCGCTAAGACCGCATCCTAAAATTACCGTATTAGACATCTTCTCACACTCTACTTCTAGAGGTAATTTGTGCGTCGATCCGATACTCGCATCCTCACGTACGCTTGTGTACGCTGCGGTGCTGCGTTTCGTGTCTCCTACAAATTCCTCTCTATAAGCGAATTTGGCAAGATGTCTATCAATCTGTTTTGTTTTCATTCGATTCATTTATGAAATATTTTAAATATCCGTTTGTTGCTATAAAGCTTAGAAGAAAATAAATAATTGCTATATCCAAATATGAACTATTGCCTGAGTATAAACCTAAACAACAAATCAATAAGCTCACTAAAGTCGTGAAGCTATTTAAAATCAATAAATTTGTAAAAATATCCGTTTTGCTGATAAATAGGTAGGTTATTAAGCAAATAAATAATGAAATAATAATTAAAAAGATGTTAAGCATAATTTTTAAAATCAGTTTTACTGTTGGATACACAATCGTCGTCATTGCTAGGAAATTACGAAGTAATTGACGAAGCAATCTCAGAAGCTTGTTATTATTTCATGAGATTGCCACGCTCTCTACGTTCGCTCGCAATGACGACTTGGATATCCTACCCCTCTCATTATATATAATCATTTATAACACTACAAACTGCAAATAAAATTAACTAAAATTACTTAAATAATTTTAATATTATGTAATCTTAGCCAACCTTTACATTATAAATAGCTATTGTGACAAAAATGTTATAAAAAAATGTTGCTTTCTTTTACATTCGGCATTAACCTATATATTTAGGTTCTTACGTACGATTTCTAAAAAGATTTAATTTTGACTATTTTTTGCTGCAAATTACGATATTTTTTTAAGATTTTTTTGAAAAATGAATAACTAATTCTTTCAAAAATCTTGTTAATTTTCGCTAAAAAATATCGTAAAATAGTAAATCAATTAGAAATCGTACGCAAGAACCTAGTATTAATATTTTTAAGGTAAATTGTAATGTCACAACTAGATGTTTTAATAGTAGATGATGAAGAGAGTATACGAAATCTCATTGCTGCAAATTTGAAAGATGAAGGTTTTAACCCTAAGGTTGCCGCTAATAGTACTCAAGCCCTTAAAATACTTTCCGAAAAACCGGTCTCTGCAGTTATACTTGATATTTGGCTTCAAGGAAGCGAAATTGACGGGCTTGGGATTTTAGAGATAATTAAAAAACGCTATCCTTTAATGCCGGTAATAATTATTAGCGGTCACGGTACTATAGAAACAGCAGTAAATGCTATAAAAATGGGTGCTTACGATTATATAGAAAAACCATTTAATAATGATAAATTAGTTATTTTACTTACAAGAGCTTGTGAAGTCACAAAGTTAAAACGCGAAAATATAGATTTAAAATCAAAGGTTATAGATAAAACTGAATTAGTAGGCGGATGTTCGGTAACTTTAAAATATAAAATGGCCATAGAAAAGGCAGCTAGCTCTAGCAGTCGTATAATGATTCACGGTAAAGTCGGTAGCGGTAAAGAACTTGCAGCAAGATTAATTCATAAACAATCTAAAAGGGCTAATAATCCGTTCATTATTTTCAGCCCTACCTGTATGACTACGGAAAAAATCAATCAAGAATTATTCGGCGAATCGGAAAAGCAGGCAAATAATAAACGCCCTACTATCTTAGAATTTGCCAATAACGGTACTTTATATATAGATGAGGTCAGTAATATTCCTATTCCTATCCAAGTAAAATTATTAAAATTCCTTAAAGATCAAACTATTACAAAACCTTGCGGAAAAAATATTAAAATTGATATAAAAATTATCACCGGTACTTCTAAAAATATACAAGATGAAGTTAATAACGGCAAATTCCTAGAAGATCTATATTATCGCCTTAATGTATCTTCTCTAAAAGTACCTTCATTATATGAAAGAAAAGAAGATATACCGCTACTCGTTAAGTATTTTGTTAAGCAACTTTCAAAATTTTCAGGTTTAAAAGAACGTAGCTTTGCCGATGAAACTATTGCTGCTCTTCAATCCTATGAATGGCCGGGCAATATTAGACAATTACGTAACGTTGTTGAATGGACTTTAATTATGAATCCGTTAACTACAGGTAATAATGAAATTATCAAACCTTATATGATACCTTCTGAAATATTAGCAAATAGTACTAATCTTACAAAACTTGAAGATAGCTTTGATATGTTATCTATGACGCTTAGAGAAGCTAGAGAAGTTTTTGAGCGTCAATATCTATCGGCACAAATGAGTCGTTTTAATAATAATATTTCAAAAACATCCTCATTTGTCGGTATGGAAAGATCGGCTTTGCATCGTAAATTAAAATTATTAAGCTTACATATACCTCCTACAAATAGAATAAATGAAGAAGAATATGAGGAAGCAAATGCTTAAAGTCATATCAATAATTACGATTTATTTGTTATTAAGCAGCTGCTCCGAATCTACTCGTGATGCGAACGGATTACTTACGGACAGCCAAAGTACGGTAATTCGGAATTATATAATATCGCAAAATTCTAAAAACCTTAAAGTGAACCTTAAAGAGAAGTTCGGTTCAAATTTAAAAGGAGTAAAATTAATAGGAGTACAGCTAATAAATGAAGATTTATCAGGAATAGATTTGACTTCCTGCGAAATATCACGTGCTGATTTTGCAGGTAGCAATTTAGACAAAGCAATACTTACAAATGCTATAATTCAAGAAAGTAATTTTGCAGATTCGGTAATAAAAAATATTTCCGGATATAATTCTGACTTTCAAGGTTCAATTTTTCACAATATAACATTACAAAATACAAATTTTGTTCAATCAAATTTTAGCGATACTGCTTTTAATAAAACTACTATAATAAATGTTAACTTTGAAAATTCTAAATTTAGTCATGTATTATGGAGCAATAATACTATCGACGGTGTTAATTTTCAAAAAGCTAACCTAAAGAATAATAGCTTTAAAAATACTAATATAACAAATTCAATATTTTACGGTACGGATTTAGAAAAAAGTGTAATAAATAATACCAATTTTACTAATAATTATTTTGAATCTAGCAACCTAAGTCAAACTACATTAACAGCAGTAATAATTAAGGATTCTAACTTCACACAAAGTATTTTTAATGAAGTAAATTTTAATAACGTACAAAGTAATAACTCTTGCTTTTCATACGCTTCCTTTCAAGATTCAACATTACAAAATATTAGCCTTACTAAATGTGATTTACAAAATAGTACAATTAGTAGTTCAGTTTTAAATCATTTTAAAATCGATAATGCGATATTAAATAATATGAGTCTAAACGATAATAAATTTAATAATTTATCAATAAAAAATAGTAATGCTAATTTTGTAAGGATTAATAAAACTAAAGGCTCAAATATTACTTTAGATAATATTAGCTATACTAATAATATTTTTAGCAATAATGATTTTAAACAATTTATAGTGATTAATACTGACTTAAACAGCAGTGAAATAATAAACTCAAATATAACTAACGGACAATTTAATAATATAAATTTTTCTAAATCTTTAATACAAAACGTAAATTTTTCAGATGTTAAAATTACTTTAGGCAATTTAAACCAAGTAGCTCTAATAAATTCCAATCTAACAAATACTGCGGTTATTAATTCCGTCCTTTCTAATTCGCAAATAAATAATATTAACTACCAAGCGTATTCCGGTTTTATTAATACTAATATTTCTAATAATATTATTTTAAATAGTGATAATTCGAGCAAAATTCTACCAAATAATATAGTAATAAGTTCGGTAAAAGATTTGCAAAAAATAACTCACTTAGCAAATATGAATTTAACAAATTTTGACTTGAGCAACTTAATATTTGATAGAGTAGATTTTTCAAATAGTATCTTTAAAAATGCTAACCTAACAAATACGGTAATAAAAAATTCTATTTTAAAAGAGGCTAATTTTTCTGCAGCAATACTTACTAAAACAGATTTTTCAAACTCAATATTAACAGATAGTATATTTAAATTAGCTAAAATTGATCAGGTGGGCTTTAATAACTCCGACCTAACAAATGCCGATTTTACCGAAGCAGCAATTAAAGATACTTCGTTTGATAAAGCTAAGACAAGCGGAATGAACGGAGTAGAATAATCTTTAAATACCTTGGTCCTTATACGAATATTCAGTATGTCATCCCCGCGTGGCATTGTTGCGTGGATCAGTAAATGCTCTTTATGTCATTCCCGCGAAAGCGGGAATCTAGTAAAACATATAAAAAATTTTTTATATGCTTATTTTGTTAAAGGTATAATTTTGTCCAATATTAAGGGTTATTTTTCTAGATGCCTGCTTTCACAGGAATAACACAGCATTTACCTTTGGTTGCTCTTGGAAGACCTTGCTTTATTAGTAGGAGTATTAGACGGTGTAAATGAATTATTATTTATAAAAGCAGTAGGACTTTGCTGCTTCATTCTATTAATAATTTGTTGTTGTTTAAGAGTATTTATCTTTTGTTTTCCGGCGATCCTTATAGATTTAGTAATCTTGGCAGTTTCTACAAATATTTCCTTAGGAGTTTGCAGCTGATCAATTCGCTCATAATGTTTTTTAAGAAACTCTTCTTTTATCTTTGGCTTTATTCCTTTCAAATCAACATATATTCTATATAACTTCTTTAATTTTATTTGTTGCTTGGAAGATTTGTGAGGAAGTGATTTAATCGAATTAACAAGACTACTACCTATTTCTTTTATAATATTAACTGCAGGCGAAGCTATTTTCTTTATTCCTTCATAAATTTTACCTAACCCACTAGCAATAACATCTAATAGTTTAGGCACATATTCTTTAGATATAGGGGGTATATCCCTAATAATATCTCTCGCTTCAGTTAGATTATTAGCTAAATGGAGTAATGCTTTTTTCTCCTCTAACTCGGTAGAGCGATTAGCATATGAACTAGCTATATCTGCCTGAGCATCTATAGTATCGGTAATTATTGATTTAGTATCATTAAAAGAAAGATCTATAGGTGTCTTTTTTTGCGTTATAGGACTGTCTTCTCTTAATTTATCTAGCCTATCACGTATTGCTTGGTCTTTTTGATCATTAAGGCTTTTACTTTTTTGTTCTAGTTTAAGCTCAGATTGCAGCTGCTCAATTAGCTCGTCTACTTCATTACCAGATTTTTTTATGGGGATATAAGGTCTATCTTGGAGCTTTGCAAACCTTTCTTCTAATTCTTCAAGTGATGGAGGAGTGCCTTTAAGTTTTGCTAGTCTTTCTTCTAATTCTTTTATTATTTGATCGTCCTGCTTTTTCTTAGACATATATATACCTCTATAATAATTCCTAAGTTTTGTAAAAGAACATTAATAAGATTTTTGCAATAATAGTTATTCCTATTTCAAAAAAATCTTATGATTTACAACAAAAAATAGATTAATTTAATTTTCCGCACGCAAAGCCTAGTTATTAATAACACAAACTACTAACTAAAATAAAGTATTTTTTGATATGAGTTAAGATATAATTATATAAGGCTAGCATTATCCGCATGGATCAGTTTTGCCATTGTCACCTAGTTCCTTGACCACGGGGTCTAGTTAAAAATACTAATAATATTAGTATTTTAAGTTGTTTTCTGGATACCATACAATTCAGCTAATTCTGCACATGCCTTATTTTCTCATATAACTTTAAACATTTTTCTTTTTTAACCATTCCCTAACTTCGTCAGTAGTGTAAGTTTTAAAATCAGGAGCATTAAATTCTTTGCAAAGCAATTTTAGCCTCTTCTGAATCTTCTTGTATTTCCTGTAGATAATATTCAATTGCTTTACATACTATAGCCCTTTTGATCTGTCTAAGTTTTTTGCTGACTATGCTAAACTATTATTTAGTTCGTCCGAAATAGTTAAATTCAGTCTTGCCATCTTGTAACCTATCTTTAATTAATAACACATTACGACACATAATAGCACAAACTACAAACTGAAAAAAGCTATAAATACTTATCCAACACATCCGACATAATTTTACGAGCTACAGGGGCGGCGGCTTTACTACCGCCTCCGCCATGATCAATAAAGACGGTAACGGAATAACTAGGATCGTGATAAGGAGCGAAGCCTAAGAACAAGGCATGATTACGCCTCTCCCAAGCAATAGATTTACGGCTTAAATCATCTTTAGCATTTAGTTTGCCTTGCACCTGCGCAGTACCGGTTTTACCAGCGAGCTGCCTATTTTTGCCTAAAATTCTATTATAATACGCCGTACCTCCCGCAACATTAACGGTATTATACAAACTTTCTTGGATTATTGTGATATTTTCGGGCTTAATATTGACATTATAAAATTCCGGATCATTTTTTAATATTCTAGGCGTATACAGTTTACCGTTACTTGCAATAGCTGTAATAAACCTTGCAAGCTGCATCGGCGTTACCCCTAGAAACCCCTGTCCGATTGCTAAATTAAAACTATCTCCTATTGACCAAGGAAGCTTTAATTTTTTCTTTTTCCACTCTTTTGACGGTACAAACCCGCTACTTTCAGGAGCTAAATCAATACCGGTTTTTGAGCCGAGGCCAAATTCTCTTGCAACTTCAAGAATTTTATCCGGACCTACTATTCTTGCTAATTCATACATATAAATATTACAAGAATGCTTTAAAGCAGACATCATATCTAACGTTCCGTGTCCGCTATGATTCCAACATCTAAAGCTATTAGTACCAAGAGCAGAGCTACCGTCGCAAAAAACGGTTTTATTAGGATTAATGCCTACTTCAAGGGCTGCAAGTACGGTAATTATTTTAAAAACCGAGCCTGGAGGATAAGAATTTTGTATTACCTTATTAATTAAAGGCTTATAAGGATCACTCATTAAACTTTGCCAATAATTTTCCGATAATTTACTGAAATGATTTGATTCAAAACCTGGGGTGGAAGCACAAATTAGTACATTTCCGGTTTTAGTATCCATAACTATTGCCGAAGAACCTTTAGGATTTAAATATTGCTGGATATTTTGCTGAAGAGATGCATCGATATTTAAATGCATATCTTCACCCGATTTAGTAGGGGTTCCTGCTATTTCTCTTACCTGCTTACCGTAAGCGTTTACTTCAACTTTTTTATAACCAAATGCTCCTCTTAGTTTGTTATCGTAATATTTTTCAATACCGGATTTACCGATATTAAAATTGCTTAAACTATGTATATTTAATTCCTGCTTCTCTTGCTCATTTATTTGACCAAGATAACCGATTAAATGAGAAGTAACACTTGAAAAAGGATAAAACCTTAAATAACCTATATCAATAAATATTGAAGCGAGTTTATGCTTTTGTTCTTCAATCATTGATACTTGCTGCCAATCAAGCTGATCAAATATTATTAAAGGAGTGTGGCGACTAGATTTTTTAATTTTTTGCTTAATATAATTATATTTTTCCGGAGATAAATTTAGAATATTACTAATTATCTCTAATTCATCCCTATAATTATTATTAATGTTCCTATCTATGACTAGCTGATAACATGGTTTATTAGTAGCTAAAATATTGCCGTCTAAATCGTAAATTCTTCCTCTAGTCGGTGGCAGTACAACGAAATTAATACGATTCTTATCCGATAAAGTCTTATATTCTTCACTTTTAATAAGCTGTAAATAAAACATTCTTATTCCAAGCAACGATAAAAATCCGAGTTTACCTAATCCGATTATAAAGGCTCTTCGTGAAATTAACTCACCATGTAGTATTTTCTTATTTAGCATACTTTTTAAAGTAATTCATAGGAGAGTCAAGTATAAGACGAATTATATTATAAGAAAATATAGTTGTTAAAAATTGAAAGAAAATTATTAAATATCCGTCTGCTTCTAGCTTCTTGATTGTTATTAGTAAATATTTAAAATTCAATATAAATAAACAATAAACGCAAAAAATAATGAAATTTATTAAATAGTTTTTAGCTACAAAATATTTTGAAGATAATTTATAAATCGTATATGCCGATAAAAAAACTAGCGAATTTGTACCGATAGGCATACCACTTATTTGATCTATAAATAGACCGAAAAAAAATATGTTAAAAATATTTAAGGAATATAACGACATAAAATAATAAATAAATATAATTTCCATCGCCGGAAAGATTCTGCTTTGAATATTTATTTTATAACTCACTAACGGAAATAATATTATAAAAAAACATAGCAAAGCAAACAGCAATTTTAATATTATTTGTAAGCTATTTTTATATATTTCCTGTTTTATCTTTAACATAATAGTTTTGTACTGTGTCATACCGTGACTTGATCGGCAATTAGGTTGTCATCCCACGACTTGATCGCAGGATCTATATAAACAACATTTTGTGTGGTCATTTTTACTGGACCCCGTGGTCAAACCACGGGGTGACAATAGAAAAATCGCAACCACCCAACGACCATATCAACCGTATACAAAATATAAATTAATTTTCTATTTTGTACAGTTTTAAAAAATGAATATGGATTCTACAATAACTCACAACAACTAGGGTTAGGTCTTTTATCATTATCGCTAAGCTCTAATTCTTCTTATGCCTCGGAACTTGTGGATATAAATAGTTGTTTTGATATAATATTATTTATTGTTGTCGTAGGATCAAAAGACTTAAGCCGTGGGATAGGTATACTAGGTTTATCTGTTATATTTTTATTTTTTGACATATAAAAACCTCCTTTTTAGCTTATAAATGCGTCATTGCCAGAAAATTTAGGCTTTTTGTTGCACAGATCGTTTTATGTCATTCCCGCATATGCGGGGATGACATCAAGTAGGTTTTACCGATCTACGCAACAATGCCTGCTCGCAATGACAAAATCTATAATTATTAGGTAATATTTTAACTTTCTTCCTCACTTTGTTCTATCGGTTCTAAACCATATAAAGATATCATACGTTCAAATACTCTACCGGCAGTAGGGGCAGCCGTCCAACTTGCAGTTGCAAAGCCAAAGCTTTCTTTAGTCGGTTTCGGCTCATCAAATCTAATAAAAATAATATATTGCGGGTTAGATGCAGGCAGCATACCTAAAAACGATGACGCTCTACTATTTTTTAGATATTTCTTTTTTCCCCCTGCCCCTTGTGAAAGTTTTTCTGCCGTACCGGTCTTACCGCCGATAAGATAGCCTTTGACCTCTGCTCTTTTACCGTTACCTTCTTTGACTACCGCTCTAAATAATTTCTTCATTTGGGTGGAGGTATTTTCACTAAAAACTTTTGTACCTATTACTTTTTCATCCTTTCTTTTTAATAAAGTAAGATCATATAAAGTACCGCCGTTAACAACCGGTAACATTGCTCTAACAAAATGCAAAGGGCTAATCGAAATGCCGTAGCCATACGACATAGTAACACTCGTTAACTCATTCCATCTTTTCTCGGAAGGAAATAACGGAGTACCTCGTTCAGGTAATTCTATTTGTAACTGATCTAATAGACCTAATTTCTTTAAGTACTTTTTAAAATTGCTTTTACCGATTTCAAGCATAATTTGACTTGTGCCAATATTTGAAGAATATAGAAAAATCTCAGGTACACTATGCCATCCTTGCCTTGGCGTATAATCCTTAAGCTGGAATCCTCCTACTTTCATATAACTTATATCATAAGCATCATTCATATTTATTGTACCGGTATCAAAGCCGACTGCCATAGTTAATGCCTTAAACACCGAACCCATTTCGTAAATGCCGAGACTTGCTATATTAAACAGCTCTTCCGGTTTGGCTAAACTCGGATAATGCGGATCGAAATCAGGCTTATTTACTAATGCTAAAATCTCGCCATTATTTGGATCAGCAATAATGCCTACTGCTCCTATGGCCTTAAATTGCTTTAAAGTTTTATCAATCTCCTCACTTAAAATACTTTGTAATCTGATATCAATAGATAATTGAAGCGGTTCTTTCCGATTCTTTGGTTCGTTTAATTCATAATCAGAATTAGTTAAATACTTATCATAAGCGAGCTCTAAGCCACTAAGCCCTACCGAGTCTCTACCTACATAACCGACAACATGCGACAATAAATTAGAAAAGGTATAAATTCGTTTCTGCTCTTCTTCAAATTCAAAACCAAGTAACCCAAGGCTAGTTATCTTTTCTTGCTGACTAGGTAGTAAATCCCTTTTTACCCATATAAAGCTTTTATTTGACTTAAGTTCTGCAAGTAATTTAGCTTTATTAATATCAGGTAGAATTTCTGCTAGCTTTTTTACGGAAGTTTCAGGATCAAGTACTATTTGTGGATTAGCAAATAATGAGGCAGAAGGTAGGTTCACTGCTAATAAATTACCGTTTCGATCAACTATTTCTTTTCTAAATTGATGATTTTTTTTAAAGGAATTAATATTTTTATCGTAAACATTCGTAGCAACGATTATCAATCTGTAAGATAAAGTACAAAAAAGAAAAGAAAAGACACAAATAACCATTAATAATCGGATTTTTGTATTTTTACTACAAACATTCCAAATTGTTAGACTTTTAATTGTAGGTTTCCATTTTTCCAAAATTTGTTTCATATGTTATTTATGGTGTTTCAAACACTAATATTTCCGCAATCCTTATGTCATTCCCACGAAAGCGGGAATCCAGTACTTTAAAACCTTTTCAAAACTTGATTTGAAAAGTAAAAAATCTTTGAAATCAAGATTTTTTGAAAATCTCGATTTATCTCGCTTTACCCTAGATTCCCGCTTTCGCGGGAATGACATCGAACGCTTTTTCCAAGCCATACAACAATCCTACCAAGATACGAAAATCAACTTCAAAAAGAGCAAGGAATCCACAAGACGAGAAATGGAGCGTATACTGAATACGTGAGTACCGCAGTACTTGTAGGATGACGTAGCCAATTTTTGAAGTTCATCGAGTATCCTTCACTCTACTCGAAACAGTCTGTATATACTTATTATTTGTAATTCTTTTGTAACGCCATTTACTACTCTTGGAAATACTAATATTATGATTAAATTTAATATTTTGATCGATATTTGGCCCTAACGGATCTTTGATCATTTGATAAGATTTAACTGTTTCTAATTTTAAATAAGCCGCCGCAAGTTTTGCTAATCTAGCCGGCAAAAGTAGATAAGCTTGCTCTGCTTTTAAAATATGAATATTATTATTCTCACTATTTATCTGTTTTACAACGCTACTTAATTGATAATCAAGAGTTGAGACTCGCTCCTTTATGCTAAACAAACTACATATTGCTATAATTGTTATCAATAATGTTAAATAGTGAAGCTTGCTTATACTCATAATTAATTACTCATATATCGCTTTTGCTGCTCGAAGTTTTGCCGATCTCGCTCTAATATTTAGCCCTACTTCTTTATCTGACGGTGCTAGAGCTTTGTTAGTAATAATCTTAAGCCATTTATTTGGATCAATCGTCATGTCGTCTTTAGCATATTTTGATCTTACTACCGGCTTTTCCGAATTTTCTTTAAAGAAATTCTTAACTATCCTATCTTCTAAAGAGTGAAAAGACACCACAACTAAACGTCCGTCTTTCTTTAATATATTTTTTACATTCACTAAAAACTGCTCTAACTCCCCAAGCTCATCGTTTACATAAATCCTAATGGCTTGAAAGGTTTTAGTTGCAGGATCAATTTTGCCTTTTCCAAATCCTATACTACTTCTAACAATCTCGGCTAACTTGCCTGTACTATCAATTCTCGCCGTTTTTCTATATTCTATAATTCTCTTAGCGATTCTTCGTGAAAAGCGCTCATCTCCGTATTTGTAAATTACGTCAGCTAGCGCTTTTTCCTCTGCCGTATTTACAAACTCCTCGGCACTAAGCCCTTGCCCGCTCATACGCATATCGAGTGGTCCGTCATGCAAAAACGAAAATCCTCTATCTGCTATATCTAACTGCATTGATGAAACACCTAAATCCAGCACTATCCCATCAAATTTTTTTTCCTTAAGCTTTGCAAAACTATCCGCAAAATTTGTTTCTACAAAATCAAACCTCTCACCGTAATTTTGCTGAATTTCTTCGGCTCTTTTGATCACGTTTGGATCACGATCCAAGGCTGTGACATAACAGTTACAGCTTTCTAATATTGCTTTGCTATATCCTCCTGCTCCAAACGTACAATCTAAATAAGACTCACCATCTTTTGGGCTTAAGGCCTCTAACATTTCATTTAGCATTACAGGCACGTGAGATTGTATCATTAATGAGCATTCCTTAGAGTTAACCGCTTTTCATGAGCAATTTTTTGAGCGGCATTTAAATATTTCTCAAAATTCTGCGGCTGCCAAATCTCAAAAATCACCCCTTTACCTACAAAACATGCTTGCTCTTCGATTCCTGCATGCTTCATTAAAGATTGCGGCAATATAACTCTTCCCTCCCCATCAAAGGAAAGTTGTACAGCTTCCCCGAATATCATAGTCTCAAACGCATCACGCTCCTCGGAATAAGGATCAAGCGTCTCTATCATCTGCCTTAATTTCTCGATATGCGAAATACCGCACACCTCTATACAATTATTCCTAATCGACGGATAAGCAATTACACCGTTAAATAATTCTTTCCCTAGTACCGCACGGTAATTCGCCGGCACCGACACCCTACTCTTTTTATCAACACCATTTACATACTTAGATAAAAATACATTCATATGGGTTCATTTGGGATTTAATGGGAAATTATAGGATATTATAGGAATATCAAGGAGTCAAGGGTTTTTAACAAGGATGAGTTAAATTATTAAGATGTCATACCATGGCTTGACCACGGTATCCAAAAAAATAATTTAAAATACTAATATTAGTATTTTAGAATGGATTCCGCGATCAAGTCGCAGGATGACAGAGGGGGAATTGATCCACATAACAACGCCATACAGGAATAACATCGAACCACACAACAAAGCTTAATCCAATGATTTTATGGATTTTTTAAGTGATTTTCACCTTGAAAATTCATATTATTTAATATATTAATTTAAGGTAAATGATTATAGTAATTTGATGGCTAAAGTTAGAGAAATAGAAACGAACATGGCTACTCTAATAACAGAACAAACATCTTCTTATGATACAGGTATGGTGTCTGGATATTACCTTACTAGAGCAAGACGACATCCTAAATCCTATTGCTTCTTCCAATTTTATCCCTAGCATTAGTTTATCAGCCATTCAAGAAGTACCACTGATATCCTCATCTTCTGCACAAGACTCCGGCTACAACATTACACTAGATAAACTATTCGAACAGTTTCACATCACTTACGGAGCATATTCTTTTTACCAATCCAAGTTTTTTCAAACCGCTCAACTAAAACATCTTATAAAAAAGGTTTTAGATCATCAAGGTGATGATATCAATATTCAAGCTTCGTTTAATCATACAGTTCTACATAAGGCTATTTACCGCAAACTTTATGATATAGCTGAATTTGTACTAGAAAAAGGAGCTTCAACAGAGTTAAAAGATTTAGATGGATATACACCTCTTCAATTAGTTATTCATGAAGGCTACACATAAATGGTTAAATTTAATAATATGGAGCAGATCATCGAGATAAAAAACTAATAGAATTAGTACCCGATGATAAACCTGAATTAAAAGCTTTTTTAAGCCTTGCAATAGCATCTCAAAATAATAATTCTAGCACAATAGATAATTCTCTTGTTACCACTAAAGATATAGAAAAATTAAATGATACTACAAATTTCTATACCGGTTCAAGAATATCTAAAATTGTTGTGGTTGCTGATGAAAATCCTGAAGAGTTGGGACTTGAATTAGCTGGTGAAGTACATGAATAGGTTTCTTAAACATACTCAATAATGACCTATAGAACTATTTTAATATAGGTTATATTATGTTTTATTTGCAATAATTATTGATTAATGTTAATAATGATTTTATTTTTTACATCAATAAAGGTTAATGATGCCGCAACTTAAAATAGGTATTTTTAAAATACATAAATATTGTAAAAATATAAACGCTAACTATCCCCTAAAGAAAAAAACTACTGAAAAAAAATTAAACCCCACGGTAAAATATATAAATATGATCCCAACCAAGATATTTGGACACCGGATACTGAACTTCTTGGAACAGATTATGACACATAATTATAAATCTAGCATTCTTGACTACATATATATTGTGAACAAATGCTAAGTTTGAGCTGTAAAATCTAATTTATGTTTAATTTACCTATTGATAATATTATCGTATTCATATACCTAATATCTATTCTACTTATTGGTATATATTACCGAGCTAAACATAGTAGTTTTAAGAACTATGCAAATGTTGAAAGTAAAGCGCAAAATAGTAAGCTGTTATTAATAGCTACGATATTTGTAAGTTCTGTCGGAGGAGCCACCACTTTCGGCATTATGGAAAAGGCTTTTTTGGGGCATGAGTATTATGCTTACGCTCTTATACTTACAATACCTATAGATATATTAATTGCAATCTATATAGTGCCTTTAATTGCCAAACATTACGGAGCTGAAAGCATCGGCGATATCATGAGTACATATTACGGTAATATAGGTCGTTTTATCGGAGGGGTTAGTTCGGTTATCGTTTCAGTGGGGTTTTTGGCTGCTCAAATAAGCGTAAGCGGCTATATTTTTCAATATATCTTAGAAATAAATGATGTAAATGGGGTAATTTTAAGTTATAGTATAGTACTTATATATACTACAATAGGCGGTTTACAATCTATTGTTTTTACTAATTTACTACAATTTTTGGCGATGATAATCGCTATACCAACCATAACTTTTATCAGTTTAAATAAAATCGGTTTTGTAGATTTTATTAATAACCTACCTACGGAAAATGCAAATTTTGATCAGAGCAACCTACTTTCTTATACAATTGCAGCAGCTTTAAGTTTTAGTGTCATGAATCTATATCCTACATTTATTCAAAGAGCTTTAATTAATAAAAATCCTACGCAAACAACTAAAGCAATATATGCAAAATCCGCTATATATTTTTTCTTCTTGATTTGCATTACTTTAAATGGTTTAATTGCTTATAAGCTTTATCCAAACCAACCATCAAATTTAGTATTACCTTATTTAATCAACCAAATCATCCCAACTTTAATTCAAGGGATAGTAATGAGCGGACTCTTAGCTGCCGTTATGTCTACTGCTGATTCTGATTTAAACGTTACTTCTATAGCTATTGTTAAAGATATAATCAATCCTATTTTTAAGGTTAAAAATCAGCAAAAATTATTATTAATTGCTCGAATTATTAACGTTATAATAGGAAGTTTTGCAATAATTGTAGCTTTAAAATTTAGTAATGTAATTGACTTAGTAGTATTCTTCACTGGTTTCTGGGGACCGGTAATATTAGTACCGTTAATAACAACGCTTTTTGGTATCAGAACATCTAAAACTATAATGGTCTTATCATCACTTGGCGGAGCAGCTATCTTCTTAATATGGGAATATTATTCTTTATCGTTGCAATATTTCAACCTTAGAGGAGTGTTTATAGGGACGATGGTGAGTTTTGTGATATTTATTCTAGGATGGTGGTATTCTAATGTCATTACGAGGAAAGTCATATAAAATATATTATCTATTTACTTGAAGTTTTAAATAATTTAATATATTAACTCAAGGTTAATAATTGAATTATGAGGATTTTATGTCTAAGCAAAATAGTATTGAAGGAAAATATAGCATAATAATTCCTATTGAAGACGAGAATGAGAGAATAAAATTTAAGCTTAATTCACGTGATGACATTAATGGCAGCACTTTAGCTGATAATAGCTACGTATTCAGAAAATATGCGTAATATGTATTACTCTACTAAGCAAAAAAATGATGCTGTTAACTCTTTAATGACAGGAACTTTAAATTATTCTATTCATGGTACAATGACGCTATATTATCCTGACTTAACTAAATTTAATATTAATGATTTATCTCAGAATGATGAACCTAAATTAATAGGCGAAGCATGCCAAGAACTTAAAGATCCTATTGAGGATATAAAAAGCTAGCCTTATTGCATGAATCCAGAAACCTGCGCGATGTCATTCCTGCGGAAGCAGGAATTCAGTGACAAGTAGAAAATCGAGCTTTTAATTTGTAAAATTTAGTATGTCTAGACTTTTTAGTGACTGGATTCCCGCCTCCGCGGGCATAACATAGCGACTCATACAACTAGGTTTTTCATGAGTTATAATATTAGTTTTTTCTGTGCAAAACATTAAAAATTATCTCAGCAAGTAACTTGTTAACACCATTTACTTTAGCAAGCTCATCTATGGTTGCGTCGCATACTGCTTTATACGAACCGAAATAATGCAGTAATGCTTTTTTTCGAGTTTCACCTATACCCTCTATATCGTCAAGGCTTGATATTTTTATAGCACGTGATCTACCTAGTCTATGATTCTTTACGGCAAAATTATGTGCCTCATCTCGCAAGATTTGTAAATATTTCATAACCGGCAAATTCTTATCTAGAGTAAATACTTCCTTACCTATCACATGGAACTGTTCAAAACCGGCATTTCTATCTACTCCTTTTGACATACAAACAAAAGGAATATTCATTTCAAATTTATCCATCACCTCTTTAACGACGCCTAAATGCCCTTTGCCGCCGTCTATAATCATTAAGCTTGGCAATTTATGCGGCTCTTGCCTTAACCTTGTAAGCCGCCTTGTTAGGACTTGCCGAAGCATCTCATAATCGTCACCTTTTATGTTATCCCCGCAGTTCTTTATGCCATTCCCGCGAAAGCAGGAATCCATTAACCTTTTTGGATCCCCGCTTTCACGGGCATGACATACGAGAGAGGGAGCATGGACATTAAAAACCCGATATTCTTTTTTATCAAAACCGACTTTACCAGCAACTACCATCACTCCAACCGCAAACTTACCTTGAATATGGCTATTATCATAAATCTCAATTCTTTCAGGAATTTCAGAAAGACCAAATAGCTCTTTAATTTCAAACATAATCTCTTGATTTTTTGCAAATTTCTTCAAATACTGTTCTAGAGAAAATAAAGCATTTGTCTCGGCATTTTGAACTAATTTAGCCTTACCGCCTTTATTAGGTACTGTAATATTAAGCTGAAGTATATTGTTGATTTTCTTAATCGCCTCTATCACATTCTCTTTATCATTAATTTCATGATTAATTATAATTGCCGCAGGCACGTGTTGTTTTTGGTAAAATTGTAATAAAAAATATTCTAATACTTCTTCTTTGGTACTATTTTCGGTAGAAGTAGGAAAATAAGGAATATTACCGCATGCTTGCCCTGCCCTATATAAAAACACTTCCACGCAATAATGCCCGTTCTTGTCCACAATAGCGATTATATCTGCGTCTTTAACGACATCTGAAACCCCTGCCTTAAGCTGCACATAACTAAGTGCTTTAATGCGATCTCTAATTTCTGCCGCTTCTTCAAAACGCATCTGACTACTTAGCTCTTCCATCTTTCTAGATAGGTTCTCTTGGAGTTCTTTAGTGCGACCTTGTAAGAAATCTTTAACCTGAGTTACTAAGTCTCTATAGTCTTCCTTGTTTATTTTACCGACGCAAGGAGCATAACAACGTTTTATTTCATATTGTAAACAAGGACGAGTACGTGAATTAAAGTAATTATCCGTGCAGGAACGTAATTTAAAAATTTTTTGTAGTTCGGTCAAAGTAGTATTAACTTCCGCACTCGAGGCAAAAGGACCAAAAAACTTCCCGTCACTTAGAGTTTTACCGCGATATTTTAGTAATTGTGGGAAATCATGATCTAAACGTAACTTAATGAAAGGAAAAGACTTGCAGTCCTTAAGAAGAATATTAAATTTCGGCTGAAATTTCTTGATTAGCTGTGCTTCTAAAAGTAGTGCTTCAACTTCGGAATTAGTGATGCTATACTCTAAAAAACAAGTATTTGCAATCATCCGAAGCGTCTTATTATCTAAAGTGCTTTTAATGTAATTAGTAAGGCGTTTCTTTAAATTTTTAGCTTTACCAACATAGATAACTTGCTTGTTAACATCAAACATTCGATAAACCCCTGAACGTTCAGGAGCATCTATAAGTTTAGATTTAATTAACTCACTTCCGGTAATTTCTAGGGTCATGTGTATAGTGTCCTATGTCATTTTTAGCTAAAAGCCGAAATCCAGAAAAAATAACCTTAATATTGATATAAAAATTACACATTAAACCTAAAAAAACAAGTTTTTTATAGGTTTTACTGGATTCCCGCCTTTGTGGGCATGACATAGAAGAGTGCACCATGCAACAATAACCTTCAATTCCCCGTTTTATTATACGGATTGTCATTTGCAACTTTAACATTCACTATTTTTCGTGTATTGTCATCAAAGAAAAAGGTTATTTTAAACTCATCTCCTACATTTAAATCTACTTTTGGGTCATAAAGCATAATATGCATGTCACCGGGCTTAAAATCAACATTAATATTACCGGCAATTAAAAATGGATAATCCACTTTTACCATTTTACTAACCCCTTGATCATTAATTGTTTGATGAATTTCTATTCCACTTATCTTATCTGAAGATATATTCACTAAATTATAACTCTTACTTCTACTATTTATTAATGTAAAATACATAGCAGAATTGCTAACTTTACCTTGCACATTTGTTGTAGGTCTTGCCCAAGGCTGTGCAAAGTGAACGGCTGCCTCTGCAGGTAAATCATCGGGCTGATCAGAAGAAGAATTTGTAGCATTAGGATTTTGAGCTGTTTGGTTATCAGCATAGCTTACTGCACAAATTAAAGTTATAAAACTAATTAGTAATGTTTTTAGCATAATAATACCCTTAATAAATTAAAATGAAATATTAGCATAGATTAAATATAAATCTAGTTTTTTAAAAGATATTTTTTGTACACTTCTTGTGGTAATCTCTCTATAGCATAACGAACTGCGTTCTTGGCATTTGTAAAGTATAACAATCCAAAAAATCTATTAATTGTTTTTCATCTTTTTTTCCTGCTTCACTTAGCATCCAACCTACTGCTTTATGCATTAAATCATGTTTATCGTTTAAGAGTAATTTTGCTATTTCAAAAGTCATATCTAATGTATTATTTTTGATAAAATACCAAGTAGCAACTATAGCTATTCGTCTTTCCCATAGAATTTCCGATTTTGTTAATGTAAAGAGATAATCCTTTTCTTTATCCCATAAATAAGCTCCGATTATATGATGAGCTGATGCATCCACTAAATTCCAATTATTTATGTGTTTTATATTGTTTAAATAAAAATTATACAAAAACTCTTTATCTTGTGCTGTCTGATATTGCATAATCAAAATAGCTATAAAAATCTCTCTTCATTAAATTCTGAAGTAATAAGTTGGCTTAAATCCTCCATATCCAAATTATAATAACTTTTAACTATTGTACGTAAAGTCGGCACGGTAACACCAATAAATCAGCCATGCTCTATACTCTCCTTCTCTAGTGTTCAAGAATAGCGCTCTACGCTCTACAGGAATAGTAGCATTCTCAAGTAAAATATTTCTAATTTGCTGTAAATTTTCTCTCATGTTCAATAAGCCATTTTTTACGATGTAATCCCCTGCTATAGCCTCCAAGTTTGCCATTGCTATTAATAATACGATGACAAGGAACAATGATTGCTAACTGATTCATACCATTAGCATTTGCAACAGCTCTATAAGAATTAGGTTTGCCCAAAGCTTTAGCCTGATTTAAATAGCTTCGTGTTTCACCGTAAGGTATATTAATTAATTCTTGCCAAACCATTTTTTGAAATGGGCTTCCTAAAAGCCATATAGGCGTATTAAATTTTTGTAAAGTACCGTTAAAGTATAATTGAAGATCCTCTTCAATCATTAAAATCGGTTCAGTGCTTCCAGGAATAATAGCAGATTCTGTCTTAATCCTGAGCCTCTCAATTTCACGCTCCAAACCTCTTCTATCAACAAACTCTAGCAAATAAAGCAATTTTTCATCACTAATTGCCAGCATAGAACCAAGAGGCGTATCTAGCCAAGCCGCTTTTAAACTCATTATTTTACCCTAAATATGATTTCTTAATATTATAATATTGATTTTTTATTTAACAATTTTATATTTTTAAAACTAACAATTTATAGGTAATCACTATGATAAAAGCTCATGTTTTTAAATATTCTCAGGTAATTTTAACCAAGAGGGAACTCGCTATAATAAAATTTAGCGAATACAGCGGACTAAGCATAACGGATATTGCTACTATGGCAAAAGAAGAAGAAAAACTAACGGAATAATAGATCAGTATAAAACCGGTAAAATAACTACCGCAAAATTTCGTAAGAAAATGAATGAGCTTATACAAGAAAAAAACGGTAATCCTATACGAGATAATGAGGTATTTGATAAAGGCTGGAATACTATGTGCAAAATAGCACCTGAAAAGCTAACAGAGCTATATCACTTCAACAGACGCATAAATTGCATATCCACATTATAGGCAATACAAACGAATTACAGTATAATTATATTCAATAAAAAATAGAAAAAGCCCCAAAACCATTTCTTATACACTTTCATACAAACTTGGTAACTCAGGTGAAATTAAAACATTATACAAAACATTTTTTAGCAGCTCGCGATTATGAACCGGTATGGCATATGGAAGCTCAAAATGACTATGACCAAAACGCTTTAAACATATTAGGAAAATATTACGATAATACAACTACAGATATTATATAAATATTGATAGCTTAAAAATTCTAAAATAGCGCATTATGCAATAATTCGCTATTTGCATTATTTAAGCCAAATCATTTAGCTTCATGATCTTTAGCAAAATCAATTAGGCTTTCCACAACATCACTTAAATTTTCATTATTAAAGTCAATCCTCAGTTCTTTTTTAACAACATCAACAAAATAATCATCAAGTGAATTTTTCATTTAAAATGGAAGTGTTTTTGTCCAATGAACAATTATTTTCTGCTTAATGATGTCATAGGTATCAAGAGCAATTTGAATGGCATTTTCACGCTGATTTTGATCTTTTCGATTCTGTAAGAAGCTAAGTGCTTTTCTATAAAAAGCTATTATTGTTTTGTTAGTGCCGAGTTCACTTGGCACATCATTTTTAAATTCAGCTCTTATTTTTTTAACTCTATTTAAAAGATCACTATCCGATAAACGTTTATTATGATGCTGTATTATTGTGTTATTTATAATGGTAGAAAATTTTTGATAAAAGGCAGGATCGATATTGATATAATCCTTAATAGTATCTTGTATTTGATTAGCCATATCCATGACCGTGATATCTGTCCTTTTGATAAATTGTTCAAATATTTCATCGTCCAAAATGTTAACCGCTTCAGTTTTAGTAAAATGACCAGCAATAACATACTCATCAAGCAACTTCATGATTTGAGCGGTATATATTTTTTTATCCGGTTTTTCTTTATAACGCTTTTCCACTATCTCTTTGAGCTTATTAAATTTTATTCATATTGTAAATAAACTTGTTCTTTTTCTTCATAAAATTCATAAGAATTAGAAGCTATAGAAATAAGATTTTTAAAGTTATTCAACAAGACATAAAACTTATTGCGTATAGCTTCATCGGCTAAATGCTGTTCGAGCTGTTCAAAATCCAAATCGTTAGGCACATGTATAAAAATATTTTTAATTTCTTGTAGTAACGGAAAAAATACTTTCAATTTATCATCTACAAAAAATATAGCATCTTCTAAATCTTCTCTATTAAAATTGTTTAAACCATAATTTTTATAAAATTGATGTGCTTGTTTTAATTGATTCGATAACCCTACATAGTCAATTATGCAACCGTATTCTTTAGTTTTCCCTTTTTCTTCAAATAGACGATTTGCACGAGCAATTGCTTGTAAAAGATTATGCTCTTTTAATTCTTTGCATATGTAAATAACGACATTACGCGGTGCATCAAAACCGGCTAGTAATTTTGAAACTACAATTAAAATTTCAGGATCATCGGAACTTTTAAATTTTTTAATAATTCTATTATTGAATTTTGCTCCATATTGTTCCCTCATGTTTTTTATAAATGTATCTACTTCATTTTCGCTTTCAATATCTTTATAACCGTCCCAGTCATCAGTAGAAGATATAACAACTTCAGAACTTACTTTTTATAGTATATTTATGAATTAGCCCACCAAACTTTCTCATAGTGTTTTTTTGCTCTTTTAAAAGCGGTGTACCGGCAAATGCTATATAACAAGCGTTAGGCAAAATAGTTCTCATGTTATCTGCTAAATCACCGTATTGAGTACGATGACCTGCGTCAATAAGAGCCAAGATCTTATCATTAGAATCTTTATAATAATCTTCAAGAACTGAAATGTATTAATTACCGTAGTTATAATAGATACATCGCTTCTGATTAATTTAATTAGCTCTGCCGATATAGTTGTAAGTTTAGGTTCAAGTCCACAAGCTTTAAAAGTACTTTCGATTTGTCCGTCAAGTTCAATTCTATCGGTTATAATTATGATACGTGGACTCGCAAGATTAGCGGATTTTAGTAGACATTTGGCAATCATTACCATTGTTAAAGATTTGCCCGTACCTTGCGTGTGCCATATTACCATACCTTTTCTAATGTTATGCTTTTCACGTTCTCCTATCCTTTTTATAGTTGCATGCGTGCCGAAAAATTGATGATGACGAGCTATTTTTCTTACATCATTATCAAAAACACAAAAATTTTTAACTAAATCAAGTCATCTTTCAGGACGACATAGAGCATAAAGTACTTTATCTTGCTCGGTAGGCGCTACGTTACCTGCTAATTGTTGTTTATCAAAATAATTTCTACAAATAGCAAAATCACCGGCCTAAAGAAGATTTTTGACCTCTTCAGTTAACGGCTTGTTAATTAAATTACGTATAATATTGATATTTTGTTTTTTTCTCCCTCTTCTCGCCAAATACTCCAATATTTGTCCGAGCTGCCTACAGTAGCATATTTCGCTTCATTTTTATTTATAGCAATTAATAATTGAGCATAATGAAAAAGATGCGGTATTTCATCTGATTTTTGATTACATATATGCTGAGATATAGCTTGATCTAATGGCTCGATAGGCGATTTACATTCAATTACTACAAAAGGTATGCCATTAACGAATAATACAATATCACATATACATATACTACCTTTACGTATTTTGACTCTCTACCGGCATTTCAAAAACAGCATGATAAACATTATTTTTAGGCGTTATACCTACAATACTATCGGGAAAGGCTGAATCGGAATCAAGCATTACAGTAATTCCTATGTTAGCTGCAATTGCTAATACAATAGTTCCTTTAGGAAATAATCTACTTACTTTTAAACCTTTTTCGTTTAAAGTCTGTTTATAATATCTAACGTCACTACTTGACTTAGGTATATCACCAGTTTGGATAAAAGGAATTTCACCACCGTAATATCTAGGGTCATTTCTTGGACGAATAGAAAACTTACCACGTTGAATATAAGCTATCTCTCTAAGGGTACTCTTGAATCATCCTTTAACAACCCCAAGCTCTTTTAGATGAATATCCAGCTGTGAACGTATATTTACTAAATCTTTTTCGAATTATTGGATTTCTTATTGTTGCAGTTCTGCTATGTTAACTTCTTCCTCATTCTCATATGTATCAATAATTTTATTAATATGCTCGTCTTCTAAAAAATTCTGCCCTTTACCTGCGTAAAAAAATCCACTAGCATCGATAAATAATATATCTGTTCGTTGTTCGTTTTCTCCTTTCTCTTCTCTTGAGCAATCAAATACTAAAATAGCAACAGGAATACTAGTTGAAGTAAAAAGATTAGCAGGCAGACCAATTACTGCATATAATAGATTATCTTCGATTAAACTCTGACGAATTAAAACTTCGCTTCCCCCACGCAATAATACGCCGTGCGGTACTACTATAGCAGCACGTCCACTCCGCAGCTTAGTGGTTTTAATCATATGCAAAATAAAGGCATAATCTCCCTTACTTTTAGGAGGGATACCACGCTCAAAACGATTATACTCATCATTAGCTGCGTTTTCATGCCCCCATTTTTCTAAACTAAAAGGCGGGTTGGCAATAACTATATCAAACTCCATAATCTTATCGTTTTCAAGTAACGCCGGATGATTTAGTGTATCACCCCAATAAATATGTGCTCCGCCTTCCGCGTGCAAAAACATATTAATCTGTGCTAATGCCCATGTTGTATTAGTCATTTCTTGACCGTAAAGTGCATAATTATCATCCTCTACTTCTTTAGCCACTCTAATTAATAGTGAACCCGGAGCCACAAGCCGGATCACAAATTGTATTGCCGGACTCCGGAGCAGCAAGCTTGGCAAGTAAAGTTGATACGGCAGCAGGAGTATAAAATTCTCCGGCTTTTGTGCCTGCATCTGAAACAAAGCGTTATATTAGATAAATATAACATGCGCCTATAATATCTGCACTAACTCTATCGGGATTTAAATCTAATTCCGATTTGTTAAAATCTTCTAACAACATTTTTAAACGACGATTTCGTTCTTTGATCTTACATAAATTATATTCTGAGTTAAAATCGACACGCAATACTTCACCTAATTTAGCAGAGTTGTCCGAAAACATCATAAAAATTTGCACCTTGTGGTATTACAAATTGTTCTCGTTTTAATTGTTGTGCGGCTCTTAAAGGTTCGTCTTTATATTTTTCTTCATATTTTTTTGCATGCACTTTCCAAACATCTGAAATATATTTAAAGAATAGCATTACTAATATGTAATCTTTATAATTTGCTGCATCCATAACACCGTGAAAAGTATCACAAGCAGCCCAAGCAGCGCTATTTATTTGATTTTGTTTTACTTGATTAAGCATATCTTTATTTTATCTAGTGATAGATTATATAGGTTAAAAATTGCAAAACAACTAATCTAGTTTTCATAAAAATAGATGGTAACAATTATTTTTCAACTATATGTTTGTTTATAGCTCAAAATTAATAATAAAATATTTAGTTATAAATAAAAACTTACTTAATTTGAACAATTAGTTTATTTGCAGCATATAGAATTTTTAGAAAATTTAGAAAGGTTGGAAAACCTGAAGATATTTGGTGGAGACAAAGGGGTTCAAACCTACGACCTGCTGTGTGACAGGCAGAGGGTCTATTTTTATATAATTTGAGAACTATCATAATTTCTTCTTATTTACCCTCTGAAATCCTAATAGTTATAACGTTTTAATCCATTTTATTCAAATAGTCCTTAAATACTATTTTAGATTGCCTTATCTAGCAATTATTATTAAATTCCAAGTCAAATTTTAATTAAATGGAACATATTGGAAACATTATAATTTCGTCAATTGCTATGAATTTTTTTGCAATGATGTTAATTTATTAACTAATCTGTTTTTAGTTAGCAATGCCATAATATTTTTTAAAATTAGGACTTGCATATCCTTTTTAATCGAGTTATATCAGTCAACTTATGGTTAAATATAAAATTTTAATTAAAAAATAATTATGACTAAGGACTCATTTCATTTTACACATAGCGAGCTTATTAAAATTACAATGCCCAAAGAAGGTCAAGTAAAATATAAAGACGATAAATTAGAAGGCTTAGTATTAATAGCATCTTATGGCGGTAGTAAAACTTTTTATTATGGTAAAAAAAATAAACGCTAGGTACAAATTAAAGTAATGACTTAACTAAGGCTAAAAAACTTAGAACTGCAAACGTAGCAGTGGAAAGGTTTAAAAGAATATTTAATAAACTTATTACATAGGGTTTTCTTGAAAAGAACCCTATATATGATGATAATATAACACTTAATGATGAAGAAGAAATACAAGCTTTTTTTAAAGCATTTAAAAATGCTACACCTACACCGTTAATGAGAGATTATGTTTGTATTTCTCTTTATACTGCTGCTAGGAAAGGAAATGTATTGGCAATGGCGTGGTGGAAAGATATTAATTGGGAAAAAAGACTTGGGAAATTCCAAATACTAAAAATGGGAAACCGCATGTAATACCACTATTGTCACCAGCTATAGAGATATTAGAAAGAAGAAAAAAAGAAGCCGACACAAAAGAAATAATTAGCGAGTAAAGCAAAAATAGACAACTTGAGAATACACGATCTTCGTAGAACCTTAGCCAACTGGATGGCAAGTGAAAATATTGATACAAATATAATAGGTAAAACTCTTGGTCATAAAAGTATTAAGTCTATTCTAATTTATGCAAGGCTTAATGTTAAGTCAGTAAGAACCCACATGGAACAAGCACTAGAGGGAAAAATATCGATTATTCAATAATGAATATTGTGGCATTTATAACGATTTTTAATAACTTTGAATATTTATTATCTCTATTTTGTTCGATAGACCAAATATATTTAATATAATTTCAATTTAAAGCAAAAATAATACTAGATTTATTAAATAATCCGAGCTAAATATAGATCCGGTGATATTGCATAAGGTAATATAAAACGTAGAAATTAGCTAAAGTCGACAAACCAATCTAATTCATACACACCATTTGAACAATCAAAACAGTGAAGACACATTATGACAAAAATAATACCCCACAATCAAAACACAAAAAAGCTAATCTTAATAATTCAAGCAATACTTCTAAAGTGACCCCAAAATCACATAATAGCTGGGAACACCAAACAAAGCTTTTACCGGTAGTTGCTAGCTTAAAATCCTTAATGGAAGGTGGTAGCGGCAGAAACCATATACAAGAAGACAATTCAGAAAGTGATTGTAATATTCATCAATGTATGATTTTACAAAATGAACTAAGAACCACATAACATGAATTTACTTCACGTTACATAGGGGAACTGCTTTGTTTTTATGAAATGCTACACAATGATATTACTGAATTCTTAAAATTAGAACGTGTCAAGAAAAAAGCCTTAATTTAACAAACATTAAAAATACTATAGAAGCACTAATAAAACATAGTAATAAATTAATTACTTTCACTAATACTTTGTCACATACTAATCCTTTATTACACAAAAAGATTACTTCTAAAGAACTATGCTATAATAGATTTAATGAAACAGGAAGCAAAGAAAAAAAAATTTAAGACTCAGCTATATACCTAAGGATATGCCTTATACTATAGTTGGAAATTATTATAAGATTAGCAATATATTAAAATATTTAATCACTAATGCAATCGAATATAATGCTAAGGGTGCTATTACAGTAACTGTTAATTCATTTGATAAAGCTCACCAAGCAGTAAAATACGATAAGCCTAAAGAAGTTGTTTTAGCATTCATAATAAAGTCGAGCACACCGATTCTATCTAAAGAGGACGAGCAACTTATATATTGCTATAACAAACGTTTCAATTTAAACATAGCTATAGTAAAACAGTTAATAAACGAAATGGGCGGTGAGCTTGATGTTATAAGTACCGAAAAAGAAAGCACCGTTTTTGTTTGTTTTTTACCTATAACTTTACCATTTATTGATAATATAATTAACGAAATAGAATAAATTAAAATTCTTAGCAGAGGATAGAAACTGATTATTTGGTTTCTCATCCTCTGTTTATGTGAAATTTGTCTGAAGAATTAATATAAGCTAATAATTTTTATATTTTTCTTTAACCAATCGCAAAGTAAAAGTACTATTTAGATTACCCTTAATTTAGGATGTATTTAAGCTTCTTTATCCAAATAAATCCTTTGAATAATCAATTTTTTCATCACTTAATATAAAGCTTTCTTCTGTTATAGACTTTGAAGGAGCAGGATATTCTTGATAACTAACTTCTTTATTCTCTAATTTTTGTAATCTAGTAGTAATTAATGCATTTATTTTATTATTCACTGGTAAAGATAAATTCCTAGTTATTGAGGTGATGTCTTTAAAATTCATTTTTTCAAGAAGTAATGCTGTTATGTCAGTATCACCATTGCTAACAGCCCAATGTAATACAGTTTGACAATGCTTATCAACTGCATTGAAAAGTTGTGATCATTTATTTAAATCAGTGCTAAGAACGCTTAATAGTTTTGTAACTATATTTTTATTACCACTATGCACTTCTAGATGTAACACGATGTAACTGTTGCTATCTTCAGTTGATTTGATAATATTTTCAAAATCCATTGCTTCAAGAAGTAATTTTGTTATATTTGTATTACATTTGCTAATCGCTAAATGTAGACCACTTTCATCAACAGAGTTTACAAGTCGCAACAATTTTTCTGTGTCACTTAAAAAGCTAAACAATTTTTGAACTATTATTAAATTACCATTTTGTACTGCCAAATGCAAGACAGTATATTTATTACTATCTTTAGTTGGTTTAATAATAGCGTCATTATTCATATTCTCAAGAAGTAACCCAACTATTTCAATGTTTCCTATATCAATAGCCATATGTAAAGGAGTCTGCCCATCTTCATCACATATATCGGTAAATTCTGAAGCAGTCCTCAGCACTGGCTTAACTTTTTCTATACTATTATCTTGTACGGCTAGGTGTAATAGATTTTTCTTAATTTCTCTTTTTAAAATATACTACCTTATTTATCTTTTTGTTACAACTACTTGAACAGTGGTTGAATTGCCGGTTGATTACAAAATGTTTCTACTTCAGTTAGCAATCTATCAAACTTCTGTAATTTTGCTAAAGTCGTCATACCTCCCTTTTGTGCAAGATTAGTATTACCTTTATATTTTGTTAATAAATTAATTTTAATTTGATAAAGATTTTATACGATCCAATAGGGTTGCTATATTATTAATACCTTTTTGTTGTTCTTCGTTTTTTAAATGCAATTTTAACTACAACATCTGTGCAATCTCTTGAATTATTTGTTCCTCTTCCAACAGATATTGTTGGATCAGATTTATAAAATTTTTGCTTATTACCGTGAATATTTTGTTCTATTTCTATGGTGAAAGGTGGGACTAGGTTAGGAAATAGAGATGGCCCAAGAAATTTAACAAAGTTTTCTAATGGATTACTAAAAATGAAATTATTTGGATCAATTAAAGTGACTATATTATTTTCTTGTTCCACAGTATGAATGCCAGCAGGAAAACCAGTAATATTATTTATTTGTATTTGCTGAGTACCTAGGTCTCTTTTAAAAAAATCTACTAATACTACGTTATTTAGAAAATTACCTGGTCCAACCCCAATAATAGAACTTGCAGGGCTTGTAAGCATTAATTCATGCAAGGCATAAGTAAAATATATCTTGTTCAATTTGGGTTAATCCTGAGATTGAGTTAGGTAATATATGACTGTTCAAACTTACAGGATCTGAAGGATCAAATTTTACTGCAAAACGTATAACATATAGATTTGAATATCCATTCTGCAGAATATGTTCTTGATATTCTTTAATAATAATAGGCTCTGTTCCTCCTAAGGTTGCTGTTATAGGAGTATTAATTACTGCATTCATTGTTCTAGGAGTAATAGATGCAGATTCATATTGTGGCACTGGAGTAGCCACTGTTCCATTAGTACCAGTAGAACTTGTAGGATGAGTTGGAAGCACTTCTCCTAAGCCTTGGTGATCTAAATAAAGTTTATACTCTCCATCACATTCTTTATTTCAATAATTTTATTATCTTCACTTAATATACGCTGAAACTTTTTTAATTATCGGAGAATAAATAAGGTGGATTTTTTGTCCATTAATGGCGGTTAACTCCTTAATTAATGGATTTTCTTCAGAAGATGATATATTATTAAGTGACGTATGTGGAATCGAATTTATCTTATTTAAAATATCCAATATATTAAAAGAATTGTTTTCTATATATAATTCTAATGTGGCGTCTTTTTGTTCAATTTGAGATTCAAAATCTAATATATTTTGTTACTCTTTTAGTTACTAAATTTATTTATCATATATTTATCGTACAACTAATAGAGTAAAGTAAATTTTTTTGATAATTCTGTTGTCCGCACTACATCTCGGCTAGCTACTTCAGCTTTACCTCCTAGCTTCTTATATGTTCCGGCATTATTAAAGCCAACGCTCATCTGCATACCGGACATCCGTGCTTGTATTACGTCCTACAAACTCTCAACTACTAAATTATTTGTAGTACTTACTACCCTTGATACCTACATACCAAATCTTACAGAGTCAAGATTTTGTAAATTTTTCTTTAAGTCTACCAGCGATGTGCTTGCTACTAGCTTTCTTATATCGCCTGCTATCTGCATAGTCTGAATGCCTAGCTGGTAGGTATAACTTTAATGTCTGATCTAAAACATCAAGCCATTGCGTACCATTTTTATGTATTAAGTGATTGGCAAGCTTTGCCGTGTAGCTTAAAATCTTCTTGCATGCCAATATGTATTGTATGCCAGCTTGCATTGTAGTAGATAGAGGATTTAGCTGTCATTGCCTATTATATCGACTTCGTCCTCTAAATAAGAAGCTATATGATATTTTAAGGTCAACAGGCAGTAGATTAAGGATTGGACTTTCTTCTAAAGACTTGTCTACTAAAAAAGGATTTTCAGTTTGATCAGAGCTATAAAAAAGCTTATAATTTTGTCCTATAAATAAATTTAATACCTCTTTATCTATTGCTTTATATTTATCTGCAATCTCCTTTATTTGCAATCTCCTTTATTTCTTCTAGCGTATAATTATTAGATAAAATTTTAACAAATTCTTTATGAGGTAGATTAGCTATTTTTACTAACGTATTTATATCTTGGAAACTCATTTTATCTTGATAATGATTGGTAAAAGTATATTGCTCATTTTCATAGATAAAATTAACTTTAGCATTTTGCCCCAAAGTTATAGGCATAGAAGGACATTCTTCGTCTAGTATTCTAAGAGCAATGCCTTGATATATCTCTATTACAAGAGAATCATAGGTGTTAAACTCTGCAATTTTTATAGAAAAATTCTCGTCTACAATCAATTTAAACGGTCTGTTATTAGCATTTATTTCTAAAGCTCTATTAGTTATATTCAAATTAACACGTGCATTATTTATGTCTATACTACCTAAGCCATTATAGTAATTCATAGTATCGGTGATACCTAAAAAATATTATTAGTATCTAAACTAAAAGAGTGAGTAATATTATTACCTACAGTAACGCCAAGCCAACCATCAAGACCCATGCTCCCTTTGCATTTATATTTTTTGTTGTACCACTCATATTATGTCCTTATTTTTTTATTAATTTATAAGAAAATAATAATTAATAAGTCAATAAGTTGTATTTAATAATTTATTATTCTCTTCACTGCTATAATTACTGAGTGCTAGCAAAGCTTCGTATATTTCTTTCTCAAGTAAATAGTAACCTCAGTTTTTGAGTACGTAGATTATTTTGTTTTTGCCTAGATTCTGCTGTTGTAAATACTTCCCATAACCAATAATAGTAGGTACAGAATATTTTTTTAGCAAGACATGGAGCGAAAATTAAAACAAAAGGAATATTCAAAGTTTTTACTAAATTTCAAAAAGCCTTAAAACCCTTATCGGAAGTGGTGGAGGCAAAGGGAATCGAACCCTTGACCCTCTGCGTGCAAAGCAGATGCTCTACCCCTGAGCTATGCCCCCGATTATTTATTAGCGAGGTTTTTGGAAATGAAAATATTAAGATAAGCTTTTAACTAATCCCCAAGGTAATGGCTGACCATTGCTCCCTACGACTAAATCTCCGGAAGATTCATATTCGGCAGCTAGAAAAGACTTTTGAGCAGCAATAAGCTTGACCGGTTTGATCTTCTGACCGTTATGAAAATATTCTTTAGCCTGTTCCCTAGAAGTCGGGTTATTTTTGGAAGCTGTTTTTGCTTTAGACATATACTATTAACTTTTTCTTAAACTTGTGAAGAATATAAAACTTTTTCCTAAACTTGTCAATAACTACCGTGTCGATAAATAGACATTGCCTAGAAAAAGTTGATAATTTGAAAAGTTGAAGTCATTACGAGGAAAATTACAAAGTAATTGACGAAGCAATCTCAGGAGTTTGTTATTATTTCATAAGATTGCCACGCTCCTTACAGTCGCTCGCAATGACGATTTGGTATCCATGCAACAGGAGCCTACAGCCGCTTACAATGACGGTATCAACGATTTCTAGGCAATGCCTATAAATATGTTAAGATATCTCAAAACATCATTATTCTTCCGTTATTACTTAACTTTCACCGACAAATGCTATTTTAAATTCTACTATTTCTGATATCGTTTTTCCATCATATATACTAAACCCTACTCCTTTAAATGCTACTTTTGCGTTGATATCAGCACCATATGATACTAACAGCTTATATATTTCATCATCCTTCATATCTTTAGAAGTACATCGAACGTTTTTAACAACCGCATGCAAAGGTATTCCTCCGGATTTTCTTTGATCCACCTCAGCTCCGTTCTTAAGTAATAGTTTTGCTACATTAAAGTGCTTACTGCTTCATATAAAGGTGATCCTAGCCAAGCTCCATCGTTCCCGTTTACTGCAACGCCTTTTGATATTAGATATTCTGCTACTTTATAATTTCCGTGACGTGCGGCTGAATTTCAAGGAGTATTCTTCAAAATATCACTACACATATTAACATTTGCTTTTTTTTCTTCAACTAACCATTTAGCCAACTTTTAGTGCATTATTTGTAGATACCGAAAATAGTTCAGTAGTAGAGACTGCAAGTAATTCATTTAAACTCCTTACTACGCTCACTTTATCAAGAAAAATAGACTCTTTTAAAACATTTTCAAAGCTACATTGTTTTACATAATGTTCTATATCTTGCACTACTACTCTATTTGACTTTAGCAACAGAGTTAAATTACTATTTAATAGTTCTTTTATCATATTCTACTTATTTATACTTTGTATTTCTTAAAGGTAATAAAGAGCTCATTGTCATTCCTGCAAAAGGCTTGCTTGGATACCCAAATCGTCATTGCGAGCAGCCGTAGGCTGCGTGGCAATCTTATGAAATAATAACAAACTCCTGAGATTGCTTCGTCAATTGCTATGCAATGTCCTAGCAATGACGATTAGGAGGTCACACGCAGACAATACTGAGAACTCCTACTGATTAATCCTTGCCGTGCAGATTCTTTCGGTTATTTCCTTCAACTTTTCTACTCTATCGATTAAATAAGCAGCTGTTCTTTTGTAATTTTATAGTTTTTATCATATCTTGCGTCAACATAAGCTTTTTGAAGTAACTCAAAACATTCTTTTTGCTCAGAGGTTACTATAGGAAATACTTGCAATATCACTATTATAATTTTCTGCCATACTCCCTAATTCTTCTATATCATACAATTTAGGTTTGTAATTGGAAAAAACTAACAAGATGCTACTGTAAAAACTCTCCGTAGCTTGATGAAGATAAAAAGCACTTTTGTTTAATTCGCCTCTTTCAAATGGATATTGGCAATCAATCAAAAACCCGCATCCACTTCTAAACCATTCTTCATAGTAATCTTTAGCAATTTCTTTCATCTCGCTCCAAGGGAAATCTTTAGCTTCGCTAAGTGTAAATTCCTTGCTATCATATATAAAGAATGCCTTCTTTGTTTATATCCGTATAAAAATAACGTCCTTTTTCTAACTGCCTGTTTACTTCATCTATTGATTCAAGAATTATTGATATTCGTGAGTCATATGGGATAATTTGCGGCTTTATTCTCCTGTCTTTTTTAATTTGGTATATATTGTATCTTGTAATCTTAAAGCAGTATATCCTTTATATTTACCTTTCTTCAGAATTATCAAAATATAGGTATCGCTATGGTAACCATTAGTTAGATCACGCACCCCATCACCTCTTGCAAAAGAGCAATACAAGATAATCATAGCAATTTTATCTTGTGCAATATCTAGAATTTGCTACACTATAAAATTAAGCCTAGCTTGGGATTTTTAGAGAACGCTGAGGTAAAGTGGTTTGCATTATAATACCCTACAATTTTTAAAAAGGTTGTATTGTCTTAAGAATTAATGGCTTGTTTTATGTCATTCCCGAGAAGGCGGGAACCCGGAAAGTATAAAAATCTCGAAGAATTTTTACTTTTTCTAAAAATGTAAAGAAATTTTAAGAAATAACTATAATCTTTTGATTGTTTCGAGTTTTGCTGGATTCCCGCCTTCGCGGGAATGACATAGAGTAAAAATCGTAGGGTATTATAGGTTTTCATCTATTCATTTGCACCATGACAATATTTATATTTCTTGCCTGAACCGCACGGGCATAGCTCATTACGAGATACCCTACCCCAACTAGTAGGATCTTCAGGGTTTCTATCTTTTGGGTCAATGCGTGATACGAATGGTTTAAGGTCAGTCTCAAGGCTACTTCCTGCGTTATATTTACTAAATGCCGGATCTTCTCGACTCTCACGCATATTTTTCTGAAGTTTTTTATACTCAAGTGAAACATCTTCTTTTTGAACATGTTTTAAGTCAATATGGAAATGGTATACGGTTTGAATAAATAATTCTTTTAAATTATTAAGCATCTGCTCGAATAAGTTAAATGCTTCTCTTTTATACTCACTAAGAGGGTCTTTTTGGCCATAAGCTCGAAGAGATATGCCTTGTTTTAAATGATCTAAGCTATATAAATGATCTTTCCAAACTTGATCAAGGGTAGTTAATAAAATATATTTCACGGCATTATGCATTAACTCGCTACTATAGGCTTCTTCTTTTGACTTATATATATCATAAGCCATTTGTATAACGGTCTTCGTGATTTCTTCTTCCGTTACATCATTTTTACTTACTACATTATGATCAAATTTTATAGAAAAAACACGATGTAATTCTACGCTTAAATTCTCTATATCCCAATCTTCTCTATAAGAGCCTACCGGCATGAAAGTTAATACTATCTTTTTGGCGAGTTCCTCAGTAGTACTATTTAAGAAACCGTGACTATCTTTAGATTTAATAATTTCAGTACGTTGCTCGTATATTATCTTACGTTGGTCATTCATTACATCATCAAAACGTAATAAATTTTTACGCATTTCGTAGTTATGTCCTTCCACTTTTTGCTGCGCTTTCTCAAGTGAACGACTAATCATTGGATGGTGGATAGCCTCTCCGTCTTTCAATCCAAGTGTTCTAAGGACTCCTGATATACGATCTGATGCAAAAATACGCATTAAATCGTCATCAAGCGATAGGAAAAACTTAGTTTTACCAGGATCACCTTGTCTACCTGATCTTCCTCTTAGCTGATTATCTATCCTACGGCTTTCATGCCTTTCCGTACCTATCACAAATAAGCCGCCTGCTTCAATAACCTGCTTCTTTTCTTCGGCAATTTGAGCTTTTATTTCAGCTATTTTAGCTTCATAATTATGTTCTTTATCCAGCTGTTCTATTAACATTTCAGGATTACCGCCAAGCATAATATCAGTACCGCGCCCTGCCATATTAGTTGCAATCGTTACTGCCTTAAACCTACCTGCTTGAGCAATAATAAAAGCTTCCTGCTCATGAAATTTGGCGTTTAATACTTTATGAGGGATTTTTTCTTTATTTAAAACGCTTGAAAGTTCTTCTGACTTTTCTATGCTTATCGTACCGACAAGTATAGGCTGTCCACGATCGTAACAATCCTTAATTAGCTTTAAGATAGCATCATATTTTTCTTTTTTACTGCCGTAAATTTCGTCATCAAGGTCAAGCCTTGTAGCTTTATTATGGGTTGGGACTGCGACCACATCGAGATTATATATATCTTTTAGTTCCGGTGCTTCGGTCATAGCCGTACCGGTCATACCCGATAATTTAGGATAATTACGAAAATAATTTTGGAAAGTAATAGAGGCTAAAGTTTGGTTCTCATTTTGAATTTTCACATTTTCTTTTGCTTCTAATGCTTGATGTAACCCTTCCGAATATCTACGCCCTTCCATTACACGACCGGTAAACTCATCAATAATCATTACTTTACCTTCACGCACCAAATAATCTACATTAACAGTAAACATATTATGAGCTCTTAAGGCTTGGTTAACATAATGTACTAAAGTTAAATTCTCAAAATCATATAAACTGGTCTCCGGTTTTATAATATTTTCTTTACTTAAAAGCAATTCTATATGTGTAATGCCGGTTTCCGTTAAATTGATAGTTTTTAATTTTTCGTCTTTTTCAAAATCACTTGCATTAAGCAGACGTACTATTTTATCAATTTTACCGTATAACTCTGCATTATCATTAACCGGACCCGAGATAACGAGCGGAGTTCTTGCTTCATCTATCAAAATCGAATCAACCTCATCGATGATAGCAAAATTAAAAGGACGAAGTACCCGCTCCTGCAAGCTATACTTCATATTATCCCTTAAATAATCGAAACCGAGTTCATTATTTGTTGCATGAGTAATATCGGCGTTATAGGCGGCTCGTTTTACCTCATCAGGCATACCGCCAACAATACATCCAACCGATAAACCTAAAAAATTGTAAATTTTACCCATGGAAGCAGAGTCACGGCGTGCTAGATAATCATTTACGGTTACAACATGTACACCTTTTCCAGTTAAAGCATTTAAGTAAGCAGGAAGCGTTGCAACTAAGGTCTTACCCTCACCGGTACGCATTTCGGTAATCATGCCTCGATGTAATATCAGGCCGCCTATAAGCTGAACGTCAAAATGACGCATACCGCAAACTCTTTTAGCTGCTTCCCTAACTACCGCAAACGCTTCATATACTATATCGTCTAAAGTAGCTCCGTTTTTAAGCTTTTCTTTAAACTCCACAGTTTTATTCTTCAACTCCTGATCTGATAATTTTTGTATAGCAGGTTCAAGCGAGTTAATTTTTGTAATTTCAGAAAATAGTTTTTTTACAGTACGATCATTTGCAGTACCGAAAAGTTTTTTTAAAATAGAAAGCATTAAAGTCCTTATGATATTTTTAGTATTTTAGTACTTAAATATAGGTATATTTTATAAAATTATCAAATGTTATAATTTTATTTAAATGAATAATTTTTTACTACAAATATTTGTAAATTATTATTAATAAATAAAATATTCTCAAATAGCTGTTGACGGTTATATATTATTTTTATAAAATTTAAGCTTATATTTAACACAATTATGAGTCATAAATGAAAAAATTATCTGTTATATTTTTATCAGTTAGCATGCTTTCCGGTATTGCTTTTGCTGATAAAGACAAGGTAGTTGCTACCTATAAAGGCGGTGAAGTAAAAGAATCGCAAATTATGAAAGAATTTAAGCCTCAGCTTAATCTTCAATCAGGTGAAACAATCAAAAATTTTGATGATTTTCCACCACAAGATCAGGAAAAATTAATAAAAATTTATGTTAATAATCTTTTGTTAAAAGAAGAAGTTGCTAAGTCAAATATTACTTCTTCTAAAGAATTCCAAGAAAAACTTGAAAATACAAAAAATCAATTAGCTCAACAAGAATTACTAGCAAACTACATAAAATCTAACATTACAGATAATATGTTTGATGATGAATATAATAAATATGTCGGTAATCTTAAAGGTAAAGAACAAATAAAAGTTGCTCATATTTTAGTTAAATCTCAAAAAGAAGCTAATGATATAAAAACCAAATTAAGCAAAGGCGGAAACTTTACTAAGCTTGCAGAAGAGTTATCTCTTGATAAAGCTTCAGCTTCAAACGGCGGCGTTATCGGTTACATTCTACTAAATCAACCTGGGCAGTTAGTACCGGAATTTGAAAAGAAAGCTTTTGCTTTAAAAGTAAATGAAGTTTCAACTCCTGTAAAAACCGATTTCGGTTGGCATATTATCAAAGTGCTTGAGAAAAAACCTGTGCCTATTCCAACAAAAGAAGAAGCAAAAGTAACTATTGATAATATATTAGCTGCAGAAATACTAAAGAAATATATTGCTGATTTAGAAGCTAAAGCTGATTTAAAAATCATGTTACCTAAAGCAGACAACAAAGCCGGATCGTAATTTATATTTTGTCATTGCGAGAGCGGGCACTCCCCGTATACCAAGTCGTCATTACGAGGAAAAACTGTAAGTTTTGACGAAGCAATCTCAGGAGTTTGTTATTACTGCATGAGATTGCCACGTCGCTTCGCTCCTCGCAATGACGGTTTGGGTATTCACGCAACAATGCCTCCGCAGGAATGACATAGGGTTCACACAGTAACACGCCTCTACCCAAGAATAACATTATAACTACTCTCAATCACAGCAAATGCTACACATACAGGATAATCATCAGCAAGAGAAAGGTGAATATTAAAAGGAGAGAGTTTGTTTGTATAGTTTGAGCTAACTTCTACTATAGGCTTACCTAAATCATTATTTAGTATAGTAATATCTTTAAAATTTATACCTTGACCTATACCGACTCCAAAGGCTTTACTAACCGCCTCTTTAGCAGCAAAACGCTTGGCTAAAAAAGCAGCATGGTTTATTTTCCCCAACAAAGCAAACTGTTTTAATTCCTTTGAAGTTAGAATTTTTTTAGCAAAAAGTTCTGGATATAAATGTAATATTTTTTCGATTCTAGGAATTTGTACTATATCAGTACCAACACCGATAAGCATTTACTTATCGGTTTCATAATCTTCGCCATTCTCATCAATAAAGATTTGATCATCTAAATCAGAATAATCGTCCCCGATATAAACTTCAGGTAAATACTCAAATTTTTCTCCTACAGCTTCTGATTCATCTTGATTAACAAGCGGCTCTATAATAGTTCTTGTACGCAGACTATTTATTAAATCTTGTTCTAACTGAGCTACCGATACTTTTCCGGCAGCAATTCTACGTAATGAGATAACGGGAGGCTTATCACGCTTTTCTTTTTTGATTTGATTAGTTTCTACTTTATAATTTAATAATTTAGCATATCTTGTGGCTAGGACAACAAGCCGAAACCTATCCGGTATAATTTTATTACAATCTTCTGCTGTAATTCTTGCCATAATTTTTCTCCGTTAAAAATAGTATACTACAAATAAATAGGAAACGAATTATACACAGATCAACTTCAAAAAGAGCAAGGAGTTCACAAGGCGAGGAACACAGCGTATACTTAATACGTGAGTACCGTAGCTCTTGTAGAACGACTTAGCCCATTTTTGAAGTTGATCTGTGTATATTATACCCTTTTTATATCTGCACCGCAATTACTTAATTTTTTTTCTAAATCTTGGAAACCACGATCTAAATGATATATTCGGTGTAATACGGTTTTACTATTAGTACTAAGACCGGCAAGTATTAGCGATACCGAAGCTCTAAGATCACTTGCCATAACTTCTGCGCCTTTTAACATTTCTACACCTCGAACAACCGCCTTATTACCTCGTACTACTATATCTGCTCCCATTCTACATAATTCAGGGACATGCATGAAACGATTTTCAAAAATATTCTCGGTGATCATTGAAACACCGCTACTAAGCGTCATAAGGCTCATAAATTGTGCTTGCAAATCAGTAGCAAAGCCAGGATAGGGATTAGTTTCTAAATCAACTGAATTTAACTTCCCTTCATAAGTTACCTGAACTCCGTTATTGATCGGCACGACTTTTATACCCGTTTCGATAAGTTTTAAAGCTATATTTTCTACAATATGGTAATCAATCCCACAAATTTTTACATCACCTTTAGTAATAGCTGCCGCAAACATATAAGTACCGGCTTCAATACGGTCAGAAAGTACTTTATAGCTCGCTTTATTTAAAGAATCCTTGCCTTTAATTGTTATTTCGCTAGTGCCGATACCTGCAATCTCGGCTCCCATTGTGATAAGACAATTACATACATCAACTATTTCCGGTTCTCGACCGCAATGAAAAAGCACAGTTTCCCCCTCTGCTAAAACAGCTGCAAGTATTGCATTAATCGTAGCACCTACGGAAACTTTATCAAAAACAAAATGAGTACCTTTTAAGCGTCCTTTACTTGAAGCGTTAATATAACCGTCTTCTATTTCAATCGCAGCTCCCATAGCTTTTAACACAGCAATATGCAAATCTACTTGCCTTGCTCCAATAGCACAACCACCCGGAAGCGATACTTTTGCTTTACCGTATTTGGTAAGCAAAGGACCAAGAACCCAAATCGATGCTCTCATTTTACGGACTATTTCATAATCTGCAGTAAAGTTATTTATATTTTTGGTATCAATTATAAGCTCCAATTCATCTTGATGTTCTATTATTTCAATATCTGCCCTGTGACTTCGGAGCAAATCTTTCATAGTACTAACATCCGTTAACTTTGGCACATTAGTAATATGCAGTTTATCGGTAAGAATAGACGCTGCCATAATAGGTAGTACGGCATTTTTAGCACCGCTAATATTAATACTACCTTTAAGAGGTGTACCACCGTGAATAATTAATTTATGCATAAATTATTTTGATAAAATTGTAACGTCATTGCGAGGAGAAACTGATTAAATTGTCATACTGTGGTCAAGCCACGGTATGACACCGATTATACTACACATCCAAATTCACGACATTCAACGCATTTGCTTGGATAAATAACCTGCGAGGTTCAACAACGTCACCCATTAAAGTAGAGAAAATGCCTTCTGCTTCATCAATTTCTGCAACTCTTACCTGAAGCAAAGTTCTTTTTGTAGGGTCAAGAGTAGTTTCCCATAGCTGGCTGGAATTCATCTCACCAAGACCCTTAAAACGCTGAATATTTATACCTCTTTTTCCGCATTCTATAATGGTATTTAACAACTGACTCGGTGTTAAAATATCGAATTCCTGACTTTTCACTATAAGCTTTAATTGCTTACTAAATATATCAAAAATCGTTAAAGCAAGCTTTGATATTTGTACAAACTCAAATGATTCTAACTGCTCTTTCAATAATATTTTACTTTCTTTTAAACCCCTACTAAAGCGGAAGAAATCTATTTTATTTTCATGTTTTAAAACTTCCCAATTAGTCTTATCAGGCGAATCTTCTAAGCTATTTAAAACATCTAAAGCTTTTTTAAGTCTTAAATCACTTTCAGGCTCAAATATTTTGTTATTAAGTAAGTCATTAATCGCAAGAATTTCGGTAATTGAACGATTAAATTTTTTGCTAGCATGGTCAAGCAAGCCGTTAAACTTAACTACTTTATTAATTAGCTCTTCTAAATTATCACCCACTAACCGCTCTTTATCGTCTAGAATTATGGTTGTATCATTAATAGTTGATTTGATCAAATAATCTTGCAGCGCTTGCTCATTCTTTAAATAAAGCTCGGCTGCTCCTTTCTTTACTTTATAAAGCGGTGGCTGAGCTATATATAGATAGCCTTTATTTATTAGCTCAGGCATATGACGATAGAAAAACGTGAGTAATAAAGTTCTAATGTGCGAACCGTCAACATCAGCATCGGTCATAATAATAACTTTATGGTATCTAAGCTTTTCTAAGGAAAATTCTTGTTCAACACTAATTCCAAGAGCTGTAATTAACGTACCGATTTGGTCCGAACCGAGCATTTTATCAAATCTTGCACGTTCAACGTTTAAAATTTTACCACGCAAAGGCAATATAGCCTGAATTTTGCTATCCCTACCCTGCTTTGCAGTACCGCCCGCAGAGTCCCCCTCAACAATAAACAATTCTGAAATAGCAGGATCTTTTGCATGGCAATCTGCAAGTTTACCTGGTAAATTCGAAACTTCTAAAGCTGATTTTCTTCGAGTGAGTTCCCTTGCTTTTCTAGCAGCTTCACGAGCATTCGCAGCTTCCATAATCTTAGCTATAATTGCCTTAGCCTCTGCTGGATGCTCTTCAAACCACTCAAGAACCTTTGTATAAACGGCATTCTCAACAACCGGTCGTACTTCGGAGCTTACTAGCTTATCTTTTGTTTGAGAAGAAAATTTAGGATCAGGCACTTTAACGGAAAGCACACAACATAGCCCTTCCCTAGTATCTTCACCGCTAAAGTCATTTTTAGCTTTTTTATTAAGACCCGTAGTATCAAGATACGAGGTAATAACACGTGTTATCGCTGATTTGAAAGCACTAAGATGAGTTCCGCCATCACGCTGCCTAATATTATTAGTAAAGCATAAAATATTTTCATGATAAGAATCATTCCAATGCATCGCAAGCTCAAGGCTTATACCGGACTCAGCATTCTCTGTATTAACTACTATACATGGATGGATAGCGTGCTTCGCTCTGTCTATATATTTTACATAAGCTTCTATACCGCCCGTATAATAAAACTCTACTTCTTTAACTTCTTCAAAGCGATTATCGACGAGTAAAATCTTTACGCCTGAATTTAAAAAAGCAAGCTCTCGAAGACGATGCTCTATAGTGCCGAAATCAAATTCTATATTAGTAAACGTTTCTACAGACGGAAAAAAAGTAACTTCCGTACCTTTTTTATCAATATTTTCTTTGACAACCGCAAGCGGAGCTTCCGTTATACCGTTATTAAATCTAATCAAATATTCCTTATTACTACGCCAAATACGCAGCTCAAGCCATTCAGAAAGAGCATTTACAACCGATACACCAACACCGTGTAGACCGCCTGCAACCTTATAAGCGTTCTGGTCAAACTTACCGCCGGCGTGAAGTTGCGTCATAATAACTTCAGCTGCCGATATTCCTTCTTCTTCATGAATTTCAACGGGTATACCTCTCCCGTTATCGGATACGGTTACTGAACCGTTTTTATTTAATGTTACTCGTACTAGATTACAATAACCAGCAAGCGACTCGTCGATAGCGTTGTCGACTACTTCATAAATCATATGATGTAGACCCGACCCGTCTCCAACATCCCCGATATACATTCCCGGTCTTTTTCTTACGGCTTCAAGACCTTTTAAAACCTTTATGGAATCAGCACCGTATGATGATTCGTTAACTTTTTCTTCAATTTCCGACATATTATATATTTGGCTCTATTACTTGTTGCTAGAAACAATAAAAATAACTATAACGTAACTTATTAAAATAGTAAAGTTTCTTGATTTAAAATTAGCGAGATAACAAAATAAAGATTGATAATTTAAAAAGTTTACGTCATTGCAAGAAAATTACGAAGTAATTGTACGTCCGCAATCTCAGGATATTTGACGGGATTGCCACGCAGCCTACGGCTGCTCGCAATGACGATATCAATTGATTCTAGTCAATACCAAATTAGCGAGATAACAATGAATATATTAAAGTTAAAAAATATTTTCGACGTAATTAATGATTATGACGTGTTTTTATTCGATCTTTGGGGGGTAATAATTGAAGGGGGGCGTACCTATCCGGGCGTCGTACAAAATATCAATAAGATTATTGAACGAAAAAAAGTATATTTTGTCACTAATGCTCCACGCAATATTTTTTCACTGCATCAAACAATTAAATCGTGGGGATTAAATGCAGAACCGGAAATGATCATTAGCTCAGGCGAAATAGCAGTAGAAATGATACTAGAAAGTAAAGAGCGGTTTGGTATAGAAAAACCAGCAATATATCATTTAGGACATTTAGAAAATGATATAATAAACAGAATTCAATGTCCTATCACTGATGATATTAACAAAGCTAATATTTTCTTAATGACTATTTACAGAGATGAAAACGAAAATTTAGATTTAAACGAATTCAATGAATTATTTAAAATTGTTGTACAACGTAAAATGGTCAATATTTGTGCTAATCCTGACCTTGGAATAAATCAGCACGGTGTTTATAGATATTGTAGCGGCTATTATGCCGAAAAAATAAAGCAGCTTGGCGGAAAAGTAATTTATAGCGGTAAGCCATATAAAGAAATATATAGCAAAATTTTAAAAGAATGTCATAATACCCCTAAGAATCGCATGTTAATGATTGGGGACACTTTTTACACCGATATACTTGCAGCAAATCGCCTTGGTATAGACTCTGCCCTAGTGTTAACCGGAAATTCTAGAGAATATCATATTGATTTTGATAATATTGATGAAAAACTAGATAGTTTAATGAAAGCTGCTGTTAAGCAATCGATTACACCTAGTTTTGTTGTTGATTTATCTTGAATAGCTTTGCCGTCATTGCGAACGACTAAAGGTGTTGTAGCATGGCTAGTTTATGTCATTCCCGTGGAAGCGGGAATGACATAGAAAGGCGGAAATGACATTAAAAGAACTCTATTGATATTTTACTCATAACCTGCTATAGAGTAAAACTTAAGCGGTCGTGGCGAAATTGGTAGACGCGCAGCGTTGAGGGTGCTGTTCTGTAAAAAGATTGGAAGTTCAAGTCTTCTCGACCGCACCATTCACCGGTTTTTCACAAAGTCAAATTTTTGTCTATTTCGACACTTCAGATTTTATATTTACGCCTAAGTTCGTCTTGTTAGCAAATGTTTGTGCTAATTGTATACTCCTGATACATGAAAAGGAGTTGAAATAAAAACTATTGCTTATTTGTACTCTGTGATTTATATTGATTAGCAAATTGTACACAATTCTATGCCAAGCCTAGCTACCCAGCTTTAAATAATTATAAAAGTCTATAATAAACTATTAGGTCAATAGGCTATGCCTAATTTTAATATATTTAAAAGCATCTTACCAGATCATCACGATCAATTTGCTGAAATTTTTGATCAAATTAACGATCTGATCGAAGATCACAATTATGATGCTGCTGCAAGCAGGCTGGCCAAGCTTCATTATGCCGATTTAGCAGATTTCTTAGATAATCTTAACAATAAAACATATAAAATAATTATTCCTTTATTACAGGATGAAATTAAGCCTGAAACGTTAGTATCATTAAATGCTTATAGTAAACCTTTAATAATAGAAACTTTAGGCATAAAAAAATCTGCAGAATTAATCAATAAGCTAGTTATAGAAGATGCTATTGAAGTAGTAATCGATCTAGACGATGATATAAAAGACCTTATCCTAAGTAATCTCACTAAAGAAAAAAAACACCAAATTACCGTAGGTTGTACATATCCCGAAAATACGGTAGGTAGGGTAATTGAGCGCGATTTTATTAATCTTCAAGAAGGATGGACGGTCGAGGAATCATTAAATTTTATCAAGAACGTAAAGAATGACTTTTATGCGGCAATCGTTACGGATAATAAATTACGCCCTATCGGTATTATTTCTCTTAGCACGCTAATTAAAGGCAAAAAAAATGAATTGATAAAAGATTTGATGAGCAAAGATTTTAAGCTTGCAGATGCTTTTACCGACTTAAATGAACTAAGCTTCATTTTTAGACAATATGCTTTAACTATTGTACCGGTAGTAAATAAAAGCGGTAAGTTAGTAGGTAGCGTATCAATCGATAATATAATTTATATTATAGAAGAACAAGCCGGCAAAGATATATTATCATTAAGCGGGGTACACACTCAAGATACTTTCTTCAATGTATTTTATACCGTTAAACATCGTTTTCCTTGGCTCTTTGTTAATCTAATCACTGCCTGCATAACCTCACTTATCATTAACCATTTTAACGATACTATTGCAAAACTTGTAACGCTTGCAGCCACTATGCCTATTGTAGCTTCAATGGGCGGAAATGCCGGAACACAAGCTATGACCGTTACGGTTAGAGCCCTTGCTAATAAAGATATTCATTATAATAATGTCAATAAAGTTATATTAAAAGAAATAGCCGTATCGGCTTTTAACGGTTTTGTACTGGCAATTATCGGAGCAGGACTTAGCTTTGTGATGTTGCTTGACTTAAATCTTAGCGTTATTTTTGCTATTGCAGTTATTTTAAATTTTTTAGTAGCCGGATTATTCGGCTCTGCTATTCCTATAATACTGCATTATTTTGATATAGACCCCGCTACAGGCTCCGGTGTATTTCTAACAACCATAACCGATGCTCTAGGTTTCCTAACTTTCTTAAGCCTTGCTCATATTTTTTTAGTGTAAAATTTGGTGTTTATTCAAATAAAAATACATACACATTGCAGCAAACAGTAGCTATCGCTCCAAGACATTTACATATACCACAACTTGTATCCTGATTTTCAAAGTCGGTAATATTATTAATATTATTCTCATAAGATATATTATTATCTCTTTATATATTCTGATTATTATTAATATTTGACTCTTTGAACAATAAATTTGCAACAGTTAGTATTAACTCACCCTGTGATGCAGTTAGATTAGTATTATTTAAGGAGCTAGCTTGTGCGTACTCTTGTACTTCTAAACTATTACGGTTTGACATAGTTATATTTTGACTTTAGGATTAATATTTAAAATAATATAACTATAATCTTTAGGTTCTGTGAAGGAAAATTAAATTATTTATATTTTCAGATATTTTTTAGCGAACATTAATAAGATTTTTGCAGTAATAGTTGTTCCTATTTCAAAAAAGTCTTATGATTTACAGCAAAAAATAGCAAAAATAGATTAATTTAATTTTCCTTCACAGAACCTAATCTGCAGCTATTTATTACTGCAATTTTTGGCATTTCCTCGAAACGGTTGATATCGTCATGAGCTAAGCAACTGCAAAGAGCGTGGCCATGACGTAAACTTTTCAAATTATCAACTTTTTCTAGGCAATGCCTAATTTTTTAATTAATAGCCCACAAATTAATAATGAAATAAGAAATAACTTTTATGGAAGATATAAGGCTCTTGGAAAGAAAAGTTTGCAATTTGTGTTTATAGTAAAAAATTACTTGATAAACTCGAATATTTAAATACTAAAGTAGCAAATCCTATAGAT